>CAVXIJ010000003.1:0-756258 GCA_963761765.1 uncultured Actinomycetota bacterium
CGCGCTGGCCTGGGGCCTGGTCTACTGGGGCTTCATCACCTTCCTGCCCAGCCAGCTGGAGGCATCCGGCAACACGGCATGTCCGCTGCCACATTGCTGTTCATCTCGTCCCTGTCGCCATCCCCACCTGCGCGGCAGCCGCCTGGCTTAGAGGCGCTGGTCGGCCAGGGGCACCATGGTGGTCTACGCGGCCCTCACGGTCACGGCCCTGCTGCCCTGGCCGCCATCGGTCAAACGGCAGCCGGCCCTTCTGCTGACCGCCGTGATGGTGCTGTTCGCCGGCACCGCCGGAGTCATCATGGCGCTCCTCGGCGCCTACACGGCCGAGGTCTATCCATGGCCATCCGGGGCACCGCAGGCGGATGGGCTGCGGCCATCGGCAAATCAGGCGGAGCCTTCGGCCCGCCCTGATCGCTCTGGTCCTCTCGGCCCGGGAGGCATGCGCACCGCCGCGGTGTTCGTCGCGCTGCCCATGGCCCTGGCAGGACTCGCAGTTGCCGTCCGAGGAAGCAACCCGCAGACGGCACCCACTCGCGTCGGCAGCACCCCGCTGGAAGCCGAGCTTGACGCCCTCCTGCACAGCGCGTCCGCCCCTGCCGGGCGAAGTGACTCCACCATCGCGGCCCTGCCCATCTTGCCCACCTCACAGCCCTCCGATCGCCTCACATACCCGGAGCCAACTTTGTCTACAACTCTCACACCCCGCGAGAAAGGAAGGACAAGATGAAGCACGGCGTCAACGGCGTCGCACTCGCCGTCTTCATCATTTTCTTCCTGGCCGTCACCGTCATGGGATTCCTGGCTGCCCGCTGGCGTAAGCCCGAGAACGGGCAGACCCTCGACTAATGGGGCCTGGGCGGACGCTCATTCGGCACCTGGATCACACTGGTCCTCCTGCTCGGCGGCGAGCGTCACACGGCTTAGCACCTCGTGGCCGTGCCAGCGGCGGTGTACGCGTGCGGTGCGCGTCCGCGGCTTCTTCGCCGTGCCGTACACCATCTTGGTCTACCCACTGATCTTCACGTTCCTGCCGCGCCTGTGGTCGGTCTCGCACAAGCACGGATACGTCACCACCGCCGACTTCGTCCGCGGCCGACATGGATCCAAGGGCCTCTCCCTCGCCATCGCTTTCACCGGCATCCTCGCAACCATGCCGTACATCGCCCTTCAACTTGTCGGCATTCAAGCTGTCCTGGATGTCCTGGGCGTCGGCGGAGCCCAGTCCGACAACTGGTTCTTGAAGGACCTACCGCTGCTGATCGCCTTCGGGGTCCTCGCCGCGTACACCTACTCCTCGGGCCTGCGCGCCCCAGCGATGATCGCCTTCGTCAAGGACGCTCTGATCTACATCGTGATCGCGGTCGCGATCATCTGCATCCCGATCAAGCTGGGCGGCTTCGACGAGATCTTCCACAAGGCGGGCGAAGCGTTCTCACAGACGACGCCCGCCACCGGGAAGCCCAGAGGAGAGCTTGCCAGCGGGGCCCACGCGCAGTGGACGTACCGCGACCTTGGCCTCGGCTCCGCCACGGCCACGTCCACTTACCCGCACTCCATCACAGCGACGCTCTCCTCCCGCAGCCGCAACGTGACCCGCAAGAGCACCACTGTCATGCCCCTCTACACCCTGATGCTGGGCCTGCTCGCGCTGCTCGGCTTCATGGCGATCGCCGCTGGTGTCAAGGTCACGAATGGACAGCTGGCCATTCCTCAGCTCTTCGAGGACATGTTCCCCGACTGGTTCGCGGGCGTGGCCTTCGCCGCCATCGGCATCGGTGCCCTCGTCCCGGCAGCCATCATGTCGATCGCAGCCGCCAACCTGTTCACTCGCAACATCTACAAGGACTTCCTCAAGCCCAATGCCACGCCCGCGCAGGAGGCCAGGGTCTCCAAACTGGTGTCGCTGCCCGTCAAGGTCGGCGCCCTGGTCTTCGTCCTGAAGATGGACAAGACGGTCGCCATAAATTTCCAGCTCCTGGGCGGCATCTGGATCCTCCAGACCTTCCCGTCCCTGGTCGGCGGCCTGTTCACCCGCTGGTTCCACCGGTGGGCGCTGCTCGCCGGCTGGGCAGTCGGCATGGTGTACGGCACGCTCGCCGCGTACGGGGTGGCCTCGCCGACGCAGCAGCACTTCGGCGGCTCCGCAAAGGAGATCCCGGGCATCGGAGAGATCGGGTACATCGGCCTGACGGCGTTCGTGCTGAACGTCCTCGTGACCGTGGCGCCGACCTTCGCCCTGAAGGCCGTGAAGGCCCCGGGCGGCGTCGATGAGACCTCGCCGGACTACTACACCGCCGACACCGGCGACACCGGCGACAAGGGCGTCCAGGCCGCCCGTCCCCAAGCAGTGGCGGGAACCGCGCACTGAAGGATGGAAAGCGAGAGCCGGGGAGACAACACTCTCGTCACCCGGCTCTCGCCAGGTCCCGACAGTGTGGGTGCGGGCTGCGCCGCCAGGGGAGCGATGGAGGCAAGTGCCGTCGTGACGCTGTGCTGCAACGAGCGGGCGCTTGCCCCGGCCCGGGAGCGCAGGTTCACCCCATAGGCGACCAGTGCCAGCACATCGGCCGTGGCAGCAGGGTCGGCATCCTCCGTCAGCTGCCCGCGTGCCTGCGCCGTCACCAAAGCGGCGTGGAGGGCGTCCCGCAGGCCTTGGTGGTGCTGGTCCAGCACCTGGGCGACCGCGTCGTCAGCGTTCTCAGAAACCGCGTGTGCGTTGGAGACCATGCAGCCCCATCGCGCGTACTCCCCGAGCAGCGCGCCGTGATCAAGCCGGAGAAGAACTCCTCGACGGCCGGCAGCCCTCGCTCGTCCTCGGCGAGACGCTGGAAGATCGGCCGCGAGCGCTGCTTGAGGTAGCGGCGCAGCGACGCTGCGTACAGCTCCTGCTTGCTGCCGAAGGTGGAGTAGAGGCTGGACCGGTTGAGGCCGGACGCTGCCACGACGTCCTGGATTCCAGTCGAGGCGACGCCTTGGCGCCAGAACAGCCGCACCACTGTCTCCAGAACCTGTGTCCGGATCGAAATGCTCGACGTCCGGCATGGGCCACCTCACCAACTTGAAATAGAGGTTCCAAGATAACCCTGCCCGGCCCGCGGGTACAGCCCCGCGCACATCACAGCGTCCAGGTTCGTCCACGATCCGGTACACGGCTCCGTGCCGTTCCCAACCTGAACGCATGAATCGCATACCTGCACTCTGGACGATGGCATACGGCTCGCACGGCTCCCCGGTGCGCCGATTCCTGGCCCGCCGGGCAGTCCGCGCCGCGGCGTTCATACGCGCCCTGGCCTTGGCTGACCACCACTCGTTCACCACTCTCTGACGTCTCACCTCAGCACAAGCAATTGGCAGGAGGCCACTCATGCCCTTATCTTGAAATAGTCATTCCAAGTTGCGAGCCCCCGGAATCACCCATGTCCGGGGGCACGCGCCCGGCCGAACCCGGAGGCTCCAGCCCCATGTCGCTCAACGCCGAACTGCGCACCTTCTACGAAGCCCGGCAGCAACAGATTCCTGCTGACGTACGAGCGATCATGCAGCGAGCCGGGGAGGAACTCGAAGCCTCCGGCCAGGCCGACCGAGCCCTGCTGGCCGGCGCACAGGCCCCCGATTTCACTCTGCCCTCCGTCACCGGCGAGACCGCCACCCTGAATGAACTGCTGACCCAGGGGCCAGTCGTGCTCACCTTCTACCGCGGCGCCTGGTGCCCGTACTGCAACCTCGCACTGCGCTCACTCCAGCAGCACCACACGGCCATCACAGAACGCGGCGCTCAGCTGGTCGCTGTCTCCCCACAGATCCCCGACGAGTCGCTGTCGCTCGCCGAGAAGCACGCCCTTGCCTTCGACGTCCTCAGCGACATTGGCTCCGCAGTCGCCAAGTCGTACAGCCTTGCCTTCGATCTGCCAGACGACCTGGCCGCCGTGTACGACAAGCTCGGCTTCGACCTGCAGCACGTCAACGGCGGCCACGCCCGCACGCTGCCGCTGCCCGCCACGTACGTCATCGACTGCACGAGCACCATCCAGTGGGCCTTCGTGAACAGCGACTACACGACGCGCGCGGAACCATCCGAAATTCTCGCCGCACTCGACGCGCTGGCATGAAGGCTCGAATGTCAGGAAACGGGGAACCAGGCCGACAGGCGCTTGGCGATGACCGGTACATCGATGTTGTCCTGCGCGACTTCCTCGACGAACGGGCCGGCAATGGAGACGGACGGCGGGACGGTACTGGCGCTGACGCCGTTGAACCGCAGGAAGACGCGCATGGCGAGCCAGGCGGTGCGCTTGTTGCCGTCGATCAGCGCGTGATTGCGGGCAACGGAGTGCAGCAGTGCCGCCGCCTTCTCATGCAGCGTGGGATACAGCTCGGCCCCGAACACGTTGGTCCGGGGCCGCTCGATCGCCGACACCAAAAGGCCCATGTCACGCACGCTGTGCTCGGTACCGTTGACCGTGCGAGCGATGGCCAGGATCTCGTCGATCTGGATGTAGCGCACTTCGGTCACTTCAGGTAGTCCAGGATCTCCGCATCGCTGTCCATGAGCTCGCCAAGGACGTCACCGACCTTCAGCTCGGCCCGATTCTGGGCGTCACGGATAGCCTCAATGGCAAGATCCTGCTTACTGCGGCGCTCCCGACGAGCACGCTCGGTGAGCTTCGCGTCAAGGTCCTCGGGGAGTCGGAGCGTCATCGCCATGCAGCGATGATACCGGACTGGTATCTAGGTGGCGAGGTGACATACAAAACAGCAGGTCAGGGGCCCTTTTCCGCAGGCTCAAGGATCGCCACGCACTCCACATGATGCGTCATCGGGAACAGATCGAACGCCCGCAGCGTACGCACCCGGTACGGGTGCTTCGCGGCGGCGAAGTACGACAGGTCGCGGGCGAGGGCGGCCGGGTCGCAGGCCACGTAGGCGATGCGGCGGGCGCCGAGGGTGGTGAGGTGGGTGACGATGTCCTTGCCGGCGCCCGCGCGCGGCGGGTCGAGGAGGATCAGGTCGGTCTTGGTGATGCCGGTGCGCGGCAGTGACTGTTCGACCTTGCCGTGTTCGATACGGACCCGGTCGAAGTTCTGGAGGTTGTGCTGGGCGTCCTCCGCGGCGCGCTTGGAGGACTCGATGCCGAGCACCGCGCCCTGCTCACCGACACGGTCGGCGAGTGCGCCCGCGAACAGGCCGACGCCGCAGTACAGGTCGAGTGCCGTGTCGCCCTTGCGGGGCAGCAGTCCCTGCATGGCCACCTCCACCAGCAGGTCGGCGGCCTTCGGATGGACCTGCCAGAAGCCGCCCGCGCCGACCCGCCAGGTGCGGCCGTCGGCGCGTTCGCGCACGAAGGCGCGGCCGTGCACGCGGTGTACGCCGCCGTCGTGCGCACCCGACCCCTCCGCGATCCTCAGTACCGACACCGGCCGGTCCAGTTCCACCAGCGGCAGTCGGCCACCGGGCCGCGGGGTGAGCACCACCTGCCGGTCGCTGGAGCCGGTGGCGGCGATCGCCTCGACGGTGGCCATGTCCGGCCAGAGGCGCTTTTCGATGCCGAGCTCGCTGACGCCCTCGGCGGCGATCATGCAGTGCTCGATGGGTTCGACCTCGTGCGAGCGGTGCCGGCGCAGCCCCGGACGTCCGCTCTCGTCGACGGCGTACTGCACACGGGTGCGCCAGGCGGGCACCTCGCCGGGCGGCAGCTTGTCGCCGGGCACGGGCATGACCG
Organism: uncultured Actinomycetota bacterium; assembly: GCA_963761765.1. Classification (GTDB taxonomy): domain Bacteria; phylum Actinomycetota; class Actinomycetes; order Streptomycetales; family Streptomycetaceae; genus Streptomyces. Next base: position 5,720 of record CAVXIJ010000003.1, read on the forward strand.
TGCCGTCCCAGCCGGCCTGCTCGGGCGTGAGGTGGGCGAGCCGCTGCAGCTGCTCGGCGATGACGTCCGCCTTGAGGCGGCGCTGCGCGCCGGGCTTGGCATGCTGCCAGTCACAGCCGCCGCAGCGGCCGGGACCCGCGTACGGGCAGGGGGCGTCGACGCGGTCCTTAGACGGGTCGAGGACGGTCACGGCGTCCCCTCGCAGGTAGCGGGAATCCTGCTCGCCCTCGGTGACCCGCACCACGACCCGCTCACCGGGCAGCGCGTGCCGCACGAACAGGACCTGGCCCGCGGGTGTCCGGGCGACGCAGTGCCCACCATGTGCGACGGGGCCGATCTCGACCTCGTACTCCTCCCCCACCAGGGATGTCTTCGGTTCTTCCGGCATGGCGGGAGGTGCTCCAAGCACTCGGGGGTCGGACGCACATCACACGTACGTCCGCTCACAATCAAACATAAACGCGGCAAAGCCGGACAGCGGAGCGAATAGCTCCGTGGGGGACAGCCTACGCAGCCGGGACGGAGATCACTGCCGGCCCGTCGGCTCCTTGGACCGCTTCTCCACCGGACCCCGTCGCACGGCCCCCGGCGCGTTCCACTCCTGGCGCTTGCGGGCGCGGTTGCGGGCGAGCTCCGAGGACTCCAGCTGGTACGGCACGGAGGTCACCATCACCCCCGGCGTGAACAGCAGGCGGCCCTTGAGGCGCAGCGCGCTCTGGTTGTGCAGCAGGTGCTCGTACCAGTGTCCCACCACGTACTCGGGGATGATCACACTGACCACGTCGCGGGGAGTGTCCCGGCGCAGCGCCTTGACGTAGTCGATGATCGGGCGGGTGATCTCGCGGTACGGGGAGTCGAGCACCTTCAGGGGGACGTCGATGCCGCGCTGGTCCCACTCGGCTTTCAGGGCCCGGGTCTCCTGTGGGTCGACGTTGACGCTGAGTGCTTCCAGGCTGTCGGTGCGCATCAGCTGCGCGTAGGACAGGGCGCGCAGCGTCGGGCGGTGGATCTTGGAAACCAGGACGATGGAGTGGACCCGGGAGGGACGCATGGTGTCCTCGGTGGGGACCATCGGGGGCGGAGATCTCCTCGGCGACCCGGTCGTAGTGCCGCCGGATCGCCGTCATCAGCGTGTAGAAGAACATCATGCCGAGGACGGCGACCCAGGCACCGTGCATGAACTTCGTCACCAGCACGACCACCAGGACCAGGCCGGTTAGAAAGGCGCCGAAGGTGTTGATGGCGCGCGAGCGCAGCATGCGGCTGCGCGCGACCGGGTCCTTCTCGCTCGCGAGATGGCGGTTCCAGTGCCGGACCATGCCGGTCTGGCTGAGGGTGAAGGAGACGAAGACGCCGACGATGTAGAGCTGGATCAGCCGCGTCGAGTCGGCGCCGTAGATGCACGATCAGCAGTGCCGGCCGCGCCCGCCAGCAGGACGATGCCGTTGGAGAAGGCCAGCCGGTCGCCGCGGGTGTGCAGCTGGCGCGGCAGGTAGCGGTCCTGGGCGAGGATCGAGCCGAGCAGCGGGAAGCCGTTGTAGGCGGTGTTGGCGGCAAGGAAGAGCACCAGCGCGGTGGCCGCGGCCAGCACCACGAACAGGAAGCGTGCCGTTACCGAAGACGGCCGCGGCGACCTGCGAGATCACCGGGTCCTGCTCGTAGCCGGAGCCGAGCGGGACGCCGTGGTGGAGCAGGTCCGTGGCGCGGGTTCTCGGCCATCTGCACTTTGGTGGTCATGGCCAGCGCGATGATCCCGCAGAACATGGTGACCGCGAACAGGCCCATCATCGTCAGGGTGGTCGCGGCGTTCTTGCGTCTTGGGCTTGCGGAAGGCGGGCACGCCGTTGCTGATCGCCTCGACGCCGGTCAGCGCCGCGCAGCCGGAGGAGAAGGCGCGCAGCAGCAGGAAGACCAGCGCGGCGCCGGCCAGGCCGCTGTGCTCGGCCTTGATGTGGTAGTCGGCGGTCGGAGCGCGCATGGTGTCGCCGAGGACGATCCCGCGGAAGGCGCCCCAGAGGAACATCAGGAAGACGCCGGCGACGAAGACGTAGGTGGGGATCGCGAAGAGCTTGCCGGACTCCCTGACGCCGCGCAGGTTCATCAGGGTCAGCAGCACGATCACGACCGACCGCGCACAGCACCTTGTGCTCGACGATGAACGGGACGGCGGAGCCGAGGTTCTCGATGCCGGAGGCGATGGAAACGGCGACGGTGAGCACGTAGTCGACGAGCAGCGCGCTGGCGACGGTCAGGCCGGCCTTGGGGCCGAGGTTGGTGGTGGCGACCTCGTAGTCGCCGCCGCCGCTCGGGTAGGCGTGCACGTTCTGCCGGTACGAGGCGACGACCGTGAACATGAGGACGACGACGGCCACCGCGATCCAAGGACTGAAGTGGTACGCGGACACGCCCGCGATGGAGAGTACGAGCAGCACCTCGCCAGGCGCGTATGCCACTGAAGACAGCGGGTCGGACGCGAAGACCGGTAGGGCGATCCGCTTGGGTAGCAGCGTCTCGCCGAGCCTGTCGCTGCGCAGTGCGCGCCCGATGAGGATCCGTTTGGGCACGTCGGTCAGTTTGGACACGCAGAGGATCGTATGCGTTCGAACGGGTGATGGCCCAGCCGCCTCCCTCATCTCCACGGGATCATCGCCGACGCCCCGCACCAGCGGTGGGACGGACGACCGCGCAGGTACGCGACGGCCGACTGGCACCGGGGCGCGCCGCCCCCGCTCCAGCCCTTCCTGGGCGCCACCGCACGGGCGCCGGGAGCGTTCGGGGACACGTTCGAAGGGCGATCCCCGGGACCGTGGCGACCCCTTCCGGAAAGACAGAGCGCCCCCGTGCGAACGCCCGGTACCCGAACGATCGCCTGGTCGTCATAAGCTCATCTCCCGGCAACGCCGTACGCGATTGCCTCGTTGTGCCCTGGCAGACTTCAGAAAAGAGAGTGAACACCGTGTTTTCGCAGGTCAGCCGGATTACCAGGACTGCGGGGTAGGGACAGGTGCACATCGTCATCATGGGCTGCGGCAGAGTGGGTTCCGCTCTGGCGCAGACCCTGGAGGAACAGGGGCATACGGTCGCCGTGGTCGACCAGGACCCCACGGCGTTCCGCCGTCTGGGCTCCGGATTCGACGGTCGCCGGGTCACCGGCGTCGGCTTCGATCAGGACACCCTGCGCGAGGCCGGCATCGAGGAGGCGGGCGCCTTCGCGGCCGTCAGCAGCGGCGACAACTCCAACATCATCGCGGCCCGGGTGGCCCGGGAGATGTTCGGCATCGAGAACGTCGCGGCCCGGATCTACGACCCGCGACGCGCCGAGGTCTACCAGCGGCTCGGCATCCCGACCGTGGCGACGGTCCGCTGGACCGCCGACCAGATGCTGCGCCGGCTGCTGCCGTCCGGCGCCGAGCCGCTGTGGCGCGACCCGAGCGGCGGAGTGCAGCTGGCCGAGGTGCACACCTCGCCGTCCTGGGTCGGGCACCGGATCAGCCGGCTCCAGGAGGAGACCGGGGTCCGGGTGGCGTTTCTCACCCGGCTCGGCGAGGCGATGCTGCCGACCTCGCAGACAGTGCTGCAGGAGGGCGACCTCGTGCACGTGATGATGCGTACGGACGACGTCGCCAAGGTGGAGGCGGCATTCGCCGAAGGCCCCGAGGAGAGGCGGTCAGTGATGAGGGTCGCCATTGCCGGAGCCGGAGCGGTGGGCCGTTCCATCGCGGGCGAGCTGCTGGAGAACGGGCACGAGGTACTGCTGATCGACAAGGCTCCGACGGCGATCTCCGTCGAGCGCGTGCCGCAGGCGGAGTGGCTGCTCGCCGACGCCTGCGAGATCACCTCGCTGGACGAGGCGGCCCTGCAGCACTGCAACGTGGTGATCGCCGCGACCGGTGACGACAAGGTCAATCTCGTCGTCTCGCTGCTCGCCAAGACGGAGTACGGCGTTCCGCGGGTTGTCGCACGCGTCAACAACCCGAAGAACGAGTGGCTGTTCAACGAGTCCTGGGGCGTCGACGTGGCGGTCTCCACACCGCGGCTGATGTCGGCGCTGGTCGAGGAGGCGGTGAGCGTCGGCGACCTGGTCCGGCTGCTGCGCTTCAGCCATGGCGACGCCAACCTGGTCGAGCTGACGCTGCCGCCCGAGTCGGCGCTCGCGGGCACTCGGGTCGGCGAGGTGGAGTGGCCCGAGGACACCTCGCTGGTCACCATCATCCGCGGCACCCGGGTGCTCGACGCCGTCCCGCGACGACGCGCTGGAGGCCGGGGACGAGCTGCTGTTCGTCGCGGCGCAGGACCGGCGAGGAGCAGCTGGAGGATCTGCTGTCGGTGCGCAAGGGGACCGGCGGACGAGCGTCCGCCGGGGCTGACCGCGGCCGACGGGCCGCGGTCGCCCGTCCGCCCGCTCCGCAGGGCCGCGCGCACGTGCGCGGGCCGCCCTGCCGGCCGATGGCCGGAACCGAGCGCACCCGTTCCGCCACAACAGCATCAGCCGCGACGAGACGAGTGGAGATCCACCCGCGCGTCGCGGCGAGTGCGCAGCGCGGATCCGTGCCCCTGCCGGGCGCCGGAGTCGGACTTGCGGTGGCGGCCCGGAGGCTCGGCGGCGCTCTCCTCCGCCGCGGGCTCTGCCCGCCTTCGCACGCTCCTCGGCCGCCCGCTCCTCGGCCTCCATCTCCGCGAAAACATCGATCGGCGGCGGCGCCTTGACCAGGAAGACCCAGGTCAGCTAGACCGCCAGCAGGAACGGCGGGATCTTCAGGGCGATCAGAACCCAGCCGAGCTGGGTGGCGTCCGCCCACCAGTAGAGCGGGAAGAGGACCGCGCACTTGGCGAGCAGGATCAGGCCCCAGGCCCAGCTCGCCTTGGCGTAGGCGACCTTGCGGCCCGGGTTCCGGGTCCGCCAGGACAGGTTCTCCTTGAAGACGGGACCGAGGACCAGGCCGATCAGCGGCACTCCCACCAGGGCGGTGACGATGTAGGCGACGCCCAGGCCCAGCGTGTACAGCATGCCCGGCAGGTAGAAGTCCTTCGCGTTGCCGGTCATCATCGCGAAGACCACGCCGAAGCCGACGCCGAAGACGCCGCTGAAGGCATGTTTCACGGTGGTCCGCCGCACCAGGCGGACCACGACCAGCAGCAGGGACACGACCAGTGCGGCGATGGCCGACAGGTGCAGGTTCTTGTCGATCGTGTAGCTCGCCACGAAGAGCAGCCCGGGCACGACCGTCTCCACCATGCCCCGCACGCCGCCGAACGCCTCGAAGAGCGCGGCCTCTGTCACGGCCCTGGCGTCGGCGGACCCGGTGGTGCCGGGTGAGGTGCCCTGATCGGCTCCTTCGGCTCCATGGTCGGTCGGCTTGTCGAGGGACGTCACCGGCTACTCCCGTCCGAGGGGTCTGAGTTCGTATTTCGGATTGAACAGCACCCGGCGGCCCCGGCTCATGGACACCCGGCCCGACGCGAACAGCCTGCGCCCGGGTTCGATGCCCACGATGGAGCGCCTGCCGAGCCACACCACGTCCAGCGCGGCCGAACCGTCGAAGAGCTCCGCCTCCAGGGCGGGGACTCCGGCCCGTGGCCGCAGGGTGACCGTGCGCAAGGTACCAGTTACGGTAACGATCTGCCGGTCCTGGGAGTCACCGATCCGGATGCAACCCGTGGTCTCGGTCTCCTCGCGCAGTTCCTCCGACTCCAGATCTTCCTGGGACGCGGAAATGTCGGCCAGCCGGTCGAGCATTCGCCGCAGCCGGCCCGCCCGCTTTCCGGATCGGGGAATCGCACTCATACCAGAAGCGTACCGGGGCCGAAATGTTCAAAGCTCGGGCCCCGGGTCCCACAGCACCCTTCGAACCTGTGCCCGCCGTCGGACGGACCTGTTCCCGCGCAGGTCCGGACTCTGGAACGACGGCGCTACCGCTCGAACCGGTATCCCATTCCCGGCTCGGTGATGAAGTGCCGCGGGTGGGACGGGTTCTCCTCCAGCTTGCGGCGGAGCTGGGCCATGTAGACGCGCAGATAGTTGGTCTCCGTGCTGTAGGTGGGGCCCCAGACCTCCTGGAGAAGCTGCTTCTGGCTGACGAGGCGGCCGGCGTTGCGGACCAGGACCTCCAGGAGGTGCCACTCGGTGGGGGTCAGGCGTACGTCACGGCCGTCGCGGTGGACCTTCTTCGCGGTCAGGTCCACGGTGAAGCCGTCCGTCTCCACCAGCGTGTCGCCCTCGCCACCGGTGGGCTCCGCACGGCGCACCGCGGCACGCAGCCTGGCCAGCAGTTCGTCCATGCCGAAGGGCTTGGTGACGTAGTCGTCGGCGCCCGCGTCCAGGGCGTGGACCTTCTCGTCGGAGCTGTGCCGGGCGGACAGCACGAGCACCGGCACCCGGGTCCAGCCGCGCAGCTGTCGGATCACCTCCACGCCGTCCATGTCGGGCAGGCCGAGGTCCAGTACGACGACGTCGGGATGCCGGTCGGCGGCGAGCCGCAGCGCCGCGGCGCCGTCACCGGCCGAGTCGACGTCGTAAGCGCGCGCCTTGAGGTTTATCTCCAGTGCGCGGACGATCTGAGGTTCGTCGTCGACCACGAGCACCCGAACCATCGTTACCTGCCAGTTCTGTCGAAAGGAGCGGGCGGTGAGCCTGCGTCTGCCATACGGGGAGCTGCTGGTGCCAAACGGACGATGGTGCGGCGGTCACGGCGCGGTCAGGGCGGACGGGCCGCGCCGCACCACAGGACGGCCCGGTGCGGCCCGGAGTCTGAGCACCATCGTCAGACCACCGCCGGGAGTGTCCTCGGCATCGAGTGTGCCGCCCATCGCCTCGGTGAAACCACGGGCGACAGCGAGCCCGAGCCCGACACCGGCCCCGCGCGGTGCGTCGCCGTACCGCTGGAACGGCGCGAAGATGCGCTCCTTGGCGTCGTCGGGGACACCGGGCCCCCGGTCGACGACGCGCAACTCGACCCGGTCGCCCAGCGTGCTGGCCGCGACGTGCACACGCAGACCGGGTGGGCTGTACTTGACGGCGTTCTCGACGACGTTGGCCACCGCGCGCTCCAGCAGTCCCGGGTCCACCGGCACCATCGGCAGGGATTCGGGTATGTCGAGGTCCACGCTGCCGTCCGGCACGCCACCCAGGGCCACCGGGACCACCTCGTCGAGGTCGATCTCGCGGATCAGCGGGGTGACGGTGCCGGTCTGCAGTCGGGACATGTCAAGGAGGTTGCCCACCAGGTGGTCGAGGCGGTCGGCGCCCGCCTCGATGCCCTCAAGGAATTCGCCGCGGTCCCGCTCCGACCAGGTCACGTCGGGGGACCTGAGCGAGGTGACGGCGGCCTTGATGGCGGCGAGCGGGGTGCGCAGGTCGTGGCTGACGGCGGCGAGCAGGGCGGTGCGGATGCGGTTGCCCTCGGCGAGCGCACGGGACCGTTCCGCTTCGGACTTCAGGCGCTGGCGGTCCAGCATGACGGCGGCCTGTGCGGCGAACGCGGCCAGCACCCGGCGATCCTCTGCGGGCAGCACCCGTCCGGACAGAGCGAGCGCCATACGGTCCCCCACGGGCATGTCGGCGTCGGCGTCCTCCGGCCGGCCGAGCCGGGTGGGTCCGACGCTGCCCGCGCACGTCCACGGGGCGAGATCGCTCTCCCGCTCCAGCAGCGTCACCGAGTCCATGGCGAACGTCTCACGGACCCGTTCCAAAAGCGCGTCCAGGGGCGCCTCGCCGCGCAGCACGTTCCCGGCGAGGAAGGACAGCACCTCCGACTCGGCGCGCAGCCGGGCCGCCTGCTGGGTGCGCCGAGCGGCCAGGTCGACCACGCCGGCCACGGCGCCGGCGACCGCCACGAAGATCAGGATGGCCACGAGGTTCTGCGGATCGGCGATGGTGACGTGGTGCAGCGGGACGGTGAAGAACCAGTTCAGCAGCGCGCAGCCGACGGCCGCCGACACCAGCGCGGGCGCCAGACCGCCGAGCAGGGCGGCGGAGACCGTGAGGGCCAGGAAGAGCAGCATGTCGTTGGCGAGCCCGAGATGGGTGTTCAGATGGGTCAGCGCCACCGCGAGCAGCGCGGGCCCCGCCACCCCCGTCAGCCAGCCGCCCACGGTCCGGGAGCGGCCGAGCCGTGCGCCGCGCGCGACGGGCAGTCCGCGGCCCTTGGCGACCTCTTCGTGGGTGACGATGTGCACGTCCAGGTCGGGTCCCGACTCACGGGCGACGGTGGCGCCCACGCCGGGCCCGAAGACGTACTGCCAGGTCTTTCGCCGCGAGGAGCCGAGGACGATCTGAGTGGCTCCCACGCCGCGCGCGAACGCCAGCAGCGCAGCGGGGATGTCGTCGCCGATGACGTGGTGGAAGGTGCCCCCGAGGTCTTCGACGAGGGTGCGCTGGCCGGCGAGTTCCTCCAGGGTGGCGGTGGTCAGAGTGCCGCTGCGGGCCACATAGACGGCGAGGATCTCGCTGCCGGAGCCCTTCGCGGCAAGCCGGGCCGCGCGGCGGATCAGGGTACGGCCCTCACGGCCGCCGGTGAGGCCCACGGCGATGCGTTCGCGGGCCTGCCAAGGGGTGCGGATGCCGTGTTCGCCGCGGTAGCGCTGGAGGTATTCGTCGACGCGGTCGGCGACCCAGAGCAAGGCCAGCTCGCGCAGCGCGGTCAGGTTCCCGGGCCGGAAGTAGTGCGAGAGTGCCGCGTCGACCTCGTCGGGCTGGTGGACGTTGCCGTGCGCGATGCGGCGGCGCAGTGCCTGCGGGTCCATGTCGACCAGTTCGATCTGGTCGGCGCGGCGCACCACCTCGTCGGGAACGGTCTCCCGCTCCCGCACGCCGGTGATCGACTCGACGACGTCGCCGAGCGATTCCAGATGCTGGATGTTGACGGTGGAGATCACGTCCACGCCCGCGGCCAGCAGCGCTTCGACGTCCTGCCAGCGCTTGGGGTGGCGGGAGCCCGGCACGTTGGTGTGGGCGAGCTCGTCGACCAGGGCGAGGGCGGGGCGGCGGGCGAGCACGGCGTCCAGGTCCATTTCGGTGCGGGTCCCGCCGCGCTGCGCGTACTGCTTGCGAGGTATCTGCTCCAGGCCGGTGAGCAGGGCTTCGGTACGGGGCCTCGCGTGGTGTTCGGCGACGGCGACGACGCAGTCCGTGCCCCGCCCGGCACGGCGGTGCGCCTCGGAGAGCATGGCGTGGGTCTTGCCCACGCCCGGTGCCGCACCGAGGTAGATCCGTAGTGTCCCGCGCCCGTTCCCGCGTCGCATGGCCCCATTGTGTGCCGCGCGTGCGTGCGACCCGCAGCCAGGTCCGCTTTTCCGCGGCCCGTTGCTCGGTCGCGCTCGGCTGTCGGGCTCCGCCTCCCGGACCGGGCGGGTGCGGTCCCGGACCGGGTGGCGGTGTCCGTCTGACGGTGGTCCGTCAGTTGGGGTTGTCCCCGTGGGTCAGGGTCTCCCAGGCTACGAACAGGTTGTTGGTGCCCGCCGGGCGGTTTTGCTGGGTGAGGATGCCGGTGTTGTCCATGCCGTTGCCGAGGCGGTTGTGCAGGGCGTTGTACCCGATCTCGGTGACGGGCCCCAGGCCGCGGGTGACGGCGCCCCCGCACAGCCAGCTCGGCGGGGCCGCACCCAGCTCGTACTTGGACTGGAAGCCGAGCGCGTAGCGCAGCCGGGTGCCGATGTCCCCGGTGTACAGGTCGTTGCCCTGGATACGGCTGGTCTCGGCGACGTGCGAGATGGACGAGATGCCGTATCCGGTGTGGGTGAAGTCGCGGCAGGTCTCCTGGGTGACGCCGTTCTCGAAGGTGCTCAGGCCCTGCCAGTAACTGATGATCTTGTCCCGGGTGTCGAGCCCGCTGCCGGGCGCGGCCTTCGGCAGGTCACCGTCGGTGTCCAGGTAGACATACGCCGGAACGCGGCCCATGAACTTGGTCATGGCCTTGTTGTACGACGTCTGGTCGTTGAGGAAGACGGAGATGCCGGTGGCGGCCTCCATCATCGTCAGCTCCCAGTTGCCGTTGGAGTTGGAGCCGTTGATGATCTCCGGCAGGTAGACGTTGCGCAGCATCGTCTCGAACCGGCCCTCGTTGGCCCAGCCGCCGCCGTACGTGTACTTGATGATCTCGGCGGCCTTGGGCCAGGACGAGCCCGCCCAGCCGGTCTGCAGCGGGGCGTTGCTGTTGGTGTGCTCCTGGATGGTGCCCGACCAGGCGTCCATCAGCTCGATGGCCTTCTTGGCGTAGTCGGCGTTCTGGGTGATGTACCAGGCCAGGGCGTCGGTGTAGGCGGCGATCGCGTCCTCGCGCTCGTCGGTGCAGCCGTAGTTGGGGTTCGAGTACGAGCCGCACTCGACGGTGGCACGAGGCTTGGCCTGCCGCGACAGCGAGGCGTAGCTGCTCGCCATCATCTGGTCGTAGGCGCCCTTCCAGGGCTGTTCACCGGCGTTGACCTTGCTCCGTGTGAAGTCCAGCTGGGCCTGTGAGACGACCACTCCGGGGTGGACGAAGGCGGCGGAGACGGCCTCGGCACGCTGCGCGGCGGGCCAGGCGAGGAAGGAGACGACGAGGGCGGTCACCACGCCGACGACGGTCGCGAACAGCCTCAGACGCGGTCTGCTGCGGTGCCGAGGGAGGGACGAGGCGGGGGCTGCGGGAGTGTCGGGCATGTGGGGGACCATCCGTTCTCGTATATGAACGACACGTTGGTTTCTGAACACTCACGATGCCCGCCGACCATAGGTACAGACCATAGGCCAGTCAAGAGGGGAGGAAACTCCCGTTGCATGCCGCAGCTCAGCGGGGCGTTCAGATACGAGAACAGGCCGGCCGGGAGGGCGAGCGGCGCCCGGGGCGGGCCCGAGCGAGCCCCGGAAAGGCGAATGGGCCGTACTCCGGGCAAGGAGTACGGCCCACGCTCGGGGCTAGGCGCTCGGCGGCAGCGGCTCGGCGGCTGCGGCGCTGCGGCCCGGCAGCGGGGACGCCGTTGGGCCGGCCGGTCAGCCTCGGGCCGACGCCGTGTTAACCGGTGGCGGTCAGCGCACCTCGGTGATCTCGGGTCCGCGGGCCAGTTGGCCCATGCCGCCGGAGAAGCGCGAACCGCTCTGCTCCTCCTGCTGGACGCCGTCGGGCACCATCTGGGCGTCGTCCGGCAGCTTCAGGACGATCGGGTCGCGGGGGGCCATCGGGCCCTCACCGCGCACCACGACGGTGTCACTGAAGATCTGCTCCAGCAGTCCCGCGGCCTGCGGCTGCACGGCGCCCTGTCCGGAGATCACTCCGCGCAGGAACCAGCGCGGCCCGTCGATACCGACGAACCGCACCACCTGGAAGCCACCCTTGCCGTCCGGCAGCTGGACCGGCACCTGGGCACGCAGCTCCCAGCCCAGCGGGCCCTCGACCTCGTCGATGACGCCGCCCTGCTGGGTGATGCCGCTGGCGATCTCCTCGCGGACCTCGGTCCACAGGCCCTCGCGCTTGGGAGCGGCGAACGCCTGGAGCTGCACGGCACTGTCCTTCAGGACGACCGTCGCGGCGACGATCGCGTCGCCGGCGACCTCCACGCGCAGCTCCATGCCGTCGACACCCGGCACGAACATTCCGCCGAGGTCCACGCGTCCCTCGCCCGGATTGCTGACCTCGGTGCTGTCCCAGGGGCCGTCGGGGCGCGGGGCGGGCTCCAGCCTCACACGCTCTTCATCGGCGCTGTCGGCGTCCTTTGCGGCTGCGCCGTCGGCGTCTTCGACGTCGTCGACCTGCTCGGCCTCGCTCGCCTCGTCCACCGTGTCCACGGCGCCGTCGGCCCCGTCGTCAGGACCCTTCTTCTTGCGACGTCCGAACACGTCACTGTCCTTCCCGGTCAGATACGACCGAAGCGTATCGATTCCCACCCACATGACCACCGTCGTCACCGCTCATGGCAGCATGGCCGCCGGTGGAACCGAAGCCCCCGTCGGCCCGTGCCGAGCCGGGAAGCTCCGCAACCTCCTGGAAGCGCACCTTCTCGACCCGCTGGACCACCAGCTGGGCAACCCGGTCGAAACGCTCGAACCGCACGGCCTCGCGCGGGTCGAGATTCACCACGATCACCTTGATCTCTCCACGGTACCCGGCATCCACTGTCCCCGGGGCATTCACCAGTGCGACACCGCAGCTCGCGGCAAGCCCGGAACGCGGATGCACGAACGCCGCGTACCCCTCCGGCAGGGCAAGGGAAACCCCGGTGGGCAAAGTGGCCCGTTCGCCAGGAGCGAGCTCGCACGCCTCAGTGGTCCGCAGATCCGCTCCTGCGTCCCCGGGATGCGCGTACGACGGCATCGGCACCTCCGGATCGACGCGCCGGATCAGCACGGGAACCTCCTGGCGCGCGGGGGGCTCATGGCGCGCTGAAGACTCCCGCCGCCACACGGCTTCACCTTGGGGGCGCAGGCGCGCCGGGTCCGGTCCAGTACCACTCACAGGCGCAGACCTTACCCGCCCAACCTGTCAGTGCCCCGCCAGCCTGCAAGCCCGTCCTGTGCCCCTGCGCCGCGGGCGGTACGCCCTGCACGCCGGGCGCCGTGCGCGCCATGCCAAGCTTGGCCCATGGAGCCTTCCGCCACCGCCTTCGACGAACGTCTGACCGCGCCCCGTTCCTGGTGGCTCGTCTCGGTCCTGGTGGGGGTCGCAATGACCCTGATCGTGATGCCGTTCGGACCGCTGCCGGCCCTCGGCGGCCTGGTCGGCGGTACCGCTGTGGCGGCCATGGTGACCAGCTCGTACGGCTCGGTGCGGATCCGTGTGGTGGCGGGCTCGCTGGTCGCCGGAGACGCGAAGATTCCGGTGGCGGCGCTCGGTGCGGCCGAGGTCCTCGGGTCCGAGGAGGCCTATGCCTGGCGCACCCACAAGGCCGACCCACGCGCGTTCATGCTGCTGCGCAGCTACGTGCCGACGGCCCTGCGCATCGACATCACCGACCCCGCGGACCCGACGCCCTATGTGTACCTCTCCACACGTGAGCCGGAACGCCTCGCGGCGGCCCTGACCGCGGTCCGGGCGGCTTCCTAAGGGCCTCTGGAGGCGCTCGTGGGCGTTCCTCGGCGCTCGCCCGGGCATTGCCACGACGGGCCCCGAATGACCGCGCCACGGGCTCCAGACGGCCGCGCCACGGCTTGCAGGCCCGGCGGGCACTGGATGGCCCATCTCGGGACCGACTCCGGACCGGACAGCCGGTCACAGCGCACCTGGTTCTAGTACTCCACGCCGGAGAGCTCTCCCACGGGTTCTAGCGCTCCTCCTCGCCCGGGCGCTTCGCCATGGGGCTAGCCCTCTTCCTCACCGGGGAGCTTCTCCAGCGGCAGAGCGTCCGGGGGCTTCTCCAGCGGCGACAGCTGTGGAAGGTCTTCCCAGGGCACCTGATGGCGGCGGAGATCGTCACGGACGCGCGTGGCGAGTCTGCGGGTGTCCCGGCGGTTCATCACGGCGCCGACAGCCGCGCCCACCATGAACGGCGTCAGGCTCGGGAGATTGCGCATCAGGCGCTTGGTGATCTGCTGGCGCAGCTCGCGCTTCATCTGGGCGCCGAGCGCGGCGTTCACAGTCCATGGCTTGGTCACCTCAATACCGCGCTCGTCGGCCCACGAGGTCAGGTACGCGACGCTGCGCTCCTTGCGCCCGCCGGGCGGGCGGCGGCCGTAGACCTCGTAGAGCTCGGCGACGAGCTTGAGCTCGATCGCCGCCACACCGATCACCTCGGCGGCGAGTTCGGTGGGCATCGCAGGGGGCACCGGGAGCATCGCGGCGGCGCCGATGCCCGCGCCGACCGTGGAGGTGCCGTTGACGGCGCCCGCAACGAGCTTGTCGGCAAGCTGTTCCGGGGTCAGGCCCGGAAACTGCTTGCGGAGCGTCGCGAGGTCGCGCACCGGAATGCGGGGAGCGATCTCGATGACCCGGTCGGCCAGGTGGGTAATGCCGGTCCTGAGTCGGTTGCCGCTCTTGCGCACCCCTTCCTTGATGGCATGCATCCGGTGCCGGGCCCAGGGCCCGGTCTGTTGTTCCGCGAGCTCGGCCGGCTCCTTTGCCGGCTCCGCTGACGGCTTCTGTGCGGCACCGTCCGTTCCCGCCACGGCACCTTCCGTCCCTGCCACGGCACGGGCCGCGGCGGCCGGCTCCAGGTCCGCGGACGGGCTGGCGGCCCGAGGCGCCTGGTCGTCCCGCTGCGTCCCTGCTGTCGCCGGATCCGCCGTGTCCGCCGTCCCGTCTGCTTCGAGCGAGGCCTCGCGGCCCCGCTCGTCGTCAGACGTGTCCCCGTACGAACCCGCCGGACCGTCCGGACCCGTGTCGTGCTCCTGCGCACGGGGGTCGCGCCCCCACAGGCGGCGCCGGCGATGCGGGGTCGAGCCAGTCATGGCCGACCCTGCCTCAGTCGCAGTCGCGGCAGATTGGCTGGCCGTTCTTCTCGCGGGCCAGCTGGCTGCGGTGGTGCACCAGGAAGCAGCTCATGCAGGTGAACTCATCCTGCTGCTTGGGCAGCACCCGGACGGCCAACTCTTCATTGGAAAGATCCGCACCGGGCAGTTCCAGGCCTTCTGCAGCCTCGAACTCGTCAACGTCGACGGTCGAGGTGGACTTGTCGTTCCGCCTGGCCTTCAGCTCCTCGATGCTGTCCTCGTTGAGGTCGTCATCGGTCTTGCGTGGGGTGTCGTAGTCCGTTGCCATATCTGTCTCCCCCTCTGGGTGTCTGTGGTGTCTCCAGCGCAGGTAACGCGTGAGAGGCCGGACTTGTGCCCGACCCGAGGCGGAGATTTTGCCTCACATCAAGGTCTGTTACTCAATCGACACCCAACCGGCTTCCTCGCGGATGATCGGCTGGGATGGCGAAGGGCACCGTACACGGTCTGAGTGCTCTCTTTCACGAGCGCCACACCGTGTACTTCCCGTGATCAGTACCCCTGGAAACCAGGATTTTCCCGGCTATCCACCGAGGACACCGACCACAGAGCGTAGGCGCAGTAGACCTCTTCCGTGTGATCGATCACACACATCATTGCTGCACATAGGGCTCTCCTTTTCCGCGCAAAGCGAACACGCGCACGAAATCAGATGACGAAAAGAACACGGCATGCTCTCAGAAGGGTGACACGCCTCACACCCCACTCCCTCGAATATGCACCCGCGCACCGCGCACCGGGCCGTCTCCGAGAACCGGTGCCGCCATCCCAGGACTCCTCCGGCTCCTCCCGCGCCCCCGTCGCTCCTGCCGCCCCGGTCGTCCCCGTCGCCCCGGCCGTCCCGGTCACCTCGGGAGACCGACACGCATCACCAGCCCGCCTCCCTCGCGTGGCTCGGCACTGATGTGGCCGCCGTGCGCGCGGGCCACCGAGCGGGCGATGGACAGTCCCAGACCCACGCCCTTGTCGCTGCCCGTGCGCTCGGTGCGCAGCCGCCGGAACGGCTCGAAGAGGTTGTCGATCTCGTAGGCGGGTACGACTGGTCCGGTGTTCGCCACCACCAGTAGTGCGTGGCCGGGCAGCGCCTCAGTGGTCACTTCCACCCAGCCGCCCTGGGCGATGTTGTAGCGCACCGCGTTCTGGACGAGGTTCAGCGCGATCCGCTCCAGCAGGACGCCGTTGCCCTGAATGACGACCGGGGCGCGCATCCCGCGGACCTGCACGGCCGCCCGCTCGGCCTCCGTGCGCACCTGGTCGAGCGCGCGGGAGGCGACCTCGGCGAGGTCGACCGGGCCGCGCTCCACGATCTGGTTGTCGCTGCGCGCCAGCAGCAGCAGTCCTTCGACCAGCTGCTCACTGCGCTCGTTGGTGGCCAGCAGGGTCTTGCCGAGCTGCTGGAGCTCGGGCGGCGCGTCAGGGTCGGCGAGCTGCACTTCCAGCAGGGTGCGGTTGATGGCGAGCGGAGTGCGCAGCTCGTGCGAGGCATTGCCGACGAAGCGCTGCTGGGCGTTGAAGGCGCGCTCCAGGCGGTTCAGCATGTCGTCGAAGGTGTCGGCGAGCTCCTTGAACTCGTCGTCCGGGCCGTCCAGCTCGATACGGCGCGACAGGTCGGAGCCCGCCACGCGGCGCGCGGTGCGGGTGATCCGGCCGAGCGGCGCCAGCACCCGGCCCGCCATCGCGTACCCGAAGGCGAACGCGATCACGGCGAGGCCGAGCAGCGCCAGCAGGGAGCGGCTGAGCAGGTTGTCCAGGGCCTGATGGCGCTGCTGGTTCACGCAGGCGTTCAGGGCGTCATTGACGTCGCCTTCGAGGCTGCTGAAGGAGCCGAGCGAGCGGCAGGTGTCACTGGTGACGGTGACCCGGCTTCCGATGATCTTGAACGGCAGTTCATTGCCGACGTGCACCGCCTGCGCGGCCAGCAGGTAGATGATCGACAGCAGCAGGATGCCGGCGATCAGGAACATGCCGCCGTAGAGCAGCGTGAGCCGTATCCGGATCGTAGGACGCAGCCACGGGAAGGGCGGCTCGGGTCGGGGATCCCAGGTGGGTTTCGGCGGCGCCGAGGGCGGCGCGGGAGTCTGTGCCACGGTGGATCAGATCCGGTAGCCCGAGCCGGGAACGGTGACGATGACGGCGGGCTCGCCGAGCTTGCGGCGCAGCGTCATCACCGTGACGCGCACCACGTTGGTGAACGGGTCCGTGTTCTCGTCCCAGGCCTTCTCCAGCAGCTGTTCCGCGGAGACCACGGCTCCCTCGCTGCGCAGCAGCACTTCAAGGACGGCGAACTCCTTGGGGGCGAGCTGCACCTCCTTGCCGTCGCGGAAGACCTCGCGGCGATTGGGGTCGAGCTTGATGCCTGCGCGCTCCAAAACGGGCGGCAGCGGCAGGCTGGTGCGCCGTCCCAGCGCCCGCACCCGGGCGATGAGCTCGGTGAACGCGAACGGCTTCGGCAGGTAGTCGTCGGCGCCGATCTCCAGGCCCGCCACGCGGTCGCTGACGTCGCCCGAGGCGGTGAGCATCAGGACACGGGTCGGCATGCCGAGATCGACGAGCTTGCGGCAGACGTCGTCACCGTGCACGAGCGGCAGGTCACGGTCCAGGACGACGACGTCGTAGTCGTTGACGCCGATGCGCTCCAATGCCGCCGCGCCGTCGTACACCACATCGACGGCCATGGCCTCCCGCCGCAGCCCGGTGGCCACCGCGTCGGCAAGCAGCTGCTCGTCCTCGACGACGAGTACACGCACGTCGGTCCTCCTTCGTGCCCGCGCCCGAGGGCCCGCGGGCTATGCGCCCTCACGGGCTGATCCTGTAGGGAGTACGGCCTCCATCCTGCCTCTTTCGGCCATAAACCGGCCGTAAGGCGCCATGCGGCCCGATGGCACCCGCGCATGGTGAATTTTCTGGCCAGGCCGAGGTTTCCGCCGCCGCGAGCCAGGGGAGGACGACCACACACCCGAGATCACACTTCGCATGTGGCGTGCCACGTCCGCTTTCCGCAGTGCGGCGTGAGTTGTGATCGTTTCCCTAATTCCAGGGCACACCCCCGTGCCACCGACCGACGACCCAGGACGAGGGGGCGCAACCATGGACGCATTCACCGCAGGCCTTCTGCAGCGCATAAAGGCGACCGAGTCCGACCTGACAATGGCACGCGAGACCGGCGACGATTTCCTGGCCGACGTCGAGCAGGGCGAGCTGGAGGATCTGCACCGGCTCGCGGCTGAGCACGGTGTCGAAGTTGGTGCACGGGGCATCGAGGCCTCAGTCTCCGGCAGCTGATCCGCTCGTACGGCGCAGGTGGGCGCCTCATGACGCACAACCGGCTCACGAAGCCTTCGTTCGTACGGAGCTGACTCCGACGGCATTCCCAGGCGGGCTTGCTGCGGGGCGGCGCCCCCTGCGAGGAGGGTCCGCAGCGTACGAGTGCCTTTCCCACTCCCACCGTTGAGCAACCGACGAACGAAGGGCCGCGCGGCCCGAGGCTGCGCGGCCCTTCGTCATGCAAGGGCGGCATACGGCAGCGAGCACCCGCCTGTCCGGACGGCCGGCACGGCGCCGCCCGGCCGCCCGGCGGCCTGGTCAGTCGTGCCAGGCCCCGAGCCCGTCCAGGAGCTGCTGGAGCGGCCCGAACAGGCTGGGGGTGGCCGCCACCGTCAGGTCGTACGAGGGACGCTCACCGGGGCGGCCACCGGTCAGGGCACCGGCCTCCCGCGCGATGAGGTCGCCCGCGGCGAGGTCCCAGGGACGCAGACCGCGCTCGAAGTAGCCGTCGAGCCGTCCCGCCGCCACATCGCACAGGTCGACAGCGGCCGAACCGCCGCGCCTGATGTCCCTCAGGCGCGGGATCAGCTGCCGGGCAACCTCGGCCTGGTGGTCGCGGACCGTGGTGACGTAGTTGAAGCCGGTGGAGACCAGGGACTGCTCCATGGGCGCCGGGAGGCGGCAGGCCAGCCGCCGCTCCCCCTCGTACGCTCCGCCGCCCCGTACCGCGTGGAACGTCTCGCCGCGCATCGGCACCTCCACGACCCCGACGACGGTCTCGCCGTCCCGCTCTGCCGCGATGGAGACGGCCCAGGTGGGCAGCCCGTAGAGGTAGTTGACGGTGCCGTCCAGCGGATCGATGACCCAGCGCACGCCACTGGTGCCCGCCTTGGACGCGCCTTCCTCTCCGAGGATGCCGTCCTGCGGCCGGTGTTCGGTCAGGAAACCGGTGATCAGTTTCTCGGCGGCGATGTCCATTTCGGTGACGACGTCGATAGGGCTCGTCTTGGTGGCCGCCACGGCAAGGTCGGCGGGGCGCCCGTCACGCAGCAGCGCGCCTGCCCGGGCCGCGGCCTCCCGGGCGAGCCGGAGCAGTGCGGCGAGGTCGGACGGCTCGGCGGCCCGGTCTATCGACTCTTGTGACGGCTGAAAGGGGGCAGACGGGTGGGACGGGTCGGACGGCAGGGGATTGCTCACGGTTCTCCTCAGGACCCGGCGCATCGGGTCCGGATCGGCTGGGCTCTCCTCCGGGGCCTCGCGAGCCCGGGAGGTCACCCGCAGGACTCAGGCGTATGGGCTGTCGGCGCCCGCGGCGGCGGGCTTCGGGGTGCGGGCGGGACAGCAGCCCACCGGACACACATCGTGGTTCGCACCCAGCGCGCCCAGCGCACAGCGCTCCACCGTGCGCCCCCGCTCCACGGCGGCACGCTCGGTGACGAGGTCGCGCACGGCGGCGGCGAAGCGCGGGTCGGCACCGACGGTGGCCGAGCGGGCCACTGGCAGCCCGAGCTCGGCGGCCTTGGCGGTCGCCTCCGTGTCCAGGTCGTACATGACCTCCATATGGTCGGAGACGAAGCCGATGGGGGCCATCACGACGGCCGGGACGCCGGCGCCGTGCAGCTCCTCCAGGTGGTCGCAGATGTCCGGTTCCAACCAGGGAGTGTGCGGGGCGCCCGAGCGTGACTGGTAGACGAGCCGCCAGGGGTGGGCGATGCCTGTCCGCTCCCGCACGGCGGTGGCGATCAGCTCCGCCACGTCCAGATGCTGCGCCACGTACGCGCCGCCCTCGCCGTGCTCCTCGGCAGGACCCGAGGTGTCCGCAGCGGCCGTGGGGACGGAGTGCGTGGTGAACGCGATGTGGGCGCCGTCGCGCACTTCGGCGGGCAGGTCGGCAAGTGCGGCGAGCACTCCGTCCGTCATCGGCTCGACGAACCCCGGGTGGTTGAAGTAGTGGCGCAGCTTGTCGACGCGGGGCAGCTCCAGACCCTCGGACTGCAAGGCGGCGAGCGCGGCGGCCAGGTTCTCGCGGTACTGGCGGCATCCGGAGTACGAGGCGTACGCGCTGGTGGCGAGGGTGAGGATGCGGCGGCGGCCGTCGCCGACCATGTCTCGCAGGGTGTCGGTGAGGTACGGACTCCAGTTGCGGTTGCCCCAGTACACCGGCAGATCGAGCCCGTGCTCGGCGAAGTCCTTGCGGAGCGCGTCCAGCAGGGCGCGGTTCTGGTCGTTGATGGGGCTGACCCCGTCGAAGAGGTAGTAGTGCTGTCCCACCTCCCTCAGCCGTTCTCTGGGGATGCCGCGGCCCCGTGTCACGTTCTCCAGGAAGGGGATCACATCGTCGGGGCCTTCGGGACCGCCGAAGGAGAGCAGCAGCAGGGCGTCGTAAGGGGTGGAATCGAGCGCTTCGGGCATGTTCTGATCCTGCCACCCGCGGCCGACGGCCGGGAAAACGACACCTTGTTCCGTGGCTGCGGCCCGGCGATTCCCGCCGTCCTGGCCGTGCGGAATCTCGCCGTCCTGGCCGTGAGTATGATCCCACTCCACGATCCGGAAGCGGCTGGGCAGTCCCTTGCGTGAAGGGATGTGGTCCGCACGTGATCGTCACAATCCTGGAGTGCCGGGACGGGCACGGTCAGGAGCGGCCGGGACGGTTCCGAGCGGTCACAGGCCCGTGGCCAGAACCGGCCTCAACATGGCCGAAAGCAGCCGCCGAGGCGGGAGGAGCCTGGGGGCATGGCGTACGCGAGAACCACCACCTGGCGCAACTGGGCGGGCAATGTCACCGCCCATCCGGTGCGTGAGCTGGCCCCGGCCTCCGTGGCGGAGCTCTCGGCGGCGATACGGAAGGCGGCCGACGAGGGGCTGCGCGTGAAGGCCGTCGGCACCGGCCATTCGTTCACCGCTGCCGCCGCGACCGACGGGCTGCTGATCCGGCCGCACCTGCTCGCCGGAATCCGCTCGCTCGACCGCGCGGCCGGCACCGTCACCGTGGGCGCCGGCACCCCGCTGCGGCTGCTGAACGCGGCGCTGGCGCAGGAAGGCCTGTCGCTCACGAACATGGGCGACATCATGGAGCAGACCGTCTCGGGCGCCATCAGCACCGGCACGCACGGCACGGGACGCGACTCGGCTTCCATCGCGGCACAGATCCGAGCCCTGGAGCTGGTTACCGCGGACGGCTCGGTACTCACCTGCTCCGCCGAGGAGACATCCGCCGACGGCACTGCCGGCACCGGCAACGCGCGCGGCGTGTTCTCGGCGGCCCGGATCGGCCTCGGCGCCCTCGGCGTGATCAGCGCCGTCACGTTCGCGGTGGAGCCGCTCTTCCTGCTCACCGCGCGTGAGGAGCCCATGTCCTTCGACAGGGTCACCGAGGAGTTCGACGAGCTCTGCGCGGAGAACGAGCACTTCGAGTTCTACTGGTTCCCGCACACCGGGAACTGCAACACCAAGCGCAACAACCGCAGCGCGGGCCCGGCCGCACCTCTGGGCACGGTCCGGGGCTGGTTTGAGGACGAACTGCTCTCCAATGGCGTCTTCCAGGCCGTCAACAGCCTGGGGCGTACGCTGCCCGCTGCCATTCCCGCGATCGCCAAGATGTCCAGCCGCGCACTGTCCGCCCGCGGCTACACGGACATCCCGTACAAAGTCTTCACAACCCCGCGCCGGGTGCGCTTCGTGGAGATGGAGTACGCCCTGCCCCGTGCGGCCCTGGTGGACGCGCTGCGCGAGCTCAAGGCCATGATCGACCACTCCCGGCTGCGGATCAGCTTCCCCGTGGAGGTGCGCACGGCGCCCGCGGACGACATCCCGCTCTCCACCGCCTCCGGGCGGCGATGCGCCTACATCGCCGTCCACATGTACCGGGGCACGCCCTACCACGCGTATTTCACCGCCGCGGAGCAGATCTTCACCGCTCACGGCGGACGGCCGCACTGGGGCAAGGTGCACACGCGTGACGCGGACTACCTCTCCGGGGTGTATCCGCGCTTCGATGAGTTCACCGCCGTGCGCGACCGCCTCGACCCGGACCGCGTCTTCGGGAACGACTACCTGCGGCGGGTCCTGGGCGACTGACCGCAGGCGTCACCCGCCGGACGAGGTGTACTGCTGCCAGCCGCCCGTGTCGGTGCCGGACCCGCCGTCCGTGCTCGTCCCCGTGCCGTCGTCCTGGGTGGAAGTCGGAGTGGGGGTGGGCGTGGGCGTCTGACGGCCTCCGGAGCCGGGAACGGTGGTGTCGTGGCTGCCGGAGTCCGTGCCGGAGCCGGAGCCGTCGGTGTGGGTGCTGGTCGGGTCGGGGGCCGGCGCGGTCTGCTGGTCCTGGTCCTGAGGCGCATCCGTGCTGGGACGCGCCGAGCCGCTCTTCTGGTCGGCGTCACCGGACCCGTCCGATTGCTGTACGGACGGCGTGGACGCGGGCGCGGTGGGGGTGCGCCCGCTGCCGGAGTGGCCGCCACCGGAGAAGACGTTGCCTATGGTGGTGCCCGTCCGGCCGCCACTGAAGCTGTGTCCGGAGGCCAGCTCGTACGAGGTGATGCCGCCCATGGTCACCGCGAAGACCAGACCGGCCGCTATCAGAGGCCGCTTCACACCGCGGATGCGCGCGTGGTGCACGGTCCCTTCGGTGAACGTCTCCGTCAAAAGGCCGTCCCGGGAGGCGTCCGGCCGACCAGGGAGTCGGGTCGCGGAGATCCGGGGCAGCAGCCGAGCCACTTCGTCGTACGGATGCAGGGCCCGCGGCGCGCCGTCGTACGCGGCACGCTCCGGGAGCGCACTGTTTTGTCGGGCGCCGTCCGCCACATCGTGCGCCGCCTGCGAGGCACCGTTGAACGATGAGTGTCCGCCTGGCGCGGCTGGTCCTTCACCGGGCAGTGCGGGATCTGCGGCCGGACCGGGCAGAACGGACGGGGCGGCGAAAGGCAGGAGCGCCGTGGGGTCCGCGTCAGGGCCGAATGCGGACAACTGTGCACCGGGGCCGGTGCCGAGATCGGTCGCGTACAGCGCCATCGTGGGATCGGCGCCGGGGACTACGGCCGGCGATCCGTGGGTGTCCCGGACCGCCTCGTCCTGCCGGGTCCTGAAGGTCTCCGGCACCGGGTGTCCGCCGCTCGTCATGGGCACCGGCACCTGCCGTGCCCGGGGCCGCGCCTGGACCGCGGCATCCCGGATCTGCTCTCCGGTGCGCCGGAAGAAGTGCTGGAAGACCGAGCCCGAGAACGTGGCGATGGCACTCACGACACCCGCGCCGAGAATCGTCCCGTAGACGCCCAGGTTCGAGGCGAACTTGGCGGCCAAAACCGCCGCCGCGGCGCTGCCGGCGACCTGCGGCACATTCAGATCGAGCCGCCGCTTTCTGCCGGGTTCACCAGAAATATCCGCCGTGTCCGCAGGCGCGGACGCCTCGGCCGCGGGGCCGCTGCCACCGTCGCCCGCGACGTCCGAAGCGTCCCGTGCGGTGCGCTGATCCGCGCTGTCCGGCCCAGCCGGCTGGCGTGTCACATGCCCACGTGCCCGCAGGCCTGGATTCGACCCCTTGCCCATCTACGACCCTTGCCTGCCCTTCTCAACCGTTGCGCGCACTACGCAGCAATTCGCATGACCAGGGTACGTATGGGCGAAGTATTTTAGTTCCGTTTCTGTTCATTTCGTGAACTAAGACACGCTTGATCTTCACAGAATCCGACGATGCGTCAGCCAACTACCGCACCGAGGCAGAACTTTCGACGGCGCGCCGGTCCACCCGGCTGGCCCAATGGAGTACTGTTGCGAGCCGTCGGTCCGGTCTCCCGCCAGGACGTCGAGGCCTTTCGGGACCGCCGAAAGGGGGCGTGTTCCACAGGGTGGCCAGAGCGGTCACTCAGCGTTGCGAACAGGTAACCGTGTCATAACGGCGATCCAGGGTCCATGCCCGACACGCCGGTCAACTCGGCAAGGTTGTGGCAGGCTGCACCCGGGCAGGCCACACTCGACTAGCGGAAGCGACGCACGTGACGTCGGCAGGCACCACCCGGGAGGTCCCCATGCCCGAACTGCGTGTCGTGGCCGTCTCCAATGACGGCACACGGCTGGTGCTGAAGGCTGCGGACAGCACGGAGTACACGCTTCCGATCGACGAACGGCTACGCGCCGCCGTACGCGGCGACCGTCCCCGTCTCGGTCAGATCGAGATCGAGGTGGAGAGCCATCTCCGCCCGCGCGACATCCAAGCCCGCATACGCGCCGGTGCGACCGCCGAGGAAGTCGCCCAGCTCGCTGGCATCCCTGTGGACCGCGTGCGCCGTTTCGAGGGCCCCGTCCTGGCGGAGCGCGCGTTCATGGCCGAGCGCGCCCGGAAGACTCCGGTGCGCCGCCCCGGCGAGAACATCGGGCCCCAGCTCGGCGAGACCGTCCAGGAGCGGCTGCTGATGCGCGGCGCCGACCGGGACACCGTGCAGTGGGACTCCTGGCGCCGCGACGACGGCACCTGGGAGGTGCTGCTCGTCTACTGCGTCGCGGGCGAACCGCACTCGGCGAGCTGGACCTACGACCCGCCACGCCGCCTCGTGCAGGCCGTGGACGACGAAGCGCGCTCCTTGATCGGCGAATCCGAAGACCTCGCCGCACCGGAGCCGAGCTTCCCGTTCGTCCCGCGCATCGCACGCCTGCCACGGGAACGCTCCCTGGAGCGCGGCATGGAGCGCGCGAGCCTGCCGTCGCCCACCGATCCGGGCGACGACATCGACCAGGGCCGCGACTCGCTCACCAGCCTCCTGGAAGCCGTACCGAGCTTCCGCGGAGACCTGGTGGTACCCGAGCGCACCGAGTCGGCGCCCGACCACGCCACGGAGGACCCAGGGCAGGAACCGGAAGCCGAGGAGCCCCCGGCACCCGCGGCCTCGGCTGGATCGGCGTACGCGGACGTGCTGATGCCCCGTTCGGTCGGCAGCCATCGCGACCGGCTCGTCGGCGCCACCGACCGGCAGGCGGAGGCGGACGGCGTCCGCCCGGGCCGTCGGGCCGCGGTGCCCAGCTGGGACGAGATCGTCTTCGGCACCCGGCGCAAGAAGCAGAAGGAGTAACGGCCGCAGACAAGCCGAGGTGGCAGCACCGGACCGGTGCGGCCACCTCGGCTCACGCGGCGACCATGGCCTCTGCGACCAGCTCAGGCCCCGGTGGCCTGCGCTCCAAGCCCGCGGCCGGCCCGTTCAGACCTTTCGGCCGTCCGTCGCCACCGCGCTGCCGTCCGGCTCCGGTCCCGTGGCCACCGGCCGTGTCACGTCGGACGACCACTCCGACCACGAGCCCACATACAGATCCGCCTCGATGCCCGCGACCGCGAGCGCGAGTACCTGATGGGCGCCGGAGACACCCGAACCGCAGTACACGCCCGCCTGAGAGCCCGCCGACACCCCCAGCTTCCCGAACCGCGCCGCGAGTTCGGCGGCGGGCAGGAAACGGCCGTCCTCGGCGACGTTCTCCGTGGTGGGAGCCGAGACCGCGCCCGGGACATGGCCGCCGACCCGGTCGATCGGCTCGACATCCCCGCGGTAGCGCTCGGCCGCCCGTGCGTCCAGCAGTACGCCCGAACGGGCCCGCGCCGCCGCCCCGTCCGCGTCCAGCAGCCCCAGCGCAGCCGCCCCGGTCGCCGCACCACCCGGGACCGGCCGGAAGTCACCCGGTGCCGGGCGGGGCGGCTCGCCCGACTCCAGCGGGCCGTCCCAGACCGCGAGCCCGCCGTCCAGCACACGGACGGCCCGGTGCCCCGTCCAGCGCAGCAGCCACCAGGCGCGCGCCGCGGCCCAACCCTGCCCACCGTCATAGACGACGACCGCGCGGTCCGCCGAGACTCCGGCCGCGCGCATCGCAGCGCCGAAGACCGCCATGTCCGGTAGTGGATGCCTGCCGCGCGGGCCCGCCGGACCCGCGAGTTCCGCGTCGAGGTCCACGTAGACGGCGCCTGGGATGTGGCCGCCCTCGTACGCGGCACGCCCGTCGAAGGGAGCGCCGCCCGCCGTCTTCGCCATGCTGAGCTGCCAGCGGACATCCAGCACGAGCGGCGGATTCAGGCCAGCGGACTCGATCATGAGTTCGGGTACAGAGATGATGACGTTCATGACGCCATCCTTGCGTACGGGGTGGCTGCCCGGCCGGGCTCCGGTTACCCTGCTCGGCACCAGATGCGACCACAGCGCGTACTGGAATGAGCACACCCTGTGCATTCAATATACATCGGTCGATCAACCGGCAGAAACGAAAAGTCATTAAGAGACATCAAGAAGACGGAACAGACACGGATACAGGGCCGAGCAGACGGACAAGCAACTCAAGAGCGTGCGCCCCTACGGCCGATCTGCTCAGCAGCGGCCGAAGCGACGGCGAAACGGCATCACAGACGGCACCACAAGGGGTCGAGGAGAGAGTGACGATGACCGAGGCACTGGGTTCGACCGGCCAGCTGGGTGCCACGGAGCGCCCCCGGCGGACACCAGGAACGCCCTGCTGGGTGAGCCTGCTGGTACGTGACCTGAAGGCGACGGAGGAGTTCTACGGGACGCTGTTCGGTTGGGAGTTCCAGTCCGGGCCGGGCATCTCCGGGGTGAGCTACTACGTTCACGCGCTGCTCGACGGGCAGGAGGTGGCCGGAATCGGTCAGCGGACGCCGGGCTACCGCTTCCAGGCCAGTTGGACGCCCTACCTGGCCACGGACGACGCGGACGCGACCGCCGAGGCAGTACGGCACCGCGGGGGCACCGTCGGCGTCGGACCGCTGGACGCGTCGGCAGCGGGCCGGCTGGCCGTGGCCTGCGACCCGGCAGGTGCGGTGTTCGGCATCTGGCAGGCGGGGACCCATCAGGGTTTCGCGGTCTCGGGCGTGCCGGGATCGCATGCCTGGTCCGAGTTGCTGACCTACGACGCCGCGCACGACGCCGCATTTTACCAGGGCGTCTTCGGCCATGTGCCCCGGGTGGACGTCCCGTCGGGTCCGGACTGCCTGACGCTGAACCTCTGGAACGGTCCCGTGGCATCCGTCCGCGGCAGGGGCAGAGCGCTCGACCGGGGCGCCCACTGGGTGACGTATTTCGAGACGAAGGACCTGGACGCGGCGGTGGAACAGGTCGCCGCACTCGGCGGCAAGGTGATCGCGCCTGCGCAGGACAACTCCTACGGACGCGTGGCAACCGTCGCGGACCCGGAAGGTGCGGTGTTCGTACTGGTCCGGACGCCGCGGTGACGCTCGTCTGACAGCACGCCGTACGGCGCACGGCGTCGGCGAACGCGTGCGGGGGCCTGGGCCGGGACGGGACGGAATCCCGGCGTGGGTCCCTGCGCGTCCCGCGTCCCGCACAGCTGTCCGTCGCGGCACCGGCGTCGGCGCTCAAGCGGCGCGGACGGCGGACATGCGCCCGGCCCTGGGTGCCGGTCTCGTACCAGTGAGTGTCAGGTGCGTACTTCGAGCAGCGGCACCAGTTGCTCGGCCGGTGTCATGGAACCGTGGTTGCCGACCATGGCCGACTCCTTGGGCTCCCGCCGCGACGCCGTGATCAGGACGTCGTCCCGGGCCGCCGCGATCACGTCGCCGAGCCGGCCGTAGACCCGCTCGTCGATGGTCGGCCCGAACCAGCCGGCCGCGATCGCCTCGTCCCGGCCGGCCACCCAGAACTGTTCGCCGAGCACTTCCCGCCAGACGGCGAGCACGTCCGTTGCGGCGCCGGGGACCGCGTAGATGTGGCGGGCGCGGCCCTCGCCGCCCAGCAGGGCCACTCCGGCGCGCAGTTCCCAGTCCTCGTCGAAGTCGATGCGGTGCAGCTCGTCGAACGGAATGTCGATCATGCCGTGGTCGGCTGTGACGTACAGGGCGCTGCGCGGCGGCAGCTGCTCGGCCAGGCGCTCCACCAGGCGGTCGGCATAGGCGAGCTGGCTGCGCCAGGCGTCGGAGGCGACCCCGAAGCGGTGGCCCTTGCCGTCCACTTCCGCGTAGTACGTGTAGACGAGGGATCTGTCGCCCGCGGCGAGCTGTTCGGCGGCCAGGTCCATGCGGTCCTCGCCGGAGAGCCTGCCGTGGAAGGTGCCACCGCTGAGCGCGATCTTGGTGAGCGGGGTGTGCTCGAAGACGGGGGACGACACCTGGGCGGCGTGCACTCCGGCAGCCGCCGCACGCTGGAAGATGGTCGGATACGGCTGCCAGCGCTGCGGGGCGGTCCACGGGTTCCAGCGGAGCTGGTTCATCAGCTCGCCGGTCTCCGGATTGCGCACGGTGTAGCCCGGCAGGCCGTGCGCGCCGGGCGCGAGGCCGGTGCCGACGGACGCCAGCGAGGTCGCCGTGGTGGCCGGGTAGCCCGCGGTGATGGGCCGTCCGGTGCCGCCGCGTGAGCTTCCCAGGAGTGCGTTCAGGAACGGGGCCTCGTCGGGGTGGGCGCGTAGCTGCTCCCAGCCGAGGCCGTCGATCAAAAAGACGCAGTTCCGGTCGGCGGGCGCCAGCTCGGAGATGGTGGCGGTGGCCCCGGGCACGCCCAGGTGCGCCGCGAGGGTCGGCAGCAGATCGGCGAGCGAGCCCGTGCCGTACTCGGGCACGGGGGCGGAGGCGATGGCAAGCGGCTCGGCAGGGTCAAGTGCGGGCTGTGTCATCAGTGGTCGGTGTCCGCCGAACCCGCGACCGTGGCCTCGGAAAGTGCCTGGGCGAAGGCCAGGGTCTGCCGTACGGTGTCCGGGCCGTCGCCGGCCTCGCTGACGCGCAGGCTGAGGTCGTCCGCCGTGGAGCTGCCCGTATAGCCGTGGTCGGCCTCGCAGTTGGGGTCACCGCAGGCCGCGGGCTCCAGGTCGAGCCGGGAGACCGCGCCCCAGCCGATGGTCAGAACGACTTCGCGGGGCAGGGTGCCCGGTGTGTACGACTCCGGGTTGGCAACGACACGGCTGACCACGACCGACGAGATCCGGCCGATCTTCACGGACTCGGTGGAGGTGGTGGCGTACGGCGTCGGGGAGCTGGAGTCCGCCGCCTGCTCGTCGGTATGGCTGACGATGAAGCGGGTGCGCGTGAGCACGAGGACCGTCACATGACGGCGGACCTCGTTGGCGTCGAAGGTGGTCTCCTGGTGGACCAGGAACGACCCGATGCTCTCGCCGCCGACCGCGGCCTGCACCGCCTCGGCCACGAGGGCCGGGTAGTAGCCGCTGCGCTCGATCGCCGAGCGCAGCCCCTGGGTCGTCGTACTGGTCTTGGCCATGCGGTCCATCCTACGGCCCTGGACGGCGCCTCAGGTCCCGCGGGAGCACCCTCCGGCGGTGATGCCCAGCACCTGCCCCCGGGCCGCGCACCAGCCCGCCTGCCGGGTCCAGCGCCGGCGACTGCGGGAGCACCGGACGTACCGGGCGGGCGCCCGCGCTCAGTAGGCGGGCATGGTCCGCGGCCCCAGATCGGTACGGAACGGCGGCGGCGCGAGCCGTACGGAGGCGTCGAGCACGGACACCCCCTGAGAGGCCACGACCACGGGCTCCAGGGAGACGGCGACGACCTCAGGGTGATCGTCGACGAGCCGGGAGACGCGCTGCAGCAGCTCTTCGAGCGCCGCGGTGTCGACCGGCGCCGAACCGCGCCAACCGAAGAGGAGGGGAGCGGTCCGGATGGACCGGATCACGGACCGCGCCTCGCGGTCGGTGACCGGAATCAATCGGTGTGCCATGTCGCCGAGGAGCTCCGAGGCCGCACCGGCAAGCCCGAAGGAGAGCACCGCTCCGGCGGTCGGGTCGATGACGGTCCGTACGACGGTGTCGACCCCGCGGGGCGCCATGGCCTGGACGACGGGCAGCAGTTCCCGGGGACCGCCCAGGGCGTGGGTGAGTTCCGTGTAGGCACGGCGCAGCTGATCCTCGTCCGCCAGGTCGAGCCGGACGCCGCCCAGGTCGGCACGGTGCCGCAGATGCGGGGCGGTGGTCTTGAGCGCCACGGGGTAGCCGAGCCGGGTTGCGGCGTCGGCTGCGGCGTCGGGACTTTGGGCGGGCAGTGCGGTGCGGACCTGGATGCCGTAGGCACCGAGCAGGCTCCGGGTGTCCGCGGGGGCGAGCGTCGCCCCGTCGTGACCGGTGCCACCGGGGACACCTCCCACGACCTCGGAGCTGTGGGGCAGCGCCAGCAGCTTCGCGATCAGTGCGGCGGCCCGCTTCTCGTCGATGTCGTCGTAGTGCGGCACCTTCCCGGGGACGGCGGCCTCGCGGCGCCACTGGGCATGCTTGACGGCTTCCGCGAGGGCGCGCACGGCGCGCTCCGGGGCGGGAAAGGCGGGGATGCGGGCCAGGAGCGCGCGCTGCGCTGCCTGGACTCGCGGGTGTTCCTCCGCCCCCGCGGACTCCGCGGACTCCTCCGGCGCCGTACGGGCCTGGGAGGCGTCTCCAGGGTGCGCGCGGCCGGACGGGACCGGGCTGACGGTGTGCTGCGTGCTGTCCGGTGCGTCCGGGCTCCCGGGCGGCTGCGCGTTTGATGCCGGGCCGGGTGCGTCCGGCCTGGTGCCGCCCGCGACGGACAGGGCTGCGGCGAGGCCGCCGAGCTCCACATGGACGACGGAGACCGGCTTGCCCGGGTGGGCCGAGGCCGCCGCCCGCAGCGCGCTGGCCAGGGAGCCGTTCGTGGCGGGCCCGCCGCCTGGGTGCGCCTGCCAGGTCTCGGTGGCTCTCGGGGAGCCTGCGGCGTCCGGGAGGTGCTCCCACCCCACGGCCGGGATCGCGGTCACGATGACCGCGTCGCAGTCGTCGTCGGCCAGCGCGGCGCGCAGCGCGGTGCCGAAGTCGTCCGACGTCGCCGCGGTCGTCAGGTCGCGTGGTCGCAGCGGCCGGAGTCCTTCGGAGAGGCAGGCGTCGTACGTCAGCAGCCCCAGCGACTCGGAGTTGCCGACGATCGCCACCCTGGGGCCGTGCGGCAGCGGCTGTGCAGCCAGTTGCAGGCCCACGTCGACGAGTTCGGTGATCGTGTCGACCCGGATCACGCCGGCCTGCCGCAGCAGCGCGGAGACGGTGGCGTGCGGCAGCCGTGTGAGGGGTACGGCGTGCCCGGGGGGCGCGCTGCCGCCGTGCCGGGCGCCCTGTACGACGACGAGCGGTTTGACGGCGGCGGTGCGCCGTGCCAGGCGGGTGAACTTGCGCGGGTTGCCGAGGGTCTCCAGGTACATCAGTGCGACGTCCGTGTCCGGGTCCTCGTACCAGTACTGCAGGACGTCGTTGCCGGACACATCGGCGCGGTTGCCGGCCGATACAAACGTGGATACACCGGACACACCCGCGACATCGGCCGCATCCGTCACCCCGTCCGAATCCACCGTGTGCACCGGCTCCACCGCTCCCCCGCCGCGCCGATGCAGCCTGGCCAGCAGCGCGATCCCGATCGCACCTGACTGGGTGAACAGGCCGATCCGTCCCGACCTCGGCAGCTGGGGCGCGAGCGAGGCGTTGAGCAGCACCTCAGGAGAGGTGTTGACGATGCCGAACGCGTTGGGACCGATGAGGCGCATGCCGTACGAGCGCGCCTGGCGCACCAGCGCGCGCTGCCGTTCGAGCCCCTCCGCGCCCCGCTCCGCGTATCCGGCGGAGACCACCACAAGCCCCTGGACCCCGTGTGCGCCGCACTCGTCGACCACTTCGGGCACACGGTCCGCGGGGACGGCGACCACGGCCAGGTCGACGGGTTCGGTGATCTCCGCGAGTTGGCGGTGCGCCGGCACCCCGTCCGGGCGCTCTGCGCCGGGCCCGGTCGTGTCCTCGGGGAAGGCCTTGTTCACTGCGTACAGGCGGCCGGTATAGCCCGCGTTCACGAGGTTGGCGAGCAGGCTGTGTCCGACACCGCCGGGCGTCCGGCTGGCGCCGATCACGGCCACGGAGCCCGGCCGCAGCAGCCGCTGCACCGAGCGTGCCTCGGCGCGCTGCTCACGGGCGAGCTGCACGGCGCGCGAGGCCTCTGTGGGCTCCAGGTCGAACTCCAGGCGTACGACACCGTCCTCGTAGCTGCGCTGCTGGCGGTATCCGGCGTCGGTGAACACCTTGATCATCTTGCTGTTGGCGGGCAGCACCTCGGCGGCGAAGCGGCGGATGCCGCGCTCGCGCGCGACGGCGGCGATGTGCTCCAGCAGTGCGGAGGCCACTCCTCTGCCCTGGTGCGCATCCTGCACCAGAAAGGCGACCTCGGCTTCGTCCGCCGGCTGCGCGGCGGCCCTGCCCTGGGCGTCGATGCGGTCGTAGCGCACGGTCGCGATGAACTCGCCGCCCACCACGGCCGCGAGTCCCACTCGGTCCACGAAGTCGTGGTGGGTGAAGCGGCGTACGTCGTTGGCGGACAGCCTGGGGTACGGGGCGAAGAAGCGGTAGTACTTCGACTCGTCAGAGACCTGTTCGTAGAAGTGGACGAGGCGGTCCGCGTCGTCGGTCGTAATCGGCTGGATCCGGGCGGTGCCGCCATCGCGCAGCACCACGTCCGCCTCCCAGTGGGCGGGGTAGGCGTGCCGGTCTGACGGGGTGCGCATGGGGCCCAGAGTACGGCGTGGAAAGGCGCCGTTCCGGGAGTGCCTCGGCCCGTTCGCGGGCGTATCTGGGCCACTTTCGGTGAGGTGCTCCGGACGGCGGGGCCGGGGATCACCTACGGTCGGTGGGATCGCCCGCGCCGTAACGCCCGCCTGTGGGGCACCGCACCGTTCGGCAGGTGTGATGGGCCGGTGTGACGGGCGAGCAATATGGAAGACTAGGGAAGACTGGTCTAGACAATTAGGATCCCGCAGCTGACAGGGCAACACCGCTGCCGGGCGTACGGGACCCGCGTACGTACGGCGGCTGCTTGAGGCACTGCGGCATCCGATCCGACGAGAGACCTGAAGGGCAGCGACACCATGGCTGAGCGCCGCGTCAACATCGGCTGGGCCGAGGGCCTTCACGCCCGCCCCGCCTCCATTTTCGTCCGTGCCGCCACCGCTTCGGGCGTGCCGGTGACGATCGCCAAGGGCGACGGCACTCCGGTCAATGCCGCGTCCATGCTCGCGGTTCTCGGCCTGGGCGCCCAGAAGGGCGAGGAGATCGTCCTGACGTCCGGCACGGAGGGCGCGGAGCCGGTGCTCGACCGCCTGGCGAAGTTGGTCTCCGAGGGCCTCGAAGAGCTTCCCGAGATCGTCTGAGGATTCCGGTGCGCCGCCCGGCCCTGAGGTGGGTCGGGCGATCGGCCCGGTCCGGATTTCCGGGCCGATCGCCCGACCGCGCGTGCTCCTGCTTTCGGATGGTCTTTTCGATTGCACGGCCCTGGCACTTGAACCAGATGGGCCAGATGGACCGGCGCCGGATACGCAGAGGCGGGAAATGCAGGCGGGCAGCATAAGAAAATGCGCGAGAATTCCGGAGCCCGCGCAGGATGCACTTCTCTCCCGCACACGACTGCGGCGACTGTCACCTTTTGATACCGCCCGCATGCCGTTCGCGCCACTCACGTCACGGAGCCGGGCCCTGGCGAATCCGGCTCCATATACGAATCCGTGTGAACTCCTTTTTTACGGGGCGCCTGTTAAAGCCGGACATCTCGCGGATGTACAGCGTGTTACGAAGCCCTCACGCGGGCACCTACCTGGGTGAACCGGAGCCGGTGCGCGGATGCGGCCCGCTCGGCGTGCAGGGCGGTGACGGCCCTGGCCCGCTCGGCGTCGCCGCGGGCCACGGCGTCGAGGATCGCGGCGTGCTCGGCCCAGGACTCGGCGGGACGCTCGGTCACGTCGACCGTGTACATCCAGGCGATCTTGTGCCGGAGCTGGGTGAGCAGCGCGGTCAGGCCCGGGCTACCGGAGGCCTGGGCGAGCGTTTCGTGGAACCACCCCTCCAGAGAGCGCAGATCCTCGCCGTGCCCGCGTCTGACGCGGTCGTGGCCCAGCCTCACCAGGCCTCTGAGCACCTTGAGATGAGCCTCGGTGCGGCGCTGTGCGGCCCGCGCGGCACCCAGGGGCTCCAGCAGCATACGAATCTCCAGGAGGTCGGCGGCCTCCTGCTCGGTGGGCTCTGAAACGCAGGCACCCGCGTGTCTGCGGGTGACAACGAATCCTTCCGCCTCCAGCGTGCGCAGCGCCTCACGGACCGGAATGCGCGACACACCGTAACGGCGCGCCAGTACTTCTTCGGTCAGCCGGCCGCCGCGCTCCAACGCTCCGGAAACGATGTCATCCCGGATGGCCGTGCATACCGAGTGCGCGGGAATGCGCATGACCGGAACCTCCGACTTCATCCCCGCGAAACGCGGCCCGACAATGCCTATTCAGCGACTCTATTGCAGCGGGCCTTATTTTCCGAAGGGCAGCCGGAATCCATGGATATTTTTTGGACGCCGACCGACTGCCATCATGTGCACTTCGTACCCGATCCATGCGGAAACGGGCTGGATTCTGCCGGGCGTCGACGGGCGCGTCCTCGGGGTACGGCCCGAGATCGCTGAGCTTCGGACACCGACTTTGCGTCGACGTCTGCGGCGACACCGTACGCAAACCGGTGCGGCGGCGCGGGCGGCGGGAGCTGGCGCAGCCGCGGGCGCGGGGCGGCGCGGCGGCGCCCACCGGGTCACCGCCGGACCGCCGCCACCGCCGCCCCGCGCCTGTCGGCTACCCGCCGACTACAGTGACGTCGCCGATGCCCAGCGCCCTGACGGGGGCCTCGATCTGGGCGGCGTCGCCGACCAGGACCGTCACCAGCCGGTCCACCGGGAAGGCGCTGACCACGGCCGCGGTGGACTCGACCGTGCCGACGCCGGCGAACTGCTGGTAGAGACGGGCCTGATAGTCGTCCGGAAGGTGCTGTTCGACCTGGTCGGCGAGAGTGCCCGCGACAGCCGCGGCGGTCTCGTACTTCAGCGGGGCCACGCCCACCAGGTTCTGCACGGCGACATCGCGCTCTTCGTCGGTGAGGCCTTCGGCCGCGAGGGTACGCAGCACCTTCCACAGGTCGTCGAGCGCGGGCCCCGTGGAGGCCGTGTCAACGGAACCCGAGATGGCCAGCATGGCGGCACCGGCAGGCCCGCCGGCCTCCGAGGGCGCTGTCGAGCGCAGTACCTGGCTGAAGGCCCGCACCCCGTAGGTGTAGCCCTTCTCCTCCCGCAGCACCCGGTCGAGCCGCGAGGTGAGGGTGCCGCCCAGGCAGTAGGTGCCGAGCACCTGAGCCGGCCAGACGCGCTCGTGCCGGTCGGAGCCGATGCGGCCGATCAGCAGCTGGGTCTGGACGGCGCCCGGACGGTCCACGATGACGACGCGGCCGTGGTCGTCCGCGGTGATCGGCGGCATGGCGCGCAGGGAGGCCGTGTCCCCGGTCCAGGCACCCAGGGTGTCGTCGAGCACCTTGTCCAGGCCGACGTCGGTCAGGTCGCCGACCACGACGGCGGTGGCCGTGGCGGGCCGTACATGCTTCTCGTAGAAGCCGCGTACCGCCGCGGCGTCGATGACGGCGACCGTCTCCTCGGTGCCCTGGCGGGGTCGCGACATGCGCGAGGTCGCCGGGAAGAGCTCCTTGGAGAGTTCCTTGGCTGCGCGCCGGGCCGGGTTCGCGGTCTCGTGCGGGATCTCGTCGAGGCGGTTGTTCACCAGGCGCTCGATCTCACTGTCCGCGAACGCGGGCGCGCGCAGGGCGTCCGCGAGCAGACCGAGCGCCTTGGGCAGCCGGGAGACGGGCACCTCCAGGGAGAGCCGTACGCCGGGCTGGTCGGCGTGCGCGTCCAGGGTCGCGCCGCAGCGCTCCAGCTCGGCGGCGAACTCCTCCGCGGAGTGCTTGTCGGTGCCCTCGGAGAAGGCGCGCGCCATGATCGTGGCCACACCGTCGAGCCCCTCGGGCTCGGCGTCCAGAGGGCTGTCGAGCAGCACCTCCACGGCGACCACCTGCTGGCCGGGGCGGTGGCAGTGCAGCACCGTGAGGCCGTTGTCGAGCGCACCGCGCTGGGGGGCGGGGAAGGCCCAGGGCCTGGCCTCGCCGGCCTCGGGGCGGGGGTGGAACTCCATCGCCGAACCGTGCTCCGGCGTCGCGGCCTCGCTCACTTCGCCGCCTCCTCTTCGTGGTCGGTGCCTTCGGCGGCTTCCGCTGCGGCTGCGCCGTCTTCGTCCGCGGCTTCTTCGTCGAGAGGCTCGTAGACGAGCACCGCGCGGTTGTCCGGGCGCAGGCGCGCCTTCGCGACTTCCTGGACGTCCTCGGGAGTGACTTCCAGGACGCGCTGGACAGCGGTCAGGGCCAGCTGCGGGTCACCGAAGAGCACGGCGTACCGGCAGAGTTCGTCGGCGCGGCCCGCGACGGTGCCGAGCCGGTCCAGCCACTCGCGCTCCAACTGCGCCTGCGCGCGCTCCATTTCCTCCGACGTGGGGCCCTCTTCGGCGAACCGGGCGAGCTCCTCGTCGACGGCGGCCTCGATGACGGGAATCTCCACATCGCCGGAGGCCTTCACGTCGAGCCAGCCCAGGGACGGCGCTCCGGCCAGCCTGAGCAGGCCGAACCCGGCGGCGACGGCCGTGCGGTCGCGGCGTACGAGGCGGTTGTACAGGCGTGACGACTCACCGCCGCCGAGCAGCGTGAGCGCCAGGTCGGCCGCGTCGGCGGCGCGGGTGCCGTCCTCCGGGAGGCGGTAGGCGGCCATCAGGGCGCGGGCGGGCACCTCCTCCTCGATGACCTCGCGCAGCTGCTCGCCGACGGTCTCGGGCAGGGCGCCGTCGCGAGGTGCGGGCTTGCCGTCGTGTCCGGGGATGCTGCCGAAGTACTTCTCGATCCAGGCCAGGGTCTGCTCGGGGTCGATGTCGCCGACGACGGACAGGACGGCGTTGTTGGGCGCGTAGTACGTGCGGAAGAACGCCTGGGTGTCCTGAAGGGTGGCCGCGTCCAGGTCCTCCATCGAGCCGATGGGGGTGTGGTGGTACGGGTGCTCCGCCGGGAAGGACAGGGCGGTCAGCTTCTCGAAGGCGGTGCCGTAGGGGACGTTGTCGTAGCGCTGGCGGCGCTCGTTCTTGACGACGTCGCGCTGGTTGTCCAGGGATTCCTGGTCGAGCGCGGCGAGCAGCGAGCCCATCCGGTCGGCCTCCAGCCACAGCGCGAGCTCCAGCTGGTGGGCGGGCATGGTCTCGAAGTAGTTGGTGCGCTCGAAGCTGGTGGTGCCGTTCAGTGAGCCTCCGGCGCCCTGCACCAGTTCGAAGTGGCCGTTGCCATGCACCTGCTTCGAGCCCTGGAACATCAGGTGCTCGAAGAGGTGGGCGAGGCCGGTACGTCCGCTGACCTCGTGGCGGGAGCCGACGTCGTACCAGAGGCAGACCGCGGCGACCGGGGTCAGGTGGTCCTCGGAGAGCACCACGCGCAGGCCGTTGGCCAGGCGGTGCTCGGTCGCTGTCAGGCCGCCGGAACCGGCCTCAGCTGTGGCCGTGTGACCCATGGGCATGTACGTCCCTTCGATCGCGAATGCTTCTCAAGAACCCACTGTGGGGTATCGGGCGCCGGGCGCCGGTCCGCCCACTGTATGCAAGCGTGCTGACACCTCGCGAAGTTCCCGCCGCGGTGGTGTCGCGATCCGGCTTCGGACGGGTCGCGGTCGGCGTTGTCGGTGGGGCGGTCCACAATGGACCGCATCGAAAACCGTCCGCACCCCGGAGCACCGGCAGTATCCGTGAAGGAGCCGCAGCAGCGATGGCCCGCCGCAGCACGAAGACCCCGCCGCCCGACGAATCGTTCGAGGAGAAGATCCTCGACATCGACGTCGTCGACGAGATGCAGGGCTCCTACCTCGAATACGCGTACTCGGTCATCTACTCCCGCGCGCTGCCGGACGCCCGTGACGGCATGAAGCCGGTGCACCGCCGGATCGTCTACCAGATGAACGAGATGGGTCTGCGCCCCGACCGCGGCTATGTGAAGTGCGCCCGCGTCGTCGGCGACGTCATGGGCAAGCTGCACCCCCATGGCGACGCGTCGATCTACGACGCCCTGGTGCGCATGGCCCAGCCGTTCTCCATGCGCCTCCCTCTGGTCGACGGGCACGGCAACTTCGGCTCGCTGGGCAATGACGACCCGCCCGCCGCCATGCGCTACACCGAGTGCAAGATGGCGGACGCCACCTCGCTGATGACCGAGTCGATCGACGAGAACACGGTCGACTTCAACCCGAACTACGACGGCCAGGAGCAAGAGCCCGAGGTTCTCCCCGCGGCCTACCCGAACCTGCTGGTGAACGGCGCCTCCGGCATCGCCGTCGGCATGGCGACGAACATGCCCCCGCACAATCTCCGGGAGGTCGTCGCCGCCGCCCGCCACCTCATCAGATACCCGGGTGCGGACCTGGAGACGCTGATGAAGTTCGTCCCGGGACCCGATCTGCCCACCGGCGGGCGCATCGTCGGCCTCTCCGGGGTCCGGGACGCGTACGAGTCGGGGCGCGGCACCTTCAAGATCCGGGCCACGGTCGCCGTGGAGGACGTCACCGCGCGCCGCAAGGGCCTCGTGGTGACGGAGCTGCCCTTCTCCGTGGGCCCCGAGAAGGTGATCTCCAAGATCAAGGACATGGTCGGCCAGAAGAAGCTCCAGGGCATCGCCGACGTCAAGGACCTCACGGACCGCGCACACGGCCTGCGCCTGGTCATCGAGATCAAGAACGGCTTCGTCCCGGAGGCCGTCCTGGAGCAGCTCTACAAGCTGACGCCCATGGAAGAGTCCTTCGGCATCAACAATGTCGCGCTGGTCGACGGGCAACCTCTCACGCTCGGCCTCAAGGAGCTGCTTGAGGTCTATCTCGACCACCGCTTCAACGTGGTGCGCCGCCGCAGCGAGTTCCGCCGCGGTAAGAAGCGGGACCGGCTCCACCTGGTTGAGGGACTCCTCGTCGCCCTGGTGGACATCGACGAGGTCATCCGCCTCATCCGTGCCAGCGACAATGCGGCGCAGGCCAAAGAGCGTCTGATGGAGCGCTTCTCCCTGAGTGAGATCCAGACCCAGTACATCCTGGACACCCCGCTGCGCCGGCTGACCAGGTACGACCGCATCGATCTGGAATCCGAGCAGGAACGGCTCAATGCCGAGATCGCCGAACTGACCCGCATCCTGGAGTCGGACGCCGAGCTGCGCAAGCTGGTGTCGGCGGAACTCTCCGCGGTCGCGAAGAAGTTCGGCACCGACCGGCGTACGGCCCTGCTGGAGTCGGCGGACGCGCCGGTCGTCGCGGTGCCGCTCCAGGTCGCGGACGACCCGTGCCGGGTGCTGCTGTCGTCCGCCGGGCTGCTGGCGCGTACCGCGCAGGACCAGCCGTTCGCCCAGGAGAGCAGCGGCAAGCGGGCCAAGCACGACGTGATCGTCTCCTCCGTCCCGGCGACGGCCCGCGGTGAGGTGGGCGCGGTGACCTCGACCGGGCGGCTGCTGCGAATGACCGTCATCGACCTGCCCGAGTTGATGGAGCCGACGGCCACGCTCTCCGGCGGCGCGCCCGTCGCCGAGTTCCTCTCCCTGGAGGCCGACGAGGGGCTGATCTGTCTGACGACGCTCGACGAGTCCTCGCCCGGTCTCGCGCTCGGCACCCAGCAGGGCATCGTCAAGCGCGTGGTCCCGGACTATCCGGTGAACAAGGACGAGTTGGAGGTCATCGCCCTCAAGGACGGCGACCGCATCATCGGCGGCGTGGAGCTGCGCACCGGCGAGGAGGACCTGGTCTTCATCACCGACGACGCGCAGTTGCTGCGCTATCCGGCCTCCCAGGTTCGTCCGCAGGGGCGGCCGGCGGGTGGCATGGCGGGCATCAAGCTGGTCCAGGGGGCGAAGGTCATCTCGTTCACCGCGGTGGACCCGGCGGCGGATGCGGTGGTGTTCACGGTCGCGGGCTCGCGCGGCACGCTCGACGACTCGGTCCAGACGACGGCGAAGCTGACCCCGTTCGACCAGTATCCGCGCAAGGGCCGGGCCACCGGCGGTGTGCGCTGCCAGCGGTTCCTGAAGGGCGAGGACTGCCTGAGCTTCGCCTGGGCGGGCCCGACACCGGCTCGCGCCGCCCAGAAGAACGGCACCCCTGTGGAGCTCCCGGAGCCCGACCCGCGCCGCGACGGCTCGGGCATCTCACTACAGAAGACGGTGGCGCTGGTGGCGGGGCCGCACGCCTAGAGGATTCGGGGCGCTTGGCGGATCGGGGCGCCTGGATCGGTGCGCCGCTCGGCGATTTACGCGATCGGCTCGGCGGTCACAAGCGTCACGCCGTCATGTCGGTGAGGCCGTCGCGTCGGTCACACCGTGGGCCGCGCGGGTCGGGTCGGTCGGGCGCGGCCGGCAGGTCTGGCGCGCCGGGCGGCAAAGTGCGATCCGGCAGCTTTGACGGGCCTCACGGGACCTGTGCGGTTCGGTACCGCCCGTCCTGCCGGCGCCAGGTGATCCGTGCGGTCTCAGCAGTCCGAAGGCTCCGAGTAGGCGGCGTCCGCGTACTCAGGAGGCTCGGCGTATGTGGCAGGCTCGGTGTACTCGGAGTCGGGCTGCTGCACGTAGCGCAGGACTCCCCACATGGCGTGCTCGTCGGGGGGCTGTGCTGCCGCGGAGCCGGTGATCCGGCAGGCGGCGAGCCCTTCCAGCAGGGCGTCGCCGTCGATGGCGGAGCCGATGAGGACCAGTCGGGTGAAGCGTCCGCCGCCCACCCCCCAGGACTCCGAGTCGGCCCGGGGCAGTGCTGCCCAGGGCTGCGAGGCCCAGGGCGGCTCCGGCGCCCACTCCCCGGGAGGCTGCGCCTGCGGAGAGAAGTCCACCTCGACCCAGGGCTCGGGCGCGAACCGCAGGAACCGCCCGACGGCGTGCACCTGGTACCGGTTGCCCGGGTCGGCCGCCCCGAAGTCGATGTAGCCCTTGATGCGATAGACACCCTTGGGGCGGCTGTCGAGGAAGGCCATGGTCCGGCGCGGGTCCATCGGCGTCCCTGACGTGAAGGAGACACTGTCGTACGCCAGGTGCAGATGGTCGTGGTCCCCGTGGCCCTCGTAGGCCCGCAGGTCGTCGAAAGAGAGCTGTCCGACCCGTTCGGTCACCGCTTTGCGGTCGAAGAGCAACTCCGGATCGACCCTGCCGTAAGCGGCGCACACCACCGCCGCCCGGTCGGTGAGCAAGCGCACCACACCCACGATCCGCTCCCGCTGCGCCGCGTCCACCCGGTCGGTCTTGTTCAGCACGACAAGGTCGGCGATCCGCAGATGGCGCTCGATCGAAGGATGGCGCTCCCTGGTGGCGTCGAACTCCGCGGCGTCGACGACCTCCACCAGGCCCCCGTACACGATTCGCGGATTCTCGCTAGCGAGCAGCATCCGCACGAGTTCCTGCGGCTCGGCCAGGCCGCTCGCCTCGATGACGATGACGTCGATACCGGCGGCGGGCCGGGTCAGCCGGTCCAGGTACGCGTCCAGCTCACTGACGTCGACGGCGCAGCACAGGCAGCCGTTGCCGAGGGACACCGTGGAATCGCCCAGCTGCCCGGCGGTGGCCATGGCGTCGATCTCGATGGCACCGAAATCGTTGACCACCGCCCCGATACGGCTGCCTCTGCTGCTGTGCAGCAGGTGGTTGAGGAGCGTGGTCTTGCCGGAGCCGAGGAAACCCGCGAGCACGACGACAGGAATCT
Source organism: uncultured Actinomycetota bacterium (assembly GCA_963761765.1). GTDB lineage: Bacteria > Actinomycetota > Actinomycetes > Streptomycetales > Streptomycetaceae > Streptomyces. The sequence continues at coordinate 46,951 of CAVXIJ010000003.1, forward strand.
GCTGGTGACTCAACGTACGGCCTCCATCGCGCGCCGTCATCGACGCCTGGGGGGATGCGACATCGACCCAGGATACGAGCGCCGCAGCCAGGGGTGCGAACCCCGCGATATGAGGCGCTGGTTCAGGCCGCCGGGGCGCGCCTCGGCGGCACCGGAACGGGCGGGAGTACGCCGACATACCGCGCCGCCGGCCGGATGATCTTCGAATCCTCAGCCTGTTCAAGGATGTTGGCGCTCCAGCCGATCACACGGCCGGCGGCGAAGGTGGGCGTGAACATCTCACGGGGCAGGCCGCACAGCTCCATGACCACGCCGGCGTAGAACTCCACGTTGGTGTGGAGTTCGCGGCCTGGTTTGAGCTCGGCGAGGATGGCTTCCACGCGGCGCTCCACCTCGACGGCGAGCTCCACCAGCGGTCCGCCGAACTGCTCTGCGATACCGCGCAGCATCCGCGAACGAGGGTCCTCGGTGCGGTAGACGGCATGACCGAACCCCATGACACGCTCCCCCGCCAGGACCCGCTCACGGATCCACGCGTCGACGCGGTCGGGTGTGCCGATGTCGTCCAGGGTGTCCAGTGCGCGGCTCGGCGCTCCGCCGTGCAGCGGTCCGGAGAGCGCACCCACCGCACCGGCCAGGCAGGCGGCCACATCCGCGCCGGTGGACGCGATGACGCGGGCCGTGAAGGTTGACGCGTTGAATCCATGGTCAATAGTGGAGATCAAGTATTGCTCTATCGCCCGAGTGCGCGCAGCATCCGGCTCCTGGCCGGTCAGCATGTAGAGGTAGTTCGCGGCGTACGGCAGGTCGGCGCGGGGTTCGACCGGTTCGAGGCCACAGCCGAGGCGGTACAGGGCCGTGAGCAGGGTGGGTACGACGGCGGCCACGGCGAGGGTGTCCGCGCGGCGCTGATCGGTGTCGGTGTCGTAGACCGGCCGGAGGCCCTGGGAGGCGCCGAAGAGGGACAGGGCCGTGCGGAGCCCGGCGAGCGGTCCCGACCGGGTGCCGGCCGCGGCGATGGCGGGCAGTGCTGCGCCCACCTCCGCGGGCAATCGCCGCTGCGCCGCGGTCCGCTCAGTGAAGGCAGCGAGCTGCACCTCATCGGGCAGCTCACCGTGCACCATCAGGTGCCAGACATCCTCGAATCCGCGGGTCCGGGCGAGCTCCACGGCCGAGAACTGCCGGTAGTGATAGAAGCCCTCGCGCCCCCTGACATCGCCGATCGTGGTCTCGGTGACGACGACTCCGGCGAGTCCTCGGGGAACGTCGACGGTGGCGGCGCCCGCCCTGTCCGCGGGGGCTGCGGACTCCTTCGGCGCTGCGGGGGTCATGGACATCGTGGGCTGCATCAGTGGTTCTCCTTCTGCGTCCTCGCTGTACTTGCTGTACTTGCTGTACTTGATTAGACGATCCATGTTTGATTACATGCCTGTCAATGTTGATTGAATCAATATGCATGCTCCAGACTTGCAGGTACGGTGGCGCCTATGACGGATCACGCGCCTGCGGCAGGCGAGGACCAGCGGCGGATCACCACCAAGGAGGCAGCCGAACTGCTCGGGGTGAAGCCGGAGACCGTGTACGCCTACGTCAGCCGAGGGCAGTTGAGCAGCCGTCGTGGCCCGGGTGGACGCGGCAGCACCTTCGACGCGAAAGAGGTCGAGGCCCTGGCCCGGCGCGGCAGAAGGGAGCGCCCGCCCGGCCGTACCAGCGGTGACCTGTCCGTGCGCACCCGCATCACGCTGATCGACAAGGACCGGTACTACTTCCGTGGCGTGGACGCCGCCGAGCTCGCTGAGCGGCACTCCTACGAGGAGGTCGCGGAGTGGTTGTGGACTGGTGCCCTGCGACCCGGCATGCGGTTCACGGCCCCCGCGGCGTCCGTGGCCGCCGCGCGGCGCGCCGTCCACGCACTGCCGGAACTCAGCGGCCCCATCGACCAGTTGCGCGTCGCGACGGCAGCCGCGGCCGCCGTCGATCCCCTGCGTTTCGACCTCTGTGAGGACGCGGTGCTCGGCACTGCCCGCACCCTCATCCCGACGCTGGTCGCAGCCCTGCCTCCGGTCATCGACACCCACCGGGACGAGGGCTCCCTCGCTCGCCGCCTGTGGGCGCGTCTGAGCGGGCGGCCCGCCGACGAGGCGTCGCTGCGCGTCCTCGACACCGCGCTCGCGCTACTCGTCGACCATGACCTGGCCGCGTCAACCGTCGCCGTACGCGTCGCCGCCTCAGCGCACGCGCATGTCTACGCGGCGGTCTCGGCGGGCCTCGGCGTCCTCGAAGGTCCGCTGCACGGGGCCGCGAGCAGCCTGGCCCACCGTCTGCTCCTCGACGTCCTGGACCAGGGCAGCGCAGCGCCCGTCGTGGCCGACGAGCTACGGGCAGGACGGCGCGTCCCCGGACTCGGGCACCGGATCTACCCGGGCGAGGACCCTCGGGCCCGGGCGCTGTTCACCCTCCTCAAGGACGTCCCTGTGGCCGCTCCTGCGCTGGCGGCGGCCCAGGACGTCATCACGACCACGGCCCGTCACACACCCCTGCACGCCAACATCGACCTCGCCCTGGCCGTGCTGACCGCCTCGTGCGGTATGTCCTCGACCGCGGGCGAGACGATCTTCGCCGTGGCCCGCACGGCGGGCTGGGCCGCCCACGCTCTGGAGGAGTACGCGGAACGTCCGCTGCGTATACGTCCCAGCGGCGTGTACACAGGCCCCAAGCCGCCCCAGCCACTGCCCGACCCGGTGGCTTGAGACGGGCCCGGGGCACCTGAAGCGCGCTCAGATCCGGCGACGACCCGCGAACGCCCGGTCGCCCGGGAACCGGCCGCCACCGGAGCGAGAAAGTCCGAATTCCGTCCTTCCGGATTTCACCCCATCAGGTGACGGCTCGTCCGGGAGGCTGCACCAGACCGTGTCGATAGGCATAGCGCACCGCCTGCGCACGGTCCTTGAGACCTGTCTTGGCGAAGAGGTTGTTGATGTGTGTCTTCACGGTGGCGGTGGAGACATGCAGCCGGCGCGCGATCTCCTGGTTGCTCAGTCCTTCGGCAATCAGTACCAGCACTTCCGTCTCCCGTACGGTCAGCCCGTCCGGGGGCTCGGCCGAGGGGGTCGGCGGCTCGGGCTGCGAGAGCTTCTCCAGAAGCCGGCGCTGGATCTTCGGCGAGAGCCCGGCATCTCCTGACAGGACACTGTGCACAGCGCGAACGATCTCGTCACCGCCCGCGTCCTTCGTGAGGTAGCCACGGGCCCCGGCCTTCAGTGCGGGGAAGAGGGACTCGTCGTCCGCGTAGGTGGTGAGCACCACCACCTCCGTGCCCGGATACTCGGCGCGGATCCGACGGGTCGCCTCCACACCGTCGCAGCGCGGCATGCGCAGATCCATCAGGGCGACGTCCGGGGAGAGCTCGCCGACCAGCTTGACCGCCTCTTCTCCGTCACTCGCGGCCCCGACGACCTCGATGCCCGGCAGCAGGCCCAGCAGCATCACGATCCCCTCGCGCACCACCGTCTGGTCGTCCACGACGATCACCCGCGCCGTCGCCTCCGGACCGCCCGCCGTCATGCGGGCACCTTCAACGTCACTGCGAACCCCTCCTCGTGCAGCCGTGCAGCCAGCGTGCCGCCGAGCAGTTCCGCGCGCTCCTGCATCCCCCGCAGACCGTACCCGCCTCCGGAACCCGCGAGTTCGCCCGGCGTCCCGCCCGAATCCTGCACGTCCAAGGTGATGTCGTCCTTGCCGTAGGCGAGATGGACGGCCACCTTCGCACCCGGCGCGTGCTTGCGAACATTGGTCAGGGCCTCCTGGGCGACCCGGCGAACGGCCTGCGAGGCCTCCGCGGGCAGCGGACGGCGGTCGCCGGTGACGGTGATCTCGGCGGCCGTGCTGGCGGCTACGAGTTCGTGCAGGAAGTCCTCCAGCGGTGTCATCTCGCCGCGCAGTGCCGAGAGTGCGTGCCGGGTCTCCGTGAGGCCGTCCTGTGCCATCCTGCGGGCCCCCACGACCCGGTCGAGGATCTGCTCACGCTCAGCACCTCGCTCGATGAGCAGGCGCGCTGCCTCCAGGTGGACGAGCTGCGCCGAGAGGCTGTGCGCCAGCACATCGTGGATCTCGCGGGCGATGCGGGCGCGCTCGGCCAGTGCGGCGGATTCGGCCTCCGCCACCCGGGCCGCCCGCTCCTGGCCGAGCAGCCGCAGCGCGGTGCCGCGCGCCTCGGCGTCCTGACGCAGCACGTACCCGGCCAGCACCATGCCCGCTGCGGTGATCGCCGTACTGAACTTGGCGGCGTCGTTGCACAGCACGAATCCGGTGAGCGCAGCCGCCAGCACGGGGATAGCTCCGACGATGGGCAGTCTCTCCAGCGCGGCGACGGCACAACCGCACCACACGATCAGCGCAGGGACGCGGAATCCGGTCTGCTCGGCCGCGACCCCGGCCCCGATCACCAGGGCGAAGAGTCCCAGCGACGGCCACAGGCGATGCGCCAGCGTGGTCCGGTAGACGCCCCAAGCCGCTGCCACGCAGCCGCCCACACCCAGGAGCACGAAGACCGCCTGCCAGCCGCTCGGAACCCGGTGGCTCACCGCGCTCCACGTCAGGACGGCGAGGCCGCCCAACCGCGCGCACATGCCAAGCGCGCGCCGCGCCGGGGTCAGGTTCCGACGGGAGAGCGCCTCTCGCAGGGGCCATCTCGTCCACGCGTTCGCTGTCACACCGGGTCCTTCCGCGACGCTGCCTGCACGCCGTCACCGTACGCCGCGGCCTGCCCGGGGACCGGGCTCACGGACCGGGCACGCCAGACCAGGATCCCGGAGCGCACCAGCAGCGATACGGCCAGGGCGAGCAGCAGCGCACCGGTGCCCTGACGCACCCCGATGAGCGCACCCAGGCCCGCGAGCCCGAGCCGCAGGGCGATCCCTCCGATCCACACCGCCGTGGTCGCCTTGGTACCGCGGGCCCATACGGAGCCGTCGGACTCGGTCCATACGCGGCTGGTCCAGGCCCAGGCGGCGCCCATGAGGAGGCCCGTCACCAGCTCGGCGGCGAGCAACAGCCCCGAGGCGAGTGGGCGCTGGGCGTCGATGAATCCATGCGTGCCGGGGCTGCGCAGGGCGAACACCACCAGCACTGCGGGCACCACCCACCAGCGCCTACCGGGCGTGACGCGCTGGGGCCTGATCTGTCGTATGACGATCAGAACGACAACAGCGAGAGCCACCAGAACATCGGCGAGCCCGGACATCGAAGCCTCCTGGAGAGACGAGTAGGAAAGCCGCCCGGACCACCGGATCCGCCCGCGCCAAGAGGGTCAGCACACCCGGCATGCAGCGCGGGGTACGCACCCGAACCGGACGCCGGGGAAGCGGGAAGAGACTGAGCAACGCCTTCGACAGTACGGAAACGCCCTGGTCGAAGGATCGGAGCTGAGGTGGATCACGGGTGGATCCACGGTCTCCACCTACAGGTGGAGCCCTGCTGCGGAGGCTTGCGATGCGGCACCGCGACCGAATTTCGGAGCAAGGCCCGTGCCGTGAGATCCAGACACAGAGGCCGGCGAGCGGGGCCGCATCGCAGCAGGAGCGTGGCCGTCCCGGACGCATGGGCGGCCACGGGACCGGACTGAGCCCGGGCAAGCAGGGCACCAGCGGACCGGGCGCCGGAGGCCCTGACGACTCCGGACAGGGTAAGAGGCCCAGGCACGGACCTACGCGGGCAGGACGCAGCACGGGCAGGGCACCGCTCAGCCGGAGACATACAACCCGGGCGCTCGGCCGGACACGTCCTCGCCTGGCCTTAAGTCCGCTGAGGCCGGTTCAGGCCGAAATCCACAAACCTGGGATTCCGCAGGTCCTGAACGCCCCGGCCCGCGCATCCGAAGCCGGCGGATTCACGCCGCTAGAAGCACATGTGGTGGTCGAACCCGGACCCGGGCACCTGAGGCCGGCAGAGCGATCTCAGGCATCGATGCGTGACCGGTCCAGCGTCGCCGCCGAGCCGGTGATGAACTCCTTGCGCGGCGCCACTTCATTGCCCATCAGCAGGTCGAAGACCTGCTCGGCGGAGTCCAGATCGGAGATGTTGATCCTGCGCAGCGTCCGCCAGCGCGGGTCCATGGTGGTCTCGGCCAGCTGGTCGGCGTCCATCTCACCCAGGCCCTTGTAGCGCTGGATGGAATCCTTGTACCGCACGCCGTCCCGCTGGAACTCCATCAGCGTCTCGCGCAGCTCACGGTCCGAGTACGTGTAGACGTACTTGTCCTGGCCCTTCTTGGGCTGGACGAGCTCGATCCGGTGCAGCGGCGGCACGGCGGCGAAGACCCGGCCCGCGTCGACCATCGGCCGCATGTAGCGCTGGAAGAGCGTCAGGAGCAGGCACCGGATGTGCGCGCCGTCGACATCGGCGTCGACCAGCAGAATGATCTTGCCGTAGCGCGCGGTGTCGATGTCGAAGGTCCGGCCGGACCCAGCTCCTATGACCTGGATGATCGCCCCGCACTCGACGTTCTTGAGCATGTCGGACACGGACGACTTCTGGACGTTGAGGATCTTGCCGCGGATCGGCAGCAGGGCCTGGAACTCCGAGTTCCTGGCCAGTTTGGCGGTGCCGAGGGCCGAGTCCCCCTCGACGATGAACAGCTCGCTGCGCTCCACGTCGTCACTGCGGCAGTCGGCCAGCTTGGCGGGCAGCGAGGACGACTCCAGAGCGGTCTTCCTGCGCTGCGCCTCCTTGTGCTGTCGGGCTGCGATGCGCGTACGGGCAGCCGCCACGGTCTTGTCCAGGACAGCGCGCGCCTGGGCCTTGGCATCACGCTTCGTGGAGGTCAGGAACGTCTTGAGCTCCTTGGCGATGACACCGGCGACGATCCTGCTGGCCGCCGAGGTGCCCAGTACCTCCTTCGTCTGGCCCTCGAACTGCGGCTCGGCGAGGCGCACCGTCACGACCGCGGTGAGGCCCTCCAGGGCATCGTCCTTGATGACGTCGTCCTCGGCGACCCTCAGCAGCTTCTGGGTACGCAGCGCCTCGTTCACCGTACGGGTGATGGCGCGCTCGAATCCGGAGACGTGGGTGCCACCTTTGGGGGTGGCGATGATGTTGACGAAAGACCTGACGGTGGTGTCGTAGCCGGTGCCCCAGCGCAGCGCCACGTCCACACCCAGGTCGCGGGTGACCTCGGTCGGAGTCATCTGTCCACGATCGTCCAGGACCGGAACGGTCTCCTTGAAGGTGCCCTCCCCCGACAACCGGAGGACATCGCAGACCGGCCTGTCCACGGCCAGGTACTCGCAGAACTCGCTGATGCCGCCATCGAAGCGGAAGGACTCCTCGCCCTTGCTGCCGCTGTCGCCGAGGCCGAGCTCATCCCGGACCACGATGGTCAGGCCGGGCACCAGGAAGGCGGTCTGGCGGGCGCGCTGGTGGAGGTGTTCCAAGGAGAGTTTGGCGTCCTTGAGGAAGACCTGCCGGTCGGCCCAGTACCGCACGCGGGTGCCGCAGCGGGCCTTGGGGATCTTCTTGGTCCTGCGCAGGCCGCTGTGCGCCTCGAAGGAGGAATCGGGGCCCGCCTTGGCGAAGGTGCCGGGGGCGCCGCGCCGGAAACTGATGGCGTGGGTGTGCCCGCTCCGGTCGACCTCCACGTCAAGGCGAGACGAGAGAGCGTTTACGACAGAGGCGCCGACGCCGTGCAGACCGCCGGAGGCGGCGTAGGAGCCGCCGCCGAACTTGCCGCCCGCATGCAGTTTGGTCATGACGACCTCGACGCCTGACAGGCCGGTCTTGGGCTCGACGTCGACGGGGATGCCGCGACCGTTGTCCCGAACCTCCACCGAGTCGTCGTCGTGGAGGATGACCTCGATGTAGTCGCAGTAACCGCCCAAGGCCTCGTCGACGGAATTGTCGATGATTTCCCACAGGCAGTGCATGAGGCCCCGGCTGTCCGTGGACCCGATGTACATGCCAGGGCGTTTGCGGACGGCTTCGAGCCCCTCAAGGACGAGTAGGTGCCGCGCGGTGTAGTTGGAACTGTCCCTGTCCACAAGGCCGCCTGTTCCGGTCAGCAACGCGGTGGACGGCACGGACGTCTCGGCGGTCACGCGGTTCGCTCCTCGCTTAATTTCCTTTGGCGCCTGTTTGGCAGGGGACCCGGTTACGGTCACCGGTGAGAGCGTACCGAGGCCTGGTAGAGCCGTTGTAACGCCACCCTCGTCCGTAAACACAGTAGCCCAAGAGTCGCATACCTGTTCGATCATTTAGGGGGCTGACGTGTACATCACGTTCCCTTCGAGGCATGAACCATTTAGGCTCCGGGCACGTCCTCATGAACACCGGCAAGCCAGCCGGGAGGGCCTGACCTGACAAAGAGTGCGAACCCGTAAGACACAAAGAAACGCAATACGGCACATTCGCCGCCACCCGAGAGCAGCCGACCGTCTTGAAGATAAATCTTCGAGGAAATGCCACGAGCGGGAACGTTTTGGGGCTGGTTGGATGTTGTCCCTGGTACGACAGCTCGTCGAGCTAGAGAAGAGGCGACGTGACTACTGTTCTGACCCCCGCGAGCCCGCTGACGGCCGCCGACCGCTGCGACCGTTGCGGCGCCCAGGCCTACCTGCGCGTTGTCCTGCCCAGCGGCGGTGAACTGCTCTTCTGCGCCCACCATGGCCGCAAGTTCGAGCCGGAACTCAAGAAGATCGCCGCTGAGATACAGGACGAGACGGAGCGGCTGACCGCCGATCCGGCGTCAGCGACCGAAGACGAACGCTGACACCTCGCAACAACCACGACGAGCAGCCCGGCATCAGGCCGGTGAACGGGCGGCCGCCTCTGCGCTCAGAGGCGGCTGTTTGTCTCCCCACCGCGTGCATCATGCGGCTCTGACTGCCCCACGCTCGCCCAGTCGCGGCGCACGGGAGACATACCCGTGCTCCGCACCCGGTCCGGTTCAGCGGCGTGTGCCGGATCACCCTCCGGGGGTGCCGTCTTCGAGCACCCCCGCAATACGTGTATAGACACCGGGCCGCCCCGCGCGCCCGCAACCGCTGCCCCAGGAAACGAGCCCTATCAGCCGCTCCCGGGCGATCAGCGGTCCCCCGCTGTCCCCCTGGCAGGCGTCCCGGCCGCCCTGTGCGGCTCCCGCGCAGAGCATGGTGCCCGCAAGGTACGTGCCCTCGGCGCTGCCCGGGTAGGCACGGCCGCAGGCCGCGTCGGACAGCACCTGGACGTCCGTCGCCCGCAGGCTCGATCCGTAGTCCCCGGCGCCCGTGAGGTCCCCCCAGCCGTACACGGTGGCCTTGGTACCCGGCGCGTACGCTGCGTCGCCCCGCGGAGCCGTACGGAGCACGGAGCTGCCGGGAAGCGGCGTGGACAGCGTGAGTGCTGCTACGTCCCCGGCGTTCGTCCGGCGGTCGTAGTAAGGATCTATGCTCACCGCGCGCACCGGTATCTCACGGCCTTCGCGGGTGCCCAGGTGTTCGCGGCCCACGATCACCCTCAGGTCGCGTACGTCTTCCAGCGGCACGCCCAGCGTTTCCACGCTCAGGCAGTGAGCCGCCGTGAGTACCGTCGACCTGCCCACCACAGCCCCGCCGCAGAACTGCCCCGAGCGCGTTCCTCCGAACCGGTCACGGCTGGCGAGTGCGACCATCCAGGGGGCGTCGGCCACGCTGACCGGATGGCCGCCTATCACCACGCTGCCGGTCCTCGCGACAGCCGGGGAAAGCGCAGGCGGGAGGCCCACCGTCACCCCCAGGGTCAGCGTTGCCGTCAGGGCGCCTAGGGTGCGTCGACGCATGGCTGTCTCCTCACTCCGGGTGGCAGGTGCCCACCCAGAGTCACCCGATGCACACAGCGCCGCACCCGTGCACACACCACGGGCCCGACTCCTGAGGAAGCCGGGCCCGTGATGGAACGCGGAGTAGGAGTGTGCTGAAGATCTAGGCCGGATCAGCGAGCGGCTCCGACATAGATCTCCAGTGCGCTCCTAGTCGAGGTAGTCGCGGAGTACCTGAGAACGCGAGGGGTGGCGCAGTTTCGACATGGTCTTGGACTCGATCTGGCGGATCCGCTCACGCGTCACGCCGTACACCTTGCCGATCTCGTCGAGGGTCTTCGGCTGACCGTCGGTGAGACCGAAACGCATGGAGACGACGCCCGCCTCACGCTCGGAGAGCGTGTCGAGCACCGAGTGCAGCTGCTCCTGCAGGAGCGTGAAGCTGACCGCGTCGGCCGGGACGACCGCCTCGGAGTCCTCGATCAGGTCACCGAACTCACTGTCACCGTCCTCGCCGAGCGGGGTGTGCAGGGAGATCGGTTCACGGCCGTACTTCTGGACCTCGATGACCTTCTCAGGGGTCATGTCGAGCTCCTTGGCCAGCTCCTCCGGAGTCGGCTCACGGCCGAGGTCCTGGAGCATCTGGCGCTGCACGCGGGCGAGCTTGTTGATGACCTCGACCATGTGCACGGGGATGCGGATGGTGCGGGCCTGGTCGGCCATGGCGCGGGTGATCGCCTGACGGATCCACCAGGTGGCATACGTGGAGAACTTGTAGCCCTTGGTGTAGTCGAACTTCTCCACGGCACGGATCAGACCCAGGTTGCCTTCCTGGATGAGGTCCAGGAAGAGCATGCCGCGGCCCGTGTAGCGCTTGGCGAGAGAGACGACGAGGCGGAGGTTGGCCTCCAGAAGGTGGTTCTTGGCGCGCCGGCCGTCCTCGGCGATGATCTCCAGCTCGCGCTTGAGCTTGGGCGCGAGCTTGTCCGCACTGGCGAGCTTGTCCTCGGCGAACAGGCCTGCCTCGATGCGTTTGGCCAGCTCCACCTCCTGCTCGGCGTTGAGGAGGGGGACCTTGCCGATCTGCTTCAGGTAGTCCTTGACGGGGTCGGCGGTGGCACCGGCGGCGGCCACCTGCTGTGCGGGCGCGTCGTCCTCGTCCTCGTCGGACAGGACGAAGCCCTGGTTGCCGTCCTCGGAAGGCTCCTCGGCCCCGGACTTGCCGCCGCCGGGAGTCTCCTCGGTGGCTTCGTCGTCGACGACGTCGTCGGAGTCCTTCTTGGCAGTGGTCTTCTTGGCCGTCGCCTTCTTGGCGACGGTCTTCTTCGCAGTGGCCTTCTTGGCCGTCGCCTTCTTGGCCGCGGCCTTCTTACCGGGCGCCGACGCCTCTTCTGCGGACAGACCGGCGGCCGAAGCCTCAGTGGTGACGGATGCAGCAGGGGCTGACGCGGGAGCCTTCTTGGCCACTGTCTTGGTCGCCACCGTCCTGGTGGCGGTGCGCTTGACCGGACTCTTCGCTGCGACGCTCTTTCGGGTGCGCTTGGGCTCCGCGGCACTGACCATCAGCGTCACACCCTCTTCCTCGAGGATCTGGTTGAGGCTGCGCAGTACGTTCTTCCACTGAGTGGCCGGAATCTGGTCAGCTTCGAAGGCCCGACGCACGTCATCGCCGGCGATCTGCCCCTCTGCCTTTCCCCGCTCGATGAGCGCCATGACAGAGACGGATTCGGCAATCTCCGGCGGGAGCGTACGGGATGTGCTGGCCGACACGAACAACCTCTCGGAACGTTGGAAAACGGCTTCCGGCCCCGTCCACAGGAGGATCGGAGCCGACGAACCGCCGGCTTGGGGATGGGCCGACGACGCGGGCGGGCCGCGGAGATGGACAGCGCCTGCTACGGCAGCTGTATTCCCTCCTCGACTATCACCTCTTAGGTCATCGCACAGCCCCGAGGAGCGTTACGCCCAATCCGCGTGGCCCGAGTCACACCGCGCAGCACGCAAAAACGCACAAATCCACTCTATGGGCACCTGGAGGTCCGGCGGGCGGCCTGCCGGAGGCGCGTCTGAAGGTTCCAGGCGGATCACGCCGGGGGCAGGGCGGGCCGGCGGGGACCCGCGTGCGGCACTGCCGCACGGGCGGCCCCGCCCCATGGCGCCGGGTCCGTCCAGCGCGTCACCGGACCCGTGCCGGTCCGGGGTGAGGTTCCGGCACGGGTCCGGCCTGCACGTGCCGGTCCGGGGTGGCGGACGGGCACGGCGGATACGGGGCAGCACTACTCGGCGCAGGAGTCATGGCGGACAGCCCGCACCCCCGCTGTCGCATCGCGCGACCCTCAGTGCTCGCGTGGAGCCGGAACGACCCGCTCCACCTCTGGGTGGACGATGAGCAGTTGCCGCATGGCCGTCTCGGCCGCCGTGCCGTCGTTCGCGGCGAGTGCCTCGGCGATGCGGGCGTGCAGGCCCAGCGACACCTCGGTCGGTCGCTCACAGCCGGCGATGGGACCGCCGGACACCTGCAGGGCGGCCGACACGATGCCGGAGAGGTGCTCCAGCATGCGGTTGCCCGCGACTTGGATGAGGAGCGAGTGGAACTCGGCGTCGGCGCGGGAGAAGGTGATCGTGTCGGCCTGCCCCAGAGCGTGCCCCATGATCTCGACCATATCGCCGAGCCGCTGCTGGACGTCCTCCCTGCCGTGCCCCGCGGCGAGCCGGGCCGCCAGGGGCTCGATGGTCCAGCGCAGCTCGTTCAGCTCGCGTCGCTGGTCGTCGCGCTGCGGTCCGAAGGCACGCCATTCGATGATGTCGGGATCCAGCAGGTTCCAGTCGCTCACGGGACGGACGCGGGTGCCCACGTTGGGGCGCGCACTGACCAGCCCCTTGGCTTCGAGGACGCGCAGCGATTCACGGACGACGGTGCGGGAGACCTCGAAGCGGTGACCGATCTCCTCCGGAACGAGAGGGCGGTCGGCGCCCAGATCGCCGGAGACGATCATCTGGCCGAGCTGCTGGACGAGTTGGCCGTGCAGCCCGCGCCCGCGACTTCCTGCGGTGCGCCGCCCGACGCGGCCGAGCTCCTGCTCCGTACGCTCCCAGCCCGGGGCGGCGCTCACGCGGTCCGAGCCCGGAGGCTCCGCGTAGGGATAGCTGTCGAGTTCGCCCGGTCCGACGAAGCCGGAGTCCGAGGAGCGGGCGGTGGTCATCATGGTGTGCGCAAGGGTACTCACGGATCCTTCGTCGGCATCCTTCTGAACTGCCTTGAGGTCTTTGGTGAAAAACACACGAAAGGGTGATCGCTCACCCTGCGCCCATTGACGCCTTATCGGAAAGATACCTGCATTATTGCGGGAGTTACGGACATTCATGCAGCAAAACCGAAAGATAGATGAATAGAAGCGATATCAACGCACTCTGCCACGAAACATCATGAACAGAAATGCACAGAGCAGAGTGATAAGTGACAACATCAGTGCACTGCCGACCGGTTGAATGATCATCCGCACAACCGCGGTCAGACAATGCCCGACACCGAACGGCCAACGCAGCAACGCAAGATCACTCAGCCGCGCGGCAATCCCCCCATCCGCGCGCCCAGACGGCCCCGCGAGCGCCTTGTGCACCAGCGGCTGCACGACGAGCGGCACGGCAGGCACGGCGGCGAACCCGGCAGCGGTGGAGCGGAAGACACCCGCCGCCAGCACCCCCGCACAAGCACACCCCACCGTCAGGGACAGCCAACTCGCCAGCAGTGCAGCCCAGTCAGCAGGGACTTGCGTGAGTTCCGGCCCGTACACGAAGTGCAGCAGCAAGGCATCGCAGCCGACCGTCACCAGGGCGAAGAAAACCGCAGTCACGGCCGCGACGAGGAGTTTCGCGGCCAGCAGGCCGAGTCGTCGCGGCACGATTCCGGTACCGGCGGCGAGAGCGGGGTGACGGAATTCATCACCGAAAGCGAGGGCGCCCAGCAGTCCGGCGCCCAGCGCGGCGGGCGGCAGCGGAAGTTCCCGCGGCCAAGCGGTCAGCAGATACGGCTGCGGTGTGCGGCCCGTCCTCGCGAGAACCACCGCGAGAAGGGCAGAGGAGACGAGGACGGCGGCGGCGGTGATACGACCGCCGGCGATACCGGCGGCCCGGTACAGCTCGTACCGCAAGGGACGCAGCGGCCCGCGAGGCGGCCGCACGCAGACGGGACGCCGCCAAGCGGCCACGTCGCGCACCGCGGCACGGGCATCAGACACGGCCGCCGGCCGGCCGGCGGTTCCGGGCGAGGTCCGGGCCGGACGGATCACCAGGGCGGCTTGGGGCGTTGCCGGCACTGGGCGGGTGTCCGGTTGATCACCAGCGGGAACGGCGCGGGCCGGAACGGTCGGCGCCGGGGTGACAGCGCCGGAGGTGGTCGGCTCGGAGGTGGCTGGGCTCGGGGGGCCGGGGCGGGTGAGGGGCATTGTCGGGGATTCCACTCCCTCTGGATGTGCGGAATTTCCAAGGGAGTTCCGGCCGGCGTGACGAGTCGGCGCGGTGCCATTTCGGGCCAGTACGCCGATGGTTTCGGGGCTGATTGGAGGATCACCGGCGGCCGGGCCTTTCGGACTCATGTCACCGATCTCGTCGGCCAGTTGATGAACGAGGATGCCGTGCCGGAACGCGATCTCCCCGATGTGGGCACAGCTGCTGCCGTACACCGACAGCCGGTTGCCGTCCTCCTGGACCGCCTCGATGGCTCGCTGCTCGGCTCTGGCCTCCTTGGCGAGGAGCATGCCGAGACGGGCCGCATGCGGACTGCGGACGGCGACCCGGGGGCGGAGCCTGGTGCGGGCGAAGTCCGAGGCCTCCTGGTCGGCGACGACCCTGCCGCCGTCCAGCGTGATCACCCAGTCCGCGGTGCGCGCCGCCTCCTTGGGATCGTCCGTGCTGAACAGCACCGTTCCACCGCGGTTCGCGTGCTCCCGCAGGAGGCCGTGCAGCCAGCGGCCTTCCCGCGGGGCCAGCTCGTGGGCCGGAGCGTCGAGGACGAGCGCGTGGGGAGTCGCCAGCAGGGCGCAGGCCATCCCGAGCCGGCGATCGAGGCCCCGCGAGAGGCTGCCCAGAGGCTCGCCTCGCAAGCTGACCAGGCCCATGTCCTCCAACAGCTCGTCCGCGCGGGTCACCGGGACGCCCGCCGCCGCGCAGAGCATCCGCAGATGGCCGCGGACCGTGCGTCCGGGGTGCCCCGGGACGTCGCCGAGCACCACGCCCACCTCACGCGACGGATCGGCGATCCGGTGCAGCGGCCGGCCTCGGAAGCAGGTGATGCCGCGACCCAGCTCCAGTTCGAGCATCAGCCTCAGCGCGGTCCTGCCCGCGGCACGTGTGCTCAGCAGCGCGGTGACGCGGCCCGCAGGCGCCTCCAGGGACACGTCGTCCAGCAGGAGCACGTCGTCGGGAGCGGGCGTGGCGGATGCGCGCAGGCCCCGGGCCGGGAGCTCGTCGCTTCGGATACCGGTCATGAGCTCCTTGCGGGGATGGCTGGTCAGTCCGATGGCCTGGATCATCGCTTCTCTCGCAGGAGGTGCGACCGCGCGGCGGCCGGGGTGCGTCCGGCGCATCACGGCCGGGCGAGCCCCGCGGGTACGGAAGCAAGATAACGCGATATTAGTGATTTTCCAGGCAAGAGCGACACGGATGTCAGAACCATCGCGGCGCAGGCCAGCGCGGCGCAGGCGCGGGGCGAGCGTGTGACACGCCGCGCCTCACCGCGCCATGACGTTGATTCAGACCTCCGGACGCAGCATCGGCGGATTGAGCAGGGTGGCACCGCCCGCTCGGAAGAGCTGCGCCGGGCGCCCGCCTTGCCGTGTGGTGGTACCGCCGGTCGGGACCAGGAACCCAGGGGTACCGGTCACCTTGCGATGGAAGTTGCGCGGATCGAGAGCGACCCCCCACACGGCCTCGTACACCCGCCGCAGCTCGCCGACCGTGAACTCCGGCGGGCAGAACGCCGTGGCCAGCGAGGAGTACTCGATTTTCGAGCGGGCCCGCTCGACCCCGTCGGCGAGGATCTGCGCATGGTCGAAGGCGAGAGGGGCACTCTGCTCGTCCTCCCGGCCGCCGCCCGGCGCGAGCAGTGTCTCCACCGATGCCCAGCGGGCACTGCGCGCGTCGCCGCCCGCCCGGGGTGCGGGAAGGTCGGGTGCCAGGGCGAGATGGGCGACGCTGACCACGCGCATCCGCGGGTCACGCCTGGGGGCTCCGTAACTGGCGAGCTGTTCCAGGTGCGCGCCGTTGTCCTGCACCGGGACGTCGGGGCCGTGCGCGCTCAGTCCCGTCTCCTCGACGAGTTCCCGCGCCGCCGCGGCGGTCAGGTCCTCATCGGCCCGTACGAACCCTCCGGGAAGTGCCCAACGCCCCTGGAACGGCGGCTCACCGCGCCGCACCGCGAGCGCGCAGAGCGCATGGCGCCGCACGGTCAGCACGACCAGATCGACGGTGACTGCGAAAGGCGGAAAAGCCGACGGGTCGTAGGGCGACATGCCCGCGATCATAGTCGTCTGCCTGACGATAAACACGCTGTTCGGCACCGGTTCCACATCTGCCTGCCCGTACTCCGCCAGGCATCCAGCGTGGCTTCGCACGACCCCAGGACAAGCCGGTCACACCGTCGGCCGCCGGTGCGTACTCGCTTCGTCAGGGATTCAGCGGATGCCGGTGTGACATTCCGGTTCAGGGTGCGCGAGCGCCGCGACACTCATCCTCGGCCGGTGGCACGGCGACCCGGCGGGCGGGCAGGGCCCGGGCCCTGCCCGGTGGTGCGTGCGCGCGGCGGCCGTGCCGGCCGCGGCCCACGACGGCCCGGACCCCTGGACTCGGGCCGCCGGACGCGCTCGGACGCGGGGCGGCAAGCGGCTGCCCGGGTGCTCTCGGGCCCGGCGGCGGCATCTTCGCTCGGTGGCACGGTACGGGCAGTATCGGCCGGACTCACGGATCGGCCGCGCACCGCACCGGCCACCACGGTGCCCTCGGCAGAGCCGTCCACTGGCGCGGGCGGCGCAACTGTCCGCTCTTCACGCTCCCCGCGCAGACACCGCCGGATCGATTCCGGGTCCAGGCCTTCGTTGCAGGCCTGGTGGAGGAGCTGGGCGAAGAGGTAATCCGGATCCGCAGCCAGCGCCATGGCGAGCGCCTCCCGGGCCTCCAGTTCGTCGCCCATCGACCAGGCCACCCAGCCGGCGAGCGTCAGGGGCACCGCGGCGTGCTCACCGTACGGACCGACGCAACGGCGGGCGAGCGCGCGCCACAGCCGCAGCGCAGCTCCCGCCTCGTCGTCCGCCATCCACTCTGCGGCCCGATCGCGGGTGTTCCTGTCCTGGAGGCCGAGGATCAGGGCCGCGGCTTCGTCGTGCGTGATGATTTCATCGTCCCGCTGGTCGGCTTCGAGCAGGCCGAGGACGGGTCGGGCGCCAGCGAGACGTGCCATGACGCGACGGCCCAGTTCCAAGGTTTCGGCGGCCACGTCCGCACGGCGGGACTCATCCAGGATCCTGAACACCAGTGCCGTGCCCACCGTATCGAGCACGGACTCCTGCTCCCGCGCGGCCGCTGACTCCCAGGGCATCAGCCTGGCACGCAACTCCTTGAGTGTGCCGCGCACTTGGAGGCCCGCGTAGGTCATGGCGGCGGACAGGACCGAGACTCCGGGCAGGCCCATCGGTGTGCCGTCCTCGGGGCAGCACCGCTCGCTCGGGCAGCAGTAGGACCAAAAGCGGCCGTCGGAGAGGCACAGTGCTTCCAGGACCGGGACGTCGAGACTGCCGCACTCGGTGCGCAGCAACTGCGCGAGCGGCCGCAGCACTTCCATCGTCTGCCGGCCCGTCCCGCCGGGTTCGGGATCGCAGCTGAGGAAGGCCACCATGCCCTCGGGCTTCGCTCCTCGCCGCTCACATCCGCTCACCAGGCAGCGCGCCATCTCCCGCGCGGCTTCCGGCCAGTCCTCGCGACGGGCCGGAATCCCGAGCCGCGCTCGCCCGCCGAAGCTGCCGTAGCCATTGCGGTCGTGCACGGCGACGAGCACGATGCTGTCCTCCGGCCGATATCCGAGCAGGTACGGCAGGGCGTCGGCCAGTTCGGCGGGCGAGCGGAGGGTCACCTGCTCGGCCTGAGCCCTCGCCTCGATCGCGAGGTGGCCCGCGGCGTCCGGCGCCTGGCACACCGCTCCCTCGTCCTCGGACACCGCAGGAGCGCCGTGACCGGGCCGGCCCGGATGGCTGAAGACCAGCATCGAGGCCGCCCGTCGGGCCGGCCCGGCACGCTCGGCGGACCCGCGGACGACGGAGCCGGTGCCGTCGGTCGCGAAGGGGTCGCGCTCGGTGTATTCCGGTGCGACGGGGCCGACGGGTGCGGGTCCGGTGGGCCGGACGCGGTCGGCGGGACCGGCCGCGTCCGCTGCGGCGACGGCGCGGGGGTCACCGCGCCCGGTGGATTCGCCTGCTGCGCGGGGGCCGCCGCATTCGCCGTACGCCACGGGCTCGATGGGCTCGACGGGTTCGCTTGCTTCGCTGTGCTGCGTCATGAACCGACTCTGCACCGGACCGTCGCATTCCGGTTCTCTCTGTGGATAAGTCGGATCAGGGACACGACAAGAGTTATCCACAGCCTCGGGATTCATTCGCGCCCAGTGCGAGCCAAGTCGCTACGCTCCCGGTGAACCCGGTGAACCTCTTGCGCCACACCCATCGTGCACGCCTCACCCCACCGACGCCCCACCGCCGCGGTGCGCGCACGCACCCGCAGCAGGTGCGGCCATGCGGCGCGCGCCGCGCATGCCTTCTCGCCGGAGTCAGCGCCAGCGCCAGGCAACAGGTTGCCGGACCCGCGGAACGGGACAGCTCAGCCTGCCGCGGCGAGGACCAGCGGAAGAACCTGTTCGCTGCCTGCCTGGCGGAGTAGGCGAGCAGCGACCGCAAGGGTCCAGCCGGAGTCGGTGCAGTCGTCCACGAGCAGGACGGGGCCCGGGGAGCGCCGGCCAGGGCATCAGCCAGGTCGTCAGGGACGGTGAAGGTGCCGGACAGCGCCCTGAGGCGTTGGGCGGAGTTGCTGCGGCGTGCCGTGTGTGCGCCGCCCGGCCCGGTGTACGCCAGGGTGCCGAGCAAGGGGAGGCGGCCGATGGTCCGCGATGCCCTGGGCGAGGGAACCGACCAGTTGCGGGCGGGTCAGGGACGGTACGGCGACGACACCTACCGGCCGGGCGGAGGCGTCCGGGGCATTCGGCGCCCAGCCGCCCGGAGAGCGCGCCCAATCGGCGAGGACCGCCACCGCGGCCTTCAGGACATCGTCGGGGACCGGCCCGTCGGGCGCGTTCTCCGCCAGCAGCGGGCGCAGCCGGTTGCCCCAGCCGATGTCCGAGAGCCGTCCCAGGGCACGCCCGGTGGAGCACTGTTCCTTGGCCGGGATGCGTCCCTTGAGGTCGATGCCCAGCGCGGCCATCCCCGTCGGCCACATCCGGCGCGGCTCGACCTCCACCCCCGGGCGGTCCAGTTCCTTCGCCGCGCCCGTCAGCGTCTCCGCCGAGACAGCGGAATCGGCCCAGGCTCCCGCGCAGTTGTCGCAACGGCCGCACGGGACCGCTCCCTCGTCGTCCAGCTGCTGACGCAGGAACTCCATCCGGCACTCGGACGTCGCTCACGTAGTCGCGCATGGCCTGCTGCTCGGCCGCCCGCTGCCGGGCGACCCAGGCGTACCGCTCGGAGTCGTAGACCCACTCGGCGCCCGGTGGCGGTCCAGCCGCCCTTCACCCGCTTGACCGCGCCGTCCACGTCCAGCACCTTCAGCATCGTCTCCAGACGGGTGCGCCGAAGATCGACCAGCGGCCTCCAGAGCCGGCACGGACAGCGGCCGTCCCGCACTCGGCGAGCGCCGAGAGCGTCTGCCGGACCTGCGCCTCGGGCGGGAAGGCGGTATCGGCGAAGTAGCGCCAGATGGCCTCGTCCTCCTTGCCCGGCAGCAGCAGCACATCGGCGTGGGCGACACCGCGCCCCGCACGCCCCACCTGCTGGTAGTAGGCGATCGGCGAGGACGGCGAGCCGAGATGGACCACGAAGCCCAGGTCCGGCTTGTCGAAGCCCATGCCCAGCGCCGAGGTCGCGACCAGCGCCTTCACCCGGTTCTCCTGCAGGTCGACCTCGGCCTGCAGCCGGTCGGCGTTCTCCGTCTTCCCGTGTAGGAGGCCACTTTGAAGCCGCGCTGGCGCAGGAAGGCGGTGGCCTCCTCGGCCGCGGCCACCGTCAGCGTGTAGATGATTCCCGAGCCCGGCAGCTCGTCCAGGTGCTCGGCGAGCCAGGCCAGCCGGTGCGCGGCGTCCGGCAGCCGGACGACACCCAGCCGCAGGCTCTCCCGCTCCAGCGGGCCGCGCAGCACCAGGGCCTCGCCGGCGCCGGTACCCAGCTGCTCGGCCACATCCGCGGTGACCCGCGCGTTCGCGGTCGCGGTGGTGGCCAGCACCGGCACGCCGGCGGCAAGCTCGGCCAGCATCGCCCGCAGCCGGCGGTAGTCGGGGCGGAAGTCATGGCCCCAGTCGGAGATGCAGTGCGCCTCGTCGACCACCAGCAGACCGGTCGTGGCCGCGAGCTTGGGCAGCACCTGATCGCGGAAATCCACGGAATTGAGACGTTCCGGACTCACGAGGAGAACATCGGTCTCGCCGCGCTCGACCTCCTCGTAGATGGTGTCCCATTCCTCCGGGTTGGCCGAGTTGATGGTGCGCGCCTCGGATACCGGCCCGCGCCGCCGACTCGACCTGGTTGCGCATCAGCGCCAGCAGCGGCGAGACGATCACCGTCGGGCCGGAGCCGCGCCGGCGCAGCAGAGCGGTGGCGACGAAGTACACCGCCGACTTGCCCCAGCCGGTGCGCTGCACCACCAGTGCGCGCCGGCGCTCCTCCACCAGAGCCGCCACCGCCTGCCACTGGTCCTCCCGCAGCCGCGCCGAACCCCCCGGATCACCGACCAGCTCAGCGAGGATGGCGTCGGCTTCGGTGCGCAGCTCCAGGTTGTCCATGCCCCCATGCAACCCGATGGCAAGGACAATCGGCCACCTCACCCAGCGTGACCATCCCTACCGGCGGCGGCGCGGCGCCCGGCCCGCCCGCGTCCTACCGGGTGAGGTGCTCCTCCAGGTCGCCGAGCACCTCGTTGGCGGCCGTCACACCGAGGCCGAGGTACCAGGTCTCGTCCGGCACGTCGTACGCGTGCCCGTCCTTGACGGCCTTGAGGTTCTTCCAGAGCGGGTTGTTCTGCGCCTTGGACTTGTCGGTGCCCTTGGGGTCTCCGTAGACACCGGTGAAGATGTAGTCGGCGTCGGCCTGGTCGATGTTCTCGGCGCCGATCTCGGCCGCGAGGTCCTCGATGTCCTGGTTCTTCGGCCGGGGGATGTGGACGTCCCTAAGGATCGTGCCGATGAACGAGGCGTTGGCGTACAGGCGGATGACGCCGTCGGGCAGGTAACGCACCATCGAGACGGTCGGCTTGTGGGCTCCGAGTTCGCGGCTCAGCGCCTCGGCCTTCTTGTCGTAGGCCGTGAGCTTCTCCTGCGCCAGCGCGGTCTTGTCCAGGGCCGCCGCGTTGAGGAGGTAGTTCTCCTTCCAGGTGAAGCCGGGGCGGATGGAGAAGACGGTCGGCGCGATCTGGGACAGCTCGTCGTACTTGTCGGCGGCCCGCAGCTGGCTGCCGAGTATCAGGTCGGGCTTGAGCGCCGCGATGGCCTCAAGGTTGAGGCTGTTGATCGTGCCGACGTTCTTCGGGTTGCCCGCGTCCTTCTTCAGATACGACGGCAGTTCCGGGGAGCCTTCGGTGGGAGCGAGGCCGACCGGCTTGATGCCCAGCGACACCACATTGTCGAGTTCACCGACGTCGAGGACGACGACGCGCTCGGGCTGGGCCTTGATCACAGTCTTGCCCATAGCGTGGGTGATGGTGCGGGGCCACTGGCCGGGCTTGGCGTCGGTACCCAGGGCGGCGGTCTTCCTGGCCGCGTCCGCGAAGTCCTTCCCGCCCTGCGCGACCGACTTCTTGTCGCCTTTTCCGCCGCCGGACTTGGCACCCGCCCCGCCGCCGGAGGAACCACCGCACGACGTCAAGGAGAGCACGGCGGCGAATGCGAGGGCTGCGACGGCGGTGCCGCGGCGTCTGGCATACATGGAAGGACTCCCGTCAAGAAAGCTACTTAGGTGAGCCTTACTTTATGAGACTCTCCAGCAGGGAGTGCACCCGGATGGTGTGGCCCCGGTCACGCTGCCCAGCGCGGCCGCACTGTCCGCGGCGCAACCGCGCGGTGGGCCGGGGCGCAGCTCACGTTCGCTCACCCGGAAGGCCCGCGCCGTCCTGCGCGGGGATCGCAGCGGCGGCGCCGCTGTCCCGGCCTGTAGGCCGCAAAGGACCGGGGACGACCAGCGGATCGCCCGTCACCGGATCCGGTACGACGACCGACGCGAGTCCGAAGACCTCCTGGACCAGGTCGGCGGTGACAATGTCGGCAGGTGGCCCCTGGGCCACGATCCGGCCCGCCCGCATGGCGATCAGATGGTCGGCGTAGCGCGCCGCCTGGTTCAGGTCGTGCAGCACCGCCACGACGGTCCGGCCGCGCTCATGGTTGAGCTGACGGACCAGATCAAGGACCTCCACCTGGTGGGCGATGTCCAGATAGGTCGTCGGTTCGTCGAGCAGCAGCAACTCGGTGTCCTGGGCGAGGGCCATGGCGATCCACACGCGCTGGCGCTGCCCGCCCGACAGCTCGTCGACTTGACGCTCCGCGAGGTCCGCGGTCCCGGTGCGCTCCATCGCCTCGGCGACGGACCTCTCGTCCGCCTCGGACCACTGCTGCCACCACTTCTGGTGGGGCTGGCGGCCACGCGAGACCAGGTCCGCCACCGTGATCCCCTCCGGTGGCACCGGAGTCTGCGGCAGCAGCCCGACCAACTGGGCGATCCGCTTGGTGGGGAGGCGGGACAGTTCGGCTCCGTCCAGCAGCACGGCGCCGCGCCGCGGCTTCAGCAGTCGGCCCAGGGCGCGCAGCAGGGTGGACTTGCCGCAGGCATTGGGCCCGACGATGACGGTGACCTTCCCGTCCGGGATCTCCAGGTCCAGGTCCTCGACGACCAAGCGGTCCTCGTACGCGAGTGTGAGCCCCTGTGCGGTGAGGCGGTTGCCGGTCACGCGGTCCCTCCGGAACGGCTGCTACGGGTGCTGGCGATCAGCCACATCAAATAGGGGGCGCCCACCAGGGCGGTGAACACGCCGACCGGCAGTTCCAGCGGCGCGAGGAGTCTGCGGGCCAGCAGATCCGCGACGACCACGATCAACGCGCCGGTCAGCGCGGAGCACAGCAGCGGAATGTGTGCGGTGCGGGTGAGCCGGCGGGCGATCTGCGGGGCGAGCAGGGCCACGAAGTCGACGGGGCCAGCGGCACCGGTCGCGACGGACGCGAGAACGACGCCGAGGGCGCTGAGGCCGAGTCGGACGCGGCCGGGTCTGCTGCCGAGAGCGGTGGCCGTGTCGTCGTCGAACGCGAAGCCGCGCTGCGCGCGGGCCGCCCACAAGAGGAACGGCACTAGCAGCACAAGGACCGTCGCGAGCGGCGCCGCCTGGTCGTAGCCGCGGCCGTTGAGCGATCCGGTGAGCCAGGTCTTAGCCTGCTGGGCGACCAGGTAGTCGCCCTTGGTCACGAGCAGCCGGGTCAGCGAGCCGAGCGCCACCGAGATGCCGATGCCCACCAGGACGAATCGGGAGGCGGTGAGGCCGCCCCGCCATGCGAGCAGGTAGACGAGCAGGGCGACGAACAGGCCGCCCGCGACGGACACATACGGCAGGACGTCGTACGAGGCGAGACCGAAGGTCATCGCGGCGACCGTCGCCGCGCCCGCGCCGTGTGTCACACCGATGATGTCGGGGCTGGCGAGCGGATTGCGGGCCATGGTCTGGATCAGCGCGCCGGAGGCACCGAAGGCGCCGCCCACCAGCAGCCCGGTCACCAGGCGCGGCAGGCGGAGGGTGCCGACCACCAGCTTGTCGGGGCTGGGCAGGCCCAGCAGCACGCGGACGACCTCACTCGGGGCGACGAACATCTCGCCGACGCACAACGACGCCACCACGGCGAGTGCCAGCAAGACGGTGAGGACGACGGCCACCAACAGGGCCCTGCGGTGCAGCAGGAAGCTGCCGCGCCCGGCGCGCAGCACGGCATGCCCGGCCGGGCGCAGCGCGGCACGGGAATCCGACGTCCCGGTCCCGGCGGCCGTCCCGGTGCCCGCAGGCAGGCCGCGCTCCGGTTCGGACACGGTGCTGTGACGTATGCGCGTCATGCCGCTGCCACCGTCTTCCTGCGTACCAGCGCGACCAGGAACGGCACACCGACCAGGGCGGTCATCACGGCCACCGGTACCTCAGAGGGCCGCACGACGACACGGCCGGCGACGTCCGCCAGGAGCAGCATCACCGGGCCGAGCAGAGCGGCCATGGGCAGCAGCCAGCGGTGCCCCGGGCCGACGAGCGCGCGGGCGATGTGCGGGACGGCAAGACCCGTGAAGGCGATGGGGCCGGCCGCGGCGACCGCGGCACCCGTCAGGACGGTCGCTCCCAGGGCCCCGGTCACCCGCAGCAGTGCGACGTTACGGCCGAGCCCGCGGGCGATGTCCTCGCCGAGCGCGAGCGCGTCAAGACCGCGGGCCATAGCCAGCACCAGCAGGAACCCGGCGACCAGGAAGGGCCAGACCTGCCCCGCGATCGAAGCGTCCCGCCCGCTGATCGAACCGACGTCCCAGAAACGGAACTCGTCCAGTGCCCGCGCGTCGGTCGTGAGGACGCCCGAGACCACCGAGGCGAGGAACGCGTTCATCGCGGCACCCGCCAGCGCCAGTTTGACCGGTGAGGCGCCGCCCCGGCCGCTGCTGGCGATGGCGTAGACGCCGACCGAGGCGACAGCCGCGCCCGCGAACGCGTACCAGACGTATCCGGTCAGCGAGTGCACCCCGACAAAGGCGATAGCGCAGACGACGCCCAGCGAGGCCCCTTGGCTGATACCGAGGATGCCGGGCTCGGCGATCGGATTGCGGGTGATGCCCTGCAGGACCGTTCCGGCGACGGCGAGTGCGACGCCGACCAGCACGCCGATGACCGTCCGCGGCACTCGCAGCGACCGTACGACCTGGGCGTCATCGCTGGTACCGCCGTGCAGCAGAGCGTCCCAGACCACCGAGGGTGCGATCGCGCGACTGCCGACCGCGAGACTGAGCAGCACCGCCAGCAACAACAGAAGAAGGGCGGCCGCCATCCATCCGACGCGGCGGCCCGGAACTCCCGGCATGCACCCTTCTCCCTGTCAATTAGCTAAGGCTTGCCTAAGAATACGTGGTGGGGACAGCGCCGCCTCCGCCCCCTCGTGAACCGCCTGCCACGCTCGGCCGGGCTGGCCGGGTACGGCAGCGGACGGCCATCCGCCGAGGCGGCAGTCGCCGTGGCCGACGCGCAGCCGTGCGCGCAGGACCGCCGCCGGGGCCAGGCGCGCCGAACGGGGGCCCTGGCAGAGCAGGGTGCGGAGCTGTATTATCCCGGCGATGATGACTCACTCTGTTAACAGATTGGGGGTCCCGTCCGCGCAAGGTGAGTGCTGATGCTCACTCAGACCGCGAACAGGGATTCCCGCCTTTCCTTCTGGCTGCGCGTGCGCGAGTTCGCCGTGCCGCCCTCCATGATCGAGACTGCGACCGCCCGCCGCCAGGCCGGGGACTGGGCAGGCGCGTGCGCCGCCGCAGGTGTCGACGTCGATCTCCATCTGCGTTCGGTGGCACGTACGTATGGCCGCGAACTCGCGTCCCGGATCCGGGCCGACCTCCGCCGACTGGCTCCCGACCTGCTGCGCTGGCACCTTCCGAGGATCGCTCCCGACGGGCTGCTGCGCCCCGGCCTGACCGTCGCCCTGGCCCGGTACGACACCG
Organism: uncultured Actinomycetota bacterium; assembly: GCA_963761765.1. Lineage (GTDB taxonomy): Bacteria > Actinomycetota > Actinomycetes > Streptomycetales > Streptomycetaceae > Streptomyces. Next base: position 72,676 of record CAVXIJ010000003.1, read on the forward strand.
CGGGGCCGGACGGCGCAGGCCCGCTGCACCTCGTGGCCCGGACTCCGCCGGCCTGGGCGGATGCCGGTCAGCGGATCAGCCTCGCGCTGTGGGACGGCACCCGCTGTGCGGTCGACGCCGGCCGTCATCCGCATCCCCATCCCCACCGGCGGTTCCGCCTCGATCTGCACCGCCACCTGTGGGACGCACGCAGGACCGCTGAGCTGCGCACCCGCTCCGGAGCCGATCGGCCGCCCCTCGACGGCGGTTTCACGGCCGATGCGGAGCTGCTGGAGACGGTGCCGCAAGGGCGGCGCTGCGCCGTTGACCGGTGGGCGGCCGAGGCGGCGATGGTGCTCCACGCCGAGGGACGGCCCACCGGTAGCGTCGCCGTGCGGCTCGCGGCCCGCCATCGGCTGGTCCTCGACCTGGTCGCGGATCAGTGACGGCAGCCGGCCCCCTGCCATGCGGATCACGGCCGCGACCACGCACGGCGGCGCCGCGGCGCTGCCGGTCCTGCCCGACGCGGCGACCTGGGTGCTGCCCGACCTGGAACTGATCCGCACCGGTTCGATCGACCTCGACCGACTGCACCCGCTGGTCGCCTCGGCACTGGCACCGGATCGTCCGCCGACCGTTTCGCCCCGGATCCCTCATCAGGCGGGACAACCACGCCTCGTGGAGTGCCGGTCGGCGCAGCACCGGATCGGCCTGGTCAACGGGGTACTGGCCGCACTGGACCACGACCCGGCGGAGATCCGGCGGGAGGAACTGCTGGCCGCATTGGGCGGGCCTTTGCTGCCCTGCCTACAGGCCATCGATGACGCGCACCGCCGTCCGGAGTGCCTCGCCGACGTGCGAGAACGCCTCGTCCATGGCGACATCGCCGGCGCGCTGACCGCCGTCGAGGAACTGCTGGGCCCCGACGCACTGCTGCGCAACGGCGCGCTGCGCGACGAACTTGAGGCGGCGGCGCGACGGCGGATCACCTACGGACTGTTCAGGGCCGGCCTGATCGGTCCCGGACCTGGCCGCGTCCGCCCGGCTCAGCGCCGTCCTGGTCAGCACCGCTCGCATCCGCGCCAGTCGACCTTCCACTGACCCGGGACCGCAGTCCCTCGCATCCACTTCGTCCCATCACGAACCCAAAGGTGATCACACATGCCCGCATGCCCTCCGCACACCGCAACCGACACCTCCGCCGCGGCCGACGCCTCCTCACTCGACGTCGCCGGCGCGTTGCTGACACTGCTGCGTAACGCCACCACCGAACCGCGCCCCGACCCGCAACTGGAAGCCCTGACCCTGGCCGTGGCCGCCGATCTGCCCGTGCTCCTGTGGGGCGAACCGGGGATCGGCAAGACCGCGGCCCTGACCCAACTCGCCGCGACCCTCGACCTTCCGCTGACCACGGTGATCGCCAGCGTGCACGAGCCGTCCGACTTCTCGGGGCTGCCGATCGTCGGAGGCAATCCCGCGGAACACGGTGTCCCGATGGCCCCGCCGGACTGGGCGGTGCGACTGGTACGGGCCGGCCGCGGACTGCTGTTCCTGGACGAGCTGTCCACCGCACCGCCGGCCGTTCAAGCCGCCCTGCTCCGCCTCGTACTCGAACGCCGGATCGGCGCCCTGAAGCTGCCGCCCGGCGTCCGGATCGTGGCTGCCGCCAATCCGCGCTCCTCGGCGGCCGACGGCTGGGAACTCAGCCCGCCGCTGGCCAACCGGTTCGTTCATCTTCAGTGGACCCACGACCACGAGGTCGTGGTCCGCGGCCTCGGCGGGACGTGGCCCCGAGCGACCCTGCCGCGACTCGACCCTCAGAAGCTGGCGCAGGCCGTGGACTTCGCCCGCCGCGCGGTGTGCGTGCTCCTGTCCGCCCGCCCCGCGCTCGTGCACCGGCTGCCCAGCGGTGAAGCGCGTCGAGGCGGCCCTTGGCCGTCGCCGCGAAGCTGGGAGATGACGCTGTGCCTCATCGCCTTCGCGACCGCGGCCGGCTCCTCACGGGAAGTTCTTTCCCTCCTGGTCAGGGGCACGGTAGGGGACGGTCCAGGGCTGGAGTTGCTGGCCAGTCTCGACCGGATGGACCTTCCGGACCCCGAGGTGCTGCTCGCCGACCCGGCCAGTGCCGTCCTGCCGGAACGAGGAGATCTGCGCCAGGCCGTGCTGGACGGTGTGGTGGCCGCGGTCCGCAAGCGCTCGGACAAGTCCCGCTGGGACGCGGCATGGGCGCTCCTGGTCCGAGCGGTGGAGACCGGCGCCCCGGACCTGGTGGTCGTCCCCGCGACCACGCTCGCCACGCTGCGCCAAAAGGACTGGGACGTGCCGGCCTCGATCGAACAGCTCGCCGGAGTGGTGTCCCTGTCCCGGCGAGCGGACCGCGCGGCGGCCCGGGCCGTGGCAGCCACCACGAAGGTCGGACGATGACGGGCCCCACGACGACTCCGGACGCACCGGGGACACGCGACGCACCGAGCACACTGGACCTCGACAAGCTCTTCGCCACCCGGCTGCACGCCGCCCGGGCCCGGCCCTACCTGGCGACGGCCCTGTTCGCCCTGCACGCCGTCGAGTCGCGGCGGGTACCGACGATGGCCGTCGACCGGTACTGGCGGTGCTACGTCTCGCCGGGCTTCGTGGACCGGACACCGGTGGAGGAACTGGCCGGGGTGTGGGTGCACGAGGTGTCGCACCTGCTCCGCGACCACCACGGACGCAGTGACCGGGTCGCACGGCAGCACGGTCTGACCGGCCCGGCGGAACGGCTGCGGATGAACATCGCCGCGGACTGCGAGATCAACGACGATGTGTACGGTGACGGCCTGGTCCGACCCGAAGGCGCCGTCGAGCCGGCGACCCTGGGGCTGACCGAGGGGCTGCTCATGGAGGACTATCTGCGCCAGTTCTGGCTCGGGCCGCGTACGCAGAGCTTTGCCTGGCTGGACTGCGGCAGTGGCGCCGACGGACTTGAGCGGGAGTGGGAGCTGGGCCCGGACGGCGCCCACGGCCTAAGCGAGCAGGAACGGGACGGGGTCCGGTTCCGGGTGGCACAGGGCATCACCGGCCGTCCCGGGAGCGCCTCGAAGGGGTGGCGGCGATGGGCGGACGAAGCGTTCCACCCGCCGCAGCCGTGGCGGGAGCTGCTGGGAGCGGCGGTGCGCTCGGCGGCCTCCGGTCCCGGCGCCGGCGAGGACTACACCTACGGCCGGCCGGCGCGGCGCTCGGCCGCGGTGCCCGGCGCGGTGCTGCCGAGCCTGCGGCGCAGACCGCCGCGGGTCTGCGTGATCATCGACACGTCCAGGTCGGTCAGCGACACCGAACTCGGCAGCGCGATCCTTGAGGTTGCCGCGATCTCACGCGCCGTGGGCGGCCGTCGCGACCTGATCACCGTGCTGCCGTGCGACGCGGCGGCCCAGCTCGTGCACCCCTTGTGCCGTACCGAAGGAATACCGCTGGTCGGAGGCGGCGGTACGGATCTGCGTACGGGCTTCGCCGCAGCACTGCGGGCGCAGCCCCGCCCCGATGTCATCGTGGTGCTGACCGACGGGCAGACGCCCTGGCCGGGCACACGCCCACCGTGCCGGACGGTAGTGGGCCTGTTCCCTCGGCAACTAACGCAGTCATGGGACGAGGATGATCCCGACTATGTGCCGGACTCGCCGCCCGACTGGGCACGAGTGGTGGACATCGGATCGACTCACGCCGCCCGGTGAACACCTCTCAGGACGCGCGCACACCAGGAGTCCCGCGCCGAACGGTTGCCACAGCTGTCGCGGCTGCCACAGCTGTCACGGCCGCTGCTGCTCGCGCGACCTGCGGGCTACGCGGCGGGTGACCCGTGAGCGAGCAGCGCAGTCGGTGGCAGACGCCGGAAGCAGTGATATTGAGCACTTTGAGTAGGCGGCGACGTGATGCGGCGGTGATCGTTCAAGAGATTACGGCGTTCGGTACCGATTGCTCGTTGCCGCAAGCCAGTACGAAGGGAAGAATTGTCCTCGCTCCCCGCGCGGTTCGCCCGAGGTCCGGTAGGACCGTGTTGCGGTGCGCTTCCCCAAGTCCGACCGCCGCCCGCCTCCGTGCGTGTAGCCGAAGGGAGGACCATGACCTTCGGATTCACTCCGTCCACAACGGCATCGGCGTCGCAGTACGCGAAGACCGCCGGCCAGTCCGCCGACTCCGCTCATCAGGCCTCGCGCGTACTTGAGCCCGCGGAGTGGGCCGCCGCGGGCATACCTCTGCTGCGCAATCCGCGAGAGGTGGTCAGCGGTCTGCACGCACGGCACCGCCCCACTCTGACGACCGCCGTGGTCGCCGTCCTCGACCCGGAGGAGCGGCTCCAAGCAAGTGCCTCGTTCGTCCGGCGTCCGTCACCGGCGGACGGCTGGATCTTCCGCAACGCACTGCTGTCACAGCTGCGCCGGGTGATTCCGCACGACCTCAGACGCCGCACCCCGGTGCGCACGGCGGTCCTGTTGTACTGCCGTGAGGGAGGCGCCCGCTGGACGGAGGAGGATGGGGCATGGATGTGGGGCCTGCGTGACGCCTGCACCCTGCACGGGCTGCGCTGCGGCGCGTACATCACGCTGACGCGCGACGGCTGGCAGGTACTGGGTGAGGGACGGGGCGGGCGTCGGCCCAGCGCCGTGTCGTCGCCTGAACCGCTCACCGGTGTGGAGACCCCACAGCCGCGCACCGGCGGCGTCACCTCGGAGATCATGCGCCGCGCGGCGGCCCGCTGAACCAGGCCGGGCCGGCGCCGAGTCCAGGCGGGCGCCGAGTCCAGGCGGGCGCCCGTCGCAGATCGGGAAACGGTCGCCGAGTCGAGTCGGGACCGCGCAGATTGCCGAGTCGCGGCGTCGGCCGGGCGGTCGCTCGCGCAGCCGGCGGAGTGTCCCCGCCGGCCCGCCTTCGCGTGCACCGGCTACCGCGGCCGGCTCCCCCGTGCTACGGACCTTGGCCCGTACGGCGTGTACCGGCACACCACCCCCGACGGTGTGTGCGGGCACACGCCGACGCCGACACCTTGCCCTCGTCAGCTCCCGGCTCCCCGGCGTGGGGTTTCGAACGCTGACCGCGGCCTTCGGAACCGCTCCCCCGAGCGGCCCCGAAAAGGTCAGACCCCGGCGCCCAGCACCGCGTTGACGCGCTGCGGGTCACCGCAGACGATCAGCAGCTCGCCCGCCCGGCTGCGGGCGAGCGGCAGGGCGACACCTGTGGTCTCGTCGGTCCCGCCGTTGACGGCGACGACCACGACGGGACGGGTGAGCGCACGGTCCGCGTCGGCTGCGCCGGCGTAGAAGACGTCGTCACCCGCGTCGTGCTGAGCCCAGTAGGCCGCCTTGCCGAAGGAGAGCTCGTGAGTGGCCCACGGGTGCGGTTCGCCGGTCGTGATGACCAGGATGTCGCCCGGTGTGCGGCCCGACTCCAACAACAGGTCGACGGCCTCCTCCGCGGCGTCCAGAGCTCCTTGGGCGACGGCCGGGACCAACTGGATCTGCGGCGAGGCAGCCGGGTCCTTGCCGGCCGCGGCCGGAGCAGCGGCAGCAGGGGGAACCGCGGCGGGCGGGGCAGAAGGGGGCGGCGCTGCCGGAGTGTTCGGCTGCGGCTTGGCGGATGACGTCTCGCGCGGCGTGCGCTGCGCGGGCGGCATCGGCCGGACAGGACCCGGGCGGCCGGGGCGCGGCGCAGCCGCGGGGCGCGGACCGGGTACGGGACGGGGGGTCGGCGCGCTGCGACCGCTAGCCGAAGCGGCGCGGGGACCCTGGGCAGTCTCGTGAATCTGAGGCTCCTCGGGAATGAGAGGCATGGGTTGATATTTATCAAACGCCGGAGCTGATCACTCCAGCGGGTGGCACATCAGTGCGATCGGGGCATCAGAGATCGAAGTGGAGTTGACCTTCGATCTCAGAATTGGCTCCGGCCGCCCAGGTGCGGGCCTTCTTCAGGTGCCGCCACTGGGGCAGCGCATCAAGATACGCCCACGTGAGCCGGTGGTAGGGGGTGGGCCCCCACTCCTTCAGTGCGGCCTGGTGCACCGGCGAGGGATAGCCGGCGTTGGCCGCAAAGTCGAATTCTGCATGGTCGACACCCAGTTCGGCCATCATTTTGTCGCGTGCGACTTTAGCCAGCACCGATGCGGCGGCGACCGCCACACACGAACGGTCCCCCTGGATCACCGTGCGGACCTGCCACGGATCTCCGAGGTAGTCGTGCTTGCCGTCGAGGATCACCGCGTCGGGGCGGACCGGCAGTCCGTCCAGGGCCCGTGAGGCGGCGAGCCGCAGGGCTGCCGTCATCCCCATGCCGTCGATCTCCTCGGGGGAGGCGGCGCCAAGGGAGTGAGCCGTGACCCAACCCTTCAGGACCTGGTCAAGCACGGTGCGCCGCTTCGGAGTCAGGAGCTTGGAGTCGGTGAGGCCTTCGGGCGGCCGGCGCAGTCCGGTGACGGCGGCGCACACGGTGACCGGGCCTGCCCAGGCACCGCGCCCTACTTCGTCGACGCCTGCGATGATCTTCGCCCCTGAGGTGGCGCGAAGAGAGCGCTCGACGGTGTGGGTGGGTGCTTCGTAAGGCATGACGCGACAAGCGTACGCCGCCGGTCAGCCGCCACGACACCCGGCTCCACCACTCCCGCACCCCGGCCCACCACTCACGCATCCGGACCCACCACTCCCGCGCGCGGATCCACCGCCGACGGGCGCGCAGTTGCGGGCGCATGAGTGCCGGGGCCCGGCGGCACCGGCACCGGCACCGGCACCGGATCTACCGAATTCAGTCCGCGCGGACGAGCAGCAGCGGCACCATGAGGTGGTCGATCATCTCTTCCAGATCGTTCGGTTCCCATTCGCTCGCGCACACCTTTGACCGGTACATCATCATCGCGGGCATGGCGTCGTAGATGTACGGATGCGCGGCCTCGGGACGCACTTCGCCGCGCTCGATGCCACGCCGCACGATCTCTTCGATCAGCTTGACGGTCGGCTGGACGACCCCCTCCATGATCACGTCATAGAAGCGCTCCGCCATGGATGCGTCGCATTCGTGAAGAACAGCGCGCAAGGCACAGCCCGGGGACGAGTACATCGCGTCGCGCAGCCCAAGGCAGAGGGCGAGCAGATCGGCACGGACGCCGCCGAGGTCCGGTGCGCCGTCGAGCGGCGGCAGGCCGCTTCGCAGCGCGTCCGCCACTAGATCCTCTTTGGACGGCCAGCGGCGGTAGACGGCCGCCTTGCCCGTCTGCGCACCGGCGGCCACACCCTCCATGGTGAGGCCGCTCCAGCCGACCGTGCCGAGCTGCTCCAGCGCCGAGTCGAGGATCGCGCGTTCAAGTACGGCACCACGGCGGCGCATGACGGACGGACCTGGGGAGGAGTCCGTCCCACGCGAAGTAACCATCGATAACTCTCCGTTATGCAGACGAGCGGAAACACGCGCACCCGGACGGCAGCAACAGTGAACGCTTGCGTTCACTGTTGAGGACTTACTACCGTAGGGCGCGACAGTGAACGCAACCGTTCACTAACACACTTGTGGGGGAACCCGATGGTGACAACCTCTCCTTTGCTCGAAGAACGAATACCCGGAGCAGTCCACCGGGGCACACGACCTGGTCTCGCTCTCACCGTCATCGTGGCGTGCCAACTCATGGTCGTACTCGACGCGACGATTGTGAATATCGCGCTGCCGCACATTCAAAAGGCGCTCGCCTTCTCCACGACGGACCTCACATGGGTGGTCAGCGCCTACACCCTGACCTTCGGCGGTCTGCTGCTGCTCGGCGGGCGGGCGGGTGACATCCTCGGGCGACGCCGGGTCTTCATCACCGGCATCGTGCTCTTCAGCCTGGCCTCCCTGCTCGGCGGTCTGGCCCAGGAGCCTTGGCAGCTGCTGGCCGCACGTGCGCTTCAGGGCGTCGGCGGAGCAATCGCGTCGCCCACCTCGCTGGCCCTGATCACGACGACGTTTCCCGAGGGCCCGGAGCGCAACCGCGCGTTCGGCGTCTTCGCCGCGGTCTCCGCGGGTGGTGGCGCCATCGGTCTGCTGGCGGGCGGCATGCTCACCCAGTGGCTGGACTGGCGGTGGGTGCTGTTCGTCAATGTGCCCATCGGAGTACTGATCGCCATCTGCGCACCTCGGTACATCCCCGAGTCCGAGCGGCATCCCGGGCGCTTCGACATCATGGGCGCGCTGACGTCCACCCTGGGCATGGCCTCGCTCGTGTACGGGTTCATCAGGGCGTCCGAGCAGGGCTGGCGGGACGATCTGACGATCGGCTCGTTCGCTGCCGCCGTGGTCCTGCTGCTCGCCTTCGCGTTCGTCGAGAGCCGCGCCCGGGAGCCGATCACTCCGCTGCGGATGTTCGCCGACCGCAACCGCTCCGGCACGTATGTGATCATGCTCAGCCTGGCCGCGGCGATGTTCGGCATGTTCTTCTTCATCGTACTTTTCGTACAGGATGTCCTGGACTATTCGCCGATCAAGGCCGGTCTGGCGTTCCTGCCGGTGACGGTGGCGATCGCGATCGGCGCGGGCCTGTCGCAGCGGCTGCTGCCGGTGCTCGGACCGAAGCCGTTCATGGCCGTCGGCTCGCTCATCATGGTGGCGGGGCTGACCTGGCAGTCGTTCATCAGTCTCGACAGTTCGTACGTGAGCGGGGTGCTGGGCCCGATGGTGGTGTTCGCCTTCGGCATGGGCCTGAACTTCGTGACGCTCACCCTCACCGCGGTCTCCGGCGTGGCGCAGCACGAGGCGGGCGCCGCATCGGGCCTGTTGAACGCGACACAGCAGGTCGGCGGGTCGCTCGGGCTCTCCATCCTGACGACGGTCTTCGGCACGGCGAGCCGCAACGAGGCGACGAAGCAGCTGCCCGACTTCATGGCCCATGCGTCACCCGCGCAGCAGTCGAAGTTCGCCAAGTCGCACCAGTTTCCCGCTCCCTGGAGTCACGAGGTGCTGGCGCACGGGATCTCCACCGCCTTCCTTCCAGCCGTCGCCATGGCCGCCCTGGCGCTGCTCACCGCGGTGCTGGTCATCCGGGTGCGCAAGAGCGACCTGGAGGCCCTGTCGGGCGCGGCAGGCCCGGCCGCCGGCTGAGCACGCCGGGCGCACCGGAGCCGGGAACCGAAAACGCGCGTGCGCCGGCGGCCACAGATGCCGCCGGCGCAGGCCACCGGGTCCTTCGAAAGCCGAGCAGCGGGCCCACTGAACGGAATAACCGAATACCCGAATACCCGGATGACTCTCAGACGCTCGCAGACAGCCAGCCGGGTAGGGCCTCGGTGCGGTCCAGCCAGGAGGCGGGCGGCGCGCCGGCGCGGCTCGACGCCACGATGCCGCCGACGATCGCGCACGTCGTGTCCACATCACCGCCGACCTGGGCGGTGTTCCAGAACGCCCGCTCGTAGTCACCCAGGCAGCGGGCGGCGGACCAGATCGCGAACGGCACGGTGTCCGGGGCCGAGGTGCGGCGACCGCATCCCAGGACGGCCGCGACGGTCGTCGCGTCTTCGTAGTCAAGCATGTCCCTGGCCCGCCGCAGCCCCGCGCCGACCGCGCTGCGCGGTACGAGGGCGATGACGCCGTCGAGCAGCGCGGTGGCCGTCGGCGGCCCTGCCGGGTCGGCGACGAGGGCCGCGGCGGCGGCCACCGCCATGGCTCCGGCCACGGCCTCGTGGTGCTGATGGGTCGGGTAGGCGGAGATCTCCGCCTGATGGGTCGCCTGCTCGGCATCGTGCGCGTACCAGGCGCCCAGGGGCGCGATACGCATGGCGGCGCCGTTTCCCCAGGACCCCTGCCCGTTGAAGAGCGCACCGGCCAGCTCCTGCCAGTCGCCGCCCTCCCTCACCTGCCGCAGCAGGCGGTTCACCGCGGGGCCGTAGCCACGGTCGAAGTCATGGTGGCGGGCGAAAGAGTCGGCCAGGGCGTCCTGGTCGACGCGGTGGTGCTCGACGAGGACGGCCAGCACAGAACAGGCCATCTCGGTGTCGTCGGTCCACTGCCACACGCCGGACGGCACCTCGCAGCGCTCCAACAGCGCACGGTTTCCCGGCACGAAGAACTGCGATCCGAGCGCGTCGCCCACGCAGAGCCCGCGCAGACTCGCCAGCGCCCGCCCCATGCTCGTGGCGTCGTCGGACGGAGTGCCGGGACGAGAGGACTCGGCGGAAGAGGACTGGGAAGAGGGCGTCCGCGAGGAGGCCGAACCGGCGGATGGAGAATCAGAAGAGGAATCAGAAGAAGAAGCAAAATCGGAGGTCATCGCCCCGCCATGCTAACCGGTGACCGTCTTCGATCAGTACGGATTCCACCGGCGTCCCACCGGTGGCGGCTTGCATCAGTGGTGATTGCACTCAGTGTGATTGCACTCAGTGGTAATTGCCGGTTTGCAGGCACCGCCTTCTGAACGCCGTATCGGCCATCACCACGATCGGCATTCCGAACACCGGACGTACTACGTCGACACCAGCCCGGTGCGCCCGGCGCCGCTGCCGCCGCCGCGCCGGAACGGGCAGATGATCTTCCGGACGGCCTCGGCGGCGCCCCAGTCATCGTCGTCATGCGCGATGATGCTGAGGAGTTCCCGGAGATGGAGGAGAGGCATGCGCTGCTCCCAGCCGTCCTGGAGCCCGGCGATCTCCTGGTACACGGCGAAGAACCGCTCGGCCGCGGGCGGGCGCGGCGAACACCACAGCATGCTGAGGTCGACTTCGGGCCAGGTGTAGGACACCGCGGGATCGATGAGTACCGGGGCACCGTCACCGCCTGCGACGATGTTCTCCCGCCACAGGTCGCCGTGGGTCAGGGACGGGCTCTGGTGCGGAAGCAGCTCGGGCAGGGCGGCGCACAGCCGCTCCAGGGCCCGGCGCTCCGCACAGTCGAACGCGGCCTCAACCAGCGGTTCCGGTAGCCAGCGCAGGATGCGCCGTTCCGCGAAGAAGGTGTGGCCGTCCGTCTCCCAGGTGTTGTCCTGCCGCATGCGGCCCAGCCAGCCGTCGCGATGCCAGCCGAAGCGGTCGGTGACGGTGGACAGGTGCAGGGCAGCGACCATGTGGGCGAGTTGTTCCCAGAAGTGCTCGTCGTCTTGGCGGGGCTGCATTTCTTCGAGTACCAGCAATCGCGGGGAGACGCACAACACGTCCGGCGTGTTCGCGGCGCCACGATTGCGTAGCTCGGACAATCCGGTGGCCTCGACCGTGAATACGTCCGAGTCCGGCCCGCGCAGCGTCTTCGCGAATATCCGGGTGCCGTCCTGAAGCGTGGCCAACCCCGCGACGGCGACCACGCCGCCGGTGGCCTCTTCCACCACTCCGATGGCGAAACCTGCCGCACGGAGCCGCTCGACGAGTATCTCCGCATGCGACACGCGGATATCAAAGCACGCCACCGGTCACGGCGAGCTGGATTCGTCAAGATGCGTGATCATTTCGTGAGCACCGTGCCGCAGAAGAGGCGCCGACGGGATGGCACCGAGCGGCGCTAACAGGTGGTCGTCCCGTACGACTGCGGCTCCCGCCAGCGCTCAAACGAATGATCGAGCGTGTATCTACCGTCCTCGCCGAGCTCCAGAATCCGCTTCTCGCCGTTCCCCGGATTGGCCAGCGCCTCGAATTCGGCGACCGTCCAGTGGAACCACCGCATGCAGAACAGCCGCATCGTCAGACCATGGGTGACGAGCAGGACATTCGGCGGATGTTCCGGGTCCACGAAACTGCGATGCAGACTCTCCAGGAAAGCGCCGACCCGGTCGTACACATCCGCACCCGACTCGCCTTGCGCGAAACGGTAGAAGAAATGCCCGTAGGCGTCCCGGTACTGCTTTTGCAACGCCACATCGTCACGGTCCTGCCAGTTGCCCCAGTCCTGCTCACGCAGCCGCGGCTCCTCGCGGACCCGTACGAGGCCGGGGTCCAGGCCGAAGACCCGCAGGGTCTGGTGGGTGCGGCGGTACGGCGACACATAGACGCTGATCCGCTCCCGGCCGAAGAGGTCGCGCAGCTCCTTGCCGAGCGCTTCGGCCTGGCCGCGGCCTCTCTCGGTGAGCGCGAGGGCGTGGTCGGGTTCACGCTCGTACACGGTGTCGTCGATGTTTCCCTGTGACTCTCCGTGCCGGACGAGGACGATGCGGCGTGGTCGTGCCATACGGAAACTCTAGTTCGGCTGCCTTCGTCCGCCCTCCGGGACCCGAGGAGGACGGCACACGTCTGCCTCGCGCACTCCAGGAGCACGCTTCGTACCGCTCACCCCCGGGAGCGCGATTCAGCCAGGCGCGCTGTTCACACGGTCCAAGACGGTTCGAGATCGACGAGGTCACCGGTCAGTGCGGCCACGTCCGCCTCCGTCTGGGCCCGCAGGGACAGGCGTTCCACTCGTTCGGCCCGGTACTTACCGTGCTCCGCGGCGGACTGCCACATGGACAGGACCAGGAATTCAGGCCCGGGGGCCTCCCCGAACAGGCCACGCACCATCCCGGGCGATCCGGCCATGGCCGGGTTCCACACCTTCTCCTGCATCAGTGCGAAGTGCTCGGACCGGTGGGCGTGCACACGGCAGTGCGCGACCCGGACCAGGTCGCTGTCGGAGAAGCGCGGCTCGAATCCGATCTTCACAGCGAACCGGTAGTCGAAGAGTTTGCTCTGAATGCCGCGGAAGGTGCCGGACTGGGCGGACGCGAGCCGGTCGTGGGAGCGCGCCATGAAGGAGTCGTAGAAAGCCCGGCTCTCCCAGAAGGAGAAGACATGCGCCACACCCGGCCTTCCTCTGCTCCATCCGCCACCCTGCCCGCGAAATCCCGGCTCCCCCAGAAGCCCCGCCCATTTCCGCTGCCCTCGCTCGAAACCGCGTCGGTCCACCACGGTGCAGCGAATCCACTTGACCAGCACCGCGCCATGGTAAGGCCCAGGAACGCGGCGCCGGCCGGTCTCGGCAGAGTGCGTTTCCCGACTCGGGGCGCGGGGCCCCGCGGGCGTGGGCTCAAGCACCAGGACAACGGACGGAGGCGGCCATCCGGCGATCGGCCGCCGGACACCGCACAGTTGACTTTTTCGGGCCGACGGTGACGGCGGCGCACGTGGCACCATGGACAGGAATGGACAAGAGTCGTACGAATCAGACCAGTTGTCATACGTATCGCGTGAAGGACCGGCCGCGCGCCGGCCGACAACCCCCCGGTCCCTTGCACCGGACCAGTCACCGGACCAGGGGTAGCGCCGACCGGTTACCCGACACGCCCGATGGGGGAGACAACAGAAAAGGGGGATTCTGATGAGCAGTCTCAACAAGGGGCTGGACAAGGTCGAGGTCGCCGTCAAATGGGACCCGAGTCCACTCGGCGCACCGGACCATGACCTCGACGTCGTCGCCGCCACGTACACCGCGGACCAGCCGCACGGCCGGCCGGCGTACCTCGTGCACTTCGACAGCCGCTCCCCCGACGGCACCATCACCCTGGACAGGGACAGCCGTACGGGGCAAGGCCTGGGGTTCGACGAGATCATGGTGCTGGAGCTGGAAAGGCTCGCGGAGCGGTACACCCGGGTACTCGTCGGTGTGGCCATCCAGCAGGGAGAGCACCGACTGACGTTCGGCCATGTCGAAGGCACAGGGCTGCGGGTCCGCTCGGTCGACACCGACCTGGCCGTGGACGACTTCGCCGGTGTGGCGGGAGCGACCGCCGCCATCGTCGCCGAGTTCGCCCGGGACTCCTCGGGCGCCTGGCACTTCCACGCGGGGGTGCGCGGCTTCGACACCGATCCCGCCTCGTTCGCCCGCATGATGGGCAGCGCCGCGTCCTGACGCCGGCACTGCCCTTGGCTGAGGCTGGGCCCGGGCCCAGCCTCAGCCGCCCTACCGGCCGCAGACCGCCGCTTCTCCAGCCGTCGCCGCGGCTGCCCGCACAGCCGCGGTCCGGCGACGCTCAGCCCTGGGCGCGGCGCGCGATGAGGAGTTCGACGCCGTCCAGGATGCAGGCGAGACCGAAGTCGAGGGCGTTGTCCTGCGAGCCGTGCGCCGCAGCCGACTCGAACGCCGCCTGCAGGGCCGGGAAGCGCTCTTCGTTGCTCTGAAGGACCGCGCCAAGGCTCTTTGACATGCTCTGCTCCGGGCTGCCGTCGGCCATGGCCGCGCCCTGCTGGGCTATGGCCCGCACATGTCCCGCGAGGGTCGCCCCCACGTCCAGCATCTCCCCGCCTTCCAGGCCGGTACCGGTGAGCGCGCCGACGGCCCGCTCCATCCAGCCGAACTCGTGCGGGCCGACGGCCCGAGCGCCGACGGTGGCCTCCAGGACCCATGGGTGCCGACAGAACTCTTCGAACAGCTGCCGGGCCCAAGCGTCAAGTCGCGGACGCCAGCCCCCGGACACCGTGTTCAGGCCAGGCGCCTCACCCATGGCCGCCTCGACCATGAGGGCGACCAGTTCCACCTTGCCCGGCACATACCGGTACAGGGCCATCTTCGTGACGCCGAGCGCCTCGGCCACGCGCTGCATGGTGACCGCGGCAAGCCCGTCGGCGTCGGCGATGACGATGCCGGCCTGCGCGATGACGTCCAGGGTCAGCGCCGGCTTGGGGCCGCGCCGCGCCGCCGTCTGCCGCTGCCAGAGCAGCGTGTGCGCGTCCGCCCGATGGCCGGATCTGTCGCCGGTGGCCATGACCTCTCCTGTCGTCCTCGTGTCGTCCCGGGTTGCCTGCGGGGATTTATTGTGTCTAGCATACACTGTATCCAAGGGACACAATTAATGTCGCACCAGTGCCCCGCACGCAGCACGGGCGACACAGACAGGCACGGACACAGCACCAGCACCAGCACCAGCACCAGCACCAGCACCAAACGGCCCATCAGCGGCCACGGACAAAGGGCAGGCACCATGAACACCACCGAAAAGCCCCTGCACGACATGCGCGTCCTCATCTCCGGGGCCGGTGTGGCGGGACCCGCGCTCGCGTACTGGCTGTCGCACTACGGCGCCAGGACCACCGTGGTCGAGCTCGCGCCCGCGCTGCGCACCAGCGGCTTCGCCGTCGACTTCAGAGGGCCGACGCACCAGGGCGTACTGGCGAAGATGGGCGTGCTCGACGAACTGCGCGGTATGCAGACCCACGGCGGCGCGATGCGGTGCGTGGACGAGCACGGTCGCGAGATCTTCTGCCTGCCCGCCGAATTCGCGGGCGGCGACCTGGAGGTGCGCCGCCGCGATCTCTCCCGGGTGTTGTACGAGCACAGTGCCGAACGCGCCGAGTACGTGTTCGGCGACCGCATCACCCGGTTGACCGAGACCGCGGACGGCGTCCACGTCACCTTCGCCAGGATGGCGCCGCGCACCGTGGATCTCGTCATAGGTGCGGACGGACTGCACTCCGGCGTGCGCCGGCTCGCCTTCGGCCCCGAGGAGCGCTTCGTACGCCATCTCGGCTACTGCCTGGCAGGCTGGGAGCTGCCCAACAAACTGGGCGTCGACGCCATCCCGCAGCAGTACAACGTGCCGGGCCGGATGGCGAGCGTCGCCGCCGACCAGGACGATCCGGACCGCGCGGGCGCGTTCTTCGTCTTCGCCTCGCCCCCGCCCGGCCACGACTGGCAGGACACCGAGGGCCACAAGAAGTTCGTCACCGATGCCTTCGCAGGACTGCGCTGGCACGTCCCGCATCTGCTCGACACGCTCCAGGACGCCGACGAGCTCTACTTCGACTCGATCAGCCGGGTGACCGTGCCCCGCTGGACCACCGGGCGCACCGCCCTGCTCGGTGACGCCGCCTGGGGCGTCACGCTAGGCGGCATGGGCGTGGGCACGGGCGTGGTCGGCGCCTATGTCCTGGCCGGCGAGCTCGCCGCCGCCCGGGGCGAGTTCCGCACCGCGCTGCCCGCCTACGAGCGACGGCTGCGCGGCTACGCCAGCGCCTGGCAGCGCGGCGCCAGTCCCGGCCAGTTCCTCGCCCCGTCCACCCCCGCCCGCCTGCGCATCCGCAACTCCCTCTTCAAGAGGCGTGCGGTGCAGCGCCTGCTGGTCGCGAGCAGCTCATCGCTGGCCACGACACTCGACCTTCCGGAGTACCCGCACTGATCCAAGGCTGCGCCTGGGCCTGCCGCGGTACCGCTCACGTTGCCAAAAAAGCAGGAGGCCACCTCAGGTGACCTCCTGCCTCAGCGAGATTCCCGGGAACTCGCCGACCCTGGGATCAGCTGCATCCGCTGGTCGACCCGCATCCCTCGCAGATGTAGCACGACCCGGCCCGCTGCATCTTCGTGCCGCAGGAGAAGCAGAGCGGGGCGTCGGCCTGGATGCCGAGCTGCATCTCGACCAGTTCGGCGCTGGTGTGGGCCTGTGCGGGGACTTCCGTCGCCGCCGCGGCCTTCGGGGTGCCGACGGCCTTCAGCGACTCCGGCTGGCGGGGCGCCGACTGGGCCAGCGACTCCACGTCCAGGTCGTTGTCGTCGGCGAACCGCTCGTAGGAACCCGTCTCCAGGTGCCGCTGACGCTCCTCGGCCGAGTGGATGCCGAGCGCGGAGCGGGTCTCGAAGGGCAGGAAGTCCAGGGCGAGACGGCGGAAGATGTAGTCGACGATCGACTGGGCGATCCGCACGTCCGGGTCGTCCGTCATGCCGGCCGGCTCGAAGCGCATGTTGGTGAACTTCGAGACGTACGTCTCCAGGGGCACGCCGTACTGCAGACCGACGGAGACGGCGATGGAGAAGGCATCCATCATGCCAGCGAGGGTCGAACCCTGCTTGGACATCTTCAGGAAGACCTCGCCGAGCCCGTCGTCCGGGTAGGAGTTGGCGGTCATGTAGCCCTCGGCGCCGCCCACCGTGAAGGAGGTGGTGATGCCGGGACGGCCCTTGGGGAGACGGTTGCGGACCGGGCGGTACTCGACGACCTTCTCCACGGCGCCGCGGATGGTGTCCTCGGCCTTCTCGGCGAGCTCCGCCTGCTCCGCGCTGGAAGTGTCCTTCTTCTTGGCGGAGAGCGGCTGGCCCACCTTGCAGTTGTCCCGGTAGATCGCGAGCGCCTTGACACCCATCTTCCAGGCCTCGAAGTAGATCTCCTCGATCTCTTCGACGGTGGCGGACTCGGGCATGTTGACCGTCTTGGAGAGCGCGCCGGAGATCCACGGCTGGATGGCCGCCATCATCCGGACGTGACCCAGCGGGGAGATGCAGCGCTCGCCCATGGCGCAGTCGAAGACCTCGTAGTGCTGGGGCTTCAGGCCGGGCGCGTCGACCACGTTGCCGTGCTCGGCGATGTGCGCGACGACCGCCTCGATCTGCTCCTCCTGGTAGCCGAGGCGGCGCAGCGCCTGCGGCACGGTGCCGTTGACGATCTGCATCGAGCCGCCGCCGACCAGCTTCTTGAACTTGACCAGGGCGAGGTCCGGCTCAAGGCCCGTGGTGTCGCAGGACATCGCGAGGCCGATGGTGCCGGTCGGCGCGATGACGGAGGCCTGGGCGTTGCGGAACCCGTTCTTCTCGCCGAGCCTGAGCACGTCCTGCCAGGCCTCGGTGGCCGCCGCCCACACCGGGGTGTCCAGGTCGTCCATGCGGACGGCCACGGAGTTGGCGTCGGCGTGCTGCTTCATGACGCGCTGGTGCGGGGTGGCGTTGCGTGCGTAGCCGTCGTACGGGCCGACGACCCCGGCGAGCTGCGCGGAGCGCTTGTACGAGGTGGCGGTCATCAGCGAGGTGATGGCGCCGGCGAGCGCACGGCCGCCGTCGGAGTCGTAGGCGTGCCCGGTGGCCATCAGCAGGGCGCCCAGGTTGGCGTAGCCGATGCCGAGCTGGCGGAAGGCCCGGGTGTTCTCGGCGATCTTCTCGGTCGGGAAGTCGGCGAAGCAGATGGAGATGTCCATCGCGGTGATGACCAGCTCGACGACCTGTGCGAAGCGCTCGACCTCGAAGGACTGCTGGCCCTGGCCGTCGTCCGTGAGGAACTTCATCAGGTTCAGCGAGGCCAGGTTGCAGGACGTGTTGTCCAGGTGCATGTACTCGCTGCACGGGTTCGAGCCGTTGATCCGGCCGGACTCGGGGCAGGTGTGCCAGTGGTTGATGGTGTCGTCGTACTGGATGCCCGGGTCGGCGCACGCCCAGGCAGCCTCGGCCATCTTCCGGAAGAGTTCCTTGGCCTTGACCTCCTCGATGACCTCGCCGGTCATCCGGGCGCGCAGGCCGAACGTCCCGTTCTCCTCGACGGCCCTCATGAACTCGTCGTTCACGCGGACGGAGTTGTTGGCGTTCTGGTACTGGACGGACGCGATGTCGTCGCCGCCCAGGTCCATGTCGAAGCCCGCGTCGCGCAGCGCGCGAATCTTCTCCTCCTCCTTCACCTTGGTCTCGATGAAGTTCTCGATGTCGGGGTGGTCGACATCCAGGATCACCATCTTGGCGGCGCGGCGGGTGGCACCGCCCGACTTGATGGTGCCCGCGGAGGCGTCCGCGCCGCGCATGAAGGAGACCGGGCCCGAGGCGTTGCCGCCGGAGGAGAGGAGTTCCTTGGAGGAGCGGATGCGGGAGAGGTTCAGACCGGCTCCCGAGCCGCCCTTGAAGATCATGCCCTCTTCCTTGTACCAGTCGAGGATCGACTCCATGGAGTCGTCGACGGACAGGATGAAGCAGGCGGAGACCTGTTGGGGCTGCGGTGTGCCGACGTTGAACCACACCGGCGAGTTGAAGCTGAAGATCTGGTGCAGGAGGGCGTACGCCACCTCGTGCTCGAAGATCTCGGCGTCGGCGGGCGAGGCGAAGTAGCTGTGCTCCTCGCCGGCCTTCCGGTAGGTCTTCACGATGCGGTCGATCAGCTGCCTGAGGCTGGTCTCGCGCCGCGGCGTGCCGAGGGCACCGCGGAAATACTTGCTGGTGACGATGTTGACCGCGTTCACCGACCAGAAGCCGGGGAACTCGACGCCACGCTGCTCGAAGTTGATCGAGCCGTCGCGCCAGTTGGTCATGACGACATCACGACGCTCCCAGACGACCTCGTCGTACGGGTGCACGCCGGGAGTGGTGTGGATGCGCGCGATACGCAGTCCCTTGCCGGCCTTGGCGCCCTTGGCCCCCCGCGCGGGAGCTCCTGCGCCTCGTGCCGGGCCGCTCGTCGTCTCTGTCATGCCGCCTCCCTATATCGGGCGAAAACGCCCCGAAGTGCCACGTTCTTCCCTGGCACGTGTTCTGTCTTGTACTGGAGGTGCCGCTTTTGCCGCCCCCAGCAGGTCTCCTGGCCACCGCCTGCGGCCGTGCGCGGACCCTGGGCCCCTTCAGGGGCCCCTTCGAAGAGCCCGCACGGCCGGCCGGTCAGTCGGCGGCGGTGGCGGGCTCGGGGACTTCGGCAGTCCCTCCGGGCCCGTCCGGTGCGGCCTGGCGCGCTCCGCCCGCGTCATCCGCGGGGCGGCCGGCGCCGGCGCCGGTCCCGGCCGGCTGCGCCGCCCGCTCCCGGCGCAGCTCGACGACGGCGGCCTCGAAGTCGTCGAGCGAGTTGAATGCCTGGTACACGGAGGCAAAGCGCAGGAACGCGACGAGATCCAGCTCCCGTAGCGGGCCGAGGATGGCGAGGCCCACGTCATGCGTGGTCAGCTCCGCACTACCGGTGGCGCGTACAGCCTCCTCGACGTGCTGCCCGAGCTGGGCGAGCGCGTCCTCGGTGACCGGCCGTCCCTGGCATGCCTTACGGACGCCGTTGATCACTTTCGTACGACTGAAGGGTTCCGTCACTCCGCTGCGCTTCACCACCATGAGCGAACACGTCTCCACCGTCGTAAAGCGACGGGAGCAGTCCGGGCACTGGCGGCGCCTGCGGATCGACGTGCCGTCGTCGGTGGTGCGACTGTCGACGACCCGGCTGTCGGGGTGCCTGCAGAAGGGGCAGTGCATCGCGTCCATCCCTCCCTCGCAGCAACACGACTTCCTTGCCTCGAAAGGCCGCTACGACCTCCCTGAAGCAGCCCCAAGCATAGGCCATGATCCTGAGCCAGGTAGACCCGGGACCACAACTTCTGGGCTGCTAAAGGAATCCAACCACTAGATCTGGGGTCTGGTCACCAAAATCCACGCGATCCCATGTCGCGCCGCGTGTCGCGCGGCGCGCCACCCTCAGGGCGGCGGCGCAGGGTGCGCGAGCGGCTGCCGTACGTGTCCGCACCGGGGCGCAGGCGCCTCGCGCGAGCCTCACGCCGACTCGCTCCACCACCCCTCCCGGGGCTCGCCCCCGGCTCACCCGGGACCGCCCGGCGGCGCGCCACAGCGCACAGGCGGGGGCGCGCGATCGGACGCGGCCGGACGGATGACAACGCCGCCCGGACAGCCGCGGCGCCGCGAACGCAACCGCCGCGCCGATTCCACACCGGCAACGGGCGACGGCGGAGCCGGGCCACGGGACGGTCACGACCGGTCACCGCAGCCGGCGACCACTCGCGGTCCGTCCGAGCGGAAGTCAACCATCCCCCGTCGCGGCACGCGGCACGGGCCCCACAGCCGACGGCGCATCCTCGGATGGCAGACTAAGACCCGCACGCCGCTCGGGTCGCCGAGGCGGATGGGCCGCATCTCCGAGGACGGTCGGCCGGGGCGGGTCGGCCAGCGCGGTGAAACATACCGCGATCGACCTAATTGCCCGACACATCAACTCAGCTGGCTATACACCTAAACTCATGATCACGTCAGGCGATTCAGAATTATTCACTCGAACGTGTGTTTGGCGCAACCTTTCGAAAGCAACTACCGTTGTGCCAGCCAGGGAGAACATTCGAGAGGGGCCGACGTGACCATCACCACCACCGACAGTGCCATCATCACTGCCCAGGACCGCTCCCAGGACCGGCTCGACCCAGTACACGCCATGACCGACACAACCGCCGCCCAGGAAGGCCCACGGCCCGCACGCTCCCTGCCAGGCCGACCTCCAGGGATCAGGGCGGACAGCTCCGGCCTCACCGATCGACAGCGCAGGGTCATCGAAGTCATCCGGGACTCGGTACAGCGCAGGGGCTATCCACCGTCCATGCGCGAGATCGGGCAGGCCGTCGGCCTCTCCAGCACCTCGTCCGTCGCCCACCAGCTGATGGCCCTGGAGCGCAAGGGCTTCCTGCGCCGCGACCCTCACCGGCCGCGCGCCTACGAAGTCCGCGGCTCCGACCAGCCCACCGTCCAGCCCACCGACACCGCGGGCAAGCCCGCCGCGTCCTACGTCCCGCTCGTCGGCCGCATCGCCGCCGGTGGCCCGATCCTCGCCGAAGAATCCGTCGAGGACGTGTTCCCCCTGCCCCGGCAGCTCGTCGGCGACGGTGAACTCTTCGTGCTCAAAGTCGTCGGCGACTCGATGATCGAAGCCGCCATCTGCGACGGCGACTGGGTCACCGTCCGCCGCCAGCCCGTCGCCGAGAACGGCGACATCGTCGCCGCCATGCTCGACGGCGAAGCCACCGTCAAGCGCTTCAAGCGCGAAGACGGCCACGTATGGCTGCTTCCGCACAACGCCGCCTACCAGCCGATCCCCGGCGACGAGGCGACCATCCTCGGCAAGGTGGTGGCCGTACTCCGGCGCGTATGACGCCCAGCCCCTGGCCAGACCCCGGAACCAACTGCGCCGGTTCCGGGGTCTGTCGTACATCTGCCTGCGCCTCACCACCAACGACCACCCCACCCATGGCCCCGGCTACCGACCTCCCCTACCGGCCCGGGCCATTGGTCTTTCCCGACGGGACTTCCGGACGGGACTTCTCCACGAGGTCTTCGCTACAGGCCTTCCCGCTGCGCGGCCTCGTCGATCGCGGCCAGCGAGCGGCGCACCTGATTACCGTCCGTCGTGTACCAGAAACCAGGCAGGGAAGCCCGCAGATAGCTCCCATAGCGAGCGGTCTCCAGACGCGGATCCAGCACCGCCACCACCCCGCGGTCCCCCGACGCGCGCACCAGACGGCCCGCACCCTGCGCCATCAGCAGCGCCGCATGCGTCGCCGCGACCGCCATGAACCCATTGCCGCCCGCGTCCTCCACCGCCTTCTGGCGGGCGCTCATCAGCGGATCGTCCGGCCGTGGAAAAGGAATCTTGTCCATCACCACCAGCTGACAGCCCGCACCAGGGACATCCACGCCCTGCCAGAGCGACAGCGTGCCGAACAGGCACGTCTTGGGATCGGCCGCGAAATTCTTGATCAACTCACCCAGGGTCTCCTCGCCCTGGAGCAGGATCGGGAATTCGGGCATACGGGTACGCAGCGCCTCCGCGGCTGACTGCGCACCTCGCATGGAAGAGAAGAGCCCGAGCGTCCGGCCTCCCGCCGACTGGATCAGCTCACCGAGTTCATCGAGCATGTCCCCGCGGTCACCGTCCCGCGCGGGCCGTGACAGATGCCGGGCGACGTACAAAATGCCCTGCTTGCGGTAGTCGAACGGCGAACCGACGTCGATCCCCTTCCACACCGGCAAACTCTCCGCCTCATCCCCCGACGTGCCGGCCACCCCTTCCGGAGCAAGGCCGAGCGAGGCCCCGACCCCGTTGAAATCACCGCCCAGCTTGAGAGTGGCCGAGGTGAGGACGACCGAGCGGTCCGTGAAAAGTCGCTCCCGCAGCAGGCCCGACACCGACATCGGAGCCACCCGCAGCGACGCCCCACCGGGCCCCCGATAGCCGCCCGCACCCCGCGGCTCATAACGCTCGTACCAGACGACGTCGTACTCCGAGCCGGCGGTCACCCGCTCGGCCACATCGTGCACCGTCTGCACCGAGGCGAGGGCCTGCTTGCGCACCGCGTCCTCGTCGAGGACCGAGGCTCCCCCAGAGTCGAAAGCCTGGGGGGACCCCCCTCGCGTGGCCCCCAGCCGGGAGATCACATTGCGCGCCGCATCCCGCAGCGCCAGCAGCGCATACCCCAGATCCTCGGGGACCTCCTCAAGACGGCCCGGCAGCGCCAGCTCCATCAGCCGCTCGAAACCCTCCGCGGCCGTCTGCAACTGGTCGGCGGTCTTCTCGTCGACCAGCTTCGCGGCCCGCCGCACCGCACGATTGACCTGCCCGGGAGTGAGCTCGCCCGTGGCCACGCCGGTCACCCGGGAGACCAGCTCATGTGCCTCGTCGACGATCAGGACCTCGTGCTCGGGCAGCACCCGGGCGTCCTCGATGGCGTCGATGGCGAGCAGCGCGTGGTTGGTGACCACCACCTCGGCGAGCTTCGCACGCTCCCTGGCCAGCTCCGCGAAGCACTCCTGGCCGTAGGCACAGCGCGAGGCGCCCAGGCACTCCCGCGACGAGACGGCCACCTGCGACCACGCACGGTCGGAGATGCCGGGACTGAGGTCGTCCCGGTCGCCGGTCTCGGTCTCATCGGCCCAGTCACGCAGCCGCAGCAGATCCTGCCCCAGCTTGCTGCTCGGCGCGGCGGCCTCGAACTGGTCGAAAAGCCCCTCCTCCTCGTCCTGCGGCACGCCCTCGCGCAACCGGTGCAGACACAGGTAGTTCGAGCGGCCCTTGAGCATTGCGAACTGGGGGCGGCGGCGCAGCAGCGGATGCAGCGCGTCCACGGTACGCGGCAGGTCCCGCTCGACGAGCTGGCGCTGCAGCGCCAGGGTCGCCGTCGCCACCACCACTCTCTCCCCGTGTGCCAGCGCGGGCACCAGATAGCCCAGCGACTTGCCGGTGCCGGTACCGGCCTGGACCAGCAGGTGGGAATCGTCGCCGAAGGCGTCGGCGACGGCTTCGGCCATGGCCGCTTGACCAGGGCGTTCCACGCCGCCGACAGCGGTGACGGCGGCGTGCAGGAGCTCGGAGAGTGAGGCGCGAGGGGAAACTGTCATAGCCCGACCACCCTACGCGGCACCACTGACAACACCACGGTCAAGGCCGGAAGAGGGGATTGGCCACAGTGCCGTGGACCGCGGCGTGGGGCCGCTCGGCCCGGTCGCGGTAACCGTCCAGATGCAGCCGGTTGCGGTTCAGACAGAGCCGCTCGATACGCGGAGTAAACAGCTCAAACATGGCGTAACGGTCCTTCAATTGAGGAAAACGTTCCTGGTGACGAACGATCTCGGCCCGTAGCAAGCACCAGAAGTCGGCCTCACAAACGCCGAGTTGATCCTCGTACAGCGGCGCCAGATAGCGGAAGACGCCCACGAAAAGACCCGAATGGATGAACTGCGTCAGGAACTCGGGCGGCTCGGTGAGCAGCACCGCCCGTACCTTCTCGGGCATGAGGTCATGCTCGGGCAGCGGCCGGGCGCTGACGTTGACGTCGTCGACGAAGTCCTTGACGGCGAGCCGCACGGGCACGTCGGCGCTGTCGAAGACCACGATGGCGTTCTCCCCGTGCGGCGAGAACACGGCACCGTAGCGGTAGAGGAAATGCAGCAGCGGCGGAAGCAGTGCGGCGAACAGGCGCTGCAGCCAGACCCGCGGCGGCAGTCCTGAACGCGCCACGAGCTCGGCCGTCACCGCCCGCCCCTCGGGGTCGGTGTGCAGGAGGGCGGCGAGCGTACGGGCCCGCTCCCCCGGAGCGAGCTGCGGCAGCAGCGGCTCGCGCCAGATCGCCCCGAGGAGCTCCTTGTACTGGTAGGGCGCATCGGGCAGGGCGTCGTAGACCGGGTGCTCGACGGTCACGGAGGCGACCTCGCCGAGCAGGATGACCCCGCACTCGTCCCGCAGGAACGGATCTTCCTCGCGCAGCCGCTGCATCCATGCGGTGACGGCGGGCGCGGCGAGCGTGCGCTCGGTGGGCAGGCCCCGCCACACCAGGGTGTTCAGGATGGACAGGGGCAGTTTCACGGAGTGCCGGGCGGTGCACGAGAGGTTGGAGAACGTCCTGATGGACTGCTGCGGTAGGCGTAGGTCGCCGTCGGTGGGCAGCGGGACGATCTCGTCGGCGGCCACCGAGGACGCGAACAGCGTGAGGACGACGTTCTCCCACTGCCAGGGGTGGACGGGCAGGTAGAGGTAGTCCTCGGGGACGAGGCCGCGGGCGCGCAGGACGGCGGCGAAGGCGTCCCGGGTGCCGGGGTTTAGTTCGCGGGCGTAGAGCCGGTCGGCGGTGTGCAGGCCGCCTACGCCGCGGTAGGCGGCAAGGGAGGTGTGCACCGCGATCCAGGGCAGCGGGGTGGCGTTGCGGCCCTCGGGTGCCCACTGTGCGGCGTCGCGCGCCGAGAATCCCAGACGGCCCTTGTTGAGGACCAGCCAGGGATGGCCTGTCTGGTGACCCTCCAGTTGTGCGTGGCCGAGGTCGGCGAGGGCTCGGGCGCTAAGGGCGGTGCGGGCGAGGCGGGCGTCGGCGGCCAGGGTGTGGTGCAGTTCGCGGATGACGTGCCCGAGGGTGCTGCCGTCCACGTCGAGCGCCTCGCGGGCCCGGACGAGGAAGGCGACGGGGTCGGCGAACGGGCGGGGCGGGGTGCCGGGTTCGGCCAGGGTGATGGTCGCCGGATCGATCCGCCAGCTGCCGTATGCGCCGCGGCGGGCACGGAACGCGACGCGGGCGCCGTCGTCGAGATCAACGGTCCAGGCACCGTGTGTGCCGTAGCCGGGATCCGGCCCGGGTGAGGTGTCCGAACCGTCCGGCTCGGGCCGGATGATCTCCTCGTACGCGAACTCGCCGAGCATTTTGGCAAGCAGGCGGCTGCCGGCCCGGCCCCACTCCTGTCTGGTCAGCTCGGGCAGATCGTAAGGCCCGTGGAAGTGACCAGAGGGACAGGAATGCGGCTCGGGGGACGGACTCGGCACATTGACTCCTCATGGGAACCAGATCGAAAGGGCAGTCGTTACTCACAGTGATATGACCGGAGCGCGGCGCGCAGTGCCCGGTCGCGGACCATGAGCGCGGCCCGTTTCCCGGGCAGGTCGAGCTCCGCGGCGAAGCGGAAGCCGGCGCTCAGAAAGGCGGAGACGGAGGGGGTGTTGCGCAGGTCGGGTTCGGCGATGACGCGCGCGCAGGAAGGTCGGTGGTCGAGCACCAGGCCGGCGGCGGCGGTGAGCAGCAGCGTGCCCAGACCCCGGCCGCGGTCGGCGACCTTCCCGATGAGGAGGTGCAGTCCGGTGTCGTGCGGGCGTGCGGGGTAGTGGCGGGCCAGTGGGTCGAGATCGGCCCGGTAGACCTCCCAGTAGCTCATCGGTGTCTCGCCGAGCACACCGATGCAGGGGACGCTGCGGCCGTCTCCGTCGAGTTGGGACCGCAGGTGGCTCTCGGTGACGGACGGCGGGCCGGCCAGTTCCCAGAAGGCGGCGACGGCGGGGTCGTTCATCCAGTGGCTGATCAGCGGGAGATCGCGTCCGACGCGGACGGGCACCAGCCGGAAGGGGCCCGCAGGGGTGGCCGCGGGCGCCCAGTCGGCCAGGTGGTCGAGAAGGTCGTCGCCGTTGTCCATGGCGGGCCGGGCGGTGGCGCCCACCGGCGCGGCTGTCACCCCGGTGTGCAGCGCGGTGAGCTCGTCCGACAGCCGGAGGTCGACGGTGTCTTCGACGTCGGCGTCCGCTCCGGCTTCGGCCTTGGCTGCGACTTCGGGTGAGGCCTCGCTTGCGGGGCCCGGCTTCGGTACGGGGCGGGGCCCCGGACCGGAAGCCGGAATGTCGGCCGAGGACCGGACGCCGTCGTCCGTGCTCGCGTCGGTGGCGGAAACGGTGACGCTCCTCTCGGGGCGAGGTGGTCGATGTTCCTCAGGAGTGCAGGGGGTTGGACATGGTGACGTAGACGGACTGGGTGTCGACCGGGCCGACGAGTTCGTCGAGGCCGCGCACCCGGGTCAGCAGGTTGGCCTTGCAGCGCAGCACCGGCGCGTCGAGCAGCTGCTGCGGCAGCGGGGTGCGCAGCTTCCCGGGGCCGGAGGCGACGCCGCCGAGGAAGCGCCTAAAGGCTGCCAGCAGGACCGTCTCGTCGGCGAGCCGTTGCGAGCCGAAGGCGCCGATCAGGCCGAACACGTTGTTGATGCCAAGGTAGTAGGCGAAGCGCTCGTCGGTGACCTCGTCGGAGACGAACGTGTCGCTGTGGGCGCCGATGCCCGGCAGTCGCCGTTCGAGGTCGGCGCGGCGGGAGGCGCGGAAGTAGTAGCCCTGGTTGTCGCGGTAGCGCCCGCCCACGGGCCAGCCCTGCGGACCGAGCAGCACCAGAGTGTTCTGCTGATGGGCCTCCAAAGCCACGCCTGCCGCGCTGTCCAGCCAGAGCACGGGGCGTACGACCTGTTCCAGGTAGCGCAGGAACCACTCGGTGGCGACGGCTTCCCGGGACCGACCGGTGCGCTGGGCGAGCGCGTGGACGAGGCAGGCGAGACGGGAGCGCAACGCACTGTCGGGCGCTGCTTCCTGCTCCGGTGCGCCGGCGTGCCGGGCCGCCGTGCGCTGCCCGGTCGCCTCGGCGCCGCAGCCGTCCTGGAGCGGCAGCCGGTGGGCGCCGGGTGCGGGGGACGGCATGGGCACGGGCCGTGGTGAGACGAGGCCCGCCACGCACGAGGCGTTGTCGCCGGGGCCGAAGGGGTTGTGCCTGATCATGACGTCGAGCCCGGCCAGCGGTGTGCCGTCCGGGCTGTCGACGGCCAGCCATGCCGGGTCGCGGATGATGCCGAAGCAGGGGTGTTCCGCCTGCCACTGCGCGTCGAGACCGCTGCGCAGCAGGCGGTGGACCTCGACGCCGCGGTGGAGTTCCTTGCGGAGGTTCTCCCGGCGGGAGTTGGTGATGCGCAGACCGAGCGAGAGCTTGAGCATGGCCGGGGCGCCGGTCCTGTACAGGGTGCGCACGGAGGAGGTGGGGTGCCAGGCCGTGCCGTGCGGACCGAGTTGCGCAGCAGGCCCGCGTCGAGCAGGGCGGCGACCTGCGGCCGGCGCACGACGTCGCGGATCTGCCAGGGATGCATCGGCAGTGCGGCGAAGCCCTTGGGCAGCGGCAGGCCTGCTCCGGCCAGCCGGTGCGTC
Source organism: uncultured Actinomycetota bacterium (assembly GCA_963761765.1). GTDB lineage: Bacteria > Actinomycetota > Actinomycetes > Streptomycetales > Streptomycetaceae > Streptomyces. The sequence goes on from CAVXIJ010000003.1 coordinate 100,508, forward strand.
GAGCACCTCGGCGGGGACGACCCTGCCGCGCTCGGTCCAGGCCGAGTCCTGCGCGAGTACCCGGCGGTCGACCGCCAGCCAGTGCAGCGGGAAGGAACCGCGCAGTTCGGGCGAGTAGCGGCGTGCTTCGGTCTCCAAGAGGCCTTCGCGGCTCTTGGGCGTGGGATGCAGGGGGTGGCCGAGCAGCAGTGACTGTTCCGCGGCGAGGAAGAGGTCGGGCTCGTCCTCGGTGCGGCGCCGGCGGTCGGTGAGGAAGGCGGTGGTGCGCTGCACCGAGTCGGCGACCCGGGCGACCAGTTCGCCACCGTCGTCGGCCGCCTCGCGGACGGCTCCCCGGCCCGTGCCGTGGGCGGCTTCGCGGGCGAGCAGGGCGGCCAGGGTGACGGCGTCGGCGGGCCGGGTGCCCTGCGGTTCGCTCTCCAGAACGGCCCGGCCGAAGCGGTGCCATCCGGTGGGCGACCAATAGCGCACGGGCACGAGAAGGGTCGTACCGCTGGTTTCGAGGGGGATGCGCAGGGTGCCGTGGTCCGGCGCGGTGAGGTTCTTCTCTCTGATCCAGCAGCGGAGCAGGTTCTCGATGGCCGCTGCCTGGGCGGCGGCTTCCGGGTCGGGGTGCTCCAGCGGGTCGGGGTGTTCCGGGGCGTCCACGTGCTCGACGGGGCCGGTGGGCGTGGTGGCGGACGGGCATCGGCGTCCGGGGGGCCCGAGGGCGGCTGGCGGGGAACGGCGTGCGGCTCGGCGGCACCCGGCAGCGGGCTGGCGGACGCACCTGGCTGGTGCGGGTCGCCGTGCACATCAGGTGCGGAGGTGGGGGTGGGTGCGGGGGTGGGGTTCACTGAGGGTTCCTTGGGGGGTGCTAGGGGTGTGCGTGGGTGCCGGCGCCGGTGGGGGATGCGGCGCCCCGGAACTCGGGGCTGGTCGGGCCGCGCCGCGCGATCTGCCGGGGCTGAACGGGTCAGGGACACCGCGGTGTCTCGCGGTGGGTTCGCTCGGTCGCGTCGATGGCGTCGGCGAGACGGTCGAGAACGGCGGTCGCCTGTTCGTCGGTGAGGGTGAGCGGCGGCAGGAGCCGTACGACGCTCTGCCCTCGGCCGCCGAGTTCGACGAGGAGACCGCGGTCGAGGCAGGCGCGTTGCACCGCGGCGGCCAGGGCGGTCGCGGGTGGCGGGGGTCCTGCGGCGGAGTCGGCTGTCACGTCGACGAGTTCGACGCCGATCATCAGGCCCCGGCCGCGTACGTCCCCGATGCAGGGATGGGTCGCTGCCAGGCCCTGGAGCCGGCCCAACATGCGCGCGCCGAGCACCCCGGCGCGCTCGGCGAGGGCGTTCTCGCGGATGTACGCGAGGGTCGCCGTGCCTGCCGCCATGGCGAGCTGGTTGCCGCGGAAGGTACCGGCGTGCGCGCCGGGCGCCCAGACGTCCAGGTCGTCCCGGTACACCACGACGGCCAGCGGCAGACTGCCGCCGATCGCCTTGGACAGCACCATCACATCGGGGACGATGCCGCTGTGCTCCACCGCCCAGAAGGTGCCCGTGCGTCCCACTCCGGTCTGCACCTCGTCCGCGATCAGCGCGATACCGCGGGCAGCGGTGATCTCGCGCATACGGCGCATCCAGTCGTCGGGGGCGGGCAGCACGCCGCCCTCGCCCTGCACGGGTTCGAGGATCATGCCGGCGGGGGCCGGCACTCCCGACTTGGGGTCGTCGAGCAGGTTCTCGGTCCAGCGCGCGGCCAGTTCGGCGCCGCGCGTCCCGCCGGTTTCGAAGGGGCAGCGGTAGTCCTGCGGATACGGCAGCCGGGCCACCCGCACGTCCCGCGCACCGCCGGACACCTCCAGCGCACCGGCCGTCATCCCGTGGTACGCCCCGGTGAAGGCGAGCATGCCGTCACGTCCCGTGGCCGTCCGCACCAGTTTGAGAGCGGCTTCGACCGCGTCCGTGCCGGCCGGGCCGCAGAACTGGATCCGGGCCCGCTCGGCCAGCTCGCCCGGCAGGGTGCCGAGCAGTTCCGTGGTGAAGGCGTCCTTGACGGGTGTGGCCAGATCCAGCACCTGGAGCGGGGCGCCGGAATCGAGGACGGTACGGATCGCTTCGAGCACCACCGGGTGGTTGTGGCCGAGGGCGAGCGTGCCCGCGCCCGAGAGGCAGTCCAGGTAACGGCGGCCGTCGGCAGCCTCGATGGTCAGCCCGCGGGCGCGCACGGGGACGATCGGCAGCGCACGCGCATAGGTTCGCGCCGCCGATTCACGCGCCGCCTGACGGCGCAGGATCCCCTCCTGCACGCCGGTCACCGCCACAGACGCAGATTCGGTCACGGCCACGGATGTCGGTCCTCCCGCTGAACTTAAGGCGCGTCCCACCAGGCAGGGCGGGACGGGGCCTGACCTGTCATGGCCCCTGCCTCTACCAACGACGCCGGCAGCACAGGATCACGGCCCGGCGGAAGATCTCTGCCGCCGGGCGCCGTTCCTTGCCGTGACACAACCGTTGCCCTCCCGTCGGAACTCCCCTGTGGCATCGGCATAGTGTGGGTGCCCGTTCACGGCGCCGGGCCGCAGCAGTCCGGGCGCCGGGGCGGTGGCGCAGCGGCCGGTGGACGGCGCGCGGAACCGCGCACGGTCGGCACCGGGCGCGGCCGTGACCGTGACCGGTAGCGGCCATCGAAGCGGCTGCTCTGCAGCAGCCGCTCTGTCAACGAAGCCCAGCCCAGGGGGAGTAACACCATGCGATCCATACGCCCGCTCTTCGCTGTTCGGCAGGAGAGGAGTGCGCGCCGCGGGGCCCCTGCGGCGGCCGTTGTCGCACTCGGGGCGGTCCTCGCGCTCACGGCCACGGCCTGCGGCCCGGGCGACGACGACGCGTCGAACGCCCCGTCCCCGAGCGCCAGCGCGTCCCAGGCCGGCGACGACAACGGCGCGTACAAGCTGCCCAGTGATGTCCAGGACCAGCTCAAGAAGCACGGCATCGACCTCGACCAGTGGAAGAACGGCGGCTGGAAGGACTGGAACAAGAACAAGTGGCTGCGTGAGGCGCAGGACTTCGTCAACCCGATCATCGCGGGCCTGTGGGACCCCGACCGGATGCGCAAGGCCGACCCTCCGGACAAGGGCGTCGACGACAATGACGTCTCCGGTGACCAGGGCGTGACGGACCCGACGCCCGCCGCGGTACAGGCCCAGGCCGTCAAGGCGCCGTACCACACCAGCGCCTCGTACGCGGGCAAGCTCTTCTTCGACAGCCCCGAGGGCTCGATGGTCTGCTCCGCGACCGTGGTGGAGGACCCGGCGCACCCCGGCAAATCCAACCTGATCTGGACCGCGGGCCACTGCGTGCACGCGGGCAAGAAGGGCGGCTGGTACCGCAACATCGCCTTCGTCCCGTCGTACAACGACAGCGCCGAGCCCACCGCACAGCTGCGGAACGCGCCCAAGGACAAGGTCGCCCCGTACGGCGTGTGGTGGGGTGACTGGGCGCAGACCTCCGAGCAGTGGATCGAGCAGGGTGGTCCGACCGGCGGCCAGGGCGCGCCGTACGACTTCTCGGTCATCCATGTCACGCCGGAGAAGGGCAGCTCGGGCAAGTCACTTGAGGAGACGGTCGGTTCGGCCCTCCCGGTGAACTTCAACGCGCCCGCGGTGCCGAACATCGCGTCGATGACGGCGAAGGGCTACCCGGCCGCGGCGCCGTTCGACGGCCAGAAGCTGTACCAGTGCGCCGGCAAGCCGGGGCGGCTCTCGCTGACCGCGTCCGACCCGACGATGTACCGCATCGGCTGCACCATGACGGGCGGTTCGTCCGGCGGTGGCTGGGTCAGCGCGGGGTCGAACGGCAAGCCCGCGCTGGTCTCCAACACCTCGATCGGCCCGATCACCAACGGCTGGCTCGCGGGCCCGCACCTGGGCAAAGAGGCCAAGGGGGTCTACGACACGGTGAGCAAGAAGTACGCGAAGAAGTAGGAGCCCGCTCGGCGGGCCGACGTACGTGCGGTGTGCGGGGGTTGCCACCCCCGCCGCCGGATGCGCACCGCCCCACCGGCATAGTGGGGGTGTCGCGGCCGGGGGACGGACGGGCCCGCCGCAGACTACTGACCAGTACACGACAGCCCCGTGAACGAACTCTCCCCACCAGGAACCACATCGAGGCCCGGGTCCCCACGAGGGCCCGAACAGGCCTCCAACTCACCATCACACGCACACCACTTCGGGGGTTTAGGCAGCATGCGTTCCATACGTCCGCCCTTTGCGCGCGGCCGAGGACGGCACTCCGTCCTCGCCGCCACGGGGCTTGTCGCGGCCCTGGCGCTCACCGCCACGGCCTGCAACGGCTCCAGCGACGACAGCGGCTCATCGAAATCCGGCACGTCCCAGAACGCGGGCAGCGACGCCGGCTCCGACACCTCCGATCTCGCCAACAACCTGGCCGGCAAGCTCAAGGACCACGGGATCGACCTCGACCAGTGGAAAAAGGGCGGCTGGAACAACTGGGACAAGAAGAAGTGGCTGAGTGACGCGAAGGACTTCGTCAACCCGGTCATCGACGGCCTGTGGAAGCCGGACCGGATGAAGTCCGCGAAGGACCCGGCCAAGACTCTCTCAGCGAAGGACGCGGCGGCCGACCAGGGCGTCACCGACCCGGAGCCGGCGCCCGTCCAGGCCAAGGCGGAGAAGACCCCGTACCACAACAACGCCGCCCCGGTCGGCAAGGTCTTCTTCGACTCCCCCGAGGGCTCCATGGTCTGCTCCGGCACGGTCGTGAAGGACCCGCGGCACCCGGGCAAGTCCAACCTGGTGTGGACCGCGGGCCACTGCGTGCACGCCGGCGCGGGCGGCGGCTGGTACCGCAACATCGCCTTCGTGCCGTCGTACAACGACAACGGCAAGTCGCTGAACGCCCTGCAGAACGCCACCCAGCAGGAGGTCGCGCCCTACGGCCAGTGGTGGGCTGACTGGGCCTCCACGTCCAACGAGTGGATCAACGGCGGTTCCGAGACCGGCGGTACCGGCGCTCCGTACGACTTTTCCGTGCTGCATGTGAAGCCGGAGCACGGCACCAAGTCGCTTGAGGAGACGGTGGGAGCCGCGCTGGACGTGGACTTCTCCACGCCGTCGGTGCAGTCGGCGGGCACCCTGGGAGTCTGGGGCTATCCGGCGGCCCCGCCGTACGACGGGCAGAAGATGTACAAGTGCTTCGACCAGCCGGGGCGTCTGTCGATCGACCCGAGCATGCCGTCGATGTACCGCATCGGCTGCACGATGACCGGCGGTTCGTCCGGCGGCGGCTGGTTCCACGTGGTGGGCAAGAAGACCGAGCTGGTCTCGAACACGTCGATCGGCCCGATCACCAACGGATGGCTCGCGGGCCCGCAGCTCGGCCCGGAGGCCAAGCAGGTCTTCGACACGATGAGCAAGAAGTACGGCGGCCAGTAGGCGCCGGCGCCCCGCACTCGGGACACCGCGCAGGGCATACGCAAGGACCGCCTCCCAGCTCGGGGAGGCGGTCCTTTCGTCATGTGGCGCCGGGTCCGGGGCTCGGATCAGCCCCAAAGCGCCCGGTTCAGCGCAGCCCGGCAGGTGTGTACGGCGCCAGATCCGCGGCGAGCTCCTCGTGCACCCGCGCCTTGAGCAGGGTGCCCTCCGGGGTGTGCTCCTCGGAGATGACCTCGCCCTCGGTGTGAGCACGCGCCACCAGCTTGCCCTGCGTGTACGGCACCAGGGCCTCGATCTCCACACTGGGCCGGGTCAGCTGTGCGTCGATGTAAGCGCGCAGCTCCTCGATCCCGGCACCGGTACGGGCCGATACCGCGATGACGTTCTTCTCGACGCGCAGCAGCCGCTGGAGGATGAGCGGGTCAGCGGCATCGGCCTTGTTGATCACCACGAGCTCGGGCACATCGTTCGCGCCCACTTCGCTGATCACTCCGCGTACGGCGGACAACTGCTCCTCGGGCATCGGATGCGAGCCGTCGACCACATGGAGGATCAGGTCGGAGTCGCCGACCTCCTCCATCGTGGAGCGGAAGGCCTCCACCAGGTCATGCGGGAGATGGCGGACGAATCCGACGGTGTCGGTCAGCGTGTACAGACGGCCGCTCGGGGTCTGGGCGCGCCGCACGGTGGGATCCAGGGTGGCGAACAGGGAGTTCTCCACCAGGACGCCCGCGCCGGTGAGGCGGTTGAGCAGCGAGGACTTGCCCGCGTTGGTGTAACCGGCGATGGCGACCGAGGGGACCTTGTTCCTGCGCCGCTCCTGGCGCTTGACCTGGCGGCCGGTCTTCATCTCCGCGATCTCCCGGCGCATCTTCGCCATCTTCTCGCGGATCCGCCGCCGGTCCGTCTCGATCTTGGTCTCACCGGGGCCACGGGTGGCGAGGCCGCCGCCCTTGCCGCCGCCCATCTGCCGCGACAACGACTGACCCCAGCCACGCAGCCGCGGCAGCATGTACTGCATCTGCGCGAGCGCCACCTGCGACTTGCCCTCTCGGGACTTCGCATGCTGGGCGAAGATGTCGAGGATCAGAGCGGTGCGGTCGATCACCTTGACCTTGACCACGTCCTCAAGGTGGATCAGCTGACCCGGGGAGAGCTCGCCGTCACAGATCACCGTGTCGGCACCACTGTGCAGGACGAGTTCCTGCAGCTCCTTGGCCTTGCCGGAGCCGATGTACGTCGCTGCGTCGGGCGTGCTGCGGCGCTGGATGACTCCGTCGAGTACGAGCGCGCCCGCGGTCTCGGCGAGGGCGGCGAGCTCGGCGAGGGAGTTCTCCGCCTCGACCAGCGTGCCCGAGGTCCATACCCCGACGAGTACGACCCGCTCCAGACGGAGCTGGCGGTACTCGACCTCGGTGACGTCCTCCAGCTCGGTGGAGAGCCCCGCGACGCGGCGCAGTGCGGCGCGCTCGGAGCGATCCAGCTGGTCGCCGTCCCGCAGGCCGTCGATCTCTTCGCTCCAGGCGACGTCCTCTTCCATCAGGGCATCGGCCCGAAGTCCATCGGGGTAGTTCTGCTCGAAGCTCCGCGCGTCCTGGGAAGGGGAAGAAGAGGAGGTCATTGGATCCTTTACGTCGAAGGGTGGCTCGATCGGACGGATCGAACCCGTCGACGGACACATGCCCGCCGTCAGGACCGACAACGCTCCCGGAAGCCGGAAGATTCCCCGCCCGCCAGGGCCGGGACCCCGGCGGAAGCTGCCCGGACCGCCCGGCGGTCCGGCGCCCTCTGGACGGCACTCCCGCCGACCGTAATCACTGTCCGTGATCACTCGCCGGGCGGTGCGCACGCGCGTCGTCGACCTGACGATGATGGCACGCAACGACACGTCTCGTCATCGGATTTTTCGGGGCAGGAGCGCCGAGGCGCGTGACGCGCCGGGGCGGGCGCGGGTTCGGCGGCACACCCTCGCGGTGCGCCGCAGTCGGACCCGTCGACGACCGGTCCGACTGCGGAGAGCGACGGGAGTCGGCTCCACCGAACGGTGGAGTCGACTCCGGTGAGTGACGAGATCGGCCAGCGCGGCGGCCGGTCAACCACAGCGGACGCCGCCCCGGCGCGGCCACCGGCAGCGAGCACCGCGCGGCTACGCAGCAGGCGCCCCCTTGGCGCTCCGCCCAAGGCCGTGCTCCTTGGCGGCCGCCCCCTTGGAGGCGTTCTTGGCCGCCGTCTCCTTGCCCGCACCCTTGCCCACGCCCCTGGCTGCCGCTTCCTTGGCGGCCTGCTGGGAGGCCTCGGCGCGCCATTCGGGGTGATGGGGCATCGGCGGGGTCTTCGCGCCGTACAGCCAGGTGTGGAAGAACCCGCTCATGTCGTGCCCCGCGATCCGCGAGGCCAGGCGCACAAAGTCCGCGGTGGACGCGGAGCCGCCTTGGTGGACGCGTACCCACTGCCGTTCGAGGCGCTCGAAGGCCGGGCGGCCGATGACCTCGCGCAACGCGTAGAGCATCAGCGCGCTCCCGTCGTAGATGACGGGCCTGAAGATGCTGATCTTCTGGCCGGGCAAGGGCGGCTTCGGCGCCGCGGGCGGGCCGCCTGCCGCCCGCCACGCGTCGGACTGGAGATAGGCCTCATGCATCCGGTCCTTCAGCGACCGGTGCCCCGCCTCCTGCGCGTACAGGGCCTCGTACCAGCTCGCATGGCCTTCGCCGAGCCAGACGTCGGCCCAGGTGCGGGGGCTGACGCTGTCGCCGAACCACTGGTGCGCCAGCTCGTGCACCATGACCGAGTCGACGTACCAGGTGGGGTATCTGAGGGCACCGCGGCCCAGGAAGAGTTCCTTCTCGAAGAGGGACAGGGTCTGGGTCTCCAGCTCGAAGCCGGTCTGCGCGTCGGCGATGACCAGGCCGTATGTCTCGAACGGGTAGCGGCCGACCTTCCGCTCCAGCCAGGCGAGCTGGCCGGGCGTCTTCGCCAGCCAGGGTGCCAGCGCCTTGCGGTTCTTGGTGGGCACCACGTCACGGATGGGCAGCCCGTGCGGTCCCGTCCGGTGCAGTACGGCGGAGCGGCCGATGCTCACCTGGGCGAGCTCGGTGGCCATGGGCCGCAGCGTGCGATACGCCCAGGTGGTGGTGGCGCCGTGCCGGGCCGTGCCGACGAGCACACCGCCAGCGACCACGGTGAGCGCGCGCGGGGCGCTGACGTGGAAGGTGAACCGCGCCTTGTCCGAGGGATGGTCGTTGCACGGGAACACCCAGTGCGCGGCGTCCGGCTGGTTGGCCAGGGCCAGGCCGTCCTTCGTCCGTACCCAGCCCCCCTCGGAGCCGTTGCCCGGGCGTGGGTCACTGGTGTGCCGCACCGTGATGCGCAGCCTGCCGCCCCGCGGCACCGGCACGGCGGGCGTGACGATCAGGTCCTCCTGGGCGGTGGCGAACCGGGCGGGCCTGCCATTGACCTCGACGGAGCGGACCTTGCCGTGCGTGAAGTCGAGGTTGACGCGTGCCAGGCGGGCGGTGGCGCGGGCGTCGATCCTGGTGACGGCCGTGAGCGGCTTGTTGTTGGCGCCGCGGTAGGCGAGAGAGATGTCGTAGGCGCGCACGTCGTAGCCGGGGTTGCCCAGGTGCGGGTAGATCGGGTCGCCCAGGCCAAGCGGGACGACCGGGGACGGCGCGCCGGCGGCGATGATGCAGACGGTCGTGGCGGCGGCGAGCAGCGCGGCGCCGGTACGGCGGGCCCGAGTGCGGCGGGGCCGCGCGATGTCCGGGGTGCCGCCCGGGACCGGGGCACCGCCCGGGGCGGACGTGACGCGCGCGGCCGGAGCGGCGGACGAGCGGGGGTCGGTGACACGGGGCGTGAACGGCAGCATGGACCACCGCTATCAGCGCCTGCCCGCCCTGCGGCGACGACGCGCGCCGGCCCCACCCGAACGGGTCTGCCGTTGCCTTCCATAGGGCCCTTCGGGGCGTGCCGGGTTGACGGGACCGCCGCCGGATGGCCCGCCTCGCCCCGCGAGAGTGCCGCTCCCCGTCCCGGCGCCCCGCCTACTGGATGAAGGCCGTGGGGCGCTGGGCGCGGCTGACGTCGTAGACCCCGGGCACGTTGCGCATGGCGCGCATCAGTGCGGGCAGGCAGGCGGCGTTGGGGAGCTGGAGCGTGTAGGTGTGGCGCACGCGCTGTTCACTGTGCGGGTCGACCTTGGCCGCGAGGATCGCAACACCTTCGACGGCGATGGCCTCGGTGAGGTCGGCGAGCAGTTGGGTCCGCCCGAAGGACTCGGCGAACAGGGTGACCCGGCAGGCCGCGCTCTCGCCCCAGCGCACCCCCACCTCAGAACGCCCCGCGCCCGTCATACGCGCCACCGCCGCGCACTCCTGCCGGTGCACGGTGACCGCTCCGCCGCGCACGGCGAAGGCCGTGATGCTGTCGGGTGGCACCGGGGTGCAACAGCCCGCCAGGCGCACGGTGGCGCCGGGCAGGTCGACGACGGCGTTGGCCGCTGCCGGGCGTACGCCTGGCGTGCTGACGGGAGTGCGGGGCGTGTCCTCCGGGGGCTGGACGCCCTCGGGGTGGCTGGCGAGCCAACATTCGATCGCGATGCGCGCGGCGGGAGTGCGGGCGTGCTCCAGCCACTCGCGAGAGGGCCCGGACACGGAGTCCTGGGCCAGGAGGAGCTGCACGCTGTCACCGTCTCTCAGGACCGTGCTCAGCGTCGCCAGGCGGCCGTTGACCCGGGCCCCGATGCACGCGTGTGCGTCCTCGCCGTACTGGGCGTAGGCGGCGTCGATGCAACTGGCGCCCGCGGGCAGGCCGAGGGCGCCGCCGTCGGCCCGGAAGACGGTGATCTCGCGGTCCTGGGCGAGGTCTTCGCGCAGCGTGGACCAGAACGTGTCGGAGTCCGGGGCCGACTGCTGCCAGGCCAGGAGCCGGGAGAGCCAGCCGGGCCGGGTCGGGTCGGCACGCTCTCCGTCGGCCGGCTCACGGCCCTGCGAGGACACGGCAGGTGTCCCGGAGGGCACGGCCGAGGGCGCGGGCACGGATGCCGCGGGCGTCAAAGGCGTCGAAGACGGCACGGCAGAGCGCGCCGACGGCTCCGCGTCCGGCCCCGTGGCCGGCGCCGCCTCCCGGCCTGTACCGGCCGACGAGGGCACTCCCGCCGGTGGAAATAACACCGCAGCCTGATAGGCCCCAGCGGCGGCGAGCGCTACCGTCGGGCCCTCGGCCCCGGATGGCACAGAAGGCGCAGACGGCGCGGGCAGCGAGGACGACGCGGCGGGTGTGCCGGCCGCGGCCGCCGCACCCGCCGTCGCAGCGTAGGGGTTTCCCAGCGCGATGACCCCGGCCTCCGCCGTGCGGTGCATCCGGTGCGTACGGATGAGGACTTCGGCCACTTCTCCGTCGGGCCGGGCGACGGCCGTGTGCAGCGACTGGTAGAGGTTGAACTTGGGGACCGCGATGAAGTCCTTGAACTCCGAGATGACCGGCGTGAAGCAGGTGTGCAGTTCGCCGAGCACGCCATAGCAGTCGGCGTCCTCGGTCACCAGGACGAGCAGCCGCCCGAAGTCCGCGCCGCGCAGTTCACCGCGTTTACACAGGGCGCGGTGGACGGAGACGAAGTGCCGGGGCCGGATGACGACTCGGGCGCCGATCCTGGCCTCCCGCAGCACAGCCCGTACGTCCTCGGCGATGTCGGCGAGTGGGTCGTGGCCGCTCGCGGTGTGGGCCCCGATGAGGGTGCGGGTCTCCTCGTACTCGGTACGGTGCAGGATCGCGAAGACGAGGTCCTCAAGCTCCGTCTTGAGCGCCTGTACGCCCAGGCGTTCGGCGAGCGGGATCAGCACGTCCTGGGTGACCTTGGCGATGCGGGCCTGCTTCTCGGGACGCATGACACCGAGGGTGCGCATGTTGTGCAGCCGGTCGGCGAGCTTGATCGACATCACTCGGACATCGTTGCCGGTGGCGACCAGCATCTTGCGGAAGGTCTCCGGCTCGGCGGCGGCGCCGTAGTCGACCTTCTCTAGTTTAGTGACGCCGTCGACGAGGTAGCGCACCTCCTCGCCGAAGGCCTCACGCACCTGATTGAGCGTCACATCGGTGTCCTCGACGGTGTCGTGGAGGAGGGAGGCGGTCAAGGTGGTGGTCTCGGCGCCGAGTTCGGCGAGGATGAGGGTGACGGCGAGCGGGTGGGTGATGTACGGCTCGCCGCTCTTGCGGAGCTGACCGCGGTGCGAGGACTCGGCGAGGACGTAGGCGCGGCGCAGGGGTTCGAGGTCGGCGTCGGGATAATAGGCGCGATGGGCCTCCGCCACATGGGCGATGGCGTCCGGGAGCCGGTCGCGGTCGGCGGACCCGAGCAGCGCGGCCCGGCCGAGTCTGCGCAGGTCGAGCCGGGGGCGACCGCGCCTTCGAGGGCTTTCGGGCGACGGCGGGTCAGGGGGGCAAGTGGCCTCCGCACACATGGGCACCTCCGGCTGCGTCGACCGGCGGGGGTGGCGGGGATCCCAGACTGGCTCCTGGAGCAGGCGGGCGGTCCCCGTCCGGGCCGGTGCTTGATGCTACCGACCCGGAGGGCCTGGGCCGACCGGCTCTCGCCGAGCGTGAAATGGATCACTCTAACGAACGACGAATCAGGGGTTTGGAATCACGAAGAGTGGTCAAACCACTGCGGATCGATCTGACCCTCGGCGACGATCACCGCGGGGCCCGTCAGCTCGACCTCTCCGTCCGGCCGCTCCGTGATCAACAGCCGTCCGCCGGGCACGTCGACGGTGTAGGTGACCGGTGCGCCCGTGACCGCCGGATCGATGCCGTCCCTGCGGGCCGCCGCGACGGCCACCGCGCAGGCGCCGGTGCCACAGGAGCGGGTCTCGCCCGAGCCGCGCTCGTGCACCCGCATGGCCACGTGCCGCGGACCCCGGTCGACGACGAACTCCACGTTCACCCCCCGCGGGTAGGCGGTTGCCGGGGTGACGGACGGCGCGGTGTGCAGGTCGCCCGCGTGGGCCAGGTCGGTGACGAAGGCGACGGCGTGCGGATTGCCCATGTCCACCTGCCGGGCGGACCAGCTGCGCTCCACCACGCGCACGGTGACCTCACCGGCGGGCAGTACGGCCGGGCCCATGCCGACGGTGATGGGCGCTGCGGTGGCGGCGGTATCCTCGTCGCCCTTGGCTATGTGCACGCTCTTCACACCGGCACGGGTGGCCACCGCGAGGTCTCCTGCGGCGACGAGCGCGGCGCTCTGCAGGTACCGCGCGAAGACGCGCACGCCGTTGCCGCACATCTCGGCGACGGAGCCGTCCGCATTGCGGTAGTCCATGAACCACTCGGCCTCGGCTGCCATGTGCCGCGCCTCGGGGTGCACCGCGGAGCGCACCGCGTGCAGCACACCGTCGCCGCCGAGACCCGCGCGGCGGTCGCAGAGCGCGGCGACGGTGGCCGGGGGCAGATCGATGACGTTCCCGGGGTCGGGGATGATCACGAAGTCGTTCTCCGTGCCGTGCCCCTTGAGGAAGGTGATGCGCGTGCTCATCCCTCGATCGTAGGGGGTCACTGCGACACTCCGCCCGCCGCGGCCCGGCTGCGCGGCCCGCGCACCGCCCGCGTCAGCGCAGCCGGGCCACTCGCCACACGGCGAGTACGACGGCGCCCGCCACCACCACGGCGTAGACCACGATCACACGCCAGTCGGGCCGGCGCCCGGAGCCGCGCTGCGGCAGCCCCGGCCAGGTGGAACCCGCCCGGCGGGCGGCCATCACACCCCAGCCTGCCGCGCAGGCGCAGATCAGCAGCCCGAGCATGGCGACCACGGCACCGCCGTCACCGAACTCGAAGGCGAGCGGGAAGGCGAACATCAGTGAGCCGACCGCGGCGAGGATCACGATGGGGGCGAGCTGCCAGATGCGCAGCCTGCGCTGCGGCCGCAGCTCGACCTCGACCTCGCCGTCCGCCAGCTCATCCGGCTGAGGGCCGTCGTCGACGGTGCCGTCAGGTGCGGTGCGCGGGCCGTCGGAGGTGAGCCCGCCGTCGTCGGCCGGGCCGTCGCCGACGGTCAGCCCGCCGGTGCCAGGGCCTTCTTCGGCGGGGATCCGCGCTGTGTCGTACTCGCCGCCAGGTGCGGTGTTGCGAGGGCCGGCCTCCATCGCCACGCGCCCTCCCACTCAGACTTCACTGGCCGATCGATGGTCGATGATGGCACGCCGCCGGGGAACCGGATGGCGGCCGGGGCGTCCCGATGCCATCACGTGATCAGGCTGTAACCGGTCGTTCCACCAACGTCAGCGCCCGCTCCGGGAGTTCCCCCCGGTCCACCGCGGCACCGCTCAGCCAGTGCACCCGGGGGTCGCGCCGGAACCAGGAGTCCTGGCGGCGCGCGAAGCGTTTGGTGGCGCGCACGGTCTCGGCGCGGGCCTCGTCCTCGGTGCACTCGCCCGCGAGCGCGGCCAGCACCTGCTGGTAGCCGAGCGCGCGGGACGCCGTGCGCCCCTGGCGCAGCCCCTGTGCCTTCAGGGCACTCACCTCCGCCACGAGGCCGCCCGCCCACATCCGGTCCACCCGGGCCGCGATGCGCTCGTCCAGCTCCGGGCGGGACACGTCGACGCCGACCTGGATGGTGTCGTAGATCGCGTCATGGCCGGGCAGGTTGGCGGTGAAGGGCCTGCCGGTGATCTCGATGACCTCAAGGGCGCGGACGATACGGCGGCCGTTGCTGGGCAGGATGGCGCGGGCGGCCTCCGGGTCGGCGGCGGCCAGGCGGGCGTGCAGGGCGCCGGAGCCGCGCAGCGCCAGCTCGTCCTCCAGATGCGGGAGGAGCACCGGGTCGGTGCCCGGGAACTGGAGATCGTCGATGGCCGCGCGGATGTACAGGCCCGAGCCGCCCACGAGGATCGGGGTGCGGCCGAGCGCGAGCAACCGATCGATCTCGGCACGGGCGAGGCGTTGGTACTCGGCCACGCTCGACGTCTCGGTCACGTCCCAGACGTCGAGCAGGTGGTGCGGCACACCGGCCCGCTCCTTGAGCGTCAGCTTCGCGGTACCGATGTCCATCCCACGATAGAGCTGCATCGAGTCAGCGTTGACGACTTCGCCGCCGAGGCGCCGGGCAAGGAAAACACCCAGATCGGACTTTCCTGCCGCGGTCGGCCCGACGACGGCGATGACCCGCTGTGGGGGGGCTGCACTACTCACGGTCCCAGTCTCGCAAACCTCTCACCCCTGCTCGAACGAGTTACGTGACGAGGTCTGCCGGAAGTCGTTGCCTGTTGCGAGTCCTCTGGCTCCCGGACGGCCGGAGGGGTAGCCCGCCGGGCGCCTTTTCGCGGGCGCGGGGCGCGGGGCGCGGGGCCTGGGGCGGTCTCGCGGGAGGCGCCCGGGGAGCGGGTTTCGCCCGCACGGAGACGACAGGGAGTTGACATAGGCGTTATCGCACGGTTTTTTCGCCGGTCCAGGAGCGCGAATGAGACGTTGGACACACCGGCGACGACGGGCCTTGCCCCGGCGGCCGAGGAGCCCAGGGCGGAGGTCGCAGGCCCGTCCGCAGGCGAAGCGGCACCCACCGGATCCACGGCCGCCCCGCAGGAAGCCGACGGGACGGCCACCGCAGCGGCCGTGGAGATTCCCGGCAGCAGTCCGCCCGCACGGCAGCCGACAGACCACGGGCACGACAGCCGTCGATGCCGCACAGGCGGCGGCCGAGCCCATGCCGGTGGCCGTGGGCAGCGACGCCGTGAAGGGCGCCTGACGGCAGTCCGCCTCCGGCGCTAGCTAGCTAGGAGCGCACTGAAGATCTAGGACCAGGCTGCGACCAGGTAGCCGACCCCGTACGGGGCGTCGTCGTAGAAGAGCTCGCCCGCCAGGTCCGTGCCCTCGGCGGCGCCCGCGAGCACCTGCCAGGGCGCGCGTCCCGCCGCCTTCAGCGTCCGGGCCAGCGCACCGTCGAGGGCGCCGAGCGCCGCCGTGTCGGCCGCCGCCAGCGCATGCGCCACGGCCGCGTCGAAGCCGGCGGCCCGCTCGTCGAAGGCACCGGGCGCCTTGGAGCGGCACGCGCTGCCGTCGCCCATCACGAGCAGCGCCACCCGTGTGGGCCCCTCGGTGAGCTCGCGGCCGGCTGCCGCGCACTGCCCGGCGTCCAGCAGGTCTCCCGTACCGAGGCCCGACACGGGCACCGCGGACGGCCACCGGGCGCCGGCGAGCAGCCAGGCGCCGACGGCGAGCGAGGACGGCAGCACGGGCCCGGGAGCGTGCTGGCCTGCCGAGGCCTGGGTCTGCGGGACGGAGGTCACACCGAGGCGCACATCGAGGTCCACACCGAAGCCGTGGAACGATCCCGCAGTGCCCTGCGCATAGCGCGCCCGGCCGTCGCCTGTCTCGGGGCCGACCACGACCAGTCGTTCGGCCCGCGCGGCGGCGAGTACGGCGACGGCCTGAGCGCAGGCGCTCCGCACGCCGTCCAACTCGGGTGCGGCGCCGGCGGCGACTTCAGGGACCAGCAACGGCGGACAGGGACAGACGGCAGCGGCGACAAGCATGATCCACAGCGTATCCCGGCGTCCGCGCGATGACGGGGGCCCGGGGCATCCGGATGACGAGGCGAGGCCCCTGGCGGGCCGCCCGCCCCGTCGGACACGCTCCTCGGAACGTCAGTCGCAGCCGCAGCCGCCACCCGGGGCCACCGGCAGCGGCTCCGGGACGCCGATCTTCGGCAGACCGAGCAGCACGCCCGTGGAAGCCGTCGCGGATGAGCCCTGCTCCGCCGCGCGGCGCTGCTGCCAGGCGTCGCCCGCGCGGGTGCGGCGCACCTCCAGGACGGGACCTTCGGCAAGCAGGTGGTGCGGGGCGGCGTACGTGATCTGCACCGTCACCACGTCTCCCGGGCGCACTTCGGCGTCCGGCCTGGTGAAGTGCACGAGGCGGTTGTCGGGGGCCCGGCCGGAGAGGCGGTGGGTGGCGCCGTCCTTGCGGCCCTCGCCCTCGGCGACCATCAGCTCCAGGGTGCGTCCGACCTGCCGCTTGTTCTCCTCCCAGGAGATGTCCTCCTGGAGTGCGACCAGCCGCTCGTAGCGCTCCTGGACGACCTTCTTGGGAACCTGTTCGTCCATCTCGGCGGCCGGGGTCCCCGGGCGCTTGGAGTACTGGAAGGTGAACGCCTGGGCGAACCGGGCCTCGCGCACCGCGTGCAGGGTCTGCTCGAAGTCTTCCTCGGTCTCCCCGGGGAAGCCCACGATGATGTCCGTGGTGATCGCGGCGTCGCGGGATCGCGGCCCGCACCTTCTCGATGATGCCGAGGTAGCGCTCCTGCCGGTAGGAGCGGCGCATCGCCTTCAGCACGCGGTCGGATCCGGACTGCAGGGCATGTGCAGTTGCGGCATCACGTTGGGGGTCTCGGCCATCGCCGCGATCACGTCGTCGGTGAAGTCGCGCGGGTGCGGTGAGGTGAAGCGGACCCGCTCCAGGCCCTCGATCCGCCCGCAGGCGCGCAGCAGCTTGCTGAAGGCCTCGCGGTCGCCGATGTCGGAGCCGTAGGCGTTCACGTTCTGGCCGAGCAGGGTGATCTCGCTGACGCCTTCGGCGACCAGCGCCTCGACCTCCGCGAGGATGTCGCCGGGGCGGCGGTCCTTCTCCTTGCCGCGCAGCGCGGGGACGATGCAGAAAGTGCAGGTGTTGTTGCAGCCGACGGAGACGGAGACCCAGGCCGCGTAGGCGGTCTCGCGGCGCGTCGGCAGCGTCGAGGGGAAGGCTTCGAGCGACTCGGCGATCTCCACCTGTGCTTCTTCCTGGACGCGGGCGCGCTCCAGGAGGACGGGCAGCTTGCCGATGTTGTGGGTGCCGAAGACGACGTCGACCCAGGGGGCGCGGCGCACGATAGTGTCGCGGTCCTTTTGCGCGAGGCAGCCGCCGACCGCGATCTGCATGCCCGGGCGGCGCGGACTTCATCGGGGCGAGCCGGCCGAGGTTGCCGTACAGGCGGTTGTCGGCGTTCTCCCGTACCGCGCAGGTGTTGAAGACGACGACGTCAGCGTCCCCGTCGGCGCCGTCGGGTGCACGTACGTACCCCGCGTCCTCCAGCAGCCCGGCCAGCCGCTCGGAGTCGTGGACGTTCATCTGGCACCCGTAGGTGCGCACCTCATATGTCCGCTCAACGTCCACGGCCTGGCTCCGGGTGATGCTGCTCATGGCATAAGGGTAGGCGGTACATCGGACAGCCTTCGTCTGCGTGTCCGCACCGCAAGATCCACTCTAGGTGCGATGCGTCCCACCAGTAGGTTTCTCCATGGCTACTCGAACCCGCGCGGGGTGCTGCGGCACTCACTTGCTGAGCGCGTTGGCCACCACGATGAACAGCCCCAGCAGCATGTCCATCGCGCCCGCTCGGACGGCCGCGAACCAGCTTCGGTCGGCCAGTCGTGCCGACCACAGGCCCCAGCAGAACAGCCCAGCCGTGTTGATGCCCAGTGCGACCTCGATGGCGACGTCCTCGCTCCACCACCCGGCGAAGGCGCCGGCCAGGATGGCGACGGTCGGCAGCACCGCGGCGAGCAGCGGCCACTCCGTCAGGACCGAGCGCACGGTGCCGATGACGACCCTCTCACCGTCGACGGTGCGGTGTGCGAGCGCATGCGCGAAACCGTGTGCGGCTACCGAGGCCAGGGCGGTGAACAGCACCCACAACGCGTCGTAGCCGGGGTCGGGCGCCCCGCCTTCATTGCCCAGGGCGGACGCCATCGTGCTGGCCAGCACCGTGCCGTACACCCCGGCGAAGAGGAACCGCTGCAAAGGATCCGCACGAAGGCGGCGGCGTGCGCGTACGGGTGTGCTGTCAGCCACGACGCCACCTCCCAAAGCACCGGTCACCGCTTTGAGAGATGTAACAGTGCGGCCCGCGCCGCGTGCAGAGACGCGCCGTGCCCGGCCGGTACTTCTACGTGACCGCTCACACGGCGGGGCGAGATGGCCCGGGTGCGGACATGGCACCGGGGCCGTTCAGGGGCGCCGCCCTCACGACTCCTTGCTGTACACCCGGCTGGCGTGCTCGACGAGGGCGATCAGCACCTCCTTCGCCGATTCCCGCTCGCGGGCGTCGCACAGCACCACGGGAGTGTCCGGGGCGAGGTCGAGAGCGGCCCTTACCTCCTGCGGGGCGTAGACGTGGAAACCGGCGAAGCAGTTGACCGCGACGACGAAGGGGATATCGCGGCGCTCGAAGTAGTCGACGGCAGGGAAGCAGTCCTCAAGGCGCCGCGTATCGGCGAGCACCATGGCGCCCAGCGCGCCGTTGGACAGCTCGTCCCACAGGAACCAGAAGCGGTCCTGGCCCGGTGTGCCGAACAGATACAGCGACAGCCCTTCGCGCAGGGTGATGCGCCCGAAGTCCATGGCGACCGTCGTCGTGGTCTTGCGCTCGATGCCGTCGAGGTGGTCCACCGCGCGGCCCGCCTCGGTGAGCTGTTCCTCGGTGCGCAGCGGGCGGATCTCGCTCACCGCCCCGACCAGGGTGGTCTTGCCCACCCCGAAACCGCCGGCCACCAGGATCTTCAACGACAGGAACGAGCCGGGGGCATCCGGTGCGGCGGTCCTTCAGAGTGCACGGAGTCCATCGATAATTTCCTTGAGAATGCCTGCGTCGGGGAGTTGCGCCGGGGCCACGGGGCGGCTGACGCGGATGTGCCCGGCGTCCAGCAGGTCATCGAGGAGCACCCGCAACACCCCGACCGGCAGGTCGGTGTCGGCTGCGATGTCGGCGACGGACCGCGGGGCCGGTCCGGCACAGGGCGACGATCGCCGCATGTTCGGGCGAAGGCGGGAGGTGCGGCCTGAGGGTCGACCTCGTCCGCGTGGATGACCGCGGCCAGGTCGAAGGCCTCACTCGTCGGCCGGGCACGACCCGAGGTCATCGCGTACAGGCGTACTACTGGTCCCGCCTCGTCGTCGAACCACTCGGGGGTGGACGACGAGGCGCTCGGCGGCTGGGAGTGCCCAGGCTGCCCGGACCCTTCGGCGAACCACTGCTGGGGTGTGTCTGTCATAGCGGCCGGGTCACTCCTGGAAGGCCGCGGCGTCATCCGTGCGGTAGGACACGCCAAGGTGCTCGGCCACCCGCGTCACCAGCCGTGCCATCTCGTAGGCGACCAGGCCCACATCGGCATCGGCATCGGTGAACACGGACAGGCAGGAGCCCTCTCCGGCCGACGGCGACGAAGAGGAATCCGCCTTCCAGCTCGACCACGTCTGTATCACCTGGCCCGCCTGGAAGTGGCGCCCCGCGCCCTTGGCCAGGCTGTGGAAGCCGGAGGCGATGGCGGCGAAGCGTTCCTTGTCGTCCCGGGGCAGTTCTTCGGACGCGCCGATGGGCAGGCCGTCGCCGGAGAGCACGACAGCGTGCCTGATCTGCGGTACCTGTGAGACCAGTTCGTCCAGCAGCCAGTTGAGCTCACCGGAGGTCTCCATCGTCCCGGACATCACGCTTCATCTCCCTGTGACGGTGTCTCGGAGTGGCTCTGATCCCGCGCGGGCAGCGGCGGCCGGTCGCCCTCGGCCGTCCGGTCCGTGATCCGGTCCGCTTTCCCGTCCGCCTGGCCGCCGCTCAGCCAGCCCTGGCGGAGCGCCGCCATGGTGGCGCGGGCACGCTCGGGCGAGCGTCCGGTGGCCGCGGACTCCGCGATGTGCGGGACGCTGCGCGGCGGGCCGCCCGGAGCGTCCCGCAGATGCGGCGAGATGCTCGCCTGCCGTACGCGCTTGGGCAACGGAGCGGGCTCGCTCCCGGAGTGCTCCCCTGTCTGTGCGGGGAGCTCCTGGTCAACGGCGGCACCCGTCCGCGGCAGGTCGGTGGGCTCGGGGGCGGGCCTGACGCCCGGTCGTAGCGCATTGGCTCGTTGGCCCGGCCGTGCCGCATCGACCGGCTTTTGGACCGGCGCCCGCTGCGCGGGAGCTGCCGGGGAAGCGGTCTCACCGTCGCCCGAGGACACCGTGTGCCATCTACGGTCCGGTGCGAAGGCAGGACGCGTCGGGACGGCGGCCGGCAGTCGCGTCACCCGCTGAGGCAGGGGCTCGGCAGCCGCCGGGCGGGGACGGCGGGTGCCGCGCCGGTCGGTAACGGCCTGGAGCTCCACGGTCGCCGGGCCGCTCCCGTCCCCGGAGTCCTGCGACTGCGCGACCGGTGCCGCCTGCTCCAGCAGGTTCTCGGGTATGAGGACGACGGCTGTGACGCCGCCGTACACGGACGGTTTCAGCGCGACCTGAACGTTCCGGCGGTGCGCGAGACGGTTGACCACGAACAGGCCCAGCCGGTCGGTGTCGAGCAGGTCGACCTGGGAGGCGTCCACGATCTTGCGGTTGGCCTGGGCCAGCGCCTCCCGGCTCATGCCGAGGCCGCGGTCCTCGATCTCCAGTGCGAGATCCGGCGCCGACCTTTTCGCCGCGTACCTGCACCTTGGTGTGCGGAGGCGAGAAGGAGCACCGCGTTCTCGACGAGCTCGGCGACCAGGTGGGTGAGGTCGGCAACGGCCGACGCCGGCTATGCGGACGTCCTCGGTGACCCGAACCTCGACGCGGGTGAAGTCCTCGACCTCGGCGACCGCGGCGCGCACCACGTCGAGCATCGGTACGGGCCTGCGCCAGCCGCGTACGGGCGCGGCACCGGAGAGGATGATCAGGCTCTCGGCGTGCCGCCGCATCCGGGTCGTGAGGTGGTCGAGCCGGAACAGGTCCTCCAGCTCGGCAGGGTCCTCGACGCGCCGCTCCATGGTGTCGAGCAGTCCGAGCTGCCGGTGGAGCAGCACCTGACTGCGCCGGGCCAGTTTCACGTACACGCCGGAGATTCCGCTGAGCACCTCGGCACGCTCGACCGCGGCCTTGATCGCGGCCCGGTGCACGGCGTTGAGCGCCGAGCCGACCTGCCCGATCTCGTCCTCCGCCGTGCCGCTGCATCGGTGCCTCGGCTCTCGATGTCCACCTCTTCGCCCGCATGCAGCCGCCGCAGCGACTGAGGGAGTTTGCTGCCCGCCAGCTCCAGAGCCGAGTTGCGCATGCCGACCAGCTCGACGACGAGGCCGCGGCCGATCTGCATCGAGACCAGCAGGGAGAGCAGTACGCCCGACGAAGCCCAGGACCACCGCGATGCCGGACTGGCCGAGCACGTCGAACGCGAGCGGGTCGGCCTTGCGCGCGGCCGCGGTGCTCGCGCCCGCCTGGGCCTGGTGCAGGCCTTGCAGGACGGGGCCCGGCGTCGGCGTCCCACGCCGTCGTGGAGACCTGGTGGGCGGCTGGGCCCGGCCCGGCGTCTTCGATCTGGCGCTCGAGGCCTCGCAGGCCGTGATAGGGCCGGGCCGCCAGGACGGCGCGGTAGGCGCTCTCGTCGGACGGGCGCAGATCGTCCACGGCCGACTGCGAACAGCGTCTGCTGCGTCCGCCACGGCGCCGACGAAAGTCGCGGTAGCGGTCCTGCGGCAGCTGCCCGCCGGCCTGGGAGCTGCCGACGATGGCGTCTTCGCGGGCGACCATCTCCCGGGCGCGCGGCGAGCTCTTGTACGACCCGTGCCTCGAGGCGACCTCGGGTCCCCGGTCCCTGCCCCGTGACGGAGGCGCTGACGCCGGTCAGCGCGCCGTCGACGGAGAATCCCCGGCCGATCGTGTCGGTGTATCCGGCGTACGCCGCGTCCCAGCTCGTCTGCTTCGCGGCGATCTGCTTGCGCAGCGCCGGCAGTTTGGCGGCGGCGTCCATCAGACCGGCGCGTGCGCGAGAAGAGGTCGCCACTGACCGCGGCCGTGTCGGTACTGCTCGGATCGACGCCGCGCCGCAGGGCCGTGGCGGCGGCTTCGGTGCCCTTGGCCTTGGCGTCCAGGGTGTCGAGATGCGTTGCGTCGGGATGCGCCAGGTAGCGTGCCGCGGCGCTGCGCTCGGCCTGTACGGCCGTGACGTAATTGCTCACCGGGCCAGAAGAACCGCGTTGACCTGCTTGAACTGGGTGAGGTCCGAGACGTTCTGCGCGGTGCTGACCGTGGCGAAGGCCCACAGCGCCATCAGCGAGACGACGGGACCATCAAGAGCGCCACGATCTTCGCCCGGACGGACTTGGGACGCAGCCGGCCCGGCACGAGCGACCAGGGCCCCGGGCTACTTGCCCGCGGCTCGCGCAGTGCGTGCCTCCTGCCGCTGGCGGGCGAAGGTATCTCGTCGTCGTGTGTGCTCTCGGCCAACACTCGGCTTACACGCATGACTTCCTCGATCGGTGGTGCGGCGGAGAAGTGTGGTTCGGGCGGTGCGGCGTCACTCGGCGGGCAGCCGGACGCCGCGCGCCTCGACGTCGTGCAGGCGCCGTACGGCCGACTCGGACTCCCTGCGCTGCTGGGCGGTAGGGGACAGCGCGACAAACGCAGAGGTCAGGAAGAGGAACGAGCCCAGGACGACGGCGAGGGGAAAGATGAACTCGGTGGCCGTGGCGCCCGACAGTTGAGCGTGGCCGGGTGTCATCCGTACGGACAGCGCGGCCATGCCGGTGTAATGCATGCTGCTGACGGCGACCCCCATCACCAAGGAGGCCCCGACGGCGCCCGCCGTGCCGTGCACCGAGAGCGCGGCCCACAGGGCGGCGGTCGCGGCCGCGACGGCGATCAGCACGGACAGCGTCACGAGCAGCGGGGCGTATCCGATGTCGCCGTGCAGCCTCAGCGCGGCCATGCCGATGTAGTGCATGGCGGCGACGCCGAGCCCGGTGCCCAGGCCGCCCACCAGGACCGATCGGACGCGCGAGCGCCCATAGCCGGCGGTGAAGACTCCGGCGCCGACGACGAGTATCGCGACGACCAGGCTCAAAACGGTCAGCGGCACGTTATAACGGATCGCGGAGCCGGAGACGCTGAAGCCGAGCATGGCGATGAAGTGCATGGTCCAGATGCCCGAACCGATGGCCAGGGAGGCGAGCACGAGCCAGTTGCGCCGGGTCGTGCCGGTCGTGGCGAGGGCGCGGACCGTGCAGCGCAGTCCGAGCGCTCCGCCGACGCACGCCATGGCGAAGGACAGCAGAGGTGTCAGCCACCCGTAAGTGAAGTGATTCATGTCTCCCACGGGTGCTTCCTTTCTCGCCCGGACCGTTCTGAGCGATGGACGCTAACACAGCAGCTTCACATCTGGCGGAGCCTCCTCCACTTTCAGCGGCGAGACGGCACACTCACACACGTGCATACCGCAGGTAACTGATAAACCGTCACATAAGAAAAGCTTGCTTCCGATTCTCACCCGTGCGTCGCGGCGGCGCGAAGGCAGGCAGGTGGGCAGGCGGTTGACGGCGCCGGAGGCTCACCGCCGTGCTCCGCATCCGCGTTCAGGGCTGCCGAGTGACGCGGGGTCGCGGAGCGGTCGGCCGGCTTGGCCATAGCGTGACGCGGGTCACTGAGGCGTGGCCGCGCGCAGGGCAGGCGAAAGCGTGGCGCTTTCACCGCGTGGCTACACGCGAGACCCCGATCCGGACGCGGGCGGGCGACTCGTCGACGCGTACGCTTCGGCGGACCTCCGTCACACCCTTTGGATGGCGGGCAGCAGATCTCGGCTGAACGGAATCGTGCCGCCGACCTTCCTGACGGAAGACAGGGCGGCTGCGCGAGCGAGTGCTCCCGGGCCTGGCTCAGGCGGCGCGCTGGTGGGCCCGGCGAGAGTGTGTTGCCGGGTGCCGCGCGGGGCTTGTCACGATCCGCTGGAGATGCCGGGAGTGATCAGTCCGGATTCGTAGGCGAAAACGACGAGTTGGGCCCTGTCGCGGGCGCCGAGTTTGCCCATGATGCGGCTGACGTGGGTTTTCGCGGTGAGCGGAGAGAGGCTGAGCGCCTGGGCGACCTCGCTGTTGTTCAGGCCGCGGGCCACCAGCGTCAGCACCTCGCACTCCCGCGCTGACAGGTCCTTCAGGGCGGCAGGTCCGGCGGCGGGCGGGGTCACGGGGAGTCTGACCACGCGTTCGATCAGCCGGGCGGTGGGGCCGGGAGAGAGCAGCGCCTCCCCCGCGGCGACGGTACGGATGGCGTCCAACAGGTCGGCGGGCCGGGTGTCCTTGACCAGGAAGCCGGAGGCGCCGGCGCGCAGCGCGTCGATGATGTGCTCGTCGGTGTCATAGGTGGTCAGGACCAGGACCCTGACGCCGGCGAGGTCCTTGTCGGCGGCGATCTGGCGGGTGGCCTCGATGCCGTCGAGCTGCGGCATCCGGATGTCCATGACCACCAGATCGGCTCGCCGGGTGCGGGCAAGGGCGACGGCTTCGCGGCCGTTCGCGGCCTCGCCGACCACGTCCATGCCCGGGGTCGAACCGATCAGCATGGAGAAGGCCGCGCGGACCAGAGCCTGGTCGTCGGCCAGCACCACCCGGATATCCGTGGTCATGCGTCACACCCCTTCGTCGCACGGCAGTATCGCCCGGACCGCGAATCCCCGTGGAGCCGTCCGCGGGCCCGCCTCCAGCGTGCCGCCGACGCTGCGCGCCCGCGCCGCCATCCCGGCCAGACCGAAGCCCGCCGGCTGCGCCCGGCCGGCCGGCCGGGCAGCGGCGGACGTGCCGTCCGGCTCAGCACCGGCCGACGTGCCATCGTCGACGACGTCCACCCGCAAGACCCGCGCCCGCCGGTCCAGCGCGACGGTCACCTCGATGCCGGGCGCGGGTCCCGCGTGCTGGACCGCGTTGGTCAGCGCCTGCTGCACGATGCGGTACGCCGCCGCCCCGACCGCGCCCGGCACTGCCGCATCGGCGTCGACGGCGAGGGTGACCCTGGCGCCCGCCGATTCGGCCGCCTGCCCCAGGTCGGGCAGGGCGGCGAGGCCGGGCGGAGGGCCGTTGTCCTCGTTCGCGTGCAACACCCGCAGGGTCGGCCGCAGTTCACCGCGGGCTTCCCGGCAGGTGTCGGCGATCCCGTCCAGCGCGGTGGCCAGCGCCGCCCGGTCGAGACGCTGGGGGTCGGCGGTGAGCACATGGGCGGCCACCGACGTCTGCACGCCGATCAGGGTGATGCTGTGCGCCAGCAGATCGTGCAGGTCGCGGGCGATCCGCAGCCGTTCCTCCGCCACCCGCCGGGCGGCGGTCTCCTCCCGGGTGCGTTCGGCGCGCTCCGCCCGCTCGACGATGGCGGCGATGTAGTTGCGGTGCGTGCGGACCGCCTCGCCCGCCAGTGCGCAGGCCAGAATCCAGCCGGAGGTGCGCAGCAGCTCGATGCCTTTGTCCGGGTTGATGTGCAGCATCATGGCCACCGTCGTCGCCATCAGCGTCGGCACGACGATCAGCGTGCGCGACCGCGGTCCGGCGACCGCCAGCGAATAGACCGCCACCATGGTCACCAGGATCAGCGCGGAGTGGGCGTTCTGCAGGCTGTGATACGTGCCTTCCAGCACGACCAGTACCAACATCACACCCAGCGGATGCAGGCGCCGCCAGGCGGCCGCCAGCACGCACAGCGTGAACAGGACCCAGCCGCCCGCGTCCGGGGTGTGCCCGCCTCCCTGGGCCACGAAGGCGAGAGGCGCGGACAGTACGCCGAGCAACCCGGTGGACAGCCATGTGCGGCGTGCGGGCCACTCGATGCGGCGTGCCGGACGCGCTCCGACGATCATCACGTCCTCCATACTCCCCGATCGGCCCGGGCGGGCCGGCGCCGGCCGGGGCCGGGCCCCGACACCGTGCGACCGGCCCCACCGCGGCCTCAGCGCACCCCGGTCGGCACCCGCTCAGGCGCCGCGGACACCGCCGGCTCCTTCGACAGCGGCCCCGGCCACCACACCTTCCGCTTCAGGGCCACCGCTGCCGAGGTGACCAGGTACGTCCGTACGAAGAAGGTGTCCAGCAGCACTCCCACCGCGATCACGAACCCCAGCTCGACCAGCGCCACCAGCGGCATGTTGATCAGCACCGAGAAGGTCGCCGCCAGCACCACGCCCGCCGAGGCGATCACGCCGCCGGTGGTGCGCAGCGCCTTGAGCGCGGCGGGCGCCGGCTCCAGGCCGCCCAGGGACTCCTCGCGCATCCGGTGCATCAAGAAGATGCCGTAGTCCACGCCGAGCGCCACCAGGAAGACGAAGGACAGCAACGGCAGCGCCGGATCGTTGCCCTGGAAGCCGAAGAGGGGCCCGAAGACCAGCCCGCCGATGCCCAGCGCCGCACCCCACACCGCGGCCACGGCGCCCACCAGGAGCAGCGGGGCGACCAGGCTGCGCAGCAGCGCGATCAGGATCAGCAAAACGGAGACCAGCACCAGCGGCACGATGACCGTCCGGTCGCGACTGCTCGTGTCCCTGAGGTCGAGCGTCTGGGCGCTCGGCCCGCCCACATAGCCGCCGTCGTCGTCCAGCGCCGCCCGCAGCTCCTTGATGGTCGCGGTCTCCGCCGCGGACTCCGGCCGCGCCGTGGCGACAGCCGTGATCTCGGTCCAGCCGCCCCCGCTGCGTTGCTGCTCGGCCGCGGCCACCCCGGCGGTCTCCCGCACCTGCCGCAGCGCCCGACGGGCCTGCCGGGTCGGCACGACCATCCCGATCGGCTGGCTGCCGCGCTCCGGGAAGGCGGCGGCGAGGGTCTCGCCGGCCGAGATGGACTCGGGTTTGTCGGTGAAGGAGTCCGCGACGGCCAGGCTGCCGGAGAGGTGCAGCGTGCCCAGCGCCAGCGCCCCGAGCAGCACCGCCCCCGTCGCCAGTACGGTCAGTGGCCGCCGCCCGGCCGAGCTGCCCATGGCGGCCAGCAGCGACCGGCGCTGCTTCGGTTCGCTGCCGAACGCCGGCACCAGCGGCCAGAACACCCGCCGTCCCAGCAGCACCAGCAGGGCGGGCAGCAGCGTCATCATGGCGAACAGCGCGCCGAGTACACCGACGGTGCCGAGCGGCCCCATGCCGCGGCTGCTGTTGAGGTCCGCGGCGAGCAGGCACAGCAGCCCCGCGGCCACCGTGCCTGAGGAGGCGAGCACCGCCGGGCCGCAGCCGCGCAGGGCGGCGCGCATCGCGTCGTAGGGCCGCTCGACGCGGCGCAGCTCCTCGCGGTAACGGGAGATCAGCAGCAGGGCGTAGTCGGTGCCTGCGCCGAAGACCAGGATGGTCATCACGCCGTTGCTCTGGCCGGTGACCGTGATCCCGAACCACTGGTGCAGCCCGTAGGCGCCGGCCATGCCGAGCGTGTTGGCGGCGCCGGCGGTGACCAGCGGAACCAGCCACAGGAGAGGGCTGCGGTAGATCAGGATGAGCAGCACCGCGACCACGCCCACCGTGGTGAACAGCAGCGGCCCGTCCAGCGAGTGGAAGACCGTGCCCGTATCGGTCTGCAGCGCGCCTGGCCCGCCGACCTCGGCGCTGAGCCCGCGCCCGCCGTCTCCACCGTTCACGCCCTTGACGATCGCGCGCACGTCGTCGACCAGCGCGTCCCGCGCCTTCTCGTCCTGGCCCGGCTCGGTGGTGGAGACCGGGTACATCAGGGTCGTGCCGTCCTTCGGAACCGATCGGCGCGGGCCTGGCGGTCAGCTCGTGCGCCGCGGCCACCTCGTCGATCTGCGCGCGGGCCCTCGCCTTGTCCGCGGCGGTGAGTCCGCCGGCGCGGTGGTAGACCACCACCAGATCGGTGGCCTGGCCGCCGGGCAGTCGGTCCTGGACCTTCGCCACCCGGGTGGAGTCGGCGCCGGCGGGCAGATAGTCCACCGAGCGGTTCTGCTGCACACCGGACAGCTTTCCGGCGAACGGCCCGGCGAGTGCGAGCACCACCACCCACATCGCCAGCAGCGTCCACGGCGCAAGACGCCCTGGGCGACGCCTGCCCGGGCGCCGCTGCCTGTCCTGAACGGCCCCCATGGACCACTCCTCTTCCTCGGTTGTCCGGTCTCGTCACCAGACTTCCGGCACAAACCCCTCGAAGCGTCGCCCGCCCGGCCGAGCTGACGGCTACTCCCGCGGAGGGCCCGCGCCTTTCGCTACTCCCCCGGGAGTAGCCGGATGGACGAAGAGCCGAGGAGAAACGGGACGGGCTCGGCTGCGCTCACGGGTGCGCAACGGCGGCGGCATCCGGAGGGCGTGTCGCGCGAGCGTTTCCCGGCCGGGTGCCGGTTCACCGGGCGGCGGTGACGGCGACGGCGACGGGACGCGGGGTCGGCGGCAGCGGGCTGTGCGTGCCCTCGGGGCCGACCATGACGGCGTGGCCGACGGCCCGGAGCATCGGCAGGTCCGACGGGTGGTCGCCGTAGGCCCAGCAGTCCGCCGGGTCGATGTGCGGGTGGTCCGCCAGCAGCTTTTCGACGAGGGAGAGTTTGGCCTCGCCGATCACCGGGGGCCCGATGAGTCCACCGGTCAGCATGCGCCCGCAGCGTTCGAGCCGGGCGCCGAGCACATGCCGTGCGCCGACGGCCTCGCCGATCGGTACCAGGACCGCGGGAAAGGCGCCGGAGACCAGGACGATGCCGGCGCCCGCGGCGCGGTGCGCGCGCAGGGCGGCGAGGGTGGCGGGTAAGTAGAAGTCCTCGGCGCTGCTGCGCGTCGCGTACCAGCGGCGGGCCCAGTCCTCGACCTCCGCGACCGGCCGGCCGCGCCAGGCCCGGTGGTACACGGCATTGAGCTTCTCGCGCGGGACCCCCTGGGCCGCCTGCGCGGTCAGCGACGCGGTGATCTCCGCCGCGCGCAGGGCCCCGTCGGGCCCGAACCGGCCCGCGAAGTAGAAGTGCAGGAAGTCGCAGGCGCTCTTGCACCGGATCAGCGTCTCGTCCACGTCGCAGAAGACCAGCCGCGTCGGCCCGGGCCCGCCGTCCGGCCCGTGCGGTGTGACGGGGCCCGTCGCAGCGCGCGCCCCAAAGTGCGCCCGAGGGCTCTGCGGCACCTCGGCATCCGGCTCAGGACGTGCCCCAGGACGCTTCCCGCGCCCCGGCTGAGGACGTGTCGCCACGCTCGTCTCCCGCCTCGTCTCGCGCTGTGTCGGTGTACTCATCGCCGCGCCCCTTCCAGAACGGTTTCCGGCTGCCCGCCGGAGCGGGCGCCGGGAGCCACGGCACCTTCCGCAGCCATGGCGGTGAAGACCGACGCGGCGTAGGCCACCGCCGCGGCCTCCCGGCGCAGCACGTGGTGGGCGGCGACGGTGTGCACATCGCGCCAGCGGCGTTCGAGCGCGCCCGGGGCGCCGCAGGCGTGCACGCCCGCGGCGCGGAAGAGGCGTTCGACGCTGTCGACGAGCAGTTCCGCCGCGGCGGCGGCCAGGCGCCGGTTTTTGACCACGGCAGCTTCGGCGCGGGTGCCGGAGTCTGCGCGGCGTGCGGCGTCCTCCAGGAGCAGTTGGGCGGTCTCGATGTCGTCGGCGGTGCGGGCCAGGGCGTGGTCGAGCCGGCGGCCGTCGTCGTCGGGGCCGGTGCGGGCCGCCTTCGGCGCCGCCCAGAGGGACCAGTCGGCCAGCGCGCGGCGGGCCGCGCCCAGCGCCGGGGCGCAGAAGAGCAGGCCACCGACGAGCTGGGCGGGCACGGTGTGGCAGCTGGCCCGGTCGATGCCGGGGGTGCCGGACAGGGCGTCTGCCATGAGGCAGGTGCGGTGGTCGGGCACAAAGGCGGACTCGACGACCGCCGTGTGGCTTCCGGTGCCGCGCAGCCCCGTGCTCTGCCACGTGTCGCGCACGGTGACCTCGCTCGCGGGAACGGCGAAGAACCGGCACCGCATCGCCGCGTCGCCCGTCCCGTCCGCCTCCCTGGGCGCCATCGCGGCCAGCAGCAGCCAGTCGGCGTGCTCGACACCGCTGACGCAGGCCCACTCGCCGCTCAGCAGCCAGCCGGCCGGCAGCCGGCGGGCGTCGCCGGCCGGCTGTATCGAGGCGGCGATCCGCACGTCGGGTGAGGATTCCCACACTTCGCGCTGGCCCTCGGGCGGCAGGCAGGCGGCGTAGCGGCCGTGGGTCGCCCACAGGGCGGCGCACCACGCGGCGGAGGTGCAGGCCTCGCCCAGCGCGGCCACCGCCGCCAGGAGATCGGTGAAGGTGCCCTCCGTGCCTCCCCAGGCACGGGGCACGAAGTGGCGGGCGAATCCGGCCTCGGTCAGCAGCGCGACCGTCTCGGGGCTCAGCCGCCGGGTGCTGTCGGCCGCCGTGGCATGGGTCGCGGCGGACCGTCCAGCGGCCGAAAACAGCGCTCCCAGGCCCTGATCGAAGGATTCCGGCCGGTTCGGCGTGGGCGTTTGACGCTGAATCATCTCTTGAACACCTCAGTTGATGATTAGAATTCCTTCTTGAACGAATCTTTCAGACCTCGGCCACTCGCCGCGGTAACCCTTCAGTAAGGAGGTGAGCGCCATGGCGAAGCAGGCAAGGGCACTACTCACGTACGACCGAGTCCTCGACGCAGCCGCTTACGAGTTCGCCCAGTACGGGTACGCGAACGCCAACCTGCAGAACATCGCCGACCGGGTGGGCCTGACGAAGGGTGCCCTCTACGGGCACTTCTCCAACAAGGAGGAGCTGGCCGCCGCACTCGCGGACCACCTCTCCGCCATCGCCAGGCCCCTGCTCACCGATGCCGGTACGCCGGGGATCCCGGCCCTCGACCGGCTGCAGTCCCTCGTGCTCGCGCTCGGGTGGCTCTTCCAGACCGACCCCCGGTCCCGCGCCGCACTCCGGCTCGCCATCGAGACGGCCCGGGCGCAGACCACCCCGGTCCCCGTGCTGGAGGAGACCAAGGGCGTCACGCTGTGTCTGGTGACCGCGGTACAGCAGGAGGGGGACTGGGACGCTTCGGTCTCGCCGGAACTGCTCGCGGAGCTGATCGTGTACGTCGCTTTCGGAGCGTTCCTGGTGGGCCCGGATATCGATCGGAAGGGATCCACCGGCACCGTGGCCGCGATGTGGGATCTGCTGACCCGCATGCTCGACCGCACGCACAGACCCTGAAGCGGCGAGGCGGTGTCTGCCGGGGACGAGAGGGCAGCGGGGGCGGCGCCCTACCCGGCCAGGGCCATCGGACGCAGGCCAGGGCGGCTCATGGCCAGCCATGTCGTGCCCATCCTGGCCAGCAGCTTGTCCCCCTGGCGGACTGCGATGCGCAATCGCCTGCCGGCGCCGGGGCGCGGGCGAGGCACGTTCTCCTCGACGACCAGGCGGATCGACTCGCCGAACTCGCCGAAGGCCAGGCACTCGATCGCCATGCCCGTCAGCGCGAACGCCGCGTCGTCGAACGGGTCCCGGTATTCCTCGTGGAGGGCGAGATGACCGAGCTGACGGCATCCCTCCAGCATGACCATCAGCGGTACGTGATCCGTCGGATGATCGAAGAGCACGGCGTGATCGCGGTCGATGCGCAGCCGCCAGTCCTCGCCCGGCCGGTCCCGCTCCAGAACACAGTCCTTCATACGCAGCCGGCCGACGCGCTGCGGCTGCGCGAGTTCGGTGCCTGACCAGGACATCTCGGGCACGCTGTGCGCGCCAGGCGCGGGCTTGCCGCGCAGCAGGCGGTAGCGGCGGTCGTCCACCATGAGACCGCGCGTGCTGCCCCGCCCGCAGGGCCGGCCGTCCACGAGGAGCGTGACCTCCACCCGGGCACCGGCGGTGCGACGGGCTTCCCAGGTCCACTCGCCTTCCAGCACCACATGCAGCGGCGCGGGACCCACGCGCAACGCGGCGGGGTCGGTGATCTCGAAGTCGACGTCCTGACCGACGAAATGGCGCCCGACCGGCACGCCGAAGTAGGTATGCGCCGCGTAGAAATGAATCTGCCGAAGCGTTTCCGCGAAGAGTAAAGGATCGATAAGACCGTTTTCATCCGGGTGGTACAGCGCGTGATCACGGGGCCACTGGGCGCCTACGGCGAACGTGCCCTCCCCGGTACGGACACCGTCAGTGATGAACACCTCCGCGATCGCGCTGCGATGGACCACCTCACGCGTCACGGGCTGTACAAATCTCAACAGATCAGTAGCGGGCACCATTGCTGGCGCATCCGCGTACCTGGAATTATCGAGCACGAGCGACATCCGAAACCCCGCTTCCCCCAGTTGGAGTGACCCCATATAAGCGAACAGATGTGCGGTGTCTTTCGTCACTCGGAGAATATACCTACGGGAAGGTATATTGCAAGGCACGGCGAACCGGCCGAGGCACTCCCAACTTCCCTTGTTCACAAGGGAGTCAGGGCTCGGCGGGTGGGCCGCGATGCGGGGCCGGACGGCCATCGCCGAGGCCGCTACGAGCGGTCGCGGAGGAGGTCGGCCGGCGCACTCACCGGCACCGTCCAGACGGTGCCGTGGACGCCGCATCCGGAGACCGACTAGGCACAGTCCCGCTTCCGTACCCGGAGAGATCAACTCGGCATGATTTGGATGTCATGAACAGTGAGCGCAATGCACGGACCGTCCACCTTCCGGCCAGCACGCCCTTCGACGACACCTCCCATCTCAAGCAGCAACGCGCCATCCGCACGCGACGAATGATCCTCAACGCGGCGGCCGAAGCCTTCTCCGACGAGGGCTTTCCGCAGGTCACCATCAAGGACATCGCCGACCGGGCGAAGATGACCAAGGGCGCCGTGTACTTCCACTTCCCCAACAAGGAGGCCCTCGCGGTCGCCGTGACGGAGGAGTTCTACCGACGCATGCAGGCGCTGGCGAACACCGCTCTGGAGGAGGGGGACCCGTACTCGCCCAGCACGGTCGTGGCCGTGGTGATGGGCCTCGCCCACGCCTTCCACGACGACACCTTCGTGCACGCCGGGTCCCGCATGCAGATAGAGCGGTCCTACATCAGAGCCGACATGCCGACCCCGTACACCGGGATGCTCACCGTCCTCACGGAGCTCCTGGAGAAGTGCGGCGAAGCCGGGCGCCTGCCGGAAGGGACGAAACCCGAGTCCCTGGCACGTGCCCTGGGCTCCGCGGTCTTCGGCGCGCAGCACATCTCCTGGGTGCTGAACGACCGCGCGGACATCGTCGAGCGGGTGGAGGAGATCGTGGACGCCTTCCTCCCGCTGCGCTGACCTCGCTGCGCACACCGGATTCTCCCGCGGCTTCGACCTGACTCCCGGCCCGGCCCCAAGCGGCACCCAAGGCCGGGAGCACGGGCCGGCTGCCGCCGCCGCGCCGGGCCGCCTCGTCATGCGGGGCGCGCTGCCCAGGGCCGGTCCCACACTCAGTCCAAGAACGCCGACTCGATCCAGCGGCGCACCCCGCGCGGACGCATGCGGTGCAGCTGGTCGAGGGTGTCGGCCACCTGGTGGGGGCCGCCCACGGACAGGAACTTCTCGCGCACCAGCTCCGCGTGGCGGGTGCGGGTGTCGGGGCCCGCCGCGCCCACCGGTATGAGCCGGGAGCGGGACACCGTACGCCTGTCGGTCAGCCGGACGGTGACACGCGCGCCGGTCGCCTTGGTGGCCTGGGAGAAGTCGCGCCCGTCCGCCTCCAGCGCGCCGACCAGGTCCACCAGCTCGTCTCCGCCGAACCCGCGCAGCCACGGCACCGCCAGCGCTCCGGCCTCCCGCACCGCCTCGCCGAACGGCGCGTCGGACAGGAAGAGTTCGCGGGTCATCTCGGTGTCGTGCTCCAGACGCACCCGGCGCGCCAGCGACCAGCGGTCCTGATCGTCCACTCGCGGCGACGAGAAGTCGTCCACCGAGAAGTGCCCGGTCAGCAGCGTGGTCGCGACCGGGTAGGGCACGTCGAGTACCAGGGCGCCCAGCGGAGAGCCGGGTCCCGTCACGTAGTGGGCGGCCTTCTCGCCCGCGAAGAGCGTGTAGAGCGAGGCCTCGACGACGACCTCGGCCACGTCGCCGGGGCGCAGCGGGCCTAGCTCCTTGTAGATCTCGGCGGCGCAGTCCACCGCGGCGTCGATACCGGGGCCGCCGGGGTGCATCTTGAACGAGAGCGTGTCGGTGTGCCAGCGGCGGCCCAGGCCCTTCGCCACGGCCTGCGGCAGGGGCACCGTCGCGAATCGCGCGAGGAAGCCGTCCTGGTGCTCGATGATGTCCGGGGCGCCGCGCAGCCCCGCCGCCGCCGCGTCACAGGCGTCCATCGCGGTGCGCACCGGCGTGAAGGTGTTGAACAGCCGGGCGTCGCTGGCCAGGAAGGCACGCATCAGCGGCCAGTTCGGCATGGCGAAGGCAAGGCCGAAGGCGTTCTCCCACAGGCTCGCCGGGGCACGGTCGCAGTGCAGCCGTCCCGCCACCGCGCCCGCGAGATGGGTGTGCACCGCGCTCTGCCCGCGCAGCGGGCCCAGCGTCGCGGAGGCGGTGATACGGGCCGCGCACTCGTTGGCGGCCACCACCGCGGTCAGCAAGGAGAGCCCGTCGAGTTGGCGGGCGTAGGCGAAGGCGAGGGGCACCGCGACGGTGGAGTTGGACAGGTGGCCCGCGTATGCGGTGTCGTCCAGGTTGAGCCAGGACCCGAGCGCGGCGAAGACGCTCGCCGAGGTCCTGGGGTCACGCTGCATGGGGTGGCCGAAGGCCGCCACAAGACGTCGGCCCAGCGGGTGTTCGAGCCCGGCGCGGATCGAGGCGATCTGGGACAGCACCTGGCTGGCCGCGAGCTTCAGTACCCGGCACGGCACGTCCGTGGGCCGCAGGTTGGCCGCCCACTGCGACAACTCGCGCAGCGGGGTGTCCGGGGCGGAGCGCGAACCGCGCGGCCGGGACCAGGGCCAGTCGTCGCACAGGGCCTGTGCCACGCTTTCGCTGAGGACAGCCGTCATGGCCTGACGTACCTCGCCTTCCAGTGCCAGCCGGTCTGCCCGCGCGGTGCCGGACGTACCGGGAAACGGGCGGCGGGGCACCGGGATCCCCGGTGCGCCCGCCGCCACTCGGACATCAGGCGCCGGGAACCTTGTCCAGGAACCCGTAGACGCCCGCGATACGGCCGTCGTCGCCGGCGACCACGACATCGAAGCCGATCGCGATCGGCTCGGCGCCCGGCTCGGTCACCAGGCCCCAGCGGAAGCGGGCGACGTTGTGGTGCGTGTCGACGTCGCCGAGCAGCTCGAAGGACAGGCCCTTGAACTGCTCGCGCGCGCCCGCGATGACCGCGCCCACGCCTTCCTGCCCCTCGACCGCGGCAAGCGGGTCGATGTAGGGCGCCTCCGCCGTGAACAGCTCGGCGATGCCGGCGGCACGCTTGTCGGCGTCGGCCTCGTTCCAGAGGGCCAGGTACTGGGTGACGGTGGTGGTGAGGTCGCTCATGCGGTTCTCCTTTTTTCTGTGGACTTTTCTGTGGACGACATACGTCAGGCGGTTTCGTGCGGTGGATCCGTGCTGTGGACAGGGGTCTGTTGGAGCCGAGGGGAGGAGGGTGGACGGGATTGGTCGTGGCTAGTGCCGCGGCAGGCAGCGTTTGCCCGTCAAGGAGCGGCTCCCCCACTGCCTAAAGGGCGTGGGAGGTACCCCCATGGCGTGCTCTGGGGGTACCCCCTGCATGGGGGTCCCCCCGCTCGAACGAAGCTGAGAATGGGGGAGGAGTCGAGAACTTGGGGGAGCGTGCCGAACGCCGCGACGGGGCGAACGTTGCCTGTTGCGGCACTAGGGGGTGTCGGCGGGGCCCCAGGTGGCGAGGGCGCCCGGCAGGACCTCGAAGGTCGCCGAGGAACCGATGCCGTGCTGGTACTCGCCGTCGTGCTCCAGGGGCAGCCGTTCGCCGTCGGTGCGCTCGACCGTGATGCGCCGTCCGCGGGCGTACACCGTGGCCGGATGGCCGATGTGCTCCGCGGTGAGCGTGATGCGCGGAACGTCCGCGGCGGCGACGTCACCGCCGATGACGCAGACGTCTAGCAGTCCGTCGTCGAGCAGCGAGTCGGGCAGCACCCGGTAGCGCCCGCCCCGGTACTGGCCGCCGCCGACGTTGGCCAGGACGGTGGGACCCTCGTGCACCACGGCGCCGTCCACGGTCACCCGGCCGGGGTAGGGGCTAAAGGCCGCGGCGGCATCGGCGAACGCCTTGCTGTAGCGGTCCCGGCCGGTGAGCGGCGAGTTCCGCGCGGTGATCAGCGCCTCGGCGATCACCCCGGAGCAGGCTCCCAGGTAGACGAGCTGCCGGGTCTCGGCGAGCCGGGCCAGGTCCAGGTGGCGCAGCCGGGCGCTGCCGCCCGGTCGGGAGTCGGTGAGCACCGCCTTCAAGGACTCGGTCCAAGGATGCTCCTCCCAGAGCATCTTGTAGCCCGAGTTGCCGGTGCCGCCCGGCACCACCGCGAGGGTGGCCCGGCCGCCTTCGCCGGCGAGTGCCTGTACGGCCTCGCGGACCGTGCCGTCCCCGCCGATGACCACGATCACGTCGGGCGCGAGCTCCGGCCGCTCCAGGGCCCGGCGGACGGCGACGGTCGCGTCACCGGGTCCCGTGGTGAGGTGGACTTCGGCGTGCTCAAGGTAGGCCGCGCACAACCCGTGGACCTCGTCGACCAGTTGCGGGCTGTGGCTGCCGGATGCGGGATTGGCCAGGACCAGTGCCCGGGTCGGGCCCGGGGCTGCAGTGCTGACTGCCATGTCGGGCTACTCCTTGCTTCGGACGGCACCGGCTTGGCCGGGCGGCTAGGGCGCCCGGCACAGCTCACTCTGCCGGGTGCCGCTGACACGTAGCTGACATGTGACTGGTGGTCA
Organism: uncultured Actinomycetota bacterium; assembly: GCA_963761765.1. Taxonomy (GTDB): domain Bacteria; phylum Actinomycetota; class Actinomycetes; order Streptomycetales; family Streptomycetaceae; genus Streptomyces. Next base: position 137,451 of record CAVXIJ010000003.1, read on the forward strand.
CCTTTAGCAGGTCACAGGGATGTTGTTCCGGCCGCGAATGATCAGGTTCCGGCCACCACGGAGCCCGGTGCGCAGCCTGCCGGCGCCGGCCCGAGGGCTCCGGGCGGGCCCCCGCGCTCACCAAGTGACGGGAAGCTCCTCAAGGCCGTACACGATAGTGTTCTCGCGGAACCGGACGTCGCCCGCGGGTACGGCAAGACGGAGCGTGGGGAAGCGAGTGAACAGCGCGCGCAGGCAGACCTCCAGCTCCATACGGGCCAGCGGAGCACCGGGGCACAGGTGGGGGCCGAAACCGAAGGCGATGTGCTGGCGCGCATCACGGTGCACGTCGAGGCGGGCGGCGCCGGGGAACACCGACTCGTCATGGTTGGCGCTGGGGATCGCGACGATCACACCGTCACCCTTGCGGATCGGCGCACCCCCGAGATCAACGTCCGCGACGGCCGCACGCACCTGGTTGTCCTGCGAGATGGACCAGTAGCGCAGCAGCTCTTCGACCGCCGGCTTGAACAGCGCGGGATCCGCGCGCAGCTCGCCCAGCTGGGCCGGGTCGCGCAGCAGGCTCAGCACGCTCAGGCTGATCTGGTGCGCGGTGGTCTCGTGTCCGGCCACGAGGAAGAAGCGGGCCATCGCGACGAGTTCCTGGTGGGTGAGTTCACCGGTCGCCACATAACGTGTGGCGAGGCGGCTGATCAGGTCGTCCTTCGGCTCTGCGGCGCGCTGCGCGGCGAGCCGGTCGAGGTATTGCGACATGGCCACGAAGGCGGCGTACGTCTCCTCGGGAGTGGCCTCCTGGGAGAGGATGACCCGGCTCTGCTCGGTGAAGGTCGCCTCGTCCTCCTCGGGGACGCCGAGCATCCGGGCGATCACCAGCGACGGCAGCCGTACCGCGAAGTTCTCCACCAGGTCGACGGGGTTCGGGCCCTTCTCCAGCTCGTCGAGGAGCCGTTCCACGAGGAGTTCGACCTCGGGGCGCAGTGCCCGGGTGCGGCGGGCGGTGAACTCCGTCATCGCCATACGGCGCAGCCGCCCGTGTTCGGGGTCGTCCATGCGGTTGAAGGACATGATGCCGGGCTCGGGCGGCAGCTGGATGCGGATCGGGAAGCCGGGCTGCTGGTCGTCGGCGCTGAAGCGGGCGTCCTTGAGAACCTGACGGACGTCCTCGTGCCGCGTGACAAGCCAGGCCTCACCGCCGCGTATGCGCACCTTGACCGGTGGACTGGTGCGCAGTTGCGCATAGTCGTCCGGCGGCGCGTAGGGGCAGGAGCGCGGCATGGGCCAGTCGGCCGACTGCTGGGCGGGTTCGGTGACGGCGTATTCGGTCACGGCGGTCCTCCGGTGATGCCATTCGTGTGGGATGCCGCCATCGTGGAGGAGGGGCCTGATGACGGCCTGACACACGGCTGACGGGTGCCGGAGGAGTCTCCGGCACCCGTCATGGGTGACCGTATGAGCCCGGGGGGATCCGGCCGGATCCCCCCGGGGTCAGGAGGCCGTGGCCTTGCGCGGCAGCAACTGCACCAGGAGCGCCACGAGCACACAGATACCGGCCTGCACCATCAGGCTGGTGCCGAACGCGTGCGCGTAGGAATGGGCACCTATGTGGTGTCCAGCGACGCTGAAGAAGACGACGCCGATACCGGCGATGCCGATCGCGTTGCCCATCTCCTGCGCGGTGGAGAGCACCCCGCCCGCGGCGGCGGCGTACTGCGGCGCCACGCCCTCCAGGATCAGCGAGGTCAGCGGTGCAATTACGAAGCCCATGCCGACGCCGCCCACCAGCATCGCGGGGATGCACCAGGCAACCCCGCCCGTGGTGTCGAGCTGTCCGACGGTCTCGCTGAGCGCGATGTCGCCCACGGCCAGCAGCACCGCGCCCAGGGCCAGCACCTGCCGGCCCAGCTTGGCCGCCACCTTGGGTGCCTGGACCGAGCCGGCGAAGAAGCCGAGGCCCAGCGGGATGAACAGCAGCCCGGACTGCAGCGCCGAGATGCCGCGGCCCTCCTGGAGGTACAGCGCGAGAACCAGGAAGAACGACGCCATCACGGAGAAGAAGACCAGGATGGACGCCACACCGACGCCGAACGACCGGTCCTTGAACAGCGAAGGACTGACCAGCGGCGACTTACCGCCGGCCGCGAGCCGGCGCTGTGAGATCCAGAACGCGGCGAGCAGCGGCACGGCGGCGATCAGGCACTCCCACGTCCAGGTGGGCCAGCCCTGCTCGCGGCCCTCGACCAGCGGCAGCACCACCGCGGTGAGGCCCGCGGTCACCAGGACCACACCCAGCAGATCAAGGCCCGTACGGCCCTCTGCCTTCGACTCGGGCACCACCTTCGGGGCGAGCGCGAGAACGACCGCGCCGATCGGGACATTGATCAGGAAGATGGTCCGCCAGTCGAGCCCGAATATGTCGGCCTTGATCAGCAGACCGCCGATGAGCTGTCCGAACACGGCCGAGCCGCCCAGCGTCAGACCGTAGGCGTTGAACGCGGCAACCCGGGCCTTGCCCGCGTACGCCGTGGTCAAGATGCCGAGGACCTGCGGGATGACCAGGGCGGCAGCGGCGCCCTGCACCGCGCGGGCCGCGATCAGCTCCCCCATGTTGGGGGCTATGCCGCAGGCCAGCGAGGCGATCGTGAACAGCGTCAGGCCGATGGAGAAGACCTTGCGCCGGCCGAAGAGGTCACCGAGCCGTCCGCCGGTGATCAGCATCGCGGACAGACCGATGTTGAAGGTCGCGGCGACGAACTGGATCTGGGCGCTGCTCGCATGCATCCCCGACTGCAGCGACGGGATGGCGACATTGACGATGAAGAAATCAAGATTGGTGATGAAGAGGCCGGCCAGCACGACCAGGAGCGCGCCCCAGGCGGGCCTGCTTGCCCCCTCTTCCGTGTCCGGCGCAGCCGTGGTCTCGGCCACGCCGCCTGTGAGTTCCGCTTCGGTGGTCATCACGACCCTCCTGAGTCGTTGTCGTACGTCTCTCCGTACGGAGTGGGGGGTTTCGTCGGGCATCGGGCATCGGGCATCGGGCATCGGTCGGACGGCGGTGGCTGCCGGGCAGGCAGGAGCGCCCGGGCCTGCGGCGCGGCCTGCCAGAGGTGGGTCTACTCCTCGTATCGGTGCTGCGCCGGACGGTGACCGGGAAGGTTCGGGCGGCGCCCTGACGCGACATCATGACCCTGCCAGGAAGCGCTGACACGGCGCTGACGCCGTGCTGACCACCGTGGGCAGGCGCCGCCGGCCGGGCCCGCTTCAGCGCACCCGGGTCCTGACGGCCCGTTGCAGCCGCTGCGCGAAGTGCGTGGTGACGGCCTGTGCGTGCGTATCGATGAAGAAGTGGCCGCCGGAGTACTCGCTGTGGCCCTGGTAGGCCGGGCTGCGGCCGACCCAGTGGGTCATGGCGTCGGGGGCCTCCTGGAGCGGATCGGAGCGGCCTCCGTAGGAAGCGAGCGGGCAGTTAACCTTCGCACCGTCGTCCACGTACTGGGCCGCGACCCGCAGATCGGCGCGGAGCGCGGGGACGACCAGGGCGAGCATTTCGGGGTTGTCGTAGATCTCCGCGGGGAACGACCCCAGCTTCTTTATCCACTCGACCAGTTCGGGTTCGGGCATGTTGCTCTGTTCCTCGGTGGGCTGGAAGAACCCGATGGGCGACCAGCCGGACATGCCGATGAACACCGGCGAAGGACCACCCTCCTCCTCCATGCGCACGGTCAGCCGGAACGCCAATTGGGCACCGAGGCAGTGACCGAACAGGGCGAACGGCCGGTCGTCGAGGTCGTCGAGCACGGCTTCGTGCAGGGCGTCGACCACCGGCTCGAACTCTTCGTACGTAGGCTCGTCACGGCGGTTGTGACGGCCTGGCAGGGTCACCGCCTGCGGGGCGATGTCCGGCGGCAGCAGCCGCTCCCAGTCGCGGTAGATGATGGCGCCGCTGCCGGCGTGCGGCAGCATGAACAGCCGTATGGAGGCGTCTGCCGAGGGGGCCACGGGATGGAACCACTGGCCCGCCTGGGACATGTCCTGCCCCAGGGCGGCGATGGCACTGGTCACGAATCTGCTCTCCCAACGGAAGTGACGGTGAGGTCGTTGCCGAGTTCGCGTACCGCGGGCAGCAGCACCTCGGCGATCTCCTTCAGCTGCGGCTCGGGCTCCAGGGATCCGATCCGCAGCACGATGTGCCGGGCGCCGGCGCGGACATAGCCGCCCAGCCACTCGGCGCAGCTCTCGGCGCTGCCCCAGCTGTAGGCCTGGATGGCCGACATCTGATCGAGGGTGCGGCCGTAGTAGTGGGTGATGTAGTGCTCAAGCTCGGCCTTGGCGGCGGCACGGTCGGAGTTGACGGTCACCGTTGCGTACAGCGCCGGAGTGACGGCGCCGCCGCGTCCCGCCTGAGTGGCGAGTTCCGCAATGCGCTGCCAGGCCCTGCCGTACGCCTCGGTGTCCGGCAGGAAGGGCAGCCAGCCGTCGTAGCGGGTGGCCACCCGCTCCAGCACCCGTGGGGTGTCGCTGCCCGCCAGCCACAGCGGAGGGCCGCCCGCGGTGGCCGGGCTCGGCAGCCGGTCGAGCTTGTCCGACTGCCAGTACGTCCCCTGGTACTCCGAGGGCGCACCCGGCTCGCCGGAACGCCAGGCGGTGCGCCACAGCCCGACGATGTCGTCGAGACGGCCCGCTCGCCGGGCGAAGGTGGCGCCGACGGAGGCGAACTCCTCCTCGGTCTCCGGCATGGGGAAGCCGGAGCCGAGTCCGAGGACAAGCCGTCCTCGGGCCACGTGTTCCAGGCTGGCGATCATGTTGGCGCCGATCAGCGGGTGGCGCAGGGCGGGCGTGAGGGCCGCTGTGCCGACGGCGATCCGTGTCGTGGCGGCAGCCGCTGCGGAGAGCACGACCAGCGGGTCGAGGCGGGGGCGTGCGGTCAGGGAGTCGCCCGCCCAGAGCGAGTCGAAGCCGAGGGCCTCGGCCTGCCGCGCGAAGTCGAGCAGGGGCGCTGCCGCATAGGTGCCGTTGATGGCCTGTTCGCGCGTGGGCAGCAGGACGCCGATGCGCAGGTGCCCGGCACGGGTGGTCATGGTGAACTCCTTGCGTCGTCTTGCGTTGTCTGGGGTCGGGTCAGCGCACGGCGGCGGCGAGGAAGTCAGGGGCGGGTTCCTGGAGCTGTTCGCGCACGGCGCGGCGCAGGATCTTGCCCGAGGGGTTGCGGGGCAGCCCGGTCACGAAGTGGTAGGCGCCGGGGAGCTTGTAGTCGGCGAGCCGGCCGCGCAGGGCCAGCAGCAGCTCGCGTGGAGTGGCCGTGGCCCCGGGCCGCAGCACGACGCAGGCGTGCACCGCCTCGCCCCAGTGCGGATCGGGCAGCCCGACGACCGCGGCGTCGGCCACGGCCGGGTGCGCGGCGAGCGCCTTCTCGACCTCGGCCGGATAGATGTTCTGCCCGGCGACGATGATCGTGTCGTTGATGCGGTCGCACAGGTGGACGTAGCCGTTCTCGTCAAGGTATCCGGCGTCGCCCATGTGCAGCCACTCCCCCACGATCGTCCGCTGGGTGGCCTCGGGCAGGTTCCAGTAGCCGAGCATCCGGGCGGGGGTGCGGATGCAGATCTGGCCGATGCCGCCGGGCGGCAGCTGCTCGCCGTCGGGACCGATCACCTTCACCTCGTTGCCGGGGCAGGGTCTGCCGACGGAGGTGAGCAGCGGTGCTGTCCGGGTGGTGGTCCTCGGGTGGCAGGCACACCGCGACGCTGCCGGTCTCGGTGCTGGCGTAGATCTGCGCGAACTCGCAGCCGAACACGTCCAGGCAGAGCGCGAGCAGGGTCGGGGACATCGGTGCGGCCCCGTAGGCGATCTTGCGCAGCGACACGAACGCCTCGGGTCTTGCGCCGCGTTCGCCGGCCATCGCCTGCAGCATGGCGGGCGCCGCGAAGGTGATGGTCACACCGTTCTCGCGGATCAGCCGCACCGCTTCCTGCGGGTCGAACTGGGACATCACCACACTGGTTCCGCCGGCGTTGAAGGTGTGCATGAACCAGCCAATGCCTGCGATGCCGAAGCCGGGCAGTGAGATCAGACTGACGTCGTCGGGCCGCCAGTCGATCCAGGCGACGCCGTGCTCGCGCATGGCGGCCGGCAGCGTGAAGAAGCTGCGGTGCGCGAGTACCGCGCCCTTGGGCAGGCCGGTGGTACCGCTGGTGTAGATCTGCACCACCGCGTCGTCGGGTCCGGTGCCCTGCTCCAGGTCGGTGTCGGGCTGGTCGGCGTACCAGGCGGGCAGTCCTGCGCCGCGGGCCGGTTCGCCCTCGGTGTCGGTGCCGTCGATGCGGATCAGGGTGTGCAGTCCCGGCAGCTGCGGGCGGACCCGGTCGGCGGTGTCCCAGAACTCGTCGTCGACGAAGATCAGCACGGCGTCCGAGTCGCGCAGGATGTGGTCCACCTCGCCCCGTGTCAGCCGCCAGTTGACCGGCACCAGGACCGCGCCAGTCTTGGCGCAGGCGAGGATGACCAGGTAGTAGTTCTCGGACTCGCGGCCCAGGTAGGCGACCCGGTCGCCGCGTCGCACACCGCTGGCGCGCAGCGCGTGAGCGGCGCGGTTGCTGTCCCGGTGCAGCTTGGCGTAGGTGGTCACGCGGCCCTCGCACACGACCGCCGGGTGCTCGGGACGGCTGCCCGCGTGCGCGCGCGAGGAGTGGACCAGGGTGCGGTTTCTGTCGGTGTGGTGCTCTTGGATGGTTGGCATGTCGTACTCTCCGTGATCTCTCACGCGGCGGGGGCCGGGCTCAGCTGTGCCTCCAGGAAGGCGCTGAGCTGACGCACCGTCGGGTGGTCGAAGGTCAGCGAGGCGGGCAGGGGCAGCCGGAACTCCTGTTCCAGACCGGACTTGACGTTCATCGCCATCAGCGAGTCCAGGCCAAGTGAGACGAACTCGGCGCGCGGGTCGAGCTCGTCGTCGGCGTCCATGTGCAGGGCGGCTGCCACCTTCTCGTGGACAAGCTTGGTGATCAGGGCGGTCCGCTCGTCCTTCGGCAGACCGGCCAGCGTTGCCGGGTCGAAGCCGTCCCCACCAGCCGCGTCCGGGTGGGCGAGCCGGTCGTAGAACAGGTCACCGGTCGGACTGCCCGCCACGTAGCGGTCCCAGTCGAAGTCGCCCACCACCCGCTGGGTGCGCGGCGTGCCCCACAGCCGGGACAGGGTGCCCAGGGCGCGGGTCGGCGAGAAGAACATCACGCCGCTGCGCTCGATCTCCCGGCTGAGGCGCTCCTCCAGACGGGCGGACATGCCGACCCGGGCCCAGGCTCCCCAGTTGACGGAGAGGCCGGGCGCTCCCTGGCGGGTGCGCCAGTCGGCGAGGCTGTCGAGCGCGGCGCTGGCGGCGGCGTAGTGGCCCTGGGTGGCACCGCCGAGCACGGAGGCGATCGAGGAGTACATCACGAAGAACTCCAGCTCCGGGAACGAGGCCTGGGCCGCCTCGTGCAGCAGCCAGCCGCCGTAGGCCTTCGCGGCCAGCTGGTCGTCGATCGACTCCCAGGTCAGCTCGGAGACGAGCTTCTTGTCGTACGAGCCTGCCGCGTGCACGATGCCGCCGACCGGGTAAGCAGCCGCGGCCAGTTCGTCGGCCAGCCTGCGCACGTCGTCAGGGTTGCTGATGTCGGCCCGCAGAATCCTGACGTCGGCCCGTACGGACAGCTCGGTGAGGATAGCGGCGGCCTCCTCTGCGGGCTTGCCGCCCCGGCTGACCAGGGCCAGGTGCCGGGCGCCCAGCTCGACGAGCTTGCGTGCCGTGACCAGACCGAGGCCGCCGAGACCACCGGTGACCAGGTAGGTGCGGTCCTGGGCGAGCCGGTCCGAAGCCCCCGCGGGCGCCGGTTCGGACGGCGTCGGCAGCCGGACCCAGACATGTGTGCCCGGCTCGGCCGCGGCGGTGCGCAGCGCCTCGCCGGTCTCCTCCAGCCGGTAGCGCGCTTCCGGTTCGGCTCCGGTGGCCCGCTGTACCTCTGCCGAGGGCACGGTCAGCGTGGCGCGCAGCGCCCCGTCGTGGCGGACCAGGACCTCGTCGCCGACGGCGAAATCGGCCTGCTCGCCCGCCTCGGTCACGGTGCCCAGGGCCAGCGATCCGAGCACCGGCGCGGGTTCGTCCCGCCCGGCGCGCTCGCTGTCCAGGGCGGTACGGGCGTCGCCCGCGGTGAGCGCGACGGCACGCACCCGGACCTGGACCTCCCCGGCGGACGGTGCGCGGTTCCTGGCGGGGACGGGAGCGAGGTCGGAGAGGTCGCCGGAGTCGGGCGCGGGCAGTTCGTAGCCACCCGGCCAGGGGGGTGTGGTGTCCCCGGCGAGCAGTCTGCGGACATAGCGCCCGTCCGCGCGGTGCGCGATCTGGTACTCGCCTGGTACCTCGGCACGCCACTCGTCCAGCAGCGCGCCGAAACCGTCGCCGCCCGGTGCCGCGTCGACGAGGGTCGCGCGGTACTGGGGGTATTCGGTGAGCAGCACCCGGCCGAAGCCCCACAGGGTCGCGGCGCCCAGGTGGGCGCCGTCGCCCGGCTCGTCCCCTGGCAGCGCCTGGGCGCCCTCGGTGACCAGCCACAGCCTCGGCGGGCGGCGCAGCGCGACGGCGTCCAGGGCGGCCACCAGGGCCAGCAGCTCCCGGTAGTTGCGCTCGCACTCGGCGCGCAGCAGCGCAGCGGACATGGTGCCGTCCTGCGGCTGCCAGACCCAGCAGACGTCGGTGACCGACTCGTCGAGCGCGCCCTTGAGGGCGCCGGGGTCCGCCAGGTGAGTTGCCGTCAGGTCCGCCAGGTCAGCGGCTCCGGTGAGCCGGCCTGCGTACCGGGAGCCGGTGTCCAGCAGCACCAGACGGCGCGGCACCGCGGTGGCGGCGACGGCCGGGGGCAGGGCACGCCGCACCCAACCGGGGCGGTGCAGGAACTGCCGCTGCCCGGCCCGGCTCTGAGGCCTGGCAAGATGTACACCGAGAAGTTCGGCGACCGGGCGTCCGTCCTCGGTGAGCAGCACGTCGGCGAACCGGGTGCCCTGTTCCCGGCGGATCCGGGCTAGGACACGCAGCCGTTCACCGCGCGTCTTGCGGAAGTGGCGCAGCGAGCCGACCTGCTGCGGTACGAACACCGGGCCCTCGGGGTCGAGGACGACGGCGGCCTGCACCGCGGCCTCCAGCAGCTCCGGGGTATGTGCTCGACGGCGGTGCTGCTGCGTCCGGTGATTTCCCCGGTGACCAGGCCTTCGCCGTGGTGTGCGGCGCGCAGCAGGAGCCGGGCGCGTGGCCCGTGCGGGCGGCCCACCGATGCGAGGTCGGTATAGATATCCGTTTTGTCGATCTTCTGTTCGGCCAGGGGCAGAGTGTCCAGCAGTCCGGTCAGCTCGGAGCCGGCGGCGGCCGGTTCGGATTCGGCGGCGATCTCGGCAGTGGCGTGCAGCTTCTCCTCGCCCCCTTCAAGGGTGAAGATCTGCACGTTCGCGGCGCCGTCGGCACGGGGCGTGAACCGGGTGGTCAGCGTCACGGGTGTCTCGGCGGTCAGCTCCAGTGGGGCCAGCAGCGTCAGGTCGCGCACGGCACTGCGGGTGTGGCCGAGCACCGCGTCCTCGACGGCGAGCAGCAGGTCCGCGTAGGCGCCGGCCGGCAGGGTGGTGACAGAGTCGTCGGCGAGGTCGGCGAGCGCACCGAGCTCCTCCGGGGTGAACTCGGCGGTGAACTCCCGCACCCCGGTGGCGAACCGCTCCTCGGTGCCGAGCAGCAGGTGCTGGGCCGCGCCCGACGCACCGCGGCGGCGCGGGGTGACAGTGGGCAGCCAGTACCGCTTGCGCTGGAAGGCGTAGGTGGGCAGCTGTGCCTTGCCGGGCACGGCGTGGCCCGCGTGGTAGTCCGGCCAGGACACCGATAGACCGGCGGCGTAGTACTGGGCGAGCGCGGCCAGGATGGTGTCGCCGCCGGGGTCGCGGCGGCGCAGGCTCATCACCCAGACGTGCTCGTCCGGGTTGATGCAGCGCCGGCCGAGCGCGGTCAGCGCCGAGGACGGGCCGATCTCGACGAGGGCGTGCCTGCCGCGCCGGGCCACCGCCCGGATACCGGCCAGGAACTGCACCGGCTCGCCGATGTGCCGCACCCAGTAGTCCGCGGTGCCGATCTCCTTGAGCCGGGCGAGCTTGCCGGTGACGTTGGAGATCAGGCTGATGGACGGCTCGTGGAAGGTGATGCCGTCGAGAGCGGCGCGGAAGTCGTCGTAGACCTCGGCCATCAGCGGCGAGTGGAAGGCCTGCGAGACGGTGAGCCGTTCCACCCGTATCTCGCGTGCCTTGAGCTCGGCGACGACACGGTCGAGAGCGTCGCTGGCACCGGAGATGACGCACTGGTCGGGCGCGTTGACACCGGCGAGCGCCAGATCGGGATGGGCGTCCAGCAGCGGGGCGACGTCCTCGGCGGGTGCGGTGACGGCGGCCATGCCACCGGGTGCGCGCACCGCGCCCATGAGCCGGGCGCGTGCCGCGACCAGCGTCACCGCGTCCGGGAGGCTGAACAGGCCCGCCACGGCCGCCGCGGTGACCTCGCCGATGCTGTGCCCGATCAGCACGTTCGGGCGCACGCCCCAGGACTGCCAGAGCCGGGCGAGGGCGTACTCCAGGGTGAACAGGGCGGGCTGGGTGTACTGGGTGAGTTTGATGGCCTCGGGATCGTCGGCGGTGCCGAGGAGGAGCTCGCGTATGGAGCGTCCCAGGTGCTCGGCGAAGAGCGCGTCGCATTCGTCCACGAGCTGTCTGAAGAGCGGGAACCGCTCGTACAGCGCGGCTCCCATGCCCGCGTACTGCGAGCCCTGGCCGCTGAACATAAAGGCGGTCTTGCGGATGCCCGCGGGCCCCTCGGGCTCCGCTTCCGCCGCCCGCTCCAGCAGCTTGGCCAGCGCGGCACGGTCGGCGACGGGTCCGGCGACGCGGTACGGGTGGTGTGCGCGGCCCACGTTGGAGGTGTAGGCGAGGGCGGCCACGTCGGCGTCGGGCTGCCCGGCGAGCAGGGCCAGGTAGTTCTCGGCCTGTTCGCGCAACGCGGCACCGGTCTTGGCCGAGAGGGTGAACAGCGGGACGGCCGCGGAGCGCTCGTCGTCGCCCGGCCAGGACACCGGCTGGGGAGGCTGCTCCAGCACGACCGCGCCGATGGTGCCCGCGAACCCGAAGCTGTTGACCACCGCGCGCCGCACCGGAGCCTTCCAGGGCTCGCAGGCGGTGGGCACCCGGATCGGGTAGAGGTCCCAGGGGATGCGGCTCGACGGGTGGGTGAGGTTGAGGTGCGGGTAGATCGTCGCCGACCTGATCTGCAGGACGGCCTTGATGACGCCGACGATGCCGGAGGCGGGCTCCATGTGGCCGAGGTTGGTCTTCACCGAACCGACCAGCAGGGGCTCGCTCTTGGTGTGCGACTCGGCGAAGGTGTCGCCGATGGCGCCGAACTCGATCGGGTCGCCCAGCGGCGTGCCGGTGCCGTGCGCCTCGACGTACTGGATGTCCGCGGGCGTGAGCTGGGCGACGGCGAGCGCGCTGCGGATGACCTTCTCCTGCGCCGGCCCGTGCGGCACCGTCAGGCCCGCGCTGTCGCCGTCCTGGCCGACCGCGGTGCCGCGGACCAGGGCGAGCACCCGGTCACCGTCGCGCGTGGCGTCGCTCAGGCGCTTGAGGACGATGACGCCGCAGCCCTCGGCGCGCGCGTAGCCGTCCGCGGACTCGTCGAACGTCTTGCACTGGCCGTCCGGGGACAGCATCTGGGCGTTGGAGAACATGACGGGGATGCGCGGGTGGTGCAGCGCGTTGACGCCGCCGCACAGCGCGATGTCGGCCTCGCCCGCACGCAGCCCGTTCACCGCCAGGTGCAGCGCGGCCAGCGACGACGAGCAGGCCGTGTCGACGCTCATGCTCGGGCCGCGCCAGCCAAGGAAGTAAGAGAGCCGGCCGGACAGCGGGAACATGGTGATACCGGAGGCCAGGTGGCCGTCCAGCTCCTCGTAGGGCAGGGAGTCGAGCTCCAGGGCGTAGTCGATGGAGCTCGCGCCGATGTAGACGCCGCCGTTGCCGCGGCGCAGCGGAGTCGGGTCGATATTGGCGTGCTCCAGCGCCTGCCAGGCGGTCTCCAGCAGCATCCGCTGCTGGGGGTCCATGTACTGGGCTTCCTTCGGGGATATGTTGAAGAACGCGGCGTCGAAGAGGTCGACACGGTCGAGGAATCCGCCGCCGGACGTTTTGATCTTGCCCTTGTCGTCGGGGTTCTCCGGGGTGAAGGCGGCCACGTCCCAGCGGTCGCCGGGGAGCGGGCCTATACCGGATCTGCCGTCGCGCAGAAAGTCGTCGAACTCGTCGAGTGAGGTGCTGCCGCCGGGGAATCGCAGACCGACGCCGACGATCGCGATGGGCTCCGGCACCTGTCCGGACGGCTGCTGCGGCGCCGGCTTCGTCTCTGATTCCTCGCGCGGCATGCGTATCTCCTTCTGTCCCGTTCTGATCCGAATCTGGCTTGCGGTGGGAAGTGTCAGTTGACGGACGGAGCCGCCGTGGACCGGTCGGCGGACAGCGCATCGGCCAGATAGTCCACGAGCCTTTCCACGGTGGGCTCGTTGAACAACACGTTCGCATTGATGGACAGATCGAGGAGTTCTTCCAGGCTCTGCCGTATCTCGGTGAGTCGCAACGAGGTGAGACCGAGGTCGAAGTAACTGATCGCGACCGGGAGTTCCTCGGTCTCATCCATGAGGAGAATCGTCTTGAATTTACGGACGACGAGAGTCTCTATTTCCTCGGCAAGTTCGCTGCGCGGCAGTTCGCGCAGTCTCTGGAGCGTCGTGTTGACAGATGACATGCGGACATGGAAACAACGCGGGCTGACGCCGGGCTGACGCCACGCACCAGGCCATGCACAAGCTGTACCGCGTCTTTGAAAAAGGCTCGCACGGGTCGCGCGGTACCTCCGCGGGGTGACCGAGAAAGTGCCACTCGGGTTCGGCGACAGGATCAGTCGGGTGTCAGCGTCGGGTCAGATTCGACTGCCACGATCGAGCAGCTTCGAAAAAGATTTCGCCGGAACGGAACCCATTCGAAGAACCCACTTGGAAAGGCTGAAGATGCTTGGCGGCACTGCACAGGAGGGAAGTGCTCCGGCACATTCCGGATTCAAGAGCTACGACCTCTATATCGCGGGCAAGGACGTTGCCGGTGACGGGTGGGTCTATACCGTCAGCGGACGGTCGTTGCTCGAAGACGTATTTACGAGCGTCAGCCTCAAGCGCTCGCTGGAACAGGACCCGGAATCCGAGGCGGCCCAGCACCCTTACGTCGTCGGACGCTGCGCGATCGCGGACGACGCGGCGATCGACCTGGCCACCCAGGCAGCCGCGGCAGCCGCCTCCGACTGGGCGGCCGTACCACTGGAGCGGCGCATGGAACTGGGCACCCGGTTCCGCGAGGAGCTCCTCAATCACCAGGACGAGTTCCTGGAGATGCTGGTGGCCGAGTCGCACCCGGTGAAGCTGGCCCGCTGGGAGCTCAGCTGCCTGCTGCAGATCTACGCCCCCGGCAGCCTGCGCTGGTACACGAAGCAGATGCGGGTCGAGAAGGAGTACGCGGGCCGCAGGCTGCTGCTGCACCGCCAGCCCGACGGAGTGGTGGCGTTCAACCCTCCCCAGAACGCCCCGCTGCCCAGCGCGGCCCTGTGCGTCCTCGCCCTGATGGCGGGCAACGCGGTGGTGGTCAGGGCGCCGCGCAGCATCGCACTGAGCACCATGTGGCTGCTGCGCGACATCGTCGCCCCGCTCCTCGAAGAGCTCCACGCGCCTGCCGGCGTGCTCAACGCGGTGTGCTCCAACCCCAAACAGACCATGGACCGCTGGGTCGCCGACCCGCTGATCAACGACATCTTCTACATCGGCGGCAGCCAGGAGGGCCTGCGCTTCGAGCAGCAATGCGTCGCCAACGGCAAGAAGCCGATCCTGGAGTTGGCCGGCAACGACGGCATCGTGGTCTGGAAGGACGCCGACGTGAAGTGGGCGGCCGAGGCCATCACCGAGTCGTTCTACGGCTCCGGGCAGATCTGCATGGTCCCCAATTACGTCCTGGTCCACCCCGACCTTGCGGACTGCTCATCGCCGAGGTGAAGAAGCAGGTCGCCACCATCAAGCCGGGCTTCCCCGAGGAGGAGGATGTCCTGCTCTCCCCGGTGCGCCGCAGCGAGCGGTTCTTCCGACTGCTGCGCCAGGCGATGGACAACGGCGCCGAGCTCGTCACCGGCGGCCACCGCACCGAACTCGACGGCACCCCCTCGGAGACCGGTGTCTTCCTCCAGCCCACCGTGCTCCGCGTGGACGGCCTGGACCGTGCCAGGACCTTCGACGTGGTCCGCGAGGAGACGTTCTTCCCGCTCATCCCGATCATCGTGCCGGAGCGCGAGAACGACGACGCACTCCTGGAGGCCTTCCTCCGGTTCGTCAACACCAACGAGTACGGACTGCGCAACTCGCTGTGGTCCCGCTCCGACCATGTCATCGACACCTTCGTACGGCGAGTCGTCAACGGCGGTCTGCTGAAGGTCAACGACTCCCACATCGGCTTCCTGCCGTATCTGCCGAGTCACGGCGGCACCGGCCTGACCGGCGGCGCCTTCGGCGAGGCCAACTACCCGATGCTCAAGACCTCGCATGTGCAGGGCGTCAGCATCGCCCGCGACATCAGCCCTTACGAGGCGGTCTTCGGCGCCTGACCGCCGGCCGCCGTCCCTTCTTCCGGAGGTTTTCGTGCGTTCCCTCGATGCCGCTCGGGCCGTATGCGAACAGGTGCATCCCGGCCTGCTCAAGGAGCTCGACGCAATTCCCTACGCCGAACGGGAGAAGCCCGGCAGTTCGGTGATCGATCTCTTCCGCAACCACGGCGGGGTCGGCCTGCTGATCCCGAAGCAGTACGGCGGGCACGGCGCGGACCCGCTGGAGGCCCTCCGTGTCCAGCTGGCGCTGGGCGCGGCCTCCCCGTCGCTCGTCGCGGCGGTGTCCATGCACCACTTCACCGCCGCCATGCTCTACGCGCTGGCCACGACGTCGGGTCGGCTCACCGATGCGCAGACCGAGCTGCTGCACCGGATCGTCCCCGACCAGCAGGTGATGGCCTCCGGCTGGGCCGAGGGCCGCACGGCGCAGAACATCCTGGCACCCGCGGTGACCGCCCGGCCCACCGAAGGCGGCTTCCTGCTCTCCGGCGCCAAGAAACCGTGCAGCCTGTCCCGGTCGATGAGCCTGCTCACCGCGAGCGTCGCTATCCACGGGGACGACGGCACCCCCGAGCTGGCCCTCGCCCTGGTGCCCGCCGACGCGCCCGGCCTGTCCGTGCACCCCTTCTGGGGCAACGACCTGCTGGCCGGCGCGGAGAGCGAGGAGGTGCGCCTGGACGACGTCTTCGTCCCCGCGGACATGGTGGTACGGGCGGGCGCGGACGATCCGACCCGTCTGGACGACCTGCAGACTGCCGGATTCGTCTGGTTCGAGATGCTGATCTCCGCCGGGTACGCGGGTGCCGCCGGCGCCCTCGTCGAGCAGGTGCTGGAGCGCGAACGGGGCAGTGTGCAGGAGCGCGCCGCCCTGGCCGTCGACTTCCAGGCCGCACTCGCCCTGCTGGAAGGCGTGGCACGGGCCACCGGGACCGAGCAGGTCGACGAGGAGTCGGTGGCCCGGGTGCTGGTCGCCCGGTACGCCGTGCAAAAGACCCTCCCCACCATCGCCGCGCAGGCACTCGAACTGCTCGGCGGCATGGACTTCATCCGCTCCTCTCAGCACGCACAGCTGGCCGCCGCGGTGCGCGCCCTCGCCTTCCACCCGCCCGCCAGGAGCGCCGCGAGCGAGCCGCTGCTGCAGTACTTCGACGGCGGCGCCCTGCTGCTCGCCTGAGCGCGGGCCTCTTCCCGCACCGCCTGAGCAGGTGGTCCCCCCTCGCCAAGAAGACCGATGGAGACAGACCGTGACCGTAATCCAGGAATCACCGGCCTACACCGAGGCGGAGATCCTCGGCCTGTACCGAGCCCATCTGAGCAAGGGCCGGGCCACCCTTGCCGAACTCTTCGGCAGCCATATGGAAGTGGCCTCCGAAGGCGCCTGGCTCACCACCAGCGACGGTGAGCGCTTCCTCAACGCGGGCGGCTACGGCGTGTTCATCATGGGCGCCCGCCACCCGATCGTGATGGAAGAGGTGGAGCGCCAGCTGCGCACCCACCCGACCGCCACCCGCATCCTGTTGGAGCCGACCGTGGCCCGCGCCGCGGAGGCGCTGGTCTCCGTGATGCCTCCGGGCCTCGATCGGGTGCACTTCGCGCTGTCCGGCGCGGAAGCGGTCGAGACCGGTCTGAAGCTGGCCCGCGCGGGTGGTCGCAAGCGCACCATCTCGATGCAGGGCGGCTACCACGGCAAGACGCTGGGCGCGCTGTCCGCCACCGCGAAGGAGGTCTACCAGCGGCCGTTTCGGCCCCTGGTGCCCGACTTCTCGCACCTGCCGTTCGGGGACGCTGACGCCCTGGAGGCCGAGCTCGCCGCGCACCCCGGTGAGGTCTGCGTCATCCTCGAACCCATCCAGGGCGAGGGCGGCGTCATCATCCCGCCCAAGGGCTACCTCAAGCGGGTCGAGGAGCTGGTGCGCGAGTACGACGGCTTCCTCATCCTCGACGAGGTGCAGTCCGGCTTCGGCCGGCTCGGCCAGTGGTGGGGCGCGGACTTCGAGGGCGTGGTGCCCGACGTGCTGCTCACCGGCAAGGCGCTCGGCGGCGGGGTGCTGCCGGTCTCCGCGGCCGTCGCCACCCGCAAGGCCTTCCGGCCCTTCGACAAGGACCCTTACGTCCACACCGCGACGTTCTCGGGACAGCCCGTCCTGATGGCCGCCGTGCAGGGCGCGATCCGGGCCATGAAGGAAGAGCGCCTGACGACCCGGGCCGCCGAGCTCGGCGCGGCCCTGCTGCCGAAGATCACCGAGATCGCCCACCGCAACATCCCCGACCTGGTCGTGGACGTGCGCGGCCAGGGCCTGCTGATCGGCGTCGAGCTGATCGAGGCGGGGCTCGCGGGAGAGCTGCTGATCGAGCTCTTCAACCACGGAGTGGTGGCCAACCACTCCATGAACGGCAGCTCCGTGGTGCGGTTCACGCCGCCCGCTGTGCTCAGCGATACGGATGTGGAATTCCTTCTCAACTCCTTCGACCTGGCCACCCGCGACCTCGTGCGCGGCGCGGCCACCATGCCGGAAAGGCGGTAACTGATCGTGCGCCACGTCGAACTCGATGCCCTGATACCCACCGCGGAGGCCACCACGGTCCTCCACGCCGTGCGCCGCTGGGAGAAGTACCCGGACCTCGCACCGCACGTGAACAAGACCACGGTGCACGCCACCTACCCGGACACCAAGGCCAGTTCCAGCTGGGAGCTGCACTTCCGCAGCGGACTGCTGCGCTGGACCGAGGACGACGACATCCGTCCCGATGACGGCGAGATCCGCTTCGAGCAGACCGACGGCGACTTCGACACCTTCACCGGGCAGTGGACCCTGCGCCAGCAGGGCGCCGATGTGGCGGTCCACTTCGAGGCCGACTTCGACTTCGGTATCCCGAGCCTGGAGGGCATCCTCGACCCGATCGCGGAGCGCGTCATCAAGGAAACCGTGGCGTGGGCCCTGACCGGGATGTTCTCCGGAACCCGGATCGCCGGCGACGTCGAGCTCACCGCCCCGGCCGCCGTCGGCGTCTGAAGTCGAATATCCCGCTGCTCCAGGAGCTGACCATGGACCAGGCAAACCCCTTCGAGACACCGAAGACGTACTCCCTGCACCGGGCCGAGTACCTGGTGGGCCTCGCCGTCACCACCGGCCTGATCGCCTACCACTTCACCGACATCCGCTGGATCCCGGCGATCGCCCTGTTCCTGTACATCGACCTGATCGGTTACATCCCGGGGGCGATCGCGTTCCGCCGCAGCGGCGGCCAGCCGATCCCCAAGACGTACTACGTGCTCTACAACGTGATGCACAGCCTCATCACCCAGGGCGCGGTGGCCGCGCTGTGGTGCTGGCTGGTCAAGCCGGAGTGGGCGCTGCTGGTGCTGCCCTTCCACCTGTTCGGCGACCGCGGCCTGTTCGGCAACTTCATGAAAGCGTTCGCGCTGCCCTTCGAGCCGGTGCGCCAGAGCGGCTATCTGCGGCTCCTGGACGACCTGCGGCTTGAGCACCCCAAGGCGGTCGGCCACGCCATGGACCCGGAGCCGGTCGGCCATATCCCCGCCGCCCGCCCCGCGCCCCGGACCAGCCCCGTTTCGGCCGGCGGGCAACGGGAGGCCGTGCGATGAGCACCGCCACCCGGGCGCGCACCGAGCCCGTCGGGGTACGCCGCCCGGTGCGCCAGGACCCGGCGGAGCGCCGCAAGGCGCTGTACCACCTGGCATCACCGGTGTCGGTACTGACCGTCGGGCACGGCACACAGCTGCACGGCACCACGGCGAGCACGGTCACCCTGGTCTCGCGCGAGCCGCTGCTCCTCGGTGTGGTGCTGCGGTCCGGCTCGTCCTTCGCGCGGCTCGCCGCGGCCGAGGGCCGGTTCGCCATCAACGTGCTCAGCGCCCAGCAGGGCGACCTGGCGCGGTGGTTCGCGGACAGCAGCAGGCCGGACGGCAGCGAGCAGTTCGCCGGGCTCGCCTGGACGGCCGACTCGTACGCACACGCTCCGCTGCTCGCTGGAGCGCTGGCCCACTACACCTGCCGGCTGTACGGCACACAGCGCACCGGCGACAGCGAGCTGGTGCTCGGCCATGTGGTCCGCGCCACCGCCGCAGACGCGGCGCCCCTGCTCAGCTATGCCGGCGGCCTGTTCGCCGGATCCCTGCACCCGTCCCGTTCCCCGAAGGAGGCACCGGCATCATGACCGGTTCTGTGGCACCCGAAGCCGACTGGGACCAAGCTCCCGGTCTGCTGGACGGCGCGAAGGAACTCACCCTGGGTCCCGACCACTGCAACCTCTCCTACTGGTTCACCGAGGTGGCCCAGGGCACGCTCAGGGACCGTGGGGCAACCGGGCACCACAAGGACGCGACCGTCCCGGACTTCCTCAAGGCGCCCGGCCCGCTGCGGGACGCGCTGGTCCTCGAATTCGGCTTCCGCGGCCTGGCCGAGGAACTGGCCACCCGGCTGCTCGGCCACTACGTGAGCATCGCGCCCGGCATACCCGAGATGGAGTTCTACGCCACCCAGCTCATCGACGAGGCACGGCACGCCCGGGTCTTCCGCAACCACCTGGTGGAGCTGGGGGTGTCCGAGAAGACACTGCTCGCGGACATCGACGAGATGGCCGGCGACTACCGCAAGCGGGTCCTCGACCCGGTGGTGGACTTCACCCTGGACATCGTCCGCGACCAGGCCGACTTCCCGGGCGGGGTGGCCGTCTTCGCCATCATCATCGAAGGAGTGCTCGCCCCGGCCGCCGAGCTGAGCGAGCGCAAGTGGACCCCGCTGTCCCCCGCCACCGGCGAGGTCTCCCGGGGCACCGCCATCGACGAGATCCGCCATCTGACCGTGGCCAGCACCATCCTGCGCGACCACGCGGTGGCCCACCCCGAGTACCGGCCGCGGCTCATGGAGATCCTGCGGTCCGGCGTCAAGCTGTGGGACGAGATCCCCGACCGGGAGTTCGTGATCCACCGCGAGGAGCTCTTCCAGAAGGGCATGTTCGAGCACGCGGACCTGATCGGCGACTACGAGATCTGGCCAGGCGTGCGGATGCTGGACACCACCGCGGAGCAGCGCTACGACATGGCCGAGCAGTGGACCGACGAGATGGCCGAGTCCCGGATGGCCTACATGGGGCTGCCGGTCGAAGTTCTCAGCAGTGCGGAGAGCTCCGCATGAGCGGCGTCGCCGGGCGGTCGGCGGTGATCTGCGGGATCGGCTCGTATGTGCCGCCCGACGTAGTGACCAACGACGACCTGTCCAGGCGTCTGGACACCTCGGACGCCTGGATACGGTCCCGTACCGGCATAGCCCAGCGCTACGTGGTCGCGCCCGGCACGGCCACCTCCGACCTGGCGGTGGAGGCGGGAGGGCGGGCGCTGAAGTCGGCGGGCGACGAGCGCGCGGACGCGGTGGTGCTGGCCACCACCACGCCCGACCAGCCCTGCCCGGCCACCGCCCCCGCGGTGGCGGCCCGGCTCGGCCTCGGCAAGGTGGCCGCGTTCGATGTGGCCGCGGTCTGCTCGGGCTTCCTGTACGGCCTGGCCACCGCCGCGGGACTGATCGCGGCGGGCATCGCGGAGCGCGTGCTGTTCATCGCCGCCGACGCCTTCACGACGATCATCAACCCCGAGGACCGCACCACCGCGGTGATCTTCGCGGACGGTGCGGGTGCGGTGGTCCTGCGGGCCGGCGAGGCGCACGAGCCGGGGGCCGTCGGGCCCCTGGTACTGGGCAGCGACGGTGACCTGAGCCATCTCATCGAGGTGCCGGCCGGCGGCTCCCGGCAGCGTTCGTCCGGCACCTCGCCCGCCCCCGGCGACGAGTACTTCAAGATGCTGGGCCGCGAGACCTACCGGCACGCGGTGGAACGGATGACCCAGGTCTCCCAGGAGGCCGCCGAACTGGCCGGCTGGCGCCTCGACGACGTGGACCGGTTCGCGGCACACCAGGCGAACGCCCGCATCCTCGAAGCCGTCGCCGAGCGGCTCGGCATCCCCACCGAACGCCGGCTGTCCAACATCGAGCACGTCGGCAACACCGGGGCCGCCTCGATCCCGCTGCTGCTGTCCCAGGCAAGCGTCCAAGGACAGCTGAACACGGGCGACCGAGTGCTGCTCACCGCCTTCGGCGGCGGCCTGTCCTGGGCGGCAGGCACCGTGGTCTGGCCCGACATCCAGGCGATCTGACGCTTCGTCAGATGCAGGTGATGCACGTCGGACCGGCTCGCACCGCCTCCTGCCCCACCTCTGTCACGTACGCATCCTGCGCACGTCACACGAAAGGAATCGTCATGCTGGATCAGCTCAGGGAAATTCTCTCCAACAAGCTCAAGGTGTCGCCCGAGGCCATCACCCCTGAGGCCACCCGGGAGGACATCGAGCTGGACTCGCTGGCCGTGGTGGAGCTGTCGCTGCTGCTCAAGTCCGAGCTGGACCTGGACGTCAGCGATGACGACCTCCTTGAGGCCGACACCGTGGCCGACATGGTGCGGCTCATGGAGGAGCGGAGCGCAAAGGTCTGATGGCCGGCATGGACATCGCTGTCACCGGGCTCGGCCTCGTCACCCCGGGCGGTATCGGGGTCGGGCCGAGCTGGGCGGCGGTCTGCGCCGGACGCTCGGCAGCCGCGCTGGATCCCGTGCTGGCGGACAACCCGGTACGGATCTCGTGCCGGGTCCCGGGTTTCGACCCGGAACAGCTGCTGAGTGCCCGGCGGGCCCACCGCCTGGACCGGTTTGTGCAATTCGCTCTGGTCGCCGCCCATGAGGCCGTGGCCGACGCCGGGCTCGACCCGTGCACCTGGGACGGTGCGCGGGTCGGCGTGGTGCTCGGTTGCGCGGACGGCGGACCCGGCACGGTCGAGGAGCAGCACCACGTGCTCCGGGAGCGGGGCGCCGCACAGGTGTCGCCGCTGTTGCTGCCCATGCAACTGCCGAACATGCTGGCCGGTCAGACGGCCATCGAGTTCGGCGCCACGGGCCCCAACCTAGTGGTGGCCACCGCCTGCGCCTCGGGCGCGACCGCCATCGGCACGGCCCGTGACCTGCTCGCCCTGGGCCGCTGCGACATCGTCCTGGCGGGCGGCAGCGAGGCGATGATCACCCCGCTGGTGATGGCCGGATTCGCGCAGATGGGCGCCCTGTCCCGGCGCGAGGACGACCCGACCACCGCATCCCGCCCGTTCGACGCCGACCGCGACGGCTTCGTCGCCGGAGAGGGCGCGGGCATCCTCGTCATGGAACGCGTCGAGGACGCCCGGGCCCGCGGGGCGCACATCCACGGCCGGATCATCGGCTACGGAGCCACCGCGGACGCCCACCACATGACGTCGCCGCACCCCGACGGCGCGGGCGTCGAGGCCGCGGTACGGGCCGCGCTCGCGGACGCCGGAGCCGACCCGGACGAGGTGCAGCACGTGAACGCGCACGGCACCTCGACCCCGCTGAACGACCTGGCCGAGGCGCGCATGCTGAAGCGGACCCTCCAGGGGGATCCGCTGGTCACCTCCACCAAGGGCGTGACCGGTCATCTGCTGGGCGCGGCGGGCGCGGTAGAGGCCGCGTTCACGCTGCTGAGCATCGAGCACGAGATGGTGCCGCCCACCGCCAACCTGTGCATGCCCGGCCCGGGAATCGACGTGAAGCTGGCGTTCACGGCGACCTCCCTGCCCATCGACCTCGCGCTCAGCAATTCCTGCGGGTTCGGCGGACAGAACACCGTGCTGGCCATCGCACCGGCGTGAGGGGGGCACCGGACACCACTCCGGTGCCCCCGACACCGGACAACACCCACCTCCGCCCTCCCCAACCCCCCGCACCCCTCATCTCACCCATCCCCACCCATCCCCACCCTTCCTCACTCCTTTTATCCCGCTTCATCCTGTTCTGGAGTCCCCATGCCCGAGAGCGGTTTCCCAACGACGGCAGGAGCTGCAGCCGCCCCCCAGCGGCGGCTCGGCACCAGCCACATCCTCTTCCTGATCGTCGCGGCGGCAGCGCCGCTGTCCGCCATGGTCGGCACCGTGCCGCTCGCCCTCGCCTTCGGCAACGGCGCGGGCGTCCCGGCCGCCTTCCTCTTCGCCGGCGTCACCCTGTTCCTGTTCTCCGTCGGGTACGCGGTCAGTGCCCGGCGCACCGGCGGCTCCGGCGGCTTCTACGCCTCCGCCGCCGACGGCCTGGGCCGGCCGCCCGCCGTCGCCGCGGGCTATGTGGCCCTGCTCGCCTACAACTGCGCCACCATCGGCCTGGCCGGTGCGCTCGGCTACTTCACCCAACTGGTGCTTTCCGCCCACGGGATCAGCGTCTCCTGGGAGTGGTGCGCCGCGGTGGGCCTGGTCGCCATGGCCGTGCTCGGCTACCGCGAGATCTCGATCAGCGCCCGCGTCCTCGCCCTGCTGATGCTCGGCGAGATCGGAATCCTGCTCGCCCTGGACGTGGCGATCTTCGCGCGGCACGGCTTCTCCGCGCTGCCCGCCGCCTCGTTCTCGCCGCACATCGCCGAGGGCCCCGGCGCGGGCGTGGCGCTGATGTTCGCGTTCGTCTCCTTCATCGGTTTCGAGTCGGCCGCGCTGTACGGCAAGGAAGCCAAGGACCCGGTGCGCAGCGTGCCGCGCGCTACCTACGGTGCGGTGGTCCTGATCGCCGGTTTCTACGCGCTGACCAGCTGGCTTTCGGTGGGTGCGATCGGCACCGGCCAGGTGCGCGAGGTCGCCACCAAGCAGATGGGCGACCTGTTCTTCACGCTCGGTGACGACTTCCTCGGCACGGCCGGCAGCACCGCCCTTCAGGTCCTGCTCTGCACCAGCCTGTTCGCGGCGACCCTGGCCCTGCACAGCGCGGCCAACCGGTACGCGCAGGTACTCGCCGCCGACGGACTGCTGCCCGCGTCACTGGCCGCGGAACACCCCCGGTACGCCTCGCCGCACCGCGCCTCGGTGGCGCAGACGGTGCTGACGACCGCCGTCATCGCGGTCTTCGCGCTGGAGGGCCTGGACCCGTACGCCGATCTGACCACGTCCATGCTGGGGCTCGGCACGCTGGGCATCGTCGTCCTCCAGGCGGTGGCCGCCCTGTCGGTGCTCGGACTGCGGCTGCGCCGCTCGGCCACCAGGACCGGCACCAACTGGTGGCGCGAGGTGATCGCGCCGCTGCTCGGCTTCGCGGGGCTGTGCGCCTCGGTGTGGCTGGTGGTGGGCAACTTCGACATGCTCACCGGCTCGCCGTCGAAGCTGATCGCCGAACTGCCGTGGCTGCTGGTCGCGGTGGCCCTGGCCGGGTTCGGCTACGCCGCCTGGATGCGCTCCGCACGCTCGGACCGCTACCGGCTGCTGGGCACCCTGCACCGCGCCGAGACGATCGCCCCCGTCACCGGCCCCGTGCTGTCCGACGGGCCCGTCGCATCCGACGCCACCCCGGTCGCCGTCAGCAGCGAGTCCCGTTAGGAGACTGCCATGCACCAGCCGCGTGAACTGATCGACTCGGGCGCCGAGGCCGTGCGGCGTCTTGCCCGGCGCAGGTACCGGCTCGACGTGGCCGCACTGGCCGAAGCACAGCGCGCCAGGACCGAGAGCCAGGCCGAGGTGACCCGGCTGCGCACCGAGATGAACCAGGCCGCCCGTGCCCGCGGGCGCTCGGGACCCCCGTCCGAGCAGGACAAGGAGGCGGCACGCGCGCTGCGCGCCCGGGTGCAGGAGGCCGAGGCCGCCGCCCGCACCGCGGACCAGGAGCTCACCGAGTTCCTGATCGGCATCCCGAACATCCCGCTGGACACGGTCCCGGACGGCGACTCGGAGAAGGAGGCGGTGGAGATACGGCGCGGCGGGCCACCGCTGCGCAACACCGGACCCGACGCCCGCCACCACGCGGACATCGGCGAAGCCCTCGGCATCCTGGACTCCCCGGTGGCCGCCAAGCTCGCCGGGGCGCGGTTCAACGTCAGCCGGGGCGCAGGCGCCCGCCTCGAACGCGCCCTGTGCGACTTCCTCCTCGATCTGCACACCCAGGAGCACGGCTACACCGAGGTCTCCGTGCCGTTCCTCGTCAACCGCGAGACGATGACCGGCACGGGCCAGCTCCCCAAGTTCGAGGAGGACTTGTTCGCCACCCGGGTCGGCGACCGGGAGCTGTTCCTCATCCCGACGGCCGAGGTCCCGCTCACCAACCTGGTGGCAGGCGATCTGCTCGACGCCGCGCACCTGCCGTACGCCTTCACCGCCCGCACCCCGTGCTTTCGCGCAGAGGCCGGTGCGTACGGCAGGGACACCCGCGGCATCCTGCGGCTGCACCAGTTCGAGAAGGTCGAGCTGGTCCGCGTCTGCGCCCCCGAGGACGCGCAGGACCAGCTGGAGATGATGGTGCAGCACGCCGAGGAGTGCCTGCGCCAGCTCGACCTGTCGTACCGCGTGGTCCTGCTACCCGCGGGCGACATGGGCTTCTCGGCCCGGATGACGTACGACATCGAGGTCTGGCTGCCCGGCAGCAACGCCTACCGCGAGGTGTCCTCGGTCTCCGACTGCGGCACCTTCCAGGGCCGCCGGGCGGGCATCCGCGTGAAGTCCGCCGACGGCAAGAAGGGGCCTGCGGCGACGCTGAACGGTTCGGCGCTGCCAATCGGCCGGACGGTTGCGGCGCTGCTTGAGCAGGGTGTGCAGGCCGACGGTTCGGTGCTGCTGCCCGAGGCGCTGGTGCCGTACACCGGGTTCCGCCGGATCCTGCCCGGAGGTGCCACTGAGTGACCATCCGGACATCAGGAAGGGGGCATCCGACTGCGCCGTACGGCGTGTCGGACGCCCCCTTTGGGTTTCTCCGGATGCCGGGGCATGACCGCCGCACCGCCGCACCCTGTCCCTCCGTCCGGACCCGGCCTCGACCGTGGCGAACTGATCGTTGCTCAGGGCGAAAGTTTTTCGAAGTGGAGTCTCGACGTCAGGTCGGCAATCCTCTTGCCTCCTCACGAACTTGGCCGACACATTCGATCGAGACGTCGAATAACAGCTATGACCAGGCAAGATGCACGGCCACGCAGATCAGCAACGAGAGGTAAGTTTCGAAACTTTAACCGAAAGTATTGACTCTCTCGGGATGCGGTACAGACTATTCGCCACCACAGGTGCCGGGGGCAACGATCCACCGCCGCGCCATGAAGGGCTCCCCGGCCCAGGGCTCCGATGCGAGCTGTCATGCCCATGCCGCGGCTTGACATTGCTTGAATCGCCGCCCTGACCTGCGATGCACCGCTGAAACTCGACTCCCGCACGAGAGGACACAGCTCATGAATAAGCTGATCCGCAAGACGCGCCGCAGACACAGCTTCGTGACCGCCATCCGCAGCCTCGCCGCCATGGTGGCAGCCGTCGTGCTCGCCTTCGCGGCGCAGGGCACTGCCCAGGCCGACACGACCGTCAACTCGAACTCGACGGGTACCAACAACGGCTACTTCTACTCGTTCTGGAGCCAGAACAGCGGCCAGGCCTCCATGACCATGGGCACCGGCGGCCAGTACAGCACCACGTGGAACAACGTGACGAACTTCGTCGCCGGCAAGGGCTGGAACCCGGGCAACACCTCGCCCGTGACCTACTCGGGCACGTGGAACTGCAACGGCAACTGCTACCTGTCGCTGTACGGCTGGACCACGAACCCGCTCATCGAGTACTACATCGTCGACAACTACGGCAACTACAACCCGAGTTCCGGCGCCACCAAGCTGGGCTCGGTCACCAGCGACGGCAGCACGTACGACCTGTACCGGACGCAGCGCGTCAACCAGCCGTCCATCGAGGGCACCGCGACGTTCTACCAGTACTGGGCGGTCCGCCAGGCGAAGCGCACCGGCGGCACCATCACCGTGGCCAACTTCTTCAACGCGTGGGCACAGGCAGGCCTGAACCTCGGCACCCCGAACTACGAGATCCTGGCCACCGAGGGCTACGGCAGCAGCGGCAGCTCCAACATCACCGTCGGCAGCAGCAGCGGCGGCGGCACCGGCGGCGGTGGCACCAACCCGCCCCCGACCAGCGGCAACTGCTCGGCGACCTTCAGCAACTCCTCCGACTGGGGCGCCGGCTTCACCGGCGCGGTGACCGTCACGAACGGCGGCGGCTCCGCCATCAACGGCTGGACCGTGAAGCTGACCTTCCCCGGCAACCAGACCGTCACCAGCCTGTGGAACGGTACCTACACCCAGTCCGGGAACACGGTCACCGTCACGAACGCGAGCAACAACGGTTCGGTGGCGGCCGGCGCCAATACCTCCTTCGGGTTCAACGCCAACTACTCGGGCAGCAACGGCGCCCCGACGGCGACGTGCACCGCCAGTTGATCCAGCGCTGAACCGGCACCGAGCAGGGTGGGCACCGAGCGACTCCGGTGCCCACCCCACCGGCGTGACGCGGTCAGGCGCGGAATTCGTCCTGCTGGACTGCAGCGCAGGTCATTGCCTTGTTCCCGCCACATAGCCGCCGATCAGTCCGGCGGGCTCTTCGGGCGACGACCAGGTCATCGAGGTTGTCTGGCCGAAACGCTGACAGCACTGCCCGGGTCCGAGTACTACGACGGCTCCGTCCTCTCCCGGCCCGATCGGCTGACGATGAGCTCAAGCTCTACCTGTGAGGACACCGCCCCGGCCGCACCCCGCGCACCGCACCGCACCGTCCCGGACCGGCCGCAGCCTGGATCAGCCGCCCCGCTGGGAACTGCTCACCGGGGCCGGCCCCCCGCCGCCCTCGGCCGAGCCCGTGTCCGGTGCGGGGTGCGGGGCCGTGACGGAGTGGCGCCCCGGGGTGTCCGGTGTCTGCCCGACCCGCTGGGCGAGCCCACGCAGCACGTCCTCGGTGATGCCGAAGTGCCGGCGCGCGATTCCCGCCGCGGCCTCGCCGTCACCCGCGCACACCGCGCCGACCAGGTCGTGGTGGCCGGGGCGGGACTGCTCGTAGAGGTCCCAGGTGTACGGCTCCATCGAGACGCCGAGGCTGACCTCGGACAGCAGCCGCTGGTGCAGCGCGACCAGGCGGGGATTGTGGGTGGCACGGGCGACGGCGAGGTGCAGCTCGGTGTCGATCTCCCGGGCACGACTGGGCGTGGCCGCGTCGTCGAAGTCCGCGAGGAGCTGCCGCAGCACCGCCCGGTCGGTGTCGTCGGCCCGGTCGGCGGCGGTGCCGGCAATCAGGCCCTCGATCAGCCGGCGGTAGTCGAAGAGCGCCTCGAACTCGTCCCAGCGGTCCAGCAGCGCCTGCTGGACGGCGTGCGCGCTGGTCTGCGTCCACTCGGCCAGGACGAAGGCGCCGCCGGCCCGGCCGCGGCGGATCTCCAGCAGTCCTTCGTCGCTGAGCCGGCGCAGCGCCACCCGGACGCTCTCCCGGCTGACCCCGAGCAGGCCGGCCAGCTCACGTTCGCTGGGTAGGCGGTCGCCGAGGCTGTACTCGCCGAGCGCGATGGCCGTGGCCAGCCGGTGGGCGACCTGCTCTCCGGTCGTCGCGGTATGCAGCGGCTCCAGCGCGAACCGCCCCTCGGGGGATGATCCGGACATCACAGGTACTCTCGCCTTCACATCGAGACGCCGACACTAAAAGGTCTAGCAATCAGACCTTTTAGTGTCTAGGCTGCTCAGCAGTACGTCGCACCACACCCTAGGGGTCACCCGCGCGCGAGCCGCCGGGCCCCAGGCGCTTTCGAGGACGAGAGCACGGCCACGCAGCCATCAGAGCCGCTGCCGGCCGCCGGTACGGCGGGCCCGGCCGAAAGGCCGCCCGCCCGCCGGCGGCTCCGGCCGGCCGCCGACGCCCATCCATCGAGCGCCCGCACGGAAGGCACCGCCACATGACGACCACCACCGACCCGGCAGGGGCCCGGTCGCCAGGCCAGTCGGCCGCTGAACCGGGACTGGCCTCCTTCGGGTACAGCCAGGAGCTCAAACGCTCCCTGAAGCTGTCCGACCTGATCATCTACGGCCTGGTGTTCATGGTGCCGATCGCGCCGTTCACGATCTTCGGCGTGGTGTTCAACGGTTCCAAGGGCATGGTCTCGCTGACCTACGTGATCGGCCTGGTCGCGATGTTCTTCACCGCGCTCAGCTACCGGGAGATGTCCCGGGCCTTCCCCGTAGCCGGGTCCGTGTACGCCTACGCGGGGCGCGGTATCAACGACAAGGTCGGTTTCATCGCGGGCTGGGGCATCCTGCTGGACTACCTGCTCATCCCCACACTGCTGTACGTGATGAGCGCGGCCGCCCTCACGTCCCTGCTGCCCGAGGTCCCGCAGTGGCTCTGGGTCGTGATGTTCGTCGTCGTCAACTCGGCGGTGAACTTCTTCGGCATCGAGTCCACCGCGCGGCTGAACAAGATCTTCCTGGTCGGCGAGCTGATCGTGCTGGCGCTGTTTGTCGGGTTCGGCGTGGCGGCCGTCTGCGCGGGCACCAACGGTGCGCACTTCTCGCTCGACCCCTTCTTCAAGCCCCATCTGCTGACCCCGGGGCTGATCTTCGGTGCGCTGTCCATCGCGGTGCTGAGCTTCCTCGGCTTCGACGGCATCTCCACCCTGTCGGAGGAGGTCAAGACCGGCGACCGGCGCCTGGTCGGCAAGGCCACGGTGTACGCGCTGATCGCGGTGGCGGTGCTGTTCGTCGTCCAGACCTACGTCGCGGCCCTGCTGGTGCCGGGGAAGACGGAATTCCACGGCGCTGACGCCACCAACTCCGCGTTCTACGACATCGCCCAGATCGCCGGCGGCCACTGGCTGAAGACCACCGTCGCGGTCGCCGCCGCCCTGGCCACCGGCGTCGCCAACTCGCTGGTCGCCCAGGCCGCGACCTCGCGGCTGCTGTACAGCATGGCCCGGGACCGCAAGCTGCCCGCCTTCCTCGGCCATATCGACCCCAAGCGCAAGGTCCCGCAGCGGGCGATCCTCTTCGTCGCGCTCGTGTCGCTGGTGCTCGGCCTGTGCTTCGTCGGCCAGGTGGACCTGCTGTCCTCGCTGGTGAACTTCGGCGCGCTGTTCTCCTTCCTGCTGCTGCACATCTCGGTCTTCGTCCACTTCGTGCTCCGCAACCGCAGCCGCCGCTGGAATCTGCACCTCATCACCCCGGCCATCGGCTTCGTGATCATCGGCTAGGTGCTGTGGAACATGGACGACCGGGCGCGCAGATCGGCGGCGTCATCTGGCTCGCCATCGGCGCCTGCGTCCTGCTGTACTACCGCCGCAGTGGCCGGGGCACCGATCTGGAACTGGAGAACTGATGCATCGTGCAAGCGGACCACCTCGCACACCGTCTGGGACAACTCGATCGCCCCCGCGATCACGGTGGCCCCGGGCGACACGATCACCGTGGAGACCCTGGAGTCCAGCGGCGGACAGCTCACCGCGGTCATTCGACGGCCGCCGACGTCACCGGCCATGGACTTCGGCCAGGTCAACCCGGTGACAGGGCCAATCCGCGTCGAGGGCGCCGAGCCCGGTGACGCCCTGGTGATCGACATCCTGGAGACCGCCGTCGCCGACTGGGGCTGGACCGCCTGCATCCCCGGCTTCGGACTGCTCGCCGACGAGTTCCCCGACGCCCATCTGCGCATCGTCTCCGATCGACGGTGACCGCGCCGAGCTGCTGCCCGGCCTCACCGTGCCGGTGCTGCCGATGGTCGGCACCATCGGGGTGGCCGCGCCGGAGCCGGGTGAGCACTCCCTGGTGCCGCCGCGCCGCTGGGGCGGCAACATGGACATCCGCCAGGTCGGCCCCGGTGCCCGGCTGAGGCTGCCGGTGGGCGTCGAGGGTGCCCTGCTCTCCTTGGGCGACGTGCACGCGGCGATGGGCGACGGCGAGGTCTGCGGAACCGGCGTGGAGACCTCGAGCGACCGTCACCCTGCGGGTCGGCCTGGAGCGCGGCGCGGCTCCCCGCACCCCGGTACTGGAGACCGACCCCGGCCACCCGCCGCACCGGCGCCGCCCTGGCCACCACCGGGATCGGCCCGGACCTGATGGCCGCCGCCAAGGAAGCCACCCGGTACCTGGTCGACGAGATCGCGCGGCGTACCGGTATCGACCCGATCGACGCCTACCTGCTGGCGAGCATCGCCAGCGACCTGGTGATCTCCGAGATCGTGGACGTACCGAACTGGGTGGTCAGCGCGCACCTGGACCGGTCGTTGCTGGCCGGCCTCTGACACTCGCGCAAGCAGTGCCGGGCCCGTGCCACGGGCCCGGCATCACGGCACGCGGCGAACGGCACTCACAGCGGGACGATCGCGCTGTGGGCCCCTCATCAGGGTGCGAGGAACGGTCACGAGGTCTTCTGCACTCGCCGGCGGTACCTGCGTGCCCGGATGGCGAGCCCGGCGAAGAGGATCGACAGCGGGCAGCTCACCACGAACGTGAGCTGTTCGTCGCGGTAGTGATCGTCGACCATTTCGTCGTAGGAGCCGCCGCCACTGCCGATGCAGCCGTCCCCACGCTGCATCTGCTGATGGTCACAGGTCGGCTGGTATTCGTCGGTGCCGGGATCGAACGCCTGCCAGGTGTTGAGCGCGACGATCGCGGCGATGACCGCCCAAAGCACGAACCAGACAGGCCGAGTGGTGGTGGACTTACTCATGGTCACTCCTGTCATGGCCCGCGGCCGGCCCCCTGCGTACCGGGGTGGCGCAGCGTGCAAGACGCTGCGCCCCACCCGCTCGGTTGCACGGCCGCCCCGACCAGGCGGCCCCTGAGGGCCTGCCGCCCGCAGGCCGCCAGGGTGAGCCCTCAGGCCCCCATCATGTGCAGCCCGCCGTCCACATGGACGATCTCCCCCGTGGTCCGCGGGAAGAAGTCCGACAGCAGGGCCACCACGCCGCGCGCCGCGGGATCCGCGTCGTTCAGGTCCCAGCCCGCCGGTGCCCGGTGCTCCCAGACCTCGGCCAGCTCCGCGAAGCCCGGGATGGACTTGGCGGCCATGGACTTGATGGGCCCGGCGGCCACCAGGTTGCAGCGGATGCCGTTCACGCCCAGGTCACGCGCGATATAGCGGCTGGTGGCCTCCAACGCGGCCTTGGCCACGCCCATCCAGTCGTACCGGGGCCAGGCGACCGAGGCGTCGAAAGTGAGGCCCACGACCGAGCCGCCCCGGTCCGCCATCAGCGGCAGGCAGGCGGTAGTCAGGGACTTGAGGGAGTACGCGGAGACCTGCACCGCCGTCGAGACGTCCGCCCAGGTGCCCTGGAGGAACGTGAACGCGCCCGGCGGACCGTAGGCGATGGAGTGCACCACACCGTCAAGACCGCCGACGTGCTCGCGGACCTGGTCGGCCAGGCCGTCCAGGTGCTCCTGTGAGGTCACGTCGAGTTCGATCACCGGCGCGGGCTTGGGCAGGCGGTCGGCGATCCGCTGGATCAGCGAGAGCCTGCCGAAGCCGGTGAGCACCACCTCGGCGCCTTCCTCCTGGGCGATCCTGGCCACGTGGAAGGCGATGGACGCGTCGGTGACGACGCCGGTGACCAGGATCCGCTTGCCTGCGAGGAGGCCGCTCATGGCCGGACCTCGGTGGTGGGATGTGTCATGCGGGGCTCCTTGGATGGGATGACCGTGACGGTGTGCAGCACACCGGGGGCAGTGTGCAGAGCAAGTGCGCGCGCCCAAAGGCACGGCGCGGACGTCAGTGCGCCGGGATCCGGTCGACCGGGGTGCCCGTGGTGCGGTCACCCAGGGTGAGGACCGTGACGCACAGGACGGCCGTCGCCGCGCCGATGACGCCGAAGAGAGCGCCGGGCCCGTGCGCGTCGAGCACCGGCAGCAGCACGAAGGGCAGCGCACCCGCGCTGAGCTTCGACAGCGAGTAGACGGCGCCGGAGGCGGTGGCCCGGATCGCGGTCGGGTACTGCTCGGAGAGGTAGACGTGGGAGACGCTGGAGAAGACGTTGCTGCACAGTGTGTACGCGATGCCGAAGGTGACGATCAGTGCGGCGGTCCTGGCGTAGGCGAAGCCGAGTCCGGCCAGCACCATCGCCGTCGCGGAGAGTGCGACCAGCGTCTTGCGCTCCATCCGGTCGATGATCGGCAGCGCCAGCGCGGAGCCGATCGGGTACCCCAGGAACGACACCGCCGTGAAGCCGAGCCCCGCCACGACGCCGTATCCCTTGGCGGCGAGGATCTGCGGTGCCAGCGCGCCGAATCCGTAGTAGCCGACCGTGGAGAGCGCGCAGAAGATGCAGAGCATGATGGTCCTGCGGCGCAGCCCGGCCTGGAACATCTCCCGCAGGCGTACCGGGCGCGGCTCGTCGTCCTGCTGCCCGGCGGGCGCCTCGACTAGTGCCGCGGCAGGCAGCGTTTGCCCGTCAAGGAGCGGTGTCCGGTGCGTGCTCTCGGCGTGCCGGCCGGAAGTCCTCATACTGGGCGTACGTGGGCTTTCGGCCGGTGCGCCGAGAGTGCGTGCCGGGCGTCGCGACGGGGCGAACGTTGCCTGTTGCGGCACTAGTGTCCCGGCCGGCGCCTGGGCCTCGATCCGGGCCATCAGCGCCTCGGCCTCCGCGTGCCGGCCGTGCGCCGCCAGCCAACGCGGTGACTCGATCAGTTGGCGGCGCAGGATCCAGACCACCGCGGACCCCAGCGCCCCGAGGACGAACAGCCAACGCCAGCCGGCCACTCCCAGCGGGGTCAGCGGCACCAGCCACAGGGCCGCGAAGCCCACCGCGGGCACTCCGCAGAACGCGAGCGTGTACGCCGAGGCGATGAACCGGCCGCGCTTGCTGGCGGGCAGCACATCGGCCAGGTAGCAGTCCGATAGGGCCTGTTCGGCGCCGATGCCGACACCGGCGAGGAAGCGGGCGACAATCAGCCAGGCCGCGTTGGGCGACAGCGCGCCCAGCAGCGAACAGACGGAGTAGAGCGCGAGGTTGATCAGAAAGGCCCGGCGGCGGCCGAACCGGTCGGCCACCCTGCCGAGCACCAGCGAGCCGATGAACTGTCCGACGAAGGCGGAGGCCAGCACCAGTTTCAAAGAGGTGACGCCAAAGGCGAAATCGCCCTGGAGCACCTTGCCGATGGTGCCGGACAGGTTGTTCTCGAACGTGTCGAAGAGCAGACCGATGCCGATGACGGCGGTGAGTCTGCGGTGCATCCCGGTGATCGGCATACGGTCCAGGCGGACCCCGATCGGGGCGCGGGCGGCGGTGCCGCTGCGTGCCGTTGCGGTATCGAGCATGGGCGGGGAGCTCCTTAACAACAAACCTGTCCGGCGACGACGACGAAGACGACAACACACCTGTCCGGGAGCGTTCGAGGACGAGCCCGAAGGGCGGTCGACAGGGGATCGAAAAGCGATCGAAGGACGAGCGGGAGACGGTCGGACGGGCGGTCGGGGGCCCGGTCCTGTGCACGAGCGGGCGGCCCGACGGGCCGCCACGCAGGGCAGTCCGACGGCCGCCTCGGGCGTGCGGGACAACCGGTGTCAGGCCGCCTGCTCCAACTGGGCGTCCACCTCACCGCGCCGCACCGGAGCGCTGACCTTGTGCAGGTACGAGGCCACCTCGCGGTACGAGGCCCAGAAGCCGACCTCGTGGTAGGGCACCCCGCGTTCCGCGCAGTAGGCACGGGTGAGCTCGCGGGCACGCGGCAGGTTCTTCTGCGGCATGGCCGGGAACAGGTGGTGCTCGACCTGGTAGTTGAGGCCGCCGTACATGAAGTCGGTGAACCAGGAAGGGCGGATGTTGCGGGAGGTGAGGACCTGCCGCTCCAGCCAGTCCAGGGTCTCCTTCTCGCCGTCCCTGACCTCCATGCCCTTGTGGTTGGGCGCGAAGATCATGCCGAAGTAGACGCCGAGAGCGGCCTGCTGGACCAGGATGAAGACGATGCCGAGCACCGGTGGGAGTACGGTGAACACGCAGGTCAGATAGATCGCGGCACGCACCAGGAGCAGGCCGGACTCCAGGACGGGGCGCTTGGTGAGGCCCTGCGCGATGGACCGTACGGCGGTCTTGTTCATCTTGTAGGACTCAAGCACCAGCAGAACGAAGAACAGCACGCTCTGGTAGCGCACCACGAATTTCTGCACGCCACTCCGAGCCGCGTACTGCTTGAGGTCGAAGATCGCGGTACGGCGGCCGATGTCCGGGTCCATGTCGAGGTGGTTGGGGTTGCTGTGGTGGCGGTTGTGGTGGTTGACCCACCAGCCGAAGCTGACCCCGTTGACGAAGTTGGCGTGGAAGTAGCCGACGGCCGACGCGGCCCGCTTGTTGCGGAACATGGCCTTGTGGCCCGCGTCGTGCCACATGTAGGCGGACTGGACGCCGCACACGCCCATCCACACCGCCACGACCAGCTGCCACCAGGTGTTCCCCAGCTCGAAGAAGGCGGCGAGGCCGATCAGCAACAGGGCGGTGTTCAGGGCGAGCCGCCCCGTGTAGTAGCGCGGGTCGAGGTCCAGCAGACCCTCCGCCTTCACGCGCTTGAGCAGCTCGGAGAAGGTGGCCGACGCCCCGATCTGCTGCTCGGCGGCGGGGTCGTCGGCTACTTGGACGTCTGGACGCTGCATACGATTGCTCTCCTCGAAAGAAGTGCCCGAACCGGGCGGCGGCGCCGCGCCCTCAGCGGATCTGACGGCGCCGCGAGTCGGACGTGCCCCACACGGACACGGAGCACGGGCGGCACCCGCCCGGCGCCCTGACCAGCGGAGCACGTGCGGTGCTCCCTCGGCCGGGGCCGCCGGGCGAACGTGTGTCCAAGCGTTCCGCGCCGTGCTGATGTGGCACTGATACTGGACTGATCGGCCGTACTGAGCGGCCTGTGCTGACGGTGCCGACGGTGCGTGCCGACGGGCGCGCCGAGGAGCCTGCGGCACCGGCGGCGGCCGGCGGCGGCCGGCGGTGTACCTGCCTGGGCGCACGCCGGGCGGGCCGGTGGGCGGCAGGTCCGAAGCGGTCCTGTGCCGGTCAGGCAGCGCTCAGCTCTTCGTGCAGCCGGGCGTCGAGCGCCTGCACCACACCGTCGGCCGTGCTGGCGACGCCCTCGTCGTCGGGGGCGCCGATGATGGCCATGAGCTGCTCCACCATGGCGTGCTTGAGTCCGTCGGTCGTCTCGTTCTCGCTCACTGCTGTCAACTCCTCGGGGTGGGTGGACGATGGGTGCCCGGGCTGTCGCGCCCAGGCGGTGGGCGGGCGTCAGAAGGCTTTGCAGGCGCGGAAGATGTGCGCGAAGGAGGCCAGCGAGGCAGGCCCGTCGAAGGCGACGTACTCCGGTATCAGCGCGTCGGGTGCCCACTTGTGCTTGTACGAGAGCTGGGTCTGCGCCGGGTAGAGCGCGGCGCCCTCGGCCCACAGCGCGTGCATCAGCCACTGGAACGCCGGGCTGTAGCCGTCCAGCTCATGGGCGCCGTCCAGCCCCGTGAACGGTGTGAAGCCGAAGTGCAGCCACGCGACGCCCTCCGCCCGGAAGATCTCGATGGCGTGCGCGTTGATGGCCTCCATCAGCCCCGGCGAGCCCGACGGGATGCGCCGGCTCAGGTCGTGCATCCAGCCGGCCTGGCTGCCGTAGACCGGCGAGTACGAGATGTAGGCCACCGGTGTGCCCTCGATGGTGCCGAGGAACAGGCGCCGGTGCTCCTGCGCGTCGCCGCCGATCTCGCCGACCAGGAACTCCAGCTGGTGGACGTCCTCGCCCTTCGAGGAGAGCCAGGCCCGGTCGATGGTCTCGATCGCGGACTGCCACTCCCCGGCCGGTACCTCCTGGATCTGGAGGCCGTTGCGGTGCGCCCGGGAGATCTTGTTGCGCAGCTGCATGAAGCGGGTGCCGCGCAGCGAGAAGTCCGCGAGCTGGACGGCCCACGAGGCGCCGACCTGGTTGACGGTGAAGCCCTTGCTCGCGTACCGCTCGGCGTCCGAGCGCTGCAGCTGGACGCCGACGAGGTGCAGTCCTTCGTCCTTGGCGTACTGCCGGAAGGCCTCCAGCAGCTTGTCGTAGTCCCCTTCCGCGGCGAACGGGCCGCCGAACTGGACGAGGTGCCGGCCGGTGCGGCGGTAGACGATGAGACCGTCCGTGCCCGGCACGGAGAAGGTGCTGTTGCCGCTGTTCAGCGCGAGAAATGAGCTGGGATTCTCGGCCTGCGTATGGTTCCTGACCGCGGTGAGAATCGGGTTGTCGATAGCGGTCACGGTCATTTCCGTACCCCTTTCAGTGGCCATTACGGTCAGAGAGAGTAGAGCACCGCTGACCCGTCAAGGGGAAGAGCAGAAAAGCTTTCTCATGAAACGTCAGAGTGACGTCAGTGGCTTATCAGCAGAGGCTGCCAATGTAGTTCCCGTGAACGGCACGGGAAACCGGAGCCGGGGCACGTGGAGAGGTACCCGGAGCGGTTTGTCCGGAACCCAGAGCACGCACTCAACACGGTCGGACCCACAAGGTCCAGCAGGTTCGAGTCCTGCCCTCTCCGTTAAGGGCTGTCCCGTAATCCGCAGTGGATCAGCGAGCGGCTCCCCCACTGCCTTGAGGGCGTGGGGGAGCCAGGAGCCCGCTGGGGATTACGGGACAGCCCTTAAGCACAGCACCATCGCGCCAGCACAATAAAAACCAGGAGAGGTGCCCGGAGCGGCTGATCGGGGACCCGGAGCACAGCTCAAAGGTCGGACCCTCGCGGTCCACGCAGGTTCGAATCCTGCCCTCTCCGCACAACGAAATCCGGAGAAATGAGATAGCGGCGCGGGAACGGATACCTATTCCGTTCCCCGCTGCTTCGCGCCGGAATTCGAGAGACGCATCGGACATTGTTTGTGCGGCCCGCCCCCCGTCGTCGCGCAATCCGCCGATGCAGCCAGCTCCGCCGGGCCGCCCCCGCCCCGGGCGGAGCAGTCGCGCCCGGGGGGCCGCCCGGCTCTCGGGCGGCCCCCCGGGCGCGTCGCATGCCCACGGACCCCCGTCCCGTGCCGCCACCCGGCCGCGCACCGGCCGTCCCGCACCGAACCAGCCATCCCCCACCCAGCGCACGCTGGTAGGCGCGCGTGCACGACACTCTCAATAGCCGCGCAACAGTGCGCCCTTGCAACCCTCCCGAAGCACCCACAACACTCCAGGCGAAACCCCCGCCACACCCCCTCCACAGACCCCGCGAACCCCCGGCCACAGGCCCGCCCCAACCTCCCGCGGCCCGCCGGCCACGCTTCGGACCGACCAGAAAACCGCTGGTCAACAGCAGTGACGCAGGTCACGCGCAAGGGTGCAGAAAAAATACCTTCTCAAAGGAATCGTTTTGTGAAACGATGCGTTGCAGAGGGCGCCCTGGGACCTGTCCCCGCAGCTCACAGCAGAGCACGGGCCCGGAGATCGCCACGCGCCGATCTTCGCCCGCGGTCCCGCACCGTGTTCTGTTGTCGTTCCGCCGTCCCAACGCACCGAACGCCAAGGGGGAAACGCATGCTGAGCTTCTCGATTCTCGGAGCGCTGCAAATCCGTACCGCCTCGGGACCAGCGGAGATCTCAGGTGATCTCCAGCGGACCCTCATCCAGACACTGCTTGTCAACGAGGGCCAGTCGATCTCCGGCGAGAGCCTCGTGGACGAGATGTGGGGGGACTCCGTGCCGGACAACCAGGCCAATGCACTCCAAGCACACATCAGCCGCCTGCGCCGCAAGCTGAAAAGCCTGGAGCCCGGCCTGCAGATGTCCCGGGTGACGATCCACCCGTCGGGCTACCGGCTCACGGTGCACGACGGCGAGCTGGACGCGACCGAGTTCATCAAGGCCGTCCGACAGGCCGAGGTGGCGACGGCCGACGACCCCGCCGTGACCGCGCGGCTGCTCGGCGGTGCCCTGGCCACCTGGCGCGGACCGGTGTTCGGCGACTTCCCCGGCGGCACCGTCTGCCAGCTCGCCGCCGCCCGCTACGAGGAGTACCGCATGCGCGCGACGGAGCTGCGCTTCGACGCGGAACTGCGCCTCGCACGGCACGCCGCGATCCTCGCCGAGCTCCATGAGGCCCACAGAAACCACCCATTAAGAGAAAGGTTCTGCGAACAGCTGATGATCGCCCTGTACCGCTCGGGCCGCCAGGCGGACGCGCTGAACGTCTACCGCCGCATGTGGCAGCACCTCGCGGACGAGCTCGGTATCGAACCCTCCCCCGCGCTGCGCCATGTGGAGCGGGCGATCCTCTCGCACGACCCCGCGCTGGCGGGCCCCCGCCAGCCCGCCGTCGTCCTCCAGCCGGCCTGACTTGGCGCCTTGGTGCCGATTGCCCGCACCACCGGGGCCGGCGCCCCGTGCCGTGGACGGGTCAGCCCCAGCGTCAGCGTGCGGTCAGCACCGGATCAGCGCCGATTGCGACGCTCTGGGTGGCAGCAGATCACCCCGACGCCCGGAACCGGCGCAACCCTGGGCGCACCCGCGGGGACATCCCACACCCCGCCCACCGGGACCACGGCACCCAGGGGAATTGATGAGATCCCATGTCGCAGAACTGGCAGACATACGCAAGCAGGCGCACGAGGGCCCCGAAGGGGCCACCGAGGTCCAGAAGGCCAAGGGCAAGCTCACCGCCCGCGAGCGGATCGCCCTGTTACTCGACGAGGACTCGTTCCACGAGGTGGAGGCCCTGCGCAGGCACAGGGCGACAGGGTTCGGCATCGATACGACGCGGCCGTACACGGACGGTGTGATCGCCGGCTGGGGCACGGTCGAGGGCCGGACGGTCTTCCTGTACGCCCATGACTTCCGCATCATCGGCGCCACCCTGTGCGAGGCCCACGCCACGAAGATCCACAAGATCATGGACATGGCCGTGGCCGCGGGCGTGCCCCTGGTCTCGCTGAACGACGGCGCGGGCGCCCGCATCCAGGAGGGCGTGAACGCGATGGCGGGCTACGGCGGCGCCTTCCGCCGTAACACCCTCGAAAGCGGGGTGATCCCGCAGATCAGCGTGATGCTCGGGCCGTGCGCGAGCGGCGTACTCACCGGCACTGACGGACTTCATCTTCATGGTCCGCGGCACCGCGCAGTTCCTCACCGGGCCCGATGTCATCAAGGCGGTCACGGGCGAGGAGATCTCCCGCGAGGGCCTGGGCGGCGCGAACGTGCACGCCGAGACCTCCGGGCTCGCGCACTTCGCCTACGACGACGAGGAGACCTGCCTGGCGGAGGTCCCCTATCTGCTGCCCATGCTGCCGAGCAACAGTTCCTGCCCGGCGTCGACCAGGAGCACGGCGGCATCATCCGGCACGGCGCCAAGCTGCTGTACGCCTACTGCGACGCCACCGTGCCCCGCGTCTCTGTCGTCGTGCGCAAAGCCTACGGCGGCGCGTACATCGTGATGGACTCCCAGTCCATCGGCGCCGACCTGACATACGCCTGGCCCGCCAACGAGATCGCCGTGATGGGCGCCGAGAGCGCCGCGAACGTGATCTTCCGGCGCCAGATCAGCGAGGCCCCCGATCCCGAGGCCAGGCACGCCGAGCTGGTCAAGGAGTACAAGGCCGAGCTGATGCACCCGTACTACGCGGCCGAGCGGGGCCTGATCGACGACGTCATCGACCCGGCGGACACCCGTACCGTACTGATTGACGCGCTCCGGATGCTGCGCACCAAGCACGCGGAAAGCCCGGCCCGCAAGCACAGCAACCCCCCGCAGTGATCCGCCAGCCCCTGCCTCGGTGATCCCCCGGCGCCCCGGTGGCGATCGGCCACGGTGCGGCCCGCGCAACGGCACCGGCCCGCACGCGCACCGATATCGGCAGCGCACCCGTGCAGTGGAGCCGCACCGTGCCGCCGCCCCGCGGCCCCGGCACAACACGCCCGCCGCCCGCCCATCCCGCAGGCCCAGCCCGCCGCCCCTCCCGCTGTCCGAAGCGCGCTCCTGCCGGCCCCCGTGACCCCCACTGCGTACGGCCGCCCATGGCCGCACCACCGTTCACCGCCCCCGACGAAAGGCCATCGCATATGACCAGTCCCACAGTGCCGAGCCCGGTCCTCGCGCCCCTGTCCGGCATTCGTATCGAGCGAGGCGACGCCAGCCCCGAGGAGCTCGCCGTCCTCACCGTGCTCCTACTGACCCGCACGGCCGCCACCGCCACCGCCCACCCCGCCCGGCACACCACTCCCTGGCAACCGCATCTCTTCCACGCCCCGCACAGCTGGCAGGCGCCGTGAGCAAGCTGAGGGGCTGACCCGCTCTGGCCTTGCGGGTGCCTGGGCTGGCAGGATCGCGCGCATGCTCCAGGCACTCCCCCGTATCAGCAGACGACGCGTCCTGCCGGGCTCGGTCGCGGGCCTCGTGGTCCTCGGGCTGCTGCTGTGGTGGCTGCTGCCCTGGGGCGAGCAGCCACCGCACGGCACCATCACCCTCAGCACCGGGTCCAAGAACGGCGTCTACGAACGCTACGGCGAGCTGCTGGAGAACCAACTCGGCCACGACATGCCCGACCTGCGGGTCCGGCTGCAGAGCAGCGAGGGTTCCCAGCAGAACGTCGAGCGGGTGGCGATGGGCAGGTCGGACTTCACCATCGCCGCCGCCGACGCCGTGGAGCAGTACCGGATCGACAAACGGCCCGGTTGGCAGCGGCTGCGCGGCTGCGCACGCCTGTACGACGACTATGTGCAGCTCGTCGTCCCGAAGCTGTCCCCCATACGCTCAATCAAGGACCTGCGGAACCAGCGCGTGGCCATCGGCCCGGCCAGCTCCGGGGTCCGGCTGATCGCCGAACGCGTCCTGCGGGCGTCCGGGCTCGACCCCGACAAGGACATCACCGCCACCTCAGCCGGCATCGACACCGCCCCCGACGCGCTGTACCACCACAAGATCGACGCGTTCTTCTGGTCGGGCGGGCTGCCGACGGCGGCCGTACGCACGCTCTCCGTGAAGTTCGACATCCGTTTCGTACCGCTGGACTCGGTGGTGGACACTCTGCACCGCGAGGGCGGCGCCGCCGTCTATTACCGCTCCTCCGACATGCCCGCCGACGCCTACCCGAACGCCCAGCGCGGTGTTCCGGTACCCACCCTGGCGGTGGCGAACCTGCTGGTCACCACGGACCGCGAGGACCCCGAGCTGACCGAGCGGCTGACCCGCACGGTGATCGACAGCCGCGACCGCATCGGCAACAAGGTGCACGCCGCACAGCACGTGGACCTGCGCACCGCCCTGTACACCGACCCGCTCGCACTACACCAGGGCGCCAGCCGCTACTACCGCTCGGTCAAGCCGTAGCGGCCCGCCGACCACCCGCTCGCCCGCCCGACCCCGTCACTTCCCGCCGACCGTGACGTGCGCCTGCGCGGGCGCACTGCGCGGCACGCACACGCTCACCCGCAGGCCCCGCGGCGCGTGGTGGGCGTACTCGATGCTGCCGCCGCCCGCCGTGAGCAGGGCCCGTGAGATGGACAGGCCGAGCCCGGAACCGCTGATGTTCTGGTGCCGGCCGCTGCGCCAGAAGCGGTCGCCTATGCGGGCCAGCTCGTCCGCGCTGAGGCCGGGGCCGCCGTCGGCGACCACGATGGTCGACGTCTCGCCGTTCGACGACACCGTCACCGAGACCTCCTCGTCCCGGGGGGTGAACTTCACGGCGTTGTCGATCACCGCGTCCAGTGCGCTGGAGAGCGCGATCGGGTCGGCCCAGGCGGTGACGGCCGGGCAGTGGCCGCGCAGCCGTACGCCCTTGCCTTCGGCGAGGGCACGCCAGGACTCGACCCGCTCGGCGGCCAGCTCGCCGATGTCCGTGAGCCTCAGGTCCGCCGGGGCGTGCTCGGCGAGCGCCAGGTCGAGCAGGTCGTCAAGCACCCGGGCGAGCCGCTTGCCCTCGGTGCGCACCGAAGCGATCTCGGCACTGCCGTCGGGCAGTTCGAGAGCGAGCAGGTCGATACGGAGCAGCAGCGCGGAGAGAGGATTGCGCAGCTGGTGGGAGGCGTCGGCGACGAACGCGCGCTGCTGCTCCAGCACCCCTTCCACGTTGTCGGCCATCTCGTTGAACGAGTGGGCCAGGCGTCTGAGCTCCGGAGGACCGCCGGCCGCCGCCACCCGGGACTTCAGCCGGCCGGTGGCGATGTCGTGGGTGGTGGCGTCGAGCACCCGCACCGGGCGCAGCACCCAGCCGGTGAGCCGCAGCGCGGCGCCCACCGCGACCATCATCGTGGCCAGCTCCCCGGCCGCGATGATCAGCCAGCCGTGCAGGGTCTTGGTGCGCATGGCGTCGGTGGGCGAGTCGGTGACGACGACGGCGACCACATCGCCGTCCCGGATGACGGGCGCGGCGACCACCAGTCGACCGTCCTCCCAGGGCCAGACCTGCGCGGGGTCGTGTCCCGGGCGGGATGCGAGGGCCACGTCGAAGGTCCTGCGCAGCTCGCCCTTCTTGGGCAGGGACCAGGTCCCGGGAGCGACGGCCATGGCGCCGCCACCGCGGTCGAAGACGCCCGCTCTGATGCCGTAGACCTCGTAGTAACGGGAGAGCTCCTTGCGGAGGGTCTGCGCCCGCTCGTCCGGAGCGGCGCGCGGCGCCGTCTTCCCGGGCGGCTGGATGGCGGTCACGCCCGGGTCGGCGACGCCCTGGCTGATGTACTGCGCGAGGGAGGCGAAGCGCGCGGT
Source organism: uncultured Actinomycetota bacterium (assembly GCA_963761765.1). GTDB lineage: Bacteria > Actinomycetota > Actinomycetes > Streptomycetales > Streptomycetaceae > Streptomyces. The sequence goes on from CAVXIJ010000003.1 coordinate 180,690, forward strand.
GTCGTCGATGCGGTCGACGACGACGTTCTGCTGCTGGGCGCTGGCGAGGCTGATGGCGAACGGCACGCCGAGCGCGAGCAGCACCGCGGCCATGAGGACGATGAGCAGGGGCAGGAGCCGAGTGCGCACGCGGGCCCGCTACGACGCCGGGGCGACGAGCCGGTAGCCCACGCCGCGTACGGTCTCGATGAGGGCAGGCATGGCGAGCTTCGCGCGCAGCGAGGCCACGTGCACCTCCAGAGTGCGCCCGGTCCCCTCCCAGCTGGTCCGCCACACCTCGCTGATGATCTGCTCCCGCCGGAAGACCACACCAGGACGCTGCGCGAGCAGCGCCAGCAGGTCGAACTCCTTGCGGGTGAGCGGGACGTCCCGGCCTTCGACGGCGACCTGGCGGGTGGCCAGGTCGAGGTGGAGGGCGCCTAGGTGCAGGTCGGTCTCGGCGGGCGCGCCGCCGCCCATGGCCGGGGGCCGCCGGATGACCGCGTGGATGCGGGCGATCAGCTCCCCGGTGTCGTAGGGCTTGACCACATAGTCGTCGGCGCCAAGGTTCAGGCCGTGGATGCGGGAGCGCACGTCGGCACGGGCGGTCACCATGATCACCGGGGTGCTGGTGCGCTTGCGGATCTTGCCGCAGACCTCGTAGCCGTCCTGGTCGGGCAGGCCGAGGTCGAGCAGCACCACGCCGAAGGGCTCGCTGTCCGTCTCGTGGTCGGGCAGCAGGGCGCGCAGCGCCTCCTCGCCACTGCGGGCGTGCACCACCGCGAAGCCGTGCCGCGTGAGGATCGCCGACACGGCGCCCGCGACATGGTCATCGTCCTCGACGAGCAGCAGTCTCACTCCCGCGTCCCTTCCGTCCTGGGGCCGCCCCCACGTGGTCTTCGGCCGCCCCAGCCCGCGTGCTCACGGACCGCGGCCGTGCGGATCACCGCCGTGGTTACCGCCGTGCGCGTCAGGGCATCCATTCCGATGTTCAAGGATGCCGTCAAGTGGACGCTCGTGGTGATGGGTTTGGTTGCCCAGCCGGTACGGTGTGCCGTGGACCGCTCACACATGGTGATCATCCGCGATCAGATCGTGATGCTCAAGTTCTCCTCAGATGTACTGACCTATCTCGGACGCGTCACTAGTGTCCTCCCAACCGAGGAGGACGGAGCAAGAAGCCGATGACCGAAGTATCGGTGGTCAAGGACGCACCGCCCGCGACCGAGGACCTGGTCGCGCTGAAGAACGTCAACAAACACTTCGGCGCGCTGCATGTACTCCAGGACATCGATCTGACCATTGCCCGTGGCGAGGTGGTCGTCGTCATCGGGCCTTCCGGCTCCGGAAAGTCGACCCTGTGCCGGACCATCAACCGCCTGGAGCCGATCGACTCGGGCGCCATCACGATCGACGGCAGGCCGCTGCCCGCGGAGGGCAAGGCGCTGGCGCGGCTGCGCGCCGACGTCGGCATGGTCTTCCAGTCCTTCAACCTCTTCGCGCACAAGACCGTGCTCGAAAACGTGATGCTGGGACAGATCAAGGTCCGCAGGACCGACAAGAAGACGGCCGAGCACAAGGCGCGCGCCCTGCTGGACCGGGTCGGCGTCGGCTCGCAGGCGGACAAGTACCCCGCTCAGCTCTCCGGCGGCCAGCAGCAGCGGGTCGCGATCGCCCGGGCGCTGGCCATGGATCCGAAGGTCATGCTCTTCGACGAGCCGACCTCCGCCCTCGACCCCGAGATGATCAACGAGGTCCTTGAGGTCATGCAGCAACTCGCCGCGGACGGCATGACGATGATCGTCGTCACCCACGAGATGGGCTTCGCCCGATCGGCTGCCAACCGGGTCGTCTTCATGGCGGACGGCAGGATCGTCGAGGAGGCTGTGCCAGACCAGTTCTTCAGCAACCCGCGCAGCGACCGGGCCAAGGACTTCCTCTCGAAGATCCTGCACCACTGAGAGGAAGACGCGGACGGGCCCGTACGGTCCCGCCCGCGCACACCGCCCGCACGGCACCACTGCCGGGTACGGCACCACCGCCGCAGTCGACGGCAGATCGCGATGCGAGAGTTCCCGCGGTCACACCACCGGCTGCGCCGACGCAAAGGATGTTCACCATGAAGCTTGGCAAGATCTCCGCGGCCACCGCTGTCGCGCTCGCGCTCACCGTCTCCGTGACGGCCTGCAGTTCGAACAAGGACGACAGCGGCTCGGGCGACAGCAAGAAGATCACCGTCGGCATCAAGTTCGACCAGCCGGGCCTCGGACTGAAGAAGCCGGACGGCTCCTTCGCCGGTTTCGACGTCGATGTCGCCACGTACGTCGCCAAGCAGCTGGGCTACTCCGCCAAGGACATCGAGTGGAAGGAGACGCCCAGCGCCGACCGTGAGAACGCGCTGTCCCGTGGCGACGTCGACTTCATCGTGGCCTCCTACTCGATCACGCCCGAGCGTGAGCAGAAGGTCAGCTTCGCCGGCCCGTACCTCCTCGCCCACCAGGACCTGCTGGTCCGCACCGACGCGAAGATCACCCAGGCCACCGACCTCAACGGCAAGAAGCTCTGCTCGGTGACCGGCTCGACCTCCGCGCAGAACGTCAAGAGCGACATCGCGCCCAAGGCGCAGCTGCGCGAGTACGGCACGTACTCCGAGTGCCTCGACGGACTCGTCGGCGGTGCCGTGGACGCGCTGACCACCGACGACTCGATCCTCGCGGGCTACGCGTCCCAGGACCAGTACCAGGGCAAGGTCAAGCTGGCCGGGCTCAAGCTCAGCAACGAGAACTACGGCATCGGCGTCAAGAAGGGCGACGACAAGCTCAAGGGCCAGATCAACGACGCCATCAAGAAGATGGAGTCGGACGGCTCCTGGGCGACGGCCGTGAAGAACAACTTCGGCCCGGCGCACTACAAGAACGAGCCCGCCCCGAAGATCGGCAACATCGTCAAGTAAGGCTGCGGGCCGCCGCGCCGGGAACACTCCGGGCACGGCGGCCGGTGACCGCTGTGCAGCAGGCACCGGCGGTGTGCCGTGCCACGCCATGGGCGCGGCACGCTACGGCACACCGCCGTCCCGACGACACACGCGAAGGCGCGGGAGATCGTGTTCGACTTTCTTGAAGGCTACGACGTGCTCGGGGCGTTCTGGACCACGGTCCAGCTGACGTTCTTCGCCGCGATCGGCTCGCTCATCTGGGGCACGGTCCTGGCGGGGATGCGGGTCAGCCCCGTCCCGCTGATGCGCTGGTTCGGCACGGTCTACGTGAACGTGTTCCGGAACATCCCTCTCACCGTCATCATCGTGTTCTCCTCGCTCGGCCTCGCCCAGGTCTTCGAGTTCACCATGGGGGTGCCCGACGATTTCAAGGCCCAGGACTTCCGGCTCGCCGTCCTCGGTCTGATCGTGTACACGTCGGCGTTCGTCTGCGAGTCGCTGCGCTCCGGGATCAACACGGTGCCGGTCGGCCAGGCGGAGGCGGCCCGCGCCATCGGCCTCAACTTCAGCCAGGTACTGAGGCTGATCGTGCTGCCGCAGGCGTTCCGCACGGTCATCGGCCCGCTCGCCAACGTACTGATCGCGCTGACCAAGAACACCACGGTCGCGGCGGCCATCGGCGTCGGAGAGGCCGCCCTGCTGATGAAGGACATGATCGAGAACGAGGCCCAGCTGCTGATGATCTCGCTGGTCTTCGCCTTCGGCTTCGTGGTACTGACCCTGCCCACCGGCCTGATCCTCGGCTGGCTCGGCAAGCGACTGGCGGTGAAGCGATGACTTCCGTCCTCTATGACACGCCCGGGCCCAACGCCAAGCGGCGCAATATCGTCTACTCAGCTCTCTTCCTCGTCTTGCTGGCCCTGCTGGGCTGGTGGGCGTGGGGCATGATGTCCGACAAGGGGCAGCTGGAGTGGGTGAAGTGGAGCCCGTTCTTCACCGACTCCCAGGCCTGGACGACGTATCTGGTGCCGGGCCTCGGCAACACCCTCAAGGCGGCGGCCCTCTCCATGGTCATCGCCCTCCCCCTGGGTGCCGTCTTCGGTATCGCACGGCTCTCCGACCACCGGTGGGTGCGGATTCCCGCCGCCGTGGTCGTCGAGTTCTTCCGGGCCATCCCCGTCCTGCTGCTGATGGTCTTCGCCAACACGTTCTACGCGCAGTCCACCGCCGTCACCAGTGATTCCCGCCCGCTCTACGCGGTCGTCACGGGCCTGGTGCTGTACAACGCGTCGGTGCTCGCCGAAGTGGTGCGCGCCGGCATCCTGGCGCTGCCGAAGGGGCAGACGGAGGCCGCCCAGGCGATCGGGCTGCGCAAGGGCCAGACCATGACGTCCATCCTGCTGCCGCAGGCCGTGACGACGATGCTGCCGGCGCTCGTCAGCCAGCTCGTCGTCATCGTGAAGGACACCGCGCTGGGCGGCGCGATGCTGGGCTTCACCGAACTGCTCGACGCCCGCAAGACGCTGGCCGCGAACTACGCCAACGTCATTCCCAGCTTCATCGTCGTCGGTGTCATCTTCATCGTCGTGAACCTGCTGCTGACCACGTTCGCCTCCTGGCTGGAGGGCAGGCTGCGGCGGAGCAAGCGCGGTACGGGCGCGGTACTCGGCACGGACGCCACCACCGGGCTCGCGGAGCCGGCCGGCCCGAGCGGGCCCGGCACTCCCGGCAGCTCCTCCGGGATCACCAAGACGCTCTGACGCCCATCCCCGGCCCGAACGGGTCTCGGCACACCGCGTCCGCAGAGGCGGACGCACCATGCGTACCTCAGGCACCGGTGATCACGCCGGTGCCTGACTCGCTTGACGGGGGAACCCTCAGTAGGTTGCATACGTTCTGTGATCACGCCCCCTGTGCCTCCCGGTCAAGCTGTCTTGTTCCCCGCGACTCCCACAGCTTTGAGGACATCCCGCCGGGCAGGGGGCGCCGCACTGTGGACCCGGTGATCGTGGTGGGCGCCGGGCCGGTGGGCCTCGCGCTCGCCCTCAGTCTCGCGCGCCACGAAGTCCCGTCCGTCGTCCTCGACGAGACCGCCGGTGAGCAAGAGCAGCGGCCCGCCCGTACGGTCGTGCTGCACCAGGACACCGCGGCCCTGGTCGAGCGGATCGCCGGGGCGTCGGTCGCGGGCCGGGGCACCTACTGGAGCGGGTGGCGTTCGTTACGGCGCAGGCAGGTGATGAGCCGGATCACCTTCGGTCCCGAGGAGCCCGCCCCTCTCCATATCGCCCAGCACGCGCTGACCGCGGCCCTGCGCTCGGCAGCCACCGCGCACCCTCTCGTGGAGATCGCCACGGACAGCCGTCTGGACGCCCTGGAGCAGGAGTCCACGGGCGTGACGGCCCACACCCGCGGCCCGCGGGGCACCTGGTGGCATGGCAGCCATCTGGTCGGCTGCGACGGGGCCCGCTCGACGGTGCGCAAACTCCTCGATGTCCGCTTCCCGGGACGCACCGGGGTCGAACGGTACGCAGTCGCCGCACTGCGCGCCGAACTCCCCTGGCCCGGCGAGGCGGTGCTGCACCGCAGTCCGCCGTGGCGGCTCGCGGGCAGCGAGGTGGCCGCGCGCCCGCTCGGCGACGACCTCTGGCGGCTGGACTGGTTGCTGGCGCAGCGCGGCGACCTGGTCACTCCCGACGTCCTGGTGACGCGGATCCGCGAGACCCTGGCGGGCTGGAACCACGGCCCCGCCCCCGCGTACGAACTGCTCGACACCGGAGTCCACACCGTCCACCACCGGCTGGCCCGGCGCTGGCGCGCGGGCCGCGTCTTCCTCGCCGGAGACGCCGCGCACCTGCTCGGCGCACTCGGCACCCAGGGCATCGACGAAGGCCTTCGGGACGTGGCCAACCTGGCCTGGAAGCTCAGTCGTGCCTGGCACCACGGACACCATGAGGCGCTGCTTGACAGCTACCAGACGGAGCGCCGCGCGGCCGTTGCCGCCCGGTTGCGCGCCGCCGACCAGGCGCTGCCGATACTGCGCGGCGCAGGCGGCCTGCGCGGCTTCGTACCAGGCACGGCCCGCGGCCACGACACCCTGCTCATCGACGCGCACCTGGGCCGCGGCCCGCTGGGCGCCCCCGCCTCGTTCACCGCCTCACCGCTCGCGCCGGAGCCGACCGGGGCCGAGGTGCAGACGGCGACCGAGCCCGGGGCACCGGTCCTCGATGTGCGGGTGACGGCGGACGACGGGTCCTTCGTGCAGCTGCGCGACCGGCTCGACCGGGGCCGGCTCATCGTCGTGCTCGTCGCGCCCGGCACCGGCGTGTGGGCGCGCAAGCACTGGGTGGGCGCGGGCATCATGCCCCGTCTCGCGGCTTCCGTGGCCGCGCTGCCATACCCGGCGGAACTTCTCGTTGCCGAGGACTATCCGGGCGCGGCGGCCCACACCGTGCTGCTGGTCCGTCCGGACGGCCATCTGGTGACCGCCCTCGGCGGCGTGCACCCGGACGCGCTGTACGCGGCGGCTCAGTCGGTGCTGGGAGGCGCGGCGCATACCCGGGACGCCCAGGACGCCCAGGGGCCGGGGCGGCGCGGGGGGCCGGACGGCGGGGGACGGTGAGTCCGGCGGCGTGACAGGGGCGGTGCGGCGTGGCACCGGACCGCGTGGCGAGCGCTGCCGGTATCGCGGTGAGCCTGAGGGCGGCCGGGCGCTATGGCCCTGACCGACAACCGCCGCGTGCCTGGTGACGACCGGAAACGGTGCCTCCGGTCGACGGCCGCGGAGGATTCGCTGCCGGCCCGGGCGGCGAGCCGCGTCGGCCACCACGACGAGCCCGCTGACCAGCGCGGTCGACCGTGGCCTGACGCGGTGGTGAACAAGCGCTGAGCCGTTGGGTGAGCTCCAGTTGACCATCATCCGTCACCGTGGTGTACTCCGATCCATGACCGACACCGCTGTGCATCTGTGGCGCAAGGTCCACATGGATCTGGTCCGCTATGCCGGCTGCGTGTGTCACCCGTTCAGCTGAATTCGCACTTTCCCCCACATCTTGCACCGAGCGCCTTCGCGCTTTCCTGTGCCCGTTCGGTGCATCTTCTCAGCGAATCATTCTGGACGGTATTCATGTCTTTCACCGCTTCTGGTTCCGCTTCCGGTCCTGCGCTCGGCGCCACGGACGTGTCTGACACCGGGTCTTCCGTGGCAGAAGAGGCGCCAACTGTCGCCCAGCTGCTGGACTTCGTGCGCCGCACCGCCGCGGACACCGAGCTGGTGGCCTCTCTTCCGCTCGACCCTCAGGGCCGTACCTGGGTACACCTTGAGGGGCCGGCCGGCAGCGAGGCCTGGCTCATCGGCTGGCCGCCCGGCACCGGCACCGGCTGGCACGACCACGCCGACTCGATCGGCGCCTTCCTCACCGCCACCGGTGACTTGACCGAGAACTCGCTCGCCGCCCGGCTGCCCACCGACGGCTGGCAGACCCTCGAACTCACGGAGGGCGTCGACCGTGTACGGCAGTTGAGCCCCGGCCAGGGGCGCGCGTTCGGCCAGCACCATGTCCATGAGGTGCTGAACGAGTCGACCACCCGGCACGCGGTCTCGGTCCACGCGTACTATCCGCCGCTGCCGCGAATCCGCCGCTACAGCCGCAGCGGTCAGGTACTCCGGCTCGAACAGGTCGAGCGCCCCGAGGACTGGCAGTGACCGCCGTGCACGGCGATCCGGTCTCCATCGACGATCACTTGGAGCGGGTGCGCACCGGACTCGACCGTATCGACGCGGGTGCGGCGCACCGGGCGGCCGGAGCGGGAGACGCGCTGCTGGTCGATATCCGGTATGCGGCGCTGCGTGAGCGTGACGGACTGATTCCCGGCGCGCTCGTCGTCGAACGCAACGAGCTGGAATGGCGCCTTGACCCGCGCGGCAGCCACCGACTTCCGCAGGCCACCGACCACGACCTGCGGGTGGTGGTGATCTGCAACGAGGGCTATGCGTCGAGCCTGGCAGCGGCCTCACTGCACCAACTGGGGCTGCACCGGGCCACTGATCTAATCGGCGGCTTCCAGGCATGGCGGGCGGCGGGCCTGCCGGTGATCCCTGCCGGAGAGTGATCGTCCGCCCGGTCCGCCGGACCCGCGCGGACGGTGCTGCCTGATTCCGGGCGGCAGGTCAGCCGTCGCGACGGTCAACGGGCACGCTCGGCGGATGTGCGGGCGCACCTGCCGGTACAGGGCGCCCCGGGTGCGCGCCACGGCGCCGGACGGCTACGCCTGTCGTCCGTGCCGTCGGCCCGCCGTGGTCCGGGCCCAGTATCCGTCGGCACGGCGTCCGCGGAGGTGCGCACCATCCGTGTGCGCACCGCCCCGTGCAGCTCAGAAACCGTGCTCTGCCAGGTCCTCTGTCTCCTCGCCCTCTTCCTCCAGGGCGCGACGGACCACCCTGAGTGCGAGGCCCTCCGAGTAGCCCTTGCGGGCCAGCATGCCCGCAAGGCGACGCAGGCGCTTGTCGCGGTCGAGGCCGCGGGTGGCGCGGAGCCTGCGGGCGACCAGTTCGCGAGCGGTCTGCTCCTCCTGCTCGGAGTCGAGCTGTCCGACGGCCTGGTCGATCAACTGCGTGTCCACGCCCTTGGTCCGCAGCTCTTGCGCGAGGGCCCGTCGGGCGAGCCCTCGGCCGTGGTGGCGCGACTCCACCCAGGCGTCGGCGAACGCGCCGTCGTTGATCAGACCGACTTCCTCGAAACGGGACAGGACCTCGTCGATCGCGTCCTCGGGGAGGTCCTTGCGGCGCAGCGCGTCGGCCAGCTGCTTGCGGGTCCGCGGGGTCCCGGTGAGCAGGCGCAGGCAGATGGCCCGCGCTCGCTCCACCGGGTCCCCCGGCGACGCTTCCTTCTCGGCCCTCGACGAGTAGGAAGCGCCGCGTCTGCGTGCCGTCCCCGGGCGCTCGGCCGTCCCCGGGCGCTCGGCCGTCTCCGAGTGCTCGGCCGTCACCGGCCGCTCTGTGCCGCTCGCGCGGGAGCGGCCGGTGGAACCGGTGGGCTCTGCAGGGTCCGGCCAGTCGGTTCGCCGCGTCATGAGCTAGCTCTTGGCTGCCGCGGCGGCCTTGGGCTTGGCGGCCTTGGCCGCCGGTGCGGACGCGGCCTTGGTCACGTCCGTCGTGACGGGAGCGACCACGGCGGCATCCGCGCCGGGCTCCGCGGCAGGGGCCTCGGGCTTGACGCCGATCCCCAGCTTGTCCTTGATTTTCTTCTCGATCTCGTTGGCCAGATCGGGGTTGTCCTTGAGGAAATTGCGGGCGTTCTCCTTGCCCTGGCCAAGCTGGTCGCCTTCGTACGTGTACCAGGCGCCCGCCTTGCGGACGAAGCCGTGCTCGACGCCCATGTCGATCAGCCCACCCTCCCAGCTGATGCCATGGCCGTAGAGGATGTCGAACTCGGCTTGCTTGAAGGGCGGCGCGACCTTGTTCTTCACGACCTTGCAGCGGGTGCGGTTACCGACGGCTTCGGTGCCGTCCTTCAGGGTTTCGATGCGGCGGATGTCGATACGCACGGATGCGTAGAACTTCAGCGCACGGCCGCCGGTGGTGGTCTCCGGGGAGCCGAACATCACGCCGATCTTCTCGCGCAGCTGGTTGATGAAGATCGCGGTCGTCTTGGACTGGTTGAGCGCGCTGGTGATCTTTCGCAGCGCCTGGCTCATCAGGCGGGCCTGGAGGCCGACGTGCGAGTCACCCATCTCGCCCTCGATCTCCGCGCGCGGCACCAGGGCGGCGACGGAGTCGATCACGATCAGGTCGAGGGCGCCGGAGCGGATCAGCATGTCCACGATTTCGAGGGCCTGCTCGCCGTTGTCCGGCTGGGAGAGGATCAGGTTGTCGACGTCGACGCCGAGGTTCTTCGCGTACTCGGGGTCAAGGGCGTGCTCGGCGTCCACGAACGCGACCTGGCCGCCCGCCTTCTGCGCATTGGCCACGGCATGCAGCGTCAGGGTCGTCTTGCCTGAGGACTCCGGTCCGTAGACCTCCACCACACGGCCACGCGGCAGGCCGCCGACGCCGAGGGCGACGTCGAGCGCGGTCGACCCGGTGGGGATGACCTCGATGGGCTCATTCGGCCGCTCGCCGAGGCGCATGACCGCGCCCTTGCCGAACTGCCGTTCAATCTGTGCGAGCGCGGCGTCGAGCGCCTTCTCGCGGTCGGTTCCTGCCATGGGTTCCACCCGATTTGCTTGAGTCGATCGCTTCACGTCAAAGACGCTAACGCCTGCCACTGACAATGCGCTCCGAAGCCTGCCCGGCCTGTGGATAACTCAGGGAATCCCCCCGGGCATCGACCGGAAAATTCCCCGTGTGCGTGTGACCCGCCTCTCCATAAGAATGGATGTTCGATTTCAATGTCAAGCAAGGCACGCCATTTCGCCCCACGCGCCCACCGCAGCCCCACACGCCCGTGTGACATGTCATTCATGTCACACACACCGCCGCGGTACGGGAACTCACACCTCGCCGGACCCACCGTCGTCCGCCCGCGCCCGTGGAACCCGCGCCCGCACGCCGCCCCCGAACCCGGACACCGCCTGCCGCAACCACGCCACGGTCCGCCCGGAACCGCGCCTTTGGTGACCGCCCACCCGCGGATCGTCGGTGACGTCGTAGCGCCGCACATACGCACCGAGGAACGCCTGTAGCGTGGCGACGGCCGGAATGGCGATCAGCGCGCCGACCGCACCGAGCAGCGCCGTCCCCGCGATGACCGAGCCGAAGGCGACCGCCGGATGGACGTCGACAGTCCTGGCGGTGAGCTTGGGCTGGAGCAGGTAGTTCTCGAACTGCTGGTAGATCACGACGAAGACGAGCACCCACAGCGCGTACCAGGGGTCGACCGTGAAGGCCAATAGCGTGGGCATCGCGCCTGCCAGATAGGTACCGATCGTGGGGATGAACTGCGAGACCAGGCCGACCCAGACGGCGAGCACCGGCGCGTACGGGACATCAAGCGCCTGGAGCAGAACATAGTGCGCGAAACCGGATATCAGCGCCATCAGACCGCGCGAGTAGATGTAACCGCCGGTCTTCTCGACGGCGATCTCCCAGGCGCGCAGCACCTCGGCCTGCCGTGCGGGCGGCAGCACGGAACACAGCGCGCGCCGCAGCCGCGGCCCGTCCGCGGCGAAGTAGAACGAGAACAACATGATCGTCAGCAGCCGGAACAGGCCGCCCAGCACCTGCGTGGAGACGTCCAGCACACCGCCCGCGCTGTTCTGGACGTACGACTGGAGCCAGTCCGAGCGGAGCAGGCTGTCCTGGATCTCGACCCGGCTCAGGTCCGTGTGGAAGCTCGCGTTGATCCAGTTGACCAGCGAGTCGAGCGTGCTCGGGAAGCCCTCGACCAGGTTGATGAGCTGACCGGCGAGTACCGAGCCGAGCAGGGCGACGAAGCCCGCGCCGCCGATCAGGACCGCCAGGAAGACCATCCCGGTCGCAAGACCGCGGCGCACGCCGTGCGTGGCCATCCAGCTCACGGCGGGCTCGACGGCGAGGGCCAGGAAGAACGCGATCAGCATGTTGATCAACAGGCCGACGAGCTGATGGAACGCCCAACTGCCGAGCTGGAAGCAGGCGATGAGGGCGAGCCCGAGCACCATGGCGCGTGGCAGCCAGGCGGGCATGCGAGCGCCACGGTCGCCCCGCGCCCGTGGCGCGGGTGGTGCCGGCACCACGCCCGCGTCGGTCGGCCCGGCGGTGGATGCGCTGCCCTGAGCTGTCTCGTCTGTTGGTGCCACGGGAGTCAGTCTCGCCCACGCAGGTGACAGCCGGTCGCCGCCCCCGGCCCGCGTGCGTGCCAAAAGGCGGGTAAGGCGGGTAATACGGGGGCGGGCACGGAGGCGCACAAGGGCGCGAGGGCGTGCACAGAGAGTTATGAAGGCGTGCACAGGGCGTGCGCATGCAGGCGCGTACCGGCGGACTTCCCAACGGAACAGCGCACTTCCCAGCGGAACGGCGGCACCAGAATGGCCGCGCGCGCCGCGCACCCGCACGACCGGGCCGCGCCGTCGTGTCGTGCCCTACCGCGTCCCGGTCAGTACGCGCCCACCGGGCCGCGCCACCGCCCGGTCAACTGCCGGTCAGCGCCTTTCCTGCGGTACGTCCATGGTCTCGCACACGGCATGCCAGACGTCCTTGGCCTCCCAGCCGGCGTCCAGCGCCTCCTGCACGGTGCGCCCGCCGAGTTGTGCCATCACATGGTCGCGCGCGAACGATTCGGCGTATCCCGCACCGAAGTGCTCCGCCATCCGCTGCCAGAAGACCGTCAACCGCATGAACTCCACTCCGTACCCACTCTGACCTGCATGTTTCCTACCCATCCCATTCCCTGACTCCCGTCAGGGCGTTACCAGGGAGTGCGCCTCCCCACGGACCAAGCATCCACGGCAGCATCCGCGGTGTCGCGACCTGGCACCCCTGCGTCGGGCATGAAGTGCGTGTATGTACGCAGAGTAAAGCCAGGGTCGACGTCGCCGAGCCAACGGGCGAGAGAGACGATCGACTCACCGGCTTCGAGCTGGACGCTGGCGCAGACGTGGCGCAGCACATGGCCAGCCCAGCACGTCCTACAGGTTTTCGCCGGGAATCGACAGGTATGCCTCCTGAAGCTGTCGCAGAACCGGGTGCTCGACGGGAAACTCGGTGTCGTCGATCGCGGCCAGGGGCCTGACGCCGATGCTGGTGTTCGTGGCGAAGGCTGTTGCCATGCCTTTTGCCTGTTCCAGGGTGACGGTGGCGACACGGTGCTCGCCGTGCTGCCGGAGCAGGGCCATGGTGACGCCGGGCAAAACGGTCGCCTGCGGCCAGACAACGGTGTCCTCCTGGTCGACAAACGCGACGTTCCAGGTGCCGCCCTCGGAGACGAGCCCGTCTCGGCCGACGAACAAGGCATCGCCGAAGTCCACTCGCTGGGCGCACCCGCGGGCGTACAGGGCGCCAAAGAGGCCGACGTGCTTCACCTCCGGCAGGTCCCGCTCGAACACCACGCTCTTGACACGTAGCGGTTCCGCAGGCAGGGCGCCGGCACCGCGCACGGACACCAGGACTCGGGGCTCATGGGCGTCCCCCGGGTGTCCCAACTCGACCTTCGGGTCGTAGACCGTGACGCGGACGACGCAGGGACGACTCTGCCCTTCCAGGCCCTGGCGGACGTATTCACGGACACGTGCGGTGTCCAGGTCCGCGTTCCATACGATCTCGCAGTCCCGGACGAGGCGTTCCATGTGCAGGGCAAGGCCGCGGATGGTGCCGTCGATGTCGACGCGCAGGGACGTGACGTGCCCGATGTTCGTCAGGGCCAGGGCAAGCAAGTCGTCGGCGGCTACGGGCTGCCCATCGAGAGTCACCATGCTGCCCAGCATGTCAGCGCCATCCGCTCCGGCGGCATCCGCAACCGGGCTACTGACGGGTCAACACGATCGGCCCGCCGAGCTCGATGCGGGCCCGGACCAGCAGGACGCGGAAGTCGCGCCGACCGAAGCCCTTGGGCTGGCCTTGCGTCCGGCGCGCTCGCGCACGAAGCAGCGTACCGACCCCGACGACGCCTGCGCGCCTCTGAGGTCCAGCTGCGCGTATGGCAGAGGGCAACTTCAGCCGCGATCCGGTCGAACCTCGTGTGCTGCCTGGCTCGGATCTTTTGCACCCTCGCGCATCGGCCCTTCCGCCGCGAGTGGTGGACCTCAGCGGTGGCTCGGTGGCGGCGTCGCCATCCCGGCACCGCGCACCGCCCTGCCCGGCTTCGCATACACACGGACAGGTGGTCCGGCGGAGGGAAGGTCACGCGGGCACGGATCCTCAAGATCACGTGGTTGGCTGCGCCCTGTGTTCGTCAGCGAGGTCGTCCGTGCCTGCTCTGCCGTCTTGGCTCCTCGACCAGCAAAGACCGTCTCACGCCAGTTCAAGCCACTCAGCGCCGGCATCGCCGAGAAGATCGAAACGCCGTTTGATCTCCGCTCTGGTCTCGGACGGTTGGGCGACGAGGTGGGGTGCCGTGCTCGCGCGCCAGCGGACCTGCGCAATCAGTGCGGGTCACAGCGTATGCGGGTCACCTGCCGGCAGCCAGCCGGTGGGCGAGGTCGTGGGCGGTGGCGCTGGTGAGGTCCTCGGCGAAGGCCCCGACGATTTCGAGACGGCCGCCGGTGAGCGAGGAGTTCACGTCGGGGTTGGCCCAGACCTTGTCGTCGATGACGACGAGCGAATTCGTTGCGCGGCGACGGGGCCGTGGCGATGGAGCCGGTGAGGGCGGCGAAACGGGTCCGGTCGGCGGAGCTGAGGGTCACCTCGACCTCCCAGATGCCGAGGACGCTGTCTTTGCCGGCCTTCGCGGAGGTGACATGGACGTCGGTCATGCCCCTGGCCCGGTCGGCGTGGACGCAGGACGCCGGGTAGTTCGCGCTCGCGTGCACGGTGTAGCCGCCGCTGCCATGGGTGCAGGCGTGCTCCGTGAGCGAGGTGACCGGCAGGATGGAGATCGGGGCCACCTTCTCGGTGTTCCACGTGCCCCCTGCGGCGGGCTGGACTACGTGCGCGTGCTGGGTCGCGCCGTCCGCGACGGCCACCCAGGCGGTGGCGACCACGGCGGCGGCGGCAATGCCGACCCCGGCGCGGGCCAGCCGCTGCCGGCGCCGGGCGACCTGCAGTGCGCCGTCGGCCAGGCCGACCAGATAGGGACCGGCGGCATCACCGCCCGCTCTCCTGGACATGGGCGTGCAAGGCGTCGTGCAGCAACGTTTCGTGCAGCGGGTGTTCGGTCGAGTCGTTCATGCGATGACGCCCCTTCCGGAGGCAGTGGAGGAGGCAGTGGAGGAGTCAGTCGACGGCGCTGCCTCGGCCAAGGTGGTGCGGAGGGAGGCGAGGGCCTTGTGGGTCTGGCTGCGGACCGTCCCTGGGGCGACGCCCAGAATCGCGGCGATCTCGGTGTCCGGCCGGTCCTCGAAGTAACGCAGCACGATCACCGCGCGCTGGCGCTTGGGCAGCCGGCGCAGCGCGGCCATGATGTCCTGCCGCTGGACCACGGTGTCGGCCCAGTCGGCGACCTGCGCGGACGGCTGGTCCGGCAGGGTGTCGGTGACCGTCTCCCGTCCCCAGCTGAGCAGCCGGAAGCGGTCCACCTGGGCGTGGTAGATCGCCCGGCGCACATAGGTCTCCGGCTGCTGCCGGTCGCGCAGCTGCGACCAGCGCCGAGCGGTGGAGGCAAGCGCGGTCTGGAGCAGGTCGCGGCCCTGCTCCCAGTCCCCGGTCAGCAGGTAGGCCGTGTGCAGCAGCGATCTCGACCGCGCCGCCACGAACTCGCGGAACTCGCGTTCCTCGTCGGCGTTCATTGTGCCCTCCCTCGTTCCCCCGTAAAGACGGGTACGGAAGGGGGTTCGACTGCCCTGCCGGTCAGCACTTTCTCGTCAGACGGGGGAGCTGCGGTGTTCGCGGCGTCGAGGCTGCGTATCGGCGCTGCTCGGAGCGGGTGTCCCGACTGAGGTGAGGCCGCCCTGTGCCCCTGCGCGGTCGAGGTCGACTGCCTCTCTGCCGGGCGCACGGATATCTATGTCGGCCAGAGTAGACATTGGGCGATGGCATGGTTATGGTTTCTCTCGTAGCCGAGATCGAGCAAGGCTCTGGCAGACACGAACTGCCGGGCAGCAGTACCAGGCAGCTCGCAAGACGGTGCGGTGGTGGAGTTTCGAAGCCAGGGTTATTACAGGATGGCGACGGGACTGACGACCGGACCGGGCGGCCCGCAGTGATCAGGGGTCGCCGTGAGCAGTACCGCAAGAGCAGTTCGGTTGAATGCAGTAGTTCGCAGTACCAGCAGTGCGGTTATCCGTAGTTCCTCGGTAAAGGCGCCTGGCTGCGGGTGCGCGTGCCGGGAGGTTCGGCAGTGGGGTTCCAAGCCAGAGCAGTCGCAGGACGGGCGACGGGGCTGGCTGCCGAAGTGGCGCTGTTCGAGGCCACCAGCAGTACGCAGTTCTCGCTTGGTAATTAGTTAATTCAGAGGGAAAGAACGGAGGAGTTGAGCGCCATCAGGATCGCCCGGGCGGAAGTCTTGAGCCCGGGTACCGCAGGACATCGATAGCGAGGTGGTCTCCGGTCAAGCAACCGCGATCCCCGCACCTCCGACAGCGTTACGGTCGGGGCTGCGGAAACAGAAGGCCGACGCAGTACCAAAGTCGGCAGATGGTGTAGCAGTTCCTTCGGGGCTCTGGTGCCACATGGCACCAGAGCCCCTCCACGCGTTCCACAGAGAGGTGCAAATGACAGCAGCTGACTCACTCGGACGTCTCGACGACGACGACTATCCCGCCTACACCATGGGCCGGGCCGCCGAGATGCTCGGCGCCACCCAGGGCTTCCTCCGCGCCATCGGCGAAGCCCGTCTCATCACCCCGCTCCGCTCCGCGGGCGGTCACCGCCGCTACTCCCGCTACCAGCTGCGCATCGCCGCCCGCGCCCGCGAGCTCGTCGACCAGGGCACCCCTATCGAGGCCGCCTGCCGCATCGTCATCCTCGAAGACCAGCTCGAAGAAGCCCAGCGCATCAACGCCGAATACCGCCGCGCCGCCGAATCGTCCGGTCCGCCCGCGGCCTGAGGCAGTGCGCCCGCCGGGCACCAGCGGATCCCCGCACACGGATGTCGGAGTGTGCCGCGTGGGTCGTTTCCTAGGGTGACAGAGTGTGCGGACGTGTCGCGTCTGCGTCAGCTCGCACGGACGGAAATCCCTCTTCGCCCACGTCTTCGGCGTGGGCGTTCTGCTGTGCCGTGCCGCAGGAACCCCCACACGACGGCCCCCATGCAGGTCCGGCCGTCCGGCTCTGCACCCCAGCAGCGGGCGTCGGCCTTCAGGCGACGGCTGCCGGAATCGGAGCGGCCGTGATCTGCGTCGAGAGCCGTGCACAGCTACCGCTCGTTCTGAAACGCTGCGCTCCAGATGGGTCAATATCTATGACCGCGAGGTGAGAGTTTACCGCGTCAAGCGAGGAGTGTTTTTACCGTAACTAACAGAGTGGAATTGTTCACCGTACACGGGCCGCCATCTCATGCTACTGTTGATCTCAGTTGCAGTTGTGGTTCCCAAAACTTCAAGCGTATTCGCTGGTATTTCCAACCACTGGAAGCGCTTTCGTATTGCCGGTCATTTTCCGGACGGGGCATCATCGCGGCGACCTGGCATTCGCGCATCGCGGATCCCGGCGTACTGCCCTAAAGGAGATATGACATGGCGTCAGGCACCGTGAAGTGGTTCAACGCTGCCAAGGGTTTCGGCTTCATCGAGCAGGACGGTGGAGGCGCTGACGTGTTCGCCCACTTCTCGAACATCGCCGCCCAGGGCTTCCGTGAGCTGCTCGAAGGCCAGAAGGTCACCTTCGACATCGCGGCGGGCCAGAAGGGCCCGACGGCCGAGAACATCGTTCTCCGCCTGACACTGACGCGCACTTCGTAGCTGGGGCCCGCATCCCTCGGGGTGCGGGCCCCGGCTGTGGGCATTTCCCGCAGTGGTGTCACCTGGGGGACAGCACCGCCCGCAGTTCTTCTCCAGGGATGCGCGTCTCTTCGGAGCTGCACCGGTCGGCGTCCGTGATTTCGCATCCACGTGCTGTCAGCCATTTCATACGCTCGCATCCCGCACCGGGATCCACTGCAAGCCAGATTCGTTTTCGCATTCCATTCGGCCCGTTCTTGTGATTCCCCGCGCTGTTCTTCCGCTGCGGGAATTCCTTGATGCGTGCCGTATCAAGGAAGGTTCTGAATGAACCCCACACGTACGAACAGCCGCTCCTCCCGTCCGCGCCGGACCGACGGCCCCGCTTTCGGCTCCGGCGCCGGTTCGAGTCGGGGCGGCCGCTTCGGCTCGCCCGCCCCGAGCCGTTCCGGCGGCCCGAGCCGTTCCGGCGGTCCGAGCCGCTCGGGCGGCCACGGTCGGCGGCCCGCAGCGGTCCAGGGCGAGTTCGCCCTGCCGAAGACGATCACTCCCGCGCTGCCCGCGGTCGAGGCGTTCGCCGATCTCGACATGCCCAAGCAGCTGCTGGCCGCGCTGACCGCGCAAGGCGTGAGCGTCCCGTTCCCGATCCAGGGCGCGACCCTGCCCAACACCCTCGCGGGCCGCGACGCCCTGGGACGCGGGCGCACCGGCTCCGGCAAGACCCTCGCCTTCGGCCTGGCCCTGCTGGCCCGCACCGCCGGACAGCGCGCCGAGCCCCGCCAGCCGCTGGCCCTGGTCCTCGTGCCGACGCGTGAGCTGGCCCAGCAGGTGACCGACGCGCTCACCCCCTACGCCCGCTCGGTGAAGCTGCGCCTGGCCACCGTCGTCGGCGGAATGCCGATCGGCAGGCAGGCCAATGCGCTGCGCGGTGGCGCCGAGGTCGTCGTCGCGACGCCGGGCCGGCTCAAGGACCTCATCGACCGCGGTGACTGCCGGCTGAACCAGGTCGCGATCACCGTCCTGGACGAGGCCGACCAGATGGCCGACATGGGCTTCATGCCCCAGGTCACCGCGCTCCTGGACCAGGTCCGCCCCGAGGGCCAGCGGATGCTGTTCTCCGCCACCCTCGACCGCAACGTCGACCGCCTGGTCCGCCGCTACCTCACCGACCCGGTCGTCCACTCCGTCGACCCGTCCGCAGGTGCGGTCACCACGATGGAGCATCACGTACTGCACGTCCACGGCGCCGACAAGCACCGGACGACGACGGAGATCGCGGCGCGCGAGGGCCGGGTGATCATGTTCCTGGACACCAAGCACGCCGTCGACCGGCTGACGCAGGCACCTGCTGAACAGCGGTGTCAGGGCCGCCGCCCTGCACGGCGGGAAGTCGCAGCCGCAGCGCACCCGGACCCTGGCCCAGTTCAAGACCGGGCACGTCACCGTGCTCGTGGCCACGAACGTCGCCGCGCGCGGCATCCACGTCGACAACCTCGACCTCGTCGTCAACGTCGACCCGCCGACCGACCACAAGGACTACCTCCACCGCGGCGGCCGTACCGCGCGGGCCGGCGAGTCCGGCAGCGTCGTCACCCTGGTCACCCCCAGACCAGCGCCGCGACATGACCCGCCTCATGGCTGCCGCCGGCATCGTGCCCCAGACCACCCAGGTCCGCTCCGGCGAAGAGGCGCTCAGCCGGATCACCGGCGCCCAGACCCCCTCCGGCATCCCCGTGACGATCACCGCGCCGGTGGCCGAGCGGCGTAAGCGCAGCGCGGCCTCGCGCGGCCGACGCAGCCCCGCCTCGGCGCGCCCGGCGCGTGACCGGACGGCAGTCCTCCTTCGACGCGGCGGCCTGAGAACTTCGTGATCAGGAAGCTGACCCACTCATGCAGGAGGCACCTTTTGACACTGGTTCAGATGCAGCCCCGCTCGACGAGTGCCACCGCCGTGCACAGGACGGTGGCCGACGCCATGGACACCGCCGGACCGCAGGTCTGTGACGACATGACCGTCGAGGTGGCCCTGTCCGTCATGGCCAGCGCCCGCACCGGGCACCTGCTCGTCTGCGACGACAGCGGCCTGTGCACCGGACTGATCACCTGGGCCCAGCTCACCGCAGTCCGCGACAGCTCCGCGTACACGGACCGGGTCCAGCTGCGGGACATCCTCGGCGACCGAGGGCCGTTCACCTCGCCCGTGACCACTATGGCCGAGGCCGAGCACGCGATGCGCTACAGCCAGCTCGATGCCCTGCCAGTGGTCGACGAGCACGGCAGCGCCCTGGGCGTCTTCGCCCTTGCCCGCTGAACCGCCTCAACCGCGGCAGAACCATCCCCTTCGCTCTTCTCCCTGTGAGGCATCATGCGCTGTGTCATCGCCCGCTTCCCGTTCGAGCTCACCAAGAGCGGCGTCCTGGAATCGATGAAGGGCGTCAAGCCCGAGGAAGTCTCCGGGCGAGTCCGTGATCATCGGCCGCCGTACCTACCCCGTCAAGCAGGTCGGCCAGGTCGTCACACGCCAGGACCGCTCGCGATTTCAGCGCCGGCGAAGTCCTCCGGGCCATGACCCAGCTCGGCTTCACCTGCCGCGACCTTCCGCAGGCCGCCGCGCCCACGCGCGCGCTCGACCCGTTCCAGCAGGCATCCGCGATGCTCGGCGCCCCTGCGGCCGTCTGACCGACGCGCAGGCGCGAGCCGCCGTCAAAGGCAGTGGTGAGGGTCCGACCGGAATACACCGGTCGGACCCTCAGCGCGTACCGAGGGTTTCTCGGAGCGAACACCGGGTCAGCGGCTGGCCGCCCCGTGATGACGGCGCCGCCCGCGGCGCCCGGCGTTAGGCGACGTTGAAGGACGTGGTCGCGTTGGCTCCGTACCGGCCCAACACATCCTCCGCCGCGACCTGCAACTGCTCGAAGGTGGCGTAGGGCGGGGTGAACGTGATCGTCACCGAGGAGCCCAAGACGCTGGTCCATATGCTGTCGGTCGTGAACTTGTACCGGTAACCGACGACCGGCGAGTCCCCTTCCGCAGGGGCGAAAGTGAAGGTGCCCGGGACTCCCGCCTCGCCCTGGGCGGCGCAGTCGTTGGGCGTGCACTCGGTGTAAGGACCGCCGTAGGTGATCTTGGGCGCGAGCGGTGCAGTCGGGTCCACGGTGAAGTAGCAGAACGCGGTGGCGGCCGAGGCCGTGTACTGGATCTGGTCGTCCGCGTAGGACCAGGTGACGGCCGACATCCGGTAGAAGGTGTCTGTGGACAACGTCGTCGCCAGGGTGGTCGTGACGATTATGTTGTCGCCCACGAACCCCGCGGAGGGCAGCAGCTGGTCGGCGACCGGCGTCCACGAACCGTCCGCGTTCCGGCTGTCGATGGTGAAGTCGGCCCGCAGGCTCGACGACTGCGAGCCGTCGGCCTCGCTGTGGACCCGGGCGGTCAGTTGCGGCCGCGGACTGGCGACGATGCCGGCAGCGGACTCGTCCGTGGCACAACTGACGCCACTGCCCTGCACGACGCCCTGCTCGGTCGGCACGACGGGCGCGGGCACCCCGTCCGCGTGCGCCGCGCCCAGCGGCATCATGGCGAGCAGACCCCCTGCCACCACGACCGCCCCATAGTGCTTGATCCGTCTCTTGAACAGCCCGGACCCACGAATCCCCTTGCGCATGTGTATCCCACCCCTTGCCTCGCCACAGCGGCAACAGTTGCCAGCTGGCGTCGTTGTAAAGCAGGTACAGAATGCCTTGCAGGCACAACCGGCCATCCATCGGCTTCGGGTCAGGAGCCTGGCTGCGGCTAGGGTGGCAGCAGCGGCTGTCGGCCAGGCCCCGCCCCTCTCAGGGGACCACCACTCGCGCCGGCAACAGCCGGTTCCGCTAACGCGGCTCGGGGGCCGGTTCGGGCCGGTGGATGCCGCGGGGCCGATAGGCAAGGGAGTCGGAGACACCGGCCAGGTCCGCCAGGTACCAGATGATGGCGAGCCACATTTCCGTCCCTTGCAGACCCGGCTCGGCCTGTCGGTTCCCCGCGGCGGTGGGCGCGTGGAAACCGAAGCCTTGACCGTCCACCCAGTGGTGCAGCGCGTCGGTGAGCAGCTGTCGTGCGAGGGTCTCCACTTCCTCCGTGCGGTAGCCGGTGGTGTAGGTCAGCCAGAGCGGGTGGGCAATGTCGAGGATGTTGCAGGCGGTCTGCCGATCGCGGCGGGTGTAGCGCGGGTCGCGGGCGTGCTGGAGGACTGTGTCAATGACGCGTTCGGGATAGGGCACGGGCAGGCCGAACTGCGCGAACGTACCCCGGCTCGCCCGGTAGAACCCGTTGACGGCGAGCATCAGCCCGTCTGTGGCATTGGCCGTGCCCCACAGTCCGGTGCTCGGGTCGGCGTGCGTGAGCAGCCACCCGAACAGGGCCTCCAGAGCGCCGGACGGGCCGTGGACGCCCTGGCGCCGGTTCCACATGATGGCGGTGCCGAGCGTGTCGACCCAATCGCCGCAGTGCCAGGGGTTCTCCTGCCAGGGCAGCTTCTCCAGAAGGGTCACGATATCGACGGCGGTGAGTGCGGCGACGCTGTGCAGGGGATGGGCGAAGCCGCTGTCGAGGAGGTCCAGGGCGTGACCGACGCACAGGAAGTGGTAGCCGGTTCCCTTGCCAAACGGCACGGTGTCCGAGGGGCATGGCCGGCCGTGCTCGTTCAACCCGCGGATGATGCCGGTGCGCGGGTCTTGCCACGACCGCAGGCGTGCGATCTGGTCGTCGACGGGCAAGGACGACGGGGCATGTCCGAGCAGCAGATCGGCGATTTCCACAGCGTCGCACTGAGCACGCACTGTGGGTGGCGCGCCGGGTGCGTCGACGAACAGGCCGCCATCAAAAGCAGACGTGAAGCAACGCGTGATCACATCTTCGGCCTGCGCCCGAGCCGTGTCGGCGAACGTAGCAACAGCGCCGGCAAGGTCC
Organism: uncultured Actinomycetota bacterium; assembly: GCA_963761765.1. Taxonomy (GTDB): domain Bacteria; phylum Actinomycetota; class Actinomycetes; order Streptomycetales; family Streptomycetaceae; genus Streptomyces. Next base: position 203,002 of record CAVXIJ010000003.1, read on the forward strand.
GTCCGTGCGCCTGCGGGAGCAGCGGCAGGAGAGCTTTTGCGCCAGCGTAGGACGTGCGCGGGGTTGCCACCGACAACTGCTCTGGCCGGGACGTCTTTGGTCACCACGCTGCCCGCGCCGATGACGGCGCCGTCCGCGATGGTGATGCCGTCGAGAACGACGACGTGCGAGCCGATCCAGACGTCGTTGCCGATGCGGATGCCCTTGGACGACACCGGTTGCCGGAATATCTCGGTGTCCGGGTCCTCAAAGCCGTGGTTGAAGGCGAGCAGCGAGGTGTGTGCGCCGATGCGTACGGCATCGCCGAGTTGGATGGCGCCGCGGACCACGGCATAGGGGTTGATGGTGCAGTCCCGCCCAGCACGCAGGGCACCCGTCAGATAGGCGCCGGCGGCGACATAGCTTCGGGGCCCCAGGTGCAGTCCTTCGTTCTGGATGGCTGCGAGCGGGGAGATGTAGCAGTTCTCGGCGATGCTCCAGCCGTCGCCGGCCCCGCGCAGTGTCTGCTGGAAGCGTTCTTGCCATTCGCGGTCTTCGCAGGTCGCCTGGCTCCAGTAGAGCCACGGTGAATAGTCGAAGAGGGCGGGTGTGGTGGGGGTGTTGCGGTCTGTCATGGTGTCCGTTTCTGTTGTGTGCCGACCGTTATCACCGGGGTCGGCTTGCCGAGCACTTCGTCGCCACATCGATCGACACCTTCGGCGGTCTGCACATTGCCGTCAACAACGCCGGTTACACGTGTAACTCAGTGATCCAGAAGGTGTGCGCGACATCGCGCGGGCAGCGTCCGCGATCACTGCGGCGCCTTGGCACCGGTCTTCGCCTCGCCCGGATACCGGTCGGCGACTGAAGCCCGGCCAGTGAGTACGGCGACGATGCCTCCACCGCGCAACCTCGATCTCGCTGGTCAAGTGGCGCAAGTAGATCAGCGAAACGATCACAGCGTCCCGACCTGAATTCCGAGGGCCCTCGGGCTCCCAGGGGCGGGCCGACCGGGGCTGCCGCACATGTGCTATAGCGCAGCTTTGACTCTGCAGCATGCTCAGTTCTGCTCGATTCAGGCAGCTTTCAATCATGTATTGACTATCTGTTCGGTCCCATGCTGCACTTTGCGCCACACCCGGAAGGCGCCCCGGAGGGGCCGTGCCCGGGTGACTGTTTCTCTCATCGCGGGGCCTGGAGAACGAGGAGTTGTCTGCATGAGACGACTGTTTACGACGATGGGCGGCCTCAAGGCTGCGTTCACCGTGGGGGCCGCGGCAGCGGTCGTGTCGGCTTCCCTGTTCGTGCCGAACGCCGATGCCTCCCCGACCGCGACGAGCCCGTCGGGCCACGCGCTGGCTGTCACTCCGCCGATGGGCTTCAACAACTGGGCCCGGTTCGGTTGTCGTCCGGACGCCGTCTTCGCCGGTGACGAGGGAATCAGCGAGAGCCTGATCCTCACCCAGGCCAACGCACTCGTGAAACAGCACCTCGCGAGCAAGGGCTTCAACACCGTCACCCTGGACGACTGCTGGATGGCCGACTCGCGTGACGCCTCCGGAAACCTCGTCGCCGACCCCACCCTCTTCCCGCACGGGATGAAGTGGCTCGGTCACTACCTGCACGCCAAGGGCCTGAAGTTCGGTATCTACGAGGACATCGGCGACTACACCTGCGGCGGTTACCCCGGTAGTTGGGGTCACTTCCAGCAGGACGCGGACCTGTTCGCGTCGTGGGGCGTGGATTACATCAAGCTGGACGGCTGCAACATGCCGGACGAAGCGAACAGCGCCGCCGGGTACACCAAGGCATACGACGAATTCGGCGCCGCGATGAAGGCCAACGCGAGCAAGCGCGACATGGTCTTCTCGGAGTCGTCGCCGGCGTACTTCTTCATCGGCAAGTCGGACCTGAGCGACTGGTACCCGGTCATCGACGAGGCGAGCAAGAGCGGCCAGCTCTGGCGCGAGGGCTACGACGTCAAGATGTACCGCTCCACGCACAACGCCTGGAACTACAACGGCAACCAGGCCGGCGTCATGACCCAGTACGCCTACAACTCCCAGCTGGCACGCTTCTCGGGACCCGGCAGCTGGAACGACCCCGACTTCCTCATCACCGGCGACGCACTCACCGACGACGAGTCCCGCAGCCAGTTCGCCCTGTGGTCGATGATGGCCTCACCGCTGATCCTCAGCGTCGACGTGGCCAACCTCTCCTCGGTGTCCCTGTCCACGCTGTCCAACACCGACATCATCGCCGTCGACCAGGACCGGCTCGGCAAGCAGGCGGGCATCGTCTCCCAGAACGGCGCAGCCGACGTACTCGCCCGTCCGCTGGCGGGCGGCGACCGGGCCGTCGCCCTGCTCAACCGCGGCACGAGCACGGCGACGCTGAGCACCACACTCACCGACGTGGGCTTCCAGGGCGGCGCGGCCTGCACCGCATCGGTCAAGGACCTCTGGACGAAGGCCACGTCCACCAGCAGCGGAACGATCAGCGCATCGGTGCCCGCGCACGGCACGGCGATCTTCCGTGTGAAGCCCGGCGCGGGCTGCACCGGCCAGCAGCCCACCGGACAGATCTCCGGCATCGGCGGCAAGTGCCTGGACGACGCGAACAGCGCCACGGGACCCGACAACCCGGTCACCCTCTACAGCTGCCACGGCGGCGCCAACCAGCGCTGGACCGTGCAGAGCGACGGCACCATCCGTACGCTGGGCGCCTGCCTGGACGCGAGCTACCAGAGCAGCGACAGCCAGTACGTCGGCTACCGGGCGGTGGTCAACCCGTGTGACGGGCGGGCCAGCCAGAAGTGGTCCTACGAGCGCAACGGCTATCTGAAGAACACCGGCCTGAACCTCTGCGCCGACGACTTCAACTCCGCCACCTCGGACACCAACCCGATCATCGTCGACACCTGCGGCGCGACCAAGCCCAACCAGGGCAACCAGATCTGGGTCCTGCCCGTCTGACCCCGCACGACATTTCGGCAGACGCACGTTCACGGCGGTGGTGCACACCATGCACCACCGCCGCTGGTCTGCTCGACGACCCGTGGTGTCGGCGAACGCCGCACGGTAGTTCCTATGACGGTCACAGAGAGTCGTCGGCAGCAGATCGGGCTGAAATCTTGAACTCTCCGATCGCACACTCACTCCAGAGGTATTCCAGGGAGTTCGCGTAAGAATCCAGGGAGTTCTCAGGGGAATTTCGGCGCGGGACGGACCGGGACGCGAAAGGCCATCGATTCCGCACAACAGTGCAGGTCATAGCACTGACTAACGAAGATCTCCGTAGGTCGTGACGTCTTCCGATGCCAGCAGAACGTCAACCGCGTGCATCGAGTTTCCCGCCGGCGGGGTGCAGCCGGACGAGACGGCCACGGTGACGGCCTATCGCGTCCTACCGTCGCCATATGACAGAAATCGGAACGCCTGCTCACAATCCGTCACCACGACTCCTGCCCCGTACCCCGCGCCCCGTCGTCCCGGCGCAGCCTCCGTACCAAGCGCGCCCCGGTGCTGCCGTGCGCCCTGTGGCGACGGCCGCCGGGGGAACCTGCGCGGTCCGTCGTGCGGAGGAGTTCGTCCGGCTGACGGCGAGGGTTCTTGAGCAACGGCGGTTCGCGTACCACTTCCTGGGTGCGGGAACGGGCGGCGCCGACGCGGTGGAGACCGCTCTGGCGGCCTACCGCAACGAGGACGAGGGCTACGGGCATGCCCTGGAACCGGGGCTGCGCGGTGCCCAGAGCAGACCCGCGCACGCCGTGCACGCGCTGCGCGTACTGGACTCCATCGGACGCTGCGGCGGACAGCGGGTGGAACGCCTCGGCCGTTATCTGACCTCCGTCTCGGCCCCGGACGGGGCGCTGCCGGCGTTCCTCCCCGGGCACCATCCGTTCGGCGGTCTCCACGGCGAACTGATCACCACGGGCCCCGCGGTGGGCCTGCTGCACCGCAATGACGTGTGGCACGCTTGGTTGTTCAGGGCCACCGACTTCTGCTGGCACGCCATCGACGCGCTTCGGGTTCCCAGTCCGCACGAGATCAAGGCGGCCGTCACCTTCCTGGACTCCGTCCCCGATCGTCCGCGCGCCGAGACGACGGCCGACCGGCTCGGCCGGCTGGTCCGTGAGCAGCGCCTCGCCGTGCTCGATCCACAGCAGCTCGACGCCTGCCCGGCGGCCCCGGGGTGCGCGCCCGGCGAACATCACTTCCCGCACCAGTACGCGACAGCGCCCCGGTCGCTCGCACGCACCTGGTTCACGGACGACGAGATGGCGCGCTCTTTGGACTTCCTCGCCGCGGACCAGCAGCGGGACGGCGGGTGGCCGGTGCTGCCGGGGGCCGACCCCGGGTCCGCGCCCGGCAGCGAGCGCCGCTGGTCGGCCGGTGCGGTCCTGGAACGCCTGGAGCGCCGCCCCGTCCGCACCATCGAGGCCCTGTGCACGCTGCGGGCGTACGGACGCGCGACGGGCTGAATCGAGGCCCCGAGGCAGTCGTGGGCCAGAACGTACACCTGGGGACGGGACGGGGACGCGGGACGGGGCCGGGGTGCGCGCAGCCGCCCGGCGCCCGCCCGTGCCGTTCCTTGGGCCGGGATGGTCCGGTCAGCCGGTCAGAGCGCGGACGCCGGCGGTGACCAGGACCGCGGCGGCCACCACGGCCAAGAACGGCGCGCGCAGCGCGAGGGCGACGGCCGCGGCGGCCAGACCGGCCGCCTTGGCGTCGAGCACGAGGGCCCGGCCGGCGGCGAAGGTCTGCTGGGCGGTGAGCGCGGCGAGCAGGGCCACGGGGAGCAGCGAGGCGAGCCGTCTGACGAGCGGCCTCTGAAGGACGCCGGCGGGCACCACGAGACCGATGAGCTTGACGGCGTAGCAGCCGACTGCCGTCACACCGATCGCGATCCATACGTTCATCGTGTTCGTGTTCAACATTCTTCTTCCTCTGCGTGCGGTGTGCCGGGAATGTGTTCCGGACGCCGTGCGTCTCCAGGGGCCGTCCCGCTCCGCGCGGGTGGCGCCTTCCCAGTGCCCGCCCGGCGCCCGCGACCGTCCGCCCAGAGCACGGCGGGCGCGGCGAGGGCCGCCACCAGGACGGGCAGGCCGGTGGGGAGCACGGGGAGCAGGCCGAGCCCCAGGACGACCGCGATCGCGGCGACGGCGCGTTCGGTGCCACTGCGCAGCATCGGCGCCAGCAGCGCCAGGAAGACCGCGGGGCTCGCGGCGTCGAGCCCCCAGGCGTTCGTGTCCCCGAGGGCGCGTGCCCCGATCGCACCGAAGAGCGTGGTGAGGTTCCACAGCACGTAGAGGGTCAGGCCCGTCACGGCGAAGCCGATGCGTGCGCTGCGCCGCGTGGGCTGGGCCAGCGAGACCACCGTGGTCTCGTCGATGACCCAGTGGGCGGCGGCCGGACGCACCGCGCGCGGGAGGGACAGCAGGTGCGACAGGCGCAGCCCGTAGAACGCGTTGCGCACGCCCAGGAAGAACGCGCCTGCCGCAGCGGTGAACGGGTTGCCGCCCGCCGCGAGGGCTCCGACCAGTGCGAACTGCGAGGCGCCGGTGAAGACGCACAGGCTGAGCGCACATGTCTGCGGCAGAGTGAGCCCGCTGCCTGCCGAGGTCACGCCGAAGGCGAACCCGGAGAGGCCGACAGCGACCCCGACACCGAGCGCGTCGCGGACCACGGCGGCATCGCGCCGCCCGCCACCCGCACCGCCCTGCCCTGCGCCGTGCTCAGGAGCGCGGCCCTCGACCAGGCGCCCTGGCGGACGATCGGTACCGCGCTCTACGGGACGCTCACCGGCGGAGCCGACGGAGCGCTCACCCGGGGCGCCGCCCCTGGTGCTGCCCTCGCGCCGGCGCGGACGGTCGCTCTTGGCCGTGTTGTTCCGAACGGCGGGGCGCCATGCGCCGGGCAGTGCGCCGCCCTCGTCCCCGCCACCTGCGGATGCTGGCTGTCCTGTCACATGCCGGACCGTACAGAAGGACGGTCGCCGCGGTCTTGTACGTTTTTGCGCTCCCGCTGATAGGCACCGGGCGGCACGCCCACGATCCGGGTGAAGTGGCGGCTGAGGTGTGGTTGGTCGGTGAAGCCGACGGCGACGGCCACCTCCGCGGGCGGCACGCCCGCGTCGAGCAGACGCCTGGCACGGCGCACCCGGGCATCGGTGAGCCAGGCGTGCGGCGGCATCCCGTAGCAGGCCCGGAAGGCACGCAGCAGCGCGAAGGGGCTCGTACTGAAATCGGCGGCGAGCTTCTCCAGGGTGGGCGGCCCGGTCATGCACTCTTCCAGTGCGGCACGCGCGCGGGCCGCGACACGGGCGCCCGCCGTGCGCACCGGGCGCTGGGGCAGCGGGCCGCCGTTCAGGTGCAGCAGCCGGGTCACCGCGAGGCGCAGCAGAGTGTCGGCGGCCAGGGCGTTGCCCTCGTCGGCGGCGCGCAGCACCTGGTGGACCAGGTGTGCGGCCTGCGGGTCGTCCAGGACGGGCCGGACGAACCCCGGAGCGCCGCGCAGATCGGTGGTCTCCGCGGCGATGGCGGCGACGAGCTCGGGCGCCGGGTACACCGCCCCGTACCGCCAGCCCTCGGGCACCCCGGCGCGGCCGGTGTGCGGGGTGTCCGGGTTGACGAGGGCGAGAGCGCCGGGGCCCGCGTACTGGTCGCCGCCGCCGTGGTGGAAGACCTCCACGCCCTCGGCGATGGCGGCGATCACGAAGTGCTCGTGGGTGTGCCGGACGAAGTTCTTGTGGATGTAACGAGCACGCAGTAGATCGACCCCCGGGAGCTCTGCGTACCGCCAGTGCCGCGCCCGCTCTCTCGCTGCTGCCACCCTGCCATTCTGCGCTGTCCGGCTAGTCTCCCGCTTGTTTCCGCAGCTGAAGGCCGTTGTCAGTGGTCGGGTGCAGGATGGGGGCATGGTGAGGTCGGCGCGCGGCGCACAGGGCGCCCTCGATGGATTCTCCCCCGCGACCCGCAGCTGGTTCACGGGGGCCTTCGCCGCGCCCACCGCGGCTCAGGCGGGCGCGTGGCGGGCCATCGGCGCGGGCTGTGACGTGCTGGTCGTCGCCCCCACCGGCTCCGGCAAGACCCTGGCCGCGTTCCTCGCCGCGCTGGACCAGCTGGCCGCCACCCCGCCGCCCGCCGACCCGAAGAAGCGCTGCCGGGTGCTGTACGTGTCACCGCTGAAGGCACTCGCCGTCGACGTGGAGCGGAACCTGCGCAGCCCGCTGACCGGCATCCGGCAGGAGTCGGCGCGCCTGGGGCTTGCGGAGCCCGAGGTGAAGGTCGGCATCCGCTCCGGTGACACCCCGGCGGCCGAGCGGCGCGCGCTGGCCACCCGCCCGCCGGACATCCTGATCACCACCCCTGAGTCCCTGTTCCTGATGCTGACCTCGGCCACCCGCGAGGCCCTGACCGGCATCGAGACGGTGATCCTGGACGAGGTGCACGCGGTCGCGGGCACCAAGCGCGGTGCGCACCTCGCCCTGACCCTGGAGCGCCTTGACGCGCTGCTCACGAAGCCTGCGCGCCGCATCGGCCTGTCCGCGACGGTACGCCCGGTGGACGAGATCGCGCGTTATCTCTCGCCGCGCCGCAAGACGGAGATCGTCCAGCCGCCGTCGGGCAAGGAGTTCGACCTGTCCGTGGTCGTGCCGGTGGAGGACCTCGGCGAGCTCGGCGGCTCCCCCGTGGCGGACGGCTCAGGCAGCCAGGAGACGGACCGTCCTTCGATCTGGCCGCATGTCGAGGAGCGGATCGCGGACCTCGTCCAGTCCCACCGCTCCACAATCGTGTTCGCGAACTCCCGCCGCCTGGCGGAGCGCCTGTGCAACCGGCTCAATGAGATCGCCTACGAGCGCGCCACCGGCGAACTGCTGCCCGAAGCGCATGCCCCGGCCCAGGTGATGGCCGAATCCGGCGCCGCCCGCGGCGCTCCCGCGGTGATCGCACGCGCCCACCACGGCTCGGTCTCCAAGGAGCAGCGCGCCCAGGTCGAGGAGGACCTGAAGGCGGGCCGGCTACCCGCCGTCGTGGCTACCTCCAGCCTGGAGCTGGGCATCGACATGGGCGCGGTGGACCTCGTCGTGCAGGTGGAGTCGCCGCCTTCGGTGGCGTCCGGGCTGCAGCGCGTGGGCCGGGCCGGGCACCAGGTCGGCGCGGTCTCCACAGGCGTGGTGTTCCCCAAGTACCGCGGCGACCTGGTGCAGTCGGCCGTCGTCACCGAGCGGATGCGGATCGGCGCCATCGAGGCACTGCGCGTCCCCGCCAATCCGCTGGACGTGCTGGCGCAGCAGATCGTGGCGATGACCGCCATGGACACCTGGCAGGTGGACGATCTGCTCTCCCTGGTGCGCAAGGCGGCACCCTTCGCCGCGCTGCCCGAGTCGGCGTTCACCGCCGTCCTCGACATGCTCGCGGGCCGCTATCCGTCCGACGCCTTCGCCGAGCTGCGCCCGCGCGTGGTGTGGGACCGGGTCGCGGGCACCGTGACAGGACGCCCTGGGGCGCAGCGGCTTGCCGTCACTTCCGGGGGCACGATTCCGGACCGCGGCTTGTTCGGAGTGTTCCTCGCCGGGGCCGACCCGAAGAAGGGCGGCGGGCGCGTCGGGGAGCTCGACGAGGAGATGGTGTACGAGTCGCGGGTCGGCGATGTCTTCACTCTCGGCACCACCTCCTGGCGCATCGAGGACATCACCCGCGACCGCGTCCTGGTCTCCCCCGCGCCCGGAGTGCCCGGCAGGCTGCCGTTCTGGAAGGGCGACCAGCTCGGCCGCCCTCTGGAGCTGGGCCGGGCGCTCGGCGCGTTTTTGCGCGAGGTCAGCGCACTGCCCAAGGACGACGCCCGGCTGCGGCTGCTCGCCGCCGGCCTGGACACCTGGGCGACGGACAATGTCCTCGCCTATCTGGCCGAGCAGCGCGAGGCCTGCGGGCACGTCCCCGACGACCGCACCATCGTGGTCGAGCGGTTCCGTGACGAGCTCGGCGACTGGCGCGTCGTCGTCCACTCACCGTTCGGTGCGCAGGTGCACGCCCCGTGGGCGCTGGCGCTGGGCGCCCGGCTCACCGAGCGGTACGGCATGGACGCGCAGGTCATGCACGCCGACGACGGCCTCGTGCTCCGCCTGCCGGACGCCGACCTGATGGGCCTTGACCTGCTCGACCAGAGCCCGGCCCCGGTACAGCCGGGCGCCGCGCAGAGCGGGTACGACGCACAGCAGGCACCGGTCGGCGCCGCCGACGTCGTCTTCGACAAGGGGGAGGTCAATCAGGTCGTCACCGACCAGGTGGGCGGCTCCGCCCTGTTCGCCGCCCGGTTCCGGGAGTGCGCCGCGCGTGCGCTGCTACTGCCGCGCCGCAGCCCGGGCAAGCGCACCCCGCTGTGGCAGCAGCGTCAGCGTGCGGCGCAGCTGCTGGAGGTGGCCAGCGAGTTCGGTTCGTTCCCGATCGTCCTGGAAGCGGTGCGCGAATGCCTCCAGGACGTCTTCGACGTTCCCGGCCTCGCCGAGCTGATGGGTGACATCGAATCCCGCAAGGTGCGCCTCGTGGAGGTCACCACCCAGGCACCGTCACCGTTCGCCCGCTCCCTGCTCTTCGGCTACGTCGCCCAGTTCCTGTACGAGGGCGACTCACCACTCGCCGAGCGGCGCGCCGCCGCCCTCTCCTTGGACTCGCGGCTGCTCGCCGAGCTGCTGGGCCAGGCCGAGCTGCGCGAGCTGCTCGACGCGGACGTACTGACCGACCTTGAGCGCGAGCTCCAATGGCTGACGGACGACCGGCGCATCAAGGACTCCGAGGGCGTCGCGGACCTGCTGCGTGTCCTGGGCCCGCTCACCGGCGCCGAGCTGGCGGAACGCGGCGGCCGGCCGCAGTGGGCCGAGGAGCTGGCGGCCGCCCGGCGCGCCATCCGGGTCCGTATCGCGGGCATCGAGCACTGGGCCGCCGTAGAGGACGCCGGCCGGCTGCGGGACGCGCTGGGCACCGCCCTCCCGGTGGGCGTCCCGGAGGCCTTCACGGAGCCGGTGCGCGACCCGCTCGGAGATCTCCTGGCCCGCTACGCGCGCACCCACGGACCGTTCACCTCGGCCACGGCAGCCGCCCGCTTCGGCCTCGGCACCGCGGTCACCGACGGCGCACTGAGCCGCCTCACGGCCAGTGGCCGTCTCGTCCAGGGCGAGTTCCATCCGGCGGGCGTCGGCCAGGAATGGTGCGACGCGACCGTGCTGCGCAGACTGCGCCGACGCTCGCTGGCGGCCCTGCGGCACGAGCTGGAGCCGGTGCCGCCCGCCGCGCTCGCCCAGTTCCTACCGCAGTGGCAGCATCTCAGCAGGCACGGGCTGCGCGGCGGTGACGGCCTGGTGCGCGCCGTCGAGCAGCTCCAGGGTGCCGCCGTGCCCGCCTCGGCCCTGGAGAAGCTGGTACTGCCGTCCCGGGTCGGCGACTTCACACCGGCGATGCTGGACGAGCTCACCGCCGCGGGCGAGATCGTGTGGGCCGGAGCCGGGGCACTGCCCGGCAAGGACGGCTGGGTCAGCCTCTATCTCGCCGACACCGCACCACTCCTGCTGCCGCCCCCGCATCCCCTGGAACTCACGCCGCTGCACCAGTCCGTTCTGGACACCCTGTCCGGGGGCTACGGCCTGTTCTTCCGCCAGATCGCGGATCAGGTCCGTGCGACGACGCACCCCGATGCCTTGGACCCGCAGATCGCCGACGCCATCTGGGACCTCGCCTGGTCAGGACGGCTGACGAACGACACGCTCGGCCCCATGCGTGCCCTGCTGGGTTCCGGGCGCACCGCGGGCGCCACCGCGCATCGTGCCAAGCGTGCCGTGCCGCGCGGCCGTTACGGCACCCTGACTCCCGCCGCCCGCCCGGCATCGCGCAGCGGCCCGCCGACGGTCGCCGGGCGCTGGGCATTGCTGCCGCCCCGCGAGAGCGATGCCACGGTGCGCGCCCACGCCCTGGCGCACACCCTGCTCGACCGGCACGGCGTGGTGACCCGCGGCGCGGTGGCCGCGGAGGGCATCGAGGGCGGCTTCGCCGCGGTGTACCGCGTCCTGTCGGCCTTCGAGGACAGCGGGCAGGCCCGGCGCGGCTATGTCGTCGAAGGCCTGGGCGCCGCCCAGTTCGCGATGGACGGCGCCGTCGACCGACTGCGCGCCACGGCGAACGCCAGAGAGCGGCAGGAGCCCCTGACCGAGCCCCGTATGGAGTTCGGCGCCGAATATCCCGGACCCTTTGCGCCCTTGGGGACCGACACCGCCAGGGGCGGCGGGGGCGGCGGGCGCGCTCGGGGCCGAGGGGAGGCCGGATCGCAGAGTTTCCGCGAGTTCGACGGCTCACCGGAGGTCGACGGCGCGCCCGGGTCCGACGGCGCCAGCGCAGCCGAGGACGCCGGATGGTTTGACGACGCCTCCGGAGCCGACGGCCGGCCCCGCTCCAGCGGCTACCGCTTTGACGGCGATCGCCCCGGTGGGCCGGGCCCCGGCGACGGGTACCGCAGCGGGCCCGGCGGTTTCGGCGGCCGGCAGGCCGGGTCCCGCACCGCACCACGCGCCGTACTGCTGGCCGCCGCGGACCCGGCGAACGCCTACGGGGCGGCCCTGCCCTGGCCAGAGCCGCCGACCGGGGCGGGGCACAAGCCGGGACGCAAAGCCGGATCGCTGGTCGTCCTGGTCGACGGCGAGCTGACGCTGTACGTGGAGCGCGGTGGCAAGACCTTGCTGGCCTGGCCTTCGCATCCGGACGCCCCGGCCGGCCCGGACGACGCCCGCCTCACCGCCGCGGCCGAGGCCCTCGCCAGCGCCGCCAGTGCGGGTCGGCTCGGCACCGTCACCGTGGAGCGCGTCAACGGCGCCGCCGCGCTCACCTCCGCTTTCGGCACCCTGCTGGAGGCCGCCGGCTTCCACGCGACTCCGAAGGGGCTGCGCCTGCGCGCCTGACCCGCACCGGGACGACCTCGCTGGCACGACCACGTCCGCCCTGACCCGTTCAAACGATCACGTCGCAGCCACCCGTCCGCCGCCCGCACCCGGTGCGCCCGCCCAGCGCCTCGCCCGCCCCGCCGTGCGACTCTTGGACCCATGCCCGAAGGAGACACCGTCTGGCAGGCCGCGCAGCGGTTGCACCGTGCGCTGGCCACCCGGATGCTCACGCGGTCCGATCTGCGCGTGCCCGCTCATGCCACGGCCGACCTCACCGGCCGCACCGTCCTGGACGTCACACCGCGCGGCAAGCATCTGCTGACCCGGATCGAAGGCGGGCTCACGCTCCACTCGCACCTGGGGATGGAAGGGTCCTGGAAGGTGTACACGCCGGGAGAGCGCTGGCGGGGCGGCCCAGGGCACCAGATCCGCGCGATCCTGGGCACCGAAGGCCTCACGGCGGTCGGCTACCGGCTGCCCGTGCTGGAACTGCTGCACACCGCCGCCGAAGGGCGAGTCGTCGGCCATCTCGGGCCCGATCTGCTCGGCCCCGAATGGAACCCCGGCACGGCTCTGGCCAACCTCCTGCGCGATCCGGCCCGGCCGCTCGGTGAGGCCCTGCTCGACCAGCGCAATCTCGCCGGGATCGGCAATGTCTACAAGTCGGAACTGAGCTTCCTGGTCCGGGCCACGCCCTGGCTGCCGGTCGGTGAGCTGCCCGCGGAGGTCGCCGAGCAGCTGGTGGCCCTCGCCAGGAGACTCCTGGAGGCGAACCGCGAGCGTCCGGCCAGGTCCACCACCGGCCGGCGCGAGCCACGCCTCTTCGTCTACGGCCGTGCGCCTCGTCCCTGCCTGCGCTGCGGCGCCGCGATCCGGGTGGCCGACCAGAGCTGGGGATACCTCCCAGGCCGTGGAGGCAGCGGGCGAGGCTCTTTAGGGCGTCCCACGTACTGGTGCCCCGGGTGCCAGACCGGCCCCACGCCGCCGCCCCGCGCCTCGGCACACGATGCCGCACAAAACCCCGGGCCCGCACCCGGACGCCGGTCCCGCATCACCTGACGGGTCCCGCTGATGAAGGACTCTGCCGGCCGCCGCCGTCCCACGCGCACCACCACCGGCCCGCGCGCTGTCCCATCCGACCCGCGCGCCCCGGTCGGTCCGGAACACACGCAGACCCGCGCTGATGTCCGGCCGATGATCCGGCACACAGCTAGACCGTTATCCGGTAATAGGAATTCTCGACTATCGACCAAAATCACCCAAAGCACACAAAAACCCCGACCGATCGCAACCCGGGAAAATCCCCGCGCTGCCCCAGTCGGGGCTCTACGCATTCTGCACGCGCTCTACACGTGTTGGGCACACTCCCGTGTACGATCCAACGGCCCGAGGGCCGTGAAGCGCCACGGTCTGTGCACGTCAGGCGGCGACCACGCCCACCGCTTCCGCGGGCGCCTTGATGGTTACCCGTTCGGGTGGCACGCCGGTCACCGAGACGGAATTCAGCATGGGGTGAACGGCCGGTGCGCGCACCGGCTCTGTGGCTGCTGCCGACTCGGCCAGCTCAGCAAGGGCGAGCTCGTCGCTCACCTCGTGCATGAGCTCGGACATCCGTACCTCAAGCGCGTCGCAGATGGCGGAGAGCAGCTCGGAGGAAGCCTCCTTCTGCCCCCGCTCCACCTCAGAGAGATAACCGAGCGAAACTCGGGCGGACGAGGAGACTTCGCGCAGAGTACGGCCCTGGCGTTGGCGCTGCCGACGCAGCACGTCACCCAGCAGGCGACGGAGCAAAATCATCGGTGGCTCCCTCCTCGGACCGTGTTGCCGCTTCCTTTACGCCCCACCGTACCGCCTACAGCAGCGGCTGTGCGGGGAGCGATGTCGTGTTCACTGAGGGCTGCAAACATCAAGTCCCCCCGTTTCGTTCCGTATCCTGTGCCCGGCCATTCCCGAGCTGTTCGCCGGAAAGCTGCTGGAGCAGCAATTTGAGCACGCTCCGTACAGTCACCATACGGATTTCCGCTCTATCGCCGTTCAACCGCAGCTGCGCCATATTCCGATCGCTAAAAGGCCCCGCAACCGCGATGAAGACCGTGCCGACGGGCTGGCCGTCCTGGGGTTCGGGGCCTGCCACGCCGGTCGTGGCGATGCCCCAGTGGGCGCCGAACGCCGTGCGTACACCCTCTGCCATCTGCCATGCGACCTCGGGATCGACTGCGCCGCGTCCCGCGAGCAGCCCGGCGTCCACACCCAGGATCCGCTCCTTGAGCTCGGTCGCGTAGGCGGTCACGGAACCTCGGAAGGCCTTCGACGCACCCGGTACGGCCGTCAGCTCGGCGGCGACCAGGCCGCCGGTGAGGGATTCGGCTACGGCAAGTGTCTCGCCGCGGGCCACCAGCAGGCGCAGTACCGCCTCGGCCCCGGGTGTCATCGCGGCGGCTCCTCATCGGGCCGCCCTGTGGCCTCGGCCGCTGCCCGCCGCGCCGCCAGGCCCTGGCGACGCAGCACCACGGCCTGCTTCACGTAGTCGAACCCGGTGAGCAGGGTCAGGGCCACGGCCACCGCCATCACCCAGAACCGCAGCGTCGCGAGCGGACCGGTGAGGATGAGGACGTACATGCCGACCGCGGTGCCCTGGGCCAGGGTCTTCAGTTTGCCGCCGCGACTGGCCGGAATGACTCCGTAGCGGATAACCAGGAAACGCAGCAGGGTGATGCCGAACTCCCGCCCGAGGATGACGCCGGTGACCCACCAGGGCAGATCGCCGAGCATCGACAGACAGATCAGGGCGGCGCCCATGATCGCCTTGTCCGCGATCGGGTCGGCGATCTTGCCGAAGTCCGTGACCAGGTTGTAGGTACGGGCCAGATGCCCGTCGAAGAGGTCCGTGATCATGGCGACGGCGAAGGCCGCCCAGGCGAGCGAACGCCAGGCGGGGTCGTAGCCGCCTCCTGCCAGCATCAGAGCGATGAAGCCGGGCACCAGCAGCAGCCGGATCATCGTGAGGAGATTGGCAACATTCCACAGGCTGGCCTGATTCACTGCCACAACGCCCAGCTTGCCACCAGGCACGGGGTGACTGGAACCGCTTGCGGCGGATGCCGGAACTCCGGTCATCTGGCCGCCTCCTCGGTACCCACGGCACCCGCCGTGTCCTCGATGATCTCGGCCACCAGGTCGACGCCCTCGGTCGCGACCACCTTGGCGACGACCATACGGCCGACGACCGGCTCGGCGCCCTGTGCGCCGCCGGCTTGGCGACCGGTGAACAGCACGTGGCCGTCGGTTTCGGGGGCCTGGTGCGCGGCGCGGCCCGTGGCGGGCTCGGCCTCGGCCGCGTCGCCCTGCGACTCGACCAGGACCTCGATCGTCTCGCCGAGGCGTTCTTCGGCGCGCTGAGTGGTCAGCTCGTCGGCCAGCCGGGAGATGTACGCGAGGCGCTCGGCGACGGTGTCCTCGCTGAGCTTGACGTCGAATCCGGCCGCTTCCGTGCCCTCCTCGTCGGAGTATCCGAAGACGCCGATGGCGTCCAGCCGCGCGCTGGTCAGGAAGCGTTCGAGCTCCGCCAGGTCGGCCTCGCTCTCGCCGGGGAACCCGACGATGAAGTTGGACCGCACACCCGCCTGCGGCGCCTTGCCGCGGATCTGCGCCAGCAGGTCCAGGAACCGGTCGGTGTCACCGAAGCGCCGCATGGCCCGCAGCACGCCGGGCGCGGAGTGCTGGAAGGACAGGTCGAAGTACGGGGCGACCTTCTCCGTCGAGGTCAGGACGTCGATGAGGCCGGGGCGCATCTCGGCGGGCTGGAGGTAGCTCACCCGCACCCGCTCGATGCCGTCCACCGCGGCGAGCTCGGGCAGCAGGGTCTCCAGGAGGCGGATATCGCCGAGGTCCTTGCCGTACGAGGTGTTGTTCTCGGAGACGAGCATGATCTCTTTGACGCCCTGCTCGGCCAGCCAGCGGGTCTCGCCGAGGACGTCGGAGGGGCGTCGGGAGATGAAGGAGCCCCGGAAGGACGGGATGGCGCAGAAGGTGCAGCGGCGGTCGCAGCCGGAGGCCAGTTTGACCGAGGCGACGGGCGAGGTGCCGAGTCTGCGCCGCAGCGGCGCCCTGGGACCCGAGGCGGGGGCGATTCCCGAGGGCAGATCCGCCGGGGCCGAGGCAGCCGCCTGAGCTCCGTCGGGGGCCGGCTCGCCCAGGGCGCCGCGCGGTGCGGTGTGACCGGTGGAAGCGGTCGGCGAACTCACCGGCGCGTGTCCGGGCAGGGCCACGCCGGATCCCGCCTGCTGGCGCTCCGCCGGGCTGATCGGCAGCAGTCTGCGCCGGTCGCGGGGGGTGTGGGCGGCGTGGACGCCGCCGTTGAGGATGGTCGTCAGGCGATCGGAGATGTCCGTGTAGTCGTCGAACCCGAGGACGCCGTCCGCCTCCGGAAGGGCATCGGCGAGTTCCTTGCCGTACCGCTCGGCCATGCAGCCGACGGCCACCACGGCCTGGGTCCTGCCGCGCCCCTTCAGGTCGTGGGCTTCGAGAAGGGCGTCCACGGAGTCCTTCTTCGCGGCCTCCACGAAGCCACAGGTATTGACGACGGCGACGTCCGCGTCCTCGGCGTCCTCGACGAGCTGCCAGCCGTCCGCCTCCAAACGGCCTGCGAGCTCCTCCGAGTCCACCTCGTTACGGGCGCAGCCGAGTGTGACGAGAGCGACGGTGCGGCGTTCAGGCATGCGCTCAGACTACTTCGTCGCACAGGTGACACCGGCCCCGAGGGTTCCGGGAGCGGACTCAAGCCCCTGCTCACCTGAGGTACCTCCCAGGCTCTTCAGGCAGTGGGGGTCAGCCGACCTCGGGATCGCCCTTGGTGTACGACAGGCGCTCCACCTGGCCCGGGTGGAACCGAT
This sequence comes from uncultured Actinomycetota bacterium, assembly GCA_963761765.1. Classification (GTDB taxonomy): domain Bacteria; phylum Actinomycetota; class Actinomycetes; order Streptomycetales; family Streptomycetaceae; genus Streptomyces. The sequence continues at coordinate 219,801 of CAVXIJ010000003.1, forward strand.
TGTCGATCTTCTTGCCGTTCACGAAGAGCTGGATGGAGCCGGCGTCTCCGAGGATGAGGTCGATCTTCTGGCTGTCCTGGAACGTCTTCTTCTCGCCCTTTTCCAGCAGACCATCGAAGAGCAATTGGCCGTTGTGGTCCTTGGCGGAGATCCAGCTGCGTCCGTCGGCCGCGTCCACCATCACGGTCACCTTGTCGCGCGGGGCGGCGGCGATGGCGCTGTCGGTCGGGCCCGGGGTGGGGGCGGCGGGGGTGGTCACGGTCGGTTTCGGCGCGGATTTGGTCGCGGCCGGGTTGGCGCCCTCGGCGGTCTGGGCTTTGGCGGTGTCGCTATGGTCGCCGCCGTTGACGAGGGTGAACCCGACGAAGCCGATCACGGCGACGATGGCGGCGACCATGGCCGCCGTCCAGTTGGGACTGCGCCGCTCGGGCCTGATGCGCTCGGCCTCGAAGAGAGGCGTCGCGGGGGTCGGGGCGTTGGTGCCGCCGTGCTCGGCGTCGAACTGCGCGAGCAGCGGCACCGGGTCCAGCGCTACGGCACGGGCGAGCGTCTTGAGGTGCCCGCGGGCGTACACGTCGCCGCCGCAGCGGCTGAAGTCGTCCTGTTCGATCGCGTGCACGATCGGGACGCGGACGCGGGTGGCGGCGCTGACGTCGTCGACGGTCATGCCTGCGTCGATGCGCGCCCGGTGCAGGGCGCGGCCGATGCTCAGGGCGTCGTCGAAGTCGGAGGTCTCCTCTTCGGTCGTCAGGGCTGTCAAGAGCGCACTCTCTCCTGACCAGAGGGAGTCCTCGGTGGCTGGGGCAGCCGGACGCTCACCATCCGCCGGCCTGCGGTCGTCTTCGTCCGGCATACGGTCATTTTCAACCGATAGGCGGTCTTCTTCCGCCGTCGGGCGGCCTTCTTCGGGGGAGTTGCCGATGGACACGGGGGCGCCTTTCGAGCGTGTAGCCACCTGCTGGGGGACCAGTTTATTGGGGGTGCGAAAGGGTGGGGCAACCGGGCGGAGGGGGTTTATACGCTATCTGGATGGTCGTTTGCGCTGATGGGGGATGCTGATGATGCATCTGTCCTCAACTTGACGTATGCCGAAGCGAAACGGTTGCCCGCACTTTCAGGCGGCTCGGCCGGCGCAGGACCGGGCCCGGTGCCCTTGAGCCCCTTCCGCACGGCGCGCCTCGGACGCCTCGCGCGTACGGAAAGGCCTCACGAGTGCCGTCCGGCCATGCCACAGGACATGACGCGCGCGAGTGGGCACCTACACCGCAGCTGTACGGCATATCCATAGATGCGACATCACGGTGCGCCGGATCGTGCGCCGTGTGCGACCTGCTGAGCGTCGTGAGCGCGGGTTCCGCTTCCTGTCACCTAGCCTCCCCGCGGATCGCGGCAAGCACTCCATCCAGGTCATCGGCCTTCACAAGAACATCACGTGCCTTGGATCCTTCGCTGGGTCCGACGATGTTCCGCGACTCCATCAGGTCCATCAGCCGGCCCGCCTTCGCGAAGCCCACCCGCAGTTTGCGCTGGAGCATCGAGGTGGAGCCGAACTGCGTGGAGACGACGAGTTCGGCGGCCTGGCAGAGCAGGTCGAGGTCGTCGCCGATGTCCTCGTCGATCTCCTTCTTCTGTTTGCTGCCGACCATGACGTCGTCCCTGAAGGCGGGCGCCATCTGCGCCTTGCAGTGCTCGACGGCCTGCGCGACCTCCTCCTCGGTGACGAAAGCGCCCTGCATACGCGTGGGTTTGTTGGCCCCCATCGGCAGGAAGAGCCCGTCGCCCTTGCCGATCAGCTTCTCGGCGCCGGGCTGGTCCAGGATGACGCGGCTGTCGGCGAGCGAGGAGGTGGCGAAGGCGAGCCGGGAGGGGACGTTCGCCTTGATGAGGCCGGTGACGACGTCGACCGAAGGACGCTGGGTGGCCAGCACCAGGTGGATGCCGGCGGCGCGGGCGAGCTGCGTGATACGGACGATGGAGTCCTCGACGTCACGCGGTGCGATCATCATCAAATCCGCCAGCTCATCGACGATGACCAGCAGGTAGGGGTACGGCTGCAGCTCGCGCTCGCTGCCTTCCGGCAGCTTGACCTTGCCGTTGCGCACGGCCTGGTTGAAGTCGTCGATGTGCCGGTAGCCGAAGGCGGCGAGATCGTCGTAGCGAAGATCCATCTCCCGCACGACCCACTGCAGTGCCTCGGCGGCGCGCTTGGGGTTGGTGATGATCGGTGTGATGAGGTGCGGGATGCCCTCGTAGGCGGTGAGCTCGACGCGTTTGGGGTCGACGAGGACCATGCGCACGTCGTCGGGGGTGGCGCGCATCATGACGGACGTGATGAGGCAGTTGATACAGGACGACTTTCCGGAGCCGGTGGCACCGGCGACCAGCACATGCGGCATCTTGGCGAGGTTCGCCATCACATAGCCGCCCTCGACGTCCTTGCCGAGCGCCACCAGCATCGGATGGTCGTCCCCCGCGGCCTCGGCGAGCCGCAGCACATCGCCCAGGTTGACCATTTCCCGGTCGGTGTTGGGAATCTCGATGCCGACCGCCGACTTGCCCGGGATGGGGCTGATGATCCGCACATCGGGGCTGGCGACGGCATAGGCGATGTTCTTGGTGAGTGCCGTGATGCGCTCGACCTTCACGGCCGGGCCGAGTTCGACCTCGTAGCGGGTGACCGTCGGACCACGGGTGAAGCCGGTCACCCGGGCGTCCACCTTGAACTGGCTGAAGACGCTGGTGAGCGACTCCACCACCACGTCGTTGGCGGCACTGCGCGTCTTGCCCGGCCCGCCGCGCTCCAGCAGGTCGAGCGAGGGCAGTGCGTAGGTGATGTCCCCGGAGAGCTGGAGCTGTTCGGCGCGCGGCGGCAATTCGCGCGGCCGGTCGGGAGCGGACTTGGTGAGGTCGGGCACCGCGGAGTCGTCCGCGGAGTCGTCCTTGGTGAGCGAGAGGCGGCCTGCGCCGGCCTCCGCCGCGGACTTCGAGAGCTGCCCGCCGCGCGCCGCGGGCACCGGCGTGCTCTGTCCCGGCCCGCGGTCCACGGTGACGCCCTGGGTCAGGTCGGCGACGAGCGGGGAGGGCGGCATGCCGTGCAGGACGGCGCCGTCCAGCGCGGCGGCGGCCGCGGCGGCCACGTCGATCGGGTCCAGGATGGGGCCCGTGGCGGCCGTCGCGGGCGTCTTACGGGCCTTGCGGCGCTTGGAGAGGGCCTGTTCCTCCGCCTGGTCGCGATCGGACGCGCGCGGCGGCTGACGGTCGTTTTGACCACGGCTCCGGGAGCGGGGCAGCGCCTCGCGCCACTGCTCCTCGTAGCGGTCGTCATCGTCGGTGTCCACACCTTCGCCGAGGTGGCCCGCCGCCGGGTCGGCCGGGTGGACGAGGCCCGCCTTGTGGGCGAGCAACGCGAGACGCTGCGGGATCGCGTTGACCGGGGTGGCCGTGGTGACGAGCAGCCCGAAGACGATGAGCAGCGCCAGCAGCGGAACGGCGAGGGCGGCGGTCAGCAGGTGCGTCAGCGGGGTGGCGGTGACCCAGCCGATCAGTCCGCCGGCGTCTCTGATGCCCTGTATGCCGTCGCTGCGCGCGGGCGACCCGCAGGCGATGTGGACCTCGCCGAGGACGCCGAGGACGAGGGCGGACAGACCGATGACGATGCGGCCGTTGGCATCGGTCTGCTCGGGGTGGCGGATCAGACGGACGGCGATGGCGGCCACCAGGAGCGGCACCAGCAGGTCGAGACGGCCGAAGGCGCCGGTCACCAGCATTTCCACCAGATCGCCCACCGGGCCGCGCAGATGCGACCAGGTGCCGCCCGCGACGATCAGTGCGGTGCCGAGCAGCAGCAGGGCGAGGCCGTCCTTGCGGTGGGCGGGGTCGAGTCCCTTCGCGCCGCGTCCTATGCCCCGCAGCAGCGCCCCGACGGTGTGCGCGACGCCGAGCCACACGGCGCGCACCAGCCGGTACACGCCCGCGGTGGGGCTGGGCGCCGGCTTGGGCGCGGGCCTGGCCGCGGCCTTCTTCGCGGGAGGTCTCTTCGCTGCGGCCTTCTTCGCCGCGCCCTTGGCCGGCGCGGCCGTCTTCTTCGCCGACGTCTTCTTGGCTGCGGACTGACGTGAGGCCATGGGGGTGAGATTACCGTCACGGGGCGCAGTGGACACGTGTGCCCACTGCTTCACCCGTTCGTGTCGCCGCGGCCCGGAGAACAGGCCTGACGGAGCATCATCCGGTGCCGCGCGGGCAGTGCCGGCCCGCGCGCGCCGAACAGGTCCCGCGTCCTGGGTCAGTTCTGCGAGGGCAGGGGCGGGGCGCTGCTGCCGGTGCCCGGTTCCAGGGCGTCGAGCGCCCGGCGCAGGCCGGTCAGCTTGCGCTCCAGATGGGCCGCGGTGGCGACGACTGAGGCGTCCGCGGCGTCGTCGTCGAGCTGCTTCGACAGGGCCTCCGCCTGCTCCTCGACGGCCGCGAGGCGGGCGGAGAGCTCAGCCAGCAGCCCGGCGGGCTCCTTGGCCTCCCCGACGGGTTCCCTGCCGCTGCCTTCGAGCTGCAGCCTCAGCAGCGAGGCCTGCTCGCGCAGCTGACAGTTCTTCATGTAGAGCTCGACGAACACCGAGACCTTGGCGCGCAGCACCCACGGATCGAAAGGTTTCGAAATGTAATCCACCGCGCCGGCCGCATAGCCGCGGAAGGTGTGGTGCGGGCCGTGGTTGATGGCGGTGAGGAAGATGATCGGGATATCGCGGGTGCGCTCCCTGCGCTTGATGTGCGCGGCCGTCTCGAAACCGTCCATGCCCGGCATCTGGACATCCAGCAGAATGACCGCGAAATCGTCCGTGAGCAGTGCTTTGAGCGCTTCCTCCCCGGACGATGCCCGCACCAGCGTCTGATCGAGCGCAGAGAGGATGGCCTCCAGCGCCAGCAGATTCTCCGGCCGGTCATCGACCAGGAGGATCTTGGCCTTCTGCACCATGGCCCGCCCTCCTCGCCCCGGCATGGGGCCTCCCCTGTCCGCAGGACTTGGGGAGGCACCGGGCGCCGCCCCAGGGGACGACTCCCTTACGCCGCCCGTCCTTGTGCCGGTCATCGTAGCCGCACCCCGCCCGTCGCCACACCCTGTCACCGCCATGTCACTGTGCACGTATCACAGCACATACCGCAAACGCACGAGGAGACCAGAAGGTTCCCCGGATTTCCGCCGATCCACACAGCCTAGAACGCGGTTCTGCTACAACTCCGCCACCTTAAGAACTCTTAAGAACGTACGCCAGTCACCGCTCTCGCATCCAGCGTTCCATCACAGACAGAAGATGATCGGGATCGACCGGCTTGGTCACATAGTCGGAAGCGCCGGAGTCGATGGCCTTCTCGCGGTCGCCCTTCATCGCCTTCGCGGTGAGCGCGATGATCGGCAGCCCCACGAACTGCGGCATCCGCCGGATCGCCGTCGTCGTCGCATAGCCGTCCATCTCGGGCATCATGATGTCCATCAGGACGACGGCGACGTCGTCATGCTGCTCCAGGACCTCGATGCCCTCCCGGCCGTTCTCCGCGTAGAGCACCGAAAGGCCATGCTGCTCCAGGACGCTGGTCAGCGCGAACACATTGCGGATGTCGTCGTCGACGATCAGCACCTTCTCGCCGTGGAAGACGAGGACCCGCTGCCCCCGCCCGTCCTCCTGCTCCGCGCCGGCCGGCACCCACTGATCCCGCACACCGCCGCCCTCGCCCGCCGCGGCGCCGTCGGACACCGTCAGCCGCTCGCCCACGGACCCCTGCTCAGGTGCGGGCGCGATGGCCCTGCGGCGGCGCCTGAAGAGCGCAGCAGGCCCCGTCTGGGAGTCCTGGTAGGACTTCACCTCGGCCGGCATACCGCCCGCCTCCAGGGCCGCCAGGGTGTCGCCCGGCTCGATGGACGGCGCGAGCTGCGTATAGCCCTCAGGGGGCAGTTCACTCGCGTGCAGCGGCAGGTACAGGGTGAACGTGGAGCCGCGGTCCGGTTCACTCGCCGCGTTGATCTCGCCGCCCAACAGCCGTGCGATCTCCCGGCTGATGGACAGGCCCAGCCCCGTACCGCCGTACTTGCGGCTCGTGGTGCCGTCGGCCTGCTTGAACGCCTCGAAGATCACCCGCATCTTGCTCGCCGCGATACCGATCCCGGTGTCCGTGACGGAGAACGCGATCAGATCGCCGTCCGGATCGCTCAGCGCACCCGTCTCCAGCAACTGCTCGCGGATGGCCACCGGCACATCCGAGCCCGCCGTCCTGATCACCAGCTCCACCGCGCCCGAGTCGGTGAACTTCACCGCGTTGGAGAGCAGGTTGCGCAGCACCTGGAGCAGCCGCTGCTCGTCGGTGTGCAGCGTCGCGGGCAGCTCGGGCGAGACGCGCACGGAGAAGTCGAGGCCCTTCTCCGCGGTCAGCGGCCGGAAGGTGGCCTCCACATAGTCGACCAGCTGGACGAGCGAGATACGCGTCGGCGAGACGTCCATCTTGCCCGCCTCGACCTTCGTCAGGTCCAGGATGTCGTTGATCAGCTGGAGCAGGTCGGAGCCCGCGCCGTGAATGGTCTCGGCGAACTCGACCTGCTTCGGCGAGAGATTGCCCTCCGCGTTGTCGGCGAGCAGTTTGGCCAGGATCAGCAGGGAGTTCAGCGGCGTGCGCAGCTCGTGCGACATGTTGGCCAGGAACTCGCTCTTGTAGCGCATCGACACCGCGAGTTGCTCGGCGCGCTCCTCCAGGACCTGGCGGGCCTCCTCGATCTCGGTGTTCTTAACCTCGATGTCGCGGTTCTGCTGGGCCAGCAGCTCCGCCTTCTCCTCCAGCTCCGCGTTGGAGTCCTGAAGCGCCTTCTGCCGGTTCTCCAACTCCGCGGAACGCTCACGCAACTGCTCGGTGAGCTCCTGCGACTGCTTGAGCAGCACTTCCGTCTTCGTGTTGACACTGATCGTGTTGACGCTCGTCGCGATCATCTCGGCGATCTGGTTCAGGAAGTCCTTTTGGATCTGGGTGAACGGTTGGAACGACGCCAGTTCGATCACGCCCAGCACCGTGCCCTCGAAGAGCACCGGAAGCACGATGACATGCGCGGGCGGCGCCTCACCGAGCCCCGAGGAGATCTTCAGATAGCCCGGCGGCACGTTCTCCACCAGGATCGTCCGCTTCTCCTTGGCGGCCGTCCCGATCAGCGCCTCGCCCGGCTTGAACGACGTCGGCATGGAGCCCATCGAGTAGCCGTACGAGCCGAGCATCCGCAACTCGTAGGAGCCCTGGGAGACGGTGGCCCGCTCCTGTACGTCGTCGGTGGGCAGCGCCACGAAGAACGCGCCGTGCTGCGCGGAGACGACCGGCGTCAGCTCGCTCATGATCAGCGAGGCGACGTCGTCCAGGTCACGCCGGCCCTGCATCAGCCCCGAGATACGGGCCAGGTTGCCCTTGAGCCAGTCCTGCTCCTTGTTGGCGATGGTGGTGTCACGGAGGTTGGCGATCATGGTGTTGATGTTGTCCTGGAGGACGAGGATCTCGCCCGCCGCGTCCGCGTCGACCTTGAGATTGAGGTCACCGCGGGTCACCGCCGTGGCGACGGCCGCGATCGCGCGCACCTGACGGGTCAGGTTGCCCGCCATCTCGTTCACGGACTCGGTCAGATCGCGCCACGTGCCGTCCACGTCCCGCACCCGCGCCTGGCCGCCCAGCTGGCCCTCGGTGCCCACTTCGCGGGCCACCCTGGTGACCTGCTCGGCGAAGCTGGAGAGCCGGTCGATCATGGTGTTGATGGTGGTCTTGAGCTCCAGGATCTCGCCGCGCGCCTCAATGTCGATCTTCTTGGTGAGGTCGCCCTTCGCGATGGCGGTGGTGACCATGGCGATATTGCGGACCTGGCCCGTGAGGTTCGACGCCATCGAGTTCACCGACTCGGTGAGGTCCTTCCAGGTGCCCGAGACGCCGGGCACGCGGGCCTGGCCGCCCAGGATGCCGTCCGTGCCCACCTCGCGCGCCACCCGGGTCACCTCGTCGGCGAACGACGAGAGCGTCTTCACCATGGTGTTGACGGTGTCGGCGAGCTGGGCCACCTCGCCACTCGCCTCAACGGTGACCGTCTTGGTCAGATCGCCGTTGGCGACCGCCGTCGCGACCTGGGAGATGTTGCGCACCTGTCCCGTCAGGTTGCTCGCCATCAGGTTGACGTTGTCGCTGAGGTCCTTCCAGATGCCGGTGACGCCCGGCACGCGGGCCTGACCGCCCAGGTTGCCCTCGGTGCCCACCTCACGCGCCACCCGGGTCACCTGCTCGGCGAAGTTGGACAGCTGATCGACCATCGTGTTGACGGTGGTGACGAGTTCGAGGATCTCGCCCTTCGCGTCAACGGTGATCTTCTTCGACAGGTCGCCCTTGGCGACCGCGGTCGTCACCTCGGCGATGTTGCGCACCTGAATGGTGAGGTTGTTCGCCATGAAGTTGACGGACTGCGTGAGGTCCTTCCACGTGCCCGACACACCCTGCACCTCGGCCTGCCCGCCGAGGATGCCCTCCGTGCCCACCTCGCGAGCCACCCGGGTCACCTGCTCCGCGAAGTTCGAGAGCTGGTCGACCATGGTATTCAGGACGTTCTTGAGCTCCAGGATCTCGCCACGGGCGTCCACGTCGATCTTCTGCGACAGATCGCCACGCGCCACGGCCGTGGCCACCTGGGCGATGTTGCGGACCTGGGCGGTGAGGTTCCCGGCCATGCCGTTCACCGAGTCGGTCAGATCGCGCCACACACCGGCCACACCCGGCACCTGCGCCTGACCGCCGAGTCGGCCCTCGGTGCCCACCTCGCGGGCCACCCGGGTCACCTGGTCGGCGAAGGCCGACAGCTGGTCGACCATGGTGTTGATGGTGTTCTTGAGCTCCAGGATCTCGCCGCGGGCGTCCACGTCGATCTTCTGCGACAGATCGCCACGCGCCACGGCTGTGGTGACCTGCGCGATCTGACGGACCTGGGAGGTCAGGTTGCCGGCCATGAAGTTGACGGAATCCGTCAGTTCCTTCCACGTCCCGCTGACGCCGTCCACACGCGCCTGACCGCCGAGGCGGCCCTCTGTGCCCACGTCCCTGGCCATCCGCGTCACCTGGTCGGCAAAGCTGGAGAGCTGGTCCACCATCGTGTTGACGACGTTCTTCAGCTCCAGCATTTCGCCGGAGACGTCGACGGTGACCTTCTGCGACAGATCGCCGTTGGCCACCGCCGTCGTCACCTGGGCGATATTGCGGACCTGCCCGGTGAGGTTGCGGAAAGCGGTGTTCACCGAATCGGTGAGGTCCTTCCAGGTACCGGCAGCGCCCGGCACCTGGGCCTGACCGCCGAGCTCGCCTTCGACGCCGATCTCACGCGCCACACGCGTGACTTCGGAACCGAACGCGGAAAGCTGGTCCACCATCGTGTTGACGGTGTTCTTCAGTTCGAGCATTTCGCCCGCGACATCGACGGTGACCTTCTGCGACAGATCGCCGTTGGCCACCGCCGTCGTCACCGTGGCAATGTCGCGCACCTGAGTGGTCAGGTTGCGGAAAACCGTGTTCACCGAATCGGTGAGATCTTTCCACGTACCCGCCGCACCCGGCACGTTCGCCTGGCCGCCGAGCCGCCCCTCTGCACCGACCTCGTTCGCCACCCGAGTGACCTCGTCGGCGAAGGTGCGCAGCGTCTCCGTCATCTGGTTGATGGTCTCGGCGAGCTGGGCGACCTCGCCGCGTGCGCTCACCGTCACCTTCTGCGACAGATCGCCGTTCGCAACGGCCGTCGTGACCTGCGCGATCCCGCGCACCTGCGCGGTGAGGTTGCCGGCCATCACGTTCACCGAATCGGTGAGGTCCTTCCACACCCCCGCCACACCGGGCACCCGCGCCTGCCCGCCGAGCTCGCCCTCGATGCCCACCTCACGGGCAACCCGGGTCACCTCGGACGAGAACGACGAGAGCTGGTCGACCATCGTGTTGACGGTCTCCTTCAGCTCCAGCATCTCTCCGGAGACATGAACGGTGACCTTGCGTGACAGATCACCTCGCGCCACGGCCGTCGTCACGAGAGCAATGTCACGTACCTGCGCGGTGAGCCGCTCCGCCATCGTGTTGACGGAATCCGTGAGATCTTTCCATGAACCGGACATACCGCGCACCCGCGCCTGCCCGCCCAGCTTGCCTTCCGTACCGACCTCACTGGCCACCCGGGTGACCTCGTCGGTGAACGTCGACAACTGGTCCACGAGGTTGTTCACGGTCCGCCCAACCCGCAGGAACTCCCCGCGCAGCGGCCGGTCACTCCCGTCGTGCGCCTGCGAACGCAGTTCCATCCGCTGGTCGAGGTCGCCCTCGGCGACCGCCGTCAGCACTCTGCCGACCTCGGACACCGGCCGCGCCAGATCGTCGACCAGGGCGTTCGACGCCTTGATCGCGGACGCCCAGGAGCCCTCGCCGGCCCCGGCCTCGCAGCCGCTCGGTGAGCTTTCCCTCACGTCCCACGACCCGCCGCACCCGCGACAACTCGCCAGTCAGATGAACATTCCGGTCGGCCACTTCATTGAACACCGCCGCGATCTCGGCCATCACACCGTCGCCCGAGACGGTCAGGCGTTTACGGAAGTTGCCGTCCCGCATCGCCTCCAGCGCCATCGAGCAACCTGTTCAGCGCAGCCGTGTCCACCGCTGTTGTCCCGTTCCGCCGCGATGTGCGCGGATTTTCGGGGACTGTCCGCTTCGTGCACGCGTGCTCGTGCTCCGCGGCGCTGCGCCAGACTCCACCGTGTCCCTCCCGCGGGGTAGACCAATTAGTCGGGTTGCTTGGGGCTCTCGAACGTTGTTGAAGCTTGTCCCGTGAGGGTGTTCTCTCTTGAAGCTTGCCGAGTGTTTCACCCAAGCGGAACCAGGCCATAACAGTTCGGCAGCTTCCCACACCGTCCGCACACCTTCTGGGCGGAAACTCTCATGGGTGGCATCCGCTCAGACCGCGAAGGTAAGTAACCTTGCGTGCGGCTGTCCAACCACGCCGGGTGCGCCGGTCTGGGGGCGGGGGTCACGAAGACGAGCAGGTATCGGAGGGGCGGCCGCACCATGACCACCGGAGTGCACGTGCCCGGCGGGGCAATCCCCGGACCGGTCCGAGAGCAGGGCCGACGACCGGGCCCAGCACATCGAGAGCCGGACGAGGAGTTCTGTGATCACCGCGCGCGCGGCCGCCACCTTCGAACCTGTGGGCCGCTCGGTCGCCACGGCCCGCTCCTTCGTGCGCGACACCCTCCAGGGCTGGGGCCTGGCCGATATCGCCGACGACGCCGTGGTCCTCACCAGCGAACTCGTCACCAACGCCGTCGTACACGCGGGCACCGCCGCCGAAGTACTCTGCCTGCGCAGCGCGGACGGCGTCCGCATCGAGGTCTCCGACCGCTATCCGGAGCGTGAGGTCCCGCTCCAGTACTCCCCGGTGGACATGGGCAGCCCCGACAGCGAGGGCGGCCGTGGTCTGCAACTGTGCGCCGCGCTCGCGACCCGCTGGGGTGTCGAGTACACCCCCACCCACAAGCAGGTCTGGTTCCAGCTCACCTCGCCGGAGCGCCCGGTCGGCACCCGCAGCGCGGGCCCGCTGCTGCCCGTGAACCTGCTTCCCCTGGCCGACGGCCGGGTGCGCGTGGCGGTCCTCCAGATCGACCGCACCGGCTCCCTCACGTCCTGGAACGAGGACGCCGAAGAACTCTTCGGCTACCCGCCGGAACAGGTCGTCGGCAAGCCCCTCACCGACTTCGCCGCCTGGCCGCACACCCCGGGCACCAGCACCGGTATCGTCGACGCCCTCCAGCTCTCCCGCTGGGAGGGCAGCTACGGCATCCGCTGTATCGCCGGACGGCGTCGTCCCCGTCTACGGCTCGCACCTGCGGGTCCGCGACGCCGACGGCGAGCCGTCCACCGTCTGCCTCCTGGTGCGCGACCATGAGCGCGCCGTCCTGCAGACTCCGCTGCGCATTCCCGCGACCGACGCGTCCGGCGCCGTCGACACCCAAGCCGTCGACCCGTTCGAGGTCTTCATCGGCTCGCCCACGCCCGATGACCTCGACGGACTGCTGCAACGCACCGTGGAGCGCGCCCGCGACATGCTCGACGGCGACGCGGCTTTCCTGCTGCTGGCCACCGACGACGAGACGGAGCTGGAGGTCCGCGCCTCCACCGGACTGCCCTCCGCCCGCCAGCGATTCGCCCGAGTCCCGGTGGAGGCGGGGCACGGCGGCCGGTTCGGCTCCGCCCGGATGCCCGCCGTGCACGAGGACCTCACCGACGTCCAGGGCGTCGTACCGCTCCTGGACGGCACCGGTATGCGCTCCGTCGTCACCGTGCCGCTGAAGGTCGAGGGCCGTCTGACCGGCTCGCTGGGCGTCGCCGCCGAGTCGCCGGCCCGCTACTCGAACGAGGAGGCGCTGCGCCTCCAGTTCGCCGCCGACCGCATCGCCCTCGCCGTCGAGTCGGCCCGCCTGGGCGAGCTTGAGCGGCTGCGCCGCGGTTCGCTCTCGTTCCTCGTCGAGGCCTCCGACCTGCTCGCCGGCACGCTGGACCGCGACCAGACACTGGCCCTGATGGCACAGATGACCGTGCCCACACTCGCCACCTGGTGCGCGGTCTACACGATCGCCGACCAGTCCTCCGAGCCGTATCTCTCTTATGTGCTGCACGAGGACGAGGAGCGCATCGACGGCCTCAAGGCGCTGCTGTCGCGGATCGACCCGCCCGACCCGGTGCTGCACCCCGGGCGCCCGTGTCTGGTCCGCGCCCGCCGAGGCGGCCCGTCAGGCGGCCCTGCGAACCTCGCGGCGCGGCATCGAGCCGGGCGGCATCGGCGGGGATCTCCGCCGGCATCGGCACGACGCTCGCCACCGCCTCCGCGGTCGGCGGTGAGACGGTCGTACTCCCCCTGGTGGCCCGCAACCGCGTCATCGGCATGCTGACGCTCGGCAAGCCTTCCGACGACCACTTCCGCCAGGAGATCCTGGAGCTCGCCGAGGACCTGTCCCGCCGGGCCGCACTCGCACTGGACAACGCCCGCCTGTACTCGGAGCGCACGGCCATCAGCCAGTCCCTCCAGCGCAGCCTGCTGCCGCCGGAGCTGCCCGAATGTGCCCGGTGTCGAGGTCGAGGTCATCTACCGCGCGGCGGGCGAGGGCAACGAGGTCGGCGGCGACTTCTACGACCTCTTCCCGATCCGCGACGGCGCCTACGGCTTCGCCATCGGCGACGTCTGCGGTACGGGCCCGGAAGCAGCCGCGGTCACCGGCCTGGCCCGTCACGCGCTGCGGCTGCTCGCCCGCGAGGGCTTCGGCGGCCCCGCAGTTCTGGAACGCCTCAACGCCGCGATCCTCGACGAGGGCGCCCGCAGCCGCTTCCTGACGCTGCTCTACGGCGAGTTGTGGCCGCAGGAGGACGGCAGCGCTCTCCTGAAGGTGGTCTGCGCGGGCCATCCGCTGCCGCTGCGCCTGCGCCAGGACGGCACCGTCGAAGCCGGCCGCGGAGCCGCAGCCACTGCTCGGCGTCATGGACGATCTGGACCTCGTACGAGCAGTCGGTGACTCTCGATCCGGGCGATGTCCTGCTCTGTGTCACCGACGGCGTCACCGAACGCCGCGAGGGCACCCGCATGCTCGGCGACGACGGCCTCGCGGACGTCCTCACCACGTGCACGGGCCTCACGGCCGGCGCGGTCGCCGCGCGCATCCTGCGCGCAGTCGAACGCTTCGCCTCCGATGCCCCCTCGGACGACATGGCGATCCTGGCGATGCGGGTGCCGGAGCTGCAGCAGGACTGACCGTCGCTCGCACGCTGCCGTCTACTTCGTGGCTTCGACGCGGCTTCGAAACGGCCTCAAGGCAGTGGTGTGGTCCATCGTGACGTGGAGCGGCTGATCAAGGTCATGCCGCCGCACGAGTCCGCCGGTGAGTCGATCGGCTGGGACGAGGTCGAGCGTTGCTGAGGCACGGGCTTTCCGGCTGACTTCCGGGATTTCATGGCGGCCTACGGCGTCGGTACGGTCGACAACTTCATGTTTGTCGCGACGCCCGCGGACGGAGAGCACATACCGGGAAAGCCCCGCATTCGCTCGCTGACACCGACGGCAGAGTCCCTGGGCCGCTCAGCGGTCGCGTGGCCGCAGCAGGGCGGGCTCATCATGTGGGGTGGCAACTCCATCGCCTCGGACTTCTACTGACACCATGGAGCCGATCCCGACAACTGGCCGGTGATGGCGCGTCATCGGGAAGGCTTCTTCGTCGAGTACCGGTGCTCGATGGCTGTGTTCATCTCCGGGCCGGACGATTGCTCTGCCCGGGTAGCTGCGTTGCTGGCGCCGTGCCTCAGGCGGGTTGGAGCAGTCCACCGAGCGCGTTGCATGCGGAGATGATCCGGCGCATGTCGCGCGGCGCAGGCCGGCGTGCACGGGCAGCGCCAGTGTCTCGTCGGCGGCACGCTCGGTCTGCGGGAGCCGGATGTCGCGGCGGAACCGCGGGCAGCCGGTGCACGGGTGTCTGCACAGGCACATGGCAGTCGACTCCCCTGGCCGCGCGGCGCGTGCGAAGGCGTCCCGGTCCGGCCGCCCGTTGCCGGGCACCCGCACGACGTACTGCTGGTAGGTGTGCCCGGCGCAGCCGACGGGGGTCACGGACGCCGGTGAGCCGCTCGTCGAGAAGCCGCGCGTGTGCTCTGCGCTGCGCCACTCCGTCGTTGCCGGCACCGGGTTCGGTCTGCTCCAGCACGAGCAGCCCGTGCCGCTCACCTACGCCGCGCAGCCGCGCCATATCGGCCGGTTGGCCGAAGCTGTGGACGGCGACGACCGCCGCGGTCCGCGGGTTGACGGCGGCGGCCACGGACTCGGGTGCGAGGCAGTAGGTCACCGGGTCTATGTCGGCGAAGACAGGGACGCGCCCCTGCTGCGGACGACGGCTTCCGCCGTCTCGATGTTCCCGAAGGCGGGCACGATGACCTCGTCACCTGCTCCGATGCCGGCCGCGCGTCAGCAGCTGCAACAAGTCCCCATGACGAAGCAGGGTGTCCGTGGTACGTGAACGCCGAGTAACGGCAGAAACAAATAAAAACTGGTCCCGGAACCGAAGTTCCGGGACTGGATTTCTTAAATAATAGTTCGGCGGCGTCCTACTCTCCCACAGGGTCCCCCCTGCAGTACCATCGGCGCTGTAAAGGCTTAGCTTCCGGGTTCGGAATGTAACCGGGCGTTTCCCTACGCTATGACCACCGAAACACTATGAAACCGACCAACCACACACCCACACACACCAAACGGCGTGAAAATGGATGTGTGTGATTGTTCGTGGTTTCAGAACCCACACAGTGGACGCGAGCAACTATGGACAAGCCCTCGGCCTATTAGTACCAGTCAACTCCACACCTTACGGTGCTTCCATATCTGG
The DNA here is from genome assembly GCA_963761765.1 of uncultured Actinomycetota bacterium. Lineage (GTDB taxonomy): Bacteria > Actinomycetota > Actinomycetes > Streptomycetales > Streptomycetaceae > Streptomyces. The sequence continues at coordinate 235,235 of CAVXIJ010000003.1, forward strand.
CCTATCAACCCAGTCGTCTACTGGGAGCCTTAACCCCTCAAGGGGGTGGGAGTCCTCATCTCGAAGCAGGCTTCCCGCTTAGATGCTTTCAGCGGTTATCCCTCCCGAACGTAGCCAACCAGCCATGCCCTTGGCAGAACAACTGGCACACCAGAGGTCCGTCCGTCCCGGTCCTCTCGTACTAGGGACAGCCCTTCTCAAGACTCCTACGCGCGCAGCGGATAGGGACCGAACTGTCTCACGACGTTCTAAACCCAGCTCGCGTACCGCTTTAATGGGCGAACAGCCCAACCCTTGGGACCGACTCCAGCCCCAGGATGCGACGAGCCGACATCGAGGTGCCAAACCATCCCGTCGATATGGACTCTTGGGGAAGATCAGCCTGTTATCCCCGGGGTACCTTTTATCCGTTGAGCGACGGCGCTTCCACAAGCCACCGCCGGATCACTAGTCCCTACTTTCGTACCTGCTCGACCCGTCAGTCTCACAGTCAAGCTCCCTTGTGCACTTACACTCAACACCTGATTACCAACCAGGCTGAGGGAACCTTTGGGCGCCTCCGTTACTCTTTAGGAGGCAACCGCCCCAGTTAAACTACCCATCAGACACTGTCCCTGATCCGGATCACGGACCCAGGTTAGACATCCAGCACGACCAGAGTGGTATTTCAACGACGACTCCACACACACTGGCGTGCATGCTTCAAAGTCTCCCACCTATCCTACACAAGCCGAACCGAACACCAATATCAAACTATAGTAAAGGTCCCGGGGTCTTTCCGTCCTGCTGCGCGAAACGAGCATCTTTACTCGTAGTGCAATTTCACCGGGCCTATGGTTGAGACAGTCGAGAAGTCGTTACGCCATTCGTGCAGGTCGGAACTTACCCGACAAGGAATTTCGCTACCTTAGGATGGTTATAGTTACCACCGCCGTTTACTGGCGCTTAAGTTCTCAGCTTCGCCACACCGAAATGTGACTAACCGGTCCCCTTAACGTTCCAGCACCGGGCAGGCGTCAGTCCGTATACATCGCCTTACGGCTTCGCACGGACCTGTGTTTTTAGTAAACAGTCGCTTCTCGCTGGTCTCTGCGGCCACCCCCAGCTCAAGACGTAAAGTCCATCACCAGAAATGGCCCCCCTTCTCCCGAAGTTACGGGGGCATTTTGCCGAGTTCCTTAACCATAGTTCACCCGAACGCCTCGGTATTCTCTACCAGACCACCTGAGTCGGTTTAGGGTACGGGCCGCCATAAAACTCGCTAGAGGCTTTTCTCGACAGCATAGGATCATCCACTTCACCACAATCGGCTCGGCATCAGGTCTCAGGCTATATGCCAGGCGGATTTACCTACCCGACGCCCTACACCCTTACCCCGGGACAACCACCGCCCGGGATGGACTACCTTCCTGCGTCACCCCATCACTCACCTACTACCAGCTCGGATCACCGGCTCCACCACTTCCCATTCCCCGAAGGGTCCGGAACGGCTTCACGGGCTTAGCATCACTAGATTCAATGTTTGACGCTTCACAGCGGGTACCGGAATATCAACCGGTTATCCATCGACTACGCCTGTCGGCCTCGCCTTAGGTCCCGACTTACCCTGGGCAGATCAGCTTGACCCAGGAACCCTTAGTCAATCGGCGCACACGTTTCCCACGTGTGAATCGCTACTCATGCCTGCATTCTCACTCGTGAACCGTCCACAACTACCTTCCGGTGCTGCTTCACCCGGCACACGACGCTCCCCTACCCATCACAGCCTCCGTTAAGAGTACATGCTGCAATGACACGACTTCGGCGGTATACTTGAGCCCCGCTACATTGTCGGCGCGGAATCACTAGACCAGTGAGCTATTACGCACTCTTTCAAGGGTGGCTGCTTCTAAGCCAACCTCCTGGTTGTCTCTGCGACTCCACATCCTTTCCCACTTAGCATACGCTTAGGGGCCTTAGTCGATGCTCTGGGCTGTTTCCCTCTCGACCATGGAGCTTATCCCCCACAGTCTCACTGCCGTGCTCTCACTTACCGGCATTCGGAGTTTGGCTAAGGTCAGTAACCCGGTAAGGCCCATCGCCTATCCAGTGCTCTACCTCCGGCAAGAAACACACGACGCTGCACCTAAATGCATTTCGGGGAGAACCAGCTATCACGGAGTTTGATTGGCCTTTCACCCCTAACCACAGGTCATCCCCCAGGTTTTCAACCCTGGTGGGTTCGGCCCTCCACGACCTCTTACAGCCGCTTCAGCCTGCCCATGGCTAGATCACTCCGCTTCGGGTCTTGAGCATGCTACTAAAACGCCCTATTCGGACTCGCTTTCGCTACGGCTCCCCCACACGGGTTAACCTCGCAACACACCGCAAACTCGCAGGCTCATTCTTCAAAAGGCACGCAGTCACGACGTTGAACATAAATGCTCAACGCGACGCTCCCACGGCTTGTAGGCACACGGTTTCAGGTACTATTTCACTCCGCTCCCGCGGTACTTTTCACCATTCCCTCACGGTACTATCCGCTATCGGTCACCAGGGAATATTTAGGCTTAGCGGGTGGTCCCGCCAGATTCACACAGGATTTCTCGGGCCCCATGCTACTTGGGAAACAAATAAGTGAGCCGTTCACATTTCAGCTACGGGGGTCTTACCCTCTACGCCGGGCCTTTCGCATGCCCTTCGCCTACACAAACGGTTTCTAACTCACCCGACCACCGGCAGATGATCGAAATTCGCTCCCACAACCCCCTGCATGCAACCCCTGCCGGGTCTCACACATACAAGGTTTAGCCTCATCCAGTTTCGCTCGCCACTACTCCCGGAATCACGGTTGTTTTCTCTTCCTGCGGGTACTGAGATGTTTCACTTCCCCGCGTTCCCTCCACACTGCCTATGAGTTCAGCAGCGGGTGACAGCCCATAACGACTGCCGGGTTTCCCCATTCGGACACCCCCGGATCAAAGCTCGGTTGACAGCTCCCCGGGGCCTATCGCGGCCTCCCACGTCCTTCATCGGTTCCTGGTACCAAGGCATCCACCGTGCGCCCTTAATAACTTGGCCACAGATGCTCGCGTCCACTGTGCAGTTCTCAAACAACGACCAACCACCCACCACCCCACCCTCACAGGCGAGTTCACTGGGGCCGGCACTGAAGACAAACAGGCATAAGCCCGTGCCCTCAGACACCCAACAGCGTGCCCGACATCCCTGCCGTTTAATTTTTCGTTCCACGCCGAAGCAGTACTAGAAAAACCAAACCAACAAAAACATCGAATAGTCAACGTTCCACCCATGAGCAACCAGCATCAGACATTCGCCGATGTACTGGCCTCTGACCCGAACCAAAGCCCGAGTAAGAAATGCTCCTTAGAAAGGAGGTGATCCAGCCGCACCTTCCGGTACGGCTACCTTGTTACGACTTCGTCCCAATCGCCAGTCCCACCTTCGACGACTCCCTCCCACAAGGGGTTAGGCCACCGGCTTCGGGTGTTACCGACTTTCGTGACGTGACGGGCGGTGTGTACAAGGCCCGGGAACGTATTCACCGCAGCAATGCTGATCTGCGATTACTAGCAACTCCAACTTCATGGGGTCGAGTTGCAGACCCCAATCCGAACTGAGACTGGCTTTTTGAGATTCGCTCCACCTCACGGCATCGCAGCTCATTGTACCAGCCATTGTAGCACGTGTGCAGCCCAAGACATAAGGGGCATGATGACTTGACGTCGTCCCCACCTTCCTCCGAGTTGACCCCGGCGGTCTCCTGTGAGTCCCCATCACCCCGAAAGGCATGCTGGCAACACAGAACAAGGGTTGCGCTCGTTGCGGGACTTAACCCAACATCTCACGACACGAGCTGACGACAGCCATGCACCACCTGTATACCGACCACAAGGGGGCGCCTGTCTCCAGACGTTTCCGGTATATGTCAAGCCTTGGTAAGGTTCTTCGCGTTGCGTCGAATTAAGCCACATGCTCCGCTGCTTGTGCGGGCCCCCGTCAATTCCTTTGAGTTTTAGCCTTGCGGCCGTACTCCCCAGGCGGGGCACTTAATGCGTTAGCTGCGGCACGGACAACGTGGAATGTTGCCCACACCTAGTGCCCACCGTTTACGGCGTGGACTACCAGGGTATCTAATCCTGTTCGCTCCCCACGCTTTCGCTCCTCAGCGTCAGTATCGGCCCAGAGATCCGCCTTCGCCACCGGTGTTCCTCCTGATATCTGCGCATTTCACCGCTACACCAGGAATTCCGATCTCCCCTACCGAACTCTAGCCTGCCCGTATCGACTGCAGACCCGGGGTTAAGCCCCGGGCTTTCACAACCGACGTGACAAGCCGCCTACGAGCTCTTTACGCCCAATAATTCCGGACAACGCTCGCGCCCTACGTATTACCGCGGCTGCTGGCACGTAGTTAGCCGGCGCTTCTTCTGCAGGTACCGTCACTCTCGCTTCTTCCCTGCTGAAAGAGGTTTACAACCCGAAGGCCGTCATCCCCCACGCGGCGTCGCTGCATCAGGCTTTCGCCCATTGTGCAATATTCCCCACTGCTGCCTCCCGTAGGAGTCTGGGCCGTGTCTCAGTCCCAGTGTGGCCGGTCGCCCTCTCAGGCCGGCTACCCGTCGTCGCCTTGGTGAGCCACTACCTCACCAACAAGCTGATAGGCCGCGGGTTCATCCTGCACCGCCGGAGCTTTCCACCACCAGACCATGCGGCCGGTGATCATATCCGGTATTAGACCCCGTTTCCAGGGCTTGTCCCGAAGTGCAGGGCAGATTACCCACGTGTTACTCACCCGTTCGCCACTAATCCCCCACCGAAGCAGGTTCATCGTTCGACTTGCATGTGTTAAGCACGCCGCCAGCGTTCGTCCTGAGCCAGGATCAAACTCTCCGTGAATGCTTCCAGGATATCCTGGTATACACCACGAGAGCGGAACCCCCCGAGGAATAATCAGAGGGTTCACAGCGTCCTCGCTGTATTTTTTTCTTCAAAGGAACCACGTCCCAACCCGGAAAACCGAGTCAGAAACGGGGTATCAACATATCTGGCGTTGACTTTTAGCACGCTGTTGAGTTCTCAAGGAACGGACACTTCCTTTGTACTCACCTCAGAACCTAAGTTCCGGGGCTTTCCTCCGGGCGTTTCCCTTCTGTGTTTCCAACCTTACCAGATCCTTTCCCTACCGTTTCCGGTTGGAATTTCATCCAGTGGCCGTTAGAGGGCCTTTTGCTTTTGGCTTCCTTGCGGAACCCGCTTGCAAGTTCGACTTTATCAGAAGTTCTGATTCGGTCTTCCCGGCCCTTCGGGAGCCCTGAACCCTGGAGAGGGCTTGTCGGGTTCCCGTCGAGGCGGAGCCGTAAACGTACTGGAGCGGAGCGCCTGGATGCAAATCGAGGCGCCCCGCCCATCGCTGACGGCAGTTCAGTGCTGGCCCGATCCGAGGAGGGATCTGGCGTCAGACCTCGACCACGACCGGGAGGATCATCGGCCGACGGCGGTAGTTGTCGGAGACCCACTTGCCGAGCGTGCGGCGTACGAGCTGCTGGAGCTGGTGGGGTTCGACCACGCCGTCCTGGGCCGAGCGCTCCAGCACTTCCTGGATCTTCGGAATGACCCCGCTGAAGGCGGAGTCGTCGATACCGGAGCCGCGGGCCTGCACATACGGGCCACCCGTGATCTTGCCGCTGGACGAGTCCACGACGATGAAGACCGAGATGATGCCCTCGTCACCGAGGATGCGGCGGTCCTTGAGGGAGGCCTCGTTGACATCACCGACGGAGAGGCCGTCCACGTAGACATAGCCGGCCTGGACCTTGCCGGAGATGTTCGCCTTGCCCTCGATGAGGTCGACGACCACACCGTCCTCGGCGATCACGATGCGGTCGTGCGGGACGCCGGTGAGGGCGCCGAGCTCCGCGTTGGCCCGCAGATGGCGCCACTCGCCGTGTACTGGCATGAGGTTCCTGGGCCGGCAGATGTTGTAGAAGTACAGCAGCTCGCCGGCCGAGGCATGGCCGGAGACGTGCACTTTCGCGTTCCCCTTGTGGATCACGTTCGCGCCCCATCGGGTGAGGCCGTTGATCACGCGGTAGACGGCGTTCTCGTTGCCCGGGATGAGGGACGACGCCAGGATCACCGTGTCGCCGTTGACGATGCGGATCTGGTGGTCGCGGCTGGCCATGCGGGACAGAGCGGCCATCGGCTCGCCCTGGGAGCCTGTACAGATGAGGACGATCTCGTTGTCCGGCAGGTCGTCGAGGGTCTTGACGTCGACGACCAGGCCCGGCGGCACGCGGAGGTAGCCGAGATCCCGGGCGATGCCCATGTTGCGGACCATGGAACGGCCGACGAAGGCGACCCGGCGCCCGTATTCGTGGGCGGCGTCCAGGATCTGCTGGATGCGGTGCACATGGCTGGCGAAGCTCGCCACGATGATCCGCTTGCGGGCGGTGGCGAAGACCTGCCGCAGAACCTGGGAGATGTCCCGTTCGTGCGGGGTGAAGCCGGGCACCTCGGCGTTGGTCGAATCGGCGAGGAGCAGATCGATGCCTTCCTCGCTGAGCCGGGCGAAGGCATGCAGGTCGGTGCGCCTGTTGTCCAGCGGGAGCTGGTCCATCTTGAAGTCACCGGTGTGCACCACCATGCCCGCGGGAGTGCGGATGGCCACCGCGAGGGCGTCCGGAATGGAGTGGTTGACGGCGACGAACTCGCAGTCGAAGGGGCCGATGCGCTCGCGCTGCCCCTCGGCGACCTCCAGCGTGTACGGGCGGATGCGGTGTTCCTGGAGCTTCGCCTCGATGAGGGCCAGGGTCAGCTTGGAACCGATCAGCGGGATGTCCGGCTTCTCGCGGAGCAGGAACGGTACGCCGCCGATGTGGTCCTCGTGCCCGTGGGTGAGGACGATTCCCTCGATGTCGTCGAGACGGTCCCTGATGGACGAGAAGTCCGGCAGGATCAAATCGATTCCGGGCTGCTCCTCCTCAGGGAAGAGCACTCCGCAGTCGACGATCATCAGGCGGCCTCCGTATTCGAAGACCGTCATATTGCGGCCGATCTCACCGAGACCGCCGAGCGGGGTGACGCGCAGACCGCCGGCGGGCAGCTTCGGCGGCGCGCCGAGTTCAGGATGCGGATGACTCAAAAGACTCTCCTCACCATGCGCGCCACGTGCCTTCAGGTACGTGGCGCGCATGACTTCGTGCAGTAGCAGTTGTATGGGTGGCACACGGGCTGTGCCGTGTGCATGCGCGGTCGGGACCTGTGCCCGTGTCCGAAATGCGCTGTGCGTGACGCGGTCCACCGCGTGGAGCGATGCCCGCCCGGTACAAAATGGGCGTATGGCGTAAGGGGACCTACTGCGTGGCGCACAGCGATCTGGCGCGTATGGAGTTGTTCCTGCTTATGTGCTCTGGGCATGCTTATTCGGTTGTTGTGCGCGTATTCAGTTGTGAAGTCTGTGGTGGGCTGCGGCGCTGCGGCGTACCTGCGGCCCTGTATTTACAGGTGTACCCCTATTTACAGCTGTACCCCGCCGGCGTCGAGGTCGATCTTCAGCTGAATGGTCTCCTCGGGTGACAGCTCCACCAGAGGCAGGCGCAGAGGTCCGCCGGGCAGGCCCTGCAGACGGAGCGCGGCCTTGCTGGTGATGACGCCCTGGGTGCGGAACATTCCGGTGAAGACGGGCAGCAGCTTCTGGTGGATCTCCGCGGCCTTTTGCACATCGCCCGTGGTGAACGCCTCCAGCATCGCCCGCAGCTCAGGCGTGACGACATGGCCCACGACGGAGACGAGGCCGACTGCGCCGACCGAGAGCAGCGGCAGATTGAGCATGTCGTCGCCGGAGTACCAGGCGAGGCCCGATCGGGCGATGGCCCAGCTCGCTCGTCCGAGATCACCCTTGGCGTCCTTGTTGGCGACGATCCTCGGGTGCTCGGCGAGGCGGACGATGGTTTCGGTGTTGATCGGTACACCGCTGCGGCCTGGGATGTCGTAGAGCATCACGGGCAGCTCTGTGGCGTCGGCGATCGCCGTGAAGTGCTGGTAGAGGCCTTCTTGCGGGGGCTTGTTGTAGTACGGGGTGACAGTCAGCAGGCCGTGCGCGCCCGCCTGCTCGGCGGCGCGGGCCAGCTCAAGGCTGTGCCTGGTGTCGTTCGTCCCGACGCCCGCGATGACATGGGCACGATCGCCGACGGCTTCCAGGACGGCTCGTACGAGGTCCGTTTTCTCCGCGTTGCTGGTGGTGGGCGACTCGCCGGTGGTGCCGTTGAGGACCAGGCCGTCATTGCCTGCGTCCACCAGGTGGGCAGCGAGCCGCTGGGCGCCGTCGAGGTCGAGAGCACCTTCCGCCGTGAACGGCGTGACCATGGCGGTGAGGATCCGCCCGAACGGGGTTTGCGGAGTGGAGATCGGAGCCATGGGTAATACGCTACTCGCTGCTCAGCGCGCGCTCCCCCCTCGGGGGACCGGACGAATACGGAACGGACCCGCCCACCGGGCGGTGATGCGGCGAAGGACGGGTAGAGCCCGGCACTGCCTGCTCGGGGGTTCAAGCAGTGCCGGGCCCCTCAAATCAGGCTAGATGAACTTCGGTAAATGCCGCAATACGGACAGCTCGCCGGGCTGGTCAGTACAGGGAGCAGAACACCGCGGACGGAACGCTACGGAGCCACTCGCCCGTTCGCGTTGAAGGCGGCGTGGGTGAGCGGCATGAGCCGCGCCCACTGTTCCTCCATGCGCTCGCCGACCATTTCGATCTCGCGCTGCGGGAAGGACGGCACCTTGGCCAGCTCGTGCTGGGTGCGCAGGCCGAGGAAGTGCATCAAGGAGCGGGCATTGCAAGTCGCGTACATCGACGAGAACAGGCCGACCGGAAGGACCGCGCGAGCCACTTCGCGGGCGACTCCTGCGGCGAGCATCTCCTGATACGCCTCGTACGCCTGCCGGTAGGAGTCCTCCATGACACGCTGGGTGAGGTCGTGCTGCTCCTGCGTGCCGGGGACGAAGACGTATTTGCCGGGACGGCCTTCCTGGACGAGCTTGCGGGATTCGCCGGGAACGTAGAAGACGGGCAGGAGCTGGCGGTAGCGGCCCGATTCCTCGTTGTACGACCAGCCGACGCGGTGCCGCATGAATTCGCGGAAGACGAAGATCGGCGCGCTGATGAAGAACGTCATCGAATTGTGCTCGAAGGGGCTGCCGTGCCGGTCCCGCATCAGGTAGTTGATCAGGCCTTTTGAGCGTTCCGGGTCCTTCTTCAGCTCGTCGAGGGACTGCTCGCCCGCGGTGGAGACGCGGGCGGCCCACAGCACATCGGTGTCGCTCGCCGCGTGCTTCACCAGCTCGACGGCGATGTCTGTGCGGAAGCTGGGCTTGGGGTCGTCGGCGGGGGTGTCGGTCACGGTGCTGGGTCCTTCCCTTACATCTCGGGCGGCGCCCACTCTACGTTCCAGCACTGACAATGCGGGTTGCCCACCCGTGGGCACGCGGGCCGTCGTGACGTGCGGTCCGTCACGCTACGCAGCCCGCCACTCTCCGGTGGCTGTGCGCAGGCCGGTGCGTGTGCGCGGGCGACGGCGGCCGTGTCCGTCCGGGCCCCCGGGTGGTGGTCGAACATCTGACTGGATAACCTCACGGGCACCAGCCCGTGAGTGGATCGAGTGAGGATTAGCTCTGTGCCCCTGCCTTTTCTGACGGCCAATCGTGCGTTCGACGAGGTCTCCGCCGACGATGCGGTGCTGCCGGACGACGGCCCTGAGCGCTGGCGTCGCCCCTACCGACTCGGGTCCTGGCGGGTGGGCGCCGCGGCGCTGCTCCTGTTGCTGGCCTCGTATGTGCTGGCCGCAGCCGTGATCATCATGCTCGCCGGTACGGTGTCGGGCGCCGGGGTCTGCGGAGGGCTTGCCGCGGTCATCATCGCCTGTGCGCTCCGGCTGCTGCGGATGGGCGTGTGGGTGAGCGCGCAGGGGCTGCGGCGCGTGGGATTCTTCACCACGCGGACGACGGCCTGGGAGCAGGTCGTCACGGTGCGGACGGTTCAGCAGCCGGTGCGCTGGCTGGGTCTGCCGCGCACGGTGCAGGGCCAGGCTCTCATCCTGGTCCGCGCGAACCAGCAGGCTGAACCGTTGCCACTGCTCACCACACACAGCGGTGACTTCCTGGGCCGCGGTGAGGTCTTCGACCGGGCCGCGGACACCATCGAGGCGTGGGCCGCGGATTACCACCGGCAGTAACCCGCAGCGATCTGAGCGGAGAGGGCAGGATTCGAACCTGCGCGGACCCCGAAAGATCCGACCACCGAGCCCAAAGGCCCAAGGTCCCCGATAAACCACTCCGGGCACCTCTCCTTGTTCCCGGCTCCGGTTTCCCGTGCCGTTCACAAGAACTAGATTGGCAGCCCGCGCTGACGGGACTCTGACGTCGCTCTGACATGTGCGCTGCCCGACAGCCAGGCCGGGTTCCCCCCGGGCGCTCCCGGCCGGTCCTCATCCCGGCTGAGACGAGGGCCGGCGGGCTCATGCCTCGGTGGGCTTGCCGTGGTGCAGGGCGATGGCGTGCTGTATCGCCCGGCGGGCGCGAGGGGTGTCGTGTGCGTCGCGGTAGGCGACGGCGAGGCGGAACCAGCAGCGCCAGTCGTCCGGGGCCTGTTCGGTCTCGGCCTTGCGGCGGCGGAAGACGGCGTCGGCCGAGTCGCGGTCGACACGGCCACTGGGCAGGCGGGTCACCTCGTCGACGGGGAGTCCGCCTTCGGCGTCGAGTTGGACGGCGAGCCGGTTGGCACGCCGCACGAACCGGGTGCTCTGCCACAGGAACCACAGGCCGATCAGAGGCAGCACCAGTACCGCGATACCGAAGACGACGGTGAGCACGGTGCCGTGCCGGATCAGCAGGACCCCGCGGCTGCCGGCCAGGACGGCGTAGGCGACGAGGGCGGCGGCCGTGGCGGCGTACGTGGTCTTCGCGCGCAATTCGGCTCCTCGGATCTCAGTCCCGCATATCGCGGTCCCACCCCGCGGTACCCGCTCGTTCTACCCGCCCTTGTCCCCGTCCCGTAGTACCCACGCGGCGGTTCGCGCCGCGTTGCACTCGCGTCTCGCCCCGACCGGGTTGCGACGGTGCTGGCGCCGGGCCTGGATCAGGCCAGGTCGAGGAAGTGTTCGAGGCCGTAGGTGAGGCCTGGAGCGGAGACCACGCGCCGGGCGGCGAGCACGATGCCCGGCATGAAGCTGCTGTGGTGCAGCGAGTCGTGGCGGATGGTGAGCGTCTCGCCCTCACCGCCGAGCAGTACCTCCTGGTGGGCGAGGAGGCCGCGCAGGCGCACCGAGTGCACCGGGATGCCGTCGACGCTCGCGCCGCGGGCGCCGTCCAGCGCGGTGGCCGTGGCGTCGGGCTGCGCGGCGCTGCCCGCATGTGCACGGGCGGCGGCGATGAGCTGGGCCGTGCGGGCGGCGGTGCCGCTGGGCGCGTCGGCCTTCTTCGGGTGATGCAGCTCGATGACCTCGACGGATTCGAAGTACGGCGCTGCGGCCTGGGCGAACATCATGGTGAGGACAGCGCCGATGGAGAAGTTTGGTGCGATGAGCACACCGGTCTCCGGGGTTTCGTCGAGCCAGCCGGTCAGCTGGGCGAGGCGCTCATCGGTCCAGCCGGTGGTGCCGACGACCGCGTGGATGCCGTGCTTGACGCAGAATTCGAGGTTGCCCATGACCGAGGCCGGGGTGGTCAGCTCGACGGCGACCTGGGCGCCCGACACGGTGAGCGTCTCCAGGGGGTCGCCGTGTCCGAGCGCGGCGACGAGCTCCATGTCCTTCGCGGCTTCGACGGCCAGTACCGCCTCCGAGCCGATGCGGCCCTGGGCACCGAGGACGGCCACGCGCAGCTTGCTCATTCCTAGATCCTTGTCACTACGGGCCCCAGGGGGCCGGTGATCTCGGGCTGGGTCCCGGGGCCTGGCCGTGACACGGAGATGCCGCTTGGCGGAGATACCGCCCGAGGGCGCCTGGTCGACCGTGTCACGGCCTCAGCCACTAGGCCACGGCGTCGTGCAACCGGGCGGCCTGTTTGTCCTTGAGGGGGCCGATGACGGACAGTGAGGGGCGCCGGCCCAGCAGCTCGGCGGCGACCTCCCGAACGTCGTCGGGGGTGACTTCCGATATCCGGGACAGCATGTCGTCGACCGACATCTGCTCGCCCCAGCACAGCTCGCTCTTGCCGATGCGGTTCATGAGCGCGCCGGTGTCCTCAAGGCCGAGCACCGTCGAGCCGGAGAGCTGGCCGATGGCGCGGCTGATCTCGTCGTCGGACAGGCCGTGCTGTGCGACCTGGTCGAGTTCGTCGCGGCAGATCTTGAGCACGTCGTGGACCTGGGCGGGCCGGCAGCCCGCGTAGACGCCGAAGAGGCCGCAGTCGGCGAAGCCCGAGGTGTACGAGTACACGCTGTAGGCCAGGCCGCGCTTTTCGCGCACCTCCTGGAAGAGGCGCGAGGACATGCCGCCGCCGAGGGCCGTGTTCAGCACGCCCAGGGCCCAGCGCCGGTCGTCGGTGCGGGCGAAGCCCGGCATGCCGAGGACGATGTGGGCCTGCTCGGTCTTGCGGCCCAGCAGCTCGACGCGGCCCGCGGTGCGCACGGCCCGGCTGCCTTCGCGCGGGCCGCGGGGCTCGGCGTCGTCGCGGGTGAGGGCGCCCGCCTTGTCGAAGGCGGCGCGGACCTGGCGCACCACCTTGTGGTGGTCCACATTGCCCGCGGCGGCCACGACCAGATGGGTGGGGTCGTAGTGCTTCTTGTAGAAGCGGCGGATGCGGTCAGCGGTGAGGCCGTTCACGGTGTCGACGGTGCCCAGGACGGGACGGCCGAGAGGCGTGTCGCCGAGCATGGTCTTCGCGAACAGGTCGTGCACGCAGTCGCTCGGGTCGTCCTCGGTCATGGCGATCTCTTCGAGGATGACGCCGCGCTCGGCGTCGACGTCCTCCTGGAGGATCAGCGAACCGGTCAGCATGTCGCAGACGACGTCGATGGCCAGCGGGAGATCGGTGTCCAGGACACGTGCGTAGTAGCACGTGTACTCCTTGGCCGTGAACGCGTTCATCTCGCCGCCGACCGCGTCAAGGGCGGAGGAGATGTCGAGCGCGGAGCGCTTCTCGGTGCCCTTGAAGAGCAGGTGCTCCAGGTAGTGCGTCGCGCCGTTCAGCGTCGGGGTCTCGTCGCGGGAACCGACGTGGGCCCAGATGCCGAACGTGGCGGAGCGGACGGAGGGCAGGGTCTCGGTGACGACACGCAGGCCGCCCGGCAGGGTCGTACGGCGGACCGTGCCGATGCCGTCCTTGCCCTTGAGCAGGGTTTGGGTATGGGCCACGGCCCGCACCTGCGATGAGGTGCGGGCCGTGTCCGTGGAGCTACGGGACGTCACTTGGCGGCAGCGTCCTTCTTGTCGTTCTGCTCGGCTTCGGGACCGTCGGCGTCGTCCTCGCCCTCGATCACGGGGATCAGGGAGAGCTTGCCGCGGGAGTCGATCTCGGCGATCTCGACCTGGACCTTGTGGCCGACGCCGAGAACGTCCTCGACGTTCTCCACGCGCTTGCCACCGGCCAGCTTGCGGATCTGCGAGATGTGCAGCAGGCCGTCCTTGCCGGGCAGCAGGGAGACGAAGGCACCGAAGGTGGTGGTCTTCACGACCGTGCCCAGGTAGCGCTCGCCGACCTCCGGCATCGTCGGGTTCGCGATGCTGTTGATCGTGGCGCGGGCGGCCTCGGCGGAGGGGCCGTCGGCGGCACCGATGTAGATGGTGCCGTCGTCCTCGATGGTGATGTCGGCGCCGGTGTCCTCCTGGATCTGGTTGATCATCTTGCCCTTGGGGCCGATGACCTCGCCGATCTTGTCCACGGGGATCTTGACGGTGATGATCCGCGGGGCGTTCGGGGACATCTCGTCGGGCCGGTCGATGGCTTCCATCATCACGTCGAGGATGTGCAGCCGGGCGTCGCGGGCCTGCTTGAGGGCCGCGGCGAGGACGGAGGCCGGGATGCCGTCCAGCTTGGTGTCGAGCTGGAGGGCGGTGACGAAGTCCTTGGTGCCGGCGACCTTGAAGTCCATGTCGCCGAACGCGTCCTCGGCACCGAGGATGTCGGTGAGGGTCACGTAGTGCGTCTCGCCCTCGATCTCCTGGGAGATCAGACCCATGGCGATACCGGCGACGGGGGCCTTCAGGGGCACGCCCGCGTTCAGCAGCGACATGGTGGAGGCGCAGACGGAGCCCATGGACGTGGATCCGTTGGAACCGAGGGCCTCGGAGACCTGGCGGATCGCGTACGGGAAGTCCTCGCGGGCGGGCAGCACCGGCATCAGCGCACGCTCGGCGAGCGCGCCGTGGCCGATCTCGCGGCGCTTGGGGGAGCCGACGCGGCCGGTCTCACCGGTGGAGTAGGGCGGGAAGTTGTAGTTGTGCATGTAGCGCTTGCGGGTCACCGGGGAGAGGGTGTCCAGCTGCTGCTCCATGCGGAGCATGTTCAGCGTGGTGACGCCCAGGATCTGGGTCTCGCCGCGCTCGAAGAGTGCGGAACCGTGCACCCGGGGAATGGCCTCGACCTCGGCAGCCAGCGTGCGGATGTCGGTGACACCGCGGCCATCGATGCGCTTCTTGTCCTTGATGACGCGCTCGCGCACCAGCTTCTTGGTGAGCGCGCGGTAGGCCCCGGAGATCTCCTTCTCGCGGCCCTCGAACTTCGGCAGCAGCTTCTCGGCGGCCAGCGCCTTGACGCGGTCCAGCTCGGCCTCGCGGTCCTGCTTGCCCGCGATGGTCAGGGCGGACGCGAGCTCGTCGCGGACGGCCGTGGTGAGCGCCTCGAAGACGTCGTCCTGGTACTCCAGGAAGACCGGGAACTCACCGGTGGGCTTGGCGGCCTTGGCGGCGAGGTCGGCCTGGGCCTTGCAGAGCACCTTGATGAAGGGCTTCGCGGCTTCCAGACCGGCGGCGACGATCTCTTCGGTGGGCGCCTCGGCGCCGCCCTCGACGAGCTTGATCGTCTGGTCGGTGGCCTCCGCCTCGACCATCATGATCGCGACGTCGCCGTCGTCCAGGACACGGCCGGCGACGACCATGTCGAAGACGGCCTCCTCCAGCTCGGTGTGGGTGGGGAAGGCCACCCACTGGCCCTTGATCAGAGCGACCCGGGTGCCACCGATGGGGCCGGAGAAGGGCAGGCCCGCGAGCTGGGTGGACGCGGAGGCGGCGTTGATCGCCACGACGTCGTAGAGGTGGTCGGGGTTGAGCGCCATGATCGTTTCGACGATCTGGATCTCGTTGCGCAGACCCTTCTTGAACGAGGGGCGCAGCGGGCGGTCGATCAGGCGGCAGGTGAGGATGGCGTCCTCGGAGGGGCGGCCCTCGCGGCGGAAGAACGATCCGGGGATCTTTCCTGCCGCGTACATGCGCTCTTCGACGTCCACCGTGAGGGGGAAGAAGTCGAGCTGGTCCTTGGGGTTCTTCGATGCGGTGGTGGCCGACAGCACCATGGTGTCGTCGTCCAGGTACGCCACGGCGGAGCCGGCGGCCTGCTTGGCCAGGCGGCCCGTCTCGAAGCGGATGGTACGGGTGCCGAAGGTGCCATTGTCGATGACTGCTTCGGCGTAGTGGGTTTCGTTCTCCACCAGCGGTTTCTCCGTTACGTATCGTCTTGTGTCCCCTGGCCCGTGCGGCGGGGGGACGGGTGGAGAAGCGCGCCTTGTGTGCTGGCCGGTCTTCGATCGAAGCACCCGGAGTGCCAGGTCCGGGGGCCACTACCGAGGACCGGCGGCGGCTGGGGTGCGCTCCTCCCCTTTCGTGTTTCGTCTGGCTGTTCCTGCGGACGGGTCGGCGCCGTGCCGGCCTCGTACGTCAGATGCCCTGCGTTCTTCGTTGTTCCCTGTGCACCAGACTACAAAGTGCCGGTGACACTGCGCACGCACAGCATGCGCACCACCTCTTGCACCCTTGCGGTACCAGGGCCGGCGCGAGGGAAACATCCGAGGTGGCGGGGGTTTGCCGCGCTGCCTGCAGCTACGGCGAAGGGAGCGGTTCCCAGTGGGTGGGAACCGCTCCCTTCACGGCCTGCTACCTGGCGCCCGCGGCACCGCGGCGGATTCCGAGGCGCTCGACGAGCGTACGGAAGCGCGCGATGTCCTTCTTGGCCAGGTACTGGAGCAGACGGCGGCGCTGGCCGACCAGGATCAGCAGTCCGCGGCGCGAGTGGTGGTCGTGCTTGTGGGTCTTCAGGTGCTCGGTCAGGTCCGAGATCCGGCGCGACAGCATGGCGACCTGGACCTCAGGGGAGCCGGTGTCACCCTCCTTGGTGGCGAACTCGGTCATGATCTGCTTCTTCGTAGCGGCGTCAAGCGACACGCGTACTCCTCAAAATCTAGTGAGTGCCACCGAGTGCCCCTGGTCTTGGCCTCAGGGGAGCTTCCGTGACTCGGGAGGCGGGGATCCGCTGGGCGCTGCCTCCAGATCCCTGGTACTGATACGGATCCGGGGGCGCGTACACAAACGGCCGGTGGACAGGCTACCAGCCGTAGCCGGGCGTGCTGTCACCGGCTGTCGGAGCCCGGCCCCCCGAGTCTCCCGGGGCGCCGGACACGCTCGCCGTCCCCGGTCGGCCTCCGGACTCCCCGATCACCCTTCTGGGCTCGTCCGCAAGCTGCGCCGACCGGCGGGAACGTGCGTTTCTCAGCTGGTCATGGCCCGTGCCGACGCGAAGACGTCGAAGACCGCCAGCGTCAGCGGTACGAGGGTGAGCAGGATGAAGCTCTCGGCGATCTCCAGGAAGCGGCCCCAGAAGGGGGTGACGCCCTTGTTCGGGATGATCAGGCCGACGGCGGTGGTCAGTGCGGCGGTGGCGGCGATCACCGCGGCGAGCCACAGGGTGCGGATGTCGAGGGCCCTGCTGTCGCCGGTCAGGGCGTGCACGACGAGCGTGACGGGCGGGCGCAGGCAGAGCCCGAGCCCGAGCAGGAGCAGCGACGCGAGGCCCGCGGCGAGGGCCGCCACGACCTGCGAGGTGTAGCGGAAGAGCCGGGCGCGCATGAGCATCGCGATACCGGTGGCGAGCGCGAGCAGCTGCCCCCAGAGGTTGTCGCAGAAGCCGAGGACCGCGCAGGCGCCGACGGCGACCAGGGCGCAGCCGCCGACGAGGCCGACGAGGAGTTCGTGGCCGCGGCGCGCCTGGGCGGCGATGCGCTCGGCGTCGACGGGCTGCTGGGGTCCCGGGTCGTTGCCGTGCCCGCCGGTCGAGGCGTGCGGCGACTCGAAGCCGATGGGCAGCCGGGCGAAGCGCATCGACAGGCCCGGCAGGAAGGCCAGTGCCCCGACCGCGACGGGTGCGCACAGGGCCGCGGTCTGCACCGGCTCCCAGTCGGTGAGGCTGGCGATGAAGACGGTGACCAGGCCGATGGAGGAGGCGAAGACGAAGGCGACGAAGGGGCCGTCGCCGCCGGGTGAGACGACCGTGAGGACCACCGAGGCGATCAGGACCGCGGCGCACGCCAGCAGGAACTGGAGGCGTCCGATGCCGTCGTGCGCGGTGAGCGGCAGGAGTCCGGACCCGGCCACCGCCATGTTCGGCAGGGCGCCGAGGCCGAGGGCGACGGCGGAGCCGCGGTCGTCGTAGACGCGGGCCCGGATGGCGGCGAGCACCAGCAGGAGGACGCCGGCGACGGCGGCGAGGATGCCGGACAGGCCGTGCATGTCGTGCAGCGGCTGGCCGGTCCACAGCGCGAAGGCGAGCAGCACCGGCAGGACGCCGCCGGCGACGAGGCCCGCAGCGCGGGTGAGGGTCTCGTTCCACAGGGTGTTGTCGCGGGAGACCGCGGAGGCGACCGCGTCGGACACGTCGTCGTAGACCGCGGGCGGCAGCGACTCGGCGAACGGGCGCAGGCTCAGCAGCTCGCCGTCCAGGACGCCCTGCGCGGCGAAGGTGCGGGCGCTCTCCAGGACGGTGCCGTCACGCCGCACCAGGTGGTAGCCGACGGGCGCGCCTTCGGCGGGGCTCTGTGCCGACAGGCGCAGCACCTCGGGGTAGAGGTCGGCGAGCGGGACGTCGTCGGGCAGGGCCACGTCGATACGGCTGTCAGGGGCGACGATGGTGACCCGGCAGAAGCCGAGTTCCGATCGGACGGCCGACTGCGCCGCCGGTCCCGGGCCGCCTGCCGGTCCCGCACCCGGTATCCCAGACATCGACGACACCATGCTCACCTGCTTCTCCCCCTCGCGGGTCACGGGTCCTTGTGCCCTGGCGGGCCAAGGGCCGCCTGTCCGGCCAGCTCTGTCGGTCCGGCCGTACCGGCCGGCCCTGCGCCGCCTGCTGCGGGCCCTTCCTCCGGTGTGCGGAGCGGGGTGCGACGGGCCGCCCGCCGTAACTGGCGGGTGTCCCTGCGAACCGGCCGCGGCGCCTCCGGGGAGGGGGTGGTGCGGCGGCATACGACCGATGGGCAGTCGTCCCGCCGTTCCGGCCGTGTCACCCGCCCCGTTGCGGCGGCGAGTTCGTGCCTGCGCAGACATGCGTGGACCACCCTACCGTCCGCACACCGGCTCATATGTCAGTAGGATCAGGCGCCAATCGGCGTCCGTCCGATACGCCACCGGACGCCCGCGGACTCCCGAATCCGGCACGGAATGGACGAGCAGTGAGCCAGATCATCGTCAAACGCCCGCCACGGGTTCTGCCGTCGGAGGTGCCGACGGAGGAGATCGAGCTGCAATCCCCGCCCGAGCTGCCGAAGGGTCAGCAGGAGGGCATGCTGATGCAGCTGCTGCCGATGCTCGGCATGGGCGGCAGCGTGGTGTTCTACTTCGTCAACGGGCAGCCGTTCATGAAGGTCATGGGCACGTTGATGATCGCCTCGTCGGTGGCCATGGCCATCTCGATGATGGTCCGCTACCGCAAGGGCGCGCAGGGCGAACTGGCCGGCATGCGGCGTGACTACCTGCGCTACCTCTCCCAGACCCGGCAGGCCGTACGGGACACGGCGAAGGCGCAGCGCGACGCCCAGTACTACCTGCACCCCTCCCCCGAGCAACTGTGGGCTCTGGTCGCCGAGGGCAGTCGGGTGTGGGAACGGCGGGCCGGCGACGACGACTTCGCGCAGGTGCGCGTGGGACTCGGCCCGCAGTCCCTGGCCTCCCCGCTGCTCACTCCGCAGACCGCGCCGGTCGATCAGCTCGAACCTCTCACCGCGGGCGCCATGCAGCGTTTCCTCGCGCTGCACAGCACGCTGGACGCGCTGCCCATGGCGATCTCGCTGCGGGCCTTCTACCACCTGACGATCAGCGGCGATCCGGAGTGCGCCCGCGCTACCGCCCGCGCCCTCGCCGCCTCACTCGCCTCGCTGCACTCGCCCGAGGACCTGGTGATCGCGGTGGCCGCCGGGCAGGGTGCGGCGGCGCACTGGGAGTGGGCGAAGTGGCTGCCGCACTCCCAGACGGTGAACTTCACGGACGGCGCGGGCAGCGGCCGGCTGATCCTCGGCGACACCATGGAGCTCGAAGAGCTGCTGACGGCCCGGCTGCAGGGCCGTCCGCGCTTCCATCCCGCCGGTGCGCCGCTGCCGGAGGAGCCGCACATCGTCGTCATCCTGGACGGCACCTCGCTGTTGCCGGTCTCGACGCTGGCGTCTCCCGAGGGACTGCAGGGCGTGACGGTGGTGGAGGTCGTGGCGGGCGACCTCACCGGTGCGCGCGGTGGTCTGTCGGTCGTGGTGCATCCGCGTTCGGTCCGTCTTGAGTCGGACGACGGCCTGGTCTACGAGGGCACGCCCGACCTGATGTCGTACGAGGCGGCGGAGGCCCTGGCGCGCCAGCTCGCGCCGCTGCGGGTGGCCACCGGCGGCGAGGACGACGAACCGCTGCTGGCCAACCTGGAGTTCACCGACCTGCTCGGGCTCGGCGACGCCGCTTCGGTCGACACCAAGCGCACCTGGCGTCCACGGGCGCTGGCGGAGCGTCTGCGGGTGCCCATCGGGCTTGGCGAGGACGGCCGCCCGGTGATGCTGGACCTGAAGGAGGCCGCACAGGAGGGCATGGGCCCGCACGGTCTTTGCATCGGTGCCACCGGTTCCGGCAAGTCGGAACTGCTGCGCACCCTGGTGCTCGGTCTCGCGGTGACGCACTCTTCGGAGACGCTGAACTTCGTCCTCGCCGACTTCAAGGGCGGTGCGACCTTCGCGGGCATGGCGCAGATGCCGCACGTCGCCGCGGTGATCACCAACCTGGCGGACGACCTGACGCTGGTCGACCGGATGGGCGACTCCATCCGTGGTGAGCTCAACCGCCGCCAGGAGATGCTGCGCGACGCGGGCAACTACGCCAACATCCACGACTACGAGAAGGCCCGTGCCGCGGGCGCCCCGCTCCAACCGATCCCCTCGCTGGTCCTGGTCATCGACGAGTTCAGTGAACTGCTGACCGCCAAACCCGACTTCATCGAGATGTTCGTGCAGATCGGCCGCATCGGCCGTTCGCTCGGCGTCCATCTGCTGCTGGCCTCGCAGCGCCTGGAGGAGGGCCGGCTGCGCGGCCTGGAGACGTATCTGTCCTACCGGGTGGGTCTGCGGACCTTCTCCGCGGCGGAGTCCCGTGCGGCGCTCGGCGTCCCGGACGCCTACCACCTGCCGAACGTGCCCGGCTCCGGCTATCTGAAGTTCGGCACGGATGAGATGGTGCGGTTCAAGGCCGCCTACGTCTCCGGTGTGTACCGCTCCGGCGGCCAGCAGGTGACGCTCGGCCCGGTGCCCGTCGACCGGCGGCCCGTACTGTTCACCGCGGCGCCCGTGCCGGTGCACTACATCAAGCAGCCGAAGACGGCGGAGCCCGTCGCCGCGCACGACCCGACGGCCGACGCGCTCGCCGACACCGTTCTCGATGTGATCGTCCGCAGGCTTGAGGCGCAGGGCCCGGCGGCGCACCAGGTGTGGCTGCCGCCGCTGGACAGCCCGCCGCCGCTGGACGCGCTGCTGCCCGGTCTCGCACCGGTGCAGGGCCGCGGCCTGACCCAGCCGGGCTACGAGGGCGCGGGCCGTCTCGTCGTCCCGGTCGGCCTGGTCGACAAGCCGTACGAGCAGCGCCGTGACCCGCTCTGGCTGGACTTCTCGGGCGCGGCTGGCCATATGCAGCTCATCGGCGGACCGCAGTCCGGCAAGTCGACCCTGCTGCGCACCATCATGGCGTCCTTCGCGCTCACTCACACGCCGTACGAGGTGCAGTTCTACGGCCTCGACTTCGGTGGCGGCGGCATGTCGGCGGTCGCCGGGCTGCCGCACGTCGGCGGGGTGGCGTCGCGTCTGGACCCGGAGCGGGTGCGGCGTACGGTTTCCGAGGTCTACGGGGTGCTGACCAGCCGCGAGGAGTACTTCCGCGCCACCGGCGTCAGCTCGATCGCGGAGTACCGCACCAAGCGTGCCCGGGGCGATATCTCGGTCACCGAGCAGCCGTTCGGCGATGTCTTCCTGGTCATCGACGGCTGGGGCAACTTCCGCTCCGACTACGAGGCGCTGGAGGACTATGTCCTGGACATCGCCGCCCGCGGCCTCGGCTACGGCATCCACTTGATCCTGTCCGCCTCCCGCTCGATGGAGGTGCGCGCCAACGTCAAGGACCAGTTGGGCAACCGCCTGGAGCTGCGGCTCGGAGACCCGATGGACTCCGAGTTCGACCGCAAGGTCGCCGCCAACGTGCCCACGGGTGTGCCGGGCCGCGGCCAGACGCAGCAGCGGGCCCACTTCATGGCCGCCGTGCCGCGCATCGACGGACTGACCTCCGACACCGAGCTCTCCGAGGCCACCACCTCGCTGGCCACCGAGGTCTCCCGGCACTGGACGGTGCCCGGGGCGCCCGAGGTGCGGCTGCTGCCGCGCGAGTTCCCCGCGGCGCAGCTCCCGGCCGGGCACCTGCACCCCGAGCGGGGTGTCGCGTTCGCCCTGGACGAGAACAATCTGGCGCCGGTCTTCATCGACTTCGAGTCGGATCCGTTCCTCCTCATCTACGGCGAGAGCGAGTCGGGCAAGTCGAATCTGCTGCGGCTGCTCATCACGCAGCTGTCGCAGCGCTACTCCGGCGACAGTTGCAAGTTCTTCGTCGTCGACAACCGCCGTTCGCTGCTGGACGTCACGCCCCGCTCGCACCTGGCGGAGTACGTGCCCATGTCCAACGCGATGGAACACCACGTACAGGCCCTGGCAGACCTGATGCGCCGCCGCACTCCCACCGCCGAGGTCACGGCCCGGCAGCTGCGGGAGCGCAGCTGGTGGCGGGGCCCGACGGTGTTCATCGTCGTCGACGACTACGACCTGGTCTCCACGTCGAGCGGCAATCCGCTGGCCGAGCTCACGGACATGCTGCCCTTCGCTCGCGACGTCGGTGTCCGCTTCATCATCGCCCGCAACTCGGCGGGCGCGGGCCGGGCCACCTACGAGGCGTTCATCCAGCGCATGACGGAACTCGGCGCCCAGGGCCTCGTCCTCGCCGGCGACCCGGCGGAGGGCGACCTCATCGCCAGCGTCCGTCCCCGCCCGATGCCGCCGGGCCGCGGCATCTTCGTCTCGCGGCGCCGGGGCAAGCCGTTGGTGCAGACAGGATTGCTGCCGGACGTCCGCTGAGGCCGAGGGTTTCGTCGGTCCCAGCGGTCTGCGGCGGGATGTGTGGGGGCTATCCGGTCCAGCGGGCCGGATAGCCCCTTTTTCGGCCATTCGGCCCGCCTGGAACCATCCTTCGCCGCCCGTCGTCCTGATGATCGTCGGTTACGGCACCGGCGGGCTGAGGCACGGTCTCACCGGCCTCCGCGGCATGCTGGCTGGTAAGTTGACGGCCACCGTCGCGCGGTTCAAGGCATGCTCGATCGAGCATAAACTTTGCGCCATAGGTGCGTGCCCGCGAAGAGACGGACTCCAGCGCGGCCCACCGCGCAGCAGAGCGTGCACGGCACGACGGGGAAGAGGTTGCGGGATGGCTTGGGACGAGTGGGAGCAGTTGAAGGCGGCGGCTGCTCAAAAGCAGTCGACGCGGATGGAGTTGAACCACCTTGCGCCGGAAGGGGACAGCGGGCCACCGCCGCAGGGTGATCTGCAGGTCAGCCAGAAAGATCTGGCCGCGGTCGGTGACGCGGCGTTCAAGCTGTACAACGACTTCAACCAGTACAGCGACCATGCCCGCATCTCGTCCATGACCGCGGCCGGCGGCCTGAAGAGCGAAGGCTTCGCCATCGGCGGCGCCCTCGACCATGTCGCCGAGCACTGGGTCGACCAGTGCCAGAGCCTGCTGGACGCCTGCGCGCACATCTCGAACCACCTCGACTACACCAAGAACGCGCACGCCGGTGACGAGTTCTACATCGCCGGAGCCATCAGCAGCATTTCCGATCTCGACCACGGCTTTGACGAGAGGAAGGGCTGATGGACCTCGACGCGCTCCGCTACGCGAACTTCTCCAAGCTCGGTGACGCCGTCACCGACTGGGAGGACATGACCAAGAAGCTCGAAACGCTCGGCCGTGACGCCGACCACAACCTCAAGGGCAAGGCACACAAGGCCAGCTGGGCTGGTTTCAATGCCACGGTGACACGGGACTTCATCGACAAGACCGCGGGGGAGTTCGGTGATGCGCACACGCAGTCGCAGACCATCACCAACATCCTCAAGGACACGATGGGCGAGCTGCAGGGTTACAACAAGCAGCTCACCACGGCCATCAGTGAAGGTCTGAAGAAGAATCTCACCGTGCTGGACACCGGTCACGGCGGCTTCACCGTGACCATGAACGTCCATCCGGATCGCGCCGCCAAGGGCCACGAGCCGCCCGACCACACGGTGGAGGACGAGAACAACTTCCGCAGCGAGATCGAGCGCATCCTCAAGGCCGCCACCACCAGCGACACCACTGCGGCGAAGGCCCTGAAGCTCATCGTCGACCAGGTCAAGTACGGATTCTCGGACGCCAACTACAAGGACCGTGACTCCGCCGCGAACGCCGTCAAGGCAGCGGACGACATGGCCAAGCTGATGAACAAGGATCCGCACAAGCTGACCAACACCGAGCTGACCGAGCTCAACAGCTATCTGAAGCAATACGGCAAGGACCCGCTCTTCGCCGAGGAGCTGGCCACCAGCGTCGGCCCGAAGAAGACCCTTGAGTTCTACGCGGCCATCGCGGACCCGTACCAGGGCCAGGGTCTGGGCACCGATCCGAAGGCGCGTCTTGAGCTGGCCAAGCAGCTCCAGAAGAACCTCGGAATCACTCTGGGCACCGCCACGCTCTCCGACAGTGCGAACATGCAAAAGTGGGAGAGCGACATGGTGAAGCTCGGCCCCGAGCGCCTGGATATCGACGACGCGGGCCATCCGTACGGATACCAGGTCATGAGCAGTCTCATGCATTTCGGGGACTACGACGACGACTTCCTGAACTCCTACGGCGACTCGCTCATCGACTACGACAAGGCGCACAACCAGAAGGTTCCGAACTACTGGATCAACAACTTCAACGATGCGGACCTGAACTTCTACGGCAAGGGCGACCGTGGCCGTGACCCCATGACCGGTTTCCTCGAAGCCCTCGGGCACAACCCGGACGCGTCGACGGAGTTCTTCGCGCAGCCCAACAACGACCCCAACCACCCCATGAAGCAGGACGACTCCGCGCTCAACGACCACCTGAAGTACCTGACCCAGGAACGCCACTGGTGGTCGGACGACCCGCAGCAGGACCACGGGTACATGGCCGGCCAGGACGCCCTCGGCCACGCGATGGAATCAGCGGCCACGGGTTACTCGTACGACGCCACGGGCGCCACGCCCGGTAACCCCGACCACCGGAATGCCGCCACGGCGGGCGTCATGGAGCAGGTCGCGTACCTCTTCGGCACCAGCGATGACGGGCCGAAGATGCTGCACAACCACCCGGAGCTCGGGGACAGTCTGGGCAAGATGGCGTCTGCCTACATCGACGACATCGACTACGACCTCTCGGGCATCGGCGATCATGGAAAGGACGCTGGTGACTTCCCCGCGAAGTACGCCGGCCGAGCCGAGTTCGGTGACCAGGGAGCTATTAATTTCCTGAGCGTTCTGGGCCAGAACGAGGACTCGCACAAGATCACGACAGCGGCCCAGCATCTCTACACCCTGAGCATGCTCGACGCGAATCCGCCCACCAGCGATGCCAATATCGATCACGCCCGGGATTCTTTGTCCATGGAGGCGGAAGCCCGCGGCATTCTCGACAATTCACGGGTCCAGCAGGTCGCCACGGACTACGGCGCCAACGACGAAGACGCGAACAAGGCGCTCGGCCGGTCCGGGGACTGGGTCAAGTGGGGTACCGGTGCGATCATCGGCGGCGGCGTGGCAGCCATTCCTGGCCTGGAGGGGGTGGGCCTGGCTATTGTCCCCATTGCGGCAGACTCGGCAGGGGAAGCGCTGAGCACATTCGTCGAACACAAGGTCGATGACGGGTTCGAGGGCTCGGAGCACGACTCGCGCGAGGCAGCCCAGGTGAGCAGCCAGGAGTTCTACAGGAAGGGCACGGACTCCCTGGGGACCAGCTATGACACGTATCTGAAGGGTCATCCCGATGTCGCCGCCAAGGCCGACGAAGGAAACTGGAAGGACGACATCAAGGCCGCTTATCTGGGGACCGGTTCACACGAGAACGACTACCGCGGTCGCGCTTCCTACAAGGACTGACACATGAACGTCTCTTACGCCTCAGACACCTGGCGGGATGCACCGCAGGGCAGGAAGCGGAATACGCCGAGCAGAGCCTGGGTGTGGGTCGGCCTGTCCGCGGTGGCCCTCACGGGTGTTCTCGGGTGCTCTCAGGACGGAGACAAGGATTCAGCGCACCCGTCCGGTGTTTCTGCGGCCAAGGTCTGCGACGCCACACTGGACAAGTCGGCCGCGGCAGCCCTGGAACGCATCGCCGGAGTCGACACATTCACGGAGCTCAAGGGAACAAACGACACGGGCGATCCGTACAAGTTCTCACTCGCCCTGGCTTCCCGGCATCTCCATGGCACGCCCTCGGCACGGAACAAGTGCACCGTCTACAAAGCTGACGGCACAAGCAAGCCACTGATCGACCTGGAATTCGAGGCCACCGATAACCACCCGGACCCGGCTGAAGCCGCCAAGGACGATGACCTCGATCTCTACCCCACCGGCCTGTATGCGAGCACGAGAGGCAATCTCGCTGCCAACCTGTTCTTCACCTGTGCCACAAAATCCGCCGAGGGCAACACCAGATACATCAAAGCGGACATGTACAGCGCCAGTGACCAGATCAAGCCGAAAGCCACCCCGAAAGACCGTATGGAGATCGTCAACTCTGTCTCCCGGGCTCTCGCCAGGCAATTGGGCTGCGCTGGCGAAGCAAAACTGCCATCCGTAGTCCCTGATGCGGAGAAGCCGTGAGCTGATGCACCCGCTGGGGACCTCCAACGATGCCCAGGACTGCGAGTCAAGCACGTCATGACCGCCGCATCCCAGGCCACAGGGCTGTAGGCCACGTGTCACGGCTATCCGATGTCCCTGTTCCCGTCACTCCGTGAGGGAACAGGGACATCGCTCTGTCGTCAGTCCTCGGACCCGTTACGGGCGGCCCACACAAAGAACGCCACGATGGCGACAAGCAGAAGAATGATCCAGAACCACCCGTCGAACGACCCACCACCACCGCCGCCGCCACTGGTGCCGTAACTAGTGTGAGAGTGGTAGTGATAGCCACTGTGAGACCCGCCGTGAGACCCGCCGCGGTACAGAGGCAGGGACGCGAGCACGTGGGTGCGTTCGAAAGCCATGGGGCGACCCTAACGGCGCCTTTACCTGACATGTGCATCAGTCACGGGAGTGTGACAATACCGTGGCTCTCCCTCGTCCACCCCGGCAACGGCTAAATGCATCCGGCCCGCCACGCGGGCCAAGTACGCTGGCCAGGCAGCAGATCCGTACCACCGTGAAAGGACCGCTCCATGGCCGAAGCTCAGGACCAGGCTGACAAGGCTCGCAAGGAACGCGAGAAGGAAGAGCTCTACGCCCTCGACATCTCCGACGTCGAGTGGCACAGCGCCCCCGGCACCGAGGAGCACGAGGAGCGCGTGGAGATCGCCTATCTGCCCGAGGGCGCCGTGGCCATGCGGTCGTCCGTCGACCCTCAGACGGTGCTGCGGTACACGGAGGCGGAGTGGCGGGCGTTTGTGCTGGGGGCCCGGGACGGAGAGTTCGATCTGGAGCCGGCGCCGCACCCCGACGGAGCGGCGGCGCAGTAGGAGCTGCCGAAAGGGCGGCCCGCGGCGCGGGCCAGGACGGCACGGTCAGAAAGTCGGAAAGTCAGAAGGTGGGATAGGCGACCAGCATGTGGTCGTTGGCGACGAAAACCCGGTTCCCGTCGGCGGTCAAGAGGTTGTAATCGGAGTCGGGCAGCGAGAACGCCCAGACCTTCGCACCGTTCTCCCGGTGGGCCGCCTTTACCGTGACGCCGTCGTCTCCTGTGCCGTCCGCCCACCACGCTCCGCTGCCCTGCACCAGCATCGGACTATTGTGGCTGCCTACCTCCCCGGTAGTCCAGATCCGGTGACCGTCGCTCGTCGACAGGCGCATGGGGTTTGTGCTGTCCACGGCGTACACCGTGTTTCCCAGGACGACCGGCGGGCCCCACATATCAGGTTCGTCGCCATAGGCACTGCTCTTGATGGTCCACATCTCCATGCCGTCGGTGACTTTGCTGGCACTCAGCTGCTTGCCGTTGAGATACACCGCTCCGCCGCTGATGACCGGCTGGATGAAGTTCGGGGCCGCTTCCTTCCGGTCCCACACTCGACGGCCAGTGCCCGTGTCCACGGCCAGCACAGTGCAGTCGGTCGACCCTATGATCAGCCGCCCATGGCCGATGGCGCAGGCTTCCTGGAGTTTGCCGCGGAACGCGGCGGGAACCTCCGCCGTCCAGCGAATGCCCGCGTCAGAGCAGCGCACACTGCGCAGCCGGCCGTCTTTCGTCGCCAGGTACACGGCCTGCGCATCCGCCGCGAGCAGGGTTTCCACTCCGGCGTCGACGGTCCATTTGGGCTCCCCGGTGGAAGCCACGAACGTATGAAGCGTTCCGTCGGCGTCAGCGGCAGCGATCAGGCGGTCGGACAGTGAGACATAGCCGCTTTTCGCCTTCATGTCCGTTGCGTTCCAGCGGAGTTCGCCGGTCCGGACGTCGTGGGCGGCGATGCCCCCCTCCGTGGAGCCGAAGACGATCACATCCCGCACGGGCAGCAGCACCGGCGAATCGACGTCGACCACGCTAACGGTCCACAAGGTCTCCGGGATGGCTGCCTTCTCGTCGGCGACCTGCAGGTTGGCCTTGGGTGTCCGGGCGGCCGGTGGAATGAAGAACGGGTCCCTCTCGGCGGCCCGTTTCCGCAGCCACCAGGCGGTTGCGCCGCCTCCCGAGGCAAGAACCACGCCCCCCGCAGCCGCCACGGTGATCAGGCCACGCCGCGAGACGGGCCGGGCGGCGCCACTCGCCGTCAAGGTGTTCAGCTGCTTGACCTGCTCCTCACGTTCCTTGATCGCACCGGCCACAGCACCGCGCAGCCACACCCGCTCGGCCCCACGGGGCGCCGCGAAAGCCGTGATGATCTGCGCCGGAGCGGGCCGCGCCGCCGGGTCCTTGGCGAGACAGGGCGCGATGAGCGCTTGCAGCGGCGCGGGCAGACCGTGCAGCTGCGGCTGGCCGTGTACGACCTCGTACTGCACGGCGGCCACATGGGGCCCGTCGTAGGCACGCCGGCCGCTGGCCGCGTACACCAGGAGCGCGCCAAGCGAGAACACATCGGCGGACGGTGTGACGCGCTGCCCGAGCACCTGCTCCGGCGCCCCGTAGCCGGGAGTGACGGGGGTCTGCCCGGTGGTGGTGAGCGTGAGTCCGTGCTCGGGACGGGCGATGCCGAAGTCGATGATGCGCGGCCCGTTCGACGTCAGGACGATGTTCGGCGGCTTGAGGTCGCGGTGGATCAGCCCCGCGGCGTGAATGTCCGTGAGCGTACGGGCGATGGACACGGCGAGCGCGCGTACGCCCGCCTCGTCGAAGGGCCCATAGGCGCTGATCGCCTCGTCGAGGGTGGGGCCCGCCAGAAACTCGGCGGCGATCCAGGGCCGCCCGCCCTCGGTTTGGGCGCCGAGTACCGCCGCGACACCCTTGCCGCGTACGGCCTGCGCCGCGTGCGCCTCCCGTACGAAACGCTGGGCGAGGTGGGTGTCGTGAGCGAGTTCCGGCCGCAGCACCTTGACGGCGGCGAAGGTCCCGGCGCTGTCCTGGCCGACGTACACCTTGCCCATGCCGCCTTCGCCGAGCACACCGAGCAGTCGGTACGGACCGAGGCGAAGGGGGTCTCCCGGGCCTAGGTGGATCATGTCTGAGGACTTTCTGCCGAGGTTATTGGAGGGGCATGCCTGAGACGGTGTCGTCGGACATGGCAAGGATCGCTGTGCGCTGTCCATCGACGAAGAACCGGTCTCCGGGGCTGCTGTAACGAAATGCCGCGGTGTGCGAGGAGAGACTGACTGCGAGCAGGTCCACACCGCTCTTGTAGTACGCGTATGTCCTGCCGATGACGGGCGGGTGGTTGAGGTCGGCGTTGTTCCCGTCGCCGCCCTTCTCGGCCCACAGCCGCTCTCCGCCGGCGGCACCGACCGCGACCAGGCCGACGCCGTCCTCCACCGCGTAGACCACACCGTCCATGAGGGACGGCGGGCCGAAAGAGTTGTCGGATTTGCCGGCCGGTACCGCCCATTCCTGCTCGCCGTCGGAAAGGCGCAGCGCCCGCAGTTCTTTGTTCCCCACATAGAAGTGGGTCTCGTCCGCTGCCAGCGGGATGGTCGCCAGATCCATGTCCAGGGATTTCTCCCAGCGGACGTCGCCCGTGCGAGTGTCCCGTACCACGCCCCGCACGCTGTCCTTCCCGGTTTCCTGCAGAGTGACCAGGTAGTGGCCGACGATCCGGGAGGTAAGCACGTACGCGTACTGTTCACCGTTTCGGCGTGGCGGCAGTGGTTTCGACCAGAGCCGCTTACCTGACTTCGTGTCCACGGCCTGGATGAACCAGTCCTGGCCGGCGAGGAAGCCGAGGACAGAGTCCTTGCCCCGCCCGGCCACAAGAAACAAAACGCCGTCGGCAACGCCCAGCAACTGGGTCTGGAAGAGCTCGCCGTTGAGATCGGTGAAGCGAGCGAAGGGCTTGTGCTTCTTGCCGTTGGACGCGTCAAGGGTGGTAATGGCAACGGGCGATGGATTCTTGTCGTCGGTGTTCATCTCCTCGATGGACACCAGCTGGTAGATGATGTCACCGTCCACAGCCGTCTGCCAGGAATACCCTCGCTTCTCCGATTGCCATATCACCTGCCCGGTCTTCGGGTCGAGCGCGGCGACATTCCCCTGAGCAATCAGGACGGCGTTCTTCAGGGCGATGGGAATCGTGGGCAGCGGATCGTCTTTGCTGGTGCCGAGCTGCGACATCCACACGGTGTCGCGATCCTTGTGCACCGTGCCTCCGGTACCCGGCCCCTTGCCCTGCGCACCCCGCTCACGCCACTCCCACACTCCCGCCCCGGCCGCCACCGCACCGATCGTGAGCCCGCCGCCCAGCATCAGCATCCGGCGCCGTGACAGGCCGGCCGCCTTCGGAGCGGGCTCGGCGGGCGCCGGCGGCTCCCCCTCCGGCGGCGCGAGCCGCTGCGGCGCGATCCCCCAGACCTCGGACGCACGCCGGCCTATCTCGGCGAGCACGACATCCGGCAGGTGGTCCGCGAACGCGCCGTTGCCGTCATGGAACTGAGCCGCGAGCTGAGCCGTGGTCGGGCGCTGCACGGGGTCTTTGGCCAGGCACGGGGCCAGGATCGGCACGAGAGCGGTCGGCACCCGGGACAGGTCGGGTTCCCCGTAGCGGACCCGGTACAGCAGGTCCGCGGGCTGGCCGTGGCCGAAAGGGGCGGCGCCGGTGGCGGTGAACACCAGTACTCCGGCGAGCGCGAAGACGTCACCCGCCGGGGTGTGCTCCTGCCCGGTGGCCTGCTCGGGCGACATGAACGCGGGAGTACCGACAGCTGCGCCCGTGTGGGTGAGCCGGTCGTCGCCGATGGCTCGGGCGATCCCGAAGTCGATGACCTTGGGGCCATACGCCGTGACCATGATGTTCGACGGCTTCAGGTCCCGGTGGACCACGTCGGAGCGGTGCAGCTGCCCGAGTGCGGTGCACAGGGCGGCGCCGAGAGCGCGCACCGAAGGTTCCGGGAACGGTCCGGCCAGTTCGACGGCGTCGTCCAGAGGCGGTCCGAGTACGTACTCGGTGGCCAGCCAGGGCGTTTCGGCCAGCGGGTCGGCCGCCATGACCTGGGCGCCGTACTGCCCGCCGATGACCCGCGCCGCGTCGGCCTCCAGCCGGAAACGGGTCCGGAATGCGGGCTCCGAGGCGATCCGCGCGTGCATCTCTTCAGCGCGACGGTACGCCCGCCTGGTGAGCGCGCCAGGTAGACGGTGCCCATGCCTCCGCTGCCGAGCCGGGCGATCAGCCGGTACGCGCCCAGGGTGACGGGGTCGTCGTGAGTGAGGGGGAGGGGCATGAGGTGTAGTCAGTCCTGGAGCGGTCGGTCCTGGGGCGGGACGGGGGCAACGGAGTGGGGAGGTGCCGCGTAGGCAGAGGCTGCGGCGGGCGGGGGCGCGTACGGCGGCGGGACGCCAGGAGGTGTGGCGAGTGCGGGCGTCGCGTGCGCCGGCGCGGGTTGCGCGGCACTGTGGACCGCGGGCGGCGGCCACGCCGGGTTCGGGTGGGACGCGGACGCGTGCGGATACGGAACCGACGGGGACGGAGTCGACGGGGCCGGCAGCTCCGCGGCCAGCACCGCGGCCGACTGGTGGGCCATGGCGGCGATCACGCGGGCGGGCAGCCAACCGGGGCCCAGCAGGGCCGTGGCGCGGCTCGCGGGTGCGGACTGCGGGTCGAGCACGGTGCTGCCGTGCGCGGGGAAGTGCGATCCGGCCGCTGTGTCCAGGGCCGGGGACAGCGCGTCCAGCAGTTCGCGCGGCATCGGCCGCGCGGCGGGGTCCCGTGACAGGCAGCGCAGGATGAGGGTGCGCAGCGCGGGCGGGAGTTCGTCGCCCTCCGGTGCGGTGTGACCGGTGGCCGCGTAGGCGAGGGTCGCGCCGAGCGCGTACACATCACCCAGGGGGCGCGGTCGTCCCCCGGCCGCCTGCTCGGGCGGCAGAGCGCCGGGATCAAGTCCGGGCAGCCCAGACCGTGACACACCGTCGGGAGCCGCGGCGCGCACGGCTCCGAAGCAGGTGAGACGGGGCCCGTCGGCAGCGAGCAGCACGGCGGCGGGCGAGACTCCCGCATGGGTGAGGTTCTGGCCATGCCCAATGAGCAGTGTCTCCGCGACGGCCAGTCCGATGGCCCGCACGGTGCGCTCGGGCAGCGGCCCGCCGTGCACGCCGAGCGCGGTGGGCAGAGGCAGCGCGGGTAGGTATGGACGGGCGTGCCAGGGAGGTTCGCCGGGCCCCGCGAACTCGACGGCCACGGACGCCCAGGGGCCGAGGAGGTAACGGGACGTCTCGGCCTCGGTCATGAACGCCTGCGGGTCGGCGCCCGCGAGCGGCACACTGACCAGGGCCGTACGGTCGCCGTCCGCGCTACGGGCGATGAAGCGGCCCTCTGGTACCGGCGCTCTGAAGGCGCGGTCGTCCAGGCGCGTGATCACGGTGTACGGGCCGATACGGCGCGGGGCGCGGGCTGGTCCGGTGCCGGTGGGCGGGCCTGGCGTGCCGCCTGCTCGCGCCATCGATGCCGCGGCCCCCGTGGCCGATCCGCCGGCGTGTGGCGCGCCCCCGGTATGTGGCGCGTGCGTGGACAACGGTCTCCTCCTGAGTCACGCGGCAGCCGGCTCTCGCCCGACACGGCTGCCGGGTCGCGCGCGGGGCAGCTCAAGAGTGCGGGGTGGGCACCCTCCGTGCGTGCCCACCCCGACGCTGCGTACGGTGCACGGTCAGCCGTTGAAGTAGCTGGCCGCTTTCTTGTCGCCGCCGCGGTAGTCACCACCGGCGTTGTGGACGAGGCGGGTGATGTCCATCAGGGCCTTGTGGATGACCTGGGCGTCCTTGTCCCACGCGTGCTGCACCTCGGTGTACGTGGTGTGGGCGTCGCCCTCCCACCCCGCCGCTGCTGCCTTCACGGCCGCCTTGATCTCGTGCAGGTCGTGTTCGAGCTTCTTGGCCTGGTTGCCGAGCTCGGTGGCCATCGCGTCCAGGCCGCCGTACTTGACTGCAAGTTCGCCGTCATGCGGATTCGCCATGGTGTCCGTCTCCTTGGTTCGTTTTGGCTGAAGGGCGGGCCAAAGAAACGGGCCCGTCAGTGTCCGTACTCGTACCGGCTCGGCTACTCAGTACTGGTTGAGGGCCGACGTCTGGTTGCCCAGGCCCGGGTCGATGGACTTCGCGTCCGCGAGGATCTTGTCTTCGGAGTCGTTCTTGATATGCCGGGTGTTGTTGATGGCATCCAGGAACTTCGCCAGTGTCTTGCCCATGTGGACAAGGCTGTTGTTGATCTCTTCCTGCTTCTTACCGAAGGCGTTTGCACCGAGACCCACCCAGTGCGCCTCAAGCTGGTCGATCGTGCCCTGCAGGTGCTTGATCTGGCCCTTGATCGAGTCGTACTTGTGCACGATCGTGTTCTCAAGCTTGATCAGTTCTGCGTCTGATACCTTCTGGCCGCCGGCCATGGCTGGACTTCCCTTCGTGAGCCTGCTTCTGTCTGTGCTGCGGTCTGTTCAGTTGTCGGGCGCTGGGCCCTTGTCACCGGTCCGGGAAGCTCACAGTCCGGCGGGTTTCCACCCGGGCTTTCAGCGAGAGCCGGGACACGGACACCGCTCCCGCAATTCCCATGTCCCTCAACGAGCACGCCTCGTTCTCATGAATGCGAATGCCGCTCCGCCGATCACCACGACGGCAGCCACGGCGCCGATGATGATCCATGTCTGCCCGCTGCCACCGGAGTCCCCCGTGTCCGAGGCGGCTGCCGACGTCTCCCCGCCCGACGTGCCCTGCGAGGGTTTGCCGTCCGGGGTCTGGGACGCGTTTGGGGGCGTTGAGGTTGCAGCTGGGACGCCCTGAGTTTTCTTTCCGGTGACAGGGTCGACGTCAGCAGCGCCGGGATCGCCCTCGCCGTGCAGGAGATTGCGTGCGGGGCGCACCAACCCGTACCCGAGATAGGTGCTGGGCTTGTCCTTCGGCCAGTCGCGCCCGGCCGTGTCGATCATGACGCGCAGGACCTGGTTGGCGGTCCAGTCAGGGTGAGCGGACCAGATGAGGGCGGCGGAGGCGGAGGCGATGGCGGTGGCTTGGCTGGTGCCCTTGCCTGTGCAGTACTTCTTCAGGCTGGCGTCACACCAAGATGGAACATCGATACCAGGAGATGCCAGGTCGACATTTTTTCCATACTGGGAAAAATTGGCGACTTTACCATTCTCATCGATAGCCGAGACACCTACGACTCCGTCGTAACTCGCAGGATAGGAAGCCTTCGCGTTTCCATCGTTCCCCATAGCCGCAAACAGCAGCTTTCCCTTCTTGAGTGCGTATGCGATCGCATCCTCATCGAAGGGAGAAGGGTCCTCGCTACCGATCGACATATTGATGATCTGGGCGTCACTGTCTGCAGCTGCCCGGATCGCTTTAGCGGAATCACTCGCAGAAGAACTCGACGTGAGCTTGACCTGAATGGGAATAACTGACGCGCCAGGAGCAAGCCCCTTGAGGCCCCCGCCCTTACCCGTTCCCGCGATAAGTTCGGCCATTGTGGTCCCGTGACCGTTGTAGTCATCATTGGCATCACTCGAAGGCTTCATCACATCCTTTCCAGGAAGGAGCCGGCCTTGGAGCGAAGGCGTCTCGGCAACGCCACTGTCGACTACAGCAACCTTGATGCCCTCACCAGTGCTGACTTTCCATATTTTGTCAGCCTGCATAGAGTCCAAGTACCACTCCTGCGACCGGACGTCACCGGCCACGGCTGCGGGAGCCAACCCAGTGAACGCAATGGCCCAGGCTCCGAGCACCGCGGCTACGGAGCCCACGCCTCGCCTTCTGCGCCCCCGGATTCGCACAGTCGTAGGGGCGTTCTGGCCGGTTCCTGACTTCATGCCTCTGTATATCCTTGCTCGAAGGCTTAGTCGTTCGCTGGTGGTGCGTGC
The DNA here is from genome assembly GCA_963761765.1 of uncultured Actinomycetota bacterium. Classification (GTDB taxonomy): domain Bacteria; phylum Actinomycetota; class Actinomycetes; order Streptomycetales; family Streptomycetaceae; genus Streptomyces. Next base: position 270,471 of record CAVXIJ010000003.1, read on the forward strand.
GGCGGGCGGTGCTGGGGCTCATGAGGCTCCACACCGTCGACGTCCTGGTGGTGCTGCCACAGCCCGGTTTCTTCCTCGTACCTGTCTTCGTCCGAGGGGTGGCGCTGGTCGCGCTGGCCTCGCACAAGGCCGGACCCGCCCGAAGTGAATCCGCCGCGTTCTCCCTTGGGACCCGTCGACTGGCCCTTAGGTGCACCGAGCACACCTTCGGGAGTGCCGGGCGTCCGCCGGACCGCCTGCGTCTTGTTGTTCTCGGGAGTCTTCGGGGCCCCGATCACGCCGCGCTGTCCCGCCCTGCCCGCGGTTCCCTGAACGCGGCCGGTGTTTTCCTGTTCCTGACGTCCGCCGATGACGGTTCCGCGCGGAACTCGGGAGGACGTCCCCTTTGCCGAACCCTCAGCAGTGGGCCGCCCTCCGACTACACCACCCTTGCGGACGGCGCCGGCCTGTGACGTCTTCGCCGGGCCGGCGGTGCGGGGCTTCCCACCGCTGACCCCACCACGTCCCATCGGCATACGGCCCGTGGTGCCACCGCGTCCGGTCGCCTTCGCCTGATTGACCGGTCCGCGTCCCATCCCGTTGGTGAGTCCGCGTCCCGACGCACTGGAGTTCCTGTTCCCTCCCAACCCTTCCCGTGCCACTCCTCGGGCCTCAGAGGGCGTGGTCCTGCCGAAGGCCTTGGGCATGCCGTTCTGGCTGGTGTTGGGAATTTCGTTGGTAAATGAAAGAACAGGGTTGTTGGGTCCCTGCGTACCCTGCGTGCTCTGCGTGAGCGTTGGCGGTGGATCGACTGACGGCGGAGTCGGCGTAAGAGGCTGAACACTGTCGATTTCCGTGCCCACCTGGGGCTCGCGCACCTCGTCGATCGTGCCGTGCGTCTGCAAATGAGCCGGGGTGTGGCTGGGCACATCGCCTGTCGCCGTATGCCTCACGCCCTGGCTTGGCTGGCTCACGCCCGTCAGACTGGTGTTACCTTGCCCGCTCCCGCCAGGAACTTCCTTGTACCCGGCCGGCCTCGGCACACCCACATCCGGCATAACGTCGAACGTCGGCGTCTTCTGCTTGGCGAGGCCTCCGCTGGCGACCGAGTAGAAGGACGCCAGTCGGGTCATCTGGTTGATGGCCTCTTGCCTGTGACCCTCCACCTGGACGGCCGCGTCGTACTCCGGGTCGCCCTTGACGCGCTTGTGCGCAGGCAGCTCGTGGACGTCCTTGGGGTTCGCGCGGGTGTCCCGTGGCGGCATGGACTTCTGGACGGAGGCCAGACCGGAGCCCGCCACGGTGATCTGAGTGCCCGCGTTTCCGGCGAAATCGGAGAGCGCCCGGGCGTTCTCAACTAGGCCGACGCCCCATTCGCGGAACTGCGTGCCCGAGTCGCCGTGCCAGTCGACGTTGGTGATGTGGCTGTTGAGGTCTTCCGCCGCGTCGCTGATGGCGTCACGCGCACTCCAGAGCGCCTCGCCGGCGTTCGCCAGATGGTGAGGGGTGCCGTGCTCGACGAGGTCGAGCATCTCGTTGAGTTTCCGACCCTCGAAGCTGGAGTGGTGCCCATGGGGCATGCCACCGGGGCGGGCGGTGTTCCCTCCGAACATGTTGCCGAACACCCGGCTGACAAGGGAGGTCACATCGGTCGTGACGACTTCGTTGTTGGCCCGCTGATGGTCCTGCGTGTGGTCTCTGTGCGTCATGCCATTCCCCCCTTGTACTGCTTGTGATGGGTGTGCTTCGGCGGCGCTGCAGGAGTCTCCTCCACAGGCGGCTTGTTGTCCTCGCGGATCTGGGTCTGCAGCTGCCAGAAACGGTGCCGCAGGTCTTCCTCAAGGTTGTCGAAGCCGACATCCGCACCGTGCACGGCGATGCCCATCGCCTCGATCTGGTGGGCGAGCGACTTGGACAGGGTTGTCAGCCGCTCGTGGACACGGTTGTACTGACTGAACAGGTCATGTGCCTCGCCGAAGTCTCCCGCTCCGCTCAGAGCCGCACGGGAGATCGTCTGGTTTGCGACATGCGTCGCATTGGCCGGCGAACTCTCGAAGGTAGAGAGGACCGTGTCCACCTGCTTCTTGAAGCTCTTCAACGCCTCCACGCCGCGCCTGAGATCGGCGCCGCCCGCCTCTGCAGGACGCACTGGACCTTCCTCCCCCTATGCCCCTGAGCCCGCCAGGCCGTGTCCCGACCACATTGACGAAGCTGCACTAACCACGTCTTTATTACTTTAGTCATCGCCGGGAACGGGGCCAACTGATCTAAGTACTAGCTCAGTTACGACTCCGCCACGACCAGGCGGCCTTATGCCGCCATATCCGCATTCTTCCCTCAGTGCCGAGAACCCAGGCACCATCCCGCAACCTACCGAGCCGCCACGCGCCTCCCCCGACCGGTCCGACCCACAGGGCTCAGCAGAATACGGACAGGCCCCCAGGACGGCCGTGCCCCCCGGCACAACCTTCCGACAACCATACCGAGCCCGCGACCCCCGCCGCATGAGTAGTCCTACTCGGTTCCCGACCCGTTCACGGGCCACGCCCGCCACACCGCCACCGATTCACACCCTTCTGCCACCACCAGTGGCGCGCCTCCCTGGTTCACGATGATCGCGGTCCTCAATAGTCCCTGCAGCGGGCAGGAGAGACCCCCAACCCGCGCGAGGCACAGATCGCGCGGCGCAAGGCAGAGGTGACAGCACTCAAGGAACGACTGATCGACCTGGAGAAGTCGACCGTCCGACGGCTACTGCCTTCAGGCCGTGCCCGCCTGCGCATCCGCTGATCTGAGAACGTCGTATCCGACGAAGGTGAACATGCCCATGCCTGTGGCCAGCGGCTGTGGTTCGCCGGTGAAGCGATGCACACCGACGCCGAAGCCTGCCTCCGGCTCAGATAGCCATTGACGCTCGAAGCCACGCTCCTCGAACCATCCACAGATCAAAGGCACCCGGTCGGGAGCGGCACGGTGACGGGTCCAGATGACGGTGCCGCCAGTGCTGCACAACTGGGAGCACGAGTCGACAGTGCGCTCGATGTCCTCGTCAGCGATGTTGCCGAACAGCCCGCAGATCAGCACGAGGTCCGCAGGAACCATGCCGAGGTAGTTATTGGTGAGCGATGCGTCAGCCGTCACCACTTCCACCTGACCCAGGCCGGCAGCCCGGGCCATCTCCTTGGCGAACGCAGTGTTCCGTTCATCCAACTCGACCAGCCGCGCCTGAACGTCATCGCGGCGGGGGTGCTCGGCCAGCACCTCCAGCAGATCACGCCCCTGACCGGCGCACAGACTGATCACCCGCAGCGGACCAGCCGGGCCGCCGTCCAAAGCCGTCCGGATCTGTGTTCGAACGGCTTGCAGTCTCCGTGCCATCCAGGAGTCGGGAAGATCGTATTGGTCGTGCCAAGTCCGCCAGTCCATAGCGGGAACCCTAGGGCGACGGTGTTCACCCAGCGACTCAATATTGATCGCCGACGGACCGGCCACCACGGTGGCCTTCCGACATGAGGTCTCTCACCAAGCAGGCCGAGAATCGTCACACGCGATACTGCCGCGGTCGCGAAGGCGGTCCTTGCCAACTCACCGCGTCAATCACCACACGACCACCAGCGCACACAGCGCGTGCGGACACAAGCCACTTCTTCGTGACCGACGTCATCCGCTCCGGACTGCCCCCGCACATCGCCGCGAAGATCTGCGGTCACGCCGCTTTGGACACCACCATGGGGTATGCCGCGATCTACCCGGAGGATGTGATCTCCCATCACCGGGCCTTCATCGCCCGCCGCAGAACCGAGCGGCCCAGCGAGGAGTACCGCGAGCTCACCGCCACCGAGTGGGACGAGTTCCTGGCCCACTTCGAACTGCGCAAGGTCGCCCTGGGGATCTGCGGCCGCGACTACGCGACCCCGTGCCAGCATGAAAACGCCTGTGTCAGATGCCCCCTACTGCTCGTGGACCCGGCCCAGATGCCACGCCTCCAGGAGATCCACGCCAACCTCGTCGACCGCCTCCAAGAGGCCAGAGACCAGGGCTGGCTCGGCGAGGTCGCCGCCATCGAGACCACCATGGCCGCCGCCCAGAAACTGGAGGCCATGCGCAACCGTGCAGCCCAGCCGTCCACCTTGGCATGCCATACATCCGCAGCAGCGTTGGTCGCATTACTCCGGAGCTGCGACAGACACGGCCGCGCAAGAAGTCAGCATCCTCGGCAGGGGCCGCCCCTCGCCCTAGACACCCGCGTAAAGCCGTCGGTGCCACCATCGGTACGGACTCCCGCTCCAGTCCACCCAGTGGCTTGGATCAGGATCGTGCAGTGTCCTGCTTCGGAATTCCGCATCAAGACCGGCAAGTAGTCGTCGCAATTCGGTGCGTGCCGGAAGCGGGAGCAGGCCCACTATGTCCTCCAACGCGTCCCTGACCACTGCGACATCGTCGTACTGGCACCCAGGACAGACCGGGCACTCCGAGGCAGTCAACCTCAGCTTCCGACCGGGCTGGCGCAAAAACTTCCGGTAGCTGTAGAGGAATTGCGAGGTTCGCCCAGGCTGGACCTCATAGCTATGAGAGCTATGTTCCACCCAGTGAATCGCGGCACTCGTGTCAGCCGACAGACGGTCGATGGTGGGCAGTTCACGCGCCCACTCGGGCGGTTGGCGCTCGCGCATGGCGCGGATTGCACCCGGGCGCTTACGCGGCATGAGCCTTTCTGGTGATCATCATGGAGGCCATCCTGCCATCAGCGGTACTTGACGCGCCAGAGCCGTGGCTGCTGACCCCAGACGAGGGCACGACGAGACGGGTTCAGGTGCGCGGGGGCAGTATCTCGATCACGGTGGCCGTGCCGGCTACAGGTCGGGCTTCGTGCATGGTGATGACATCGCCGCACTTCAGATGTCTCCACTGGTCGGGGCTCAGAGGAGCCAGCCGAACGTCGGCGGTCTCTCCCGGGCCGAGCTCCTGCGCGTACTCCACCCACAGCCTGCATCCGCTGCCCCGTGCTGAAGATCGACCCACGGAGCCCTGGCCTGAGGCTCTCGTGGGTGGCACAGCAGATGTTCGCCACTTGGGAGGTACGAGAGCCCGGCGCGCCGTTCGATTGCCAGTCGACTAGAAGATGTCGGCCGATCTGTCCTGCGTCAACTTGACCCCGCCCTGAAGGGCCAGGCTTGGAGGTAGTGCCCAACTGGCTGCTGGGTTGGCTCCTCCGTCCAGACACCCCGGTTATGGGGTGGCAGGGACGCGTGACTCACGCCCCGCATTCCACACGCTCTCGCCACGGTGGGCGATGTTGTGGGAAGCATTCCGGTCGGCATGGGCAACGACCCCGCACCTCCGGCAGACAAAGCGGGCCTGATCGACCCGGTTCCTCTTCTCGATGTGATGGCAGGCGGCGCATTCCTGGCTGGTGTACGCCGGATCGACGTACACCAACGGGACACCGGCCCGGCGCGCCTTGTACTCAAGGAACTGCCCGAGCTGGGCAAAGGCCCAGGAATGGAGCGTGATCCGTTGGGGCTTGCGTAGCCGTACCCTCTGCCGGATACCGCCCAGGTCCTCCAGGGCGATCCCGCGCGAGGTGCGTTCAGCCTCGATCACGGTCTTCTTCGAGATGATGTGGTTGACGTTCGCGACGTGCCGCTGCTCCTTGCGGCGGCGGTCCTTCAACCGGCGCTTCGCGGACTTGGTGCCCTTGACCTGAAGCTTGCGGCGTAGTTCGAGCTGTCGCTGGCGGTGTCGATTGAGGAGGCGTCCACCGGCGCGGTAACCCGTGCTGGTGGTGGCAATGTTGGCGATGCCGAGGTCCACGCCGATAAAGCCGTCGGGCTCGTACCGCTCGGCCTCGGGTACTTCGCATGTGGCGATCAGGAACCACATGCCGTCGCGGTGGACGAGATCACTCTCGCCCTTGCGGTGTTCGGCAAGGAGCTCACGAGCCTGCTCGGAGCAGGCGAACCGCACCCCGCGTATACGTCCGGCGGTGGTCCAGATGCTTACCGTCCGCTCGTCGTTCTGCCAGCTGAGACAGCGGTCGTCGTAGGGCTGGGCTGCATCCTCGCGGAAGGTGATCGCCTTGGACTCAGCCTTGCGGCGACGCTTGGATCCGGGCTTGCCGAGGTTCCCGGCGCGGATGTTGGCGCGCCGGGTGGTGTAGGCATCGGCAACCTTTCGCAGCACATGCAGCGCAGGCTGCGCGGACAGACCCCGACCTTTCAGGTCTCGGTAGGCCAAACCCTGTAACGCCTTGCGGGAGATCTCACCGCGTTCGTGTGCCTGACCGGACAGCCAGTTCGCCGCCTCGTTGCAGGCATGCAGGGTGCGCTCCAGTGCCGATGCCACCTCGGGCGTCGGCGTGAGGCGCACCCGCACGACGATCTTCACACGAGCACTCTAGCATCGTGTCTATGTCACCGCGCTGGGAACAAAATCCCGATATCCGCCGGGGTCGTAGCGTCGTCTACACCCTCCACGCCCATCTTATCTTTGTACCGAAGTACCGGCGCGGAGTCTTCACCGACGAAATCCTGAACCGCTGCGAAGAGATCATGCGCGAGGTCTGCGCCAAGGCGAACGCCGAACTGCGCGAGTTCAACGGCGAACGCGATCACGTCCACCTGCTCATCCACTACCCGCCACAGGTCAAGCTCTCCGCCCTCGTCGGCTCGCTCAAGGGCGTCTCCGCCCACTACCTGCGCAAGGAGTACGCCGACCACATCAAGCGTTACCTGTGGGGCGAACACTTTTGGTCACCGTCGTACTTCGCCGCGTCCTGCGGCGGCGCACCGCTGGCAGTGGTGAAGGAGTACATCGAGAACCAGAAACGTCCCGACTGAGGCCACCCATGCGGACCCGTGCTCCAGCGCGGGTCAGAGCAGGCCAAAGAAGCAATTCCTCCCGATGCCTGAAGGCACGGGATTCCTTGCTAGGTCCCGTTGAAATTCTCAAGGATGGTGCGCATCCACGGGCTGCGAACGGCCGGTAGTCGGACCAAGGCGTGCTGGAACGTTCCCCAGTCGGCCCGGAACAGGTAGTTGGGGCGCGGCGGGAGCGGGTCGTCGCGGAGGACGTCTTGAGGTATGCCGCCCGACGCGACAACCGGCAAGTACGGCTGGGGACAGACCAGCCACAGCCACATCCCCAGCGGCAGGGGCACCGGGTACGCCGACGCAGCCAGGCCGGCGGGGGTCCAGGTCTGGCCCGTCTGGGGATGGACCGGTACGAGGAGCCGGGCGTGCTGTCGGACAGGGCGTAGATCGGCGCGCCACGGCACTCCCCAGGAGTCCAGGTCCACGGAAAACGTCCCTGACTCCATGAGCACCGGAAGTTGGACCGCGTTCCCGTACTTCTGACGGGCGTGGGCCGGAAGGGAGACCTGGGGCAAGGGGACGGTCAGCTCGGCATCGCACCGCGCACAAGCGAAAACGAACAAAGGCTCTCTCCGTATCGGAAACAGCCGCATCGTCGCAGCTCGGTGGCAGCCCGCCAACGTGTTTTCTGATCCGTCATGGAGCGCCACGATCCGTCATGGAGCGCCAACGCAACGTGGGCGAATGTCTGCCGCCTTCTTTGACGGACCCGAGCGTCCTAGTCCGGAAGAGCACCGCGAGCACAACCGAGGAAGAACAGAGCGGGCCGGTCCGCACGGACCGCCCCGCTCTCTCACCAGCAAGTCGTGGACTGCCGCTGCATCCCGTCGCTCAGGGACGCACCGTCAGCCTTCTTCTCCCCGAACCCTTCGCCCGCGCCGCCGCGCATCCCGCACCGCGACTCCTGTCCCCGCGAGGGCCGCGACCAGTACGGCAGCGCCGACGGTGACGTAGGTGCCGAGGCGGGCCGAGCGTTCGGCTTGCGTCTCGCCGAGGTGGAGGGGGGCGGGGTCGGGAGCCTCGGCGTGGGCGAGGCCCTCGTGGGCGATGGGTTTCTCAATCTTCTGGTCGTCCTCGGTGAGGGCGCGCACCGGGTCGACGACGCCCCAGCCGACGAGAGGGTCGTGGCCCGAGGTGGAGCGTTCCGCGGTCTGCTCGATCTGGGCGGTGATCTCCTGCGGGGTCCAATCCGGATGCTTGGCTTTGACGAGCGCGACGACGCCCGACACATACGGAGCGGAGAAGCTGGTTCCGCTGTCGGCACAGTGGCCGCCTCCCGGGACCGTCGACACCATGTCGACACCCGGAGCCGCGACATCGACGAAGTCGCCGGACTGCGAGAAGTACGCACGCTCGTTGTTACGGTCCGAGGCGGCCACCGCGAGGACACCGGGATACGAGGCCGGGTAGGTCTTCTTGTGCTTGCGGTTGCCGCCGTCGTTCCCCGCGGAGGCGACGATCACGACGCCGGCCTTGATGGCTTTCGCCACCGATGTGCTGAGCGGCGGGCCCGGATCCACACCGCCCGTGGTGTCCTGCGAGATGTTGATGACCGAGGCCCTCTGGCCGACCGCGTAGTCGATGGCCTGGGCGAGGGTGTTCGGGGTGCCGTCGCCTTCGGCGTCGTTCTGTTCGACGGGGATGATCTTCGCGTCCTTGGCGAGGCCCACGAAGCCCGTGCCCTTCATCGGGCGGGCCGCGATGATCCCGGCGGCCTTGGTGCCATGGCCCACGGTGTCGGTGGTGCCGTTCTCCTTGCCGCGCGCAATGGGCTCGTTCGTCTCTTTGTCCTTGAGGCCCTTCGGCAGCAGGTTCTTGCCGGCCGCGGCATCGACCGCGTGTTGGAGCTGCGGGTTCTTTATGTCCACACCCGTATCGATGACCGCGACCCGCACGGGCTTCCCGGTGGCCCGCACCTTGCCGGTGGACTGTGCCCACACCTCGTCCAGCAGCACGCGCTGCAGGGACCAGGGCTTGCTCTTGTACACCTCGCCCGGAAAGGAACACTCGCCGGAGTCCGCGGTGGCCGGAGTGCCGGTGACGGTGAGCAGTGCTACGGCGGCGCCGGTGGCGGCGAACGCCGCGGCAACGGCGCGCAGTCGACGCTGCGCGCGCCCCGGCGCCGACCCGGGCCGCACGAGCCCGGCCTCGCCACCATGCCGCAGCACCGGCGGACGGGCCGCACCGGAGCGCGGCACCGCGGGATGCGAACGTGCCGTCTGCTGGTCAGAGCATAGGTATGTCATAGCGCAGCCGCCTTACGAACCCTGTGGCTGGCATGCGTCAGCCGACGACAGACGGGGGCCGGTGGGCAGGAAGTCGGACCAGGCGGCGGGGATCCTGGCCGGATTGACGTCCTTGTAGCCGAGGCGGGTCTGCGCGTCCTGCGCGTCCTGCGTCTGCTGGTTCTTGCTGCTGGACTTGCCGATGCCGCAGGCGGCCGAGGAACTGTCCCCGTTCTCCTGCAGGACGTAGCGCAGTCCGGTGTCGGTGACCAGGAAGAGCCCTCCGGCCTGGGTGTCCGAGCCCTGGAACTGGCGGTAGAGCTGGCCGGATCCGGGGGTGACGTAGGCGCTGCTCGATCCGGTCGGCAGCGGTGCGGGGAAAGTGGTGCCCACCCAGGTGCTCAGGGTCGTCTTCCCGCTGCCGGGGACCGGACGCAGGACATTGCAGACGGTGTTGGGAGCGCCCTGGGAAGTGCTGGCGGAGTTGACCGGCTTCGGCCGCTCGCGCGGCCAGTTGTGGTCGCCGAACTCGGTGTCATTGGGACTGAACGAACCGGTTTCGGCTGGAAAAGCCTTGTTCGCCTGGCGCAGGGACACCAGGTCCGGGTCCTGGAGGAGCAGTGTGGCCATGAAGTCGGAGATCGGAGCGACCTTGCCCGGCAGCACCACGTAGGACTGCGGCACACCGCCGTCCAGAGCGCTGAGCACCATGCCCACTTTGTTGGCCCTGGTGTCCAGTTCACGGGAGGCACCCGCGTTCGAGCCGACGCCGTCAATGGGCGGGAAGGAGATTTTGCTGCCCTTGTGGAGCGTGTCCAGCCAGTCCTTGGAGACCTGCTCGGGCTTGCGTCGCGATCCCACGACGGCACGCAGCAGTTGTGGGTTGTTGTCGAGCGGGTAGGCGGTGCCGCTTCCGTCGACGATGTACCGGGTCCTGTCCGGCTCCGGGCCCTGGACGTACAGCAGCTCGCCGCCCTGTAGGCGTCCGCTGCCCTCCGTTTTGCCCTGTTCCCGCTTGGCGAAGACGAACGCGGCCTTCTGGATGTTGCCGTCCTGGCCGCCTGGACGCTGGCACACGGCCCAGCGCTTGGCCTCGCCCGCGTCGGACGCATCGGGCAGCCGGTCGGGGGCGTAAGGAATGCCGATGGTCACGCCGTGCGGGATCTTGCCGCTGTCCAGCACCGATTCGTCGACCTTGATGACCTCGCCCTGGTCGGGGTCGAGAAGAAGCTTGGCGGAAGCCATGTTCAGGACAGGGTGCAGCTGGGGCTTTTGGTTGCCGGTCTTCAAAACGACGTACCGCGTCGTGGACTTGCTGGCGATGATCACTTTCTCGCCCGGGGCGTCCCAGCCCTGCGGGGCGGTCGGCCGGAGCATGCCCCAGGCGCCGAAGCCGGCGAGGATGACCGCCCCGATGATGACGCTGGGCACCACGGCCCGCAGTGGTCTCGGCGCGTCCTCCTCGGAACCGGTGGCCGAGGGCTGCACAAAGGCCGCGAGCATGCGGCGCTTCGCGAAGGTGTAGGCGTTGAGCTCGTCCCGTCGTGATGCCATGAGAGTCTGCCGTTTCCCCCTTGTGCCGGTGCTTCGGCGCCGGCTTGTCGCCGTGCTTCGGCTCCGGTTTCCCGGTGTGCGTTCCCGCTTTGTCGTGTTGCTGTCGGTGCGGTGCTCGCTCCCCGTACGGCGCCGGGCGCGGCCGTCCCCACCTCGATTGTCAGACCTTCCCCCTACTATGCCTGTTGAGTGATCGCTCGTGTGACACGGGTAGGCTGCGGCAGGAAAAGCAGCCCGTCTGTACAGGGGTGTTCGGACGGATAGGGACGAAATTTCGGGGGTTTGAGCAGTGTCTTCCGCTACTCCTGCGCGGTCCCGGTCGAGGTCCCGATCGGGTGCGTCGCAGGCCTCCGGTTCGCGGCGGACGCGGCAGGCACCGGCGGCGGCCGCAGCCGACCGTTCAGGCACGCCGGTCACGTTCCGCCTCACCAGCCGTTCAGGGCAGTTCATCTCCTTCCGGCTCCAGCAGCTCGTACTCGTGGAGACCGCGGCGGCCGTGCTGCTCGGTGCCTGGGTCGCCGGCACGCTGCTGCTGGTGCCCGGCGCCGTCATCGCCGCGGTGCTCGTGCTGCTCGCCGTCATGCGCCGCCGCGGGCGCTCGCTGCCCGAGTGGATGGCCACCGCGCGCGCCCTGCGCGCCCGCAAGCGCCGTGCGGCGAGCACCGCGATACCGCCGGGCACGGAGCCCGGTTTCGCCCCCGCCGTCGAGTGCGATCCCGCGCTGCGCACCTATGCGTACGGCGGCCAGGACCGCCGCCCGGTCGGCATGGTCGGCGACGGCACCTTCCTGACCGCCGTCCTACAGGTCGAGTCCGACGCGACCGCGCTCCGCAATGAGCGCGACCGGCGCCCGCTGCCCCTGAAACTGGTGCGCGAGGCCCTCGACGTCGACGACATCCGCCTGGAGTCGGCGCAGATCGTGCTGCACACCCAGCCCGCGCCCGCCCTGCACCTGCCCCAGGAGTCCGTGGCGGTCAGCAACTACGCCCCGCTGCAGGCACAGACCGGCGCGCCCGCCGTCCGCATCACCTGGATCGCGTTGAAGCTGGATCCCGAGCTGTGCCCGGAGGCGGTGGCCGCGCGCGGCGGTGGTCTCGTCGGCGCGCAGAAGTGCGTGGTGCGCTCGGCGGATCAGCTGGCGAGCCGGCTGACCGGGGCCGGGTTTCGCGCCACACTGCTCACCGAGGAAGAGCTGACGGCCGCCGTCGCCACCTCCGCGTGCGCCAATCCGATGGTGACCGCGCAGGCCGGGCGGGCCGAGGCACCGCAGCGCAGGACCGAGGAGTCGAGCCGCACCTGGCGCTGCGACAACCGCAGGCACACCACCTACTGGGTGCGCCGCTGGCCCCATCTGGGCCGCTCCGGCGGCCCGTCGCTGCCGCAGCTCGTCGCCCTGATCACGGCCATACCCGCGCTGGCGACGACGTTCAGCATCACCCTGGGCCGCAGCGAGCACCAGGACCTGACGGTCCGGGGCTTCGTCAGGGTCACGGGCCGCGGTGACACCGAACTGGTCGCCGCGCGCCGCAAGCTGCAGCAGGCCGCCCGGCACACCAGGACAGGACTGGTGCGGCTCGACCGCGAGCAGCTGCCCGGCGTGCTCGCCACGATGCCGCTGGGAGGCACGCGCTGATGGCCATGACGACTCCTCCCGGTGCCCCTCGGGGCATGGGCAACAGGCCGGTGAGCACGGCCCCTTCGGGTCCGAACGGACCCGGCGGGATGCCGGGCCGGCCCGGGTCCGGGCCGCTGGGTGCGGCGGCGCAGGGCGATGCGCCGATGACGGCGTTCCGGGCGCGGATGCGGGCCGGATTCGGACTGCTGGGTCCGCGGCACGGCCGCCATGCGATATCCGCCGAGGACGTGGACTCCCTCTCGCTGCCCGTCGGGGACGACGGCGTGGTCATAGGCGTCGACGCGCAGTCCCGCCCCGCAGTCCTCGGTCTACACCGCCCCACGCCGTACGACATCATGCTGATCGGCGGCCTGTGGACGGCGCAGGTGATCGCGCTGCGGGCCGCGGCGACCGGCGCCCGAGTCGCTGTCGAAACCGGCCGCGCTCCGGAGTGGGCGACGCTCGCGCAGGCCGCGGGCGGCGCGCAGCAGTGCATCACCCTGCACGACGTCGGGCGGGTGCCGCCTCTCGGTCCTTCGGCGGGCAGCCCGGTACTCGTCCTGCGTGACTGCGGAATGCAGCCGCCGCGCGGCCGAGTCGTGTCGGGCCCCTGGCAGTCGGTACTGACGCTGCTGCCGTATCTGAGCCCGGTGGCACCGCGACTGATGCGTCAGACGCGGCTGGTGGGCGTGCAGCGTCTTTCGCCGCAGGAGGCGGGACAGCTCGGCCGGATCCTCGCACTGCCGAAGGCCGACCGGGAGTCGCTGCCGTCCCTCGCCGACGGTGTCACTCTTTGGTGTGCGGGCCGCGACAGGCAGTACGTGATGACGCAGGCCACGGATGCCGAGACCGGATTGTTGGGTATGCCTCGGAGGATGGACCGGCCGTAGGGATTTCAGCCCGACTTGGGTAGTTTGACAGGTTTTTTCGGTCGTTCCCGGGGCATTTGTGGGCCGTTTCCAGCCACGCCGGGGGATGTTGCCGTCGTCTTGCGGCGCATTGTGACGGGGCGTCTGCAGGCGGGCGGGCGACGGGCCTGCCGCCGGGGCGGTTCTGGTGATTAGGCTGGGTCCTGGGTGCGACTGACAAACCCGTGAGCGGGCGGTGGCATCTCAGGGGGAGTGCCGTGCAGGGCCGGGTGGTCCGGGACGGCGTCCAGTGGCCACGGTCGGCTCCGGTCGCCCGCGGACAGTTGTAAACGGCTTCGGACAGGCGGACCACGAAGGCCGACGGCACGGCCGTTGGCAGTGGCGGTCGGCGGAAGAAGGGTCGCCCCTGTACGGCATGAGGGTGCTCGACCACACCAGGAGGAATTGTGAGCAGCGATCGGGACGGTATGCGCGGGGGCTGGGAGACACCCGACGATGACCAGTCCGACGCCGAGTCCCCCTTCGAGACGACGGGAGAGTTCACCATCGACTACGCCCCGCCGGCCTGGTACACCCAGAACTCGTCGGGCAGTTCCCAGGACGCCTCGTCCGCCCCGAGTGTGCCGCCCGCGCCCGCAGTTCCCGCCCCGCCGGTCGGTTCGGCCTCTCCCCCGGCGCCCACCGGCAACCCCGCGGATCTGCTGAGGCACACCGAGGGCAGCGGCTTCGAGCCCCACTGGGGCGGGCCTGGCGCGGTTCCCGGGCAGGGCAGTGAATATGAGTCCGCGCCGGGCACGGGGTACCAGTCCGGGCCGGGATACGGGGCCGGCGGGTTCGATTCCGGTTCCGCCGCGACACCCGGGGCAGGGCCCGGCACCGGATATGACTACGGCTCGGGTTCCTCAGCGGCCAACGGCTACGAGGCCGCCGCCTGGGCCGGCACCGACGCTTCGGGCGGTCCCGGTGCCACAGGGACGCCAGGAGCGGGATACGGCTCCGGCTACCAGCCCGGTACCGGGCCGGCGTCCGGTGATGTCTACGGCCCGAACAGCTCGAACAGTTCGGACTCCGCTTCGGTTTCCGGGTCCGATCCGGGTTCCGCTTACGGTGCGGGAAGCAGCGCCTCCGGTGCCGGCAGCTCCGAGAACTCCTGGGGCGCCGAAGCTGGTGGTGATGTGGAGAGCAGCACCACGATGCGGTTCTCCACGGTGGCCCTGCGGCGCCAGCTCGGCGAACTGGCCGAACAGCACGGCACGGCTGCGGAGAACGACGACTTCGACCCGGCCACGTCCGGCGCTCAGGAGTCCGAGGCCGACATTCCCGCCGGTGACGGCGGTGCGCAGCCGGGCGAGGACGTCGACGAGCGCCCGGACTGGGTACGTCAGGCGAGCACACAGACCGGCGCGTCGTTCGGTGGGGACACGGACGGCGGCAGTAGGTCCTTCGATGCGGATTCCGACGGTGCGCTCGGTGCGCACCGGGACGGCGACGACGGCTTCGACACTCCGACGGCTGACGCCTTTGACGGCAGCGGCACTCAGGACGGCTTCGACGCCGCGCGCTCCGACACCGACGACGAGCCCGCGGCACCGGACGACCACGCCACGTCTCACGCCTGGGGCTCACCTGCCGACGACGAGGGGGCCGAGGCGACGCCCGGAGCCCTGTCCTTCGGCAAGACCGCCACCCCTTCCGACGCGTACGGAAACGAAGACGCGCAGGACACACACGACACACAGAACACCGCGTATGGCGACGCCGAGTCCGCCGAGTCTGCCGGGTCCGCCGGGTCCGCCGGGTCCGCCGGGTCCGCCGGATACTCGGACACCGTCACCGTCACCGTCACCGGTGACGGCACGGCGGAGCGCGGCCCCGACGGCACCGACACCCCGGACGCCGAGCGCGACGACGACATCCACGACGCGGTCCCGCAGGGCTTCGTGGCCGAGGACGCCGTGCCGGAGCCCGTCGAGGACGGTGTGCAGAGCCAGCCCGCGCCGTGGGCGCCGGGCGGCCAGGCCGGGCTGCCCCCGCTGCCCGCCTCCTTCGAACCGGCCGCGCCCGCCCAGGCGCCGCAGTGGCCCGGCAGTCCGGCAGCCGCACAGTCCAAACCCGCGCAGCCGCATCCGACGTCGTACCAGCTCCAGGTGCCCGCTCCCGGCCCCGGCCAGCCCGCGGCGCAGCAGCCGGGTGCTCCGCAGTCCCCGCCCGGCTGGCAGAACCAGAACCAGAACCCGGCCGCGGGCGGTCCCGGCACACAGCCCCAGGGCCCGGCCCAGGGCGCTGTTCCCGGTGCGCCCGGCGGCTACGGGTTCCCGCAGCAGGGCCCGGGCAGCACTCCCCCGCCCGGCCAGGCCCAGCAGGGTGGTTACGGCTTCCCGCAGGCCGGCGCGCCGGGGACCGGACAGCCGCAGGTCCCCGGCTCCGCACAGCCACCGGGGCCGGCCTCAGGACAGCAAGGCGGATACGGCTTCCCGCCCGGTGCCCCGGCCCAGCAGGGCGGTTACGGGTTCCCGCAGGGCGCCCCGGGACAGCAGGGCGGATACGGCTTCCCGCAGCCGCCGGTGCCCGGGCAGCCGGACCCCAGGGGCCCGGCGATGCCCGCGCCCGCCCAGCCCCAGCCGCAAGCATTCCAGCAGCAGCCGTTCCCCGGCTACGGAGCCCAGGGCCAGCCGCCCGTGCCGGGCAGTCAGGGTCCTGGCCCCGTACCGCCGCAGGGACCGGGCGGCCCGGGCACGCAGCACCCGACCGCGGCTGTACCGGGCGTCCTCCCGCCGGGCGGACCGCAGGCACCGGGATCACCGGGTCAGCAGGGCCCGGGCGCGCCGATGGCACCGGGCGGCCCCCAGGGACCGGGCGGACCGTTCGCCCAGCAGGGACCTGGCGCACGGCAGGGACCTGGCGCACCGTTCGCACCACAGGGACCAGGCGGCCCGCAGGCACCGGGCGCACCGCAAGGGCCAGGCGGTCCGATGGGACCAGGCGGGCCCCAGGGGCCCGGTGCGCCGCAGGCACTGGCGGGCCCGCCGGCGCCCGGGCAGCCCGGTGCCCCCGGGCAGTTCCCCGTCGACCCGCGGACCGGCCTCCCGTACCCGCAGGCGATCCAGCACGACCAGCGGCAGCCCACCAACCCCGGTGCGCCCCTCGGGTACACCGCGGCCGTGGAGCTCTCCTCCGACCGACTGCTCAACAACAAGCGGCAGAAGGCCAAGAGCACACGGCCCGCGGCGGGTAACGCACGGTTCAAGATCGGCGGCAAGAAGGAGGAGGCCGAGCGGCTGCGGAAGCTGCAGCTGATCAGGACGCCGGTGCTGTCGTGCTATCGGATCGCGGTCATCAGCCTCAAGGGCGGTGTCGGCAAGACGACCACCACGACCGCCCTCGGCTCGACGCTGGCCATCGAGCGCCAGGACAAGATCCTCGCCATCGACGCCAACCCGGACGCCGGCACGCTGGGCCGCCGGGTGCGGCGCGAGACCGGGGCCACCATCCGTGACCTGGTGCAGCAGATCCCCTACCTCCACTCGTACATGGACATCCGGCGGTTCACCTCGCAGGCGCCGTCGGGGCTTGAGATCATCGCCAACGACGTCGACCCGGCCGTTTCGACGACGTTCAACGACGAGGACTACCGGCGTGCGATCGACGTCCTCGGCAAGCAGTACCCGATCATCCTCACCGACTCCGGCACGGGCCTGCTGTACAGCGCGATGCGCGGAGTGCTCGACCTCGCCGACCAGCTGATCATCATCTCGACGCCGTCCGTGGACGGGGCGAGCAGTGCCTCGACGACGCTCGACTGGCTGGCCGCGCACGGGTACGCGGAGTTGGTGCGCCGCTCTATCACGGTGATCTCCGGGGTGCGCGACACCGGCAAGATGATCAAGGTGGAGGACATCGTCGGCCACTTCGAGACGCGCTGCCGCGGAGTGGTCGTGGTGCCGTTCGACGAGCACCTGTCGGCCGGTGCGGAGGTCGACCTCGACATGATGCGGCCCAAGGTGCGCGAGGCGTACTTCAATCTCTCCGCGATGGTGGCGGAGGACTTCGGTCGACACCAGCAGGCGCACGGGCTGTGGACGGCGGACGGGAATCCGCCGCCGCAGCTGGCGCCGCCGGTGCCCGGGCACATGATGCCCGGTCAGCCCGGGCCGGGCGGTGCACCGCAGCCGGGACCCGCGCCTCATGGCGGGGGCCAGCAGCCGGGGCCTGGCGGGTGGCAGCCGCAGGGGCCGCCTCCGCAGGGGTATCCGGGTCAGCCGCATCAGGGCGCGCCGGGTGCGCCTGCGTCGGCCGCACCCGCGCCGCCGCAGCAGCTGCCGGGACCCGCGCCGCAGGGTGGCGGGGTGGCGGGGCCGCCCGGGCTGCCTCAGGGCTGGACGCAGGGGTAGTCCGGCGGCGCCCGGAAGGTTCGTTCGTCTTCGCCGGGCGCACCGGGGTCGTACCGCGACGGCGCGGCCCGGGTGCGCGGCACCGTCCGGGTCACCGTGCGGCGCGGGCTGTGCCTGGCCTCGCGCCGCGCCTTGAGCGCCTGACAGGAGCAACTCCCGCACGGCAGGACCGCTCCCGCCCACGCCCCACGCAGGTAAACCACCATAGAAAAAACCAGGCAAAAGCCTGATCGCCCGAGTCTCCGGGCCAGGATGGTCGTGACCAGGAACCTCCGCCCCTCCCTACCTGGCCCGTCGCGGGCGCCATTCTCTGGCCTGGCAGTTTTCACCGGTCTTGACCAATGGGTGGGCAATCCGGTTCAACTCGTTATTTCCGCAGGCCACATGGGGTTCGTCGAACGTTGACTCGTACTGACCCACGCTGATAAACACACTCATCAACCCAGCTGGCGCACCATGATCAAAAAGCCAATCTCTGCGCGAGCAACGAGGCGAGGTCCCGATCCATGGACAGACAAGATCAGCACGGCCGGCGCTCGCCCGGCTGTCCCCCCTATGACCGCGCACAGGCCGGAGCCCTCATGCGGGCGGCCCGGCGCACCGCCCTGCGGGTGACGCGGCGTGCGACCCGGCCCACCGCCGGTACGACCGTCGTACGCGCGGCCGGTCAGCCCGCCACCCGCGGCCGCCTGCGGCTCCTGCTGGCCGCCGGTGCCGCGGCCTTCACCCTGACCGCCGGGCTCGCGACCCCGCTCAACCCCGCACCGCAGACGGCGCGGGCGGCGGATGACGGCGGCAAGACCCTCACGGTGGCGGTCGCGCAGAGCGTCGACTCGCTGAGCCCCTTCCTGGCGACGCGTCTGGTCAGTACGAGCATCAGCAGGCTGATGTACGAGTTCCTGACCAACTACGACGCGAAGGACGCACACGTCGTCCCGGCGCTCGCCACCAGCTGGAAGCCGTCCGCGGACAAGCTGACCTGGACGTACACGATCCGCCAGGGCACCAAGTGGTCGGACGGCAAGCCGGTCACCGCCGAGGACGCGGCCTGGACGTTCAACAAGATGATGACCGACGAGGGCGCCGCCACGTCCAACGGCTCCTACGTCGGCAACTTCAAGACGGTGACCGCGCCCAGCCCCACCCAGCTGGTCATAGTGCTGAAGAAGCCGCAGGCCACGATGGAAGCCATCGATGTGCCCATCGTGCCCAAGCACATCTGGGAGAACGTCAAGGACTTCTCGAAGTTCAACAACGACAAGACCTTCCCGATCGTCGGCAACGGCCCGTTCACCGTCACGGACTACAAGACCGACAGCTATGTGAAGCTCAAGGCCAACAAGAGCTTTTGGCGCGGCGCGCCGAAGTTCGACAACCTGATCTTCAAGTACTACAAGGACAACGACGCCGCCGTGGCCGCCCTGGAGAAGGGCGAGGTGTCCTTCGTCCAGAACCTGACGCCCGCGCAGGCCGCCAAGCTGGGCACCGAAGACAAGATCAAGGTCAATGACGCGCCGGGCCGCCGCTTCTACGCACTGGCCACCAACCCTGGTGCCAAGGCCGCGAACGGCAAGAAGTTCGGCAGCGGCGACCCGTCGCTCCAGGACGAGCGGGTGCGGCACGCGCTGTTCCTCGCGGTCGACCGCAAGACGATCATCGACAAGGTCTTCCAGGGCCACGCGGTCCAAGGTGCGGGCTACATTCCGCCGCGCTTCTCCACGTACTACTGGGAGCCGTCCTCGGATCAGGAAATGGGGTACGACCCGACGAAGGCCGCCCAGCTGCTCGACCAGGCGGGCTACAAGAAGAACTCCTCCGGCCAGCGGATCGGCAAGGACGGCAAGCCGCTGAACTACCGCATCCTGTGCCACGCCACCGACCCGCAGGACAAGTCGGTCGGCAAGTACCTCAAGGAGTGGTACGGCAAGCTCGGCATCGGGCTCACGGTGGACTGCCTCGACAATGTGAGCGACCCGTGGGTCGCCGGCGACTACGACCTGGCCTTCGACGGCTGGTCGGTCAACCCGGACCCGGACTACGTTCTGTCGATCCAGACCTGTGGCGCGCTGCCCGCGACCCCCAAGGAGTCCGGCGCCACCGACAACTTCATCTGCGACAAGAAGTTCGACGGACTGTACGACCAGCAGCTGGCCGAGTACGACCCTGCCAAGCGTGCCGACATCGTCAAGCAGATGGAGTCGCGGCTGTACGACCTCGGATACATGAACATCATGGCGTATCCGAACGCCCTTGAGGCCTACCGCACCGACCAGATCAAGTCGATCACCACGATGCCGTCGAAGGCGGGCAACATCTACGGTCAGGACGGCTACTGGAGCTGGTGGTCCGCGGCCCCCGCGGACTCCAGTGACTCGTCCGGTGGCTCTTCGACCGGGCTGATCATCGGGATCGCCGTGGTCGTGGTCATCCTCGTGGGCGGCGGGGCCTTCTTCGGGCTGCGGCGCCGCTCCACCGCGGAGGACCGCGAATAGTCCCGCCCTCGTGTGCCCCCGCCCGCAGGCCTGCGGGCGGGGGCACACGTAACGTCAGGAAAAACGCGACACAGGGGCCAGCAAGTCCGGTTCCCGGGAGAGCAGCGTATGGCAGCTGAGAGCACCCCGGCGCTCGCCAAGAGCGCGGTGGATATAGGGAGCGAGGGTCCGGCCGAGGCCGGTCCCGCGGCGCGTGGTCCACGGGCCCGCAACACCACGGCGTATCTGCGCTATGTGGCCGTCAAACTGGTCGGCGCGGCGGTGTCGCTGCTGGCCGTCCTCGTGACGGGATTCTTTCTCTTCCGGCTGATCCCCGGCGACCCGGTCAAGGTCATGACCGGTGGCCGCCCGGTCTCGGCCGCGCAGCTGGCGGCCTACCGGCGGGAGTTCGGGCTCGATCTGCCGCTCTGGCAGCAGTTCACCGACTACTGCGGCAAGGCCCTCACCGGCGACCTGGGCACCTCGTACCAGTTCCACGCGCCCGTCATCGACAAGATCACCGAGGCGCTGCCGAACACGCTGCTGCTCACCGGAACCTCCTTCGTGCTGTACACGCTGATCGGCGTGGCCCTCGGTACCCGCTCGGCATGGCGCAGCGGCGGACTCAGCGACCGGATCCACACCGGTCTCGCGCTGACCCTGTTCTCCGTACCATCGTTCTGGCTCGGGCTGATGCTCATCATCATCTTCTCGGTCGGCATGGGCCCCATCCCGGGACTCTTCCCGACCGGCGGCATGGAATCGGGCACGGGAGTGGGCTTCGACCATGTCATCGATGTCGTGCACCATCTGATCCTGCCGGTGATCACACTGGTCGCGGTGCAGTACGGGGAGACGCTGCTGGTCACCCGTTCGGCGCTGCTGGACGAGATGGGCAGCGACTACCTGACGACGGCCCGCGCCAAGGGTCTGCGGGACGATCTGGTGCGCCGCAAGCACGCCGTACCCAACGCGATGCTGCCGACCATGACGCTGATCTTCGTCAATCTGGGGCGGACCGTGGCGGGCACCATCCTGGTCGAGACCGTCTTCTCCTGGCCAGGACTCGGCGGGCTCTTCTACTCGGCGCTGAGCGTGCCCGACCTGCCGCTCGTGCAGGGGCTCTTCCTGGTGTTCGCCGCGGCCGTGATCGTGATGAACACCCTCGCCGACCTGATCTATCCGCTGCTCGATCCCCGGGTGGGCCGATGACGACCGACACGACCACCAGCACCGCCCCAACCGGGCCGCAGGCGCCCGTGCCGCAGAGCCCGCGGGCGCTCGCCTGGCGCCGCAGGCGGCACTCCGCGGCACGCTTCTGGCGGCAGTACCGCGCCCACCGTGCCGGGCTCGTCGGGCTCATCGCGCTGGTCCTGTTCGCCGTGCTCGCGCTGACCACCCCGCTCACCGTCGGTGCGGACGTGCAGAGCGTCACCGCCGCGGTGGGCAAGCCGATGGAGGGACCGAGCGGGCAGTTCTGGTTCGGCACCGACCAGTACGGGCGTGACCTGTTCGGCCTTGTGCTGTGGGGCTCGCGGATCTCGCTGACGGTGGGGCTGCTCGCGGCCGTGCTCTCGGTGCTGATCGGCGCCCTGATCGGCATCACCGCGGGGCACTTCCGTGGCGCGTACGCGACGGTGATCATGCGGGTCACCGACTGGTTCCTCGTCATGCCGACGCTGGTGCTCGCCATCGCGCTGGCCACGGTGCTTTCCCGGTCGATGAGCACCATCATCCTGGCGATCGGCGTGACCACCTGGCCGACCACGGCCCGGCTGGTGCGCGCGCAGACCATGGCCGTGGAGGCCCGCCCGTACATCGAACGGGCGAAGGCGCTCGGCGGCGGCCACACCCACATCATGACCCGTCATGTCCTGCCGAACGTGATGCCGCTGGTGCTGGCGCAGACCACGCTCGGCATCTCGAACGCGATCCTCTCCGAGGCGACCCTCGCCTTCCTGGGGCTCGAAGATCCGACCACCACGTCCTGGGGCGGTCTGCTCCAGGACGCCCGCGAGGCGGGCGCGGTCAGCTCGGGGCACTGGTGGTATCTGGTGCCGCCGGGCCTCGCGATCGCCGCCGTGGCACTGGCGTTCACGCTGTGCGGGCGCGCCGTGGAGTCCGTACTCAACCCCAAGCTAGGGGTGAAGCGATGAAACCGACGACGAACACGAACAACACGCCCAAGACACCGGAGCCGGACACAACAGGCATGACAGGCACGACCAGCACGACAGGCACAGCGGACGCCGCGAGCCCGACCGGAACAGCCGGCACACCGGCGGCGAGCGGTACCGCTCCGGCGCCGGAGCGCGCCGCGCACGGCCCTGCCGGTGCGAGCAGTCCACGTCTGCTGGAGGTGCGCGACCTCCGCGTCACCTATCCGGGCCAAGTCGCCGCCGTCCGCGGCGTGAACCTCTCCGTGGCGGCCGGGGAGAAGCTCGGCATCGCGGGCGAGTCGGGCTGCGGCAAGTCGACGCTGGCCCTGGCACTGCTGCGGCTGCTGCCCGCCGAGGCCCGAGTGTCCGGGCAGATCCTGCTGGACGGCGAGGACGTGCTCGCCATGAAGTGGGGCCGGGTGCGCGCGGTGCGCTGGGCGGGCGCCTCGATCGTCTTCCAGGGCGCCATGCACTCGCTGAACGCGGTGCACCGCGTCGGCGACCAGATCGCCGAGCCGATCCTGCTGCACAAGAAGGCCACTCCGGCCGCCGCCAAACGGAAGGCCGGCGAACTGCTGGAGCACGTCGGGCTGCCCGCGGCGCGCGCGAACGCGTATCCGCACGAGCTCTCCGGCGGACAGCGGCAGCGCGTGATGATCGCGATGTCGCTGGCCTGCGACCCGCGGCTGATCATCGCGGACGAGCCCACGACCGCACTCGACGTGATGATCCAGGCCCAGATCCTGCGACTGATCCAGCAGTTGGTGGCCGAGCAGTACATCGGCCTGATCATGATCAGCCACGACCTGGCGGTGCTCTCCGACACCTGCGATCGGCTCGCGGTCATGTACGCGGGCCGAGTGGTCGAGGAAGGGCCCGCACGGCAGGTCTACGAGGACGCCCGGCACCCGTACGGACAGGCCCTGTCGGCGGCGTTCCCACGGATCGGCGACCAGGCGTCCCGGTTCGCGCCGCGCGGCCTGCCCGGCGACCCGCCCGACCCGTCGGCCCTGCCGACCGGCTGCACCTTCCATCCGCGCTGTCCGGTGGCGCTCGACTCCTGCGCGGTGGACGACCAGGCGCTGCGGGACGCGGGGGCCGGCCGAATGGCGGCGTGCGTGCACGTGGGCGGCGGATCCGCGGGCGACCCGGACGGCACCGGCCGTTCGACGGCCGCCGTCTCGGGTGCCGCCGAAGAGGGCACCGCGCCCGGCGCGACGGCCGACAGCAGCACGCCGGACTCCGAGGCGCCGGGCGACACGGAAGAAGCAAGGAGCAGCACACCATGACCACCACCGGCTCTCCGGAGTCCGCGCAGTCGCCCGCACCCGCGTCGGGCCCGCTCTCCGAGACGGCACCCCTGCTGAGCGCGTCCGATCTGCATGTCACCTTCCCGGGGCGGCAGGGCGCCGCCCTCGCACGGGCCGTCGACGGCGTGGACCTCGACATCAGGCCCGGTGAGATCGTCGCTCTGGTCGGCGAGTCGGGCTGCGGCAAGACGACGCTGGCACGTTCGCTGCTGGGTCTGGTCCCGCCGGCGTCCGGCCGGATCACCTTCGGCGGCCGGCCTCTCGACTACGCCTCGCGGGCGCTGAAGAAGTACCGCAAGCGCGCCCAGTTGGTCCTCCAGGACCCTAGTGGCTCACTCAATCCACGGCACACCGTGTATGACGCGGTGGCGGAGGG
Organism: uncultured Actinomycetota bacterium; assembly: GCA_963761765.1. Lineage (GTDB taxonomy): Bacteria > Actinomycetota > Actinomycetes > Streptomycetales > Streptomycetaceae > Streptomyces. The sequence goes on from CAVXIJ010000003.1 coordinate 294,292, forward strand.
GCTGCGGATCCACGGCTCCACCGGCAGCCACGCCGACGAGGGCGCCGCTGTGGCGAACGCCCTGGCACGGGCGGGTCTGCGGCCCCCGGAGCGATTCTTCCTGCGCTATCCGCACGAGTTGTCGGGCGGTCAGCGCCAGCGTGTGGTGATCGCGGGCGCGCTGGTGCTCGAACCGGAACTGATCGTCGCCGACGAGCCGGTGGCCTCGCTGGACGCCTCGGTGCGCGGCGAGATCCTGGCTCTGCTGCTGCGACTCCGCGACGAACTGGGGCTCGCGGCGCTGGTGGTCACCCATGACCTCGGTCTCGCCTGGAACATCGCCGACCGGGTCGCCGTCATGTATCTGGGCCGGATCGTGGAGACCGGCGAGGTGGAGCAGGTACTGACCGCGCCCCGGCATCCGTACACCCAGGCGCTGCTGTCGGTGCTTCCGGAGGCCGAGGGCGACGAGGTGGTGCTCACCGGCGAGCCGCCGGACCCGTCTCGTATCCCGAAGGGCTGCCGCTTCCACGCCCGCTGCCAGGTCCTGGCGAGCGGCGAGGCGGAGCGAGTAGGAGTGGCACAGGCCTGCCGGACCCAGGATCTGCCGATCCTGAACGGCGGCGGGGCCTCGCAGGTGGCCTGTCACTGGGCCAGCGTCGCGTCCCGTTAGGGGACCGCAGGGGCGCGTCGCTGGGGGCCGGGGAGAGCGGGGCCCAGGGAGCCGTGGCGGGCCCGGGGAAGCCGTGCTGGGGCTCAGCCCCGGGCGACGCTCACTCCGGGCTCCGTCTCGTACGTCCCGATCAGCTCCCGTGAGCGCTTCACATCGTCCCCGATGGCCTCCAGCAGCCCTTCGATCGAGTCGAAGCGCGCCTGGCCGCGTACGAAGGACAGGAACTCGACGGCTGCGTGCAGCCCGTACAGTTCGAGCCCCACCCGGTCGATGGCATAGGCCTCGACCGTCCGCTCGACGCCGTCGAACTGCGGATTGGTGCCGACCGAGATCGCAGCGGGCATGGCTTCGCCGCTCACGTGCAGCCATCCGGCGTAGACGCCGTCCGCGGGAATCGCGCTGTGCGGCAGCGTCTCGACATTGGCGGTGGGGAAGCCGAGTTCCCGGCCGCGCTGGGCGCCGCGCACCACGATGCCCTCGACGCGGTGCGGCCGGCCCAGGATCTCCGCGGCGCCGGTCACATCGCCTTCGGCGACCAGCCGCCGGACGAGCGTGGAGGAGAACGGCTCACCGCCGCCCGCCTCGCCCCGTACATACAGGTCGACGACTTCGACGTCGTAGTCGTAGGTCCTGCCGAGTTCGGCGAGCAGACCGACATTGCCCGCGGCCCGATGGCCGAAACGGAAGTTGGGGCCTTCGACGGCCACCTTCGCGTGCAGCTTGTCGACGAGTACCTTGGCGACGAACTCGGCGGGTGACAGCTTCGAGAACTCGCTGGTGAACGGCAGGATCAGCAGTGCGTCGACACCGAGTCCGGCCATCAGTTCGGCGCGCCGGTGGTAGGGCGCCAGCAACGGAGGGTGGCTGCCGGGGCGGACCACTTCGCTGGGGTGCGGATCGAAGGTGACGACGACCGAGGGCAGAGCCAGCTCACGGGCCTGCCGCACGGCCCGGCCGATGATCAGCTGGTGTCCGCGGTGCACTCCGTCGTAGGAGCCGATGGTGACGACGCTGCGCCCCCAGTCCTGGGGGATGTCCTCCAAGCCACGCCAGCGCTGCACTGTGTCGCTCCTTGGTCGAATGCTCATCGAATGCTCATCGAACTCGTCATGGGTCGGTGGCGTTGACGGTGGGACCCGTATCGGTGCCGTTGGCCGCGGAATTCGCCGATTCCGCAGGTCCAAGAGTGCCATGCCGGGTGGGCTCAGCCCGCACCGGCATTGGGGCGATGGCCCCGGCTGTGATGAGGCCCACGTCGGCTGCGGCACACCTGGCGCCCCGGAGGGTGCGAGAGCCACCGGACCCGGCGCGGCGGGAGGGCCGGCATCGGCACGAAGGGAGAGTTTCCGCCATGTCCACACGGAACCACCTCCCCTGCCGCGGACCGGGAGTGGCATAGGGGACGCATTCCCGCCCTGAGGCACTTGAGTCACCTGAGGCCGTCGGGTGGAGGCACCTCTCCCGCACGTGAGGCGGTGGGGGAGCCGGTGGCCGGTGTGCGCCCGCGCGGTTCCCCCGTGTCCCTGCGGTCCCGGGGCCCGCTACGCGGTCCCGCTGAACACCGCGAGGCTCTTCGCCTTGCCCTTCAGTGCCTCCACGAGGACCAGCAGTCCGCCGTCCGGACCGAAAACCGCCACGGCGCCCGCTCCCTCGTACGCGGCCGGTATGCCGATCCGGACACCATGGCCGAGCAGCTCGGCCTGGCGGGCGTCGACGTCCCAGCGAGGGAAGGCGGCAGCGGCGGCCTCGGCGACGGGCAGGACCGTCAGCTCCTGCTGGTGCTGGTCGAGGGTGCGGGCCGCGTCCAGGCCGTAGGGTCCGACGCGGGTGCGCCGCAGCGCGGTGAGGTGCCCGCCGACGCCGAGTGCGGCGCCTAGGTCGCGGGCCAGTGCCCTGATGTACGTACCCGATGAGCAGACCACCGAGACGACCAGGTCGAGCGCGGGTGCACCGTCTTCGGTGACGGCTTCGCGCAGGTCGTGCAGCGTGAACGACGAGACGGTCACCGGACGCGCCGGGATCTCGAAGTCCTCGCCCTCCCTGGCCCGCTTGTAGGACCGCTTACCGTCGATCTTGATGGCGCTGACCTTGGCGGGCACCTGCATGATGTCGCCGGTCAGCTCGGCGATCCGGTCGTCGATGTCGTCCTGGGCCAACCCGGTCGGATCGGTGTACGAGGTGATCTCGCCCTCGGCGTCGTCGGTGACGGTGTCCTGGCCGAGCCTGATGGTGCCCAGGTACTCCTTCTCGGTGAGCGCGAGATGCCCGAGGAGCTTGGTCGCCCGCTGCACACCGAGGACGAGGACGCCGGTGGCCATCGGGTCGAGGGTGCCGGCGTGGCCGACCCGGCGGGTACCGGCGATGCCGCGCATCTTGGCCACGATGTCGTGCGAGGTGAAGCCCGACGGCTTGTCGACGATGACAAGTCCGTCGGGCACGGTCGGCTTTCGGTTCATTCCTGGGCGTCGCCGTTCCGGCGCTCGGGCGTCGCCGAACCGCCTTCGGCCGCCGCGTCAGTGCCGGCGGTGTCCGCAGGGTTGGCGGGGTCGGCGGTGTCGGCGTCGGGATCGCTCTCGCTGTCCTCGTCGGCGGGCTTGCGGTACGGGTCGGACTCGCCCGCGTAGCTGGCACCCGCGGCGGCCTGACGCACCTCGGCGTCGGAGGCCCGGGCCCGATCGAGCAGGTCGTCGATGGTGCGTGCGTTCTCCGGGAGAGCGTCGGCGACGAAGGCCAGGCTGGGCGTGAACTTCACACCCGCCACACGGCCGACTTCGGAGCGCAGCACGCCCTTGGCACTCTCCAGGCCCGCCGCTGCGGCGGCGCGGTCCTCATCGTCCCCGTAGACGGTGTAGAAGACGGTCGCCTCCCTCAGGTCTCCGGTGACGCGGGTGTCGGTGATGGTCACATGCGTACCGAGCCGCGGGTCCTTGATCCCGCGCTGCAGCATCTTGGCCACCACTTCTCGGATGAGGTCCGCCAGCCTTTTCGCTCGCGCGTTGTCGGCCACTGGTCCGTCTCCCTCATTTCTTCTCTGTGCTCGTTGATTGTGCGCTGCGCCGGGATTGCTCCCCGCTCCCTCCAGGGTGCAGGAGGTGCCCCCGCTCTGGCCCTCAAAGCGCTGGGAGAGGGCCCGCGACGGTGGTCAGTCGTCGTCGGTCAGTCGTCGTCGCCGTGAAAGCGCCGTCGGGCCGACAGCAGTTCCACTTCGGGCCGACCGGCGACCAGCCGCTCGCACTGGTCCAGTACGTCCGTGATGTGTCCGGCGTCCGCGGAGACCATCGCGAGGCCGATTCCGGCCCTGCGGTGCAGATCGAGATGGTCGACCTCCGCCACGCTCACCGCGTACTTGCGCTGCAGCTCGGCGACGATCGGTCGGACGACGGACCGCTTCTCCTTCAGCGACCGAACGTCGCCCAGAAGCAGGTCGAAGGAGAGAGTCCCCACATACATGTGTGTATCCGGTTCACCCGCCGGTACGGGATCGATCGCCCCGCCCGTCCGTACGGGCAGGGACACCAGACCGTACAACGAACGCGGGTAGGAGCTCGACGGAGTTTCGCCCCGCCGCCTTGGTCGCCCGACCCCAGGGACTCCTGGCCCTGCTCCGCCCTGACGCCGAAGGGAGCGGTGCAGTGGCGTACGCCACTGCACCAAGCCCGTCCGGCGCCTGGCGGACCAGGACGTACCGGGCCGAACGCGGGGAGTCCGGGAGGCAGCAGCCCCCCGGACCCACAGCCGACGGTGTCGGTTACACCCGCGGCTTCTCCCGCATCTCGTAGGTGGCGATGACGTCATCGACCTTGATGTCGTTGAAGTTGCCGAGGTTGATACCGCCCTCGAACCCTTCGCGGATCTCGGTGACGTCGTCCTTGAAGCGGCGCAGCCCCTCGATGTTGAGGCTCTCCGCGATGACCTTGCCATCGCGCAGCAGACGGGCCTTGGTGTTGCGCTTGACCTCGCCGGAGCGGATGAGCACACCGGCGATGTTGCCCAGCTTGGACGAGCGGAAGACCTCGCGGATCTCCGCCGTGCCGAGCTCGACCTCTTCGTACTCCGGCTTGAGCATGCCCTTGAGGGCCGCCTCGATCTCCTCGATCGCCTGGTAGATGACCGAGTAGTACCGGACGTCGACGCCTTCGCGCTCGGCCATCTGCGTGGCGCGCCCTGCGGCGCGGACGTTGAAGCCGATGACGATGGCGTCGGAGCCCATGGCCAGGTCGATGTCCGACTCGGTGACCGCACCCACACCGCGGTGCAGGACACGGATGTCGACCTCTTCGCCGACATCGAGCTGGAGCAGCGAGGACTCCAGGGCTTCGACCGAACCGGACGCGTCGCCCTTGATGATGAGGTTGAGCTGCTGGATCTCGCCGGCCTTGAGCACCTTGTCCAGGTCTTCCAGAGAGACCCGGCGGGTGCGCTTGGCGAAGGCGGCGTTCCGCTCGCGGGCGGCGCGCTTCTCGGCGATCTGGCGTGCCGTGCGGTCCTCGTCGACGACGATGAAGTTGTCGCCGGCGCCCGGCACGTTGGTCAGGCCGAGGACCTGGACCGGTGTGGACGGGCCCGCTTCGTCGACCGTGTTGCCGAGGTCGTCGAGCATGGCGCGGACACGGCCGTAGGCGTCGCCGACGACCATCGTCGAGCCGACCCGCAGGGTGCCGCGCTGCACCAGGACGGTCGCGGTGGCACCGCGGCCCTTGTCCAGGTGCGCCTCGATCGCGATGCCCTGAGCGTCCTGCTCCGGGTTGGCCCGCAGGTCGAGCGAGGCATCGGCGGTGAGGATGACGGCCTCCAGGAGGCTGTCGATGTGCAGGCCCTGCTTGGCGGAGATGTCGACGAACATGGTGTCGCCGCCGTACTCCTCGGCCACCAGGCCGAACTCGGTCAGCTGACCGCGCACCTTGGTGGGGTCGGCGCCTTCGACGTCGATCTTGTTGACCGCGACCACGATCGGCACGTCGGCCGCCTTGGCGTGGTTCAACGCTTCGATCGTCTGAGGCATCACACCGTCGTTGGCCGCCACCACGAGGATCGCGATGTCGGTCGACTTGGCACCACGGGCACGCATGGCGGTGAACGCCTCGTGACCGGGGGTGTCGATGAAGGTGATCCTGCGGTCTTCACCGTTGACCTCGGTGGTGACCTGGTAGGCACCGATGTGCTGGGTGATGCCGCCGGCCTCGCCCGCGATGACGTTCGTCTTGCGGATGGCGTCGAGGAGGCGGGTCTTGCCGTGGTCGACGTGACCCATGACGGTGACCACCGGCGGACGCGCGACCAGGTTCTCCTCGCCGCCCTCGTCCTCGCCGAATTCGAGGTCGAAGGACTCCAGGAGCTCCCGGTCCTCCTCCTCGGGGCTGACGATCTGAACGGTGTAGTTCATCTCGTCGGCGAGCATCTGGAGGGTCTCGTCGGAGACGGACTGGGTCGCGGTGACCATCTCGCCGAGGTTCATCATGACCGCGACGAGCGACGCCGGGTTGGCGTTGATCTTCTCGGCGAAGTCGGTGAGGGACGCGCCGCGCGACAGGCGAATGGCTTCGCCGTGCCCACGGGGCAGCATCACGCCGCCGACCGACGGGGCCTGCATGGCCTCGTACTCCTGGCGCCTCTGCCGCTTCGACTTGCGGCCACGGCGCGCGGGACCGCCGGGACGACCGAAGGCGCCCTGCGTGCCACCACGGCCACCCGGACCGCCGGGACGGCCACCGAAGCCGGGACGGCCACCGCCGCCACCGCCGAAGCCACCGCCGCCGCCACCGGGACGACCGGCGAAGCCGCCGCCGCCACCAGGACGACCGCCGCCGCCACCGCCGCCGGGACGACCGGCGAAGCCGCCGCCGCCACCGGGACGACCGCCGCCGCCAGCACCAGCGGGACGACCTGCGCCGCCGGGACCACGGCCGCCAGGGCCGCCGCCGCCGGGACGCGGGCCCGCAGCGGGACGCTGCGGCATCATGCCGGGGTTCGGACGGTTACCGCCGGGGCCGCCGCCTGGACGGGGCGCCTGCGGACGGGGCATGCCGCCCGGAGTCGGACGGGCACCGCCGGGACCGCCGCCGGGACGGCCTGCGCCGCCCTGACCCGCGCCCTGGGGACGCGGACCGCCGGGGGCACCGGGGCCGGCCGGACGCGGCGCACCGCCGGGACGGGGCGCCTGGGGGCGCGCCATGCCGGTGGAGCCGCCTGAGGTGAAGGGGTTGTTCCCCGGACGCGGGCCCGAGGGCCGAGCGCCGGGACGGGTGCCCTGGCCACCGGCCGGACGGGAACCCTGACGGTCACCGCGGCCCTGGCCCTGGCCCTGGCCCTGGCCGGGCACCGGCCGGACGGGCACCGGTGGGCTTGGGTGCACCGGGACGCGCGCCGGGCCGGGGGCCGTTGGCCGCGGGGGCCGAGGGCGCCGACGACGCCGGGGCGGCCGGCGGTGCGCTGAATTCGGGTGCTGCGGGTGCCGCGGGAGCCGGCTTGGGGCTCGGGCGCGGACCCGGGGTGGGACGCGGACCCGAGGCGGGTGCCGCGGGCCGCTCGGCCGCGGCGGGCCGCGGGGCCGGCTTCGGGCCACCCGGACGCTCTCCGCCTGCCTGGGCGGCGGGGGAGGCACTGCCAGGCTGCGCCGGAGAGGGCGCGGCCGGCCTGGGGGGGGCTGCCTTTCTGGGGGCAGCGGGCTTGGCTCCGCGGCCTGCGCCGCCGTTGCCGCCACCCTGCTGGAACGCGTCGGTCAGCTTGCGTACTACGGGCGCCTCAATGGTGGAAGACGCCGAACGGACGAATTCACCGAGTTCCTGAAGCTTGGCCATGACGGCCTTGCTCTCAACTCCGAACTCCTTGGCGAGTTCGTATACCCGGACCTTAGCCACTTCGCTCCTTTTAGGTCCGGGTTACCGCCGGACCGTCGCTACTTCATGGGCGTACTCATCGCGTACTCATCGAGTGCTCATCGCAATCTCGACCTACTTCCAACTCGCGAGGTACCACGGCCGCGCGGGTCGCACGGCACGTCAAACGGTGTTGCCCCCAAGGGTCAGGGGCGGTTTTCGACAGCCTGGCGCAGAGCCTGGGTGTCGAGCTGTCCTCGGGCGCGGAAAGCCCGAGCGAAAGCCCGACGGCGCTCCGCCAGGTCCAGACAGACCGGGGCGGGGTGCACATATGCACCCCGGCCGGGCAGCGTACCGCGAAGATCGGGGACACACATGTCCTCGACCGCCACGATACGCAGGAGATCACGCTTGGCCGCTCGCTCCCTGCATCCCACACACGTACGCTCAGGGCATGCACCGGCATGCGTCCGGCCAGACATGATTAAGTCTACCTCCCCGCACCGACCTCACCCGATTGGGGCAGAAATCGAACGGCTGTCGTCCTGATCCAGGCGGTTCTCGTCCCGATCCAGGTGGATTCCGGTGCACTGTGCAGCCCCTCGTGGGGGCGCACAGATCAGCCGTGATCCGCCGGACCGCTCCGGGTCCGCGCGTCCTCGTCGTCACTCCGGCGCGGCGTCCGCTGCCGGTCTCCCGGTCCGCTCTGCTCGATGTCCGGACGGATGTCGATCCGCCAGCCGGTGAGCCGGGCGGCGAGGCGGGCGTTCTGCCCTTCCTTGCCGATGGCCAGGGAGAGCTGGTAGTCGGGCACGGTGACGCGCGCCGAGCGGGCGCCGAGGTCGACGACCTCGACCTTGGAGACCCTGGCCGGGGAGAGCGCGTTGGCGACCATCTCGGCCGGGTCTTCCGACCAGTCGACGATGTCGATCTTCTCGCCGTTCAGCTCGCCCATCACATTGCGGACCCGGCCGCCCATCGGGCCGATACAGGCGCCCTTCGCGTTGAGGCCGGAGCGGACGGAACGCACCGCGATCTTGGTGCGGTGGCCCGCCTCGCGGGCGATGGCCGCGATCTCGACGGAGCCGTCGGCGATCTCCGGGACCTCCAACGAGAAGAGCTTCTTCACCAGATTGGGATGGGTGCGCGAGAGCGTCACGGACGGACCGCGGACTCCCTTGGCGACCCGGACCACGTACGACCGCAGGCGCAGGCCGTGCGGGTACGTCTCGCCGGGCACCTGCTCCTGGACCGGCAGGATGGCCTCCAGCCTGCCGATGTCGACGAGCACGTTCTTCGGGTCACGGCCCTGCTGGACGACGCCGGTGACGATGTCGCCCTCTCGGCCCGCGTACTCGCCGAGCGTGGCGTCGTCCTCGGCGTCCCGCAGCCGTTGCAGGATGACCTGCTTGGCGGTGGTCGCGGCGATCCGGCCGAACCCGCCCGGGGTGTCGTCGAACTCGCGGGGCTCCTGGCCCTCTTCCAGGTCTTCCTGGTCCTCCTGGGCCCAGACCGTCACATGGCCCGTGGCGCGGTCGAGTTCGGCGCGCGCGCGGCGGTGGCTTCCCTCGGTGCGGTGGTAGGCGATGAGGAGGGCCGACTCGATCGCCTCGACCAGCAGGTTGAAGGAGATCTCCTTCTCCCGGACCAAGCCCCGCAGGGCACTCATGTCGATGTCCACGGCTACGCCTCCTTCGCGTTGTGAGTGTGGTGCGCGTCCTCGCCGGTGTCCGCGGACGGTCCGGCGCTCTGATCCTTGCGGTTGAACTCGATCTCCACGCGGGCCTTGGCGATGTCGCCGAAGCCCAGCCTGCGACCGGTGGGTCTGCGGCCCTTCACTCCCGGGACCTCCACGTCGACACCCGCGTCGTCGACGTCCGTGATCCGGGCGGTCAGCTCGCCGCCACCCGCGCCCTGTCCCGCCGCGCCGGGCGTCAGCGTGAACTTCACCAGCCGGCCGAGCGCGCGTACGTAGTGCCGGTGCTCGGTGAGGGGGCGGTCCGCGCCGGGGGACGTCACTTCGAGGACGTACTCGCCTTCGCCCATGACGTCCGTGGCATCCAGCGCGCCCGAGATCTCCCTGCTCAGCTCGGCGCAGGTGTCCAACTGCACGCCGTCGTCGGAGTCCACCACGACACGGAGCACACGCCGCCGACCTGCCGGGGTCACGGTGATCTCTTCGAGGTCCAGGTCCTTGGACTCGACCAGCGGCTCCAGCAGTGCTCGCAGCCTCTCGCTCTGGGTGGTGCTCATCCGGGTGACTCCTCGGCCGCGTGTGCTGTTGTGGAACATCGATGTAGGGGTGCAGAGGCGGGGGTGTGGGGTGCAGGGGGTGTGTCGGGTCAAAGGGTATCCGGTCCCCGGGAGTGTTGCCGTCCACCGGGCCTCTGCGGGCCCGCGGGGCGCACGGTGCCGGGTCGTGGGAGGCAAGAGGCGGAAGGGACACGAGAGGACGCAGAGGACGCAGAGAGCGGGGAGGGGAGAGCCGGGGCGGGGCGGGGTGGGGCGGGGTGGGAAGAGGAGGGGGAACGGAGGGAGTTAAGGGGGGATCATGACAGGCCGACGGGCCGAGCCGGTGAGGGGTGGCAGGGGGCTGCGCGGGTACGGTGATCAAGTCGCGCCTTCGCCTCGACTGCCGTACGAGTCCAGACCCCCCAAGGACGTGTGCCGTGCCCCTCACCCCGCCCCCGCCAGGGCCCGTCCGGTGGATCGTCGCGGCCAGCACCGCGACTCCCCCGCTGCCCGAACGGCGTGGGCACCACCCCCGTGGCGCCGGTGACACCGACCGGCTCGAAACAGCGCGCGTCGCGGCCTCTCAGGCGTCCGCGGGACAGGCCTCCGCGCCCGCCGGACCCCGCAGGCGCACGCTGCTCCTGAGCGCCACGGGGGCGGCTACCGCCGTCGCGCTGGTCGCCGGCTGCACGGACGACAGCACGCCCAAGACCAGGGCCGTGGCCCGGCAGCGCTCGGCCCAGGACCGCTCGCGCGCCCGCGCGGCCCGCGAGAGCAGAGCTCTCGTCGCCCAGTACGACGCGGTGCTCGCGGCGCATCCCGCGTCCGGCCCGCGCCTGGAGCCGCTGCGGGCGGAGGTGGCCCGGCATGCGGAGGCGTTCGGCGGGGCGCCGGTCGCTGCGTCGGCGACGCCCACGCAGGCCGCGGCGGGAAGCACGCCGGGGCCCTCGGGCGCACCGCGGGCTTCGGGGGCGCCTGAGGTGCCGGTGAGCGAGACGGACGCGCTGGGCATGCTCGCGAGGGCCGAACGGGCGCTGGCCAGCCGGCGCGTCAAGGAACTGCCGGATGTGCCGGGCGAGCTCGCGCGGCTGCTGGCCTCGGTGGCGGCGGCCGGTGCCGCGCACGCGTATCTGCTGACGGAGGGTGACAGGTGAGCGGGACACAGCGCACTGCCGTGCGGGCCAACGCGCCGCAGGGCGGCAGGCCCGAGCACGACGGCCGGGGCCGGGCGGCACCGGCCGCGGACGGCATGCCGGAGCTCACGGCGGTGCAGGCGGCGCTGGCGGCGGAGCACGCCGCGGTGTACGGCTACGGGGTGGTCGGCGGGAAGATCGACGGGGGCCGCCAGGGCGAGGCGCGGGCCGCGTATGACGCGCACCGGGCGCGCCGCGACGACCTGGCGCGCACCGCCCGCGATCTGGGCGCCGCACCGCGCGCCGCGGCCGCCGCCTACGCCTTGCCGTTCCCCGTGACCGACGCGGCGACGGCGGTACGGTTCGCGGCCGAGCTTGAGGACCGGGTCGCCGGGGCGTACGCGGATCTGGTGCGGGCCGGTACCGGCGCACGGCGGCGCACGGCGGCCGACGCGCTGCGCGACGCGGCGGTGCGGGCGGTGCGCTGGCGGGGCAGCAGCGTAGCCTTCCCTGGTCTCGCCGAACGTGCCGCCGGCACGCCCGCGTCGACCGGCCCCGGCGCTTGAGCCGCACCGCAGCCGTAGCCCGTGCCCACCGCACCACGCAAGACCGCACCGCACAAGCGCCGACGTACCCGTAGGGCGCACGGACAGCCGGCACACCAGGCCGCGCCGTCCGAGCCGCGGATCAGCGGCCGGCCAGGGAAAGGACACCTCTCGTATGGCTTTCGAACCGCCGGAGCGCCTGGTCAGGGCGCTCGACGAGGACCGGCGGGACGAGAGGGAACCCGCCGCGGGCATGGGGGGCACGGCGGGTGCGGCCTGGCTCGGGGTACTGCCGCGGCTGCTGGAGCAGGCGCTTGAGCGGCGTGAGCTGACCGTGGAGCGGGTGAGCGTGCCGGGCGGACGCGGCAGCCTCACCGTCCTCGTGCGCCGTGCGGACGGCACCGCGGCCGTGCTGAAGCTGGCACCTCCGCAGGCACGCCCGGCCGACGAGCGGGCGGCGCTCATGCACTGGGGCGGCCGTGGCGCGGTGCGGCTGCTCGAAGGGCCGTATGGACCAGGCCGCGCCGAGGACGGCGCGCTGCTGCTGGAACGGCTGCGTCCCGATGTCTCCGTGCGCACGCTGCCGGAGGCCAGGTCGATGCTGGAAGCCGCGGACACGCTGCACCGCCTGTGGGTCGAGCCGCCCGCCCACCACTGCTTCGAAACGGTCGCCGAGCGCACCGGGCGGCAGGCGGAGGTGATGCGCAGGACGGGCGCCGCGGCGGAGGACGCCGAAGTCGTGGCACTGGTCGACGCGGCCCTCCAGGCACGGACCGACCTGCTGGCCGCACCGCCCAGGACGGTGCTGCTGCACGGTGCGTTCCGGCAGAGCAAGGTGCTGGCGGGCGAGCGGCTGCCGTGGCTGGCCGTGGGACCCGAGCCGCTGGTCGGCGAGTGCGCCTTCGACCTGGCGCGGCTGGTGCGCGACCGCGTGGAGGATCTGATCGCCTCGCCGTCGGGCCCGGCGATCACCCGGCGCCGGGTGAAGCGTCTCGCCGAGTCCCTGGAGGTGGAACGCGACCGCCTGAGCGGCTGGACACTCTTCCGCGCGGTGGAGTCCGGCGTGCGCGCGCTGCGCGTGGGCCGCCATCAGGACGCGGAACTGCTCCTGGAGTTCGCCGCCTGGCTGTGAGGGCCTGCCCGGAACCGGCATCGCTGCCGAGCGTCTCCGGGCGCCCGCGCCGAAGGCGGGCACCCGGAGACGAGAAGGATGAACCGGAGGGCCGGGCGAGGACGCACCGGCCCCCGGACAGGGCCGGGACAGCCCGTTCAGTCAGCCGGCCTGGGCCGTGATCCGGGCCACCGCCTCGGCCACCGGAAGTTCCTCGCGCTCCCCGGTGCGGCGGTCCTTGACCTCGACGACGCCCTCCGCGGTGCGCCGCCCGGCGACGAGGATGGTGGGGACGCCGATCAACTCCGCGTCGGTGAACTTGACGCCGGGCGACACGCCGGCCCGGTCGTCCACCAGCACCCGTACGCCCGCGGCGCCCAGCTGCTCGGCGACCGACAGCGCGAGCTCGGTCTGCTGGGCCTTGCCCGCGGCCACGATGTGCACGTCCGCGGGTGCGACCTCACGCGGCCAGCACAGGCCCTGCTCGTCCGCGTGCTGCTCGGCCAGCGCCGCCACGGCCCGCGAGATCCCGAGCCCGTACGAGCCCATGGTGACGCGCACCGGCTTGCCGTTCTGGCCGAGGACGTCCAGCTGGAAGGTGTCCGCGTACTTGCGGCCCAGCTGGAAGACGTGACCGATCTCGATGGCGCGGCCCAGCGTCAGGCCCGTGCCGCAGTTCGGGCAGGGATCGCCCTCTTCGACGACGACCACGTCCAGGTACTCGTCGACGTCGAAGTCGCGGCCCGCGACGACGTTCTTCGCGTGCGTGTCGGGCTTGTTGGCGCCGGTGACCCAGGAGGTGCCGGGGGCCACGCGCGGGTCGGCGATGTAGCGGACCTTGCCCAGGCCCTGCGGGCCGACGTAGCCGCGCACCAGGTCGGGGCGGCCCTCGAAGTCCTCGGCGGTGACGACCTCGACGACGGCGGGGGCCAGGTGTTCGCCGAGCTTGCCGAGGTCCACTTCGCGGTTGCCGGGCACGCCCACCGCGACGATCTCGCCGTCGACCTTCACCAGCAGGTTCTTCAGGGTGGCCGAGGCCGCGACGCCGAGGTGGGCGGCGAGCGTGTCGATGGTGGGCGTGTCCGGGGTGTCGAGCTCCTCCAGGGGCCCGTGGTCCACGGAGTCGGCGGGCGGGGCCTTGAAGGTGACGGCCTCGGTGTTCGCCGCGTAGTCGCAGGCCGGGCAGTACACGAAAGTGTCCTCGCCCGCGGCGGCCGGGGCCAGGAACTCCTCGGACGCGGAGCCGCCCATCGCGCCGGAGACCGCGGAGACGATGCGGTACTCGAAGCCGAGCCGATCGAAGATCCGCTGGTAGGCGGCGCGGTGCAGCCGGTACGACTCGGCCAGGCCCTCGTCGGAGGTGTCGAAGGAGTACGAGTCCTTCATCAGGAACTCACGGCCGCGCAGCACGCCGGAACGGGGCCGGGCCTCGTCCCTGTATTTGGTCTGGACCTGGTAGATCATCACCGGCAGGTCCTTGTAGGACGAGCACTGGTCCTTGACGATCTGGGTGAAGATCTCCTCGTGGGTGGGGCCCAGGAGGTACTCGCCGCCCTTGCGGTCCTTGAGGCGGAAGAGCAGGTCGCCGTACTCGTCGTAGCGGCCGGAGATCTCGTAGGGCTCCTTGGGGAGCAGGGCCGGGAGCAGCACCTCCTGGGCACCGATCCCGTCCATCTCCTCGCGGACGATCCGCGCGACGTTCTCCAGGACCGTCTTGCCGAGCGGCAGCCAGGTCCAGATGCCCGCGGCGCTGCGGCGTACGTAACCGGCGCGGACCAGCAGCTTGTGGCTCAGCGTCTCGGCGTCCGCCGGGTCGTCGCGCAATGTCTTGAGCATCATCCGGGACATGCGCTGGACCTGGGCCATGGTGATCTCCTGCTACGAAAGGGTGATGGGCAGGAGGGTAGCCGGACGGCCTAGGCCATCGGAAATCGATAAGGGGCCGATGGTGTACGCCTACGGGCGGCGCAGTGGCAACGGGGCGCCCATGACCGCGTACGGCCTGGGAGCGCTCGGGAAGTGGACCTTGCAGGCCAGGTCCATATAGCCGAGGGAGCGGTACAGGGCGCGGGCCGGGCTTTCGGTGTCGATCGCGGAGAGGATCGAGCGGGGCTGCTCGGCGCTGTCGGTGAGGGTGGTGATCAGGGCGCGCCCGATGCCGCGGTTCTGGTAGGCGGGCAGCACATGCAGTTCGGTGATGACGAAGGAGTCATCCAGCCAGCCGTCCTGGCCGCTACTGCGCAGATACGGCGCCACGACGGTCGACCACCAGTGGACGCGGTCGTTGGGCATGCCGTAAACGAAGCCGACGAGGCGGCCGTCGGCACGGGTGGCGCCGAGCGCGCGCGCACCGGGGTAGGTGATGTGCCGCAGCACGATCTGCCGCCGCACGCTGATCTCGTCGTCGCTGAGGCCGAAGGCGTAGGCCTGGACGGCGAGTGCGTCGTCGACACGCGCGGTCAGGTCCAGCGGACCGGTCACCACGTCGTCGTCGGGCGTATGCGCGGCGCGGCCGGGGATGCGGGGCATGCCGGGGAGAGTACCCCGCAACCGGCCGCGCACCGACGGCGCATCGGCAAAACGAGGGGCGGGCCGGTCAGGAGCGTGAGGGGCGGACGCGGATGACGGTGCGGGCGCACGGCACAGGGCCGGGGCAAGCGTGACGCCCGGGCGGTCGGCTCAGAAGAGCACGCTCATAAACGCCCCGACCTCCTGGAAGCCGACCCGCCGGTACACGGCGCGGGCGGCGAGGTTGAAGTCGTTCACATAGAGGCTCGCGAGCGGGGCTATGTCGGCGTAGACGTGGCGCAGCACGGCCGCCATCGCGGGCGCGGCGAATCCGCGCCCGCGGTACTCGGGCGCGACCCAGACGCCCTGGATCTGGCAGGCCTGCGGGGTGGCGGCACCGATCTCCGCCTTGAAGACGACCCTGCCGTCCTGGTCGAGGCGGGCGAAGGAGCGTCCGGCGCCGACGAGCTCGGCGACCCGGGCCTGGTAGAGCAGCCCGCCGTCACCCGCGAGCGGGGAGACGCCGACCTCCTCGGTGAACATCGCCACGCAGGCCGGCATGATCGTCTCAAGTTCGTCCCTGCGGATGCGCCGTACCTGGGAATCGGGTTCGACGGCGGCGGGGAGCCGGTCGGTGACCATGAGGGGCTGGTGGGCGCGGACCTCGCGGGCCGGGCCCCAGCTGGGTTCGAGGAGCCGCCAGAGCTGGGCGGTGGGTCCGGCGGGGCCGACGATGGACGAGCAGCGCCGGCCCACCCGACGGGCGCGGGCCGCGAAGGCGCGCACGGCGTCGGGGGTGGCGCAGATGGGCACGAGGTTGGCGCCCGCGTAGCAGAGCGATGCCAGCATGCCGTCGGTGTACCAGCCCCACATCTCGCCGCCGAGGCGCCAGGGGTCGAGCCCGGCAACCTGTACACGCGAAGCGACGAACGCGTTGGCGACCGGCTCACGGCCGAGTACCGCCCAAGCGGCGTCCAGGTCGCTCGGTTCGAGGACCCGGGTGATGGTCTGAGTCAACACGTGTGCGGTGCCTCACCTGGGGGCGCCCCCTGGGTTACTTCCCACCGTCCTCAAGGCGGTCCGTCCTCAAGCGGTGAGGGAAGTGCTGGGGGAGAGCTGTTGGTCCTGGCACTGTACCCGGCGGGGTTGTGGGGCGCTGCCCCACGGGTTCGCACGGGTGCGGTGCGCCCGGATCCGGGCGGGCTTTCGGCCGAATGGGAGCGGTCGGCGACTGGTTCTCGGCGCCCGGGCCCGCCCGACGGCCCGTCCGGGCGGGCGGGCCGGCCCGCTCACCCCTCCGCCACGTGCCGCGGCGACTCCTCCCGCACCCGCGTCACCAGCTGCGTCGGATTGACGAACCGCAGTGCGATCACCAGCAGGACCAGCATGGACAGGGTGTACATCACGGCCATCGCGTCGATGGACTGCTGGGTGCGGATACCGGCCGAGAACACCGCGTAGTAGAGCGCCACGACGAGCGTCTGACTGTCCGGGCCCGCCGTGAGGAAGGTCAGCTCGAACATGCCGACGGTGCGCACCAGCACCAGGACGGACGCGGCGAGGATGCCGGGGACCAGCAGCGGCGCGAGCACCCGCAGCAGCACGGACAGGGTGCGCGCCCCGCACATCCGGGCCGCCGCCTCGATGCGCGGGTCGATCTGCTCGATGAACGGGGTCATGGTGAGCACCACGAACGGCACGGACGGCACCAGGTTGGCCAGCACCACTCCGGTGAGCGTGCCGGCCAGGTGGAACTTGTACAGGACGGTCGCCAGCGGAATGCCGTAGGTCAGCGGCGGCACGAGGATCGGCAGCAGGAAGAGCAGCAGGACGATCTTCTTGCCGGGGAAGTCACGCCGCGCGAGCCCGTAGGCGGCGGCCACTCCGATCAGCACCGAGACGGCGACGACCAGAATCGCCACCAGCGCGGTGGTCCAGAAGACCTGCCCGAGTGCGAACTCCCGCCAGGCTGACCCGTACCACTTGGTGGTCCAGCCGTCCGGCAGCCAGCTGGTGAACCAGCGGGTGCCCAGCGAGTCGGCGAGCGGGACGCCGATGATCCCCGCGAGGTTGACGAAGAAGAACCCGAAGACGGCCACGGAGACCCAGTTGCCGGGACGCCGGTACCACCGGGCGGGGGCGGCATCATCCGTGTCCGTGGCGTGCGGGGCGCCCGTTGCTGTCGGCAGCTCGCTCATCAGCCCTTGCCTCCTGTCGCGCCCCGGTACAGCAGCGACCGCCAGGCCAGCACGATCACGACGACCGCGAGCATCACGGCGGCCATGATCACGGCGATCGCCGACCCCATGGAGTAGTCGAACGTCTGGAAGGCGGCCTGGTACGCCTCGATGGAGATGACATGGGTGCTGCCGCGCGGGTCGCCCACCAGCTGCGCGGACGGGAAGACGGCGAAGGCCAGCACGAAGGAGAGGCAGAAGGTGATGGCGAGGCCCGGTGCGAGCAGCGGCAGCAGGACGTACCGGAAGCGGTGCCAGCGGCCCGCGCCGAGCGTCGCGGCGGCCTGTTCCAGGCTCGGGTCGATCCCGGTGAGATACGAGAGCGTGAGCAGGTACGAGAACGGGAAGCCGGTGATCAGCAACGAGGCCAGCACACCCCAGTAGTTGTGCACCAGTTCGATCGGCTGGTCGATGATTCCGATGCCGAGCAGCACCTTGTTGAACCAGCCGTTCGGCCCGAGGTAGCCGAGCAGGCCTTCGGCGGTGAGCACCGTGCCCAGCGTGATCGGCATCACGAGCAGCGTGGTGATCAGGCGCCGCCCGCGAAACGGCGTACGGGTGCGGAAGGCGACCGGCACCGCCGCCAGGCAGTTGATGAGCGCCGCGGGTACCGCGAGCCGCAGCGTGATCCAGATGGTGCCGCGCAGATACCCGTCACTGAAGAAGCGCCGGTAGTTGGCCAGCGCCCCGCCGCCCTTCTGCGGCTGGAAGGAGAGCCCGATGCCGTAGAGGAACGGATAGCAAAAGAGCAGGACGAGGAAGAGCACACCGGGGACGATCAGCAGCAGGGTGCGGTCGACGCCACGCTCGGCGAGCCGGTGCCGCAGCGCCGGACGCCCGCCGCGGTCCGGGCCGGCCGAACCCGTCCGCCCGCTGTTCTTGGCGACCTGCGGGCGCACGGCGTTCATGTGCGCACCGGCCGGGTGGCCTCGGCCGCCGGGGGCGTCGTGTCATCGGCGGCGGCGTCGGAGGGAGCGGGGTCGTCGGGAGCGAAGACCAGGACCCGGTCGGGCGACGCGGTCAGGTGGATCTCGTCGTCGGGGGCGAGCCTGGTTTTGGTGCGGAAGTACACCGGCTGGCCGTCCGCCAGCCGGGCCTGTACGGCGAGCTCACGGCCGTGGTACTCGACGACCTCCACGGTCACGGGCAGAGCGCCCGCGGGGGCGCCGTCCCGGCCGGCGTCGGATGCGGCCACGTCCAGGTCCTCGGGGCGGATCGCGACCGCGGCCCGCCCGCCCGGCGCCACCCGGCCGCGGTCGGTACCAGGCAGCCGGACGCCCGCGACCTCGATCACCGGCCGGTCGCCGCCGCTGACGACGACCGCGTCGAGCAGCGTGCGGTAGCCCATGAACGAGGCGACATAGCGGTTGGCGGGTGTGGCGTAGACCTCTTCGGGGGTGCCGATCTGCTGGGTGCGGCCGTCGCGCAGGACGACGAGCCGGTCGGCGAGGGACAGCGCCTCTTCCTGGTCGTGGGTGACGTAGACCGTGGTCAGGCCGAGGCTCTGGTGCAGCCGGCGGATCTCGGCGCGCATTTCGAGGCGGAGCGCCGCGTCCAGGTTCGACAGCGGCTCGTCCATCAGCACGAGCCGCGGCTCCAGGACGATGGCGCGGGCGATCGCGACCCGCTGCTGCTGGCCGCCGGAGAGCTGCCCGGGCCGCTTGTGCGCCTGGTCGGCCAGGTGCACCAGATCCAGGGCCGCGGCCACCCGTCGGGCGGCCTCGGCCTTGGGCACCTTGGCCATCTTCAGGCCGAAGGCGACATTGCCCCGGACCGTCATGTGCGGGAAGAGCGCGTAGTTCTGGAAGACCATGCCGAAGCCGCGCCGTTCGGGCGCGAGCCGGTCGATACGGTCGCCGTCGAGCAGGATCTGACCACCGGTCAGCGGCAGCAGTCCCGCAAGGCAGTTGAGCGCGGTGGACTTGCCGCACCCGGAGGGCCCGAGCAGCGCGATGAACTCGCCGCCCGAGATCTCCAGGTCCAGGCCCGCCAGGGCCCGATGCCGACCGAAGCTGCGGGAGACACCGTCCAGCAGCAGGCTAGTGAAGTGCGTCATCGTCACCAGCTCCCGCGCACCGTCGTCACATGCCGCGCGGCACCGAGCCGCCCCGCGCCCGCCGCAGCCCCCGCGGCGCCGCTCCTGGCCGGCTGACTGGGCGTCACTGCCCCGCCACCTGGCGGTTCCACAGGTCGAACGCGGTGACCTGGGCCTGGGCCGGCAGCGATGGCTTCTTCGGGAACTGGTCGATCCACTGGTCGAAGTCGGGAACCCCGTACTCCTTGATGACCTTCTGCGACTTCGCGGGCGCCATGGACAGCGGTACGTCCTTGATGGCGGGGCCCGGGTAGAAGTAGCCGTCGTCGTAGGCCTTGGCCTGCTGCTCGGGCGTCAGGATCCACTTGATCAGATTGAGGTCCGCGGACATCGTGTCGGCGCTGACCCCGTTGGGAACGACGGCGTACTGAGCGTCGGTCACCCAGGTCATGTCGTCGAAGTGACCGGCCTTGACCTTCTTCGGGACGGTGCCGAGCGCTCGCGGGTTGATGTACCAACCGGTGGTACTCATGACGATGTCGCTCTGGCCGCCGGCCAGGTTCTTCATGGTCTCGGAGGTGCCCGAGGCGTACACCGCGGCGTACTTGTCGAGTTCCTTGAGGTACGCCCAGGTCTTGTCCCAGCCGTGTTCGGGATCGGTCGGGTCCTTGTCGCCCAGCAGGTAGGGCAGGCCCATCAGGAACGTGCGGCCGGGCCCCGAGTTGGCCGGGTCGGCGTACTGGAAGCGCTTGGGGTGGGCCTTGGCCCAGGCGAGCAGTGCCTGCGGCGTGGTGGGCGGGTTCTTGACGGTGTCCGGGTTGTACTCGATGAGCGGGCCCGACGGGTAGTACACGATGGCGGTGCCCTTGCCCTGGGCGAGCTTGGCCATGTCGGCCGCGGGCGGCAGGTAGTCCGGGTTGCCGATGGCCTTCTGGTGGCTGCTCATATCGGACCACAGGTGCTGCGAGAGTCCTGCGGCGAGGCCGTCGGTGCCGGTGAGCACGAGGTCGATGTCGACGTGGTTCGCCTGCTGCTGGGCCTTGATCTTGCCCGCCAGGTCGGGCGCGGGGGCCTTGGAGTAGGTGACCTTGCTGACGATGTCCGGGTGCTGCTTCACGAACTCGTCGATCATGCCCTGGGTGAGCTGGAGGTTTCCCGCGACGTCGAGGATCTCCAGGGACACCGGCTTGCTCGGCTTGGCCGGTATTTTCTGGGATGCGTTCTTGTCGTCCGCGGTGTGGCTGTCGGGCGCACCGCAGCCGAAGGCGGCGGCGGCGAGCAGCAGCCCGGTGATGACCAGGCGCTGCGGACGGTGTCTAGCGGGACGGTCTCGGTGATGCGTACCGGTGATCACGGTGGCTCCCTGCGCAGGCCTCTGCCGGTTCATGACATTTCGTCACGACGAGAAGCTGCGCGAAAACGCCCCTACCTGCACAGCTCTTGCCGCCGGAAAAGATCCCCTTCGGCACCGGCGCTGTCAAGACGGTGCGCCGGTGGAACCCTGGACGCGCAGGTCAGTGCGGTGCATTCCCGAGGCGGTGACGGGGTTTTGGGGCAGAAGAGACGGGGTGTTCGGGCAAATAGAGGCGGCGGCGCGGTGCGGGCGCTCCGTCCTGCTCAGCCCCGGTGGCGGTGCTCAACTCCACCGCGTGCGCGCGAGGTGCCGCCAGCCCAGAAGGACCGGGCGTACGGACGGACAGGGGGACATGCAGCAGTACCCTCCCGGGGTCCGGGAGGGTACTGGCGGGGCCTGGCGGGCAGGGTTACGCGGTGCCGCGCTGGGCTGCCGCGGTGCTGCCCCGGGATCGAGAGGTCAGCGGTGCTCTGGGGTCAACTGACGGACACCTCGGGCGCGCCCGAGGTGGCGCCGTCCCGCTCCATCTGCTCGGCGATCTTCATCGCCTCCTCGATCAGCGTCTCCACGATCTTCGACTCGGGCACGGTCTTCACCACCTCGCCCTTCACAAAGATCTGCCCCTTGCCATTCCCCGAAGCAACCCCGAGATCCGCCTCACGCGCCTCACCAGGACCGTTCACCACACACCCCATCACCGCCACCCGCAGCGGCACCTCCATCCCCGTCAGCCCCGCCGTGACCTCCTCCGCCAACTTGTACACATCCACCTGCGCACGACCACACGACGGACACGACACGATCTCCAGACCCCGCTGCCGCAGATTCAACGACTCCAGAATCTGAATACCGACCTTCACCTCCTCCACCGGAGGCGCCGACAACGACACCCGGATCGTGTCCCCGATCCCCTCCGCAAGCAGCGCACCAAACGCCACCGCCGACTTCACCGTCCCCTGAAACGCAGGACCCGCCTCCGTCACACCCAAATGCAACGGATAATCACACTTCTCAGCCAGCAACCGGTACGCATTCACCATCACGACCGGATCATTGTGCTTCACCGAGATCTTGATATCCCGGAAATCATGCTCCTCGAACAACGACGCCTCCCACAGCGCCGACTCCACAAGCGCCTCAGGCGTCGCCTTCCCATACTTCTGCAACAGCCGCTTGTCCAACGACCCCGCATTCACCCCAATACGAATCGGCGTCCCCGCAGCCGACGCCGCCTTCGCGATCTCCTTCACCTGATCGTCAAACTGCTTGATATTCCCCGGATTCACCCGCACCGCCGCACACCCCGCGTCAATCGCCGCGAACACGTACTTCGGCTGGAAATGAATATCCGCAATCACCGGAATCTGCGACTTCTTCGCAATCTGCCCCAACGCATCCGCATCATCCTGCGTCGGACACGCCACCCGCACAATCTGACACCCCGACGCCGTCAACTCCGCGATCTGCTGCAACGTCGCACCCACATCCGACGTCCGCGTCGTCGTCATCGACTGCACCGAAACCGGCGCATCCCCACCCACCGCCACCGAACCGACCTGAATCTGCCGGCTCAATCGACGCTCCGCGAGCCTGGCCGGAACGGACGGCATGCCGAGAGAAATCGCAGTCATCTGCTGTGCAACCCCAAGGTCTGTATACAAGATCCCGCCCGCGGCGGGCCCGGGCTCCGAGATTACGACACGCCTGTACCCCTTAGCACATCCGGAACGGATTTCCGTCGCAGACGTCACCCGTGCGGTGCGGCCGGGGACACACGTTCCCCGGCCGCGGTGAACCACATGTGGTCAGGAGATCTTGACCGGGTTAACAACGTCGGCGATCAGCACGAGGATCGTGAAGCAGATGAAGATCCCCGCGACGACGTAGGCGACGGGCATGAGCTTCGCCACATCGAACGGGCCGGGGTCGGGCCGCTTGAAGATCCGTGCCGCGTGCCGCCGCAGCGCCTCCCACAGGGCGCCCGCGACGTGTCCGCCGTCCAGCGGCAGCAGCGGCAGCATGTTGAACAGGAAGAGCGACAGGTTGAAGCCCGCGACCAGGAACAGCATCATCGCGATCTGGTTCTCGGGCGGGATGTCCATGGTGAACACCTCACCGCCAACCCGGGCCGCGCCCACCACGCCCATCGGGGAGTCGGGCTGGCGCGGGGCGCCGTCGAAGGCCGCGTCCCACAGGGCGGGGATCTTGGACGGCAGGGAGACCAGCGAGTCGATGCCGTTCTCCATCATGTCGCCCATGCGCTGCACGGAGTCGCCGAAGGACTGCTGGACGATGCCGGAGGCGGGGCTGAAGCCGAGGAAGCCGGCGTAGACGTACTTGCCCTCGACGTAACCGCCCTTGCCGTCGGTCTTGCTGACCTGGTTCCTGATGAGGTCGGCGTGCAGCACCTGCCGGGCGCCGTGCCGCTCGATGGTCAGGGTGGCCGGTCCTGTGGTGTCGCGGATGGTGGCCTGGAGGGACGTCCAGTCCTTCACGGGCTTGCCGTCGAACGCGACGATCTTGTCGCCCGCCTTGAGTCCGGCCGCCTTGGCGGGGGCGGGCTTGTCGCCCTGGTGGCAGGTGGAGCGGTTCTCGCTCTGCTGGATGACGCAGTCGGAGACCTTGCCGACGGTCGTCGTCTGGGTCTGCACGCCGAAGGTCATCATGACGCCGAGGAAGATCGCGACGGCCAGGATCAGGTTCATGAACGGGCCCGCGAACATCACGATGACGCGTTTCCAGGGCTTGCGGGTGTAGAAGAGGCGGTGCTCGTCGCCGGGCTGCAGCTCCTCGAAGGCAGCCGAGCGGGCGTCCTCGATCATGCCGCGCCAGGGCGACGTGGAGCGGGCTTCGATCCGCCCGTCGGGGCCCGGCGGGAACATGCCGATCATGCGGATGTAGCCGCCGAGCGGGATCGCCTTGATGCCGTACTCGGTGTCGCCCTTCTTACGGGAGAAGATCGTCGGCCCGAAGCCGACCATGTACTGGGGCACCCGGATGCCGAACAGCTTCGCCGTCGACAAATGTCCTAGTTCGTGCCAGGCGATGGAGATCAGTAGTCCGATCGCGAAGACGACTATGCCGAGGATCATCATCAGTGCCGTCATGCGCGGGCCTCCGCGGTCGCCTTAACCGTCAGTTCACGGGCCCGGGCACGCGCCCAGGTCTCCGCTTCGAGGACGTCCGCGACGGTCAGGGAAGTTCCCGTACGCGGTGTGCCGTGTTCGGCGACGACCTCGGTGACGGTCTCCATGATGCCGGGGAACGGCAGCACACCGCTCAGGAACGCGTCGACGCACTCCTCGTTGGCGGCATTGAACACCGCCGGAGCCGTGCCCGCGAGCTGCCCGACGTGCCGGGCGAGCGAGACCGACGGGAAGGCCTCGGTGTCCAGCGGGAAGAACTCCCAGGTCGCGGCCTGCGTCCAGTCGAAAGCGGGGGCGGCGTCGGGGATGCGTTCGGGCCAGCCGAGGCCGATGGCGATCGGGCCGCGCATATCGGGCGGAGTGGCCTGCGCGAGCGTGGAGCCGTCGGTGAACTCCACCATGGAGTGCACATACGACTGCGGGTGCACGACGACCTCGATCTGTTCGAACGGGATGTCGTACAGCAGATGCGCCTCGATCACCTCAAGGCCCTTGTTGACGAGGGTGGCCGAGTTGACGGTGATCACCGGGCCCATCGCCCAGGTCGGATGGGCGAGCGCGTCCTTCGGCGTGACCGTGGCGAGCTCGGCTCTGGTCCGGCCGCGGAACGGGCCTCCGGAGGCGGTGACAACGAGTTTGCGCACGTCGGCGCGGGTGCCGGAGGCCAGCGCCTGGAAGAGGGCGGCGTGCTCGGAGTCGACCGGGATGATCTGCCCCGGCTTGGCGAGCGCCTTGACCAGCGGCCCGCCGACGATCAGCGACTCCTTGTTCGCGAGCGCCAGGGTGCGTCCGGCGCCGAGCGCGGCCAGGGTGGGGGCGAGGCCGATGGATCCGGTGATGCCGTTGAGCACCGTGTGACAGGAAGAGGCGGCGAGCTCGGTGGCCGCGTCGGGCCCGGCCAGGATCTCGGGCAGCTCCTCCCCCGCCCCGTACTCGGCGCTCAGCGCCTCCCGCAGCGCCGGCACCGCGTCCTCACGCGCCACGGCCACGGTGCGCACCCGCAGCCGGTGCGCCTGCTCGGCGAGCAGCGAGACACGCCCGCCGGCCGCGGACAGGCCGCTGACGTGGAAGCGCTCGGGGTTGCGCAGCACCAGGTCGATGGCCTGGGTGCCGATCGAACCTGTGGAACCGAGGATGACGATGTCCCGGGGGCCGGACGCGCCGTTGCCGGGGTCGAAGACGAGATGCGGATCCGCGAGTGGGGATGGCCTGGAGGTCCTGTCGGTCATTCCCCCATTGTTGCGGCTTGCGGCACGGGAGCCGACAGCGGCACGGGCGCCGGCGCAGGCACACGAGTCGGCAAAGGCACAGGATTCCGCGGCGGCACGGGCGCCGATTGAGGCTGCGCGCTGACGCGCCGGTCGGGCACGCGGGGGCGCGGGGCGGTGGCAGCTGCCGGCCGCTGCGGCTCCGCGGGCGGGCGCGATCAGCGACGATGCGAACCGGCGGATGGCCACCGGCCCGCGGGCGGCGGCCTCCGTACCGGGTCAGGACCGCCAGGCTCGGTGGCGCACGGCCCGGCCACTCCCCCGGTCCCCGCGCCCGCGCGGGGCGCATCCGCGCGGGCGCGGGGACCGTGCCGGGTGGCGCTCAGCGCACCGTCCGGTGCACGTCCTGCGTAGTGGCCGGTCCCGGTGCGGCCTGAGCGATCCAGGGACCCGGGCCGCTGGGGTCGATGACGCCCTCCTCCAGCCAGGTGTACGCGCCGGCCATCACGCCCTTGACGAGAGCTCCGTCCGCGGTGTCGGTGTTGGTCCACAGGCGGGCGAAGAGTTCGTCGGCGCGGATGCGGGCCTGGTGGCAGAAGACGTCGGCGAGGCGATAGGCCTCAGGGCCGTGCTCGCCCTGGCTGCGCAGCAGCTCCGCACGGACGCAGGTGGCGCTCATGGCGAAGAGTTCGGCGCCGATGTCGACGATCCTGCCCAGGAAGCCCTGCTTGGTCTCCATCCGGCCCTGCCAGCGGGACATGCCGTAGAAGGTGGCCCTGGCCAGTCTGCGCGCGGCACGTTCGACGTAGCGCAGATGCGTGGCGAGGTCGGCGTGCTTCGCCGGGTGGAACTCGCCGTAGGCGTACGGCAGCTGACCGGGGCCCGCGACGAGCTTCGGCAGCCAGCGGGCGTAGAAGCCGCCCGCCTTCGCACCTGCGCGCGCCTTGTCGGCCAGTGATGTGTCCGGGTCGATCAGATCGCCGGCCACCGACAGATGGGCATCGACGGCCTCGCGGGCGATCAGCAGGTGCATGATCTCCGTGGAGCCCTCGAAGATGCGGTTGATGCGCAGGTCGCGCAGCATCTGCTCGGCGGGGACCGCGCGTTCGCCGCGGGCGGCGAGCGAGTCGGCCGTCTCGAAGCCCCGCCCGCCGCGGATCTGCACCAGTTCGTCGGCCATCCGCCAGGCCATCTCCGAGCCGTACAGCTTGGCGAGGGCCGCTTCGATGCGGATGTCGTGCCGGTTCTCGTCGGCCATCTGCGACGACAGGTCGAGCACCGCCTCCAGGGCGAACGTGGTCGCCGCGATGAAGGAGATCTTCGCGCCGACCGCCTCGTGCTTGAGCGACCGGCCTGCCCCACTGCTCGCGGGCACCCGACCACTCGCGGGCGATCTTCAGACACCATTTTCCGGCGCCGGTGCACATCGCGGGCAGCGAGAGCCGCCCGGTGTTGAGGGTGGTGAGCGCGATCTTCAGGCCGGCGCCCTCGGGGCCGATGCGGTTCGCGGCATCCACCCTGACCTGGTGGAACCGTGTGACGCCGTTCTCCAGACCGCGCAGTCCCATGAACGCGTTGCGGTGCTCGACGGTGATGCCGTCCGACGCCGCTTCCACGACGAAGGCGGTGATGCCGCCCTTGTGTCCCTCGGACTGCGGCACCCGTGCCATGACGACGAGCAGGTCGGCGATGACCCCGTTCGTCGTCCACAGCTTCACACCGTCCAGGACGTATCCGTCCCCGTCCGGCACGGCGGTGGTGGCAAGGCGTGCCGGGTCGGAGCCGACGTCGGGCTCGGTCAGCAGGAATGCGGAAATGTCGGTGCGGGCGCAGCGCGGCAGGTAGGTGTCCTTTTGCCACTGGGTGCCGAACAGCTTCAGCGGCTGCGGTACGCCGATCGACTGGTGTGCGGAGAGCAGGGCGCCGACGGCCGGGTTCGCGGAGCCGACCAGGGCCAGCGCCTTGTTGTAGTGGACCTGTGTGAGGCCGAGGCCGCCGTACTTCTCGTCGATCTTCATGCCGAACGCGCCGAGCTCCTTGAGGCCGCTGATCACCTCGTCGGGGATGCGCGCCTCGCGTTCGATCCGGGCGGCGTCGATCTTCGTCTCGCAGAAGTCGCGGAGCGCGGCGAGGAAGGCTTCGCCGCGCTGCCCGTCGTCGGCGGCGGGCAGCGGGTGCGGGTGGATCAGATCGAGCCGGAAGCGGCCGAGGAAGAGTTCCTTGGCGAAACTGGGCTTGCGCCAGGCCTGTTCGCGGGCGGCCTCGGCGACGGCGCGGGCCTCGCGCTCGGTCGCGGGGCGGCCGGTGGGCGGTGTGGTTGGGGATGGAGTCGGGGGCGGAGTCGGGGGTGGAGTGGTCGGTGCGGACATTGAGGGCTCACCTCGCCGCGGGGCGGTCACCGGAGCTGACCGGTTACCTGTCGGTTTACCGGGTCGTATACCCGGGATCCGTCGGCGCTATCGAAAGGCGGGGCCGTTCGGGTGGGCCGGGACGGACCCCCGGGCCCACCTGTCGTGGGCCCGGGGGTCCCGCCCGGTGCGCCCGCGGGTTGCGGCGGGCGCCCATTCCGCTGGTGACGGGGCTACAGATCCAGTCCGGTGAGGACCATCACCCGCTCGTAGGTGTAGTCGTCCATGGCGAAGCGGACGCCCTCACGGCCCACTCCGGAGCTGCTTGACGCCGCCGTACGGCATCTGGTCGGCGCGGTAGGACGGCACATCGCCGATGATGACGCCGCCGACCTCCAGGGCGCGGTGGGCTCGGAAAGCGGTCTGCAGGTCGTGTGTGAACACACCCGCCTGGAGGCCGAACTTGGAGTCGTTGACGGCGGCGAACGCCGCTGCCTCGTCCGTCGGCCTTCGTGACCGTGACGACCGGGCCGAAGACCTCTTCGCAGGAGAGGGCGGCGCCGGCGGGCACGTCCGCGAGCACGGTCGGCGCGTAGGCAGGCGCCGTCGCGCTTGCCGCCGGCGAGCACTGTGGCGCCGGCTCCGACGCGCCTCGTCGACCCAGGACTCGACGCGGCTTGCGGCGTCCTCGCTGACCAGCGGCCCGACGTCGGTGGCGTCGTCGGCCGGGTCGCCGGTGACCTGGGCCTCGACGGCGCGCACGACTCGCGGCACCAGCCGCTCGTACAGATCGAGGCGTCGGCGATCACCCGCTGCACGGAGATGCAGGACTGGCCGCCCTGGTAGTTGGCGAAGGTGGCGATGCGCTGTGCGGCCTAGTCAGGTCCGCCTCGGAGGCGTAGTCGGCGAGGACGACGGCCGCGCCGTTGCCGCCGAGCTCCAGGGTGCAGTGCTTGCGCGGCACCGAGTCCAGTGATCTGCGAAGCCGACCTTGTCGGAGCCGGTGAAGGAGATCACCGGCAGCCGTTCGTCCTGGACCAGGGCGGGCATCCGGTCGTTGGGCACCGGCAGGACGGACCAGGAGCCGGCGGGCAGATCGGTCTCGGCGAGCAGCTCGCCGAGCAGCAGCCCGGACAGCGGGGTGGCCGGGGCGGGCTTGAGGATGATCGGGGTGCCGACCGCGATGGCCGGGGCGATCTTGTGGGCGCACAGGTTCAGCGGGAAGTTGAACGGTGCGATGCCCAGCACGATGCCCCGCGGGAAGCGCCGGGTAAGGGCGAGCCGGCCGACGCCGCCCGCGTCGGTATCCAGGCGCTGTGCCTCGCCGCCGTTGAAGCGGCGGGCCTCGTCGGCGGCGAACCGGAAGACGGAGACGGCGCGGCCGACTTCGCCGCGTGCCCACTTCATGGGCTTGCCGTTCTCGGCGGAGATCAGCCGGGCGATCTCCTCGGTGCGCTCGGCTATCCGCCGCGAGACGTGGTCGAGCGCGGCGGCCCGCACGTGCGCGGGGGTCGCGGCGAACTCCTCTCGGACGGCGTACGCGGCCGCCACCGCCTCCTCGACCTGGGCTTCGGTGGGCACGGCGACCCGCGCCGACCAGGCGGCCGTCCCACGGGCTGGTGACATCGATGGTGGTCCTCGCCGGTGGCCTCGCGGCCGGCGAGCCAGAAGGCATGGATGGAAGACGAGGAAGTCATGGGGCGGCCCGGCCCTTCCGCGGTGGGTGGTGTCGTGGTTCTCCACCGTAGGGGCGCGACGGGTCTTGGTCGTTTGTCCGGTGCGTAACATTCGACGGCCCGACGCACCGGATTGGTGCACGGGCGCGGATCGGGCGGACGGCCGGTGCGTGCCGTGGATTAGAAACACTGCCCGGCCGCGGTCCGCGGTGCCCGCCGACCGGAGTGACGGCCCGAGGGCCCGGCGCCGCAGGCGCTACTCCGTGCCCGCTGTCGCTTTCAGGGCCAGCCACAGCTCCATGCGGACGTCGGGGTCGTCCAGCGAGCGGCCCAGGATCTCCTCGACGCGCCGCATGCGGTAGCGCAGGGTGTGCCGGTGGACGCCGAGGTCGGCGGCGGCCGCGTCCCACTGCCCGTGGTGGGAGAGCCAGGCACGCAGGGAGGCGACCAGGTCGCCGCGGCCATGTGGCGTCGTGTTCGCGCAGCGGCCCGCAGCAGCCCGTCGGCGAACGCGCGCACCGCGTCGTCGGCGAGCAGCGGCAGCACGGATCCGGCGGCCACTCGCTCGTGCTCGACCAGGGCACGGCCCGCGGCGGCGGGCCACCGACAGGGCCTGCTCGGCCTGCCGGTAGGCGGTCGGGGCGGCGATGAGACCGGCGGGTGCGGAGATGCCGGGAAGAGGCCGGTGGCGCCGCCACTGGCCGACGGAGCTCCTGACGCGCCGGCCGCTGCCGCGGCCACCCGGCCGGGTCGCGCGGCACCGGCCGGTCGGTCGGCGGTGCGGCGGGTGCTCGATGCTCGGCGTACGCAGCGCAGGCGGCCGCGGCGCCGCCGTCCCGCGCGAGCAGCACCAGCCGGTCGCCCTCGGGGACGGCGAGCACGGCCTCGCCCGCACGTGCGGCGCGGCGCGCGGATGCTCCAGCGGGTCCGCGAGCCGGCGGGCCAGCGCGGCGGCCGCCGGCGCGCCTGGGACACGGCGCCGACGCGGTGGCCGCGGCGCGGCATCGGCGGCGCCTCAGCGATGAGCATGCGGTACGGGGCGTCGAGCAGGCCGCCGTAGAGTCGCCCGGCGACCGCCCGGGCATGGTCGGGCTCCCCGGCCAGCAGCATCCGCAGCACCGCCGCGCCGAGCCGCTGCTCGGCGTCCTGCAGGGACCGGGACCGCTCGGTGGTCAGGGTGAGCAGGGCGATCGCGGAGTGCACCGCGTAGCGGTCGGCGGTGCCGAGCGGCGCGGCGGTGCCGACGGCGAGTGCGCCGCGCGGCGCGGCGGCCGGTGCCCAGCGACTGCAGCTCGACCCGGTCCTCGGTCGCCGTCGGCGCCGCCGACGACCGCGCTGGCCGGGGCGGGCCGCTCGCGCAGCCGCTCCGACGTCGGCGGTGAGCCGGGCGGCGCGGCGGGCCGCCCAGTCGGGGGCCGCGGCGACCACCGCGCCGGAGGCGTCGTACAGCGCGGCCCAGCCGTCCAGATGGGCCGCGAGCCGGGCCAGCAGCTCGCCGGTGCCGTCGGCGCTGAGCGCTGCCCGGGTCAGCTCGCGCTGCGCCTCGAACCCCGCGGTGACCGCGCGGTACTGGTCGGCGGCGACGGCCGCCGAGACCGCCTTGCTGATGGCGATGAACGGCGTGCGGCGCGGCACCTCGAGCAGCGGCAGCCCCTGTCCGCGGCCGCCTCGACCAGCGCCTGCGGCACCTCCTCGTAGTTGACGCCCGACGGCGAAGCCGAGCCCGACGACCCCCGCCTCCGCGAGCCGGCGCACATAGCGGCGCATCGCGTCCGGGTCCTCGGCGTCCAGCTTCAGCGCGGTGATCAGCAGCAGTTCGCCGCCCTCCATGTACGGCACCGGGTCGGTCGAGCTCACTGGCGTGCACCCAGCGCACCGGCGCGTCCAGCCGCTCCTCGCCCGCGAGCACGGTCAGCTTGAGCGCGGAGTGGTGGACCAGCGAGGCGAGGGTGGGCGGCATGAGCGCGCGACCTGCGAGGACTCGGGGCGTCGGCGGTGATCATGACCGGCCGTGCCCGGAGAGACTCAGGCCGTCTTTGCGCCGCCCGTATGAACGGCCTCTTCGATTCTGCCTCAGCGTGGAGTCCGGACCGGTTCCGGACGCCGGTCACCACGCGGCCCGCACCCCGCCGCCCGTCGCCGCCCTCGACCCGGTGCGCGGCCGCCGCAGGCTCAGTCCCGCAGGTCCACCAGCAGCGGCGGGGCGTGCTCGCCGTCGTACCGGGTCAGGAGAGCACCGCGTGCCCGGCGCGGCACGGAGTTGGCCAGCTCGGAGGCGGACCAGCGCTCCCGCTCGACCTGCGGACCGTCACGGCCTCGGTGGTGACGGCCTTGCCGGTGACCAGCCTGCGCAGCGCGTGGATGGCGCGGGTCAAGCGGCTGGTCGGCGAAGACCGTGCGCTTGGTGACGTCGCGTGGTCTCCACCCACTCGGTGCCCCACGCCTCGGCGAACCGGCGGCCGTCCCAGGTGGTCACGCCGGAGAACGCCATCCGGCAGCCGACGGCGCCGAGCAGCGCGCCGCGCAGCGCCTCGGGCACGTCGTCCAGGGTGCGCAGCGTGAGCACGCGCCCGGCGTTCGCCGACCGCAGCCGCTGGAGGCCGCGCAGCGCCTCGGCGGTGATGCGTGCGGGTCGCGTCGTCGAGCACCAGGCAGGCGAAGAGGCCGGCGGTCGCGGCGGGCCGCGGCGACGCGCGGTGAACTGGGCCAGAACGAGCCGTGCGAGCATCCGCGACGCCTCGGCGTGGCCGCGCTCGGGCAGGTCGATACGGACCCGCAGCGGGTGTTCCAGGGCGCGCAGCGAGAACATGGCCGGGCTGCGCGCCGCCGGCGCCGAAGAAGCCGGCGAAGCGGGCCGGTCGAGCAGCGCGAGCCGGTCGGCGAGCGCGAGCCCGAGGTCGCCGTGGCGCCGGCGACTGCCGTACCCGGGCGTCGAGTTCGCGCAGCAGGCCTGGTCGCCGCGCCGCGTCCAGGGTGTCGCGCAGGGCGGCGAGCGCGGTCGCGTGCCGTCCAGCAGTTCGCGCAGCTCGGGCACGGCGGGGAAGCGGCCGTGGGCCGCGTGGTAGGGGCCGAGCAGCTGGGCCAGCGCGGTGGCGGCGCGCCGGCTGTCCGCCCCGTGGCGAGGTCGCCGACCAGCGCCTCCGCCAGGATGGCGGCCGCCTCGTCGGGGTCGGTGGCGCCGCCGTACAGGTCGAGGTCGTACGTCGAGGCCGGGTCGCCCGAGCTTGACCACGACGTCGATAGGCGTCGTCGGGGCCGAGGGCGTGCCCGCGGCGCCGACCGCGACCACGGCGCATCGGCCGGCGAGCGCCTGTAGGCACAGGGACTCCACCACCGGCCTGACCAGGTGGGTCTTGCCGCAGCCGGGCGGGCCGACGGCCAGCAGCGAGGTGCCGAGCACCGCGGGGTCCAGGGCGGCGCCCGCGCCGCGGTGCTGTACGGGTTGCGTTCGCTGTCCGCGCAGCTGCCGATGCGGACCTGGCCGGCGAGCAGATCGTGCCGGGCGGCGCGCTCGGGCAGGTCGCGCTGCGCCGGAGGGGTGCGATACAGGCCGCGGCGCCGTGCTGCAGCACGGTGTCGGTGAAGGCGTCGAGCTGCGCGAGGCTCTGCTGGACCGCGTCCCACGGTGCGCGGATCCGTGCGCAGTCGACGTCGTTCATCCGCCCGGTATGGATCTCGGCGGCGAGCCGGTCGGCCGCATCGGTGCGGCCCGGCGCCCCGCAGCTGGGGCCATTCACTGAGCGGCAGCACCAAGGGCGGTGTCACGGGCGGCGGGGGCAGCGGGTCGCCTGCCCCGGCGCCGGGCGCCGGGCGCAGCAGCGTCTGCCAGCCGCCGAGCACGACGAAGGGGGCCAGCACACCGAGGGTGATCAGTGCGTAGATCAGGTTGGTGACGGTCTGCGACTGGAAGATCTCGCCGCCGCCTACCAGGCCAATCACCCCGAGGATCGGGTCGACCACGGGCACGACCCGGGTCCAGACGATGAGCTGCACCAGCGCCGCGCAGAGCAGCGCGATCCCGCCGCGCTGGGGCTGCGGACGGCCTGACATGTACTGCCGGATGCCTTCCGGCCAGTTGCCCAGCCGGCCGAACACCACCACCACGACGGCGAAGAACCCGCCCTCGTAGGCGACCAGCGCACAGCCCGCCTGATAGGCGTACCCGTCCTTGGGCGTGAGGGTGCCTGGCCACCACCAGTGGTTCGGCGTGAGCACCTTCAGCAGTGTCTCCTGGTAGGGGATGTAGCCGTTGCGCCACAGGGACCACACCAGCCAGCCCAGCAGGAACGAGATCAGCATGCCGGTGAGCAGCGCACGGTCCGGGGCACGGCGCGGCTCCTCCTGGGCCCGCGGCGCCAGGTAACCGTGCCGCCACACGCCGAGCGCGGCGGCCGGCCGCGGATCGCTCAGCCATTCGGCGGTAGGCGTCTGCCGGGGGCCTGGCGGCAGCGTCGGCGGCTTGCCCGCCGGGCGTGGCACCCGCGCGGCCGGTGTCTTGTGAACTTCCTGCCAGCCGTCCGTGCCCATGGTCCCCTTGACCCCCCTGTCCGACTGTTCCCCTGACCGGCCCCTTGCTCATGCGCTGCTCAATCTAAGCAGCATTGCCGCAGTCGGGTGCGCCCCAACCGTGCCTCGACGGGGCACGGTTGAACTGCCGCGGCCGGCCACCGCACACCGGCAGGCCATGCGTCCGGCGCCCGGCGAAAGCACCGGTGAGGCCGCGCCGGCTATGTCCACCGCGGACAACCTTCGCTCCCAACAACTCCCCCATGGCGCATGCCCCCACCCCACCCCCGCCCCTAGCCTGCGAAAGGAGGCACATCCGTGAGCATCCCCCCACGCGCGGCGCACAGCCGTGAAAACGTCCGCACCACCCCCGGGAGCCCCTCATGACCGAAGTGACGCAGCAGCGCCGAGTCATCACCGCCATCCCAGGACCGAAGTCGCTGGAGCTGCAGGCCCGGCGCAGTGCCGCGGTCGCAGCCGGCGTGGGGTCCGTGATGCCCGTCTTCGCGGCCCGCGCGGGCGGCGGCATCATCGAGGACGTGGACGGCAACCGGCTGATCGACTTCGGCGCCGGTATCGCCGTGACCACGGTCGGTGCCGCCGCCGAGGCCGTCGTACGGCGGGCCACCGCCCAACTGGCCGACTTCACCCACACCTGTTTCATGGTCACCCCGTACGAGGGGTACGTGGAGGTCGCCGAGCGGCTCGCCGAGCTGACGCCGGGCGACCACCAGAAGAAGTCGGTGCTGTTCAACTCCGGCGCCGAAGCCGTCGAGAACGCCGTCAAGATCGCCCGCACCTACACCAAGCGGCAGGCCGTCGTCGTCCTGGACCATGCCTTCCACGGCCGCACCAACCTGACCATGGCGCTGACCGCGAAGAACATGCCGTACAAGAACGGCTTCGGCCCGTTCGCGCCCGAGGTGTACCGGGTGCCGGTGGCCTACGGCTACCGCTGGCCGACCGGCGCGGAGAACTGCGGTCCCGAGGCGGCGGCGCAGGCCATCGACCAGATCACCAAGCAGATCGGCCCGCAGAACGTCGCCGCGATCATCGTCGAGCCGGTACTCGGCGAGGGCGGCTTCATCACGCCGGAAAAGGGCTATCTGCCGGCGCTCAGGGACTTCGCCACGCAGCACGGCATCGTCTTCGTCGCCGACGAGATCCAGTCCGGTTTCTGCCGGACCGGGCAGTGGTTCGCCTGCGAGGACGAGGGCATCGTGCCCGATCTGATCACCACCGCGAAGGGCATCGCCGGCGGCCTGCCGCTGGCCGCGGTCACCGGCCGCGCCGAGATCATGGACGCCGCGCACTCCGGCGGCCTGGGCGGCACCTACGGCGGCAACCCGGTGGCGTGCGCGGGCGCGCTGGGCGCCATCGAAACAATGAAGGAGCTCGACCTGCCGGCGCGGGCCCGCCGCATCGAGGAGGTCATGAAGCCTCGGCTGACCACGCTCGCGGAGAAGTACGAGGTCATCGGTGATGTCCGCGGGCGTGGCGCGATGCTCGCGATCGAGCTGGTGAAGGACCGTACGACCAAGGAGCCCGCGCCCGAGGCGACGGCCGCGCTCGCCAAGGCATGCCATGCGGCGGGACTGGTGGTGCTGACCACCGGGACGTACAGCAATGTGATGCGCTTCCTGCCGCCGCTGGTCATCGGCGAGGAGCTGCTGAACGAGGGCCTGGACATCCTGGAGCAGGCCCTCGCGGGACTCTAAAGGCCCCTGGTCCGACGCCTGCCGGGGCCCATCGGCCGCCCGTCCGCCGGGCCGGTCCGAGGGCCCCGGCAGCCGCTCGTTCCGCATGGCCGCGTTCCGGATATGTTGCCTCCTACCTGGGACAACGGTCAGAGGGTGTGAAGAAGGTGTGCGAGGGCGATGACGGGTGGCGGATGGGGCTGTCGAAGCGGTGGCCCGCTGTCGTAAGTTTCCCCCAGATGAGAGAGACAACCCGCCCGCAGGGGACTGCGGGTGGCTTCGGGACGTGGCCTCCCCAGTCGCGTTCCGGCCGTGCCCTTGCGCACGCACCTGGGGCTTTTGGCTCCGGAACTCCTCACCGATCGGATGGCCGCTCGCCCCAAACCCCCCGGGGCGCGCGGCAAACCGATCAGCACGGCCACCCCGGAACTACCCCCCCTGTTCCGGGGTGGCCGTCGGCGTTTTCCGGCCCGGTCTCCGATGACCCCGGCGCCTCCCCCACCGACCTGTCCGGCCCGTCCGACAGCTCCGGCGTATCCCGTTCCAGCGCCCCGGACGCCGCCCGTGAGCCCCGTCGGCCGGCTACCGGGGCGCGCTCCGTATGGCGCCGGCTGACCGCACCGTTCTGTCTGCTGTTGCTGTTCTCGCTGCTCACCTGGCAGGTGGTGGCCGACGGACCGCTGCGCGGGGCCGACGAACGGCTCGGGCGGGCGGCATCGGGCAGCCTGTCGGGGCCGGTCGCGGAGTTCTTCGCCGATCTCGGCAATGTGATGGTGGCCGTGCCGGTGCTGGCGCTGGCCGTGGGGTACGCCGCGCTGCGCGACCGCGGCCGGGCGGTGCCCCGCTGGTGGCTGCCGCCGCTCGCCGCCGCCCTGGCGATGGCCGCCGTACCCGCCTTCGTGGCACCACTGAAGTCCCTCATCGCCCGGCCAGGACCGCCCGCTGCGGGCCTGGGCGGCTTCTACCCTTCCGGGCACGCGGCCACCGCGGCCGTCGCCTACGGGGCCGCCGCCGTGCTGCTCCTGCCGTCCCTGCGTGCGGCCGTCGCCCGGCGGCTGCTGGTGGCGGGCGTACTGCTGCTGAACGCGGCCGTGGGCGCAGGGCTCGTGGCGCAGGGTTATCACTGGCCGCTGGATGTGGCGGGCAGCTGGCTGCTGTGCGCTCTGCTGGGCACGCTCGTGTCGCTGGGTCTTACGCCGGGGGCAGCGGGGCGGTCGGTGCGGCGCGGGCCGGCCTCGGCGACCCCGCCCGGATCGGCGGACGAAGGCCCCACACGATGAGGCCGGGGCGACCGGGCGACCGGGCAGCCGGGCTGCGGTCCACCAGCCCTTTGACGGGTTCTCGCCGCCTCACTGATGTCGTGACCACCCGCTCCGTCTCACCCATATCCCGAACACCATGGCGCCTGCCAATACCACGCCGTCACCGATCACCGCGAAAGCAGTGTTTGAGTCAAGCCCCGCCTGTAGTACCTGGACGAGACCCGAGATTCCGGCCGCGGCGATGACGGCCAGGAATATCTCCAGCTTCGCCCGCTGCTTTTCGACGCGCTTCGTGGCCAGTTTGTCGATGGTGACATCGAGTTGTTCATTGGCGATTTCGTCGAGTTGGGCGGTGAGTTCGTCGACACGGCGCGGGAACCCGGAGTGCTGGAGGAGAATTCCGATGTCCCGTGCGTCGACAGGCGAGGTCACCAGTGAGGGTGAGCGTATGAACGCTATGACAGCTCTGGCGTCCACCGTGAATTCATGGAGCCGCACCTTCTCGTCGTCCAGATCCTTCGAGAAACGGGCCAGTTCACCTACGGTAACCACTCCAAGATCGGTCACGCGAAGGCTGCGGTCATGCAGTTCGCGGATTCGGCGGTAGTGGCCCGCGAGCTCATCGACCCAGCCGGCGAGGAGGCCGTCCAGGGACGAGACGAATTCCGCCTGGGCCATGCGGGTGTTGCTGAGCCAGTTGGCCTCGCCGAGACCGAGGACGAATGTGGTGTTGGGAGTGCAGACGACGAGTTCCTCATCCAGCCCTTTCGGCACGGCCGCCGTCGTCACATCGGTCGGATAGCGGATCCAGTCCGCTGTAGATGCTATGTGCGACGCGACCGGGTTGACGAGCACTCCGGCCCCGCCCGCGGCCATCGCCTCCGCGCTCTCCCGCACCTCCCGAAAGGGCCCCGCCCCATGCGGTCCCACGGCTGTGGACGCCGCGTTCACGCTGAGTACCAGCTGGTACATGCCCGGGCGGCTGACGGCCCGTATGACCGACCATCTACCGTCCCCCTCATCGACGCCGGCGGGCGGCAA
The DNA here is from genome assembly GCA_963761765.1 of uncultured Actinomycetota bacterium. Classification (GTDB taxonomy): domain Bacteria; phylum Actinomycetota; class Actinomycetes; order Streptomycetales; family Streptomycetaceae; genus Streptomyces. The sequence continues at coordinate 331,798 of CAVXIJ010000003.1, forward strand.
CGGCGTGCCGCGCGGGTGCGTACGCCGCAGCTCAAGCCCGGTGTCCTGGGCGAGGCGAGAAGCGAGATCGGACAGCCGGGGCCATCTCTCCGGTTCGGGCCCGGGGCTGGGGACATCGAATCCGACCTGTCCGAAGCCGTGCTCCGGCGCCCCTCGGAACATCATGGCGTACAGCTCGTAAGCGGGTGTTTCGACGATTCCCACTTCGAAGCGTATGTAATGGTTTCCGAGGTCCGAGAAACGGATCTGCGCCTGCAGCGTGGTCAGCGGCACTCCGTCAAGGCCGCGTATGGTCACATCGGGGAGTTCGATACCCGCACCGTCGTAGCGCCGCCCGCGGGAGTCAGAACCGTCCCAAAAGCAGGTCAGATCCAGGGAATTCTGCACCGTGGGATTTCGAAACCCGGCCAGCGTCCACGCATTGCCGCTGCTTCTGACCTCGTCCACCACCTGCTCCGCCGTGAGGCCCTGCACGGCGAACGGATAGATATAGACCAGCGTGCCCTGGTCCACCCTGAGCCAGGGGTCATTGCGCCGCGCATTCAGCCTCATGAGGTTGAAGCGATGTGCCCGCAGCTCACTTCGGTAGATGCTGCCCAGCGAATCACTGGATTCGGCGGCGGCGAGATCTGCTATCACCTCGTCAAGCGGCGTCCCGGCACGAAGGAAGTCCCGTGTGCCGCATGCGGCCCTGGCCACGCCCGTGTAATACGTTTCGGCTTCCTCTGCGAATTCCGCGAGGAACTGGCCGAGAGCAGGGAAATCTGCGGCCAGGCAGGCAGTGGCAGCCGCTTCTGCGGCCAGGCGCAGAGCTTTTTCGGATTCTTCCGCCTGGCTCTCCGGACGACAGGTGATCATGGCGTTCTCGGCCATGATCTCGTGGTCCACGCTGTGCATGGCCGTGAGCACGGCGTCGGCCGCGGCACGTTCCTGTGCCGGGAGAGGCCCGTACCACGTCGGCACATGGCCGCGGGTGGCCCGCAGGGTGTCCCACAAGAGGCTGAAGTGGTACGAGCTTTCCCATGCCTCTTCCACCTCGTGCAGGACATAGAGCAGCAGCAGCGCCGTGCCGCCCCTGTCCTGCCGCACCTTCGGCAGCTCCGCGGTGAGCCTCTCCACCACGTCGGCGGTCCTGTCCGGCGGGCGCCGCGCGGTCACTTCGCCGCGCTCACCGCGGACGGTGTTCCAGCGCGGCAGGCCGCGCAGCTTCTCGGTGTCCACGCCACGCCCAGCCAGCCAGCCGCGCAAAGGGCGTACATCGCCGTCGGAGAGCGGCCCCAGAAGGTCCTGATCCATTTCGGCATCCTAGAAGTGGACCTCGTACCCCGTACCGCCCCGCGCCGCCCCCTTGTACTCGTGCCCCTGGTGCTCCCCGCAGCCCCGTGTCGGCTCGCCTCAGCAGCGCCCTACGGTCTGCCCGACCGACAGTGACGTCGAGTAGCCGTAACCATCCTCGTCGTCACATGTGCTGTTGTCGTCGGCCTTGGATATCACGAAGCCGAACAGGACCATCATGGCGATGCCCACGACGATCCCGATGATGCCGGTGACGAACCCGCCCTGCGCCTGTCCCGCGTTGGTGGCCTCGCCCCGTGCGGCGCGCCTGCGGCCCTTGACCCCGAAGATCACCGCGAGGGTTCCCAGGACCAGGGAGACGACTCCGTAGAGGAAGAACAGGCAGATGGAGAGGATTCCGAGCACCAGGGCGGCGGTGCCGAGGCCGTTCTGCGGCAGCGGCATCCCGGGCCAGCCGTATCCGTAGCCGGGGTGGCCGCCCGCGCCCGGATACCCGGGATAGCCCGGATAGCCGGGGCCGCCAGGACCGGGCGGACCGGCGAAGCCGGCAGGGCCCGCGGGAAGCGTCTGGGGCGGGTAGCCGCCCTGGCCCGGATAACCCGCGTAACCAGGGTAGGCGTAGCCCCCGAGGCCGGGATTGGACTCCACGGGTGCCTGCGGCGGAGGCGGCACGGGGCTGCCCGCGCCGGCCGGATCGCCCGGCGGCGGCCCGAACCCGGGCGCGGTGACGGCCTGTCCGCCCGGCATCCCGCCGAACGCCGGCCCACCCGGCGCTCCCGGGCCGTACCCCGCGGCCGCGGGCCCGCCGAACCCCGGCGCCCCGTACCCGGCGCCCGGCCCGTACGGGGACGGCGCACCGGGAGACGGCTTCTCCAGCGACACCTGCTGCCACTGCATCGTCCGCTCTGGTGGCGCCCAGGGATCGTATTCGTCCTGTACCGGCCCGCCCGGGCTCCCCGCTGCCCCGGAATTTCCTGCATCCGAACCCGAACCCGGCTGCGTTGCTCCGGGATTGCGGGTACTCCCGGAACTCTCTGATCCGCCGGGATCCGGTTCACCCGGTATCCGCTGGACATCCTCCGTCATGCCACAGCCCCCCTCTCGTCCATTCGCCATGCTACGGGCCGTGCCCGCCGCCGTGACCAGGCGCCTACGATGATTCCCGCACCACAGATCAGCCGATCACCTGCGCCCGTAACGGGGGGCGCTGTCCCGGGGAGGACCCTTGACCGACCTGTCTGCCTTCATCGCCGGGCTGCCCAAGGCCGAACTGCATGTGCACCACGTGGGCTCCGCCTCTCCGCGCGCCGTCTCCGCGCTGGCCGCACGCCATCCGGGCACCAAGGTGCCGACGGATCCCGAGGCGGTGGCCGAGTACTTCACGTTCACGGACTTCGCGCACTTCATCGAGGTCTATCTGTCGGTGGTGGACCTGATACGCACCCCGGAGGACGTCCGGTTGCTGACGTACGAGATCGCCCGCGACCTGGCCCGGCAGAACGTGCGGTACGCCGAGCTGACCGTCACCCCGTACTCGTCGACGAGCCGTGGGATAGACGACGGCGCCTTCATGGCGGCCATCGAGGACGCCAGGAAGGCGGCCGAGGCGGAGTTCGGCACGGTGCTGCGCTGGTGCTTCGACATTCCGGGCGAGGCGGGCCTGGCCGCCGCCGAGGAGACGGCGCGGCTCGCACTGACGGACCGGCTGCGGCCCGAGGGCCTGGTGTCGTTCGGCCTCGGCGGGCCCGAAGTGGGAGTGCCCAGGCCGCAGTTCAAGCCGTACTTCGACCGGGCGATCGCGGCGGGCCTGCACTCGGTGCCGCACGCCGGTGAGACCACCGGACCGCAGACCATCTGGGACGCCCTGAACGAGCTGCGGGCCGAGCGCATCGGGCACGGCACCAGCGCGACCCAGGATCCGAAGCTGCTCGCCCATCTCGTGGAGCACCGCATCGCCCTGGAGGTCTGCCCCACCTCCAACATCGCCACCCGCGCGGTGCGCACCCTCGACGAGCACCCGATCAAGGACATGGTGGCCGCCGGGGTCCTGGTCACCGTCAACTCCGACGACCCGCCGATGTTCGGCACCGACCTCAACCGCGAGTACGCGGTCGCCGCGCGGCTGCTCGACCTGGATGAGCAGGGCGTTGCCGCGCTCGCCGCGAACGCCGTCGAGGTGTCCTTCCTCGACCCGGCGGGCAAGGCACGGCTCACCGCGGAGATCGACGCGTACACGGCGGCCTGGACGACGCAGGCGACACCGTTGGCGGAACAGCCCGGCTGACCCGTCCCGGTACACCGGCCGCGCGGCGAGCCCTGCAAGCTGTACGAGCTGTACGAGAAGGTGGCCTATGCGCACCGTGACCGCCGTCGCCCACCGGGGCGACCCGTATCGCTTCCGCGAGAACACCCTGCCGTCCCTGCGCTCCGCGCTCGAACGGGGCGCGGACGCCGTCGAGACCGACGTCCGCGTCACCCGTGACGGCGTTCCCGTGCTGCTGCACGATGCCACCCTGGAGCGGCTGTGGGAGCACGGGACGCCGCTGGCCGCGCTCTCGGCGGCCGAGGTGCGGGAGCTGACCGGTGGCGGGGTGCCCACGCTGGCCGAGGCACTCGCGGCACTGACCGCGTGGCCGGGGCGCAACGGCGCGGCGGTGGACCGGCCACGGATGCTCGTCGACCTGCCGGGCGCCTCGCCCGCCGCGGTCCGCAGGATCCTGGGAGTGGTCCGCGAGGGCGGCGCCGCGGACCTGGCGTACTACTGCGGGAACGCGCGGACGATGCTGGCGGTGCGCGTCGCCGACCCCGCCGCCGAGATCGCCCTGACCTGGACGACACTCGCCCCGCCGCGGCCCGCGCTGCTGGCTGCCGTCCGGCCGCGCTGGCTCAACTACCGCTTCACCCTGGTGGACAGGGCGCTGGCCGAGCGGGTCCACGAAGCCGGGCTGCTGCTGTCGGTCTGGACCCCGGACACCGGCCGGGCCCTGCGCAGACTGCTCGGCCTCGGAGTCGACGCGATCACCACCAACCGCATCGACACGCTCTGCGCCCTGCGGTCGCGATACGCCCACAGCGGCGCCGGGGCACCCGGCTCCCAGGACTCCGCCACGCAAGGACCGCAAGGACCGCAGGCCGGGTCCTGAGGTGGTCCTGCCCGGTTCCGGGGCCGACGGGCTCTTCAACAGGACAGACCTAAGGGCAAACCCCGAGAGATGCCCCGAAGGACCGGGGCGGGCGTCCCGGACACGGACCAGGGGCGGTGCCCTCCGCCGTGCCGATCCGGCGAAGTGGCCGGATCACGAGGATGGACTGCGGGACCAAGGGACCACCCACCGCGGCGGTCCGCGTCCCTCCTCATGTCGGCCCCAGTGCCCAGCAGTCCAGGAGTTCCCATGCAAAACCGTGCCCGTACCGTTGTGACCATCGCCGTACTCCTCGCGATCACGGCGGGGCCGTTAACCGTCTCCGCACTGGCCAGCACCGGCTCGCCCAAGGCCGCGGTGCCGGCGGGCGAGCAGCGCGCCACCGCGGGCGGACCCGACACCGACGCCCTTAAGGCCGCCATCGCCGGTCTGCCGGACGCCGACGCGACCGCCGCGCTGGTGCGGGTCGGCGGCACGGACGGCAGCTGGCGCGGCAGTTCCGGCGTGCGGGACCTGACCAGTGGGCAGCAGGCGCTTTCGACGGCACGGTTCCGGGCGGGCTCGACGACGAAGGTGGTCACGGCGGCGGTGGTGCTCCAGCTCGCCGCCGAGGGCCGGGTCGATCTGTCGGCGCCGGTGCAGCGGTATCTGCCGGGGCTGCTCACGGACGCGTTCGAGCCCATCTCGGTACGCCAGTTGCTCAACCACACCAGCGGCATCCAGGCGGGCGACGGCTTCGGTGACGGCTTCGACGAGGCGTACGCGCACCGTTTCGACACGCTCGCGCCCCAGACGGTGGTGGCGTCCGCGGTGGCCAAGGGGCCGGAGTTCGCCCCCGGCACCCAGCAGGATTATCTGAACATCAACTACACGATTCTCGGCCTGCTGATCGAGAAGGTGACCGGCCACTCCTACGCCGCCGAGGCCCAGCGCCGGGTCCTGGGGCCGCTGGGCATGCGGGACACGTACTTCCCCGGTGGCGACCCACGCATTCACGGACCGCACAACCAGGGCTATCAGGCCGTCACCCGGCCGGACGGCACGACGGAGTTCGTCGACGTCACCGACTGGAACCAGACGGACCGGTTCGCCGCGGGCGACATGATCTCGACCACGGCCGACCTGGAGCGGCTGCTCGTCGGCCTGTTCCGTGGGCGTGTGGTGTCCGGGCCGCAGCTGGCGGAGATGTTCACGGTCCCGGACATCCCGGGCGCCACGATGAGTGCGGGCCTGCAGCGGTTCATCGCGCCGGACGGCCGGGTGTACTGGTTGAAGTCGGGCAGCCGTTACGGCTTCAGCTCGGCCCTGGCCGCCACCCGCGACCTCTCGCGCACGCTCGTCTACGCGGTCGACGCCACCGACGCCAAGGGCGACGACATGAACCCGGTGGCCACGAGGATCGTCATGGCGGTGCTGGGCGAGTGACGCCGGGCGCGCGGGCGGAGCGGGTGCCCGGTGGCGCCCGCTCCGCCCGCGGCTCAGCCGTCGAGCGAGGTCATCACGTGCTTGACGCGGGTGTAGTCCTCGAAGCCGTACGCCGACAGGTCCTTGCCGTAGCCGGACTTCTTGAAGCCGCCATGCGGCATCTCGGCGACCAGCGGAATGTGGGTGTTGATCCAGACGCAGCCGAAGTCGAGCGCCTTGGACAGGCGCATGGCGCGGCCGTGGTCCTTCGTCCAGACCGAGGAGGCGAGCCCGAACTCCACACCGTTGGCGTAGGCGATGGCCTGGGCCTCGTCGGTGAAGGGCTGGACGGTGATGACGGGGCCGAAGACCTCCTTCTGGATGATCTCGTCGTCCTGCTTGAGGCCCGAGACGACGGTCGGCGCGTAGAAGTAGCCCTTGTCGCCGACCCGGTGGCCGCCCGCCTCGACCTTGGCGTGCGCGGGCAGCCGGTCGATGAAGGCGGAGACCTGCGCCAGTTGGCCCGCGTTGTTGAGCGGGCCGTAGAGCACGTCCTCGTCGTCGGGCTGCCCGGTCTTCGTCTCGGCGGCGGCCTTGGCGAGGGCGGCCACGAACTTGTCGTGCACCGCTTCGTGGACGAGGACGCGGGTGGCCGCCGTACAGTCCTGTCCGGCGTTGAAGAAGCCGGCGACCGAGATGTCCTCGACGGCCTTGTCGAAGGCGGCGCCGTCGAGATCGTCGAAAACAACGACGGGAGCCTTGCCGCCGAGTTCCAGGTGGACCCGCTTGAGATCGCGGGCCGCGGCCCCGGCGACCTCCTTGCCGGCGCGTACGGAACCGGTGATGGAGGCCATCGCCGGGGTGGGGTGCTCGACCATCAGCCGGCCGGTGTCGCGATCGCCGGTGATGACGTTGAAGACGCCTCTGGGCACGATCGAGCCGATGATCTCGGCCATCAGGACGGTCGACGCGGGGGTGGTGTCGGAGGGCTTGAGGACGACCGTGTTGCCCGCTGCGAGGGCGGGCGCGAACTTCCACACGGCCATCATCATCGGGTAGTTCCACGGTGCCACCTGCGCGCAGACGCCGATCGGCTCGCGCCGCACGAACGACGTCATACCTGCCATGTACTCGCCGCCCGAGCGGCCCTCCAGCATCCGGGCCGCGCCCGCGAAGAACCGGATCTGGTCGACCATCGGCGGGATCTCTTCGCTGCGGGTCAGGCCGATCGGCTTGCCGGTGTTCTCGACCTCGGCGGCGATCAGGTCCTCGGCGCGCTCCTCGAAGGCGTCGGCGATCTTCAACAGGGCCTTCTGCCGCTCGCCGGGCACCAGGTCGCGCCAGGCGGGGAACGCGGCTTCGGCGGCTGCCATGGCGGCGTCGACGTCCGCCTGTCCTGACAGCGGCGCGGTGGCGTAGGCCTCACCGGTGACGGGGTTGACGACCTCGGTGGTGCGTTGGTCCGCGGCGTCGCGGAACTCTCCGTCGATGTAGTTGCGCAGCGTGCGCAGCCCACGCGGTTCGGTGGTCATGGCTGCCGGCCTCCTGTCGTGGTCGTTTCCCGTGCCCGGAATCTGCCCGGGGCCCGGAGTGTTCCGCGCCCAGATGTCCAAGGGATGAGACATCCCACCCTAGTGCGTGGGGCCCGGGGCGTGGCCGTGTCCGGATCACCGGGGCGGCGGCGCATCCGCGGGTCGTGTGCGGGCCAGTGCCGCGACGGGGCCGGGGTCCCCATTTCGGGTGAGCCGGGTCCGGCCACGGCAGTCGGTCCTTCCCACGTCAGCTGGGCCGGACGGGCGATGGGGCGCCGTCGGCGTGCGCCGTGGGCCGGGTGGGCGCGTGTTAAGTTCACGCCGTTTCAAGGGGGACTGCTGGCTCTGAGCGGAAGCTGAGGTGTGCCCCATGGTGGCCCTGCCGGACAACGACGTTCTCAGGGCGCGTGGCCTGTCGGTCACGTATCGCGGCTCCGCGGCGCTCACCGAGGCCTCTCTCGACGTCGCCCAGGGCGAGATCGTGGCCGTCAGCGGCCCGCGCGGCAGCGGCAAGACCACTCTGCTGCGGTGCCTGTCGGGGCAGCTGGAGCCCCAGCAGGGCGAGGTGTGGTTCCACGACACGCGGGTGCACTCACTGAGCGCCCCGGCCCGTGAGCGACTGCGGCGGGAGCGCTTCGGCTGGATCGGGCCGCGTCCCGATCTCGTACCGGAGCTGACGGCCTGGGAGAACGCCGCGCTGCCGCTGCTGCTCTCCGGTGCCGACCAGCGCACGGCCAAGGCGCACGCGCTGGAGTGGCTGGGCCACCTGGACATCGCCCAGAGCGCGCGCCGGCGTCCGCACGCGCTGACGCAGGCCGAACGGCAGCGGGTGGCCGTGGCCCGCGGCCTGGTCGCCGAGCCTTCGGTGCTGTTCGCGGACGAGCCGACCGCCCCGCTGCACCACGCCGACCACGCCCATGTGCTGCGGACGGTGGTGACGGTGGCCCGCGCGCGCGGCATCGCCGTGGTGCTGGCCACCACGGACCCGCAGACCGCGGCGGTCGCCGATCGCACGGTGGCGCTGCTGGACGGCCGCGTGAGTGGTCCGCTGCCCTACCCGGGCGCCGACGCGGAAGGCCAGGCAACGTGCTCGCTCTCCGTCTAGCGCGCGGCGCACGGCCCGCTGTCCAGTTCCGCAGGCTGCTGGTGGCCCTGGCGTCCGGCGGCACCAGCCTGCTGCTGCTGTGCGCCCTCGGGTATGCGATGGGGCATCCGCAGGCGCACGGCGGTGCGGCGCTTCGGCTCGCCTGGTGTCTCGTTCCGCTGGCCGCCACCGTCTACTTGGCGGCGTCCGTCGCCCGTGGTGACCCCGGCACCCGTGCCTGTGGGGTGTTCGCCGTGGGGCTCGGGCCGGCGCGGCTGATGGCCCTGTCCGCGCTGACCACCGCCTTCACCTGCCTGCTCGGCTCCGTTCTCGCGCTGCTGTGCTTCCTGCAGCTGCGCGGCGACCTGTCCGGTGTGCTGCCCTACGCCGCGGCGGCGGACGGTCTGCTCGCCGCCGGCCGGCCGCTGCCGGTGGCCGCCGTACTGGTGCTGCTGGCCGTTGTGCCGCTCACCGCCTGTGTCACCAGCGCGCTGGCGCTCCGGCCTCGGCAGGCCCGGGACCCGGCAGCCGCTCTGGACGACGAGGACCATGTGCCGCCGCCCGCGGCCCGACCCGGCGGGCTGCCGTGGGGGATCGCTCTGCTGGCGGTGGGACTGACCGTGGAGACGTACGGGGGTGACGCGGCCCCGAAGAAGAGCGGGCTGCCGCTGCCCGGCTCGCTGGCCGACGGCTCGCTGTGGGTGCTCGCCGGGTGGGCGCTGACGGCGCTCGGGCTCGCCCTCGCGGGGCCCGCGGTGACCTTCGCCTGCGGGCGGCTGCTGGGAACCAGGCGGCCGGGCGGGCTGCGGCTGCTGGCGGGACGGATCCTGCAGCAGGAGGCGCGGCATGTGGGACGGCCGCTCGGCGTGGTCTGCGCGGTGGCCTCCGGTTGGTACGCGGCCCTGGTGCTCGCCGTCCGCGACGAACCGGGCGCGGGTCCGATGACCCTGCTCGGGGCACTCGTCGTCGCGGGCTGCACGCTCACCGCGCTCCTGATGGCCGTCGTGGAGGTCCGGCGGTCGCGGGCGCACACCGCCGCGGCCCTGCGGCGCCTGGGTGCGCCCGCGGGTGTGCTGCGCACCGCGGCGGCACTGCGCGCGGGCACCCTGCTGGCCGTGTTCGCCCCGCTGACCTGGATCGTCGCGGAGCTGGCGGCGCTGCCACTGGAGGGCTGAGGCGGGGCCGGCCGATCTGTTGGTAGCGGTCCGGCGACGGGGCACCGCGTCTCGTGCCCGGGTCGGCGCCGAACTGCCGCCCCGGTCGGCGAAATGACAGGCCCTAGCATGAGCGCGTGCAGCCGACTCCTGAAGCACGACCTGCCGCCGCGCCGTCCACCGCGCCGCGGCCCTCGCACACCGACCGCACCGCCCGCACCGCCCGTGAGATCGAGACGCTCGCCGCGTTCGACGCCGTCGTCGCCGAGGGCGCCGTGCTCAGCGGATACCGCGTCCAGTCCGTCGATCTGACGAAGCGTACGGATGCCCTGCTGGTGTCGGATGCGGCCCAGGCCGTCTTCCTGGGTTGTCCGATGGCGCCCGAGGCCGCCGCACGGGTACGGGCCGCGGGCGCGCTGGTCTTCCCGCCGGTGCCCGGCCTGCCGTTCGACCCGTACCGGGGCCTGCTGTACAGCCCGGACGAACTGTTCGAAGGGCTCTGCGAGGGCTACGAGACGACGCCGGACGCGGGCGCGTACGCCTGGTTCCAGCGGACCAGATCCGACGGTGACATCTTCGCGTCGATGCTGCGTGCCGTGCACGACGACTCCGTCTCGGACGCTCTGGACGAACTCCTGGTGGGTGCACGGGTGGTGGGTGTGATGGGTGGTCATGCCATGGCGCGTGGCACGGACGCCTACGCGGGTGCGGCGTGCCTGGGCCGGAGTCTGGCCAGGGCGGGTTTCACGGTCGCGACGGGCGGTGGGCCCGGTGCGATGGAGGCGGCGAATCTCGGTGCCTACGCGGCACCGTTCGACGACGTGATGCTGGACGAGTCGTTGGAGCTGCTCGGCAAGACGCCGTCGTTTAGTCCGTCGGTGTCCGAGTGGGCCGCGGCGGCGTTCGGCATACGGTCCCGGTGGCCGGCGGGCGGCGCCTCGGTGGGCATTCCCACCTGGTTCTACGGTCATGAGCCGCCGAACGCGTTCGCCTCGCACATAGCGAAGTACTTCGCCAACGCCACCCGTGAGGACGGTCTGCTGGCCCGTTCCAACGCCGGTGTGGTCTTCCTGCCGGGTGCCGCGGGAACGGTCCAGGAGATCTTCGACAACGCCACTGCGAACCACTACGGGTCACGCGGCGAGCCCACCCCGATGGTCCTCGTCGACCGCGCCCACTGGACCGAGCGGCTGCCCGCCTGGCCGCTGCTGAGGTCTCTGGCGCGGGAGCGGGCGATGGAGTCGCGGATCGCGTTGGTCGACCGGATTGAAGAGGCTCCCGAAGCCCTGAAACGCCTCAGCACCCCATGAACTGGCAAAGGCTTCACTGTTGCGTTTGACACGTCACGGCTGCCGCTTATAAACCCATGAGAACGATGAGGCTCCATGATCATTGAGCTTCCGTTTCTCACCCACGCAGTTGTGCACTCTGTGAAGGGCAACCGTGTCCATATCCCGCCGCGCCGCAAAGTCGGCGCGCATCCTCGGCGTTGCATCCGCCGCAGCCGCGCTCACGCTCGGCCTCGCCAACAGCGCCCTCGCGTGCAACATTCGCGATTTCTCCGCGGCCGCCTCCTGTGACGACCACGGCAAGGGCATCATCAGCGTCACCGACAAGGACGCCAGCGGTACCCCCGCCACCGTGACGCTCTACGCCAAGATGAGTAGCGCGTCCAGTGAAGAAGACCGACTGATCGGCACCCAGACGATCGACCACCCCACCGGCCAGGGAGTCACCATTGACTTCGCCTGGGACTGGGCCCCCGAGGCCCAGTACCGCGTCCACATCAAGGCGACGAACCGCGTCGACGAGGACATCTCGCCGAACGTGACCGCGCCGTCCAAGGCGTGCGAGGCCGCGAGCACCCCGGCACCGTCCGGTACGCCCTCGGCCGTGCCGTCCGCCTCCGCACCGGCCAAGCCGACCAGCTCGGCGAGCCCCTCGGCTGCCGCTCCCGCGGGCGCCAACACCCCCTCGCCCGCGGTCGGCGGCAAGGACCTCGCCGAGACCGGCTCCAGCTCCAGCACCGGGCTGATCGCCGGTGTCGCCGGCACGCTCGTCGTAGTCGGCGGCGCCGCCGTCTTCCTCGGCATGCGCCGCCGCAACACCGCACAGCACAGCTGATCGCATCCCGCTAAGTCCTGTGGCCCGTCCCGATGGGACGGGCCACAGGTCTGTCGCGGAGCGGGCGGTCCGCAGGGGGCCACGGCTGGCGAACGGCGCCTTAAGGCAGCACGACGATGTCCTGGTCGGCGAACTCGACTCCGACCGTGTCGCCCGTCCCGGGTGCGTCGGCCAGTGCGCAGGCCGCTTCCAGCAGAGGTGCCTCCTCGCGCGGGCGCAGCCGGACGGCGACATGCGTGCCGCGGAAGGTGCGGGCGGCGACGGTGCAGGTCAGGCCCCGGGCGGCCGGCACGAGACGGACACCGGCGGGGCGTATCAGCAGACGGCAGGCGCCTTGTGGTGTGCCGTCGGGTACGGGCAGTTCGCCCCAGGGAGTGCGGGCGGTGCGGGCGGTGACGGTGGCGGGGACGATGTTGTTGAAGCCGAGGAAGCCGGCGACGAAGGCGTCGGCGGGCCGCTGCCACACCGCGAGGGGGGTGCCCGACTGGGCGACGTGTCCGTCGTGCATGACGACGACGCGGTCGGCGAGCGCGAAGGCCTCACCCTGGTCGTGGGTGACGGCGAGGACGGTGGTGCCGAGCGCCTGGAACAGGTCCCGCAGTTCGACGACGAGGCGTTCGCGCAGGGTGCGGTCGAGCTGGCCGAAGGGTTCGTCGAGCATCAGCAGGCGGGGGCGCGGCGCGAGTGCGCGGGCGAGGGCGACGCGCTGCTGCTGGCCGCCGGAGAGCGTGTGCACGGCGCGCCGCTCGGTGCCGGGCAGTCCGACGAGCTCCAGCATCTCGGCGACGCGGATGTCCCGCGCACGGCGCGGCACGCCGTGCATGCGCAGGCCGAAGGCGACGTTGCCGCCGACGTCGCGGTGCGGGAAGAGCTGGTGGTCCTGGAACATGAGGCCGACGCCGCGCCGGTGCGCGGGTACGCCGTGCTGGTCGCGGCCTTCGAGCAGGACCCGGCCCTGATCGAGGGGGGTCAGGCCCGCGATGGCCCGCAGCAGCGTGGACTTGCCGCTGCCGCTGGGGCCCAGCACGCACACGATGTCCCGCGCGGCGACATCGAGGGCGACGGCGTCGAGCGCCGTGTGGGTGTCGTGGCGGCCGAAGCGGACCGTGGCATCGTCGAGTCGAAGCATCTAGAACTCCCCCGTGTGGTCGGTCCTGGCCCGTTCGAGCAGCAGCAGGGCGGCGGCGCAGGCCGCCATGAGGATGACGGAGAGGGCCATGGCCTGCCCGTAGTTGAGGTCGCCCGCGCGGCCGAGCAGCCGGGCGACGGCGACCGGCAGGGTGGGGGCGTCGGGGCGGGCGATGAAGACGGTCGCACCGAACTCACCGAGCGACACGGCGAACGCGAAGCCCGCCGCGATCAGCAGCGCGCGCCGTACCAGTGGCAGGTCGACCTCGCGCCAGGCCCGTAGCGGGGAGGCGCCGAGCACGGCCGCGGCCTCCCGCATCCTGGCGTCCACGGCACGCAGTACGGGCAGCATGGTCCGTACCACAAAGGGCGCACCGACGAGGGCCTGCGCGAGCGGCACCAGGATCCAGGAGCTGCGCAGGTCGAGCGGCGGGGTATCGAGGGAGACGAGGAAGCCGAAGCCGACAGTGACGGCGGAGACGCCGAGCGGCAGCATCAGGAGCGCGTCGATGCCGCGCAGCAGGCGTCCGGCTCGCCTGGTGAGCGCGGCGGCGGCGAGCGCGCCGATGGTGACGGCGATGGCGGTCGCGGCGAGCGCGTACTCCAGGGAGTTGGCGAGGGCGTTGATGGGCGCGACGAGGAACACTCCGCCGTCTGCGGAGCCGAGCGCACGGTAGTAGTCGAAGCTGGGGCCGCCGGGCGTGTCCAGGGAGCGCTGGACGAGTACGGCGAGCGGCAGCAGGAGCAGGAGGGCGACGCTGGCGAGGACGGCGGCCAGCAGGGTCCACTGGGCGGCGCCGCGTGGCCGGCGCGCGGTGGTGGCGGCGTCGACCAGGTTCAGGGCACCCTCGCGGCGGCGCACGGTGCGGGCGTGCACGGCGAGGATGGCGCCGACGGCGAGGAGCTGCACCAGGGTGAGCACGGCCGCGGCCGGCAGGTCGAAGAGTTCGGCGGTCTGCCGGTAGATCTCGACCTCGATGGTGGAGAACGCGGGGCCGCCGAGGATCTGCACGATGCCGAAGGAGGTGAAGGTGAACAGGAACACGATGAGTGCGGCGGCGGCCACGGCGGGGGCCAGTGCGGGCAGGGTGACGGTGCGCCAGGCGGCCCACCGGGAGGCGCCGAGCATGCGGGCGGCGTCTTCCTGGCGGGGGTCGAGCTGTGCCCACAGGCCGCCGACGGTGCGCACGACGACGGCGTAGTTGAAGAAGACGTGGGCGAGCAGAATGGCCCAGACGGTGGTGTCCAGGCGGACGCCCCACAGCTGGTCGAGGAGCCCGCCGCGGCCGAGCAGCGCCAGGAAGGCGGTGCCGGCCACGACGGTCGGCAGCACGAACGGCACGGTGACCACGGCGCGCAGCAGCCGCTTGCCGGGGAAGTCGAACCGCGCGAAGACGTAGGCGCCGGGCAGGGCGATCAGCAGCGTGAGGGCCGTGGAGGCGAGGGCCTGCCAGACCGTGAACCACAGCACGTGCCCGATGCCGGGCTGTCCGAGGACCGCGGCGAGCCGCCCGGTCTGCCAGCTGCCGCCCGCTCTGAGGCCGCGGGTGGTGATCGCGGCGAGCGGATAGCCGAAGAACACCGCGAAGAACGCCAGGGGCAACGCCATGAGCGCGAGCCGTATCGCGCCGCCGCGCCCGCCGGGACCGCGGCGCCCGCCCGGCTGGCGGCGGGCGGACCGCGGCCCGTCGGTCACTTCAGGACGAGTGAGGTCCACGTACTGATCCACTGGTCGCGGTGGTCGGCGATCTTGCCGGGTGCCATGGTCTGCGGCTGGGCGACCTGCACCGCGTAGGTGCGGTAGAGGGCGGGCGGCTGCGCGGCCTTCTGTACCGGGTCGACGAACATGTTCAGGGGCATGTCGTCCTGGAACTCCTTGGAGATCAGGAAGTCCAGCAGGGCCTTGCCGCCCTTGGTGTTCTTGGCGTGGCCGAGCAGTCCCGCGTACTCGGTCTGCCTAAAGCAGGTGCCGGTGGCGACGCCGGTCGGGGCGGTCTTCGGCCGAGGGCTGGTGTAGATGGCCTCGGCGGGCGGCGAAGAGGCGTAGGAGACGACCAGGGGCCGGTCACCGCCTGCCTTCTTGCCGCCGGCGGAACCGGAGAACTCCTGGTCGTACGCCTGCTCCCAGGTGTCGACGGCCTTGACGCCGTTGGCCTTGAGCTTCTTCCAGTAGCCCTGCCAGCCGCTGTCACCGAATTGGGCGGCGCTGCCGAGGAGGAAGCCGAGTCCGGGCGACGAGGTGGCGGCGTTCTCGGTGACGAGAAGGTTCTTGTAGGCGGGCTGGGCCAGGTCGGCGAAGGTCTTCGGGGGCGCCAGACGGTGGTCGGTGAAGTACTTCTTGTCGTAGTTGACGCAGATGTTGCCGGTGTCGATCGGCGTGACGTAGGGCTTGGCCTGGTCGGGCCGGAACGCGGGGAGGACCAGGTTCAGGCCCTTGGCGGTGTACGGCTGGAAGAGGTGGTTGTCGAGGGCGCGGGACAACAGGGTGTTGTCGACGCCGAAGAAGACGTCGCCCTGGGGGTTGTCCTTGGTGAGGATGGCCTTGTTGACGGCTTCTCCCGCGTCGCCGTCCTTGAGCACCTTGACCGTGTAGCCGGACTCCTTCTCGAAGTCCTTCAGCACGCTCTTGGAGGCGGCGAAGGAGTCGTGGCTGACGAGTGTCACGGTTTTCGATCCGGAGCCCGATGCGGAGCTGCCGGTGTCGGAGCAGGCGGCGAGGGTGCCTATGCCCAGTCCGGTGGCCAGGGCGATGGCCACGGCCTTTTTGATGGTGCTCACTGAATTCCTCCTGGAGTGACCAGGAAGAGACGCTGCCCTGTCCGTGTCCGGCTCGCTCCGAGCCGGCTCCCCCGTCGTGCGGGGCACGGGCAGGACGAGGCGGCTGGAGTGGTCCGAACTTCCTACCCGGGTGACGGGGTGCACCGGGGGAACGCCCCCAGGCCCCCGAGGGCGAGGTTCAGAGGGTCTGCGGCAGACCGGACGGTGGGTCCGGCATCTGTCGCACTCTCAGCGCTGTGGCGCTCCCCTGTCGGAATGTGCTGATGTCAGCGTGTGCGGTTGTGTGTACGGGGTCAGCGTACAAGTTCAGCGTTCGGCCCCTGCGAGTTGTCCACAGGCACCGTCGATCTCCTGGCCGCGGGTGTCGCGGATGGTGACGGGCACGCCGTGGGCGGCGATGGCGTCGGCGAAGGCCCGCTCGTCCTCGGGACGTGACGCGGTCCACTTGGAGCCGGGTGTGGGGTTGAGCGGGATGAGGTTGACGTGGGCGCGCCTGGCCTTCAGAAGCCGGCCCGAGCCGGTCGCCGCGCCATGCCTGGTCGTTGATGTCGCGGATCAGGGCGTACTCGATGGAGATGCGGCGGCCGGACCTTGCCTCGTACTCCCAGGCGGCGTCCAGGACCTCGCGGACCTTCCAGCGGGTGTTCACGGGAACGAGGGTGTCGCGGAGCTCGTCGTCGGGGGCATGCAGGGAGACGGCGAGGCGGCACTTGAAGCCTTCGTCGGCGAAGCGGTGCATGGCGGGCACGAGGCCGACGGTGGAGACGGTGATGCCGCGCTGGGACAGGCCGAGGCCGTCCGGCTCGGGGTCGGTGAGACGGCGGATGGCGCCGACCACGCGCGTGTAGTTCGCCAGGGGCTCGCCCATGCCCATGAAGACGATGTTCGACAGTCTGGGGCTGCCGTCCTGCCCGGTGGGGGCCGTGCCGCCGATCTCGCCGTCCCGCAGGGCCCGTATGCCGTCGACGATCTGGTGCACGATCTCGGCGGTGGACAGGTTCCGGTCGAGGCCGGCCTGGCCGGTGGCGCAGAACGGGCAGTTCATGCCGCACCCGGCCTGTGAGCTGATGCACATGGTGACCCGGTCGGGGTAGCGCATCAGGACGGACTCGACGAGGGTGCCGTCGAACAGCCGCCAGAGGGTTTTGCGGGTGGTGTCGTCATCGCAGCTGACGTGCCGCACCACGGACATCAGGTCGGGCAGCAGCGCCTCCTGAAGCTTGGTGCGCGCGCCGGCGGGGATGTCGGTCCACTGGGCGGGGTCGTGGGCGAGCCGGGTGAAGTAGTGCTGCGCGAGCTGCTTGGCTCGAAACGGCTTCTCCCCGAGTGCGGCGACGGCCTCTTTGCGCTGGGCGGGCGTGAGGTCGGCGAGATGCCGCGGGGGCTTCTTGGCGCCGCGGGGGGCAGTGAAGGTCAGTTCTCCGGGTACAGGCATGGTGGATCCAGTGTCGCAGACCAGCGGGCATGAGCTCGCCGGCCTGCGACCCCACACCGACAACAAGCCCCAGCACCGGCGTTCACGCAGGTCAGGCGGATCCGACGAACACCACCAACAGCAGCCACACCACCGGCGCCGTAGGCAGCAGCGAATCCAGCCGGTCCATGATGCCGCCGTGGCCGGGGAGCAGGGTGCCCATGTCCTTGATGCCCAGGTCGCGTTTGATCATGGACTCGCCGAGGTCGCCGAGGGTGGCGCTGGCGGCGACGGCGAGACCGAGCAGCAGCCCCTGCCACCAGGTGCCGTCGTCGATCAGGAACTCCATGCACAGGGCGCCCGCCACCATGGCGAACGTCACCGCGCCGATGAGCCCTTCGCGGGTTTTGCCGGGGCTGATGCGGGGGGCGAGTTTGTGGGTGCCGAAGCGCCAGCCGATCGCGTAGGCGCCGGTATCGCTCACCACCGTCAGCACCAGGAACGTCAGGACCCGCTGCGGCCCGTCGTCGGCGCTCAGCATCAGCGCGACGAACGTGGCCAGGAACGGCACGTAGAAGGCCGCGAAAACGCCCGCCGTGACGTCCTTGAGGTAGCCCTCGGGAGGTTGCGTCATCCGCCAGGCGAGGACCGCGAGCGCGGTGAGCGCCACTGCCACCCAGGCGCCCTCGGTGTCGCGGACGTAGCCGGCCACGACCATGGCCGCACCGCCCACGGCCAGCGGCACCAGGGGCGCGTTGATGCCCTTGCGTTCCTTCAGCCGCGCGGTGAACTCCCACAGGCCGACGACGACAGCGACCACGATCACGCCGACGAAGACGGCCTTCACCACGAACAGCGAAGCGATGACCACCACACCGAGCCCGAGGCCGACCCCTATGGCCGCGCCTAGATCACGGCCGGCGCTCTTCTTCTGCGGGGCGGGGGCGGAAGGTCTGGGCATGGGCTCCTGCAGCTTCGGCGCGGGCTGGGACGGCACGTCGCGGAAAGCATCGTACGCAGGACCGGACGCGACCGCCCGTTCGGCAGACCCGTGTTCGGGCGGCTGCCGTGGGCTCGCGGGTATCCGGCGGTGCCGGACGGACGCGCCCCCCAGGATGAGTCGTTCATCAGACCTCTAGCAGCTCGGATTCCTTGTGCTTGAGCAGCTCGTCCACTTGAGCGACGTACTTGGCGGTGGTGTCGTCGAGTTCCTTCTCGGCACGCCGCCCCTCGTCCTCGCCGACCTCGCCGTCCTTGATCAGCTTGTCGATCGTTTCCTTGGCCTTGCGCCGCACCGAACGGATGGCGATCTTGCCGTCCTCGCCCTTGGCCTTCGCGACCTTGATGAACTCCTTGCGGCGTTCCCCGGTGAGCTCCGGGAAGGACACTCGGATGATGTTGCCGTCGTTGCTGGGGTTGACGCCCAGGTCGGAGTCGCGGATGGCCTGCTCGATGTTGCGCAGGGCGGTCTTGTCGAACGGGGTCACCACCGCCATCCGCGGTTCGGGCACGGAGAACGAGGCCAGCTGGTTGATCGGCGTCAGCGCGCCGTAGTAGTCAGCCACGATCTTGTTGAACATCGCCGGGTGCGCACGGCCGGTGCGAATCGCGGCGAAGTCCTCCTTGGCGACCACGACGGCCTTCTCCATCTTCTCCTCGGCTTCGAGGAGGGTCTCTTCGATCACCACTTGCTCCTGCGTGTCTTGAGCGGGCCCGGCTTCGCATGGGCGGCGGCCGGCTGCGTCGTGTCTGTTTCCTGCACGGTGTCCCTCCGGCAGGGATTTGTCCATCCCCGTGCGGGCCGTCCCACGGCCGCGGCCTGGGGACGCCCCTGGATCAGCGCCGGGTGTCCGGGGCCCTCAGGCTCAGGCCCGGACGCACTGATCGCCTACGAGCGTGCCGATCTTCTCACCCCTGACGGCCCGCGCGATATTCCCCTCCCCAAGAAGCTCGAAAACGACGATGGGGAGCGTATTGTCGCGGCACAGGGTGACGGCGGTGGCATCGGCGACCTTGAGGTCGCGGGTGATGACCTCGGCGTAGCCGAGGGCGTCGAACTTGACCGCGTCAGGGTTGGTCCTGGGGTCGGAGTCGTAGACGCCGTCGACGCCGTTCTTGCCCATGAGCAGCGCTTCCGCGTCGATCTCCAGGGCGCGCTGCGCGGCGGTGGTGTCGGTCGAGAAGTAGGGCATGCCGGTGCCACCGCCGAAGATCACCACACGGCCCTTCTCCAGGTGCCGCACGGCGCGCAGCGGAATGTACGGTTCGGCGACCTGCCCCATGGTGATGGCGGTCTGCACGCGCGAGACGATGCCCTCCTTCTCCAGGAAGTCCTGGAGGGCCAGGCAGTTCATGACCGTACCGAGCATCCCCATGTAGTCGGAGCGCGCCCGGTCCATGCCGCGCTGCTGCAGTTCGGCGCCGCGGAAGAAGTTCCCGCCGCCGATGACGACCGCGATCTGGGAGCCGTCGCGTACCACCGCGGCGATCTCCCGGGCGATCTTGTGCACCACGTCGGGGTCGACGCCGAGTCCCCCGCCGCCGGAGAACGCCTCACCGGAAAGCTTCAGGAGAAAGCGGCCCGTTACTTTGCCGTCGTCACTGTTCTCGCCCGTGATGGCCTTGGTGGTCATGGAGATCTCCTTGTGGTGCGCAAACGAAGAAGGCCACTGCCGGTAGGGGTTCTTGGCATCCCATACGCGGCAATGGCCTCCTCGTCGGATCTACGTTCGTCCGTCGCGTACGGCCCCGGCTTGTACGCCGTACGCGGGCGACTGCTGGGTCGACCCTAGCGGGGTCTTCCGCGTGTCGCGTTACGGACTCAGATGCCGACCTTGATGCGCGTGAAGCGCTTCAGGGTGACACCGGCCTCGTCCAGGATCTTCTGGACGGTCTTCTTGTTGTCGAGCGCGTACGGCTGACCAAGGAGAGTGGCCTCCTTGAAGAAGCCGTTGACACGACCCTCGACGATCTTCGGGAGCGCGGCCTCGGGCTTGCCCTCGGCGCGCGTGGTCTCCTCGGCGACGCGACGCTCGGTCTCGACGACCTCGGCCGGGACGTCCTCACGGGAGAGGTACTTCGGCGCGAAGGCGGCGATGTGCTGCGCGATGCCCTTGGCGACCTGGGCGTCGGCCTTGTCCAGCTCGACCAGGACACCGATCTGCGGGGGCAGGTCGGGCATGGTGCGGTGCATGTAGGCGGTGACGTAGGTGCCGGAGAACTGGGCGAATCGGTCCAGGACGATCTTCTCGCCGAGGTTGGCGTTGGCCTCGTCGACGTAGGCCTGGACGGTCTTGCCCGGCTCGATCTCGGAGCTGAGCAGCGCCTGGATGTCAGCCGGGGAGGTCTTGGCGGCGTGCGCCGCGAGCGCCTTGGCGGCGGCCTGGAACTTCTCGCCCTTGGCGACGAAGTCGGTCTCGCACTTCAGCTCAAGGAGGACGCCGGAGGTGTTGTCGTCGGCGATGAGGGAGACCACGGCGCCGTTCTCGGCGGAGCGGCCCTCGCGCTTGGCGACGCCCTTCTGGCCCTTGACGCGGAGCAGCTCGACGGCCTTGTCGACGTTGCCGTCGGCCTCGTCCAGTGCCTTCTTGCAGTCCATCATGCCGGCGCCGGTGAGCTCACGGAGCTTCTTGACGTCGGCGGCGGTGTAGTTCGCCATGAGTCAGTGAATCTTTCTCGAAGTCTGGAAGGTCAGAGTTCTCGACGTGCAGACCCCTGAACCCGCGGGTGCGGCGGGGGTGGTGGCCGGCGGTGCCACCACCCCCGCCGTCTACGGCCGGACGGTGATCAGGCCTGCTCGGCGTCGGCGGCCGGGGTCTCGGCCGGCTTGTCGGCCTCGACAACAGCTTCGGCGGGAGCCTCGGTCTCGGCGGCAGCCTCGGCCTCGGCGGCAGCCTCGGCCTCGGCGGGAGCCTCCGCAGGGGCCTCGGCGGAAGCCTCCGCGGGCTTGTCGGCGTCGTCGGCCTTCTTCTCGCCTTCGAGCAGGTCACGCTCCCACTCGGCCAGCGGCTCGCCGGCGGCCTTCTCGCCCGGCTTGCTGTCGCCGGTGGCGGCGCCGGAGCGGGCGATGAGGCCCTCGGCGACAGCGTCGGCGATCACACGGGTGAGCAGGGTGACGGAGCGGATCGCGTCGTCGTTGCCCGGGATCTTGTAGTCGACCTCGTCGGGGTCGCAGTTGGTGTCCAGGATCGCGACGACCGGGATGTGCAGCTTGCGCGCCTCGCCGACGGCGATGTGCTCCTTCTTGGTGTCCACGATCCACACGGCGCTGGGCACCTTGGACATCTCGCGGATACCACCGAGGGTCTTCTCCAGCTTGGCCTTCTCACGCGAGAGGACCAGGAGCTCCTTCTTGGTGAGGCCGGAGGCGGCCACGTCCTCGAAGTCGATCTGCTCAAGCTCCTTGAGGCGCTGCAGACGCTTGTAGACGGTCGAGAAGTTGGTGAGCATGCCGCCCAGCCAGCGCTGGTTGACGTAGGGCATGCCGACACGGGTGGCCTGCTCGGAGATGGCCTCCTGCGCCTGCTTCTTCGTACCGACGAACATGACCGTGCCGCCGTGGGCGACGGTCTCCTTGACGAACTCGTAGGCGCGGTCGATGTACGACAGCGACTGGAGCAGGTCGATGATGTAGATGCCATTGCGCTCGGTGAAGATGAAACGCTTCATCTTCGGGTTCCACCGGCGGGTCTGGTGACCGAAGTGGACGCCGCTCTCCAGCAGCTCCCGCATCGTGACAACGGCCATGGCCGTGTTCTCCTTGGCTCTCGGTTATTGCGCCCACCGGACGGCGGACGCTCCTGACGCCCCGGCGCGCTGTGCCACATAGGACCGAGGAGCGCGGACATCACCCGGTGAAGGGCGGATGTCGGGGCGTGCGAAGTCGACCCGGTGACCCGGATCGCCATCAGAAGTGTACGGGACCGGCGACGCACCGGGTGACGGCGTTATCCACAACCGGCCGGTAGTCCACAGATCCCGGCCAAGAACTCCACGAAGGCCCGGGCCGCGAGACCGTAGCCACATGACACCAGCGATCAGCGAGAAGAGCGACAGCGATCGGCGTGGCGGGCGGCGGACGGGACCGTCGTGAGGGACGGACGGTGCGCGACGGGCGGGGACGAGTGGCGTGGACGAGGGTCAGCGCGGACGCGGTCCAAGGATCCCCTGAGGTCCCACGGGATCTCAGGGGATCTCACGGAATCCCCAAGGAACAGGGACCGGGGCCGGAGGCTGCCGCGAGTGGGTCACTTCAGCGATCGGGGTTGGTCAGCGTCGGTGGGGACGGGTTTGGGCGGGTTGGGCGGATCAGTGCAGGTGGAGGCGGGGCGGGCGTGCAGGTACACAGAATCGCGTCGATATATATCTATAGATCAGCATTAATACATAGGTATGCGTAGGTGCGTAGAGACGACGGGGGCGTGAGGGTAGTGGGAGGTTTGGATGCTGGGACGCGTGCCGGCCATACGGGTCCGGCGCGGCGGGCGGACGGTGCGGGCCGAGTCGTCCGGGCGGGCCGGGCGGGCCGGGCGGGCCGGGCGCGATGGTGCGGTGGTGCGGGGCGGGTATCGGGAGGGGGCGGCGTGCCTGGCGCGGGGCAGGTGTCTGGCACACGACGATTGCCCGGTGCAGGGCGGGTGCCTGGTGCAGGCCGTTCGGCGGGTGGGTGGCGGGTGGGAGGCGGGACGCGGACACACCCGTGGCGCGGAGCGACGCGCTGGACGGGCGCGGTGGCACTTGCGGCGACGGCGGCCCTGACGGGGTTGGCCGTGGCCGTGCCAGCCGCGGTGCACTTGGGGAGCACGGCGACAGACGGAGACGTCGCGCAGGGCGAGGCCGCTACGGCTACCAGAGCGGGGCCCGAGACCTCGGGACGGACGACGCCGACCGAGGTCTCGGCGCCCACCGGCGAACCCGTGCCCCGGATTGGCCGGGTGTGGCCGGTGGGCACACGGCCTGCGGTAGTGCGCGGCTGGCACCCGCCTGCGACGCCCTACGGTCCCGGCCACCGCGGCGTCGACCTCGCAGCGGCCTCCGGCGCTCCCGTCCATGCCGTGGCACCGGGCCGGGTGACCTTCGCGGGTCGAGTAGCGGGACAGGACGTGGTCTCCATGGCGCTCGACGGCACGGACACGCCCGCACTGCGCACGACGTACAGAACAGTGCGTGCGACGGTACGCAAAGGCGACAAGGTCACCGCCGGCCAGATCGTAGGAATCCTGGAGCCCGATGACGGCCACTGCCCCAGCACCTGCCTGCACTGGGGCCTGCGCCGCGCCGACACCTACCTCGACCCACTGTCCCTCCTGTCACCGGACCTGCTGCGCCAGGCGCCGTCCCGACTGCTGCCGGTCTTCGGAGTACCGGAGATCCCCGAACAGACCGGGCAGGGCTGAGGGAGAGACATAGGAGCGTGCCGCGAGCATGGGACCGCGCCGCGGGCATCGAGGGAGCCATGCGGCTGCTGAAAGAGGCGGTGGATGGGGAGGGTGGGGCGGGGGGAGGGGGGGAGGGGCCCAGGAGCCCGGTGAAGGCGCCCAGAGGTGATCGTCGAGAATCAGCCACCCCTCTGACCGCCCCCGCTCCATCTCACCCGCTCCCTCTCCCCCTCACCCTCGCACCCCGCCCAGCGCCATCCGCACTGCCGCGTCCGCGATCGCGACCGGGTCTTCAGCGGCGCGTTCGAGACGGCGTACGGCGGCTTCGACGATGCCCTGCAGCAGTTGAGCGGCGAGTGGTGGCCGGCTGTGGCCCAGGGCCTCCAGTGCCTGAATGATCATGACGGTGAGGCCGTCGTGTGCGGCACGGATTCTGTCCCGGGCTCCTGCGTTCAGCTCACCGGCGGAGATCGCTACGACGGCGTGGTGCCGTCGGTCGCCGACGAGTGCAAGCTGCCGCCTGATATAGGCCTCGATCCTGCCTTCGGGCGTATCGGCCTCGCGCATGGCCTGCTCGACCTCGGCCGCCCAGACCGGGAAGTCGACCGCGCAGAGCTCTTCCACGACGGCGGCCCGAGAACGGAAGTACTCGTAGACGGAGGACCGGGCCAGGCCCGTGCGCTCAGCCAATGCCGGGAAGGTCAGGGCGTCGGCGCCGCCTTCGGACAGGAGGGACCGGGCTGCGTCCAGCAGTGCGCGGTGCTGCATCGACCGGTGTTCGACCACGGAGGCTGCTCGAATCCTTGGCACGCTTGCCACTCTACGGACCCTCGGCGTGGCGGCAGGAGCCAATGGCGCGACTGGCGTCCGGGGCCCGTTCTGAGGCAGGGGTTCCCGGCGCAGACGGGGCCGGGAGCCCGTTTGTGCGCGGGCTGAAACCGGGACTCGCGGCCGAGACCTCGCCTGGAGTCAGCGGCCGAAGGCGGCGAGTTTGGCCCTGAGCTGGAGGACGGATTTGGTGTGGATCTGACTGACCCGGCTCTCCGTCACCCCGAGGACATTGCCGATCTCTGCCAGGGTGAGGCCTTCGTAGTAGTAGAGGGTGACGACGGTCTTCTCCCGGTCCGGGAGGGTGTTGATTGCGCGGGCCAGGAACCTGCGGAGCTCGCGGTCCTCGGCGACCTCCACGGGATTGTCGGCTGCGGTGTCCTCCAGCGTGTCCATGATGCTGAGGCGGTCGCCGCCCTCTCCGCCGACATGCAGCAGTTCCTCCAGGGCCACCACGTTGGCCAGGGACAACTGGCTGAAAACGGAGTGCAGCTCTTCCAGGGGAATGCCCATTTCCGTGGCGACCTCGATTTCCGAGGGGGTTCGACGGAGCTGGGCTTCGAGGGTGGCGTAGGCGCGCTCCACGTTGCGTGCCTTTTGGCGTACGGAGCGGGGGATCCAGTCGAGCGCCCGTAGCTCGTCGATCATGGCGCCTCGGATCCGGGTGATCGCGTAGGTCTCGAACTTGATCGATCGTTCGATGTCGAATTTCTCGATGGCGTCGATGAGCCCGAAGACACCGGAGGAAACGAAGTCCGCCTGTTCGACATTGGGAGGCAGCCCGACGCTCACCCGGCCCGCGACGTACTTCACGAGGGGCGAGTAGTGCAGGATCAGCTGCTCGCGCAGTCGTTCGTCACCCGTGGTTTTGTACGACCGCCACAGCTCGTCGAGCGTCGAGGGGCCGGGAGGCCGCTCGCTGCCGCGGGCGGCTGGGGGAACCGCCGCCCGGTCAGACCCGGAGGTGTGCTGGGGCATTCGTCGCCTTGTGCCGTTCTGCCGTGAGCTGGTGGATCGAGCTGGCTACTGGTCCGATTCCGGATGGTCGGTGTGGAGATGAGGGCCCTGTACCGGAATCATTGTGAGCGTAGCGTGACTGTAGCGTCGCGGTGTGCGAAGTCCAGGGGGTTGCCTGTACGCAGATACGTTCCGCTTGACGCCCCTGCGGGGTGGTGCGTAGGGGTGCAGGGTGGGCCCCGGAGCGCCAACGGCGGGAACTAACAAGGCCATCGGAGATCATCCGAATGGGGCGACTTATTGGATTACGCATCACAATGTGTCGAGTGAGAGGAGTGGTTCGCATGGCGTGTCAACTGCCAGCCATCGCCATGTCGTTCGACGAACCCCAGTGAGCGGAGTTCGTACAGTCGGGCGACAGCGTCGTCTGGGCTGGTCCCGGCGGCGCGGGCGATCTCCGTCGGTCCCGCTGCTCCCCGGCCGGGCAGTGCGGCCAAGACAGACGCGGCGGCCGGAGGCAGTAGGTCGCGGGGACGTACGGGGTTGAGTCGCAGCGGGGCTAGCTCGCCCATATCGCCCACCAACTCGGCGATTTCCGCCGCTCCGGTGACGAGCTGGGCTTCGCCGCGCAGCAGCTCGTGCACCCCGGCGGAGAGCCCGCTGGTGGCAGGCCCGGGCACGCCCATGGTGTATCGGCCGAGCCGCTGGGCGCTGCGTGCGGTGGAGAGCGCCCCACTGCGGTGAGCCGCTTCGACGACGACGGTGCCGCGGGTGAGGGCGGCGATCACTCTGTTGCGCAGCACGAATCTGCTCGGGGTGGGATGGTCGCCTGGCGGTAACTCGCCTACGACCAGGCCTTGTTCCGCGATACGGGAGAGCAACTCGGTGTGACCTCGCGGGTAGGGCCGGTCGACGCCGCAGGCGAGTACGGCGATGGTCGCGCCGCGGGCGCCGAGCGTGCCCCGGTGTGCGGCTCCGTCCACTCCGTAGGCGCCACCGGAGACGACGACCCAGCCGAGTTCGGCGAGCTCGGCACCGAGGAGGGCCGCCATATGGGCGCCGTACTCGGTACAGGCCCGGGCGCCGACGACCGCGACCGAGCGCAGTGCCCAGATGCGCAGCGAGGGTCTGCCCCGCACCCAGAGGCCGAAGGGCCGGGCGTCGCCGAGGTCGTCGAGCTGGGCGGGCCATTCCAGGTCACCGGGGCAGACGAAACGGACTCGGGCAGCCTGGGCGGCGGCAAGGTCGTGCTCGGGGCGGGCGTGCGCGGCTCTGGACCGCAGGCCTGCCCAGCGGGCCGGGCGGACACCGGGCAGCGGGTCTCCGTCGCCGGTCAGCCGCCGTACGAGGGTGACGGGTCCGAGCTCGCGCAGCCATCGGCCGCCCCTCTCGTCTCCCGGTTCGATGACCCGGGTGAGGTGGGCCCGGGCGAGGCGTTCGGTGTCGGTCACCGCTGTCATGGTCCGACGCTTTTAAGGAGGGCGGCCCTGTGGATGCCGGTGCGCAGTTCCAGGGCCCAGTCGACGTCGGACTGGGTGGGCCGGTCGTGGGCGGCGAGGTCGGCGACGGTCCAGGCGACGCGGAGCACACGGTCGAGTCCGCGGGCGGTGAGCAGCCCCCGCTCCAGGTCTTCTTCGGCCTGGCGGAGGGCTCCGGGCGCCACGTGCCACCGGGTGCGCAGTTCGTGTCCGGGTACTTCGCTGTTGGTGTTCCACGGGGTGCCGGTGTAGCGGGCCGCCGCTCGCTCGCGGGCGACCTTGACGCGCTCGGCGACGGCCGCGCTGGGTTCGGCGCCGGTGTGCAGGCGGAGCAGCTCGGAGCGGGTGACGGGCTCCACGGTGATCCGCAGGTCCACCCGGTCCATGAGCGGTCCTGACAGGCGGGCGCGGTAGCGGCGGACGGCGGAGGGCTGGCATTCGCAGCCGCCGTCGGCCGCGCCGTGCCGTCCGCACGGGCAGGGGTTGGCCGCGAGGACCATCAGGAATCGGGCGGGCATGCGCAGTATGCCTGCGGCGCGGGCGACGACCACATGCCCTGATTCCAGGGGTTGGCGCAGTGCTTCCAGGGCTTTGCTGGAGAATTCGGCCGCCTCGTCGAGGAAGAGCACGCCGTGGTGGGCCAGGGACACCGCGCCCGGCCGAGGCAGGCCGGTTCCTCCGCCGACGAGGGAGGCCATGGTGGCGGAGTGGTGGGGTGCGCAGTAGGGCGGCAGGTTGACGAGGGGCTGGCCCGCGGCCAGGGTGCCTGCGACGGAGTGGACGGCCGTGACTTCCAGGGCTTCCTTGGCGGTGAGGGATGGCAGCAGTCCGGGGAGCCGCTCGGCGAGCATGGTCTTGCCTGCGCCTGGCGGGCCTGTGAAGAGGACATGGTGGCGTCCGGCGGCGGCGACTTCGAGGGCGGCGCGTGCCAGATGCTGTCCCGCGACCTCGGCCAGGTCGGTGGGCCGGTCGCCGATGGCGCCCACGGCACCGAGGCCGGCGCCGGGGATGGCGAGGCCCGTGAGGAAGGGGTCGGGCCGGGATGGCTCCACGGTTTCCTCCTCCTCGGGTACCGGTTCGTCCGTGAGGACGGCGATGAGTTGGCGCAGGCTCCGGATCCCGAGGACGGAGACGCCGGGTACGAGGGAGGCTTCGGCGGCGGCGCTTTCCGGGACCACCACCTGTGTGTAGCCTGCCTCCGCCGCGGCCAGTACGGCCGGCAGGACGCCGCGGACAGGTCGGGCCCTGCCGTCGAGACCCAGCTCACCGATCATGACGATGTCGGCGAGGACACGGGGGTCGATGCGCTCGGCGGCGCCGAGCACCGCGCAGGCCACCGCGAGATCGAAACCACTCCCACCTTTGGGTACCGAGGCGGGGCTGAGGCCCACGGTGAGCTTTTTCTGGGGCCATTCCGCGCCCGAATTGACCACGGCGGCGCGTACCCGGTCGCGGCTTTCCGTGAGGCTCTTGTCGGGCAGGCCCACCAGGGTGAAAGCGGCGACTCCCGGCTCCAGGTCGGCCTGGACCTCGACGACGACTCCTTCGACGCCGACCAGGGCCACTGAGCAGGTGCGCGCGAAGCCCATCAGGACACCCCCCGGATGTGCTCGACCTCGGGTGCGCCTCGGAACGGGATGAGGATGCCGACGAGGTCGATGCGCACTCCGCCGGGCGGTGCGCCGCCGTGTTCCTGTAGCCAGTGCTCGGCGAGGTCGCGCAGGCGGCGTGTCTTGGTGGGTGTGACGGCTGCCATGGGGTGCTGGAAGGTGCCTGACCTGCGCGTCTTGACTTCGCAGATCACCAGCGTGTCGCTGTCATGGGCGATGATGTCGATTTCGCCGGTTCTTCCGGCGCGCCAGTTGCGCTCCAGGATGGTCATGCCGGCTTCGGTCAGGTGCCGGGCGGCCAGGTCTTCGCCGTACCGGCCGAGCGCGCTGCGTGCGGTGGTGGCACCCGGCTGCCGGGTGCCGCGCTCTTGTGCGGCTTCCTGTGGCCGCGGCTGCCGCTCCCCTCGGCCTCTTGGCGCTCCCCCGGGCCGGGGTTGCCGGGCCCGCGCTCCCTCCGGTCCTGCGACCCGGCCTGTGTGTAAGCCCGGGCTGCGTGCCCCCTGGGTGCCCACGCGGCGCGGTGCGCCGGATGCCTCGGCGGTGGTCGGCCCGGCTCCCGCCTGCTCGGTCACGCCCGGATCGGCGCCACCCGGCGTGGGCCCCATCGCTGCGGCTTCCACCCGTGCGGTGCCCGGCCGTGTGTGCCGTGTCGTCTGTGCCATCTCTGCGGTCATGTCGGCACCTCCTCGGCACCCACCATCGCGCGTTCGCCGCCACCTTGTTGATCATGGTGGACAACTCAGGAGATGTGGATAACTTCGTCACCCAGGAGAGGGACTGGACCTCCGGCGAAAGGTTTCCACCAGTCGGTTTCTAGCTGCCCGGCAGTTCGAGATCGCTCTTGTTCAGCTCCTCGATGTTCACGTCCTTGAACGTGAGAACGCGGACCTGCTTGACGAAGCGGGCTGGCCTGTACATGTCCCAGACCCAGGCATCCGCCATGGAGACCTCGAAGAACACTTCGCCTTGGACCGAGTGCACCTGCATCTCGTAGTCGTTCGTGAGGTAGAAACGTCGCTCGGTCTCGATCACGTATTTGAACAGACCGACGACATCGCGGTACTCCCGGTAGAGCTTCAGCTCCATCTCGGTCTCGTACTTTTCGAGGTCCTCGGCGCTCATGGCATGTTCCCCTTCAGCCGTGCAGTCCCCTCATTGTGCGCCAGCCGCTGCGAACCCTCAGACGATTTCGGTGTCGAGGATCTGCGGGTCGGCCGGGGGACCCTCGTCGAGCAGCCTGCGCAGCAGCTCGGCGAGCCTGGTCGGATACACCGTCTCATGTGCCTCAGTCAGTTCCCGGCACGTCCACCACCGTGCTCCGGCGACGCTGCGCTGCTCCAGGCTGGTGAGCCCGGTCGCACGGATCACGGTCCGGGTCGTACGCGCGAGGTAGTACCACTCGTCCTGGTTCCATCGGCGGCCGTCGAAGGGGAACGAACAGACGCGGCGCCACAGCACCGGGCCCAGTTCGACGTCTGTGATGCCGGTCTCCTCGCCGAGCTCGCGCAGGGCGGCCTGCTCACGCGTCTCGTCGCCTTCGAGGCCGCCTCCGGGCGTGAACCACCAGTCGTCGGCCGGGTCCGCCGGTTCGTGCCCGTGTAGCAGCAGAATGCGGTCCTGGGGATCGAGCAGTACGACTCTCGCCACCCTCCGCAGCGGTCCGCCGCCCGGGATCCCCTGTCCGGGCTGCTCAGCCGACACCGGCGAGCTCCCCGCGGTCACGGCCGCCACTGCGGCTGCGGCCGCGCAGCAGGTTCGCCACCGGGCTCCAGGCAGCCCCGCCCAGGATCAGCACGGCACCCGCCACCACCGCGGCCAGCACGGTGCGCAGCGGCCCCGGCTGCGACAGTCCGCCGGGCAGCGACGCGAAATTCTGGGGGCGTGCCAGCATGCCGCGCATCGGCCAGGCCACCGCGTCGACCCTGGCAGCCACCGCGCTGCGCGGCACGGCGCCGTTGTTGGCGTCCTGCAGATGCATGCTGGAGTCCAGGGAGCCGCGGCGCTCGTCGCCGAGCACGAACAGCTTGCCCTTGGGGACGGTGGTGGAAGGGATCCCGCTCACGGAGGCGGGCTGTCCGTGGGCGAGGTACGGCTCGCTGAGCTCCTTGCCGTTCACCGTCAGCTTGCCATCGGTGCAGCACGCCACCTTGTCGCCGCCGATCGCGACGACCCGCTTGACCAGGGGCAGGTCGCCCCAGCTCGCGTCCTTGAAGACGACGACGTCACCGCGGTGCACCGCGTCGCCGTCGATGCGCTGGGCGAGTACCCGGTCGCCCGCGTCGATCGTCGGGGTCATCGATCCGGTGGGGACGGTGTAGGGCTGGTAGAGGAAGGCACCCCAGACGAAGCCGCCGAGGAAGAGCACACAGCCGAAGGCAACGGCAAGCCCCGACAGCATGCTGCCGAGGCGTCCGTGACCTTCGTCCGTACGACGTGTCCCGCTCATTCCAGTGCTCCACCCAGTTCGGAGAATCAACCCCGCGGACCGGTGGCCGGCCGCGGAAGATCGGCGATCTGGGACGGCACCCTACCCGGCGGTATCCGCGTCAGAAACCCTGGTGTGCCGGGCAGCTGTCCGGCGCCTGCGCCAGAGCACCAGCGGCACCGCACCCGCGAGCCCGAGCGCGTCGGGGACCGCCGAGGCGGCGGAGGCTCCGATGCCGGGCTGGTCGAAGGTGCTGGGGACCGGCAGCGTGGACCAGTGGGTGGGCGGCCAGGCGATCACGATGGCACGGCCGACGACATGGTCGACGGGTACGAAACCGTGGTTCTTGTCCTGCTGGTGGTAGCGGGAGTCCGCGGAGTCCTGCCGGTGGTCACCCATGACCCAGATCTTGCCGTCCGGCACGGTGACCTTGAACTGGCCGCCCTGGTTGTCGGTGCTGCACGGCGTATTGCCCTGGTAGATGTACGAGGTGTCGTCCAGGGCCTTGCCGTTGACCTTCACAGGGCTGGAACCCTTGCATTCGACGGTGTCGCCGCCGACCGCAATGACCCGCTTGATCAGGTCTTTCTCGTTGGCGGACGGCATCAGGCCGACCCAGCTGAGAGCCTTCTGTACATCGTTCTGCTGCGGGATGGGCTCGCCCTTGAGCCACTCGTCGGGGTCGTGGAAGACGACGACCTCGCCGCGTGAGGGCTCGGCGCCGAACCACGGCGTGAGCTTGTCGACCAACACCCGGTCGCCGATCTGGAGAGTGTTCTCCATGGAGGCCGACGGGATCGAGAAGGCCTGCACCAGGAACGTCTTGATCAGCAGGGCGAGCACCAGCGCGATGCCGATGAGGAGCGGCAGCTCCTTCCAGAAGGAGCGCGGTTTGGCGTCCTTCTGGCGGGCATGCGAGCCCGAGCGGCGCGAGCTGTCCCCAGCCTCCGAGTCAGACTCAGGTGTCATGCCGCCCGCTTCCGTGCCGGACAGACCGGACGTACCTGTGGCACTGAACTTCGGGTCGGACGACTGCCCATCGGAGCCGTGCGACTGCGTGTCGTGAGCGTACGCGGGCCCATGAGAACCCTCCGGCGGATCCTCGGAACCATCGGATCCGGACCGTGCGCCGACCGCCACATCCCCCACATTCACTCCTCACTCCGTGCCGCCGCCTGTCCCTGATCCGGTACAGGCCCACCACTCCCATAACGAGCGGGAGTTCCGCAGGGGCCGGGAGCGGGATCATTCCATCGAGATCCGCGGGGGCCACCCTATGCGACGTACCTGTGACTGAGGCCAATGCGTCGCGCGCGTCGGGGACGGATGCATAGGTCCCGGGCTCTTCCAGACTGCGCCAATGGCCGACTGGCCATGCTATGACACGAGCGCGGCCGACGACCTCGTCGACACTGACGGTACCGCTGAACGGGCCGGACCTGTGCCACCGCGAGTCCGCCGAATCGGCCCTGTGGTCGCCCATCACGAACAGCCTCCCCGGAGGCACGGTCACCTTGAACGAGAAGGCCGAGGGCTTGTTGCCGGGGTGGATGTACGGCTCGTCGAGGGGGGTGCCGTTGACGGTGACCCGGCCCTGTGCGTCGCAGCACATCACGGTGTCGCCGCCGACCGCGACGACCCGTTTGATCAGGTCTCCTTCGTCGTCGGAGGGCAGCAGGCCGATGAAGGACAGGACCTGTTTGACCTGCTTCACACCGACGGGGTCGTCCTTCTTGTGACCCTGCTCCTGCTCCAGCCAGTGGTCGGGGTCCTTGAAGACGACGACGTCACCGCGCTGGGGCTCGGCACCGAACCAGGGTGTGAGTTTGTCGACCACCACCCGGTCGCCGATGCGGATGGTCTGCTCCATGGAGGCGGAGGGGATCACGAACGCCTGGACGAGGAACGTCTTGAGGATGAGGGCCAGGATCACGGCCACCCCCAGGAGGAGCGGTATCTCCCTGAGTACGGACCGCTGTCTGCGGCGTTTGATCTTGCGGGCCAGTCTGCGCCGCTCCGCCCGGCCGGACCCGGCACGGCTGGGCGCCGAGGCGGCGGACACCGCTCTGGTGCTCCCCTGTCGGTGCGACCGGGTTCGTCCGCGGTTACCCATGAGTGCCGTCCGGCGGTATGACGGCGGCTTCAGGCTGCCGTACCGGCCCGGCGCCCGCGCCGGGGCCGCCGGCTGCGGCTGAGGTCGCGCGGCCCGGCAGCCGCCCGTCAGGGGCCGTCTCGCGGTCACCGCGGCCGACCGTGGCCCAGCGGCCCGCCGGCCAGGCCACCCACTCCGCCTTGCCGATCACCGCGCCGAGCGGCACCATTCCGCCGCCGGGGGCGCCCAGGCGGTCGCGGGAGTCGCGGGAGACATCGCGGTGGTCACCGAGCAGGAACAGCGTGCCGTCGGGGACACGCACATCGAAGGGCACCCGTGACGGCGCATCCCCCGGGTACAGATAGCGGTCCTCCGCGGCCGGCCGGCCGTTCACCGAGATCCTGCCCTGACTGTCGCAGCAGACCACATGATCTCCCCCCACTCCCACGACGCGCTTGATGTAGTCGGCGTCACCGAAGTATTCCGTGCCGTCGAAGACGACGACATCTCCTCGCTGCGGCTTTGCGCCGAAGCGGTACGCCACCTTATTGACGAGTACACGATCGCCTGCTCGGAGTCCGGGCTCCATCGAACCGCTCGGAATCTCGAAGGGCTGCAGCACGAACCGGCCGACCAGCAGCACCAGCGCCACGCACAGGAGCAGTGCCGCTGCCATCCGGCCCCCGGGCAGCCGTACGAGGCCGCTGAGACCTCCGGTACGGGGCGGGCGAGTGGGGTCGCCCGCACCGGCCGAGCGGGCGGGAGTGGCGCCGGGGCGCCGGGAGCGGAGCAAGCGGCCGAAGACACGCCTGGAGCGCGACCGCTCCCTGGAGCCCCTGGCGTGCGGGGGTGCAGGGGTGGCGCGGTCGCGCTCCACGGGTTGTGCCTGGGTGTCCATCGGGGCCAGATGCTATCCGGCCCTGATGTGGGCCCCTATGTCCGGCTGGTGCCGGGCGCCGCGACGGGGCGAACGCCGCCCCGGGCGGCCCGCCTACGGGCGCAGACACAAGCGAGCCGCAGGAACGCGTCCGCGCTCCTGCGGCTCGTTCGTTGGCGGCTCAGCGCTCCCGCTTCTCCTTGATCTTCGCGGCCTTGCCGCGCAGGTCACGCAGGTAGTACAGCTTCGCGCGGCGCACGTCGCCACGCGTGACGAGCTCGATCTTCTCGACGATCGGAGTGTGCACCGGGAAGGTGCGCTCGACGCCTACGGAGAACGAGACCTTGCGGACCGTGAAGGTCTCGCGGACACCGTCGCCCTGGCGCCGGATGACCACGCCCTTGAACTGCTGCACACGGGAGCGGTTGCCCTCGATGACGCGCACGTGGACGTTGACGGTGTCGCCCGGCCGGAAGGCCGGGATGTCGGTGCGCAGCGACGCGCTGTCGACAGTGTCGAGCAGGTGGGACATGATCGTCTGCTTTCTTCGCCCATGCCACAGGTCATCGGCGGGAGGTCGGTGA
The DNA here is from genome assembly GCA_963761765.1 of uncultured Actinomycetota bacterium. Lineage (GTDB taxonomy): Bacteria > Actinomycetota > Actinomycetes > Streptomycetales > Streptomycetaceae > Streptomyces. Next base: position 366,083 of record CAVXIJ010000003.1, read on the forward strand.
GATGGTGAGTGCGGTGCTCGCCGGGGCGGACGTCGTGTCCCCCTGTGGCAGGGGCGCACGCTCACGGCGTACAACGGCTCGCCATTCTTCCACGTGGCCGGGCTGCGCCCAAATCGTGGCCGCCCGCACCGCGTGGTCCCGGATGCAGGTACGGCTCCCCTGGTGGCCGTTCGAGCGATCCGGTCCGGCTGTTCCTTGGCCGTTCGCCCGTCCAGTCAGGCGCCGGGGACGGCTCCCTGGTCGGCGACGCCGTCCGCCGGGGGCTGCCCGGGTTCCTGAGCTCGTACGTAACGTCCGTCAGGGCCCGGCTGCCAGCCCAGGACGGCGAGCAGGCCGCGGTCCTTGCGGTCGAAGACGGCGGGGTCGCAGCGCTCGATCAGGTCGGGCCGGTGGGCGGTGGTGCGGCGCAGGGCCTCGTCCCTGCGCCAGCGGGCGATCTTGCCGTGGTGGCCGCTGATCAGCACGTCGGGGATGCCGTGGCCGCGCCATTCGGGGGGCTTGGTGTAGACGGGGCCCTCCAGGAGGCTGGCCATGGCGCCGGGCGCGAAGGAGTCGTCCCGGTGTGACTCGGCGTTGCCGAGCACGCCGGGCAGCAGGCGGGCGACGGCTTCGACAATCACCAGGACGGGCGCTTCGCCGCCCGCAAGTACGTAGTCGCCGATGGAGAGCTCGTGGACCGGCAGCCGGGTCGCGTACTCGTCCATGACACGGCGGTCGATGCCCTCGTAGCGGGCAGGGGTGAAGATCAGCCAGGGCCGCTCGGAGAGTTCGACGGCGTGCTCTTGGGTGAAGGGCCGTCCGCTGGGGGTGGGCACGACGAGGACGGGCTGCCGTGCGCCGTCCTCGTATCCGTCGGCGATGACCTCGTCGAGCGCTTCACCCCAGGGTTCGGTCTTCATGACCATGCCGGGGCCGCCACCATAGGGGGTGTCGTCGACGGTGTGGTGCCGGTCGTGCGTCCAGTGCCGCAGGTCGTGCACGCGTGCGTCGAGGCGTCCGCGCGCGCGGGCCTTGCCGACCAGGGAGACGTTCAGCGGGTCCAGGTACTCGGGGAAGATCGTGAGGATGTCGAGCCGCATCAGGTCTCGTCCTCCGCGGTGGGCGCTTCGCCGGCCTCCCTGGGACGCATGTCCTGGCCATCGGAAGCGCTCTGCCCGGCAGGCGCGGTCTTTTGCGGAAGCGGTGCCGGTGGGGCTGACGTCTCCGAGGCGGAGGCGATGACCGCCTGGTCGTCGATCAGGCCCGGCGGGGGGGTGATGACGGCGCGCTGCCGGTCCAGGTCGATCTCCGCGACGATCTCCTCGACGAACGGGATCAGCACTTCGGTGCCGTCGGGCCGCAGCACGATGAAGAGATCCTGGGAGGGCAGGTGCGAGACCTCGGTGATACGGCCGACCTCGGTGCCTTCCGCGGTCACCACGTCCAGGTCGATGAGCTGGTGATCGTAGTACTCGTCGGGCTCTTCCGGTGATTCTTCGGGGTCGACCTCGGCGATCAGCAACGTGTTGCGCAGGGCCTCGGCCGCGCTGCGGTCGGCCACGGACATGAAGCGCAGCAGCAGGCGCCCGCTGTGCACCCGGCCGCTTTCGATGGTGAGCGGCCCCACTGCGGCCGGGTCCGTGGCGAGCACCGCGCCGGGCGCGAGCCGCAGCTCCGGTTCATCGGTGCGCACCTCGACGGTGACCTCGCCCTTGATTCCGTGGGCGCGGCCGATCCGGGCGACTACAAGCTGCACGGGTGGGGTTCTCCTGTCGTGTGGCTGTGCCGCGGCCGGCGGCACAGGGTGCGCGTACGGCGCCGGGGCCGGCCCCGGCCGGTCTGCGGGGTGTGGGGCCATGGTGCCCCGGGGACGGCAGCTCGGCACCGTGGGGCCGCGTGCTCTGCCGAGGCCTGCCTCCTGGCGGCATCCAGGACGTGTCCTGACGGCTTCCGGCGCGGCTAACGGACGCGGGGCCGGCCGGACCGGGGCGGCCCGGTACGAGCGCGGGCCGGGGAGCCCCTGACGCGTGGTGGTGGCCACGTGCCCTGGTGCTGCTCCCCGGCCCGAGCCGGTCATGCTGTTGATTCGGCGGACGTCAGTGAACTTGGTCCACGTCGACGAGGTCGACACGGACTCCGCGGCCACCGATGGCACCCACAACCGTACGCAGTGCGCGTGCGGTGCGGCCATTGCGGCCGATCACCTTGCCGAGGTCGTCCGGGTGTACCCGGACTTCAAGGACGCGCCCGCGGCGCAGGTTGCGGGAGGCCACCTGTACGTCGTCGGGATTGTCGACGATGCCCTTTACGAGGTGCTCAAGAGCCTCCTCAAGCATGCTCAGCCCTCGGTGGACGCGGCGCCGGACGCCGCCTCGGTGTCGTCCGCCTTCTTCTCGGCCTTCTTCTTCTGGGTGATGGCTTCGCCCTTGGTGGCGTCGTCACCGCCGAGAGCTTCGAAGGTGGGGCGCACGGACTTCTCCGCGGGCATCAGCAGCGGCGCGGGGGCGGGCTCGCCCTTGAACTTCTGCCAGTCGCCGGTCTTCTTGAGGATGGCGAGGACGGGCTCGGTGGGCTGGGCACCCACGGAGAGCCAGTGCGCCACGCGGTCGGCGTCGACCTCGATGCGGGACGGGTTCTGCACCGGGTGGTAGAGACCGATCTCTTCGATGGCCCGGCCGTCACGGCGGGTACGGGAGTCGGCAACGACGATGCGGTAGTGAGGCGAACGGATCTTGCCCAGACGCTTCAGCTTGATCTTGACTGCCACGGGAGTGGGTTCTCCTGGTTTTGACGTGATGGGGCACAACGAGATGCCGCGTGGGGTTGCGGTACCCGAGTGGCCCCGACGGACGCGTCAGCCGGAGGAGAGAGGGGTCCTGTGCGACTGTCGAGTACAGCTGGCCATTCTGCCACACGCCGGAGTGGCCGCTGGACCCGGCCGCGTCAAGCCGGACAGCTTCCGGTACGCACTGCGCCGCGCCAGCGCCGCCAGGCACCCGGCGAGCAATGTTGATCTTGGACATGCTAATAGTCCGGCCGGGGCAGCGCTCTGGGAGCGCTGCCCGTGCCGGCGTCATGAGCGGAGCCGGGCTGGGCCTACCGCCCGCCGGGTGGCTGTTTCAGCGCGCCGCGGCGCCGACCACCTCCGGGATACGGAAGGGCTTGCCGCAACCGCCGCAGACGATGGGGGCCTGCGCCAGCACGGACGGTACGACGCGGACATTGCGCCCGCAGTCGCACACGGCCTTCACGCGCACACCTCCACCGGACGAGCCATGGCGGCCGGCGGGACCGCGGAAGCTGCGGGCGGAGTCGTGCTCGGTGGCTGCCGAGTGCGCCTTCAGGGCGCGCTGCAGGCGATCCATGGTCGGGCGGTAGCGCCGTCTGGCCTCCGGCTTGAGGTTGACGAGCGAGAAGCCGCTGCTCGGGTGGGGCTCGTCCGGATGGTCGAGACCGAGCTCTTCGGCGATGGCGAGGAATCTGCGGTTGTGATAGCGGCCGGCGCGCGAGGTGTCACGCACCCCTCGGGCGGCGGCGATGCCATGGACTGCCTCATGGAGGAGTCGTTCGAAGGAAAGTTCGGCGCCACAGGCGGACGACGACTCTCCGATTAGCGATTCGGGCGCGGCAAGGTCTGGCAGCTCGGGGTGGTACCTCTGGATCTCGGCCCAAGCCCCTGCCAGCTCTGCGGCGAGAACAGGTGGTGTCGTGCTCACGTAATGAGAACGATCCGGAGTGCCTCTGTGTTCCGATTCCGGGGCATCCCAAATAATTTGCACGTACCAGTCAGTTGCTACCGATGTGCAGTGACGCGGACGGGCGCCCTGATCTGCGGATATGTCGCACAGCTCGCACTAAGACAGCACGTAGTGAGACGTACGCCACGATGCGTAGGCAAAGTCCGCACGGCGGGACGTTCGGTGCTGGCGCTGTTGGCGCCGTCGACATCCCACGGCCGCAGGGGGACCACCGCGGCATGGGGCCGGCCGGATCCGCGTACCGGCCGGAGTGCCGCTCAGGAGGGCGCCCTCGGAACGGGCGGCGTCGGTGGGCGCAGCCCGCACCAGCGACCCTATCGGTCACGCAACTCACCTGCTGAACCGGGCCATCCCTCACGACGCAAGAGCGCCTCCCGTGTTCCACACGGAATCCATTCCAATCCCGCCCATCAGCACCACAGATACCGCACCGTATCGCCGCACACGGGCACAACCTTCCGCCGTTGTAGCCGCCCCCGCCCTCTGGACGCCGCGCGGCATGCGGCTGCGGTGGACGAACGACTGGCGCTGCGGATCCGGCTCTTCCGTGACGGCGGGCAGGCCAGGCCCGAGGGGGCGGACTTCGTGGCCGCGGAACTCGCCGCGCTCGCCGCTGAGGACAGGGTCGTCACCGAGGCGACCTCGGGCAGGCTGACCAGCCGTCTGATGATGGCGCTCACCAGGCTGCTCGACGGTGCGCCGGTGACACAGGTACCCGCCGGGGAGTTGATCGCCGCCGAACTGGCGGCGCATCCGGACGCCATCGCACGCCCTGGCGTGCGCGGTGCGCGCCGAGCGTGAACTCGGCGCCGCGCCGCCCGCGTCGGAGGTGGCGTTCCTGCGGCTGCACCTCGCCGTCCTGGGCCTGCGTAGGGCAGAGGGCGGGGAGCCGGGCCCGGTCCGCCCTTGAACGCAAGCGCGCAGCCCGCGCGTTGAGCGGGAAGGGAACGAACGATGTCTCGGATGCGGGAGACGTCAGGGTGGAATCAGGGAGAACTGGGGGGGGGAGGCCCGAGGGAAAGCCAGGGACGAGAAGGGAAGAAAGGAGGAAGAAGAGCAGGGGCCGGGACGAGCGGCGATCCCGGGGAAGCAGCCGGGCGGTGGGCGGGCGAGAGTCCGCAGGCGGGCGCGAGGGGGGGCGGCCATGACGAGGATCTTGACGGGCGAAATCAGCACGTCAGAGGTGGTGGCAGCGGGCAGTGGTGGCCGATCTCGCGACGGGCGCGGCATGGCTCACCGGGCTGTACGACGACCGGGGCGGACGGCTGTGATCCACAGCCGTCCGCCCCGGGGGTGCCGGATCGCCTCCTGCCGCAGCGGGTGGCGTTCTCGACGCTCAGTCCATGAACTTCTTGAACTCGTCGGGCAGCTCGAAGTCCTGGCCGTTCTGCTGGTCGCCGGGCAGACCGAAGGCATCGCCCGGCGTGCCCGCCTGCTCGCGGCGCTCCACGGCCTCCTGCTCCTGCTGCTTGCGCTTCATCGGGTTCCCGGAGCGCTGCTTGCCCTTGGCGGTCTTCTGCTTCTTGCGCTGGCGGCCGGGGCCGCCGCCCATGCCCGGGATGCCCGGCATACCCGGCATTCCGCCGCCCTGGGCCATCCGGGACATCATCTTGCGAGCGTCGAAGAACCGCTCCACCAGGTTCTTCACGGCGCCGACCTCGACGCCGGAACCGCGGGCGATACGGGCGCGCCGCGAACCGTTGATGATCACCGGGTCCTGGCGTTCGCCCGGGGTCATCGACTTGATGATGGCCGCGGTGCGGTCGACCTCGCGCTCGTCGATGTTCTGGATCTGGTCCTTGACCTGGGCCATGCCGGGGAGCATGCCGAGCAGCTTGCTGATGCTGCCCATCTTCCTGACCTGTTCCATCTGCGTCAGGAAGTCGTCGAGGGTGAAGTCCTTGCCGCGCGAGCTGGCCAGCTTGGAGGCCATCTTCTCGGCCTCTTCGCGGCTGAAGGTCTGCTCGGCCTTCTCGATCAGCGTGAGCACATCGCCCATGCCGAGGATGCGCGACGCCATACGGTCCGGGTGGAACGCGTCGAAGTCGTCCAGCTTCTCGCCGTTCGACGCGAACATGATCTGGCGCCCCGTGACATGCGCCACGGACAGTGCGGCACCGCCGCGGGCGTCGCCGTCGAGCTTGGAGAGGACCACGCCGTCGAAGCCGACGCCGTCCCGGAAGGCCTCGGCCGTGTTGACGGCGTCCTGGCCGATCATGGCGTCGACGACGAAGAGGATCTCGTCGGGGCTGACGGCGTCGCGGATGTCCGCGGCCTGCTGCATCAGCTCCTGGTCGATGCCGAGGCGTCCGGCGGTGTCGACGATGACGATGTCGTACTGCTTGGTCTTCGCGTGCTCGACGGAGTCCCTGGCGACCTGTACCGGGTCGCCGACGCCGTTGCCCGGCTCGGGGGCGTAGATGCCGACACCGGCGCGCTCGGCGACGACGGAGAGCTGGTTGACCGCGTTCGGGCGCTGGAGGTCGCAGGCGACCAGCAGCGGGGTGTGGCCCTGGCTCTTGAGCCAGTTGCCGAGCTTGCCCGCCAGGGTCGTCTTACCGGAACCCTGCAGGCCGGCCAGCATGATCACGGTCGGCGGCTGCTTGGCGAACCTCAGACGGCGGGTTTCGCCGCCGAGGATCGAGATAAGCTCTTCGTTGACAATCTTGATGATCTGCTGAGCGGGATTCAGGGCCTTGGAGACGTCTGCACCAGCGGACCGCTCTTTGACCCGCTGGATGAAAGCCCGGACCACTGGCAGCGCGACGTCTGCTTCGAGCAGCGCGATACGGATCTCGCGCGCCGTGGCGTCGATATCCGCGTCGCTCAGGCGCCCCTTGCCCCGGAGAGACTTGAATGTAGCTGCGAGGCGGTCGGAGAGAGTGTCGAACACAGCGGCGTCGGTCCTCGGAATCGTGGGCAGTACGTGTCGCCCCCCAGGGTATCCGCACTCGACGATTGTGGCCCCCGCCTGCCGGGGATAGGAGCCACCCCGCGCCGCGCACGCGCAAGCACGTGCCACCGCCAGGAATGCCCATCAGCTCCGCTGGCTCACCGCGCGAAAGCGCGCAGCGCGCCCCGCGCGACCGTACTCAGGTCACGCCCTCAGCACCTTTTCCAGCGCCTCCACCACCTGCGCCGCCCGCTCCGCGCGGAGCGGCAGGCCGTCCGTACCAGTCACGTAGAAGGCGTCGACGGCGTTGGCGCCCAGGGTGGAGACATGGGCGCTGCGGACCTGGACTCGGGCGTCCTCCAGGGCTCGGCCGACGCGATGCAGCAGGCCGGAGGCGTCCTGGGCGCGTACCTCGATGACGGTGGCACGGCTCGATCCGGCCGGCGCGACACTGACTCGGGCCGGGGGTGCGACGGTATGGCGTCGGCGCGGGTAGGCGGCGTCGCGTTCGGCGAGGCGGGCGGCGATGTCCAGGGAGCCGTCGAGCGCCCGGACCAGGTCGGCGCGGAGCCGGGTGTCCTGCGGCAGCGAGCCGTACTCGGCGGCCACGCGCCAGTCGAGGAGCAGCACGGCGGCGGGCATGGCAGCGGACGGCGTGCCGTGGGCCGCGGAATCCGTCCCCGAGCGCTTGGCCCCGGCCGCCGGCCGTGCCCGCAGTTCCTCGGGCAGTTCCTTGACGCGCAGCTCCGCGGTGCGCACGGCGAGCCGGTGCAGGGCGAGGACGCCGGCGACCGCGGGCAGCACTCCGGGCTGGTCCGGGACCGCGACCAGCAGTTCGACGCCGAGTGGTTCGGGCTTGCGGTCAGGGTCCTCGGCGCCGGCGGCGGGCTCGGCCTCACCCGGCGCGGTCTGCAGGCGCAGCACGGGGGCGCCAGTGCGGAAGGCCTCCATCGCGAGCCGTTCCTGTTCCGCCGGAGGCACCTCCCATGCCTTGAAGGCGCTGAGGGAGGCCGCCGCGGGCTCGGAGGATTCGAGGGCGCGCCCGGAGAGTACAGCGGCGGCGCGGCGCACCAGGTCGGCGACGAGTCGGCCGCGCCAGCTGGACCAGGCGGCGGGGCCGGTGGCCAGCGCGTCCGCTTCGGTCAGGGCGTGCAGCAGCTCCAGGGTGGACACGGAGCCGACCGCGTCGGTGACGACGGCGACCGTCGCCGGATCGTCCAGGTCGCGCCGGGTGGCGGTCTCGACGAGGAGCAGGTGGTGGCGGACGAGGGTGGCCAGTACGTCGGTGTCGGCCGCGTCGAAGCCGATGCGCGCGGCCACGTCGCGGGCGATGACGGCGCCGGACTCACTGTGGTCGCCCGGCCAGCCCTTGCCGATGTCGTGCAGCAGCGCGGCGATAAGCAGCAGGTCGGGGCGGGAGACCCGGCGGGTGAGCGCCGAGGCGCGGACCGCGGTCTCCACGAGGTGCCGGTCGACGGTCCAGGTGTGGACGGCGTTGCGCTGCGGGCGGCAGCGCACCCGTCCCCAGTCCGGCAGCAGTCGGCTGATCAGTCCTTCCGCTTCCAGCGCCTCCCATACGTCGACGGTGGGGCGGCCGGCGCCGAGCAGGGTCACCAGTTGTTCGCGGGCTTCGGCGGGCCAGGGCGTGGGCAGCGGCTGGGTGGCGGCGGCGAGGCGGCGCACGGCGTGCAGGGACAGCGGCAGTCCGGCCTGGGCGGCGGCTGCGGCGGCCCGCAGGGGCAGGACCGGGTCGCGTTCGGGCCGGGCGGCGCGGGCGAGGACGGCTTCGCCGTCCTGCTCCACGACGCCTTCGGCGAGCGGGGTGCGTTCCGACTGCGCGGTGGAGCCGCGGCCGGTCCCCCTGCCGCCGAGCATGCCGCGCAGCCGGGGCCGTCCGGAGCGGGCGCGCAGCACCCGGGAGACCTCGCGCCAGGTGACGTCGCCCGCATAGGAGACGGTGCGGGCGGCCTCGTAGACGCGGCGCAGCAGGGCGTCGGCATCGGCGAGGCCGAGGTCGGCGGCGATCTGGTCCTGTTCCTGGAGGCTGAGCCGGTCGGTGGCACGGCCGGTGGCCAGGTGCAGGGCGTCGCGTACGTCGAGCAGGCTCCGGCGGGCGTCGGCGAGGCCTTCGCGGGGCGCGTCGGCGAGCCAGGAGGCGGCGACGGCGCGCAGGGCGGTGGCATCGCGCAGGCCGCCGCGGGCCTCTTTGAGGTCGGGTTCGAGGAGGTACTGCAGCTCGCCCTGGCGTTCGGCGCGTTCGGCGCACAGGTCGCGCAGTTCGAGGAGGCGTTTGGGGGCCTGGTTGCGCCAGTCGGCCAGGATGGTGGTGCGCAGGTGCGAGGTGAGGGAGCGGTCGCCGCTCAGGTGGCGGGCGTCCAGCAGGCCGAGGTGGGCCTTGAGGTCGCTGCCCGCGGTCTTGCGGGCCTCGGCGGGCGTGCGCACGGAGTGATCGAGTTCGAGGCCGAGGTCCCAGACGGGGTACCAGAGGTGGTCGGCGAGTGCCGCCAGGGCGCCGCGGTCCGCGCTGCCGTCGTGGAGCAGCAGCAGGTCGAGGTCGCTGCGCGGGGAGAGCTCACCGCGTCCGTAGCCGCCGACGGCGACGAGGCTGACGCCGTGCAGGTCGGCGGCGGCACCGGTGAAGAGGCGGTCGAGCCAGGCGTCGGTGAGGTCGGAGAGGGCGGCGCGGCGCGGCGGCCCGGGCTGCTGCCCGTCCTGGAGGAGGCGAAGCCGGGCCGCCGCGTAGCCGTCGGGGTCGGTGGGGTCCGTGGGATCCGTGTCGGCGGCGGCGTTAGGCCGGTGCTGCTCTTTGTGCTCTTCGTGCTGTCCTTGCTGCCTGTGCTGTTGGCTCTGTTGCTGCTGCCTGCGCTCTTGGCGCTCTTTATGTTCGTCCACACTCGTCACCAGGTGACTCCCGCCTGTCGTGCCCCCACGCCCGTTTCTATCCGCTGCCGGCCACCGCCGGCCGCCGGCGTGCGCACGGTGGCCGGCGGCGGTGTCAGGTACCGGCCGCCGGCCACCGGATGCCGACGGCCGGTCCGCTCAGAGCGCGTCGGGGCCCTGCTCGCCGGTCCGTACCCGTACGGCCGTTTCGATCGGCAGGGACCAGACCTTGCCGTCTCCGATCTTGCCGGTTCTGGCGGCCTTGACGATGACGTCGGTGACGTGTTCGGCCTCGTCATCCTCCACCAGGACCTCGATGCGGATCTTCGGGACGAGGTCGACGGTGTACTCGGCGCCGCGGTAGACCTCGGTGTGGCCGCGCTGGCGGCCGTAGCCGCTGGCTTCGGTGACGGTGAGGCCGTGGACGCCGGAGGCCTGCAAGGCTTCCTTGATCTCGTCGAGCCTGTGGGGCTTCACGACCGCGGTGATGAGTTTCATGCGTCGACCTTCCTCGCCTGCTCGTGTCCGCCGACCGCCGCGGTGACGGCCCTGGGGGTTGCGCCGCCGCCGGCGCCGCTGAAGTCGTACGCGGTCTCGGCGTGCTCGCCCTGGTCGATGCCGGTGACCTCGTCGTCCTCGGTGACCCGCATACCGATCAGCTTGTCGACGATGAAGGCGATGATGGCGGCGCACACCGTGGAGTAGGCGAGCACCGCGAAGACCGCGGCGGCCTGCTTGCCGAGCTGGTCGAAGCCGCCGCCGTAGAAGACGCCCTTGGCGTCGGACTGCACACCGCCGCTGGCGAAGAAGCCGATGAGCAGCGAGCCGACCACACCGCCGACGAGGTGGACACCGACCACGTCGAGTGAGTCGTCGTAGCCGAACTTGAACTTGAGACCGACGGCCATGGCGCACAGCAGCCCTGCGATGGCGCCGACCGCGATGGCGCCGAGCGGGCTGACGCAGCCGCCGGACGGAGTGATGGCGACCAGGCCGGCGACCGCGCCGGAGGCCGCGCCGAGAGTGGTGAAGGCGCCGTGCCGGAGCTTTTCGTAGACGAGCCAGGCGAGCATGGCGGCGGCGGTGGCGACCTGGGTGTTGAGGAACATCACGGCGCCCACGCCGTCGTCGTTGCCGAGCCAGGAACCGGCGTTAAAGCCGAACCAGCCGAACCACAGCAGCCCCGCGCCGAGCATGACCAGCGGCAGGCTGTGCGGGCGCATCGGGTCCTTCTTGAAGCCGACGCGCTTGCCGATCACGAGGATCGCGCCGAGTGCGCCCGCACCTGCGTTGATGTGCACCGCGGTACCGCCCGCGAAGTCGATCACGCCGAGTTCGAAGGCCCAGCCGCCGGTGCCCCAGACCCAGTGGGCGACGGGGAAGTAGACGATGGTGACCCACAGCACGAGGAACAGCGCCCAGGCGGTGAATTTGACTCGGTCCGCGAGGGCGCCGCTTATCAGGGCGGGCGTGATGATCGCGAACATCAGCTGGAAGACGGCGAACACGTAGACGGGGATCGTGTAGCCGGGCCACAGCTCGGTGAGGCCGATGCCGCTGAGCCCGACGAAGTGGCTGTCCCACCCGACGAAGCCGCCGTGGTCGGTGCCGAAGGCCGCGGAGAAGCCGTAGAGCACCCACAGGATGGTGACGATCCCCAGGCTGATGAAACTCATCATCAGCATGTTGAGAGTGCTCTTGACGCGGACCATGCCTCCGTAGAAGAAGGCGAGTCCTGGTGTCATGAGCATCACCAGGGCGGAACAAATAAGCATGAACCCTGTGTTGGCGGCGGACAGCTGCGGGGTGTCCGCGGCCAGGGTGATGCCTGGGGGCATCGGCGTCTCCTCGTCGTCGGTACGGCCCGGGATACGGGCAAGCCGGTGGTGGTACCTCCCACGTTTTTCCGGCCGTGGGGGAGGTCGTGAGGGGTGAGCCGGCTATCGCCAGAGCGTGACGCAGGGCCGTTTCGGTCGATGCCGCACCATGTTTCGCAGCCGTGACGAAGGCGCCGTACGTGTTACGTACGAATGAACTGCGGTGAGGATGCCGTTACCTGTCGTTATCATGTCGCAACCAACACGCAGTGGCGCCCGCCTGATCCTGGGAGTGCCCCGGCTTCTGCTGGGGGCACCCCGCCCAGGCCCTTCGGGCACTGGGGGACGGCGGGCGCCGCTGGTGGTGGTACGGGATGGCGCCGAGGGGCGCGGGCGGTGCGCTCGCGTCAGACGGCGGGTGCGCTCTCGGGGAGCTGGCAGGCCAGCAGTTCCGCGAGGTCGGTGACGGCGGGGACGTCGCCGAAGGCACGGGCCGCGCTGTCGACGGTCTTGCGGATGCGGGTGTTGACCCGCTCGGAGCGCACCTTCTTGGCGACGGTGAGGGCGCTGCGGGTGGCGGCGGCGCTGCGCTCGGGATCTTTTTTCAGCAGGTGCACGGTGGCCAGGCCGATGAGGTTGAGCGCGTAGGACCGCTGGTGTTCCTCGTCCGGGGCGAAGAGCTCGACGGACTTCGTCATGGCGGGTTCCGCGAGAGTGGCGTAGGTGGGGCTGCGGCCTGCGACGTAGGCCAGGTCGCGGTAGGAGTGGGCGTTCTCGCCGAAGAGTTCGGCCTGGTTGAAGAAGCGGATCCAGTCGGGTTCCGGCTCGTCGAAGTCAAAGACATCGCCGAAGGTGTCCTCGGCCGTCCGGACGGCCCGCTTGCACTTGCCGGGCTGGCCCATGTTGGCGTAGGCGCGGGCCTCCATCGCATACAGCATGGCCTGGGTGCGCGGGCCCGCGCAGTCGCGGCTGCCGTACTGGGCGAGGTGGATCAGTTCCAGGGCGTCGTCGGGCCGGCCGAGGTGGATCATCTGGCGGCTCATGCTGGAGAGGATGTACGAGCCCAGGGGCTTGTCGCCGGCTTCTTTCGCGGCGTGCAGGGCGAGCACGAAGTACTTCTGGGCGGTGGGCTGGAGGCCGACGTCGTAGCTCATCCAGCCGGCGAGTTCGGCGAGTTCGGCGGCGACCTTGAACAGGCGCGTCCGGGTGCCTTCCGGCTGGGGCTCCTGGAGGAGGTCGGTGACTTCGTGCAGCTGGCCCACGACGGCTTTGCGGCGTAAGCCGCCGCCGCACTGGGCGTCCCACTTGCGGAACATGACGGTGGTGGATTCCAGCAGGCCGAGCTCTGGCTGCGAGAGGCGCCCGGGGCGGCGCGGGGCCACCTGGGCGGCGGGCTCCTCGCGGGCCGACCAGGCACCGGGCGAGGGCACCAGCCAGCGCTGGAGCGGTTCGACGAGAGAGGGGCCGGCGGCGAGCGCCAGTGAGCTGCCGAGGAAGCCGCGCCGGGCCAGCATCAGGTCGCTGCGGGAGAATTCGCTGATCAGCGCGACGGTCTGGGGTCCTGTCCAGGGCAGGTCGACACCGGAGGCGGAGGCCGGCTTGTGGGGGGCGCGCAGGCCGAGGTCTTCGACGGGCACGACGCATCCGAAGCGCTCGGAGAACAGGTCGGAGAGGATGCGCGGGATCGGCTCGCGCGGGTTCTCGCCGTCGAGCCAGCGGCGTACGCGGGAGGTGTCGGTGGAGATGTGGTTGGCACCGAGCTGACGGGCTCTGCGGTTGACCTGCCGGGCGAGCTCGCCCTTGGACCAGCCGCTGCGTACGAACCACGAGCCGAGGAGCTCGTTCGGGCGCCTCTTCGCGTTCGTACCGCTTTCGCCCTTGCCGACCACTGAACGCCCCCATTTCGAAGCCCACCTTGTATGCGGTGCGCGGTGAGCCGTACGCCGGCATCAGGATGCCGCACCGTGCGGCGGTCGCGCCCCGCCGTCGCGGTGCCCGCGGGTGTCGCACAGGACAGCGAATGCCGTGACATTCCAGGACAATCTGCGCTACCGCCGTACACCTCGCCTGCGCTTCACGCTTTCCACGTGGCGCGAATGGCGAGGAATGACCGGATTCGCCGCTACGTCCAGCGATCGTGATGATGCAGGACTGTCATGCCTTTGGCATACCCGCGAACGTGCCGCACACAGGATTGTGTACCGAAAGTAACCCCACGGTCACCCCTCAGGCGAGGAGGATTATCCAAACGCCACCATTCGCCACCCCTTCGAATGAACCCTGCCCGTACTCCGCACGATTCACTTGACATACGACTGCCAATAGGCCGACCAGCCGGAAGCTGGGCAGCGAGGCGCCCCGGCGTGCGGAACCCGGGCGCACCCCCTGTGATGCAACAAGCCGCCGTCATGGAGGACCCGCTTCCGGGACAGAGGAAACAAGTGAGAACAGAGCGTCACGGATCACATCCAGCTCGTCACCACCCGCGGGCTGGACTCGTTGGAGGGGGCATGGGCTTCACGATCGGCGGTATCCGCGAGATGCGGCCCGGCGCGCGCCGCCGAGGCCGCTCATGGGAGTGCGCCATGGTGGCCGAGTTCACCGGGCTGTGGGGCTGGAGCGTGGTGCCCGGCGCGCGGGCGGCGGCGGGCATCTGCTCGTGCGGCCGGGGCGACTGCCCGGCGCCCGGCGCCCATCCCCTCGACTTCGCCCCCGTCGTCTCCGCCGACGCCACCCTCGACGAGATCAGTGAGGTCTGGGGAGGTTTGCCCGGCGCCACCGCGCTGCTCTGCACGGGGAGCGCCTTCGACGTCATCGAGATCGGCGAGAGCGCGGGGCGGCGTGCGCTGGTGCGGCTTGAGCGGATGGCGCTGCCGCTGGGCCCGGTCGCGCTGACCCCTGGCGGGCGGGCGCAGTTCTTCGTGGCGCCGGGCGCCGCCGCGGAGCTGCCGCAGTTGCTCTACCGGATGGGCTGGGACGGCGCGCATCTGGACCTGCGCGGCCTGGGTCCGGGCGAGCACATCACCGCCCCGCCCTTCGACCACGGCGGCCTGGGCCCGGTGCGCTGGCTGCGCACCCCCGACCTCGGCACGGCGACGCACCCTCCGGAGGCCCGGCTGCTGCTGGGCACGCTGGCGTATATGGCCCACCGGACACCGCTCTGCGGCTGACACTCGCGCCATCGGCACCGCCCAGGCCCAGACGCTCTGCTCCCCGGTGCCCGTGCGCGGCTCACCGTGCCCGGCCCGGGTGCGCCGACCGCCGTCGCGGCCGGGCCCCGGACGAGCACCGGCGGTCCCGGCGCCCTGAAGGCGGACCTTCAGGGCCCCAGGAGCGCGTCGACGAAGGCCTCCGGCTCGAAGGGCGCCAGGTCGTCCGGGCCCTCGCCCAGGCCCACGAGCTTGACCGGCACTCCGAGGTCACGCTGCACGGCGATGACGATGCCGCCCTTCGCCGTGCCGTCGAGCTTGGTGAGCACGATGCCGCTGATGTCGACGACCTCGGCGAACACTCGCGCCTGCACCAGGCCGTTCTGCCCGGTGGTGGCGTCCAGGACGAGCAGGATCTCGTCGAGCGGGGCGTGCTTCTCGACGACGCGCTTGACCTTGCCGAGCTCGTCCATCAGTCCGGTCTTGGTGTGCAGCCGTCCGGCGGTGTCGATGAGGACGACGTCGGCGCCCGCCTCGATGCCCTCTTTCACGGAGTCGAAGGCGACCGACGCCGGGTCGCCCGCCTCCGGGCCGCGCACCGTACGGGCGCCCACCCGCTCGCCCCAGGTCTGGAGCTGTTCCGCGGCGGCGGCGCGGAAGGTGTCGGCGGCGCCGAGGACCACCGACTTGCCGTCGGCGACGAGCACGCGGGCCAGCTTGCCGGTGGTGGTGGTCTTGCCGGTGCCGTTCACTCCGACGACCATCACGATGCCCGGGGTGTCCAGGCTCGATTCGGTGTGCACGGTGCGGTCGAGATCGGTGTCGATGAGCGTCAGCAGCTCCGCACGGAGCAGGGCGCGCAGCTCCGCGGGTGTGCGGGTGCCGAGCACCTTCACGCGGGCGCGCAGTCGTTCGACGAGCTCCTGGGTGGGGGCGACACCGACGTCCGCGGTGAGCAGGGTGTCCTCGATCTCCTCCCAGGTCTCGTCGTCGAGGTGCTCGCGGGCGAGGAGGGTGAGCAGACCCTGGCCGAGCGCGTTCTGCGAACGGGAGAGCCGGGCGCGCAGCCGGACCAGGCGGCCCGCGGTGGGTTCGGGGACCTCGATCGCGGGCGGCGCTGTGATGTCTGTGAGGTCAGCGGGTTCGGTCACCACGGGGGCGCCCGACTCGGGTTCGGCCGTCAGCTCACCGATGTCCGCGATGGTGGAACCCGATGGACCGCCCGCCTCTTTGCCGGCCTGCAGTGCGGCCGGCGGGGCGGTGATGTCGGGGGCCTCGGTGGGTGCCGAGGCTTGCGGGGGCTCCTGGCGCTGCTTCCTGCGGCTGCCGATCACGAGCCCGCCGAGCGCGCCGATCACGACGACGGCGATGACTACGGCAAGGATGACGGTTTCCATCGGTCTCCTAGCGAGGGAACCACCGGCTTCAGCCGGTGAAAGGGTCGCTTCCCTGGTCTGTGGTACTTACGTCCGTTCCGCACGGGACCGGTTCGGGCTGGACCGCAGCCTCCGGGCCGGAGGCCTCTCCGGGAGGGAGAGCGAGTCACAACGCCCTCAGTATCAGCTATCGCGGCGGACTCACGGGCCGGGGCACCACCATGACGCCCGGATGCCCTCCCGCTCCTCACCGCTCTTCCCCGCCGCCTGCACGGCGTTCCCGGCATACCGGCGCCCCGGCCCGGCGTGAGCCGGGGCGGGGCGGGCGGTAGTGCGGGCCGGGGCCGCGCGTGGGCGGGCGCGGGGTCGGCGTCAGCCCATTTCCTCCAGTGCCTTGCCCTTCGTCTCCTTCACGAACTTGAGCACGAACGGGATCGAGAGCACGGCGAAGATCGTGTAGATGACGTAGGTGGCGGCGAGGTTCCAGTCGGACAGCGACGGGAAGCTCGCGGTGATCGCCCAGTTCGCGATCCACTGGGCGGAGGCGGCCACGCCGAGCGCGGCGGCACGGATCCTGTTCGGGAACATCTCGCCGAGGAAGACCCAGACGATCACGCCCCACGAGAGCGCGAAGCAGAGCACGAAGAAGTGCGCGGCGATCAGGGCGACCCAGCCCTGGGTGGCCGGCAGCTTGCCGTCCACCAGGTGGTACGAGAAGGCCCAGGCCTCCAGGGCGAGCCCGATGGCCATGCCGACTGAGCCGACCAGGGCCAGCGGCTTGCGGCCGACCCGGTCGACGAGGAGCATCGCGATCGCGGTGCCGAGGATGTTGATCAGCGACGTGGTGAAGGAGTACAGGAACGAGTCCGTGGGGTCCACGCCGACCGACTGCCAGAGCGTCGACGAGTAGTAGAACGCCACGTTGATGCCGACGAACTGCTGGAAGACGGAGAGCCCGATACCGATCCACACGATCCGCTTGAACTTGAAGAAGCCACGGCCGCTGAGCAGGTCCTTGAAGGTCGACTTGTGCTCGCTGTGCATCGCGTGCTCGATCTCGGCGATGCGGGTGTCGAGGTCGATCTTCTTGCCTTCGATCTCGGCCAACACCTCGCGGGCCTCGGTCTGGCGGCCCGCGGAGATCAGGTAGCGCGGCGACTCGGGGATGGCGAAGGACAGCAGCCCGTAGATGACGGCCGGGATGACCATGACGCCGAGCATGACCTGCCAGGCCTCAAGGCCGAGCACGTGGCCGCGCTGGTTGCCGCCCGCGGCCCGCAGCAGGCCGTAGTTGACCAGCTGGGAGAGCGCGATGCCGACGACGATCGCGGCCTGCTGGAAGGAGGCGAGCCGGCCGCGGTACGCGGTCGGCGAGACCTCGGCGATGTAGGCCGGGCCGATGACGGAGGCCATGCCGATGGCGAAACCGCCGATGATCCGCCAGAAGGCGAGGTCCCAGAGTGCGAAGGGCAGGGCCGAACCGACGGCGCTGATAGTGAAGAGCACCGCAGCGATCTGCATGCACCGGATACGGCCGATACGGTCCGCGATCCGTCCCGCGGTGGCCGCACCGATCGCACATCCGATCAGTGCGATGGCGATGACCTGGGCGAGCGTCCCGGAACCGATGGCGTAACGGTCGCGGATGGCTTCGACCGCGCCGTTGATCACGGAGCTGTCGTATCCGAAAAGGAAACCACCCATGGCAGCCGCAGCCGCGATGAAGACGACTCGGCCGAGATGCTCGGGATGAGCCTGCCTGGCTCCGGACGGCATTGCCGCTGTGCTGGTCACTACTACTCCTCGGCCCACCGGCAACGCTGCCGGAGGTGGGGGCTGCTCCTCCAGTGACGTACGTACACCAGTACGCGCCCACCACCTGAACGTGAAAACAACGTTGCCGAGACTATGCCTTCAAGTTTCGAAGTCAATAGTCTGCAAATATGAATAATCAAGCTCACCATTAAGGGAATGCCTTCAAGTCGTGAAGACAGACTAGAGATCTTCAACGGCGAGAGACGGAAGTCACATCAGAAGACGGACGTCCTCAGCGCAGCCGCTGGCTGATCACCTTGGAGACGCCGTCGCCCTGCATGGAGACGCCGTAGAGCGCATCCGCGACCTCCATCGTCCGCTTCTGATGCGTGATCACGATCAGCTGCGAGGCTTCCTGAAGCTCCTGCATGATCCGGATGAGGCGCTGCAGATTGGTGTCATCGAGAGCGGCCTCGACCTCGTCCATCACATAGAACGGACTGGGGCGCGCCTTGAAGATCGACACCAGGAGGGCCACGGCCGTCAGCGACCGCTCGCCGCCGGACAGCAGGGACAGCCGCTTGACCTTCTTGCCGGGGGGCCTGGCCTCGACGTCCACACCAGTGGTGAGCATGTTGTCCGGATCGGTCAGAAGCAGCCGGCCCTCGCCGCCGGGAAACAGGCGCGAGAAGACGCCCTCGAACTCCCGGGCCGTGTCCCGGTAGGCCTCCGTGAAGACCTGCTCGACCCGTTCGTCGACCTCCTTGACGACCTGGAACAGATCGGCGCGGGTCTTCTTCAGGTCCTCCAGCTGTTCGGAGAGGAACTTATGCCGTTCCTCAAGCGCCGCGAACTCCTCCAGGGCCAGCGGATTGACCTTGCCCAGCTGTTGGTAGGCGCGTTCGGCGGCCTTCAGCCGCTTCTCCTGCTGGGCCCGTGCGAACGGCATGGGCCGGTTGCGCGGATGCTCCGGGTCCTCGGGGAGCTCCTCGCCCTCGGCGGGCGGCGAGGGCGGCACGAGTTGGTCGGGGCCGTACTCGGCGACCAAACCTGCGGGTTCCACACCCAGTTCCTCCAGTGCCTTGGTCTCCAGCTGCTCGATCCGCAGCCGCTTTTCGGCACCGAGTACCTCGCCGCGGTGAACTGAATCCGTCAGCTTGTCCAGCTGCGCCTTGAGATCGCGCCCCTGGCCGCGCGCCGCCGCAAGTTCCCGTTCACGGTCCGCCTTGGCGTGTTCGGCCGCGGTGCGCTCCTCACCGGCCCGCACCAACGAGACCTCGACATGGGCGAGGAGCTGCCGTGCGCCGTCGGCCACCGCCTGGGCGACGGTGGCCTCGTGGCGCAGCCGGGCACGGCGCTGCTCGGCACGGGCGCGTGCCTCGCGTTCGGCGCGGGCGGCACGGTCGAGTCCATCGGCCCGGCCCGCCAGGCCCTTGACGCGCTCTTCATGGGTACGGACCTGAAGGCGGGCCTCCATCTCGGTCTGCCGAGCGTTGGCACCGTCGGCGGCGAGCCTCTCGCGCAGAGAGGTGTCGGGCTCCTCGTCGCTTGAGGCGGCGCTCTCCTCGGCGACGGCGAGGCGCTCGGCCAGCTCCTCGGCCTCCATCGTGGCGCGGTCCAGGGCGTCCTGGGCACGCTCGGCCGCCGCCGCCGCGCGCTCCGCCTCGCCCGCGGCGGCCCTGGCCTGTCCGGCGAGCCGCCCCAGCTGCTGCGCCACCGACGACTTCTCGCGGTCCGCCGCGCGCCGCCACTGCGCCAGCTCCTCCAGTGCTGCCGCGCACTCCGTACGCCGCTCGGCCGCGGCCCGCTGCGTCCGTGTCAGTTCCGTGCACCGCTCGGCGAGCTCTTCCAGTTCGGCCGCCGCCTCGTCGACGGAGGCCTGCACCTCAAGCAAGCTCGGCGCCCCGGCGGAGCCGCCGTGCGCGAAGTCCGTGCCGAGCAGGTCTCCTTCGGAGGTGACGGCGGTCAGCTCAGGGTGTGCGTAGACGAAGTCCTCGGCCTCTTCGAGGGTGTTCACGACAACGATGCCACCCAGCAGCCGTCGCACGGCGCCCATCAGCTCCGCCGGGCCGCGCACCAGGTCCGCGGCCAGGGGCGGTCCCGCGTCCTGCCCGGTGCCGGCCGGGCCGTCCGGCGCGTCGCTCCGCTCCCCCGCGAGCAGCAGCGCGGCGCGGCCCGCGTCCTGTTTGCGCAGCAGCCGGATGGCCTCGGCCGCGGCGGCGGGTGTGCTGACGGCGATGGCGTCCGCGGCCACGCCGAACGCGGCGGCGACCGGGACCTCGTAGCCGGGGGTGACCGTCAGGAGTTCCGCGGCGGGCCCGAGGAGTCCGGTCAGCCGGTCGTGCGCGGCCAGCAGGGCACCCGTGCCGTCCTTGCGCCGCAGTCCCAGGGCGAGGGCGTCGTGGCGGGCGGCCACGGCGGCCCGCTGGCGTTCGGCCGCGGTGAGTGCCTCACGAGCGGTGCTCACCGCGCGCTCCGCCTCGGCGAGTACCTCACTGGCCGTCTCGTGCCGCTCGGCCAGCTCCTCGTCGCCCGCGTCGAGCCCGTCGACCTCGGCCTTGAGCTGCTCGTACTCCTCCTGCGCGGTGGTGGCGCGGTCCTGGGCCTCGTCGCGCGCCGCGGCGAGCCGGCCGATCTCGGCCTGCGCGGAAGCGGCTCGCGAACGGGCCCCGCTCGCCTGCGCGTTCAGTCGGGCGAGCCCTTCGCGGCGGTCGGCGATGGCCCGGGCGACGTCCTTGAGGCGGCGTTCCTCCATGGCGAGCTCCCGCTCCAGGTCCGAGCGGTGCGCGACGGTGTCCTCCAGTGCGCTCTGGGCGGCCTCCAGGGCGGCCTCCAGCTCCGCCTCCTGTTCGCGGACGCGGGCGGCCTCGCGCTCCAGGTCCTCGGGGTCGCGGCCGCGACGCTCCTCGGCCGGTTGGGAGGTGGCGCTCTTCACCCGGGCGTCGGCCAGCGAGATGGTGCCGCGCACCCGCTCGGCGAGCTGGGAGAGTTCGTACCAGGTCTGCTGGGCGCGCTGCAGCCGCGGGGCGAGCCGGCGCACCTCGTCCTCCAGAGCGGCCTCCCTGCCGAGCGCCGCTTTCAGCTCGGCCTCGGTGGCCTCCTTGCGCTCCTTCAGGGCTGCCTCGTCGGCGACCTCGGTCTGCAGGGCGGTGCGCAGCTGAACGAGGTCGTCGGCGAGCAGCCTGAGGCGGGCGTCACGCAGGTCGGCCTGGATGACGGCGGCCCGGCGGGCGACGGCGGCCTGGCGGCCCAGCGGCTTGAGCTGGCGGCGCAGTTCGTCGGTGAGGTCCTGGATGCGTGCGAGGTTGGCCTGCATCGCGTCGAGTTTCCGGAGCGCCTTCTCCTTGCGCTTGCGGTGCTTGAGGACGCCCGCGGCCTCCTCGATGAAGGCGCGGCGGCCCATCGGGTCGGCGTGCAGCACCGAGTCGAGCTGGCCCTGGCCGACGATGACATGCATCTCGCGGCCGATGCCGGAGTCGGAGAGCAGGTCCTGGATGTCCAGGAGACGGCACGTGTCACCGTTGATCTGGTACTCGCTGCCGCCGTTGCGGAACATGATCCGCGTGATGGTGACCTCGGCGTACTCGATGGGCAGCGCGCCGTCGGTGTTGTCGATGGTCAGGGAGACCTCGGCGCGGCCGAGCGGGGGGCGCCCGGTGGTGCCGGCGAAGATGACGTCCTCCATCTTGCCGCCGCGCAGCGACTTGGCACCCTGTTCACCCATCACCCAGGACAGTGCGTCCACGACATTGGACTTGCCGGAGCCGTTGGGTCCGACGACACAGGTGATGCCCGGTTCGAACCGCAGCGTCGTGGCCGATGCGAACGACTTGAAACCGCGCAGGGTCAGGGCCTTGAGGTGCACGCCGCTGCACTTTACCGTCCGGTTCGGGTCCCACCAGGTGAACTCGCGGTTTCGCCCAGGAACGTGCAGGGCACATCACGAGTTGAAGAAGCCTGGAGGAAAACGGCAAGGAAGCCTCAAGGAAGCAGCCGGCGGTACGCGGCGAGGATCCCTCGTCCGGCCGAATGAGGACCGGCCACATGAGCCCGGCACAGAGGGAGCCCGGCGACCGGCGGACAGGCTCCGGCAGAGCCCGGATGTGAGGAGCCCGAAAGACCCAGCGCAGGGGCCCCGACGGAGGAGTGCAGGAAAAAGGGACGCCGAAGCGTCCCTTCGAGTACGGACCGCGACTGATCTGCAGTCCGACCACCTATGAAAGCAGAGCGGGTCAGGTGAGCGCAGGCTCTGCCTGGGGTACGCCGATGCTCTCCAGGAGCGAGTCGCCGTCGCGAGAAGCGGCAGCCGCCAGCGCGTCGTTTTCCGCCTGGATTCGTACGAGCTCGGATTCCAGGTCCTGGACGCGCTGCTGGAGCCGTCGCATCTCGGCGAGGAGTCGAGGGTCGGAGCCGCCGACGTAACCGAGAAGCGCCTTTGCCATGATGGATGGTCCTCCACAATGAGTGACCGACCGTACGGTGTGGGTCGTGGTGGGTCGTGAGGGAATTTCGCACCCGCGAGTCTGGCTTTTTTCGATTGTCACTGCCGTCCCTGCTGCCTAACGGCTAAGGTGCGCGGGGATTCCAGAGTCTCACCAAAAAGTTTGACGGTCAACACGATCAAGCCCCGGCGGGCTTGGCTGCCCGGCGGCTCGCGACCGTCAGTAACGTTCGGAACATCCGACGTGCGGCGCGGCTTCAGCTGCGGGCCCCGGGGGCGTGGAGATCACCTTGCCGCGCGCGCCGTCCGCACTGCAAGCGGTTTCTCCTCGGTCACCAGGCCGTTCGCACCGCGCGCGGACCCTGCGTGCGCACCGCTGCCGGATGCGGTCCGGACGCCTGACGGGTACCGGTTCAGCGGGTCTCGAAACCGTCGTAGCCGCCGCGCGGCGTGTCCCATATCTCAGTGACGCCCTCGACATGTCCGGGCGTGTCGCCGCCGCAGAGCCACTCCAACAGCGCTCCGCACCCCTCCCTGGGGCCTTCGGCGACGACCTGGACCCGCCCGTCGGACGCATTGAGAGCAAAGCCACTCAGGCCACCGATCTCCAGCGCCTTGGCCCTCGTGTACCAGCGGAACCCCACACCTTGTACCCGGCCGCGCACCCAGGCGACCAGCCGCACCTCGTCATTCATGACTGCACGCTAACCGGCTGATTCCGCCGGGAGCACATCGGCCCACCTCGGCATGGGGTAGCGTCCCGAACCATTACACCTTCACTCGTTCGGGTGAATTTGATCATTGTGACCCGGCTGGGATCAGGGAGGCCAGTACATGGGACGCCACAGACGCAACGGCACCGCAGGCGCCGCAGCGGACCGTGCCGCGGCAGCCGCCGGCCCGACCTCTTCCGATGCCCTGGCGGTCGGGGAGGTTTCCCCGGAGCATCCGCACCGAGGCGCGCACCGGCACCGCAGGCGCGGCGTCGCCTCGGTACGGACGGGACTGCTGGGGGCATCGGCGGCGGTCGCCGTGGGCGCCATCGCGGTGACCTCGGGGATGCTGCCGGGTGGCAGCTCGTACTCCGTCGGCGGTGGCTCCGGAGGCGGTTCGTCCGACCAGGTGCGGTCCGTTGGCACCCCCTCCGGCCTTGAGACCCTGGGCGGTACCGAAGGACCGTCGGGCGGCGCCACCACCCATCCCGGCGCACAGCGGTCCACGGGAGCGGCTTCGGGGCAGCCCTCGGCGTCCGGCGCGGCCGGTTCCCCGAGCGCGCACGCCCCTTCCGCCAAGACCGCCCACCCCGCGCCCCATACGACGGCGACCGCCGGGTCGAGCACGCCGAAGAGCACCCAGGGCACGATCACCAAGACGCCCTCCGATCCCCCGTCCACGACCGCGGGCGAGCCCACCCTGTCGGCCGAGAGCGCCGCCGCGCAGGAGGTGCTGGCACTCGTCAACAAGGAGCGCGGCACAGCGGGCTGCTCACCGCTCAGCTCCGACGACGCCCTGACGGACCTGGCGCGCGCCTTCAGCGAGCAGATGGCCGATGAGGGCTTCTTCGACCACACGGATCCCGCGGGGCTGAGTCCCTGGGATCGCGCCGCGAAGGTGGGCATCACCGATCTGGGCGGCGAGAACATAGCCCGCGGCCAGGCCGACGCGGCGGCGGTGATGGACGCGTGGATGAACAGCGCGGGCCACCGCGCCAACATCCTCAACTGCGACTACAAGACCATCGGCATCGGCGTCCACTTCGGCGCGGGCGGCCCGTGGTGGACTCAGGACTTCGGCCTCTGATCCCGCGGCGGCCGCTGGCAGCGCGGGCAGAAGTAGCTGGAGCGGTTCATCCAGGGGCGGCGGCGCAGCGGTGTGGCGCAGCGGCGGCACGGCTCGGATTCGCGGCCGTAGGCGTCGAGCGACCGGTCGAAGTAGCCGGACTCGCCGTTCACGTGGACGTAGAGGCTGTCGAAGCTGGTGCCGCCGACGGCGAGCGCCTCGTTCATCACGTCCCGGACGTGGCCGAGCAGTTCGGCGGTACGCGGACGGGTGAAGGTCGCCGTGGGCCGTTCGTAGTGGAGCCTGCTGCGCCACAGCGCCTCGTCCGCGTAGATGTTGCCCACTCCGCTGATGAGGGACTGGTCGAGCAGCGCCCGTTTGATGGTGCTGTTGCGGCGGCGCAGTGCGTGGTGGAAGGCGTCGTCGTCGAAGAGCGGGTCCAGGGGATCGCGGGCGATGTGGGCGATCACGTCGGGCAGCCCGTCGGGGGTGGTGTCGTGCAGTGAGAGGCCGCCGAAGGTGCGCTGGTCGACGAATCGGAGTTCGGTTCCGGCCCATTCGGCGGTGGACGGTGCGGGTCCCGTCTGCTCCTTGAGAGCTTGCGGGAGCGTGTCCGTGAAGCGGATCCGGATGCGCAGGTGCTTCTCATCCGGGGCGTCATGCGGTGTGACGAGTAGTTGACCGCTCATGCCCAGGTGCGCGAGGACGGCGTACTCAGTGTCCTCCAGGGGCAGCCAGAGGTACTTGCCCCGCCGGCTCGGAGTGCCGACGCGGTGGCCCTTCAGGCGGTGCGTGAAGTCGTCGGGGCCCAGGACGTGGCGGCGGATGGCACGGGGGTGGTGGACTTCGGCGTCGTCGATGGTGCGGTGGGCGATCCAACGGGCGAGGCCTTGGCGGACCACCTCGACCTCGGGGAGTTCTGGCATCCGGCGTTCTCCTGCGCAGGGGCGGCACAATACGGCGGCGCGCGGCTCGGGGCGGCCGCGGTGGACCGGGCCGGGCCCGGACGCGGGGCCGCCGTCCCGTTGAAAGGACATCGTCCCCCTCGATGTGCCTCCTCCAGGCTCTGGGGGCGTGGAGGCTTTGCACACGGAGGGGGACGCGCGCCCACAACGGGAGGGCCGGCGTCCGCGCGGTGCCTAAGCGGGCGTCGGGTCCGCGGGCGGAGCCTCGGCTGTCGGCGTCGGCTCGACAGCGGCAACCTCGGGTTCCGTCTGCTTGAGGCGGGCGTCCGCCGCCTCGCGGATCGCGCGCCAGGCGGACTCGGCCGCCTGCTGCTCCGCTTCCTTCTTGCTGCGGCCGGTGCCGGTGCCGTACGAGACGCCTCCGACGCGGGCGGCAGCAGTGAAGATCTTCTCGTGATCCGGGCCGGTCTCCGAGACCAGGTACTCGGGCACGCCGAGCCCTTCGGTCGCGGTGAGCTCCTGGAGGCTGGTCTTCCAGTCGAGCCCCGCACCCAGATTCGACGACTTCTCGATCAGCGGATCGAACAGCCGGTGTACTAGCTCTCCGGCCGCGTCGAGCCCCTGGTCGAGATAGACCGCGCCGATCACCGCTTCAAGGGTGTCGGCGAGGATCGAGGCCTTGTTCCGTCCGCCGGTGCCTTCCTCGCCCCGGCCGAGCCGGATGAACGCACCGAGGTCCAGCCCCCGGCCCACCTCTGCCAGCGCACGCGAGTTGACCACCGCGGCCCGCAGCTTGGCCAGCTGGCCTTCGGGCAGGTCGGGGTGGATGCGGTACAGCGTGTCCGTGACGACGAGGCCGAGCACCGAGTCCCCCAGGAACTCAAGCCGCTCGTTCGTCGGCAGACCGCCGTTCTCGTATGCGTAGGAGCGGTGGGTCAGCGCACGCACCAGAAGGGCGGACTCCAGGTGGTACCCGAGCCGCCCTTCCAGAAGCGTGTGGGACGAGGCCGCCTGCTCCGCCGGACCCCCGTTGGCGCGAGGCCGGGGATCATCCCCGCTGGTGCGGGGCTTGTTCTTCCTGGCGTCTGGCATCGTGCCCCTCACCAGCCGCTCAGACCTCTAGGACCTGACGCTTGTTGTACGTACCGCAAGCAGGGCAGGCGATGTGCTGCAGCTTGGGCTCGTGGCAGCGCTCGCACGCCACCAGGTTGGGGACCGCAGCCTTCCACTGCGACCGGCGGTGGCGCGTGTTGCTGCGCGACATCTTCCGCTTCGGAACAGCCACGGCTACTTCTCCTGTGATGAGTCATCCCCGCTTGCGCGGGGCACGTCCTTCTCGCCGTCCTGAACGGTCTCGGCGAGTCCCTGCAGTGCCGCCCAACGAATGTCGACGGCGTCATGATGGTGGTCCGGATCATCCGCCAGGCGCACTCCGCACTCGGAGCACAGACCCGGGCAGTCCTCCCGGCACACCGGCTGCATCGGCAGTGCAAGCACCACCGCGTCACGCAGCACCGGCTCAAGGTCGAAAAGGCTGTCTTCGACGAAGAGCCTGTCCTCGTCCTCCTCGGTACCTTCGTCCGCTTCGGGCCGCACGATCGCACGGCCCCGGTCGTCGGCCTCGGGGTACGAGAACATCTCCTGGAAGTCCACGTCGAGCGTGAGCTCAAGCGGCTCCAGACACCTTACGCACTCCCCCTTGGCCACGGCGTGGGCGGTACCCGTCACGAGCACCCCTTCCAGGACCGACTCAAGGCGGAGGTCGAGCTCGACGGCAGCGCCCTGGGGCACGCCGACTACTTCCTTGATACCGAAGACGCCCTCGCCGCCGGGCGCCTCGATCGTGCGGGTCAAGCGCTGCATGGCACCAGGACGGCGACCCAACTCGTGCGTGTCGAACACAAGAGGGTTGCGGTGGTCGAGGCGGGCTTTCAGGGCTTTTCCTGCTTTCGGTTCTTCGGCATGCTCGGAAGCAAATCGTACGGTGGGAAACGGCTCGTTCACGGTCGGGCGACGGCCCTGGTGGGGTCCAGGCGGTGGACCCGACGAGCAGAAGAAGACTCTGTGAGCAGGCAGCCCGGACCGCAGGCTTCGCGCGACCGAACAGCCAGGATACTTGAACCCTCGCCATCGGCCCAAACCGGTCCCGGCACCCGCGCCCCGGTCCCGCCCATCCGGCGCCGGCGGCGCCCCCGCCGCGGCCGTCAGCGCCCTTGTTCGTACTGACGCTGCTGCTCGTACTGGCGCAGCTGCTCCGCGCTGATCATGCTCGTGTCGAAGAAGCTGGTCTCGTCGAGCGCCGTCTGGGCCTGGCCCTGCAGCTCGTCGTAGCTGCCCGCGGCGGCCGTCTGGGTGGGGTCGTAGGCCTGCTGCTGGAGGGGCGCACCGGTCGGGGCGGGAGGGAAGTCGAGCGCGGCCGCGTACGGGTCCTGCTGGGCGTAGGCCTGCTGGTAGGCGTGGGCTTCCTGCTGCTGGGCGTACGGCTGCTGGTAGGCGTAGGGGTCCTGCTGCTGGTACGGGTCCTGCTGGGGGTAGCCGCCGTCCTGCTGCGGATAGGCGTACGGGTCCTGCGCGGCGTAGACCTGCTGGTCGGGGTCGTAGACGGGGTAGGCCTGCTGATCCCCCACTGCCTCAAGGGCGTGGGAGGCACCCCCAGGGTCCTGCGCGGCGTAGGGCTGCTGGGCGGCAGCGGCGGCCTGTTGCCCGGCGACCTGGGCGGCGGCCTGCTGTTCCAGCTGGGCGGCGGTGCTCTGCTCCATGGTGAGCTGGGCGGGCACGGCCTGCTGGGCGGCGGGGTCGGCGAGGCCCGCCAGGAAGTCGGCGTCGCTGGTGTGCTGCTTGCCGTCGGAGAGGGCGCCGAGTTCGTCGGTGGCGACCCGGCCGTGCAGCTTCTGGCGACCGCGGCCCACCGCCTCCAGCGTCTTGGCGAGCACCGCTTCGAAGGCTCCGAGCTTGACGTCCACATAGGCGTCGGCCCGCTCGCGCAGGGTGGCGGGGTCCTGGCTGCGTTCCGGGGCCTCGGCGTAGTCGGGGTCCTCGTAGCCGTCCACGCTGAGGCCCGGTCCGGTGCCGAGGAGCTTTTCGCGGCCCCGACCCACGGAGCCGAGGGTCTTGGTGAGGACCACTTCGAAGTTGGCGAGCTTGGAGTCGACGTAGTCGTCGGCCTCCGCCTTGATCTCGTCGGCCTCCTGGCGTGCCTCGTCGAGGATCCGGTCCGCCTCGGCCTGGGAGCGGTGCACGACCTCGGTGCCGGAGACCAGGCTGCCGCGCTCGGCGTGGGCCGTCTCGATGATCCGCTCCGCCTCCTGGCGGGCCTGCTCGACCAGCTGCTCACTGCCGCCGAGCAGTTCCTGCGCCTGCGCGAGGGAGCCGGGCAGCGCCCCGCGCACCTCTTCGAGCATGGACAGCAGCTCGGCGCGGTTGATCACGCACGAGGCCGACATGGGCATGGACCGGGCGTTGCCGATCGCCTCGACGATGCCGTCGAGCTTCTTCTGCACGTCCACCGTGTGCTCGCCACTCTCTGTGCTCTGAAGGGGTGCCTTCGCCCGGGAAAGGGGCGCCTTACCGGTGCCTTGCGGACCACGGTCGGCATACCCGTGGGCCCGGGGCCGTGGACCATGGGACGACTGTACGGCCAGTCGGGTGCCGTCCGACAGCGACTGATGCGCCGTCAGCCGGACACCGACCGGTCACCCCGTCCGCGTTCCGCGCTGTCCCGCCCGCCGGCCATAGACCCCTCTGGGCCCCGTCATCTCTCGGCGAGGCGCCGGGTGAGGGCGTCGAAGACCAGGTCGGGCAGCAGGTGGGAGACGTCGCCGCCCCATGCGGCAACTTCCTTCACCAGGGACGAAGAAAGGAAGCTGTAGGTGGGGTTGGTGGGGACGAACAGGGTCTCGACGCCGGAGAGGCCATTGTTCATCTGGGCCATCTGCAACTCGTAGTCGAAGTCGCTGACGGCACGCAGGCCTTTGACGATGGCCGGGATATCACGCTGTTTACAGAAGTCGACCAGCAGGCCGTGGAACGCTTCCACCTGCACATTGCCGAAATCGGAGGTGACCTGGCGGATCATGTCGATCCGCTCGTCGACGGTGAAGAGCCCTTTCTTGGACTTGTTGATCATCACCGCGACATATACCTCGTCGTACAACTTGGAGGCGCGGGCAATGATGTCGAGATGGCCATTGGTGATGGGGTCGAAAGACCCCGGACAGACGGCGCGGCGCAACTGAGGTTCCTCGCTCTCCGGTCCGGTCATGGTGCGTTGTGGCTCGTAGAAGCGGCGCGACCGTACCAAAAGGTGCCCTCGCCGTACTTGCGGGCCCGGGCGGCCGAAAAACCGTCCGGCCACCGGAACTCGCCGCTTCTGGTGCTGCGTTCCACGGTGACGAGGGCTTCGGCGGCGAGCCAGCCCCGAGTCCGGAGTGTGAGCAGAATCTCTCGAAGATCGCCGTCGGGGACCGCGTAGGGCGGGTCGAGGAAGACGATGTCGTACGGGTGCTCGGGAGGTTGTCCCTCGACGATCACTTCAGCGCGTGCCGCGCGTACCTCGGCGCCGGGCAGGCCCAGGGTGCGGACGTTCTCCCGCACGGTGCGGGCCGCGCGGGAGTCGGACTCGACGAGCAGGGCGTGTGCGGCGCCCCGGGAGAGCGCTTCGAGGCCGACGGCGCCGGAGCCCGCGTACAGGTCGGCGATCCAGAGCCCGTCGAATGCGCCGAGCGTGCCGAGCAGCGACTGCCAGGTGGAGAACAGGCCCTCGCGTGCCCGATCCGAGGTGGGCCGGGTGCCCTGGCCCGGCGGTACGGCAAGCCGACGGCCGCCCGCCGTTCCGGCGATCACGCGGGTCATGTCAGTCCTTGTCGGTGCGGGTGCGCAGGCCGCGGTGGCGGCTCCTGGTGTTCCAGTGTCTCAGTTCCCGTTTCGCGCGCCTTCCCGCCTGGGTCTTTCCGGGGCACGCAAGGGCCTGGCGGTGCTGCGGGCCCGTGGCACACGGACCGCGGCCCCGGCCGACCGCCCCGTGAGGAGCGGACGGCCGGGGCCGCACAAGGCTTTCATCGGCCTTCAGGCCAGCCATTCGGCCAGGCAGGCCTGACATCAGCCCTTGACGAGATGGACCACCGTGGTCTGGGTGCCCGTCGAGACCTCACCGGAGTAGTCCGAGTCGGTGCCGAACGCCTCGGTCGTGGCCTCCACGTCACCCCTTTGGAACGGTGTGCTCTCCGTGGGGTCCGCCTGGGCCGCCCATGCGACGGGCTCGCCCGGTGTGCAGTCCACCGAGGTGCTGTAGTTGCCCCGGATGAGGACCTGCTTCTTCACCTCGACGACCTGACCGCCGACGACGACCTGCACCGGCTTGTTGCAGGTGACGGTGCCGTGCAGATAGGCCTTGCCGTTCAGGGTGCTGGCCGTGCCGTCGGTGGCGACGGCGAGGCCGAGGTCGAGCACCGGGGGCGGGGCCGGGTTGTTGATGTGCACCTCGCCGCGGAGCGCCGCTGAGCTGCCCTCGCAGTGCTGCTCGTAAGTGGCGTCCAGGGTCTGCACATAGCCGTTCGGACCGAAGACGGCATCCTCGATCGTGAACGAGCCGGTGAGCGTGTTGCAGCCGCGGCCGTTGCCGTCGATGGACAGGCCGGGCTCGGCGGCGCTGTTGAACGGGAAGCGGGTGGCGCCGGTGTACGTGCCGGGCGTCAGGGCCTGGCCCGACGGTGCCGCCAGGTCCAGGTACCACCAGTCGCCGTTGGCCCCGTCGACGGCGACACTGACCGTTCCGTCGTCGCTGCTCGCGGAGACGTTGAGCTGGTCCTGCGCGTCGGTCGTGTAGGAATACGACTGGCCGCCGCTGATGTAGTCGCCGCTGTCCCCGCTGAAGCTCAGCGCACCCGAAGTGGTGGACTGCGCCTGGGCGAAGGAGCCGCCGAGCAGCCCGGTCGTCGCGGCGGTGCAGGCGAGCGTGAGGGCGAGCGCCCCCGCTGCCCGTGCAGCGCCGGATCTAGGCATGACAATTTTCATAGGTAAACCCCCCAGAAAAGGTGATGGGCGTCCGACAGGTGGATATTCCGCCGAACCGAGGAAAGTCTGCCGATCTTCAGGTCATATGACAACTGCTTACAGAGGGCAGGATTGCAAACGTTCCGTATGCGGGACTTCGGGTCTTCTGAGCCCTGCTCAGCTCACCTCAGCCGGCCTCGGCCGGCCGCTGGTTCTCCACTCGCCTCGGGCCCGTGTCAGCCTTCTCAGCCTCTCCGATGAGCCCTTCGGCTCTGCTGACGAGCTTTTCCTCGGCCCTTCTCAGCCCGTTTCAGCCCTTCTCAAGGTAGCGCTCACGCTCGTCGTCGAGCAGCGCAGCAAGGGCCGTACGCAGGCCGGGCAGCCGGGTGAGCTCGGGGTCGTCGGCGACGACGGTGGCGGCCTCCTCGCGGGCCTCGGCGATGATCTCCTCGTCTTCGATGACCGTGAGCACCCTCAGGGACGAGCGCACTCCGGACTGCGCCTGGCCGAGCACGTCGCCCTCACGGCGCTGTTCGAGGTCGATACGGGAGAGTTCGAAGCCGTCGAGCGTGGCCGCGACGGCGTTGAGCCGGGCGCGGGCGTCACTGGCCTCGTGCGCGTCGGTGACCAGCAGGCACAGGCCGGGCGCTGAGCCACGGCCGACCCGACCGCGCAACTGGTGCAGCTGGGAGACGCCGAAGCGATCGGCGTCCATGATGATCATTCCGGTGGCGTTCGGGACATTGACGCCGACTTCGATGACGGTGGTGGCGACCAGGACGTCGGTCTCGCCCGCGGTGAAGCGGCGCATCACGGCGTCCTTGTCGTCGGCCGGCATCCTGCCGTGCAGCACCTCCACCTTGAGGCCGCTCAGCGGGCCCGTGGCCAGCTGCTCCGCGACCTCCAGGACGGCGAGTGGAGGACGCTTGTCCGAGGCGGCGGCGCCCGCGTCGTCCGGCCCGTCAGGGAACTCCTGCAACGTCTCCTGAGCGGCGGCGCCCCGGCCCTTGCCGCCGGTGCGCGGCTGATCGTCCTCGTCGCCGATGCGGGGGCAGACCACGTACGCCTGGTGGCCGCCCGCCACTTCTTCGCGAATCCGCTCCCAGGCCCGCTGGAGGAAGTGCGGCTTGTCCTGGGCCGGTACGACATGGCTGGAGATGGGCAGGCGCCCGGCGGGCAACTGGTCGAGAACGGAGGTCTCCAGATCACCGAAGACGGTCATGGCGACGGTGCGCGGAATGGGAGTGGCCGTCATGACCAGCAGATGCGGGGTCCGCTTCTCGCCCTGCGCATGCCCCTTGCCGCGCAGCGCGTCGCGCTGTTCCACACCGAAGCGGTGCTGCTCGTCGACCACGACCAGGCCCAGGTCGCGGAACTGCACCTTGTCCTCGATGAGCGCATGGGTACCGATGACGATGCCCGCATCGCCGGTCACCAGGTCCAGGAGCACATGGCGGCGGGCGGCGGCACCCATCGAGCCGGTCAGCAGCACGACCTTGGTCGCCTGCTCCGCGCCGCTCAGCATGCCGCCCTCTGCCAACTCCCCCATCATCTCCGTGATGGACCGGTGGTGCTGCTGGGCCAGCACCTCCGTGGGGGCCAGCATCGCGGCTTGGCCGCCCGCGTCCACCACGGCGAGCATGGCGCGCAGCGCCACCATGGTCTTCCCGGAGCCGACCTCGCCCTGGAGCAGCCGGTGCATCGGGTGCTCGGTCGCCAGGTCGGCGAAGATCTCCCGGGAGACCTGCTGCTGGCCTTCGGTGAGTGTGAAGGGCAGCCGGGCGTCGAAGGCGGTGAGCAGGCCGTCCGGCAGGGCCTTGCGGGGCACCGCGGGCAGCTGGCTGTCCGCGTGCCGCCGGCGCGCCAGCGCGACCTGGAAGACGAAGGCCTCGTCCCACTTGAGCCGGGCCCGGGCGTCCGCGACGTCCGCCTTGCTGCCCGGCCGGTGGATCTTTTGCAGCGCCTCGGGAAGCGGGACGAGACCGCGGCCCTCGCGCAGGCCGGGCGGCAGCGGGTCGACTGCGTCCTGGACGCTGGGCAGCACCGCGTCGACCGCTTTGGCGATCTTCCAGGACTCCAGCTTCGCGGTGGCCGGGTAGATCGGGATCAGGGCCCCGGCCCAGGAGGCGGCGGTATCCACGGGCCCGGCGCCGCCTCCCGCGCCGTCGTCGTCCGCGTCGCCGGTGCCGTGCAGCAGCTCGTAGGCGGGGTGGGCGAGCTGGAGCTTGCGGTTGAACATGGAGACCTTGCCCGCGAACATCGCACGGGTGCCCGGCAGCAGGTCCTTGTGCGGCTTGTGCATGCCCCGGCCGAAGAAGACCAGCTGGAGTCGGCCGCTGCCGTCGGTGATGGTGACTTCGAGCCGCTGACCGCTGCCGGATCTGCCGGACTTGAACGCCAGCACACGGGCGCTCTCCACCTGGGCGACCACCGTCACATGCTCGTCCAGCGGCAGTTCGGCCATGCGGGTGAGTTCGCCGCGCTCGGTGTAGCGGCGCGGGTAATGATGCAGCAGGTCGCCGACGGTGTGCAGGCCCAGGTGCTCGGCCATCACCTTCGCGGTGGCGGGACCGACCACCTTCTTCAGGGATTCGTCTAGTGCGGGCACGGGTCCATTGGACACCACGGGACTGACAGCGCGGCGCCGCGCTGCGCTGTCGCCGGTGCGCAGCGGTGGTTCGCGGCCCGCCGTCAGCCCGTGCGGCCGATCAGGAGCGGATCACTCCACGCCGATCAGGAGCAGCGGCGTCTGGTGGCCGCCCGGGTACGCGACGGTGTCCACGGCCAAGTGGGACGTGCGCACGTGGTCTTCCAGGTGGCGGGCGAGGGTGGCGGGGGCGGTGTCCGAGGTGATGAGGGTGACGAGTTCGCCGCCCGCGGCGAGCATGCGGTCCAGGACGGCGGCGGCGGTGCGCGCCGGGTCCGAGCCGATGACGGCCACATCGCCGTCGATGAGGCCGAGGACGTCGCCTGCCTGGCAGATGCCCGCCGTGGTCCACGACTGGCGCGGTGCGACGGTGAGTTCGGCGTAGCGGGTGGCGCCGGCGGCCGAAGTCATCGCGACGACGTCCTCGTCGAAGCGGCGCTCGGGCTCGTGCACGGCAAGCGCCGCGATGCCCTGGACGGCGGCCCGGGTGGGGATCACGGCGACCCGTATCCCGGCCGTGCGGACCTGTTCCGCGGCGGCTGCGGCGGTGTGCCGCAGATCGTCGTCGTTCGGCAGCAGGACGACCTCGTGTGCGTGGGCCCGGCGGATCGCGGCCACCAGCTCACCGCTGGCAGGCGGCTCCCCCGGGCGCGCG
The DNA here is from genome assembly GCA_963761765.1 of uncultured Actinomycetota bacterium. Classification (GTDB taxonomy): domain Bacteria; phylum Actinomycetota; class Actinomycetes; order Streptomycetales; family Streptomycetaceae; genus Streptomyces. The sequence goes on from CAVXIJ010000003.1 coordinate 400,108, forward strand.
AGCACCGGCAAGGCGCCCGCCTCGGCGCACAGCGCGCCAAGGCCTTCGCCCGGTACGACGGCCACCACGGCGCGCTGGGCCCGTTCGCGCGGCGCGGCTTCCCCGGTGGCGGGCGCCGCGTGGACGTCTCCCGCGCCGAAGTGGGTGATGCGGATGCGGTACGGCCGGCCGGCCTCGATGCCGGCTTCGACGGCGGCGCCCGCGTCGTCGACGTGCACATGGATGCTCCACAGCCCGTCGCCGCCGCCTACGACGAGCGAGTCGCCGAGGCCGTCGAGCCGGGTCCGCAGCCGGTCGACGGCTGCCTCTTCGGCCTCCAGGAGGTAGATCACCTCGTAGGCGGGGCCGCCCGCGGCCGCGGCCGGCGCGTCGCATCCGTCGCCCGCGCTCCCCGGCACGGCCAAGCGGGGCCGCACGGCGGACGCCCCGGTGCGCGAGGTGCCGGTCCGCGGTGCGCCCGGTGTCCTGGTCAACGGGCCGCTGCCGACCGGCTCGCCGGTCAGGGTCTCGGAGAGCGCGGCGAGCAGCACCACCAGGCCCTGGCCACCCGCATCAACGACGCCCGCGCGGCCCAGCTCCGCCAGCTGCCCGGGAGTGGCTTCCAGGGCGGCGCGCGCCCCGTCGTACGCCGCCCGCGCCACCGCGCCGCAGTCGTCCGCGGCACCGCACGCCGCGGTGGCCGCCGCGGTGGCCACGGTCAAGACGGTGCCTTCCACGGGATGCGCCACCGCCGCGTACGCGGACTCCGCGGCCCGCCTCAGTGCCGAGCGCAGCCGCCGCCCCGCCACCTCGCGCGCTCCCCCGCCGCAGTCGGCCCCCGCCCCGCCCGCTGTGTTCTGAGTGTCCTGAGTGTCCTGCCCGCCGGAGAGCACCTGGGCCATGCCACGCAGCAGCTGGGCCAGGATGGTGCCGGAATTGCCCCGGGCGCCGATGAGCGCGCCGTGCGCCATCGCGCGTACGGCCTCCGCGAGGGTCGGGTGCTCGGGATCAAGGCCGGTGAAGGCGGCGTCGACGGCCTGGGCCGCGGATTCCAGAGTCAGGTAGAGATTGGTGCCGGTGTCGCCGTCCGCGACCGGGTAGACGTTGATCGCGTCGATCTCTTCGCGCGCGCTCCCCAGCGCGCCCAGCGCGCGCGTGCACCAGGCGCGCACCGCGAGGGCGTCGAGAACCCGTCCCGCATCCGGACCGGGCCGCTCGGACGTCGCGGTCCTGTGGTCCGTGGGCTGCTGCGGCGCCTGCGTCTGTCTCGCCTCCTCGTACTGCTGAGCTGCCAGGCAGCGTAGACCCCGAAAGCGCGGGCGCAAGCCGGCGGACAGGCCCCTGGGACGAGTACGGACCGTACCTGCACCGAACCCACACGGGACGGGACTGGAACCCCGGCACGGGCGAGGATCTTCCTGCCTGCGCGCGCCGGACCGCCGCGCCCCGCACCCGGACGGGACCTCCCGCACCGCAGCGGGCCCGGCCGGACTCCGGTGCGAACCCGCCGTCGCCCGGTCTGCGATCCGCCGGAGCCCCGTCCGCTCTCCGTTAACCGTTATTCGTCGCGATCCGGAGCGCGGCAGGTCAGGCCCTGGAGCACGGCTGGGGGCGGCGACCAGGGGCTGGGCGCGCATGGTAGTTTCGTTGTACGGGAGCAGGAGTTGTATGCTGCTCCGGTTGCCCGATACACATCGGGCCTCTCCCCTGGCAACGCCACCCGATCACTGATCTCGGCATGCCGGGATCCACCGTACGCGCATCTGAAGTCTTTGGAGTGACCCGTGGCTGCCAACTGCGATGTCTGCGGCAAGGGGCCGGGCTTCGGCAATAGCATTTCCCACTCGCACCGCCGTACGCCCCGTCGCTGGAACCCCAACATCCAGCGCGTGCGTGCCGTGGTCGGCGGGACGCCGAAGCGGCTGAACGTCTGCACCTCGTGCATCAAAGCCGGCAAGGTAGCGCGCTGACGTAGTGCCGCCTGCCTGCGGACGGACCTGAGTGTCCGTCCGTGCGCAGACGGCTACTGCGCAGCCACCTCGCTGGTTGTCACAGAGCCGGTCCACCTTCGGGTGGGTCGGCTCTTGTGCGTCTGCACACGGACGCATCTCTGCGCCCGCGCCCGCTGTGTCTGCCTGTGCCCTTCGTGACCGGGATTGCTCGCCCACCGCGCGGCCAGGCGCCCGCAACCGCATGCCCCGGGCGCCTCACCCGAGCATGCGCCCCGCGCCCTCGTCCCCCGCGCCCGCCCTGAACCGCCATCCGTGGTCCACCGGGCCGATGCCGCCGCCCAGGGCGAACCCGGCCGCGATCGCCCCGGTCACGTACTCCTTCGCCGCCGTCACCGCCGCCACCACCTGGTCCCCCTTCGCGAGCTGTGCCGCGATCGCCGACGCGAGCGTGCAGCCGGTGCCGTGCGTGTGGCGGTTGGCGTACCGAGGGGCGCGCAGCCAGTGCTCCTCGCTGCCGTCGGTGAGCAGGTCCACGGCCTCGTCAAAACTTCCCGCCCGACCGTCCCGCCCCGGCAGATGACCGCCTTTGATGAGCGCCCAGCGGGGCCCGAGAGCGAGGACCGCGGCGGCGCCGCGGCGCATCGCGTCCGGTGAGTCGACATGCACGCCGGTGAGCTGGGCGACCTCGTCGAGATTCGGGGTGGCGACGGTCGCAGTGGGCAGCAGTGCGCCGCGCACCGCGTCGAGCGCGGACGCGGCGAGCAGCGAATCGCCGTGCTTGGAGACCCCCACCGGGTCGACGACCACGGGCACGCCCGTCCCGGCCAGCAGTTCCGCGACGGTCTCCACCAGCAGAGCCGACGCGAGCATGCCCGTCTTGACCGCCTGGACACCGATATCGTCGACGACACTGCGGTACTGGGCCCGCACCGCCTGGACCGGCAGCTCCCAGGCGCCCTGCACACCGAGTGAGTTCTGCGCGGTGACGGCGGCGATCACGCTCATGCCGTGCACACCGAGCGCCAGCATCGTCTTCAGATCAGCCTGGATGCCCGCCCCGCCGCCGGAGTCGGAACCGGCCACCGTCAGCACCCGTGCGGGAACCGTCATGTCTTCCTCCGATCCCCCGTCGTCCGTGCCGTGCCGTGCGCCGCTGTCCCCGGTCGTCGGTACGGCGGTCCGCCCCGACGAGGGCGCGGGCGCGGTCAGTCCTCGGTGTCCGCGAAGTGGTCCCAGCCGCCCTTGCTCCAGGGTGCCCCGTCGACGGTCACTCCCCCACTGCCTGAAAGGCGTGGGGGGACCCCCAGCGGCAGGGCCGACGGATTGAGCACCTCGCCGATCACCTTCCAGCGGGCGGGCAGCTTCACGTCCGGCGGGAAGGTCGCCACGATCGCGTGGTCCTCTCCACCGGTGAGCACCCAGTGCAGCGGGTCCACGCCGACGGCCTGCCCGATGTCGTTCATCTGCGAAGGGATATCGACGGCGCCGGAGCGGACGTCGATACGGACCTTGCTGGCCTGGGCGATATGGCCGAGGTCCGCCACCAGGCCGTCGCTGACGTCGGTCATGGCGGTGGCGCCGAGCCCGGCCGCGGCGGGGCCCGCGTGGTACGGCGGCTCCGGCCTGCGGTGCGCCTCGACGAAGGCGCGCGGGGAGCGGAAGCCACGGGAGAGCACCGCGTACCCGGCGGCCGACCAGCCGAGCCAGCCGGTCACGGCGACGACATCACCGGGCTGCGCACCGGCCCGGGTGACCGGCTCGTGGCCCCGCATGTCGCCGAGCGCGGTGATCGCGATCGTGATGGTGTCGCCGCGCACCACGTCCCCGCCGACCACCGCGGCACCCGCGACCTGGCACTCGTCACGCAGGCCGTCCATCATCTCGCTCGGCCAGGTGGCGGGCAGTTCGGCTGGTACGACGAGGCCGAGCAGCAGCGCGGTCGGTACGGCGCCCATCGCGGCGATGTCGGCGAGGTTTTGCGCCGCCGCCTTGCGCCCGACGTCGTACGCCGTGGACCAGTCGCGCCTAAAGTGCCGCCCCTCCAGCAGGACGTCACAACTCGCCACGACCCTGCGGTCGGGTGCGGCCACCACCGCGGCGTCGTCGCCCGGCCCGAGCCGGACCGCCGGGGTGGTGGTGAGGCGGGCAGTGAGCTCCCTGATGAGCCCGAACTCCCCCAACTCGCCCACGCTTCCCTTCATTGTGGTACTGCCCCTTCCGCGCCGGTCTGTCTGCAATTCTGCCGGTAGCCGCCGTTGCCCGTGACCCCGGGGCCCGGCACGATGACCATCGTGTCGGGATCCGCGCCCCGCCCCGGACGGATCATCTGCCGCGTCGTTACTCGGCCTCATGTACGCCACGGGGTGCTGAGGTCTCCCCGAGGCGCGCGGCAACGCGATACCGTGGCGTCCCTTTCTTCCCCATGATCCTCGTGGCCGCCCTGGAGGTTCCGTGGTACAGGCGTACATCCTGATCCAGACGGAGGTCGGCAAAGCGTCGGCAGTCGCCGACATAGTCGGCAAGATCCCCGGCGTGATGCAGGCCGAGGACGTCACAGGCCCGTACGACGTGATCGTGCGCGCGCAGGCCGAGACCGTCGACGAACTGGGTCGCATCGTGGTCGCCAAGATCCAGCAAGTGGACGGCATCACCCGCACACTGACCTGCCCGGTCGTCCATCTGTAGCCCCCGTCTACTCTGGTCCGGTGAGTTTCCCAAGTCACCGGCCACGCATGGCCGCCGCGCCGCCCGTTCTCGCCCTGCTGCTCACCGCGCTCACCACCGCAGGGTGCACCTCAACGGACGATGCGGCTACGGCGGCGGTTCCCTCCCCGAGTGTGGGAGCGGCCGCGCTCTGCGGTCAGCTGCACCGGCAGCTTCCCCGGCGTGTCGACGGACTCGGCCGAAATGATCCGAAGCCGCGGTCCGCACTGACCGCGGGCTGGGGCGATCCGGCGATCATACTGCGCTGCGGTGTACAGCGGCCCGCGGAGATGGACGACTCCGAGGCGGACAGCGTGGAGGTGAACGGCGTCGGCTGGCTCGACGAACAGCAGGACGACGGCTCCCACCATCTGACCACCACACTGCGCAGGGCCTACGTGGAAGTGGTCCTGCCGAAGCAGCGGACCGCACGCGGCCTCAGCCCGCTCATCGACCTGGCACCGGCGGTCAAGAAGACGATCCCCAAGGGCATCGCCGACTGACGGCTCTCGTTCGCAACACGCCGGCCGCCCCGGCTGGCATCCGTTTTCCCGAGTGGCACCCACCCGGGAGAGCGGGTGCCACCGGATCGGAAAGGCCGGCCTTCAGGTCCTTTGGTGCCTCAGGTCCTTCAGCTGAGGGTCCAGCGTTGGTTGGCGCCCCCGTTGCAGGTCCACAGCACCAGCTTCGTGCCGTTGCCGGTGCCGTTGCCGTTGGCGTCCAGGCAGAGGCCGGACTGGTCGTTGGTGAGCGTGCCAGAGGAGTTCACCGTCCACTTCTGGTTGGCGCCGCCGTTGCAGTCCCAGATGTCGACGACCGTGCCGTTGGTGGTGCCGTTGTTGTAGGCGTCGAGGCATTTGGTGCCGTAGAGGGTCAGTTCATGGCGTGCGGTGCGCTGGAAGACTGGTTCTGACCGCCGCTGCAGTCCCACAGCTGGGCCTGGGCGCCGTTGGTGAGGGTGTTCTGGTCCAGGTCGACGCAGCGTTGGGCGTCGACGCCGGTGATCTGGGTGGCGTTCGCGCCGCAGGGATGTCCTGGATGGGCGAAGCGTGTCCGGCCGCCGGTCGGTGAAGGTCAGCGTGTTGCGCGCCCTTGGCCAGGGAGAGCAGGACCGAGACGGTGCGGTGGGTGCGTCGGAGCCGGTGGGCGGCAGGGCCAGGGTGGTGGCGTACTGGCCGTTGACCTGGAGCGACGGTGCGGGGGGCGGTACCGCCGTTGGCGTAGGTGAGGTCGGCCAGCTTAGTGCCCGTAGCGTCAGCCGTGACGTATGACAAAACGGGACGCGACGGCGCCGTTGCTTTTTTTTTTTTTTTTTTTTTTTTTTTTTGGCGGTGGTCTCCTGGTACGTGGTGCCGACGCCTCCGTGCGCCGGCGACGGTGAGCAGGACGGCTTCGCCGGCCGGGACGGTCGCGGTGTAGCCGGTGCCGGGTGCCCGGTCGGCGCCCGTCCATATATCGCGGACAGAGGCGGCCGCGCCGGTCAGGCCCAGGTCGGTCCAGCGGGCGGTGATGGACGCGCGGCGGAGGTGCGGTTGAGCAGCACGACCGCGCGCCGGCCGGTGCCGGAGAGGACCTTGCTGTAGACCTGCAGGCCGGTGGTGTCCTCCGCGACCTTGACGCCCTGCAGACCGCGGGGGTCCTGGTCGATGGCGACGACCTCGGAGTTGGTCAGGACGTCCCGCGGTCGCCGTGCTCATGGTGGCGAGGTTGTTGCCGGCCAGCAGCGGGGCGCCGGAGATGCCCACAGGCCCATGTGGGTGCGGTTTTGCGCGGCGGTAAACCCGGTACATGCCGACGATAAGCATGTCCGGATCGTTGTAGTGCCGGTGTGCTGCGCCGCGGGGTGCGCGAGTCGAAGTTGGTGAGCACAGGTCTCACGGGCGGCTATGGCCGTAGTAGATGATGTCCTGCTGGTGCGCCACATCGTCGACATGCCGGGCGCCCAGTTCCACGGGCTCAGCTCGCCCCAGTTGCAGACCGACAGCACGAGGGGCGTCCGGTTGCGCGGTGGCTTTCTTGGGTGGAGTCGCTGATGGCCTGGTACGCGGTCTGCGGGTCGAGTCCCTCGGCTTCGCCGCCGCACCAGTCGACCTTGACGAAGTCGAAGCCCCACTTGGAGAACTGAAGAAAGTCCTGATCGTAGTGACCTTCGCTGCCCGATCCCGGCGCCGCTGGCCGCCCGGTCGGGTAGTAGTAGCCGCAGCCGTTTTTGCCAGCGTCGGTGTAGATCCCCGCTTTGAGACCGTTGCCGTGAATGTAGTCGGCGATGGCCTGCATGCCGCCGGGCCACTCAGCCGTGTCGACCGTGATGTTGCCCGGCCGTCGCGCGTTCCCTGCCACCAGCCCTCGTCGATGTTGACGTATTGTACCCCGGCCGCGGCCATGCGAGACCATGGCATCGGCTTGCCCCTTGATCACGCTGTAGTTGATCTTGGCCGCGAAGCTGTTCCAGGACGCCCAGCCCATGGGCGGCGCCGGCACATCGGCCTGGTCGGTGCCCGCGGCCGGTCTGGCGGTCCCGGCCGCGAGTGCCGCCGGTGCCGCGTTCGCCGTGGCGGCGAGGCCGGTGACGTTCAGGCAGCAACTCAGCAAGAGGACGGTCGCGCAGACCGCCCAGGTGCGGAGCGCGGTACGCAGGGCATGCACGGCATACAGAAGATGACGTCTCATCACACCACTTCGTTCGAAATTGCGAACACGGTTCGGGATTCAAGTCATACGGGTGCCCCGGGACAGAACAGGAGGGTTCTCTCACCAACAGGCGCACAGAGCCCGGGCGCCGGCAGACGCACGCTTCGCGTCGCCGCGCACAGAGGCCACGGATGCGCAGACCACCCGTCCCGGCACGGCGCAACGCGGCGGCCCCGGATCGGGGTCGGCGGGCACGGTGGTGACGAGTGGGGCGGTGAGCAAAACGCCCAGAGGCCGAGTTCCGGGCCGGTGCGTCCCGTTGATCGCATGGCGGCTCCCGCACTCAAGCATGGTTCGATATACCGGACGTTGCTCAGCACTTCGAACGGGAAGATAGCAGCGCAGAGCGCGGCGTCAATGCTTTGCGCAGCTTTTCCGCCGCCGCCCGGCGTGGAAAAGGGCCGACGCTCGTGCCGGGCACGAGCGTCGGCCCTTCCTGCTCTCCTGTGTCCGGCGAGGACGCGGAAAATCTCGCGACCGCGCCGCCCTCACCCGCCGGCGGTCAGCGGCGAGCCGCCGCCCACCGGCCGCTGCCCACCGGGGCGGTGAGGCGCTATCGCAGCCCGGTCGGCCGCCGCAGTGCCGCCTGGATCAGGCGGTCCACCAGCTCCGGGTAGCCGACCCCGCTCTCCTGCCACATCCGCGGGTACATCGAGATCGGCGTGAAGCCGGGCATGGTGTTGATCTCGTTGATCACGAACTCGCCGTTGTCGAGAGGAAGAAGTCGGCGCGGACCAGGCCCTCGCAGGAGGCCGCCTCGAACGCCGCGACGGCGAGCCGCTGCACCTCGGCGGTCTGCTCGTCGGTGAGCGGCGCGGGCACGATACCCGCGGCGCCGAGTCGATGTACTTGGCCTCGAAGTCGTAGAAGTCGTGCGCGGCGACCGGCGGGATCTCCGCGGGCAGACTGGCGCGCGGCCCGTCCTCGAACTCCAGCACGCCGCACTCGATCTCGCGGCCCGCGCAGCAGCGACTCGACGATGACCTTCGGGTCGTGCCGCCGGGCCTCGGCGATCGCCTCGTCGAGGCCGTCGAAGGCGTCGACCTTGGTGATGCCCATCGAGGAGCCCGCCCGGGCGGGCTTCACGAACAGCGGCCAGCCGTGCTCCCCGGCGAAGTCCACGATCCGCTTGCGCGCGGCGCTCCCGTCGCGCTCCCACTCGCGCGGCCTGATCACCAGATACGGGCCGACGGGCAGGCCGAAGGAGGTGAAGATCCGCTTCATGTACTCCTTGTCCATGCCGACCGCCGAGGCCAGTACGCCCGAGCCGACGTACGGGATGCCGGAGAGTTCCAGCAGGCCCTGCAGGGTGCCGTCCTCGCCGTACGGGCCGTGCAGCACCGGGAAGACGACGTCGACCTCGCCGAGCGCCTTGGGCACCGCGCCCGGCTCGCTGTAGACCACCTCGCGGCTGGCCGGGTCGACGGCAGCACGCACAGTGCCCTCGGTGGTCTCGGCGAGCTGCTCGACGGTCGGCATCCGGCGGTCGGTGATGGCCATCCGCTCCGGCTCGTCGGCGGTCAGCGCCCAGCGGCCGTCCGGTGGTGATGCCGATGGGCAGCACGTCGTACTTCGTCGCGGTCGATGGCGCGCAGCACGGCGGCGGCGGTGACCACCGAGATGCCGTGCTCGGAGCTGCGCCCGCCGAAGACGACGGCGACCCGCGGCTTGCGGCGGCTCGTCAGGACCGCTCGGCTCAGCGCGGTCCGGGCTCTGGGGAGAGGGCAGGTTGCTCATGTCGCGACGACCCTACCGCTCCGGCTTGGCGGAGCGTGACATCAGCTCCTTGAGGGCCACCACGGGCGGCTTGCCGTTGTGCACGATGTCCACGACGGTCTCGGTGATCGGCATGTCGACGCCGTGCCGGCGCGCCAGATCGACCACCGACTCGCAGGACTTGACGCCCTCGGCGGTCTGCCGGGTGACCGCGATGGTCTCCTCCAGGGTCATGCCCCGGCCGAGGTTGATGCCGAAGGTGTGGTTGCGCGACAGCGGCGAGGAGCAGGTGGCGACCAGATCGCCGATGCCCGGCGAGGCCCGGCGAAGGTCGTGCGGGTCGGCGCCCATCGCCAGGCCCAGCCGGGTCGTCTCGGCGAGGCCGCGGGTGATCAGCGAGCGCCTTGGCGTTGTCGCCCAGGCCCATGCCGTCGGCGATGCCGACGGCGAGCCCGATGACGTTCTTGACCGCGCCGCCGAGTTCGCAGCCGACCACGTCGGTGTTGGTGTACGGGCGGAAGTACGGCGGTGTGGCAGGCGGCCTGGAGCCGCTGCGCGACGGCCTCGTCACGGCAGGCGACCACGGAGGCGGCCGGCATGCCGGGCGGCGATCTCGCGGGGCCAGGTTGGGGCCTGTGACAGCACGGCGATGCGCTCCGCGGCCGGCCTTGGCCACATCCTCGATGACCTCGCTCATCCGCTTCGCGGTGCCGAGTTCGACGCCCTTCATCAGGCTGACCAGCACGGCGTCGGGGCCGAGCAGCGGCGCCCAGTCGGCGAGATTGCCGCGCAGCGTCTGGGAGGCACGGCGAGGACACGAACTCGGCGTCCGCCGGCGGCCTCGGCCGGGTCGCTGGTGGCGCGGAGGTCGCGGGGAGTTCGATGCCCGGCAGGTAGTCGGGGTTGGTACGGGTGGAGTTGACGGCGTCGGCGAGCTTCGGGGCGGCGACCCCACAAGGTGACCTCGCACCCGGCGTCGGCGAGCACCATGGCGAAGGCCGTGCCCCAGGAGCCGGTGCCGAAGACGGCCGCCTGCACCGCGTCCTTGTCGCCGTGCCCGCGTTCTCCGCCTCCCGCGTGTGCGCGGCGTCCCGAGCGGCGGTCTTGCGGCGCTGCTCGATCCGTACCTGCCGCGGGTCGTAGAGCGTCGCGGGCGCCTTCTCGCCGCGCAGCTCGTCGAGCAGGACGGTGACCGCGGCCATGAGGACCTCGGTGACCTCGCTTGAGGACCTCGGGGGTCGGTTCCTTGCCGTAGAAGCGCGACAGGTCGACCGGGGGTCCCGCGAGCACCCGGTGCGTCTTGCGCGGCAGCAGGTTCGGCTTCTTCGCGTACGGCGGCAGCAGCAGGTTGGCGCCCCACTGTGCGACGGGCACGACCGGGCACCTTGGTCTCCAGGGCGACCCTGGCGACGCCGGTCTTGCCGACCATCGGCCACAGGTCCGGGTCACGGGTGAGGGTGCCCTCGGGGTAGAACGCGACGCACTCGCCGCGCTGCACGGCGTCGATCGCGGCCCGGAAGGCACTGAGCGCGTCGGTGCTCTCGCGGTACACCGGAATCTGGCCGGTGCCGCGCATCATGGCGCCGACGAATAACTTCTTGAAAAGGCCGGCCTTCGCGAGGAAACGCGGAACGCGTCCGGTGTTGTACTGAAAATGCGCGTACGAGAACGGGTCCACATGCGAATTGTGGTTCACCACGGTGATAAATCCGCCGTCAGCCGGAATGTTCTCCATTCCGCGCCAGTCACGCTTGAGCAGAGCGATCAACGGCGGTTTGCAAAGGGCTGCCGCAAGGCGGTACCAGATGCCGATTCTGCGGCGGGACACACGTGCACCTTCCTTTAGGGGTCCGAGGCCGCACAAGTGTCGCCCCGGGCCGCCGGTCTGTCGAGAACACCGTACGCCCGCGTTCTCTCCGTTACGCCATGCCAGGCTCTCTTCGCTTACCCGGTGCCCGCGTCGGTCAGTCCAAGCGACGAGTGACAATGGGCGCGACGTGAAGGGACGGATCTTTGGTGCAGTGGACCCTGGTCATTCCGCTGAAACCCCTGGTGCGGGCCAAGAGCAGGCTCTCGGATACCGCGGACGACGCCGTGCGCCCGGGTCTTGCCCTGGCATTCGCGCAGGACACGGTGGCGGCGGTGACCGCGTGTGCGTGTGTCGGCGATGTGGTGGTTGTCACCGACGACGCGCGTGCGGGCCGCGAGCTGACCGCTCTCGGCGCCCGCATCATCCCGGACACACCCGCCGCCGGGCTCAATGCCGCCCTCGCGCACGCCGCGGCCGTGGTGCGCTCCGAGCGTCCGGACACCGCCCTCGCAGCCCTGAACGCGGATCTCCCCGCGCTGCGGTCCGCCGAATTGGCGCGGGTACTCGCAGCCGCCGGTGAATTCCCGCGGGCATTTCTTCCCGATGCCGCCGCCATCGGGACCACGCTGCTGTCCGCCGCACCCGGCACACCTCTGCAGCCCGCCTTCGGCAATGCGTCCCGGGCCCGGCACACGGCGTCCGGCGCGGTGGAACTCACGCTTGCCGACGTGGACTCCGTCCGCCTGGACGTGGACACCGGTGACGATCTGCGCGCCGCGCTGGCCCTCGGCGTCGGCCCGCGCACCGCGGCGGCGGCCTCGCGGCTGCTCATCGCGGAATAAGCGGACTAAAGCGGGGTGCAGGAATGCGTCGACGGGCCCCGGGCGGACCAGGGCGCGCCCGGCGGATCTTCGCCGGGAGCGCACGGCCCGCGCGCCCGTCGCTGCCGTGGTCGCCGTGGCAACGGGCGGTTTCTGGTTGCCGGGGGCATCTGCCGCCGCTGCGGGGCGGCACATGGCGAAGGCAGCGGCATCGCAGTTGCACAGCGTGCAGCGCACGAGGATGGGCGGCGGTGTGTGCTGGGGGCACTTGCTCGCACCGGCAGAGCGGCTGGGCAGCGCGCGCCCGTATGCGCCTTCGGCAGCCGCCCGCGCTCGCGCAGGGGCCGGCGCCGCGGATGTGGCCCTCCAGCCGGTCGCCTACGCTGCCCTTATGCAGGCGACCGCGTACACCTACGACCCCGTGACCCGCAGCGGCAGTGTGCTGCTCGACGACGGCACCCCGGTCCCGTTCGACACCGCCGCCTTCGACGCGGGCGGCCTGCGCCTGCTCCGCCCCGGGCAGCGGGTGCGCATCGAGGTCACCGCGCAGGACACGGACGGCCCGGGCAACACGGCGAAATCCGCCGTCCCCGCGGACGGCGACGCCGGCACGGATGCGCGGCCGAGCCCGAAGCCGACGGCAGAGCGCGGTTTGCAGATCACACTCGTCACGCTCCAGACCCTGTGACGGACTAGTCCTGCCCCACGGCACGGGAGCCGGGTCCACAACGGGAACTCGTCCCGTTCGTGAGACGGGCGCCGCACCGGGGCTGACTCATCGCCGGGAGCGGCTTCTTACCTGACCGGTGACAGGCCGGTTCTCGGTGACAGGCCGGTTGAACGGGCCCCGACGCACCGCGGGCCGGGCTCCCCCAGGGGAGTCCGGCCCGGCGCGAGTGGCCCGTGAGGTGCGGCCCCCGCCCTCACTTCCTGCGGGTGGTGGCTTTCTTGGCGGTGGTCTTGCGTCCCGTGGACTTCTTGGCGGGAGCCTTCGTGGCCGTCGCCTTCCTCGCGGGCGCCGACTTCCTCGTGGTCGCCTTCGCCGTCGCCTTCGTCGCCGGCGTGGCCTTCGTGGCCGTGGTCTTGGCCGTGGTCTTCTTCGCGGGCGTGGTCTTCTTCGCCACGGCCTTCTTCGCGGGTGCGGCCTTCTTCGCCGCCGCCTTCTTGGCCGTCGCCTTCTTCGCGGCCGCCTTGGCGGTGACCCTGGTACCGCCCGTAAGGCTGCCCTTGGGAGCCTTCTTGACGGCGACCTCGCCGCCCTTGGGGAGCTTCTTGGAGCCGCTCACCAGGTCCTTGAAACCCTGGCCTGCGCGGAAGCGGGGCACCGAGGTCTTCTTGACCCTCACGCGCTCCCCGGTCTGCGGGTTGCGGGCGTAGCGGGCCGGCCGGTCGACCTTCTCGAACGACCCGAAGCCGGTGACCGAAATCCTCTCCCCGCCGACAACTGCCCGGACGATGGCGTCCAGCACGGCATCGACGGCGTCGGCCGCCTGCTGGCGCCCGCCCATCTTGTCGGCAATCGCTTCTACGAGCTGCGCCTTGTTCACGTCTTCCCCTTCGGAGACATCGCCAGAACGAATCTGTTCAAGCTTTTTCGCACGTTAGGCAGATATATACCGCAAATCAAACACGAAACGGCCTAATCACCCTTGTGCCGCAATGAGTCCCAACCGTCGATGACTTCCCAGGACGGTCCGTGCGGCGCGACGCTCAGACGTCGTCGGGGAATCGACCCTCGTCGAGGTCCGCGTTCAGTTGTTCAAGACGTGTTGCGGCTCCGGCGAGATCGTGCTTGGCCGCGGCCGTGATGACCAGCAGCTTCCGGGTCAGCGCCATCCGTACGCCCTCCGGGACTTGCAGTGCACGCACCCTTGCGTGCGCGATCTTGAGCTGGTCCGCGACTTCCCGGTAGAGCCTGAGTTGGCCGTCGCGATCCATGCACCGATTGTGCCATCTGGGGCGAGTTGTCGCCTGCGCGGGGCGTAACTGGCGTACTCGTGCCGCGCTCCGGGACCCTGCCCTGACAGCGTCGATGCAGGCTCCGGTACCCGTTCCGAAAGGCCCTATTCCGGTACGCCGCAGCGGAGTTGAACACCCGGCCCCGACCCGGACGAGACGGCTCAGGAACCCGGAAAAGTACGCAAAGGAACGTACCCCCAACCGTGAACGGTAGGGGGTACGTCCGGGCCTTGCGGGGATTGCCGCCCGGTGTGTCCGCAGGGGCCGGATCCGGCGTGCCGGGCCGGGAAAAGCAGTTTCCGGGCGGTATCACGCTGTTTGTCTCGCAGGTCCGAGGCCTTGGCGCACGGCCCCGGGCGAGCGGCAGGTCAGAGCTGGAGCGTGCGCGGTTTGAACGACGGCCGCCCGGTCTCGTACGCGGCGATGTCCGCCTCGTCGCGCAGCGTGATGCTGATGTCGTCCAGGCCGTTCAGCAACCGCCAGCGGGAGTTCTCGTCGAGCTGGAAGTCGGCGGTGACGCCCTCGGCGCGCACCTGGCGGTCCTGGAGGTCGACGGTGATCTCGGCCGTCGGGTCGGACTCGGTCAGGTCCCAGAGCGTGTCCACGACCTTCTGGTCGAGTACGACGGTCAGCAGGCCGTTCTTGAGCGAGTTGCCACGAAAGATGTCCGCGAAACGGGCGGAGATCACGGTCTTGAACCCGTAGTTCTGCAGGGCCCACACCGCGTGCTCGCGAGAGGACCCGGTGCCGAAGTCGGGGCCCGCGACGAGCACCGTGGCGCCCTGCCGCTCGGGTTTGTTCAGGACGAAGTCGGCGTTCTTGCGCCAGGCCTCGAAGAGACCGTCCTCGAACCCGTCCCTGGTGACCTTCTTCAGCCAGTGGGCGGGGATGATCTGGTCGGTGTCGACATTGCTGCGGCGCAGCGGGACGGCCCGGCCGGTGTGTGTGGTGAAGGCTTCCATGGTTCTCCCTGAAGTCTCTGCGGGATTCTGCGGGATTCCGGTAGATACCGGTGATCCCGGCTGCTCAGACTCCCGCGGGAGCCGTGACGTCGGCGTCGGACAGGTCGGCGGGCGCGGCCAGCCGGCCCAGGACCGCGGTGGCCGCGGCGACCTGCGGCGACACCAGGTGGGTACGGCCGCCCTTGCCCTGCCGCCCCTCGAAGTTCCGGTTGGAGGTGGACGCGGAGCGCTCGCCCGGGGCGAGTTGGTCGGGGTTCATACCGAGGCACATGGAACAGCCCGCGTGCCGCCACTCGGCGCCGGCCTCCTTGAAGACCGTGTCCAGGCCCTCGTCGACGGCCTGCAGACCGACCCGTACGGAGCCCGGCACGACCAGCATCCGTACGCCGTCGGCGACTTTGCGGCCCCGCACGACGTCAGCGGCGGCGCGCAGGTCCTCGATGCGGCCGTTGGTGCAGGAACCTACGAAGACGGTGTCGACGGCGATCTCGCGCAGCGGCTGCCCGGCGGTCAATCCCATGTACTCCAGGGCCTTTTCCGCGGCAAGGCGCTCCGAAGCGTCCTCGTACGAAGCGGGGTCGGGGACCTTGGCGCCGAGCGGCAGGCCCTGGCCGGGGTTGGTGCCCCAGGTGACGAAGGGGGTCAGCGCGGCGGCGTCGATGAACACCTCGGCGTCGAAGACCGCGTCGTCGTCGGTGCGCAGCGTGTTCCAGTAGGCGACGGCGGCGTCCCAGTCCGCGCCCTCGGGGGCGTGTGCCCGGCCCTTGAGATAGGCGAACGTGGTCTCATCGGGAGCGATCATGCCCGCGCGGGCGCCCGCCTCGATGGACATGTTGCAGACGGTCATCCGGGCTTCCATTGAGAGCTTCTCGATGGCGGAGCCGCGGTACTCCAGGATGTAGCCCTGGCCGCCGCCGGTGCCGATCTTCGCGATGACGGCGAGGATCAGGTCCTTGGCGCTGACGCCCTCGGGCAGTTCGCCCTCGACGGTGATGGCCATGGTCTGCGGGCGGGCCAGCGGCAGCGTCTGGGTGGCCAGCACGTGCTCGACCTGCGAGGTGCCGATGCCGAAGGCCAGGGCGCCGAAGGCACCGTGGGTGGAGGTGTGGGAGTCACCACAGACGACGGTGGTGCCGGGCTGAGTGAGGCCCAGCTGCGGGCCCACCACGTGCACCACGCCCTGCTCGACGTCACCCAGCGGGTGCAGCCGTACGCCGAACTCCGCGCAGTTCTTGCGCAGCGTCTCCAGCTGGACGCGGGAGACCGGGTCGGCGATGGGCTTGTCGATGTCGAGGGTGGGGGTGTTGTGGTCCTCCGTGGCGATGGTGAGGTCGCGGCGGCGCACCTGGCGGCCGGTCTTGCGCAGTCCGTCGAAGGCCTGCGGGCTGGTGACCTCATGGATCAGATGCAGATCGATGAAGAGGAGGTCGGGCTCGCCCTCAGCGCGCCGGACGACATGGTCGTCCCAGACCTTCTCCGCGAGTGTCCTACCCATCGCTTTCCCTCCGGCCGGCATCACTGACCGGCTCAACTAGAGATGTGGATGCCGTCGCCCGCAGCCGCGAGCATGCGTCATTCCTGGGCGTGCGCCATCCACGGGCTGGTGCCGCTGTGCACGGGCCGCTGCCCCACAGAGTGGCAAGTTCCTCGTCAAATTGAACTTGCGTTTCACAGAGTGAGACGTGAATATCGTTGCATGGACAACTCTAGCGGCGTCGGCGTTCTGGACAAGGCAGCCCTTGTGCTCAGCGCTCTGGAGTCCGGTCCGGCCACCCTCGCAGGGTTGGTCGCGGCCACCGGACTGGCAAGACCCACGGCGCACCGGCTCGCCGTGGCACTGGAACACCACCGGATGGTGGCCCGGGACATGCAGGGACGATTCATTCTGGGCCCGCGCCTCGCGGAGCTGGCCGCGGCGGCCGGCGAGGACCGGCTGTTGGCCACCGCGGGCCCGGTGCTCACGCATCTGCGGGACCTGACGGGCGAGAGTGCGCAGCTCTACCGTCGCCAGGGGGACATGCGGATCTGTGTCGCTGCGGCGGAGCGCCTGTCGGGCCTTCGGGACACCGTTCCGGTGGGTTCGACGCTCACGATGAAGGCGGGTTCCTCCGCGCAGATCCTGATGGCCTGGGAGGAGCCGGAGCGACTGCACCGGGGCCTACAGGGTGCCCGTTTCACGGCCACCGCGCTGTCGGGTGTGCGGCGCCGGGGTTGGGCGCAGTCGATCGGGGAGCGCGAGCCGGGAGTGGCGTCGGTGTCGGCGCCGGTACGCGGCCCGTCGAACCGCGTGGTGGCCGCGGTCTCGGTGTCGGGTCCGATCGAGCGGTTGACGCGCCACCCGGGCCGGATGCACGCGCAGGCCGTCATCGACGCGGCGTCCCGGCTCTCGGAGGCGCTGCGCCGTACCGGCTGAGCCCACCGGCCGTGCACCGTTACATCCCCAGCTGATTCTGTGACATCGAGCGGGCGGGGCGGCCCCAGCGCCGCGGCAGCCCTTCCCCGCTCCGAGCGGCCCGCACGACATCGCACAGGCCCCAGCGCCCCGACTCCCGCAGCAGGCAACCAAGCAGCCGGCCAGGGAGCAGAAGGCGCAGCAACTCAGGAACGCAGAATTCTGGAACGTGAAGACCGCAGAACACACCAAAGGCCCCCCGCCGGAACGGAGAGCCTGTGTGTCGTATATCTCGTAGTGCTGTTGTCCTGATGTACCCCCGACCGGATTCGAACCGGCGCTACCGCCTTGAGAGGGCGGCGTGCTAGGCCGCTACACAACGGGGGCCCTTGGTGATCCCACCCGGTACGACCGGGCACTGTCACCGCAGCTTCGGCGGGAGCTAACCGACCGGTCCACGGGATGGATCCGTACCCCCGACCGGATTCGAACCGGCGCTACCGCCTTGAGAGGGCGGCGTGCTAGGCCGCTACACAACGGGGGCTTTGCAGATGAGCTCTGCGAGCTGGCCTACCAGGACTCGAACCTAGACTAACTGAACCAGAATCAGTCGTGCTGCCAATTACACCATAGGCCACCAGAACACAACCCCCCGAGGGGAACCTTGTTCGGTTTGCGCTTCCTGTCCCGGGCTCTTGCCCGTTTCCCTCGGCGCAGAAAGAACATTACCCGAAGCTGGACGTCGCTCCAAAACGGGTATTGCCGTTGAGCAGTGTCACGAGTGCGTGGAGGTCCGTGATCCGGTGCACTCCGTCCGGTGTGCACTGGCCGCTGCCGCCCCGATCGAGCCAGATTCCGAGCAATCCGGCGTCGCGGGCGCCGCGCGCGTCGGTGTCGGGCTGATCACCCACATAGGCCACTTCGGGCGGCTGGAGGCCGAGTGCGGTGCAGGCCGCGAGGAAGGCTCCGGCGGCCGGCTTGGAGACCCCGATCTCCGCGGCGCACAGCAGCGCCTCGAACCGGTCGCGCACGCCCAGGGCGCGCAGCTTGTGCTCCTGCGCCTCGGCAGCCGAATTGGACAGGACGGCGTGCCGGTAGGTGCCGCCCAGGGCGTCCAGGGTGGGCAGGGTGTCGGGGAAGAGCGACCAGGCGGCCTCGTAGTGACCGAGATAACGGCCGAACCAGCCGTCGGCCACCGCGTCGTCCAGTTCCGCCTGCTCGATGCCGGTCAGGAAGTCGCGTACCCGATCCCGGCGCTGCGCTTGGAAGTCGGCCTCTCCTGCGGCGAACCGCGCCCAGTGCCGCTCGGTGACCGTCCGCCACAGCGCGAGCGCGTCCTCAAGGCCGCCGAAGTGCTCAAGCAGCCCTTCGGCCACCAGATGCGCGCGGATTCCGGCGGCGTCGGCACCCGCGTAGTCGAAGATCGTATCGTCCACGTCCCAGACGACGGCTTTGATCGGCATCGCAGACACTTACCGCACCCGGTTCTTCCACGACTCGGTGTCCGGCTCCGCACCGAAAGGATCCAGCAGGACAAGCGGTTCTCCGAACGGTGCCGTTCGCCTGCCCTCGTACCGAACACCGTGGGACGCCGTCTGCGGCCGGTCATCGAGCGCTGCCATGGCTCGGCCCTCCTTCGCCTGTACGGCCATTGTGCCCATGCGGCGTGCTCCTCGCTCCGGGGTCGTTGCGCACGTCGGGCCCAGGACTTCACCTGCGACCCTCGCACGGTCGGCTACCGACCGGGCCGCGATGCCGAATGCCAGGATGGCCGTCATGACTACAGCAGAAGCGGGGACCGTGGCAGTCGACGAGGTGGAGGCGGTGGCGGCGGACGCCTTACGCTGGTTACTCGGGGCGGCGCGAAAGTCCTCGGACGACGGCCTCGCCTGGAGCACCAGGCCCTCCGACGAGGACACCGACCCCACCCTCTACAGCGGAACGGCCGGTGTCGTACCGGCTCTCCTGGAAGCACGGCGGCACTTCGGTGACGACCGGTTCGGCGACGCCGCCCTGCGCGCCGCACGCAGCGTGGCGGCTGCCATTGACCACTGGGAGTACACCTCGCTGTACGGGGGCCTCACCGGCATGGCACTCGCCCTGCGGGCCGTCCACACCGAACTGGGCGACTCTGCGGCCGGTGCAGCCACGGACCGGGCCCTGAAGCTGGTACGGGCCTGCTTCGACGGAACGCGCTGGGGCGCAGGGTTCGACCTGATCGGCGGCAACGCCGGCATCGGCCTCGGCGCGCTGGCGGCCGGCGACACCGACTTGGCCGTGCTGGCGATGGAGCCCTACCTGCGTACGGCCGAGGAGACCCGGGCCGGCGTCCACTGGGAGTCCCGCCTCGGGAAGGTCGCGCGCACGCACCACATGTCGCACGGCACGCTCGGAATCGTGTACGCGCTGGCCCGTGTGGGCCGGGCCAACGGCAGAACCGACCTGATCGAACTGGCGCGGGCCGGCGCCGCGGACGTCGTGGCACGGAACGAGGCAGGTCCGGCGGGGTTCCTGGTCCCGCACTCCGACCCGCAGCAAGTCCCAGAACGGACCGCGCGCTACAACTACGGCTGGTGTCACGGCCCGACCGGCGACGCGCAGGCCTTCCGGCTGCTTCGGGATCTCCTCGACGACGGCGCCTGGTCGGTCCTCGCCGACCGCTGCTGGCACACCGTGATCCACTCCGGCCTGCCGGAGCGCCTGCGGCCCGGATTCTGGGACAACAACGGCCGCTGCTGCGGTACGGCGGGGGTCCTCGCGCTGGCCTGCGACCGGCTGGCCGAGCAGGGCGACCGCCCGGACTTCGCGCAGACCATCGTCGCGGACCTCGTCTCCCGGGCGACCCGGGACGCCGACGGCACACGTTGGTCGAACGTCGAGCACCGCGCCACCCCGAGCAACCTCGAACCCTGCACGGGGTGGGCGATGGGCAACGCAGGCATCGTGCGCGAGTTGCTGCGCTTCGTACGGCTGGGCAGCGGAGGTGACCCGCGGTACGCGTTCTCCTGGCCCGACCAGCCGGAGGTGAAGGGGGAGTCTGCCGTCCCGGCAAGTGCCGTCGACTGACGCGTCGGCGCGCGGGACGTCTTACGAACCGGCGACCCCGGATCCCGGATCTCGCGGAGGCGGAAGGGCCGTCGGGGGCGGCGGCGACGTTGACGCAGTCAACACCTTCACCGCTGCACGATTCACCGCCGACTGTCACACCTTTCGGCGACTACTCCCCCAGCCTCCCGAGCGCCGCGTCCACCCGGGCCAGGGTGCGCTCGCGGCCCAGCACCTCAAGGGACTCGAAGAGCGGCAGCCCGACGGTGCGTCCGGTGACGGCCACCCGGACCGGGGCCTGGGCCTTGCCCAGCTTGAGGCCGTGCTCCTCGCCCGCGGCCAGGACGGCTGCCTTGAGCGGCTCGGCCTGCCAGTCGGCGTCGCCGAGGGCGGCGAGGTTAGCGCGGGCGGTCGCAAGGAGCGCGTCGGCGCCGGGCTTCATGGCCTTGGCCCAGGACGCCTCGTCGCTGACCGGCTCGGGCAGGAAGAGGAAGTCCACGTTGGCGGTGATGTCGGAGAGGACCGTGACACGGGTCTGTGCCTGGGGCGCGATGGCATCGAACGCGGCCTGGTCGAAGTCCTCGGGGGCCCAGGGTGCGTGCGGTGCGCTGAGCCAGGGGCCGCAGGCCTCGGTGAAAGCCTGCACGTCGAGCTGGCGGATGTGGTCGGCGTTGATCGCCTCGGCCTTCTTCAGGTCGAAGCGGGCCGGGTTCGGGTTGACGCTGGGCAGGTCGAAGGCGGCCACCATCTCGTCCATCGTGAAGATGTCCCGGTCGGGCGCGAGCGACCAGCCGAGCAGCGAGAGGTAGTTGAGCAGGCCCGCGGGCAGGAAGCCGCGCTCGCGGTAGAGGTTCAGCGACGACTCGGGGTCGCGCTTGGAGAGCTTCTTGTTGCCCTCGCCCATGACGTACGGCAGGTGGCCGAACTGGGGCACGAACTTCGCGAAGCCGAGCTCCATCAACGCCTGGTAGAGCGCGATCTGCCGCGGGGTCGAGGAGAGCAGGTCCTCGCCGCGCAGGACGTGGGTGATCTCCATCAGGGCGTCGTCGACCGGGTTGACGAGTGTGTACAGGGGCGCGCCGTTGGCCCGGACGATGCCGTAGTCGGTGACGTTCTCCGCCGTGAACGTCAGCTCGCCGCGGATCAGGTCGACGAAGGTGATCGTCTCGTCGGGCATACGGAAGCGGACAATCGGCTCACGGCCCTCAGCGCGGTAGGCCTCGACCTGCTCGGATGTGAGGGAGCGGCAGTGGCCGTCGTAGCCGGAAGGGCGGCCTGCGGCGCGGGCCGCGGCGCGGCGGGTGTCCAGCTCCTCGGTGTTGCAGTAGCAGTGGTAGGCGTGTCCGCTGGCGATCAGCTTCTCGGCGACGTCGCGGTAGAGGTCCATCCGCTGCGACTGGCGGTACGGCGCGTGCGGCCCTTCCACCTCGGGGCCCTCGTCCCAGTCGAAGCCGAGCCAGCGCATCGCGTCCAGCAGCTGTGTGTAGGACTCCTCGGAGTTGCGGGCCGCGTCGGTGTCCTCGATACGGAATACGAAGGTGCCGCCGTGCCGCCGGGCGAAGGCCCAGTTGAACAGGGCGGTGCGGACCAGGCCCACATGGGGGTTGCCGGTCGGCGAGGGACAGAACCGCACGCGGACGGTGGGGCCGGTGCCGGGAGTCGCGTTAACCACGCTTGATCACCTTGTTGGTGAGAGTGCCGATGCCTTCGATGGTGACGGCGACCTCGTCGCCGGGGCTGAGAGGGCCGACGCCCGCGGGGGTGCCGGTGAGGACGACATCACCCGGAAGAAGGGTCATGGCCTCGGTGATGTTGACGATCAGATCCTCGATCGAGTGGATCATCTCGCTGGTGCGGCCGAGCTGGCGCTGGGCACCGTTGACGGTGCACTGGACGGTCAGGTCGCTCGCGGTGGCGAGGTCCAGGCCGGTCTCCACCCAGGGGCCGAGCGGGCAGGAGGTGTCGAAGCCCTTGGCCCGGGCCCACTGCTTCTCGCGCTTTTGGGTGTCACGCGCGGTGACGTCATTGGCGCAGGTGAAGCCGAAGATGACGTCAGCGACGCGGTCGCGCGGCACCTCGCGGCACATCCGGCCGATGACCACGGCGAGCTCCGCCTCGTGGTGCAGGTCCTGCGAGAACGGCGGGTAGGCGATCTCGTCGCCGCTGCCGATCACGGAGGTGGACGGCTTGAAGAAGGCGAACGGGGCGTCGGGCACCTGGTTGCCGAGTTCCGCGGCGTGTTCCGCGTAGTTGCGGCCGAAGGCCACGACCTTGCTGGGGAGCACCGGCGGCAGCAGCCGGACCTTGCTCAGCGGGACCTTGGTGCCGGAGAGCTCGAAGTCCGTGAACGGGATGCCCTTGATGATGTCGAGTACGAGCCCGTCAGCCGCTCCGGCCGGTCCGAGAGAGCCTTCGCCCTCGACCGCGCCGAAGGCGACATTCCCGTCGATGGAGAATCTGGCGATGCGCACGGGTTGCCTTACGCCCCTCACTGAGCCTGTTTGGAGTCTGACGCTCCAGGCTAACGTGCCAGGGGAGGCCTGCCGTGCGCAGGAAGGCGGCGGCGGTCGCGTGCCGGCGAACGATGGGCGGCCGTGTGCACCGCCTCGCCGGCTCGCTGTCCTTCGTTACGGCCTTGCCGCGCGCCCGGCGGCCGTCCGAGGTGCGGCCCGCCGGGGCGGTACGAGCGCGGGCCGGGCGTCCTCAAGCGACCCGGGCGGCGTGGTTACTAGGCGACGGCTTCGCCTTCGACGAGGAGGTCCGCGACATCGGCGCCGCTCTCCGCGTCGGCGCTGCCGGCCTGGGGCACGGTCATCAGGATGGTGCGCCGGGGGTTGGCCGTCTGGGCCGGCAGGACAATACGGTGCTCCGGCAGCTCCTGCGGCGCCTGCACACCCTGAGCGTCATCGAGGTGCGCGAGAGTGGTGCGCCGCGGATTGGCTATGTTGCGGACCAACATCGTCGTCTTCATGGACACCTCGACACCTCGTGGTCTGGGCAGTGGGAGAGACTCTGTAAAGCGCCAGGCTAAACATCAGGTTCCTGGTCCGCGGCAGGAAGCAGCCATGATCTGTATGTGAGTTTGCTCACGAATCATCGGACAAATTCTATGAATCGGACAGAGAGTCCACAAGCCGATACCGGACATCGGACGTGTACGCCGCATTTCGCCCATCAACTCGGTTGTTGAAGCGCGGAACGGCCTGACGCGGAGCCGAGGGATAAGTCCTTTATACGGCGGAACGCTTTCTACGTCAGGTGACACAATCCTTACAAGGCGTCACGGTGGTCACAGGCTGACACCCGGCCCTTGTTGGAGATCCCGCACTGTGCTGGAATTCCCGGGACCGCCGCGGAGAGGGAGTCCGGCGCACAGGGGCGCAGTGCAGCGCCGAGTGGGCGGCGGGACAAGGGGGACCAGCGCCGGTCACTCAAGACCACGGGGTGCGTAGCGCCCCACTCGCCGACACCGCCTCACCGTTCTCGCGGAGGGGCGCCTGGTCCAGAGGTTGCGACGCTAGTGCAGGGACGTTCAAAGAGGGATGGCAGCGCTTCGGCCGAGTCGGAGCCGCGCGGCGAGACCGACCGCGGCTCCTCGACCCAGCACGCCCACAAGTCCGCACCGCGGCCGTCGAGTGACGGCGGCCCCCGTGCCGCGCGTTCCGGCTCCTCGGGGACGACGGGCGGCCAGAGCGCGAAACCACCGGTCAAGCCGAAGGTGCCGAGCGGCACAGGCAGCCGAATAGCGCTGCGCAACTGGCGCATCTCCACGCGTGTCGTCTCCCTGCTCACCCTCCCGGTGGTCGCCGCGACCTCGCTCGGTGCGCTGCGTATCAACCAGTCCATGGACAACATGCAGCAGCTGGACAACATGAAGCTGCTGACGGACATGACCAAGCAGGCGTCCGCGCTGGCCTCCGCCCTTGAGGAGGAGCGCGACCAGTCGGCAGGCCCGCTCGCGCACGGCGCCAAGGACGACAACTACGACGTCAAGGGCCCCCGGACCAAGACCGACCGGGCGCTCTCTGCTTTCAAGGACGAGTCCCAAAAGCTCGACAACGCCGCCACCGGCAACGGCGGCCTGGTGGGCGTGCGCTCCAGCCTCATCCAGATCGAGCAGAAGCTCGGGGACCTGACGTCCATCCGCAGGGAGGCGTACACCGACCCCAAGTCGTCCTCCCAGACGATCGACGCCTACAGCCAGCTGGTCCAGCAGCTGCTCGCGCTCTCCGAGGACATGGCGCAGGCCACCAGCAACCCGGAGATGATCAAGCGCACCCGCGCCCTGGCGGCGTTCTCCTCCGCCAAGGAGTTCGCCTCCGTGCAGCGGGCCGTCATCGCCGCAGCGCTGCCGCCCAACAGCAAGGACTCGGGCGAGCTGAGCGAGACCGACCGCCGTTACGCCCTCGCCGCGTACGAAAAAGAGACCACCGAGCGCAGCATCTTCGTCGACATCTACGCCGGCAACGGGACCGAGCTCCTGAAGCCCATCGATGATGACAACCCCACCATCGACGAGGCCGAGAACTACGCCCAGCAGGCCCTCGGGCAGGCCGGCGGCATGAAGCTGCAGGACAAGCGCTCGTACAAGGACTGGGTGGACGCGGACTCCACCAAGATCGCGGCGATGTCCAAGATCGAGATAACGCTCCTGGACGACATGGAGCAAAAGGCCCGCGAGCTGCGCAACGAGTCCGAGCGCAGTGCCATCATCAGCGGTGCCCTGATCCTGCTGGTGCTCGGCGTCTCACTGGTAGGCGCCTTCATCGTGGCCCGGTCCATGATCCGCTCGCTGCGCCGGCTACAGGACACCGCGACCCGGGTCGCCCAGGACCGCCTGCCCGAGCTGGTCAACCAGCTCTCCACCGCCGACCCGCAGGACGTCGACATGTCCGTCGAGTCGGTCGGCGTGCACTCGCGCGACGAGATCGGCAAGGTGGCCGCGGCCTTCGACGACGTGCACCGCGAAGCGGTCCGCCTCGCCGCCGAGCAGGCCCTGCTGCGGGGCAACGTCAACGCAATGTTCACCAACCTCTCGCGCCGCAGCCAGGGCCTCATCCAGCGCCAGCTGTCGCTGATCTCGGAGCTGGAGTCCCGCGAGGCCGACCCGGACCAGCTCTCCTCGCTCTTCAAGCTCGACCACCTCGCCACCCGTATGCGCCGCAACGGCGAGAACCTGCTGGTGCTCGCCGGTGAGGAGCCGGGCCGCCGCTGGACGCGCCCCGTCCCGCTGGTGGACGTGCTGCGCGCCGCGGCCTCCGAGGTGGAGCAGTACGAGCGCATCGAACTCGCCGCCGTCCCGGCCACCGAGGTCGCGGGCCGGGTCGTCAACGACCTCGTCCACCTGCTCGCCGAGCTGCTGGAGAACGCCACCTCGTTCTCCTCACCGCAGACCAAGGTCAAGGTCACCGGACACGCGCTGCCCGACGGCCGGGTGCTGGTCGAGATCCACGACACCGGCATAGGCCTCTCTCCCGAAGACCTCGCGTCGATCAACGAACGGCTCGCCGCGCCGCCCACCGTGGACGTCTCGGTCTCCCGCCGCATGGGCCTGTTCGTGGTCGGCCGTCTCTCGCAGCGGCACGGCATCCGCATCCAGCTGCGCCCGTCCGACTCCGGTGGTACGACCGCGCTGGTCATGCTGCCCGTCGACGTCGCCCAGGGCGGCCGGCGGGCGCCGGGCAAGCCCGGTGCCCCGGTCGCGGGCGGCCCCGCCGCGGCGCAGGCCGCTGTCGGCGCCGCAGCCGCCCGGCGCCTGGGCACCGGAGCCGACAGTCCCGCCGTGGGTGCGTCGCCCGCCGCGGGCCGGCTGGACGCCGCTGCCCCGCGTGGCCAGGTCGGCGCGGGCGCGCCGCCGCGGGCCGCACTGCCGTCGCGCGACGTCGGTCCGGGCCCACAGCGTCCCGGACCGGGCACCGACCCGCTGCGCGGCGGGCCGCAGAACCCCGTACTCCCGCAGCAGGGCAGCCCGGTCTCGGCCGATGTCTTCGGCCAAGAACCCTCGGTCCCGTCGCCCGGTGGCATTCCGGCGTCCGGCGGGCACCGCGACGGATTCAGCGACAGCCTGCCCGGTACCCGCGGCGGTGCCGCCGTGCCGGCGCAGCGCTCGGGCAGCACCGGTGACCAGAACCTCAGGCCGCAGCTTCCGCCGCGCAGCGGGCCGCGTGCCGAACTGCCGGGCGGCAGCCCGCAGCCACAGAGCCCCGGCGAGAGCCTGCGGCAGCCCAGCTGGGGCGGCAGCCCCGTACAGCCGCTGCCGCCTTCGTCGGGCGGCCTGCTGGACGCACCGCGCGGCCACGAGGAGCCGGCCCGCGCCTACGACTCCACCGGGCAGTTCCCCCGCATCGACGAACACCGCGCCGGCCCCGGCACGGGCCAGTTCCCCGCCCTGCCGGCCGACGTACGGCAAGGCCCCGGCTCGACCGCCGAGATCCCCCGGATCGACGACACGCAAGGCCCCGGTTCCACCGGGCAGTTCGCCCGGCCCGACTTCGGCGCACCGCGGCCGGCCGCGGGCGCCGGACAGGGCAGGCCGGACCCGGGGCAGTACGCCCCCCAGGACCTCTTCGGCGCCTCTCCGGCCGCGAGCGACTTCGGCCGTCCCGGCTACCAGGGCCCCGCGCCGCAGGACCGTCAAGAACGCCAGGACGCCTCTTCGACCGGCCAGTTTGCCGTGCCGTCCTTCGACGACCGGCGTCCCCAGGACCCGGCCTCGACCGGCCAGTTCTCGGTCTTCGACGAGCGGCAGAGCGCCTCGCCGCAGGACGGCGGCACGGGCCAGTTCGCCATGCCGGGCTACGACAGCCGGCCGGGCACAGGAGCGGACCCGTCCGCCGCGTCTTCGACAGGACAGTTCGCACGGCCCGCGTTCGAGGAGAACCCCGCGCAGCGCGCGGACACGGGCTCCTTCACCGCGCCGCAGTTCGACCGCGGACGGCTGTCGATGCGCCCCGGCCAGCGGGCCGAGGAGCCGGGCTCGCTGCCACCCGCGAGCAGCCCGGGCGACGGCCGCACACCGCTGTACGACACTCTTGAGACAAACTGGTTCCGCGGCGGCGGCCACGCCGCAGGGCCGCAGCCCCCGGCGCCCGGACCGCGTACCAGTGCGGGAGCCCCGAGCAGCCCTGGCGGCTTCGGTGGCACCGGCGGGCCCGGCGGTTTCCCGGGCTCGGGTTCTCCCGGCGATCCCAGCGGCGCCAGGACGAACGGGACACCGGTCGCAGGGCAGAACCTTCCGGACGGCTCGACGTGGCGTACTTCGCCCAACGACGAGTTGGTCAGGCAGGCGGAGCGGGTGCGCCAGCCGTCGGCGGGCGGTGTCACCACATCAGGACTTCCACGCCGGGTGCCGCGGGCCAATCTCGTCGCGGGCACGGCTCAGGAGCAACAGCACCAAGCCGGACCGCAGGTGTCGCGCGCGCCCGATGACGTGCGCGGCAGGCTGACCAATCTCCGTAGGGGCATTCAGCAGGGTCGCCAGGCCGGAACCGGCTCGCCGACCGGCAGCTTCCCCAGCCCCACTCACCAGCAGGAGCGTTAGTTGAGCCCGATGAGCCAGGCGGCACAGAACCTGAACTGGTTGATCACCAACTTCGTGGACAACACCCCAGGCGTGTCCCACACTGTGGTGGTCTCCGCCGACGGACTCCTACT
This sequence comes from uncultured Actinomycetota bacterium, assembly GCA_963761765.1. Taxonomy (GTDB): domain Bacteria; phylum Actinomycetota; class Actinomycetes; order Streptomycetales; family Streptomycetaceae; genus Streptomyces. The sequence continues at coordinate 427,791 of CAVXIJ010000003.1, forward strand.
GGCGATGTCCGAAGGCTTCCCGCGTGATCGCGCCGACCAGCTGGCGGCCGTGGCCTCCGGCCTGACCTCTTTGACGGCCGGGGCTTCCCGGATCTTCGAGGGCGGTATGGTCACCCAGACCGTGGTGGAGATGGAACGGGGGTTTCTCTTCATTATGTCGGTATCGGATGGTTCGTCACTGGCTGTTCTCGCCCACCCCGAGTGCGACATCGGGCTCGTGGGCTACGAGATGGCGCTGCTCGTCGACCGGGCGGGCGCGGTCCTAACTCCGGATCTGCGTGCGGAGTTGCAGGGGAGCCTGCTTCACTAGCCCTGCCCTTGCCCGCGATCTACACACATCACACCGTCCGATTACCATCGTCCGCACCGCCCGGCCGCCATACACAGTCCAGTCCCCCCACCGGCTCTGTCAGACGGCACGCAGACCACTGCTGTCCCGCCCGGAGGATTCATGACCCCGCCTACCGCCTCTCACGATCCGTACGGCGTTTCCCACCAGTCGTACGGTGCTGAAGGCGACCAGCCGCTGGTGCGTCCTTATGCCATGACCGGCGGCCGGACCAGGCCCCGGTATCAGCTCGCCATCGAGGCGCTGGTGAGCACGACCGCCGATCCCGCGCAGCTGATGGGGCTGCTGCCGGAGCATCAGCGGATCTGCCACCTCTGCCGCGAGGTGAAGTCCGTGGCCGAAGTCTCGGCACTGCTGTCGATGCCGCTCGGCGTGGCCCGTATCCTCGTCGCCGACCTCGCGGAGGCCGGGCTTGTTGCCATCCACCAGCCCGGCGGCGACGAAAATGCCGGCGGTCAGCCGGATGTGACACTGCTGGAAAGGGTGCTCAGTGGACTTCGCAAGCTCTGACGGAGGGCGTTCGACCACCTCCGCGAAGATCGTGGTGGCCGGTGGATTCGGCGTGGGCAAGACCACGTTCGTCGGCGCGGTCTCGGAGATCAACCCGCTGCGCACCGAGGCGGTCATGACCTCAGCCTCAGCGGGCATCGACGACCTGACACACACCGGAGACAAGACCACCACCACCGTGGCCATGGACTTCGGACGCATCACCCTCGACCAGGACCTCATCCTCTACCTGTTCGGCACCCCAGGACAGGACCGCTTCTGGTTCATGTGGGACGACCTCGTCCGCGGTGCCATCGGCGCCGTCGTCCTCGTCGACACCCGACGACTCGCCGACTGCTTCCCCGCAGTCGACTACTTCGAAAACTCCGGACTCCCCTTCGTCATCGCCCTCAACGGCTTCGACGGAAACCAGCCCTACACCCCCGACGAAGTCCGAGAAGCACTCCAAATCGGACCCGACACCCCGATCATCACCACAGACGCACGCCACCGCGGCGACGCCAAAAGCGCCCTCATCACCCTCGTCGAACACGCACTCATGGCCCGCCTGCGATAGCAGGCGCCGGTGACCTGGGCAGTGTTCCCCGGGGCGTGCGCCGTCAGGCGTGTGTTCAAGCGGGCTGCCGGGTACGGAAGTTAATGCAGTTCATCGGAGCGGCCGTGTCATTGACACGGCCGCTCCGCTTGTTCATAACGTTTCGACAGTGAATTCCGCAGACGCGGCCACGCGTCGCGGTCACCCGGTGCCACTGCGCTGACATACATGTCGCCGTTTAGCGTGGCTTACTCTTTATGCACCTTTTATCTGAGACCGGCATCACGGCCCGGCACGCGCCCAGCTGTTTGGAAGAGCACCCCCTGACGTGCTGGAATGCCGGGAAGTGCCCAACTTGCACGGGGGTGGGATGAGACGGCGGCACGCGGTGCAGTGCCGATGCCGAGAGGTTGATGTCGAGTGAGTCGAAGCAAGAACGGTCCTGCACAGTCGTCGCGGGGCAATTTCACCCCGCCGTCCCGGCCGGCGGCAGCGTCCGCCAACGCTCCGGGATCCGTGCCGCTGCCTCCTGCGGGCAGCCGCTTCGCCCCTCGTAACTGGCGCGTACCGACACGGCTCTACGCGATCCTGCTGATACCCGTGATCGTGGGTCTGGTCATGGGCGGTTTCCAGGTCAAGGGCTCGATCGACACCTGGCGAGAGGCCAAGGACGCGGAGAGCACCGCGCGTCTGGTGCAGGCCGCGCTCACCTACAGCCAGCTGCTCGACGAAGAGCGGGACGTCTCCACGGCTCCGCTGCTGCGCGGCCACCGTGACGACCCGGTGGTGACGAAGGCCCGCAAGGCGACCGACCGGGCCGCCGCCGTCTTCGACCGGGCCGTTCGGCAGATGCCGCACACGGAAGGCCTGGAGCGCCGTCTCGCGGTGTTCCGCAAGGCCGAGCCGGGCCTCGCCACCCTGCGCGCCGACGCGTACTCCAGCAAGGTCAAGGGCGTCGCGACAGAAGAGGGCTACGTCGCCGTCCAGCACCCCCTCATGGAGTTCGCCAACGAACTCGGCCTCGGCACCGGCAACATCACCAGCTACGGCCGTACCGTCTACGCCATCTCGCTGACCAAGGCCGCGGTCTCGCTGGAGCGCTCCATCGGCACCCAGCTGCTGGTCAAGCCGGGCCCCAAGCCCGCGGACCTGGGCCGCCAGCGCACCGCGCTGAGCTCGTACGCCTACCTGGAGGGCATCTCCATCGAGGAGTACCTCTCCGGCGGCACACCCCAGGACGAGGCGGCCTTCTCCCGTATCACCCAGCAGCTCAAGGCCGACGCCAAGAAGGCGGCCGGGACCAAGGCGGCGGCGGCCCGTGCGAAGGGCCAGGCCTACGTGCCTGCGCCGTCCTCCGACGCGATGGTCGCCGCGCTGGCCTCACTGCCCAGCCCGCGCCTCGCCGACCGCCGGGCCTTGGCCCATGCGGGCGTCACCGAGGACAGCTGGTGGGCCGCGAACACCGCCAAGTTCAACGCCGACCGGAAGATCGAGGCGGACCTCGCAGCGAAGGCGGTGAACGAGGCCGCGGGCATCGCCGACGACGCCAGGCGCGCCACGTTCCTCACCGGTGCCGCCGTCCTCGTCGCCCTGCTCGCCGCGCTCGTGCTCGCCGGCCTCATGGCCCGCCAGATGAGCCGCAGCATGCGCAGGCTGCGCACCGCGGCCCTGGGGATCGCCCAGCAGCGGCTGCCGATGATCGTCGACCAGCTCTCGCGCACCGACCCGGGCCGGGTCGACACCCGCGTCCAGCCGCTGCCGATCTTCACCTCGGACGAGATCGGCGAGATCGCCCGCGCCTTCGACCAGGTGCACCGCGAGGCGGTGCGGCTCGCCTCCGAGCAGGCCCTGCTGCGCGGCAACGTGAATGCGATCTTCGCCAACCTCTCGCGCCGCAACGAGTCCCTGATCGACGGCCAGCTGACCCTGATCACCGATCTGGAGAACCACGAGACCGACCCCGACCAGCTGGCCAGCCTCTTCCGCCTGGACCACCTGGCGACCCGGATGCGACGCAACGGCGAGAACCTGCTCGTGCTCTCCGGCGAGGAGCCAGGCCGCTCCTGGGACCAGCCGGTGCCACTGGTCGACATCCTGCGCGCGGCCTCCTCCGAGGTGGACCAGTACGCCCGCATCGAGATGGTCGGCGTCCCGGAAGCGGACATCCACGGCCTGGCCGTCACCGACCTCGTACACCTGCTGGCCGAACTCCTGGAGAACGCGACCGTGTTCTCCTCGCCGGACACCCGGGTGCGGGTCACCGCCACCCGGATGCCGGACGGCCGGGTCGTGGTCGAGATCCATGACCGGGGCATCGGCCTGCTGCCGGAGGACTTCGCGGACATCAACCACAAACTGGCCAGCCCGCCGGCCGTGGACGCCTCGCTGTCGCAGCGCATGGGCCTGTTCGTGGTGGGCCGGCTCGCCGACCGGCACGGCATCCGGGTGCAGCTGCGGCCCTCGGCCGAGCACGCCGGAACCACCTCGCTGGTCATGCTGCCCGACGCGATCACCCATGGCGGTGGCGGTGAACACCAGCAGCAGGACGCCGAGTTCACGGTCTCCTCGATCATCCCCGCGCAACAGGCGCAGCAGGCGCAGGCCGCGATGCCGCTGCGCACGGCGGCCGAGCTCGGCTTCGACGACAGCCGCTACGGCGACTTCTCCGACCTCTCCCACGATCTGGACCCGGTCAGCCGCTCCCTGCGGCGCGGCGAGCGGCAGGCCGCCCAGGTCCACCCGCAACCGGACCAGGACGCCGCGCCGCCCTCCAGTGAGCCCGCAGCGCCCGCCGGCGGGACGTACGCGTCCGCAGCGGCGCAAGAAGCGCCGTACACCGAGTACGGCACGCAGGGAGTAACCCAGGGTACGTACGGTACGCACGGGGCGCATGGCGGGCATGGCGGGCATGGCGGGCATGAGGCGTACGCCCAGGGCTACTTCGACACCCAGCACGCCCCGGAGGAGGCCTCCTTCTTCGGCGGCCGTACTCAGCCCACGTACGACGCCTCGTTCGACCCGAACCGCACCACGGAGAACTCGGCCACCGGCCGTGATCTTCGGCAGCCACCGGGCGACGTCCGGCCGGGCTCGTATACGGAAGCGGCAGAGGCGGGCCGGTTCGGTTCCGGGCAGGACGCTCCTGGAGGTTATGGCTTCGGCCCCCACCAGGGAGAGTGGGTGCAGCAGGGAAGTTTCCAGGCGGCTCAGCCGAACCCGTACAGCAACGAAGCGGAATCTGCTGCGGTTACTAACGGAAACACTCGGGACCGCGTAGGCTTCACCGGGTCAGGTCCGGTGCCCGGCTCGAAAGAGTCCGGGCATGACCTGACCGATGCCGGTCTTCCCCGCCGCAGCCACCTCGGCAGCGGTGGCAACGCCGCCCCGGCCGCCTCCCCCGGTCGGCACCGCCAGCCGGACGCCCACCAGGATCCCGTCGGCTGGCCGCGTGCGGAACAGGAGGCGCCGGCCGGTGATCCGGCCACGGCGCAGCCAAAGGGCGCACGGCGTTCGACGAACGACGAACGCTGGGAGCGCGCTGAAACGTTGCGTGCCCCCAGGGCAGGCGGGGTCACCCCTTCCGGCCTGCCCAGGCGGACGCCCAGGGCCAACCTGGTCGAGGGCACCGCAGAGCAGACCTCGCAGGGCGGCCCTCAGGTCTCCCGAGCGCCCGAGGACGTCCGAGGCAGGTTGAGCAACCTGCGCAGAGGCGTACAGCGGGGGCTCAGCGAAGGCACCACCAGCAATGGTCGGGCCCGCAAAGATCCGAACAGTGGTCAGGGCGGTCCCGACAGCACCTACAACCAGGAGCGTTAGTGTGAGCCCGATGAGCCAGGCGGCACAGAACCTGAACTGGTTGATCACCCATTTCGTGGAGACCACCCCAGGGGTGTCCCACACCGTGGTGGTCTCCGCCGACGGCCTCCTTCTCGCGATGTCCGAAGGCTTCCCACGGGATCGCGCCGACCAGTTGGCGGCTGTCGCCTCCGGCCTCACCTCGCTGACCGCGGGCGCGTCCCGCATCTTCGAGGGAGGCCCGGTAACCCAGACAGTTGTGGAGATGGAGCGAGGATTTCTCTTCCTCATGTCCATCTCTGACGGTTCTTCGCTCGCTGCACTTGCACACCCCGAAGCGGACATCGGTCTCATCGGGTACGAGATGGCCCTCCTCGTGGACCGTGCGGGCAGCGTTCTCACCCCGGACCTGCGCGCAGAGCTCCAAGGGAGCCTTCTCAACTAGTGACCTGACGGTACGTTTGCACGACCTGTGGCCGTAATGTTTCGGCACGCGACTCCCCCAGTGGAGTGGGCACGGATGTCGGAGGAGGAGAACGTGGCAACATCACCGGACAGCTCGTCGGCCAATTGGCCCTACAGGCCGGCTCAGAGCCAGAACGACGGTGCGCTCGATCCCTACGGCTACCGCCGTCCACCGGGCGGCCTCCGTGAACCGTTTCCTCCGCAGCAGCCGCAGCCGCAAGCACCTGTACCGTACGAGCAGCCGCGTTCGCGCATACAGACGGTGGACGGGCTGCAGCGCTCCGAGGAACCGGCACCCAAGGCTTCTTCGGATCATCCTCTGGTGCGTCCGTACACCATGACGGGCGGCCGTACCCGGCCGCGTTACCAGCTCGCCATAGAGGCGCTGGTGTCCGCCAGCGTCCAACCGCACGAGGTGCAGGGCCGGTTGCCCGAGCACCAGCGGATCTGCCACTTGTGCCAAGAGATCAAGTCAGTGGCTGAGATCTCGGCGCTTCTCACCATTCCTCTTGGCGTGGCCCGTATTCTCGTCGCCGACATGGCAGAAGCCGGACTCGTGGCCATCCACCAGCCCGGCGGCGACGAGAACGCTGGCGGCCAGCCAGATGTGACACTGCTCGAAAGGGTGCTCAGTGGACTTCGCAAGCTCTAGCGGCGGAGCGAGTCTCCAAGGCCGTTCGACCACCTCCGCGAAGATCGTGGTGGCCGGTGGATTCGGCGTGGGCAAGACCACGTTCGTCGGCGCGGTCTCGGAGATCAACCCGCTGCGCACCGAGGCGGTCATGACCTCAGCCTCAGCGGGCATCGACGACCTGACACACACCGGAGACAAGACCACCACCACCGTGGCCATGGACTTCGGACGCATCACCCTCGACCAGGACCTCATCCTCTACCTGTTCGGCACCCCAGGACAGGACCGCTTCTGGTTCATGTGGGACGACCTCGTCCGCGGCGCCATCGGCGCCGTCGTCCTCGTCGACACCCGACGACTCGCCGACTGCTTCCCCGCAGTCGACTACTTCGAAAACTCCGGACTCCCCTTCGTCATCGCCCTCAACGGCTTCGACGGAAACCAGCCCTACACCCCCGACGAAGTCCGAGAAGCACTCCAAATCGGACCCGACGCCCCCATCATCACCACAGACGCACGCCACCGCGGCGACGCCAAAAGCGCCCTCATCACCCTCGTCGAACACGCACTCATGGCCCGCCTGCGATAGCAGGCGCCGGTGCGCCGCGGCATACCGCGCCGCCTGCTCGAACGCCGATGGTCCCGCCCCCACTGTTCGGGGGAACGGGACCATCGGCGTCTTGGCGGTACGGGCGTGCGCCCTGTCACACCCGCCAGCTGTGCGGGGCGTGGAAGCCGCGCTCGCGCTCCAGGCGGCGCCAGCCGGCCTTGGGGCGGACGTGACCGGCCGGGTCGGCGGACGTGGCCGCAGCCCTGGCGAGCAGGACCGCGGTGACGGCGGCCAGTTCCTCGGGGCCCGCCTGGCCCCGCTCGACGCGCAGGACATCGCCGGACTGCTGGGGTGCGGCGGCGGACGGGGTGTCGGTGGCGGGGTCTGACAGGACGTCGGCGGCGTGCGCCGGGGCGCGAAGAGTCATGGTGCGTGTCTCCGTGGGCAAGGGGTCCGCAGGGGTCACTGCGGCGGGTTGCCGTGCTTGCGCGAGGGCAGGTCGGCGTGCTTGGTGCGCAGCATCGAGAGGGACCTGATGAGCACCTCACGGGTCTGGACGGGATCGATGACGTCGTGGACGAGGCCGCGTTCTGCCGCGTAATACGGGTGCATCAGTTCGGACTTGTACTCCTTGACCATGCGAGTGCGCATCGCCTCGGAGTCAGCCGCCTCGGCGATCTGGCGCCGGAAGATGACATTCGCAGCGCCTTCCGCACCCATGACCGCGATCTCATTGGTGGGCCAGGCGTAGGTGAGGTCGGCGCCGATGGACTGGCTGTCCATGACGATGTAAGCACCGCCGTACGCCTTACGGAGGATCAGCGAAATCCTCGGGACAGTTGCGTTGCAGTACGCGTACAGGAGTTTCGCCCCGTGGCGAATGATCCCGCCGTGTTCCTGGGCCACACCCGGCAGGAAGCCGGGCACGTCCAGGAGCGTGACGATCGGAATATTAAAAGCGTCGCACATCTGGACAAAGCGCGCAGCTTTTTCCGACGCCTCGATGTCGAGCACACCGGCCAGCGTCTGCGGCTGGTTGGCGACGATGCCGACGACCTGGCCGTCCAGGCGGGCCAGCGCGCAGATGATGTTGCGCGCCCAGCGCTCGTGCACCTCCAGGTAGTCGCCGTCGTCGACGAGCTCCTCGATGACCTTGGCCATGTCGTAGGGGCGGTTGCCATCGGCGGGGACCAGGTCGAGCAGGACGTCGCCGTGCCGGTCGGCCGGGTCGGTGGACTCGACGGTGGGCGGGTGTTCGCGGTTGTTCTGCGGCAGCAGCGAGAGCAGGTAGCGCACCTCGGCGAGGCAGGTCTCCTCGTCGTCGTAGGCGAAGTGCGCCACACCGGAGGTCTCGGCGTGCACGTCCGCGCCGCCGAGGCCGTTCTGGGTGATCTCCTCGCCGGTGACCGCCTTGACCACGTCGGGCCCGGTGATGAACATCTGCGAGGTGTCGCGGACCATGAACACGAAGTCGGTCAGGGCGGGGCTGTAGGCCGCGCCGCCGGCGCACGGGCCGAGCATCACGCTGATCTGCGGGATGACGCCGGAGGCCTTGGTGTTGCGCTGGAAGATGCCGCCGTAGCCGGCGAGCGCGGTGACGCCCTCCTGGATCCGGGCGCCGGCGCCGTCGTTCAGCGAGACCAGCGGGGCGCCGGCCGCGATGGCCATGTCCATGATCTTGTGGATCTTCTGTGGCGTGCGCCTCGCCGAGGGCGCCGCCGAAGATCCGGAAGTCGTGGGCGTAGACGAAGACCGTGCGGCCCTCGACCGTACCCCAGCCGGTGATCACACCGTCTGTGTAGGGCTTCTTGGCCTCCAGGCCGAATCCGGTCGCCCGGTGCCGGCGCAGCTGCTCGACCTCGCGGAAGGATCCTTCGTCCAGCAGCAGCTCGATCCGCTCCCGCGCGGTCAGCTTGCCCTTGGCATGCTGTGCCTCGGTCGCTTTGTCACTGGGGCCGCGCAAAGCCTCGGCGCGGATCGCGATCAGTTCCGCCACGCGCCCGCGGCGCGTCCGTGGGCTCGCCCCCCGCGGAGCGGTCTCGTCCAAAACGGTCATGTAGCGACCTTACGAAGTGTGGACGGAAAAACGGACCGTCGACTCTGTACAGTCTCCGGCCCGTTTTCCTGGTAGCCCTTAACAGAACCCTTTCGGGGGATGCCCGAATTGGCTGTTCAGGGACCTGAGGCCTTGTGGGGGTCGCACAAAGTTCCCCCACTGTTCTGTTCCGGGACTAGTGCCGCGGCAGGCAACGTTCGCCCGTCAAGGAGCGGCGTTCGGTGCCTGCTCTCGGTGTGCCGGCCGGAAGTCCTCGTACTGGGCGTACGTGGGCTTTCGGCCGGTGCGGCGAGAGGGCGTGCCGGGCGTCGCGACGGGGCGAACGTTGCCTGTTGCGGGACTAGCAGCCGCAGCTGTAGTAGGTGGCGTCCCAGTGGTTGCCCTCGTCCGCGTAGAGGTTGCCCGAGGCGGCCTCCCACTGAGGGTAGCCGTCGCCGCGCAGGCCGATGTAGGAGAAGGCGTTCTTGATGTAGCCGTCGATGCAGCTGTTGTGGCTGAAGTCGATCTTGTAGCCGTTGTAGTGCGAGTAGGTGCCGCTCGCGTGGCCGACCTCGGTGCCTCCGGTGATGTGGAGGGCGCAGCCACTGGCGTTCTTCAGGGTTATGCGCGCCCTGGACGGTGGCCTGGTTGATCTGGTCGAAGGAGGTACAGGTCGAATTGTTCCGGGTGGTGCAGCCGCCGGAGGACGACCAGGTGATGCCTGCGGCGCTGAGCATCGACGCCGCCTGGGCCTGGGTGAGCTTGGTGACGTCCGCCTGGGCGGAGGCGTGCTGCGCGCCGCTCAGCATGCCGATGCCGGGGGCGAAGGCGAGGCCGAGGACGAGGGCGAGCGCGCTGAGAGCCAGACGGAGCGTGCCTCGCCTGCTGTCGGTGTTCCTCGGATGCATGGCGTTCATGAGGGGGTCCTCCCTGCTGGGGACGGTTGCCGAGCACTGCTGAGTACTGCCGGGTACTGCTCTGCTGATCTCTGCCGATCTCTGCTGCTCCGACGCTCTCCGCAGGTCTCCGCCGGATCTCCGCCGAAGAGCGTCGGCTACCGCCGGGGACCGGGCCTGCGAGGGGCCGCGGCAGTGTCGTGCGCGCCGTCGCCCGTGCGGACACGCGCCGGTGCGACGCCTCTCTCGCGAAGGCGTGCGGAAGCTCGGTCCGTACAGGCGGAGCAAGGAGATGGTGCCCGGTTCTACGCGCGTTGGCCAGAGGGCGTGCATGGGCGACCGAATCTGACGCGCGGGCGACACAGGGCAAGCATGTTGAATATTGAACGGAATGGCTCTACAGTGATTCTAGTTTAACGTTCAACTTTATTCGGGTGATCCAGCGCCAGCGCCCAGGTCATCCGAACACCCTCAGAAGAAGGAGCACACACATGGGTCTCTTCGGCCGCAGCAAGGACACCGCGACCAGCACCGCCGGCTCGGCGGTACCGGCACAGGCAGGCGTGGGCACGGCGGCGCTGACCGGCGACTACACGGTCGACGGCGCGCACAGCACGCTCGGTTTCACCGCCCGGCATGCCATGGTCACCAACGTCAAGGGCAGCTTCCAGGACTTCGAGGGCACACTGCACCTGGACGGCGCCGACCCGACGGCCTCCACCGCATCCTTCGACGTGAAGATGGCGAGCATCGAGACCGGTTCGGCGGACCGTGACGGCCATCTCAAGAGCGCGGACTTCTTCGACATCGAGAAGCACCCGATGATGACGTTCCGCTCGACCGGGGCCGAGGCACTGGGCGGCACCTCCTACCGGATCACCGGTGACCTGTCGATTCTCGGCACCACCAAGCAGATCGGCATCGACCTCGAATTCAACGGCTTCGCGAAGGACCCGTTCGGCAATGAGCGCGCGGGCTTCGAGGGCACGGCCGAGCTGCTGCGCTCCGAGTGGGGCCTGACCTGGAACGCCGCGCTGGAGACGGGTGGCGTGCTCATCTCGGATCGCATCAAGCTGAACTTCGACATCTCGGCAATCAAGAAGAACGCGTGACCGGTAGGGCCGGAGCGCCCGGGGCGGCCGTAACAGGGCCGCCCCGGCCGGCCGGGCCCGCCCGATTCCCTCTGCCCCGCACCGGCAGCACCCACCAGGCCGCGGCCACCGCGAGCACCGCGCCCACCGCGATGGCACCGAGCCGGGTGGGCAGCAGTTGTCGGGCGTTGGCGCCGAAGTAGCCGTAGAGCAGGGCCAGCGCGGTCGTCATGCCCGCCGCCCGACCACGATCAGCCCGCGAGCGCGCCCTGCGCCTCGGGCGGCAGCGCGGGCCGCGGTACGACCAGCAGCGCGACAAGCGGCAGCGTGATGAGGGTGCCCGCCTTGGTGGCCCGCGGCCCGAAGCGGCGTATCCAGATCGGCACCACCATCAGCACCGTGAAGACGGCGGCCCCGTACGCCAGGTGAAGCAACATCAGCCTGCCCAGGAGCGTCACTCCGGCGCCGACCACGGGAATCAGAACGCATCGGCATGCAGTGCGGCGGCGTGCTCGCTCCACAGGGCGGCACTGAACGAGAGCAGCACGGCGGTCATGGTGAGAGCCATTTCGTACGCGCTGCGTATATGACTGTCTGGCATGATCACCACCGTAGCCTGTTCATCTCATACACTCACGCTTAATTAATACGCGCAGCGTATGAAATTCTCTAGTGTCTCGTGATCCTGATTGCGTCACTTCGAGTTGTTATTGACGAGTTTCTTCATGCTGGTCTGGACGAGTCGGACCTTGGCGAGGATCTCGTCGGCGGTGGCAGTCCAGGTGAAGGGTTTCGCTTTCTCGTTCCAGGAGTTGATGTAGTCGCGGATCTGTTTGACCAGGACGTTGACGCTTGCGAACGTGCCGCGGCGGATGGACTGCCTGGTGATGATTCCGAACCAGATCTCGATCTGGTTCAACCACGAGGACCCGACAGGTGTGAAATGGAAGTGGATATGCGGGTTTTTCGCCAGCCATGCCTTCACCTCCGGGGTGGTGTGCGTGGACAGGTTGTCCAGGACGACATGAATCTCTTTCCCTGCATGCGGCTTGACGGCCTTCTTCAGGAACGCCAGGAAGGTCGCGCCGTTCCGGTTCGGCCTGCACTCGCCCAGCACTTCACCGGTCGTGACGTTCAGCGCGGCGAACAGGTTCGTGGTGCCGTGCCGCACATAGTCGTGGGTGCGCTTCTCGCTTGCTGCAAAGGCCACCGGCAGCATCGGCTGGGTCCGGTCCAGCGCCTGCACCTGCGTCTTTTCATCGACCGATAGCACCACCGCGCCACCGGGCGGGGCCAGGTACAGGCCGACCACATCGGCAACCTTCTCCGCGAACGCCGGGTCCTTCGAAATCTTGAAGGTGCCCGAGCGGTGCGGCTTCAGATTCTCCTCCCGCCAGACCCGGGCGATGTAATGCCAGGACACCGAGATGCCCTCGTGCCGCTTCAAGTGGTCGGCCAGCGTCCGCGTCGACCAATGCGACAGGCCGGAATCGACCGGCGGAGACATCCTCGTCAGCGCAATCACTCGCCCGCGTGTCTGCGGGGGCACCTGAACACGCCCGCCACCACGGCGTTTCTCTTCCAGCCCGGCCAGGCCCTGTTCGGCATAACGGGCCTTGCAACGGTCCACCGTCAAAGGCGCCACACCGGCAAGCTCCGCGATGTCCTTGCGCCGCCGCCCCTCGCCGGACCACAACACGATCCGTGCACGCAACGCCACATCAGCCGGAACATCACGCGAACCCGCCAACTCCCGCAACTCAGCCATCTGTTCAGAAGAGAGATCCATACCAGGATCAACGATCACAGGCGCCCCAGGTTCCACGACCAGGATCACGAGACACTAGATGATCCGGCATGCTCACCCAGCATGATCCAAACGAGAGACCCTAGGCTGTCCGCATGGCCTCCCCGCACACCCCGGATCGCCTCCTCGTACCGCGGCCCGACGGCCTGCCGGACGAGCACGCCCGGCCGGAGCGGCTGTCCTGTGACCCGCCGGACGAGCCGCACCGCGCCTGCGCCGTGGAGATCCGCCGGGGCGTGGTGCACCTGGGCAGGCGGCTGCGCCAGGAGCGGCCTCCGGCGAGCCTCAGCCCGAACCAGCTCGGGGTGCTCAGCTACCTGGGCCGGCATGGGCCGGCGACGCCGGGCGAGGTGGCCGCGGCGGAACGGCAGCGCCCGCAGTCGCTCACCCGGACCTTCGCGGAACTGGAGACGGAGGGCCTGATCGTGCGGGCTCCGGACCGCACGGACCGCAGGCAGTCCCTGTTGAGCGTCACCTCCCGGGGCAGCGCCGTCCTCGCCGAGGACATGGCCAACCGCGACACCTGGCTGGCCGCCGCCCTGGCCACCCTGACCGATACAGAACGCGAAGTGCTGCGCCTGGCGGGAGCGCTGATGGAACGTCTCGCAGGAGCCCAGGACGTCACAGGACCGCGCTCATGACCCAGCCCCGGCCCCGGCCCCGTCAGAACCCCCCGCCCCCACCCCCGAAGTCGCCGCCCCCGCCGAAGTCCCCGCCACCCCCGAAGTCGTCGCCACCCCCGAAGTCCCCCGGATCGAAGTCGCCCCCCGAGTAGTCACCGCCGTCGAATCCGGGGCCGCTGAAGTCGCCGTAGCCCGCGCCGTAGTCCGTCCCGTAGCCAGGGCTGGCCATCAGGCTGCCCAGCAGGGTCCCGGCCAGCAGCCCCGGCAGCAGTCCACCGCCGAAGTAGCCGCCGGCCCAGGGACCGTAGGCGGGCCCCGCCTCCCAGTAGGGACGGCGCCCGTAGTCCGTCTCGACCGTGCGGGCCGCCGGCTCACGGCCCTCCCGCAGCCGGACCTCGTCCGCCGCGCAGACCGGCACCTCGCGCGGCGCGCCCGAGGACGGCGCCCACTGGACGTCCGCCACCGACGGTCCGTGCCCCGGATCGAAGAAGCAGGGCGGACGCCGCTCGGGCAGCGGCCGGCCGGCCCGGCGGGCGGCGAGCCGCGCCAGCGAAAACCGGCCGTCTTCCAGTGCCTCGGTGACACCGCGGACGTCCTGGGGACGCTCGGCCGCCGCCATCGCGGACTTCGCGGTCTCGTACGCGTCCAGCGCGTGTGTGTAGTCGTCGCGCATGGCATCGTCGGCCCCCGCCTCGGCGGGATGAAAGTCGAGGCGGTCCAGTTCCTCGCCGTACCCGGTGATGTCCTCGTCGACGACGACCCGCAGCCGCTCCAGGGCTGTCCGCTGTTCCTGGAGGTGCCTTCGGCGGTTCCTCCGGCTGATGGTGTACACCGCGCCGCCGCCCGCCACGATCACGGCGCCCAGACCGATCAGCGCCCCCGAGGACACCCCGTCGCCGGAGCCGCCGCCCCAGGACGACGGCGCGGAGCCATGGGCGCCCCGTACGGCCTGGTCCACGAAGGAGGTCAACTGGATCCCGGCGCTCTGGCCCTGGACCGAGTCGACCAGATTGGTCACCGCCCGCCCGTTCAGCACACTGCGGTCGGCGCGCGCGTCGAAGATATTGCCGAGGCGGATGCCGTAGACGCCGGTGATGCCGGTCTCGGTGCGCAGGTCACGGAAGAGGTTCTGGGTGGGGAAGCCGGCCGGCAGGACGGCGATGAAGACCGGTTTGTCGGCGTCCTTGATCTTCGTGCTGAGCGTGTGGGCGCCCGCGGTGGAGAGCTGAGACCTGGCCGCCGGGTCCACGTAGACCGGGTCCTTGCGGAGCGCGGCGGCGATCCGGGAGACATCGGCGGCGGCGGGGGCGTTCGGGTCCGCGGTGACGCTCTGGGCGGCGTTCGCGGGTGCGGCGGGCGGCAGGGCCGCGCTCGCGGGTGCGGCCACGGACAGCGCCGCCGCCACGGCCACCACCGGCACCACCAGCAGCCTGCCGGGCCGGTGCGCGGCCCGCTCGGCCAGCTCTGCCAAGGGGCTCGGGAGCGGCCCGGCGGCCGGACCGGACGCCCGGGATGCCCGGAGAGCTCCGCAGACACACGCCTTCATATCTCGAAGCTACCCGAAAATCACCGGACACGGACATGTACTGACAATCCGGGCCCCGCCGACTCCCGGCGCCCCACGGCCCGGACCCGCACGCCCGGACACGCACGCAGGGGCGCGGGGAACGGCGGTCGTGCGCCGTTCCCCGCGCCCCTGACCGTGGGCGCGCCTGCTGTCAGACCGCGTCGTACGCGGCCGTGAGCTTACTGATCGCGGCCTGGTAGTGGCCGGTCAGCAGCAGATGATCGGCCTCGGCGAACGGTTTCGCCAGCGCCGTCGTGATGTGCTGCCCCGCCTTCTGCTGGACCAGCTGCCGGGCCTGGGCCACGGTGCTGCGCCCCGCCTTCGCGGAGTGCGTCCGCTCTGCGACCTTGGCCAGCACCGACAGCGTCTTGAGGACGCTCTTGCCGCCCCGCAGCGCGGGCGCACCGGTGGTGAGCCCCCAGCCGAACGGGAACTGCGGGTCGTACGTCGCGTCGCCCACGTTGATCGGCAGCTGCGCCTCGGACTTCGGCCAGGTCACGGGCAGTTGGCCGGTGAAAGGCCGGTTGCCGTAGAGCACGTCCGCGACACCTTCGCCTTCGGTGCCCGGCAGCCAGGACGCGACCAGGGCGTCCATCTCGCCGAGCTGGTCGCCGATGAGCTGCGGGCGCCCGGAGACGATCAGCACCGCACACGTCATCGCACCGCACACCTTGTCGATCGCGGCCTTGTCCGCGGCGCTGAGCAGCAGGTCGTTGCTGCCGTTGCCGACATCACCCACGCCCTCCGCGTACGGAGTCTCGCCGACCACCACGACACCGACGTCATAGCCGGAGGTCGGCGCAGAGGCGTCCTTCGAGTAGTCGATCTGGGCGTTCGGGGCGTCCTGGCGCATGCCTTGCAGGATCGTGGTGCCCTTGGTGATGTTGCCGGAGGCACCCTGCCAGGTGACGGTCCAGCCACCGGTCTGGTTGCCGATGTTGTCGGCGTTGGAGCCGGCGACGTAGACCTTCTGATCCTTCTTCAGCGGCAGCACCGCGTTGCCGGTGGCGCCGTTCTTCAGCAGCACCTGCGACTCGGCCGCGGCCTGGCGGGCCACCGCACGGTGCGCCGCGGAGCCGATGTCGGCGGCGCCGCTCCTGTCGGTGTAGGGGTGCTCGAAGAGGCCGAGCTGGAACTTCTTGGTCAGGATGCGCGGGACGGCGTCGTCGATGCGTGCCTGCGAGATGCCGCCGGCGTTCACCTGGCCGGTCAGGGCGGTCTCGAAGTCCTGGAACTTGTTCGGGACCATCACCATGTCGACGCCCGCGTTGACGGAGATGCGCACGTCACTCGGGTAGTCCGGGCCGATCTGGTCGATGCCGCTAGTCGGTGACCACGAAGCCCTTGAAGCCCATGTCGCCCTTGAGAGTCGTTGATCAGGTCACCGTCGGCGTGCATCTTCAGCGGCTGGTTGTCCTCGTCGGTGATCTGCATGGACGAGTACGACGGCATGACCGAGCCGATGCCGCGGTGGACCGCTTCCTTGAACGGCGGGAGGTGGATGTCCTCCAGTTGCTTGCGGGTCACCTGGGTGATGCCCTGGTCGATGGTGTAGTCACCGCTGCCGGTGCCGTACACCGTGCCACCGTCGCCGACGAAGTGCTTGGCCGTGCCAGCACCTTGTCGTTGTCGGCGAGCTGGGAACCGTCGGCCGGGCCCTGCAGACCCTGGATGATGGTCTCCATCGACACCACGAGCGCCGGGTCCTCGCCGAACGACTCGTAGGTGCGGCCCCAGCGTTCGTCGCGGCTGACGCACAGGCAGGGCGCGAAGTCCCAGTCGGGCCGGTGGCGCGGATCTCCTCGGCGGTGGTCTCGCCGGTCTTCTCGACGAGGGCCGGGTCGCGGGTCGCGCCGAGGCCGATGTTGTGCGGGTAGATCGTCGAGCTGACCACGTTGTTGTGGCCGTGCACCGCGTCGACGCCGTAGATCATCGGGATCTGCAGCGGGGTGGCGAGGGCCGCGCTTCTGGAAGCCGTCGTACATGTCGGCCCACGCCGCGGGGTGTTCGAGGCGGGCGCCGAGCCGCCGCCGGAGAGGAGCGAGCCGAGCCGGTACGTGGTGAGTCGCGCGGGGCTGATCGCGGCCCGCTCGGCCTGGGTCATCTGGCCGACCTTCTCGTCGAGCGACATCCGGCCGAGCAGGTCGGCGACCCGGTCCTTGATGGGCAGAGCGGCGTCGAGATACGGCATGTTCGCCGCGTCCACAACGACCCGCGGCGTCTGCTGCGGGGCACGGGCTCCGGTGACGTCCAGCTGCACCGGGATCGTCCTGGCGTTCTGCGGGCCCTGGGCGGCGTGCGTGGGCACGGTGACCGTGCGCGACGCGCCGGAGGCGGACCCGGCCGGAAAGGTGAGCGTGCCGGAGACCGGCGTGTAGTCCTGGCCGGCCGCCGCACTGCCGCCGTCCGTGCGGTACGCGACGGTGACGGGGCCCTTGGTCCGGTCGGCGCCGGAAGTGGTGAGCGTGACCTTGACCTGCGCCGTGTCCCCGCCCTCGACCGGGTACACCGCGGCATCGGTGGTGACATCGGTCGCGGACTCATCGGCGCCGGTGGCCGTGGCGGCCGTGGCGAACGGCAGGAGGCCGGCGATCAAGCCGGCCGATACGAGCAGAGCGCTCTTGCGCATGGCTGTCCCTTCAGCGGAACGTGTGCGGCCCGCGGGCCTCGCCCGCCACCCGCACACGGGAGCACCTCCCAGGTCCTTGAGGCTCCCGCACTGTCAAAAAAGGTGCGGGAGGTACCTAAAGAGGGAGGCCAAGGCCCGTCCGCCGGAGCTTCGTACCCCTCAAAAACCCACCGGACAGACCTGGTTCACGCCTTGAGTTAAGTCGGCGACCGTACGATCGTCAAGGCTTAGGTCCAGACCGAGTGCAGGCCGCACGTACCCACTGGTCACCGTGGCTCTTTGCGCATTCTCCGTTCAAGCCCTGAACACACACGCTCTTGACGCATGCTCAGAGCCGTCATGTACTCGCGCCTCGCACGCCGTCAGCACGTCGCTTCCCTCCATTTCCCACCAAGAAGGGCGGCGAACGACGAAACACACCCCAAAAAACCGCAAGAATCACCCGGAGAGGGACCGGCCGGGCCATTCGGCTGCTCCTCGCCGGACTCCTCTCGGCGGCCGTTCTCACCAGCGCCGTCAGCACTCCGGCTCAGGCGGCGGGTGAGCAGGTCACGGCCTGGCTGACCACCACCGACGACACCGGCGGCCGTCCTATCGTGCGCGGCCTTGAGCAACAGGCTCCGTTCAGTTTCCAAACGGGCAGCACCGGCAGCGGCGAGAACATCGTCGTCGGCCGACGGTGCCCGCGCCCAGCTGTGGACCTGCGGCGCACCGCCGACCAGAAGTGGCACCTGCAGTAGGCCGGTGCCCCGTGTGCCGGGCCGGACCCACCAGTGGCGTGCTCACTCGGTGGGTTCGACTCCGGCCCGCAGCAGCCCGTAGGTGTACGCGTCCTCCAGCGCCTGCCAGGAGGCGGCGATCACGTTCTCGCGCGACGCCGACCGTGGACCACTCGCCGCTGCCGTCGCTGGTGGTGATCAGCACCCGGGTGGTGGACTCGGTGCCGTGCGTGCCCTCCAGGATGCGGACCTTGTAGTCGACGAGCTCCAGGTGGGCGAGGTGCGGATAGATCCGCTCCAGGGCGGCGCGCAGCGCGCGGTCGAGCGCGTTGACCGGGCCGTTGCCCTCCGCGGTGGCGACGATGCGCTCGCCCTTGGCCCACAGCTTCACCGTGGCCTCGTTGGCGTGCGTGCCGTCGGGGCGGTCCTCGACGATGGCGCGCCAGGACTCGACGCGGAAGTAACTGCAGGACGCGGCCCTCGACCTCGGCGCGCAGCAGCAGCTCGAAGGAGGCGTCGGCGGCCTCGTAGGTGTAGCCCTTGAGCTCGCGCTCCTTGACCCGCGCGACGACCCGGCCGACCAGCTCGCGGTCGCCGCCCAGGTCGACGCCGAGTTCCTTGCCCTTGAGCTCGATGGAGGCGCGGCCGGCCATGTCGGAGACCAGCATGCGCATGCCGGTTGCCGACCAGGTCGGGGTCGATGTGCTGGTAGAGGTCCGGGTCGACCTTGATCGCGGAGGCGTGCAGGCCGGCCTTGTGCGCGAAGGCGGAGATGCCGACGTACGGCTGGTGGGTGGACGGGGTGAGGTTGACGACCTCGGCGATGGCGTGCGAGACGCGGGTCATCTCCGCCAGGCGCCCTCGGGCAGGACCTTCTGGCCGTACTTGAGCTCCAGCGCGGCGACGACCGGGAAGAGGTTGGCGTTGCCGACGCGCTCGCCGTAGCCGTTGGCGGTGCACTGCACGTGGGTGGCGCCCGCGTCGACGGCGGCCAGCGTGTTGGCGACCGCGCAGCCCGTGTCGTCCTGCGCGTGGATGCCGAGCCGGGCGCCGGTGTCGGCCAGCACGGTGGCGACGACGGCCTGGACCTGGGCGGGGAGCATGCCGCCGTTGGTGTCGCAGAGCACGACCACGTCGGCGCCCGCCTCGCTCGCGGCGCGCACGACGGACTTCGCGTACTCGGGGTTGGCGCGGTAGCCGTCGAAGAAGTGCTCGCAGTCGACGAACACCCGGCGGCCCTGGGCGCGCAGGTAGGAGACGGTGTCGCGGACCATCTCCAGGTTCTCTTCCAGCGTGGTGCGCAGCGCCAGCTCGACATGCCGGTCGTGCGACTTTGGCGACCAGTGTGATCACCGGCGCTCCGGAGTCCAGCAGCGCCTTGACCTGCGGGTCCTCGGCTGCCTTCGCACCGGCTCTGCGGGTGGCGCCGAAGGCGACCAACTGAGCGTTGCGGAAGGTGATCTCCTGCTGGGCACGGGCGAAGAACTCGGTGTCACGCGGATTGGCGCCCGGCCAGCCGCCCTCGATGAAGCCCACTCCGAAGTCGTCCAGGTGCCGTGCGATGGCCAGCTTGTCGGCGACCGTCAGGTTGATGCCCTCACGCTGCGCGCCGTCACGCAGCGTGGTGTCGAACACATGGAAACTCGTCGGATCCGGTGGGATGGCCGTCGGTGGCCTGACCGGTGCTGTTCATGCTGGCTGACTCCTGTCGGATGATGGCTGCGGTACTTCCTGGCTCCACCTGCCCCCACACCCGAGCGCGCCTCGCTTCCGGTCCGGGGTGGAGTCCCGGAAACGAAAAAACCTCTCGCGGGTGCGAGAGGTCTGCGCGCGGGTCTGGGGCACGGTGGCCGCTGCCGTAGAGGTCGATCACGGTGCAGCGGTCACTGCGGACCGGCGCGCCTGCTGCCGATAATCATGGCGTTCGAGGGCACGAGGGGCAGTCAATCACATGACCGCCTCCGATATCCGGCCTGTCTCAATATGCGGGCCTGGCCGTCCGGCGCGACCAGGACCGCCCGCCCGGCACCGGCCGGCGGCGGCTTCCGGGAGGCCCGGGACGCCGGCGGTTCCTGGGGGTCCCGGGGCGCCAGCGACTCCCGTGAACCGCGGGGTCAAAGCGGTCCGGAACCGGGGTGAGGCGCGCGTGATAGTCCACATGCGGACCGTCATCGTCCACAGGGGGGTGCCTAGCATCGTCACCACGCCGAGGACCGCGCGGCTCGGCGATCATTGCGGGTTGACGTGTCTACGTCAAAGCCAGCCTGCATGCGTATGCACGCACTCCCCCTCTCACCCCCATGATTTTGGATGGAGATTCCCATGCGCAGGACGAGCGCGCGGTCCAAGATGAGCAGGACACTTGCGGTCGCCACGGCAGTGGCCGCGGTCGCCGGATTCACCGCGTGGAGCAGCGTGAGCGCCCAATCCGCCACGCCCACGCTGGCGGTCGGCACCCCCGAGGGCTACGGCGCCCACACCACCGGCGGCGCGGGCGGCAGCACGGTCACCGTGTCGTCGGCCTCCGCGTTCGAGGACGCGGCGGACAGCGACGGACCGCTCCAGATCCAGGTGAACGGCACGATCAACCTCAGCGACATGACGAAGGTGGCCTCCGACAAGACCATCGTGGGCGTCGGCACCAGCGGCAAGATCACCGGTTCCGGTCTCAATGTCAGCAAGGTCGACAACGTCATCATCCAGAACCTGACGTTCACCGGCTCGAACGACGACGCGATCAACGTCCAGTACTCGACCAACGTCTGGATCGACCACAACGACCTCTCGAACGCCTACGACGGCGCCACCGACATCAAGCGGGCCTCCGACAACGTCACCGTGTCCTGGAACCACTACCACGACCAGGACAAGAACTGCCTGCTCGGCCACAGTGACGACAACGGCTCGGAGGACAGCGGCCACCTGCACGTCAGCTACCACCACAACTGGTTCGACGGCACCGTGCAGCGCAACCCGCGGGTGCGGTTCGGCAACCCGGTGCACGTGTACAACAACTACTTCAACGACAACAGCGGCTACGGAGTGGCCTCCACCGAGCAGGCCGGCGTGCTCGTCGAGGGCAACTCCTTCGAGAACGTGGACGACCCGTACCACCTCGGTGAGGACGCCTCACCGGCCGGTTCGCTGGTCGCCCGCAACAACAAGCTCGTCAACTCCGGCGCGGGCCAGACCGGCGGCTCGGTCAGCAACCCGTCGTACAGCTACCACCTCGACAGCGCCGACAGCGTCAAGGGCATCGTGACCAGCGGCTCGGGCGTCGGCAAGCTCTGAGCCTGCGTCAACCGGTCCTGAGCCGATCGACCGGGACAAGGGCGTCCGCGCCCTTGTCCCGGTCCGTTTGCCCCCGCTATCGTCCTCGCACCGAACGCCAGGCGTGCCCGACGAGCGAGGACTCCACGATGGCGGAACAGGATCCGCCAGCCCGGCCATCGCACCCGGCGGGGCCCCCGTACTCACCGGCGTCTTCGCACGCCGCCCACCGGCCCACCATCGGCCTGATCGCGGCCAACATCCACCTCGGGGTGGGCGTCAGCCTCTGGTCGGGCGTGCTCGGCGCCGCCGAGCGCGGCGACGCCCATCTGATCTGCTTCCCCGGCGACGCCCTGAGCCCCGGCGACGCCCCGAGGAACGCCGCGTACGACCTGGTCGACCGCCGCGTCCTGGACGGTGCGATCTGCTGGACGTCGACGCTGGGCCTGCCCGCAGAGACCGGCGCCGAGCACCACGCCCGCACCGCACACCCCGCGCCCGCCCCCTACTCACCGCCCCCGGCGCGCACGGTGCCCGCCGCCGGCATCGAGCACAGCGGCCGCCCGGTCGCGGACCGGCTCGTACAGCGGCTGACGGGGCTGCCGGTGATCAGTCTCAACCGCGACCTCGGCGACCACGAGACGCTGCTGCTCGACTCGTACGCCGGGATGCGCAAGGCGGTCACCCATCTCGTCCAGGAGCACGGCCGCCGACGGCTCGCCTGCATCAGGGGGCCGCTGGCCCATCCGGTCTCCGTGAACCGGTTCCGTGCCTACACCGACGCCCTGAGCCGGCATCACATCCCGTACGACCGCTCCCTGGTCGCCGCTTCCGTGGATTTCGCGGGCGGCGCGGGCGCCGCGGCGATGCGCGTCCTGCTTGATGTGCGCGGTCTGAAGCCGGGCCAGGACTTCGACGCGGTGGTGGCGTGCAGCGATGTGCTCGCCGCCGACGCACTGCGGATCCTGACCGAACGCGGCGTACGGGTACCCGAGGACGTGGCGCTGATCAGCTTCAACGACTCCACTGAGGCCCGCCTGAGCGACCCGCCGCTCACCTCCGTGGCGCTGCCCTTCGCGGAGTTGGGTGCACTCGCCGTCGACACCCTGCTGGCCAGGCTGCGCGGCACCGCACCGCCCGAGCGCCGTGTCGTGCCCGGCCAGCTCGTCGTCCGCAGGTCCTGCGGCTGCCGTTCCCCGCTGGTCGCCCAAGGAGCGACGACCGCCCCCCGCACCGTCCCCGCGCACACCCCCGCATACGAGGCATTACCCGACCAGCCGCCCACGCCCGACGCCGAACTCGCCGCCGCGCTGCGCGCCGACGCCACCGGCCACACACCGGACGACCCGGCCGCCGCGGACGGCACCGCGGCCCTGGACGGCGCGGCAGCGCAGGGCGGCATGACCTTCCTGCCGCTGCTCGAACGGCATCTGAGCGGACGGCTGACCGGTGTGCCGTCCGCGGCCGTGTGGGACCGGGCGCTGCTGCGGCTGCGGGAGCGTGCCGTGCCCGAACTGCCCGACGACGCGGCGCGGGTCCGGGCCGAGCGCCTGATCGGCCAGGCCCGGCTGCTGGTCGCCGACAAGTCCCAGCGGCGGCTTGAGTACGAACGCTGGAGCATCGAGCAGGAGTCACGGCGGCTGCGGGCACTAGGCACCACGCTCATCACGGCCGCGGACACCGCGGAGATCACCACCGCGCTCGCCCGCCATCTGCCCTCGCTCGCCATTCCCGGCTGCACCCTGCTGGGCGCGTCGGCCGCACCGGAGACGATCCGGCCGCCGGAGCACCGCAGGAGCACCTTGGTGCTGGAGCCGCTGTCGGTGGGCGGGGAGCGTCTGGGCTTCGCGCTGTTCGACGCCGGGCCGCGCAGCGTGGCCGCCCGGCAGGGTGCGCTGTTCAGGGCGCTCGGCGACCAGATCAGCGCGGCTTTGAAGGGGGTGCGGCTCTTCGAGGAAGTACGGCACGCCCGGGACGCGGCGGAGCAGGCCAGCCAGTTCAAGACCAGCCTGCTGGACAACGCGGCCGACGAACTGCGCACCCCCGCCGAGGCCATCTGGCAAGGCACTCGGGAGCGCGATCCGGCCACCGCCGAGCACGCCGACCGGCTGCTGCGGCTCATCGACGACCTGCTGGTGCTCTCCCGGTCCGGCATCGAGACGCTGGAGGTGACGCGCCGGCTGCTCGATCCGCGGCCGGTGCTCGCCGACGCCTTCGCGACGGCGGCAGGTGCCGCGCCCGACCGGGAGCGCTGGCGTCTGACCCTGCCGCGGCGGCTGCCCGCCCTGCAAGCGGACGCGACCCGGCTGCGGCAGATGGTCGTCAATCTGCTCACCGTCGCGGCGGGCCCGCAGACGACGCTGGTCGCGGAGGCGGGCTATGCGTCGCTGCGGGTGCGGGTGACCATCGCCGACCCCGGGCTACTGGCCGCGCCCGGGCTGCCCGCAGGCGACGCGCACCTCATCGAGCCGTTCGCCCAGGTGCTGGGCAGCCGGCTCGGTGGCAGCCGGCTCGGCCTGGCCATGGCCCGCCGGCTCGCGGCCCTGCACGGCGGCTCGGTGACCTTGCACCGCGCCCCGGAAGGGCCCGAGTTCCGTCTCGACCTGCCGCTGCCGACTCCGGCCGGACCCACCGGGCCTCCGGGGCGGGTGCTGCTGGTCGCGGCCCCGGCCGGGCCGCCCGCCGAGATCACCTCGCTGGCCGCGCGGCACGGTCTGCCGGTGCGGGTGCTGCATCCGGACGACGAGATCGCCACGCTGGTCTCAGAGCATCCGCCGGCGGCGGTGGCCTGGGACGCCTGCACGGTCAGACCGCAGGAGTGGGCCGTGGTCAACCGTCTTGGCGCCCATCCGGCGCTGCGGCACGTGCCGTTCCTGCTCTATGGCCCGGTCACCGGTGATTCGCTGGACGACGCGCTGCGGGCCCTGCGCCCGTCGGGGCCGACCGAGCCGGCGATCGTCGCGCACGGCGGTGCGGACTCCCGGCAGTGGCTGCGGCGGCTGGTCGGCGGGGTGCTGCCGGGCCATACGGTACGGGCCGCGGTGGACGGCACCACCGCCTGCGCGCTCTTCGCGGAGGACCCGCCCGCGCTGCTCGTCGTCGACAAGGCACTGCCCGACATGGACGGTTTCGAACTGGTGGAGCGGCTGCGGGACACGACGGGACAGGCGGCGGGGCAGCCGGGGGTGCCGGTGCTGATGCTCAGCTCGTCCGGCTTCACCTGCGCCGAGGCACGCCGTGCGGTGCGCCATCCGGAAGTGGTGCTACTGGGCCGCGGAGTGCTCACCGACACGGAGACCGCCCGGTTGCTGACCCGGATGCTGCACCGCACGGATTCGGCCACCCAGCGTACGTATGCACCGGTGCGGCACGCCCTGGCCTATCTGGAACAGCACTATCGGCACCGTTTCGCACGCCGCCAGGTCGCTCAGGCGGCGGGGCTGAGCGAGGACCATCTCGGGCGGCTGTTCCACCGTGAGATGGGGGTGACGCTGTGGGAGTACCTGACGCGGCTGCGGATCGAGCGCGCCAAGCAGCGTCTGGAGCACAGCGACGACAGCGTGCAGACGGTGGCGCGTGCGGTCGGCTTCCATGACCGGGCCTATTTCAGCCGGGTCTTCCACCGGGTGACGGGCGTCGCGCCGCACGCTTATCGCGATGCGTGCAAGGCCCCTTAGGACGCGCCCCGCGGAGGCGGGGCGTCGCCACCGCAGGGGTGCGGGAAGTGCGCGAACCACCGCCATCGGCCGGTGGCCCGGCAGGGCCGCGACAGCCTCACCGGGACCTACCAGGGCGCCGGGCTCAGCCCAGTTCGTGCATCCAGCCGTACGGGTCCCCGGCGGCGCCGGACTGGACGTCAAGCAGGGCCTTGCGGAGTTTCATGGTGACCTCTCCGGGCTCTCCGCCACTCTGCTCCCACTCCCCCGAAGCGCACTTGACGGTGCCGACGGGGGTGATGACGGCGGCGGTGCCGCAGGCGAAGACCTCGGTGAGGGTGCCGTTCTCGGTGTCGCGGCGCCAGTCCTCGATGGAGATGCGCCCTTCCTCGGCGGTGTATCCGAGGTCACGGGCGAGGACGAGCAGCGAGTCGCGGGTGATGCCGGGCAGCAGCGAACCGGTGAGTTCGGGAGTGACGATCCGGTCCCCGTACACGAAGTACAGGTTCATGCCACCCAGTTCCTCGACCCACCGGTGCTCGACGGCGTCGAGGTAGGCGACCTGTTCACAGCCCTTCTCGGCGGCCTCGGCCTGGGCGAGGAGGGACGCGGCGTAGTTGCCGCCGGTCTTGGCGTCGCCCATGCCGCCGGGGACGGCACGCACGCGGTCCTCGGACAGCCAGATGGAGACCGGCTTGACACCGCCGGAGAAGTACGCGCCCGCGGGCGAGGCGATCACGAGGAACAGGTACTCGTTGGCGGGCCGCACACCGAGGCCGACCTGGGTGGCGAACATGAACGGACGAATGTAGAGGGAGGCTTCGCCGTGCGCGGGCACCCATGCCTTGTCCTGCGTGACCAGCGCGTCGCAGGCCGCCATGAACAGCTCGACGGGCACCTCGGGCATGGCGAGCCGGCGGGCGGAGGCCTGGAAGCGCTCGGCGTTGGCCCACGGGCGGAAGGTGGCCACGGTGCCGTCCGGGCGGCGGTAGGCCTTCAGGCCCTCGAAGATGGTTTGCGCGTAGTGCAGGGTCATGTTCGCCGGGTCGATCGACAGCGGCGCGTAGGGGACGAGCTGCGCGTCGTGCCAGCCGCGGCCTTCGCTCCACTGGACCGAAACCATGTGGTCCGTGAAGTGGCGGCCGAATCCCGGATCGCCGGCCAGAATCGCCTGGCGCTCGGATTCGGCCAACGGGTGGGCTGAGGGCTTGAGCTCGATCGTGGGCGTCGTCATGAGTGTTGTCCTTCGCTGTGATGATGACGGCCGCGTCTCGCCCGTACGTCAACGGACTCCGGCACTCCGCCGCCGGTGGCCGTACGGCCGTGGAAGGGGCGGAGTGCGGGGGTACCAGGGCGTCCGAACGTCCGAGATTCCCTGCATAGCGCGGCGCTACGTTCGATTATCGCGCGTTCGCCGTGAGCCGACAGGGTGGGTGCGGCCCGAATCGATGGTGGCACCCGATGGCCGCATAGAGAAGCCGCCGGGCGCCCTTGGGGCTCCGACGGCTTCGGTGGTCCGCCGGATCAGGCGGATACTCGCGCGGCGAGGGCGTCACCGATCTCGTCGGTGGAACGGAGTCCGTCGCGCTCCGCCAGGTCGGCGGTGACGGCGGCCTCGATGCGGGTGGCCTCGGTGTCGTGACCGAGGTGGCGCAGCAGGAGCGCGACGGAGAGGACCGTCGCGGTCGGGTCGGCCTTGCCCTGGCCGGCGATGTCGGGCGCCGAGCCGTGCACCGGCTCGAACATCGACGGGAAGTCGCCAGTCGGGTTGATGTTGCCGGACGCGGCCAGGCCGATACCACCGGTGATGGCTGCGGCGAGGTCGGTGAGGATGTCACCGAAGAGGTTGTCGGTGACGATCACGTCGAAGCGCTCGGGCTGGGTGACGAAGAAGATCGTCGCGGCGTCGACGTGCAGGTAGTCGGTGGCGACCTCGGGGTATTCCTTGGCGACCCGGTCGAAGATGTTCTTCCACAGGTGGCCCGCGTACACGAGGACGTTGTTCTTGTGGACGAGGGTCAGCTTGCGGCGGGGCCGGGCCTGGGCGCGCGCGAAGGCGTCCCGCACGACGCGCTCGACACCCAGCGCGGTGTTGACGCTGACCTCGGTGGCGATCTCGGCGGGGGTGCCGGTGCGCAGGCTGCCACCGTTGCCCGTGTAGGGGCCCTCGGTGCCTTCACGGACGACGATGAAGTCGATGTCAGGGTTCCCGGCGAGCGGCGTCTTCGTCTTCGGGAAGAGCTTGTTGGGGCGGAGGTTCACATAGTGGTCGAACGCGAAGCGCAGCTTGAGCAGCAGGCCCCGCTCCAGAACCCCGGAGGGCACGGAGGGGTCGCCGATCGCGCCGAGCAGGATCGCGTCGTGCCGCGCGAGAGCCTTGAGCTCCGCGTCCGGGAGAGTCTCGCCCGTGCGGTGCCAGCGCTGAGCGCCGAGATCGTACTCGGTGGTCTCCAGCTTCACGTCCTGAGGGAGCGCGACACGAAGAACCTTGAGTCCCTGGGCCACGACCTCAGGGCCGATTCCGTCGCCGGGGATCACTGCGAGACTGATGGTGCGAGACATACGGGGAACCCTACTCTCCGTCCCATGGAATGACATACGTCGTCCACGATGCGGACAGCACCCTTGAGACGCGGCTGTCCACGGGCTCCGTGAGTCGCCGGAAGAACCGGTGACGGCACCGCTGACGCGCGCCGACCGGCCCGCCCGCAGGCGGGACCGGAAGAACGGGAACCGGAAGGACCGCATTACGCGTGCGGCGGGTGAACGGCACCGCTGGGCAAAAGCCCGGACGGTGGTCTGGTTTACGGCGCGACGGCCTGGTGGGCCGTGCGCGCCGGATACGGGGTCAGTTGCCGTGACCCCATGTGCCTCCGTTGTCCCTGCGATCGAGGGCGCGCTGGAGGGCGGCTGCGGCGTTCTTGCGCTCGGCCTCGCTCGGGCGGGTGCGGTGGCGGCGGACTCGACGGGCGGTCGTCTCGGCCATGCTGATCGACTCCTCGGCATCAGGGAGTACGGAGAAGAGGGAGATACGAGACTTCCCCACTGCCCGCAGCGAGTGGGAGGTGCTCCCACTCGAACCGCGAGGGCGCGGGTAATGCCCCAGAAGGGCGGAGAGCGCGCCACGCAGGGGTCACCTGCCTCGGCACCGGCTCACAGAGCCACCCACTGGACACTCGCCTGATCAGCGAGACTGTCGGCTCCTACAAAGTTAGGCGAGGAACGCGCTCCTGTCTCCACAATTACTCGGACTTCCTACTATCTGAGACGCAGTTCACTCGAAGGCCTCGGCCACTCCTGGTCAGCCCTGGCCCATCTCCGGGCATCGGAGTGCGCCCTGCGGTGTCCGCCGCAAACACAAGTGCCCCGTCAGGGACGCGGGACAACCGCGTGCCTGACGGGGCACTTCCGCGCAGGGCGAGAGGTCAGCCCATGTGCGGGTAGGTGTAGTCCGTCGGCGGAATCAGCGCCTCCTTGATGGCGCGGGTCAGCGTCCAGCGCATCAGGTTCTGCGGGGCGCCCGCCTTGTCGTTCGTCCCGGAGGCCCGCCCGCCGCCGAAGGGCTGCTGGCCGACGACCGCGCCGGTCGACTTGTCGTTGATGTAGAAGTTGCCGGCCGCGTAGCGGAGCTTGTCGCGGGTGCGGGCGACGGCGGCGCGGTCGGCGGCGATGACAGATCCGGTGAGCGCGTAATCGGCCACCGACTCCATCTGGTCGAGCATCGCCTCGTACGCCGCCTCGGGATCGCCGGTCGTGTCGTCGTAGACGTGCACCGCGAGGATCGGGCCGAAGTACTCGGTCGTGAAGATCTCATTGTCGGGGTCGGTGCAGGCCACGACGGTGGGACGGACGAAGTAGCCCGTTGAGTCGTCGTAGCTGCCGCCCGCGACGACCGTGCAGGACGGGTCCGCCTTGGCGCGGTCGATGGCGGCCTTGTTCTTGGCGAAGGCCCGAGCGTCGATGACGGCGCCGATGAAGTTCGACAGGTCGCTGACGTCGCCCATCGGGATGCCGTCCACCTCGGCGGCGAACTCCTCCTTGAAGCCGGCGTGCCAGATCGAGGCCGGCACGTAGGCGCGCGAGGTCGCCGAGCACTTCTGGCCCTGGTACTCGAAGGCGCCGCGGGTCAGCGCGGTCTTCAGCACCGCACGGTCCGCGCTCGGGTGGGCCACCAGGAAGTCCTTGCCA
Organism: uncultured Actinomycetota bacterium; assembly: GCA_963761765.1. Classification (GTDB taxonomy): domain Bacteria; phylum Actinomycetota; class Actinomycetes; order Streptomycetales; family Streptomycetaceae; genus Streptomyces. Next base: position 457,110 of record CAVXIJ010000003.1, read on the forward strand.
CCGGTCTCGCCGACCATCCGGGGGTAGGTCCGGTACTTCTCGATGTTCTGGCCGACCGTCTTCCATAGGTACTGGAACGTCTTCGTCGAGCCGGTGAAGTGGACGCCCGCGAGGTCGCGGTGGGCGAGGGCGACCTCGGAGACCTCGGTGCCGTCGCCGGTGAGCAGGTTGATGACGCCCTTGGGCATCCCCGCCTCCTCCAGCAGCTGCATCAGCAGCACGGCGGCGAGGGTCTGCGTCGGGGACGGCTTCCAGATGACGACGTTGCCCATGAGGGCGGGCGCGGTGGGCAGGTTGCCGGAGATCGCCGTGAAGTTGAACGGTGTGATCGCGTAGACGAAGCCCTCCAGCGGGCGGTGGTCCAGCTGGTTCCACACACCCGGGGAGTTGGCCACGGGCTGCTCGGCGAGCAGGTCGCGGGCGTACTTGACGTTGAACCGCCAGAAGTCGATCAGCTCGCACGGGGCGTCGATCTCGGCCTGCTGCACGGTCTTCGACTGGCCGAGCATGGTGGCGGCGGCGATCGTCTCGCGCCACGGCCCGGAAAGCAGGTCGGCGGCGCGCAGGAGGATCGCCGCGCGGTCGTCGAAGGACGTGGCGCGCCAGCCGGGCGCGGCGGCGAGCGCGGCGGCGATGGCCTCCTCGGCGTCCTGCCGGGTCGCCTGGTGCCCGGTGCCCAGCACCGCCTTGTGGTGGTGCGGCTGGACGACCTGGAAGGGGTCGCCGCCGCCCAGGCGCTTGACGCCGCCGATGGTCATCGGCAGGTCGGTGGGGTTGTCCGCCAGCTCCTTGAGCCTGGCTTCCAGACGGGTGCGCTCGGGGGAACCGGGTGCGTAGCCGTGCATCGGTTCGTTGACCGGCGCGGGGACCTGGGTCACAGCGTCCATGGGAGCCGCATCTCCTTTTGGTGAGTCGTACGGGTGGGCCGGCCGAGCTCTTGGGCCGGGTGGGTGAGCAACCGTCGGGTTCAGCCGCGGGTGACCATCGAGCGCAGGAAGAACGCCAGGTTCGCCGGGCGCTCCGCGAGACGCCGCATGAAATAGCCGTACCAGTCGGTTCCGAAGGCGAGGTAGACCCGCATCCGGTGCCCCTCGGCGGCAAGCCGTGTGTGCTCCGCGGAACGGATGCCGTAGAGCATCTGGAACTCGTACGCGTCCTTGGCCCGGCCGGTACGCAGGGCCAGGTCCTGGGCAACGGATATCAGGCGCGGATCGTGCGAGCCGACCATCGGATACGCATCACCCGCCATAAGGATCTTCAGGCAGCGCACATACGCCCGGTCGACTTCGGTCTTGTCCTGGTGGGCGACGGCGGCAGGCTCCCGGTAGGCGCCCTTCACCAGTCTCACCCGTGAGCCTGCCCGCGCCAGTTCCCGGCAGTCGTCCTCGCTGCGGAACAGATACGACTGGATCACGGCTCCGGTCTCCGGGAAGCGGTTTCGCAGCTCGGAGTGGATGGCCAGGGTCGAGTCCGTGGTGGTGTGGTCCTCCATGTCGAGGGTGAGCGTGGTGCCGATCCGCTCGGCGGCCTCGGCGACCGTGCAGACATGCGCCAGGGCCAGGTCGTGGCCGCCGTCCAGGGCCTGTCCGAACGAGGACAGTTTCACCGACATCTCGGCGCGCGGCCCGAGCCCGAGCGGCGCCAGCGCCTCGGTGAGCCGCAGGTAGGCGTCCCGGGCGCGCAGCGCGTCGGACCGGTCGCAGACGTCCTCGCCGAGCACGTCCAAAGTGACGTCCAGGCCGCGGTCGGCCATGTCCTTGACCACCGGCAGTGTCGCGCCGACCGTCTCACCGGCGATGAAGCGACCGACGACGGGCTTGGTCAGCGGGGCGGTGGTAAGGATGCGGCGGGTGCGGTCGCTGCGCGCCGCGGCGAGAATCACGGGACCCAGCACGGGGCACCTCCACGGAGTAGGAACTTCGCCGTGTGTACGGACGTACACCGATCCACCGAACAACGCCGCATACAGGAATCGAGAGGTGTATGAGGGCGTACGCCGGAGCGTTTCGGAGTACGGAGAACCACCGTGAAATCTAAGGATCCCTCTGATCGTCCGCCATCGACAGCTGTCACGCATCCGTGGCCTGGATCTCAGACATATGTCTGAAGGCGCTTGCGTGCCGCGAGCGGCGATCCCCCGCGTCCGGGCCGGTTGGCTGGGTCGGGCTGCACTGGGCAGGGCTGGGCTGGGCTGGGCTGGGTCGGACGCTGGTGGCTCGTCTCGGCGGATCGCGAGGTCGGTGGCCGGCCGCGGTTCGTCATAGCTCGTGGCGGTGGGTGGCGGTTGGTCGCGACGGTCGGTGGCGCGCGATATCAGGGCGGGCCGCGGGAACGCCGGCGAGGGCTCTCGGTGCGGTGGTGCGCGGGGGTGTAATGGAGGAGTCAACTTCTCGGCCTTGAAGGACCGAGAAGGTCACTCGATCCAGTGGAGCTGAGATTGCAAGTGGAGCGCGACTGGCTGCCGCGTGGTCCCCTGCGTCCGGAGTCCCTATGCGGGGACTTGGGGGCGGTTGACTGCGCCCCGCTGCCACGCAGCATCGGCCCGGTGAGCGATGTTGCGGGAGCTGTTGTGGTCCGCGTGCAGCACGATCCCGCAGGACCGGCAGGCGAACCGCGCTTGATCCACACGATTGGTGCGGTGGGTATACCAGCACTGGGAACACTGGCGGGAGGTGTTGCGCGGGTCCACGTGGACCACGGGCACACCAGCGCGCCGTGCCTTGTACTCGACAAAGCTGCCGAGCTGGGCGAAAGCCCAGGAGTGCAGTCGTGCCCGCTGATCCTTCTTGGCCGTAACCCTCCGCCGGATACCACCCAGATCTTCCAGGCCGATACCCCGCGAGGTGCTCCCCCAAGCTCTCAACTGCGTTCGAGCAGGGAGGTACCCCCCTGCGGTATGCACGAGCTTCTTGGCGATGATGTGGTTACGCTGAGTGGCGTACCGGGCCTCGCGGCGACGGATCGCCTTCAAGCGTCGCTTCGCGCTCTTGGTGCGCTTCTTCTGCAACTTCTGCCGCAGGTCACGCTGCCGCTGCCGATAGCGGTTGACCTGACGGCCGGACATGATCTGCCCGTCCGAGGTGGTGGCGATATTGACGATGCCAAGATCCACGCCGAGGAACCCGTCAGGCTCGTACGCTTCAGGCTCAGGCACATCGATGGTGGCAATCAGAAAGAACATTCCATCCCGCATCACCAAGTCCGACTCGCCCTTACGCAAGGCGAGCAGCTTCAGCACCTCGGGCGAACATACGAACGGGATGCCCTTGAGCCGCCCGGCAACCGTCCAGATAGACACGGCGTGCTGGTCAATGTTCCACGTCAGGATGCGGTCATCGAACGGCTGCGCCGCGTCCTCACGGAACCGGATCGCCTTGGACTCCACCCTCGTCCGACGCACCGATCCCTCGCGGCCGTAGTTCCCGGCCTTCAGATTCGCCTTCAACGCGGCGTAGGCGTCACACACCTTCTTCACCACACGCACAGACGACTGCGCACCAAGATCGAAATCTGCCTTCAGGCGATAATACACCGCCTCCTGCAGAACATTCCGCCGCACCTTGCCCGTACGGAACGCGATCTGCGAAGCCACGTTCGCCGCCCGATTGCAGGCACGCAAGGTCGCCGCCAACGCGTCCGCATCATGAGCAGACACAGGCAACAACTTCACCTGCGCGGTCACCTTAACCCAGAACAACCTAATACGACCCATTCCAGAAGCCCAACTTAACGTCCAGGGCACGGCCTTTCGCCCAGAGGACGAATGACCGCACGTTGCCCCACTACGCGGGAACTGCGATTCCTCCCCGCCCTGAAGGACGGGGCATCCTCGAAGGAGACAAGGTGAAAGGCGATTACCAGGAACTGGTCGATGAGATATCGGTCCTGCTCGGCATCCCCGCGACGCTGGAGGACCGCGATTTCGGGCTGATCGCCTACGGCGCGCAGGACAGCGGCAGCGACTTCGACGCCTCGTCGCTGGATCCGGTGCGCACCCGGTCGATCCTGACACGGCACTCCACGGCCGCGGTGCGTGCCTGGTTCGAGGGCTTCGGCATCGCCCGCGCCACCGGCCCGGTCCGCATTCCCGCGGCGCCGGAAGCAGGTGTGCACCGTGGCCGGATCTGCCTGCCGGTGCGGCACCGGGGCATCGTCCTCGGCTACGTATGGCTGCTCGATGCGGCCGACGGGCCCGGCACAGGCTCGCAGCAGCTGTCCGCCGCCATGACGGTGGCGGATCGGATCGGGGTGCTGCTCGCCGCAGAGGTACGCGCGGGCACGGATCTGACCAGGGAGTTCAGGGCGGTGCTGACGGCGGGTGGCGGACGGTGGGCGCCGGGCGCCGATGGAGCCGACCGGGCGGCCGCCACGGCCGCCATCGCCTCCTCGCTCGCCGCGCTCCGGGCCGACCTCGGCGCCGACGCACAGGGTCTGCACACCGTCGTCTGCGTGGCCCCATGGCCCTCGGCCGACCCGGACGACACCCCGTCGCCGCGCACGTTGCCGGGCGCCGCAGCGGTGTGCACGGTGCCGTGGGAGCACACCGGGCCCGGGGCCGCGGCGGACGCGCAGAGCCTCGCGGTCCTGATCCGGCTGCGCGCCCGGGACGTGCTCACGCCCGCACTGTCGGCCGCGACACGGCTGCGGGAGCGGGCGGGACTCGGGCTGCCGGCAGCGCGCAAGGAGCGTGAAGTGCGCGGGGCGCAGGTGCGGGGTGCGGTGGCCGGGGTCGCGGCGCCGCGCAGGGGTCTCGACGAACTCGCCGGTTCCTGGCGGGAGGCGTCGGCGGCGGCGCGTGCGGCGCTCGCCGAGGACCGGCTCGGACCGGTCGCCCAGTGGTCCGCCATCGGCCCCTACCGACTGCTGACGGCGCTGCCCGCACACGCGGCCCAGGACCCCGCCGTCCAGGACCTGCTCACTCCCGCGCACCACGAACTGGCCCGTACCGCCGAGGTGTTCCTGGACTGCGCGGGCCAGGCCTCACGCACCGCGGCCCAGCTGGGCATCCACCGCCAGACCCTGTACTACCGGCTCTCCCGCGTCGAGCAGCTCACCGGCCTCGATCTCGACGACGGCGAGCACCGGCTGCTGCTGCACATGGCGTTGAAGAGGGCGCGGCTGTGAGGCGCGGGTAGCGAACCCGGCGTCCGCAGCCCTCCGGCGCCGCCGGGCACTCGTGGAGTCACCCCTTCTCAGGAGCAGATCCCGCCGTTTGCGGGCCCTCGGCCGACGGGCCACCGGACACGCCGTCGGCGGGCGCGGCATGCGCTGCGGCCTTCGTGAGAATCCGCCGCAGGCCCTCCGTGAGCTGGTCCGCGGAGGTCGCGGAGTCCGGGTCGAAGAGCCACTGGACCATGAGGCCGTTCAGGATGGTCATGTAGAAGCGGCCCTCGGTGTCGAGGTCCTCCTTGCCGAGGTCGGCCTCAGGTACCCCGCCGAGGATGCTGAGGAGCCCTGACCGGCCCTCCTTTTGGCCCTCGATCAGCAGTCGGCGCACTTCGGGCATCCGGTCGCCCTGGAGGATGAACTCGAAGCTGAGCAGCCAGATCGCCCGGGACTCGGGAAACGAGCGGATGAAGTGCTCCCAGACGTTCCGGAAGTGCTCCAGTGAACCGGGAGGCGCGTCGCCGCCCGTCGCCGCGGGCTCGATGTAAGCCTCACCCATGTCCTGGATGAGCGCGATGTAGGCCTTGGCCAGCAGGGCGTCCTTCGAGCCGTAGTGGTAACCGATCGACGCCAGGTTGGTCCCGGACTCCTTGACGATGTCGCGCGCCGTGGTGCGCACGAACCCCTTCTGCAGCAGGCAGCGCTTCGCGCCCTCCAACAGCTCTTCGCGATGTCCCATGCGGCCACCCTACGGCCGCCCCACACGCCCGTTCTATACAATCGTCACAGACAGACGTTTAATACATGCGTATATTCCTTGCCATGACAACTTCCAGCACGCCTTCGGGCGCACCACGAGACCTCGTTGCCGACCGCGGCAGCACAGCAGCCGCCGCGCCCAGGGCGGGACGCCGCGAGTGGACCGCCCTGGGCGTTCTGATGCTGCCGCTGCTGCTCGTCTCCATGGACGTGTCGGTGCTCTACTTCGCGGTCCCGGCGATCAGCGCGGATCTGCGGCCGAGCGGCACCCAACAGCTGTGGATCTTCGACGTCTACGGTTTCGTGCTCGCCGGGCTGCTGATGACGATGGGCGCGCTGGGCGACCGCATCGGCCGCCGCAAGCTGCTGCTGATCGGTGCCACCGCCTTCGGCGCGGCCTCCGTGGCGGCGGCGTACGCGGACAGTGCCGGGATGCTGATCGCGGCCCGCGCGGTGCTCGGCATCGGGGGCGCCACTTTGATGCCGTCGACGATGGCGCTGGTGCGGCACATGTTCCAGGACGCGGGCCAGCGGGCGCGGGCGATCGGCATCTGGTCCGGCGTGATGACGGCGGGCATCGCGCTCGGCTCCGTGCTCAGCGGTGTCCTGGTCCAGTACTTCTGGTGGGGTTCGGTCTTCCTGGTCAACCTGCCCGCGATGGTGCTGTTGCTGGCGCTCGCGCCGGTGCTGCTCCCGGAGTTCAAGAGCCCGCGGACGGGCCGTTTCGACCTGCTGAGCGTGCCGCTGTCGATGGCCGCGGTGCTGCCCGTCGTCTACGGCCTCAAGGAGATCCCGTCCCAGGGCTGGCATCCGCAGTACGTGGCCTCGCTCGCCGCCGGCCTGGTCTTCGCCGCCCTGTTCGTGCGACGGCAGCGCACCGCCGCGTTCCCCATGATCTCCCCCGGGCTCTTCGGCGGCCGCGGATTCGGGCCGGCGGTCGTGCTGAACCTCCTCGCCTCGTTCGCGGGCCTGGGTGCGGCCTACTTCACCACGCAGTACTTGCAGTCGGTGCTCGGCAACAGCGCCCTCGTTGCCGCGCTGTGGGCGCTGCTGCCGGCGGTCGTGGTGGGCGTCGCGGCGCCGGTCGCCACCGTGCTGGTGCAGCGCGGAGTGCATCGGGGGCATGTGGTCAGCGGCGGGTTCGCGATCTCGGCTGCGGGCTTCGGCGTGCTCGCCCTGGCCGGTTGTGATGCGCTGTGGACGGTGCTCGCGGGGGCGGCGCTGCTCTCGTCCGGGATGGTGGCAGTGATGTCCCAGATGACGGACCTGGCGCTGGGCGCCGTACCCGTCGACCGGGCGGGCTCCGCGGCCTCGCTGCTGGAGACCGGCCAGGAGTTCGGCGGCGCGTTCGGCATGGCCTCGCTCGGCTCGATCGGTGCCGCCGTCTACCGCCACGGCATGCCGCACTCCGCACCCAATACGGCTCGCGAGACGCTCGGCGGCGCCCTGGCCGCGGCCCGGCAACTGCCCGTGCGGGCCGGGGAGACGCTCGCGGCGCTCGGACGGGAGGAGTTCACCGCCGGAATGCGGGCCGCCGCACTCGCCGGGACGGTGCTGATGCTCGCCGCGGCACTCCTCGCACTCGGCGCACTGCGGCGGACCGGTGCCCTCGGCGAAACCGCGGACACCCCGGCACACGACACCGCCGCCGCTCGGCTTGGCGCGGAGCCCAGCGCGAAAGCGCGGCCCTGACGAGAAACCTCAGGGCCGCGCCGCGCTCCATCCGCGGGCGGACGTTGCCAAATCCAGGGAACCGGCGGCCCGTTTCGGACGGTCGGACAGCGCCGGGGCCGCTGCTTCCGGGACGCAGCCGCGGAGTTCGTCCACACGGGCTCGTCAAGCCGGACTTCCAGAATGTCAAATAACCGCACGTCCCTGTCGGCTGCAGGCATCGATGACCTCATCGCCCTGGCTGTCCGGGCAATCGGACGGCGGCCTCGTGCCCTTCATATTCCGGCGGACGTGCTCTGCAACAGCGTCAGCCCCCTTGCCACCACGGGCCCGCGGACCGGCGGCGCTGGCAAACCACCGGCGCCGTACGACCGCACCTGACCCGAACAGAACAGAACGGAACGGAACGGCACCGTGCGGAGGATATCCGGCGGCGTCAGGACAGGCGTCAGCCGTGCGCTCTCCCGGACGGTGTCATGACGAGCCTCCCGCATGCCCGGCGCTCAGGTGCCGGATGTACTCGCGCAGCAGGTATGTGCGCACCGTGCCCGCTGGGTTGCGGGGCAGCCGGTCCGTGATCTCCACCCGCTCCGGCCAGTACCGCTGCGCCACCCGGTGGCCGTCCAGGTGGTGGCGGACGCCGTCGAGATCGAGGGTGGCGCCGGGGTGCAGCACCGCGACCAGGCAGGCACGTTCCCCGAGCTGTGGATCGGGGACGCCGACGACGGCGCACTCGCGCACCGCCGGGTGGGCCGCCATAGCCTGTTCGATGAGTGCGGCCGGGATGCGCACACCGCCGCGGTCGATACGGTCCGCCACCCGGCCGGTGATCCGCAGATGCCCGGACGGCTGCACCACTCCGAGATCGCCGGTGCGGTACCAGCCGTCGTCGGTGAAGGCCGCTCCCGTCAGATCAGGCCGGTCCAGGTAGCCCTCGAACACGGACGGCCCCGTCAGCTCCACCTGCCCCTCGCACTCCGGACCGAGCACGGCACCCGAGTCGTCGGTGACCCGCAGTCGCACACCGTCCAGCGGACGTCCGCCGGTGGACGCGAGCAGATCGGGGTCGTCGTCGGGCGCGGAGAGGGTGGCCAGAAAGGTTTCCGCACTTCCCCAGGCCACGCAGACCCGCACCTGGGACAGGCCACGGGCACGGGCGGCGAACGTCCGCGGCACGGCACAACCGGTGGCCACGAAGGTACACAGCGAACGCGGCGCGGGAGCGCCCGAGTCGACGGCGTCGGCCAGGTCGAGCAGGAGGGACGGGGTTCCCGGCAGGCAGGTGCCGCCCCACTCCTGGATCGCCCGCAGCGCACGGCCGGCGTCCCACACCGGCTGCACGATCTGCACCGCCCCCAGCAGCAGCGCGAGCCACATCCCGTAGAGGAAACCGCTGTGGTCCGCCATCGGCGCCGCGATGTGCACCCGGTCACCGGCTGTCAGACGGAGTCGGCCGGCGGCAAGGTGCGCCGCGCGGTCGAGGGCGGCCGTACGGTGCGGTACTCCCTTGGGTTCGCCGGTGGTTCCGGAGGTGAAGAGCAGGAGGGCGAGATCGTGCGGCGACAGGCGGGCGGGACTCGGGGCCGCGCCGTGCGGCCACACCGCGGCGATGTCCGCGTCGAGCTGGTGGACGGCGACCCTGCGGCTCCTGCCCGGCCGCCGGCCGGCGACGGGCCCGGCCGGTGCGGGGCCCTGGGCCACCAGGACGTGCCGCAGCGCCGCGGTGCGGCCCGCCGCTGCCATGGCGGTCACGTCCACGGCGCAGCACCGGCCCCGGAACGCGGCGGGTACGACCATCACCCGGGCCAGGCTGCTTGTGAGGATGTGTGCGAGGTCGGGTGCGCGCAGGCCGGGCAGGACCGGGCAGACCACCGCGCCGACGCGCAGTACGGCCAGCGAGACGGTGACGAAGTCCGCGGAGTTGGGCAGTTGGACGACGACCGTGTCGCCGGCCCGTACACCGAGCCCGGCCAGCACCGTCGCGGTGCGGTCCGCGCGGTCGGCCAGCTCACGCCAGCCCAGGACCCGGTCGGCGCCGTGCTCGCGCAGTTCGACCAGGGCCGTGGCATCGGGGTCGGTGGCCGCCCGCTGCCACACCGCGTCGGTGCCGGTGCGCTGCGTTGCGCGTGCGGCCACGACGGTAGCCGGCGTCTCCATGCTTCTCCCGGAAGTCGGTCGTGATGAGTCGATGCGGTGGACGCGCCCGGCCCGAGCGCGTCACAGCCAGTGGCGCTGCGCCGCCAGGACTCCGGCCTGGAACCTGCTGTCCGCGTCGAGCACGTCCATGAGCCGGGCGACCATCCGCCGGTAGGTGCGCAGGGCCATGCCCAGTTCGCGTGCCGCGGCCTCGTCCTTGGTGCCCAGGGAGAGCTGCCGCAGCACCTGGCGCGCCTGCGGATCCAGCTCCGCTTCGCCGGTGTACGCACGCTCCTGATCGCGGCGCGCCTGGGTGAGGGCGCACACCAGCATGGCGGTGAAAGGCAGCCGACGGCCGATCAGGGCGCCCTCGGAGTAGTCGGACTGGTTGCGTGCGAGCACCACGACGGAGCGGTCGATGATGACCATGCGCGGAGCCCGTCCTGACGTCGTGCGGATCTCGACGCCGTGCCGCGCCAGCGTGGCCAGCTGGTGTCCGGGCTGACCGGACGCGCCCTCGTCGGCCTCCGGGACGAACAGCCGGACGCAGACACCGTCTTCGGCGACGTCCTGCACAGCGGCCACGTCGACGTGCTCGTGCGGGGAGCGCAGCTCACCCGGCACAGCCAGCAGCACTTCATGGCACGCACTGTGTATCGCGTAGCGGACCTGCGCTGCTGCGGCGAAGTTCAACTGCATCTCGCGGGCTCCACCTCTCGGTCCGGAGCGAGACTCGCCTGCCCCCGGAATAACCTGCCAGCTACTTGCCAACGATCATAAGAAGATCCCGACACAGTTGTCAAATATTTGACACCGACTTGCCGAACGTGAATCCGGTCTGATTAAGTAACAACATCCACCGGTAACGGCGGGCCGGAATCTGGCCCGAGTCGGCACACCCGTCAGCACGTATGGCACGCATCGACATTCACGCAGCGGCAGAGCCGCAACCCGGCACACCGCTCACACACAGGGGAAGGAAGTCAATGCAGCAGGCCACACGCTCGATCTCGTTAGCGGGTATGACCCTCATGGCGGCCCTCGAATGCCCGCATGCCCCATCAGGACCGGTACACTCCGACTCATTCACCGTCGCCTCTGCCGCGGTCGATCCACACGCGGCCGGCTCCGGCGACGACGAGATCGACTGGCCGTAAGAACGAGAGGATGAGGCAGAGCGCTCACAGCCAAACATCCTTGACAAGGCTTAACGAATTGTCACGGGTTTTGACAAATCATGTGAACGTTCCGCAATATCGTCATCATGTCGAGCCGTGTTGAACGCGTTCCCAAACAGCCTCTGTTCGGCCGACGCCTCCGAGAGCTTCGGCTGGCTCGTGGCATGTCGCAGGTGCAACTAGCGGGCGACGACATGTCGTCGGCCTACCTGTCGAGGCTGGAGTCCGGCGAGCGTCCCCCTACCGCGCGGGTGCTCGACCGGCTCTGCGCCAGACTCGATGTACCGCTGTCGGTGTTCCTCGCGGGCGAGGGAAGCCAGCTCGCGCAGGCCCTCGCCCAGGCCTCCACGATCGGCGAGACGCCTGAGGCCGCGGCCCAGGTGGAGGGCGCCCTCGCGCGCGAGGAGAACAGCGACGCGGCCGTCCGCTGGCAGGCGCTGTGGTGGCTCGCCAAGTGCTACCAGCGGCACGGGCACACCTCGGAGGAACTGCGCGTCCTGCACCAGATGACCGCGCTGAGCGATGACATCGCCCTGCCGGACCTGCGGACCCGCTCACGGGTCAGACTCGCCCGCAGACAACGGGCCTCGGGCTCTCTGTCCCTGGCACACCTCACCGCGGGTGAGGCGTTGGAGATAGCCGAGACGTATGACGTGCCGCGGCCCGATGTGGTCGACGTGCTGCTCACGGTCATCTCCATCGACGCCGAGATGGGCCGCCTCGCCAGTGCCCGCACCCGCGCGGACGACCTCGTCGCCACGCTCTCCGACGACCTGCACCCGGGCCTGCGCACCGAAGTGCTCTGGACGGCCGCGACCGTGCGAATTCGTCAGGGCGGACACCGGGCCGCCGCTCAGCTGATGGAACGCGCCCTTGAGGTGCTGCCCAGCAACGAGGACCCGGTGCTCTGGATGCGCGTCAGGCTCGCCGCGGTCTCCATGTTCCTGCAGATGAACCCGCGGGATATCCACGGGGCGCGGCTGCGGTTGCAGGAGGCCAGCTCCGCGGTGGACCTCATCGGCTCGCCCCTGCACCAGCGCGAGTATTTGATTTTAAGCTGCCAACTCGCGTTCCACGAAGGACGCTTCGCCGAGGCCGAGAAGCTGAGCGCACTACTCGGCGACTGCCTTGAGGGAGTGAGCATGCGGGACCGGGCACGGCTGTCCATCATCCGCAGCCAGCTCGGTGTCACCCGCAACGAGGACCGGGAAGCCGCCATCACCGACATGCAGCGGCTCGCCGGTGAGGCGGAGGAGTCCTCCAATGTCGAGCTGGCGGCCGAGGTGTGGCGCGCACTCGCCGAGGCGCTGGCCGCCATCGGCAGCGATTCCGCCCTGGGCTGACCCACCGCGGTCCGTCACGCGGCGCCGCGATCCGCGCAGCGCGACCCTCGCCGCGAGACTGTGAGTCGAGGTATCGAAACCGCAGGCCCGCGCCCTGTGCAGGCACCGGCCGCCGGTACGCACGAGGCACCGGGACCCAGAGGATCACGGTGCCTCGACTCACAGTTTCGCGGTGACTAGTGCCGCGGCACTAGTCGACGAGGTTCACCGAGCGCGCCGAGGTGGCGCCGATCTCGGAGGTGACCTCGCCGAGCACGCCCGGCGGGACGGTGCCGTCCACGGTCAGCACCGAGAGCGCCTCGCCGCCGGCCGCAGCGCGCGAGACCTGCATCCCGGCGATGTTGATCCCGGCTTCGCCGAGCACGCGGCCGACGGTGCCGACGACACCCGGCCGGTCCTCGTAGTGCAGCACCAGCATGTGGTCGGCCAGGGCCAGGTCGACGTCGTACTCGCCGATGGCGACGATCTTCTGATGGTGCTTGGGTCCGGCGAGCGTGCCGGAGACGGAGACTTCCTGACCGTCGCCGAGGGTGCCGCGGACGGTGACCACATTGCGGTGGTTGGGCGACTCGCTGCTGGTGGTCAGCCGTACCTCCACGCCACGCTCCTGAGCGAAGAGCGGGGCGTTGACGTACGAGACGGTCTCGGCGATGACGTCCTCGAAGACACCCTTGAGGGCGGAGAGCTCCAGCACCTTGACGTCGTGCTGGGTGATCTCGCCGTAGACCTCGACGTCGAGCCGGACGGCGACCTCGCCCGCGAGGGCGGTGAAGATCCGGCCGAGCTTCTCGGCGAGCGGCAGCGCGGGGCGTACGTCCTCGGCGATCACACCGCCCTGGACGTTGACCGCGTCCGGCACGAGCTCACCGGCGAGGGCCAGGCGTACCGACTTGGCGACGGCGATGCCCGCCTTCTCCTGGGCCTCGTCGGTGGAGGCGCCGAGGTGCGGGGTGGCGACGACCTGGTCGAACTGGAAGAGCGGGGAGTCGGTGCACGGTTCCTTCCCGTACACGTCCAGGCCCGCGCCCGCGACCCTGCCCTCCTTGAGAGCCGAGTGCAGGGCTTCCTCGTCGACGATGCCACCGCGTGCCGCGTTGATGATGCGGACCGACGGCTTGACCTTGTGCAGGGCCTCGTCGTCGATCAGGCCGAGGGTCTCGGGCGTCTTGGGGAGGTGGACGGTGATGAAGTCGGAGACCTCAAGCAGCTCGTCGAGGGAGAGCACCTTCACGCCCATCTGGGCGGCGCGAGCGGGCTGCACATACGGGTCGAACGCGACGATCTTCATGCCGAAGGCCGTCATGCGCTGCGCGACCAGGGCGCCGATACGGCCAAGGCCGACCACGCCGAGCGTCTTCTCGGAGAGCTCGACGCCGGTGTACTTGGAGCGCTTCCACTCACCGTTCTTCAGCGCGGCATTGGCCTGGGGGATGTTGCGCGCGGAGGAGATGATCAGGCCGCAGGCGAGTTCGGCGGCGGTGACGATGTTGGACGTCGGGGCGTTGACGACCATGACGCCGGCCTTGGTGGCGGCGGCGACGTCCACGTTGTCGAGACCGACACCGGCGCGTGCGACGACCTTCAGCCTGCGGGCGGCGGCGACCGCCTCGGCGTCGACCTTGGTCGCGGAGCGGACAAGGATGGCGTCGACATCGGCGATGGCCGGAATCAGCTCGGCGCGGTCCGCGCCGTTGCAGTGCCGGATCTCGAAGTCGGGGCCCAGGGCGTCGACGGTGGCGGGCGACAGCTCTTCAGCGATGAGTACGACTGGTTTGTGCGACGCAGTGCTCACGTAGTCCTCACAAGTCCCTTTGCGGACGGCCGTCCCGACGGCCGCATGCGGTGGAGAGGTGCTAGCCGCGTGGAAGACGCACGACACTGTGGGCCTGACGCGTATGTGCTGAGCAAGTGTAGTGGCGGTTGGGGCCGCGTATTCCCGAGGGACAGAAAGATCACCCGTCTGTTGATAGGACGGGGCAGGACGTCGATGTCCTGATGGTTTCTGCCGGGGGCCGAGGGCCGGTTCCGGGGGATTTCCGAGGCGCGGTCGCCCGTGGATCTCACCATCCGGAACTGCCGTGGCCCGGGCGCCGGGCGCGGCAGCGCCATCCGCCCGGCAGCGGCACCGGACGGATGAGGCAGGCACGGACTTGCGGGGCCGCCCCCGCTGGGGACGGCCCCGTGGCCCCGGATCTTTAGTTCTCTTCGTCGACCCAGCTCATCAGCTTGCGCAGCTTCTTGCCCGTGGTCTCCAGGAGGTGCTCCTCGTCGGCCTTCTTGTACTCGTTGTACTTCGGCAGACCGGCGTCGTACTCCTTCATCCAGTTGGCCGCGAAGGAACCGTCCTGGATCTCGCCGAGGATCTTGCGCATCTCGGCCTTGGTGCCGTCGTTGATGATCCGCGGTCCGGAGACGTAGTCGCCCCACTCGGCGGTCTCGGAGACCGACCAGCGCATCTTCTCCAGGCCGCCCTCGTACATGAGGTCCACGATCAGCTTCAGCTCGTGCAGGCACTCGAAGTAGGCGATCTCCGGCTGGTAACCGGCCTCCACCAGCGTCTCGAACCCGGCCTTCACCAGCGCGGAGGCGCCACCGCACAGCACCGCCTGCTCACCGAAGAGGTCGGTCTCGGTCTCCTCGGTGAAGGTGGTCTTGATGACACCGGCGCGGGTGCCGCCGATGCCCTTGGCGTACGACAGGGCCAGCGCGAGCCCGTTTCCGGTGGCGTCCTGCTCGACGGCCACGATGCACGGCACGCCGCGGCCTTCCTCGTACTGGCGGCGCACCAGGTGGCCGGGGCCCTTGGGGGCCACCATGCAGACGTCCACACCGGCCGGGGGCTTGATGAAGCCGTAGCGGATGTTCAGGCCGTGCCCGAAGAACAGGGCGTCGCCGTCCTTGAGGTTGGCCTCGATGGACTCGCGGTAGACCCGGCCCTGGAGCGGGTCCGGCACCAGGATCATGATCACGTCGGCCTCGGCCGCGGCCTCGGCCGGGGTGACCACACGCAGGCCCTGCTCCTCGGCCTTCGCCTTCGATTTCGAACCCTCGTGCAGGCCGACCCGCACATCGACGCCCGAGTCACGCAGCGACAGCGCGTGCGCGTGTCCCTGGCTCCCGTAACCGATGACCGCGACCTTGCGGCCCTGGATGATGGACAGGTCAGCGTCGTCGTCGTAGAAGAGCTCGGCCACTGGGTTTCTCCTTGTTTCTACATTTCCACCGGTTTTTGCCGGTGATGCGTCCCACCGTACGGCGGGAGGTGGGGGTCGTAGGGGAAGTTCGTTCTCACGGTCTCGGAATGCGGAACGCGGGGCCGCCGTCCACGCCGGCCGGCGGCTGCCGCGTCCTTGGCCCGCACGGTCCGGGTGGACCGGCGGACCGGGCGCTGCGAGGCCTACGCGCTGCGGTCCAGCGCTCTCAGGCTGCGGTCCGTGATGGAGCGGGAGCCGCGGCCGATGGCGATGGTGCCGGACTGGACGAGCTCCTTGATGCCGAAGGGCTCCAGCATCTTCAGCATCGCTTCCAGCTTGTCGCTTGAGCCGGTGGCCTCGATGGTGACGGCCTCCGGGGAGACGTCGACCGTCTTGGCGCGGAAGAGCTGGACGATCTCCACGATCTGGGAGCGCGTCTCGTTGTCGGCGCGGACCTTCACCAGGACGAGTTCGCGCTGTACAGCGCCGCCCTGTTCGAGTTCGACGATCTTCAGGACGTTGATCAGCTTGTTGAGCTGTTTCGTGACCTGTTCGAGCGGCAGGTCCTCGACGGTGACCACAATGGTGATGCGGGAGATGTCGGGGTGCTCGGTCGTGCCGACCGCGAGCGAGTCGATGTTGAAGCCGCGGCGGGAGAACAGGGCGGCGATCCTGGCGAGGATGCCCGGCGTGTTCTCGACCAGGACGGAGAGCGTGTGCTTGGACATGTCTCGTGCCTTTCTATCTCCCCCACCGCCTTCAGGGCGTGCGGGGTGCCCCCGGGGCTCTGACGTCGCAGCCGGGTCAGTCTTCATAGCCGTCGCCGAAGTCGGGGCGGACTCCGCGGGCGGCCATAACCTCGTCGTTGGAGGTGCCGGCGGCGACCATCGGCCACACCATGGCGTCCTCGTGGACGATGAAGTCGATCACGACCGGGCGGTCATTGATCGCGTTGGCCTCGGCGATGACCTTGTCCAGGTCCTCGGGGGACTCGCAGCGCATCGCGACACAGCCCATGGCCTCGGAGAGCTTGACGAAGTCGGGCACGCGGGTGCCGCCGCTCGGCTTGCCGTCCGCGGCGGAGCCCTCCGGAGCGCTGTGCAGGGTGGTGTTGGAGTAGCGCTGGTTGTAGAAGAGGGTCTGCCACTGGCGGACCATGCCCAGGGCGCCGTTGTTGATGATCGCGACCTTGATCGGGATGTTGTTCAGGGCGCAGGTGGTGAGTTCCTGGTTGGTCATCTGGAAGCAGCCGTCGCCGTCGATGGCCCAGACCGTTCGGTCCGGACGGCCCGCCTGGGCGCCCATCGCCGCCGGCACCGCGTACCCCATCGTCCCGGCGCCGCCGGAGTTCAGCCAGGTCGCGGGCTTCTCGTAGTTGATGAAGTGCGCGGCCCACATCTGGTGCTGGCCGACGCCCGCCGCGAAGATCGTGCCTTCCGGGGCGAGCTGCCCGATCCGCTCGATCACCTGCTGGGGGGCGAGGGTGCCGTTCTCCGGCTGGTCGTAGCCGAGCGGGTACGTCTCCCGCCAGCGGTTGAGGTCGCGCCACCAGGACGTGTAGTCGCCGGTGTGCCCTTCGCTGTGCTCGCGCTGCACCGCCTGCACCAGGTCGGCGATGACCTCCCGGGCGTCGCCGACGATCGGCACGTCCGCGATGCGGTTCTTGCCGATCTCGGCCGGGTCGACATCCGCGTGGACGATCTTGGCGTGCGGGGCGAAGCTGTCCAGCCTGCCGGTGACCCGGTCGTCGAAGCGGGCTCCCAGGGCGACGATCAGGTCGGCCTTCTGCAGGGCGGTGACGGCGGTGACGGAACCGTGCATACCCGGCATTCCCACGTGCAGCGGGTGACTGTCGGGGAAGGCGCCGAGCGCCATCAGGGTGGTGGTCACCGGTGCCCCGGTCAGCTCCGCCAGGACCTTCAGTTCGGCGGTGGCGCCCGCCTTCAGGACACCGCCGCCGACGTACAGCACGGGGCGCTTGGCCTGGGTGATCAGCCGGGCGGCCTCGCGGATCTGCTTGGCGTGCGGCTTGGTCACCGGGCGGTAGCCGGGCAGGTCCAGGGTGGGCGGCCAGCTGAACGTGGTCTGCGCCTGGAGGGCGTCCTTGGCGATGTCCACGAGGACCGGGCCCGGACGTCCGGTGGCGGCGATGTGGAACGCCTCCGCGATCGTCCTGGGGATGTCGGCCGCGTCCTTGACCAGGAAGCTGTGCTTGGTGATCGGCATGGAGATACCGACGATGTCGGCCTCCTGGAAGCCGTCGGTGCCGATCAGGTGGGTGGCGACCTGGCCGGTGATCGCGACCATCGGCACCGAGTCCAGGTTGGCGTCGGAGAGCGGGGTCACCAGGTTGGTGGCGCCGGGGCCCGAGGTGGCCATGCAGACGCCGACCTTGCCGGTGGCCTGCGCGTAGCCGGTGGCCGCGTGACCCGCGCCCTGCTCGTGGCGGACCAGGATGTGACGGACCCGGGAGGAGTCCATCAGCGGGTCGTACGCGGGCAGGATGGTACCGCCGGGGATTCCGAATACCGTCTCGACCCCGACCTCTTCGAGCGAGCGGATGAGGGACTGCGCGCCCGTCACGTGCTCGATGGAGGGGGAGGACTGCCCTGTGGAACGGGGCCGCGGCTGCGGATGATGGGCCCCGGAGGCCTGCTCGGTCATCGGCTTCTCTTCTCGACGCGAGGGTTGGTGCATGGGTCGTGGGTGTGGGGGTGGATGTGAGGCGGTGGTGCTGCGGTGGTGCGTAGTGTGCGCCATGGTCACACTGAGCGGCCTGGTGCAACAAAAAACCCCCCGTGCCGTGAGGCAAGCGAGGGGAGCGCGCCGGGTGTGGTCGCCGGGTGTGTGATGACCCAGCTCAGCCGACGCGCTGGCCAAGTACGAGAATTCGGGTGCGCATGGCTCTGACCTTCTCTCCGCCACGCTTCGACTGTCAAGTAGGTGGGACGGGCGTCTCAGTATGTGAGCGAGGGGTCCCGTGGGACGCGCGTGCCGCGGGCCCTGGGTACATCCCCGCGGCACCGCTGGCGAGGACCGCCTCCGCGGGGCCGCGCGGCACGGGGAAGCGCCCGGCGTTCAGTGCGCGCCGCAGCCGGTATTCGTCGAGCGGCCCGGAGAAGGCCAGGCCCTGGCCGTGGGTGCAGCCCATGGCGCGCAGCGCGGAGACCTGTTCGAGCCGGTCCACACCGTCTGCCACGGAGCACAGGCCGAGATCGGAGGCGATCCGCAGCAGACCGCTGGTGATCTTGTGCAGCCGGGCGGAGTCGACGACGCCTTCGACGAGGGCGCGGTCAAGTTTCAGCCAGTCGACAGGGAGTCTTCGGAGGCTGTTGAACGCGGCGTATCCGCTGCCGAAGCCGTCCAGGGCGATTCGGACGCCATGTCTGCGCAGGGCCGCGAGGCGGCGTTCGAGGTCGTCCAGCGGAACGTGGGGTCGCTGCCCGCCAGCTCGACGACGAGGGCGCCGGATGGCAGCCCGTAGCGGGCCAGCAGGGCCTCGATGGAGCCGACGGGCAACGAGCGGTCCATCAGACGGCGGGCGGCCGTCCTGACGACGACGGGCACCGCGTGTCCGGTCCTGCCGCGCTCGGCGGCCTGCTCGATGGCCGCCTCGAACAGTCCAGCGGCCGATCTCGGCGGCCAGGTCGCCGTCGGCGGCGGTGCGCGCGAACTCCAGCTCCGCGGGGTTCAGCAGGGTCCCCTGGGACGATCGGCAGCGGGCCTGGGCGGCGACCGAGACGATCTGGCCACTGGTCAGGGAGACGACCGGCTGGTGCAGCAGCGCGAACTCGTTCTCATGGCGGGAGGTGCGCTGCCGCGGGGTGGTGAACTTCGTGGTGTGGACACCGGCCTGCGGCCTGCATCTGCGGGGCGTAGAGCTCGACGCGGCCCTTGCCGCCGGACTTGGCGCGGTACATCGCGAGGTCGGCGTTGCGCAGCAGCTCGCTCGCGTTCTGGCCGGGCTCGGCGAAGGCGGCGCCGATGGAGGCGCCGACCCGTACGTCGTGCCCGTCGATGGTGTAGGGCCGGGAGAGCGCCGCCCTAGGCGGTCGGCGAGCTCATGGAGGTGCTGTTCGCGTGCGCGCGGCGCCCGGGGTGCCATCGCCGACCACGAGGGCGGCGAACTCGTCGCCGCCGAGTCGGGCCGGTGTGTCGGACTGCCGGACCGCTTCCCGGAGCCTGCGGGCGGCCTGCACGAGCAGTTCGTCGCCGGCCTGGTGGCCGATGGTGTCGTTGACGCCCTTGAAGCCGTCCAGGTCGATGAAGAGCACCGCGGTGCCGCGGTCCGAGGCGCGGCGCCCGGCGAGGGCGAGGCCCACCCGGCGGTGAACAGGACGCGGTTGGGCAGGTCGGTGAGCGAGTCGTGCTCGGCATTGTGCTGGAGCTGCGCCTGGAGGCGGACGCGCTCGGTGACGTCGCGGCTGTTGAGGATCAGACCGTCTTCGTGGCGGTTGACGGTCGACTCCACGTTGAGCCACTGGCCGCCACCGGACCTAAAGCGGCACTCGATGCGGGTGGTGGGCTCGTGGGCGGGCGGCGCGGCGAGGAACGGCGGATCTCGTGCAGGACGCCGTCCAGGTCGTCCAGGTGGATCAGGGCGGACAGCTCGGAGCCGGTGAGTTCGTCGGCGTCGCGGCCGTAGACGCCGGCGGCGGCGGGGCTGACGTAGCGGAGCACGCCGTCGGGTGCGGCGATCATGATGACGTCGCTCGATCCCTGGACCAGGGAGCGGAAGTGGTTCTCCTTCTCGGCGAGCTCCCGGGCGAGCGCCATGTTGTCGACGAGCATGATGCCCTGGCGGACGATCAGGACGAGGACGACGATGCAGGCGGTGAAGAGCACCACGCGGTCGATGCTGCGGCCGTCGAGCACGTTGTACAGGATGCTCAGGGTGCACACGGCGGCGGCGAGGTACGGCGTGAGCGGCGAGGGAGCCGAGGGGCGGAGCCGGTAGCGCTCATGCGGTGAGGCGCCGGCTGGGGTGCCAGCGCCGGGGCGCCGCCTGCTTGGCCCGGGCGGCGCGGGGCGTGCGCGGCGCCGCCGGGCGCGCGGTGGCCGTCCTGGTCCTGGTCCGCCGCCCTGGCCTGCCGGACGCCGCCGCCCAGGGTGCGTAGGCCAGCAGCAGGGAGCCCGCGAACCAGCCCGCGTCGAGCAGTTGTCCTGAGCGGTAACTGGCGTGCAGCAGCGGCGAGGTGAAGAGCGCGTCGGACAGCACGGTGAGGGCGAGTGCCCCGATCGCGGTATTCACGGCCGAGCGGTTGACGGACGTCCGCCGGAAGTGCAGGACGAGCACCATGCTGATCAGGACGATGTCCAGCAGCGGATAGGCCAGCGAGAGCGCGACGTGCTCCACGTTCTGGCCGTGCACGCGTGCCGTGCGGGCCAGGGCCAGGCTCCAGGAGAGCGTCAGCAGCGAGCCGCCGATCAGCCAGGCGTCCAGCGCGAGGCAGGCCCAGCCGGCCTTGGTCAGGGGCCGCTTGGCCAGCACGAGCAGGCCGACGATGGCGGGCGGCGCGAAGCACAGGAAGAACAGGTCGGCGAGCTGGGGTTGGGCACGGGGCGGTCGAGCACCACTTCGTACCAGCCCCAGACCCCGTTGCCCAGCGCTGCCATCAGGGAGGAGAGCGCGAAGAGCAGCCAGGCGGGGCGCAGGCCGCTGCGGCGGCTGCGGGCGTACAGCAGGCACGAGACGGCGGCGGCGAGCGCGGCGGCGCTCAGCCCGAAGTCGCCCATCACCAGAGCCGTCCAGCGCGATCCCCAGCCGAGTGCGGCGCCGATGGCGTAACCGCCGCAGACGAGGATCAGGGCGCACTGCGGGAACAGGCTGATTCCCCCGCCGGGGAACGGCCTCCTGACCCACAGCGCGGGCGAGCTCACCGCCCCGCTCCCGCCGGGATCACCGGGCGCCCCGCGGGGCGCCCGACTCGCCGGGTGGAGCCCGCGGCCGGTCCGGTACAGCACACTGCGACCGGGGCGGGGCACAGCCGGGTGCCCGCGCGGTGGCGCAGGGATGCGCCCGGTGGCCGTCCGCGACCGTCGCGGCGTAGGCGGCGGAAGTGATGCGCGCCCCCAGGTATGCGCGTCACTGGTCCCCAGGGTTCCCGTAGACGGCTTTGCCGCATCGGATTCGGTGTCCATAGGCCGTGCATCGCCCGTCGCCCCCCTCGCAGGTCATGGGGCTTGTCCCCGGCGCCATGCGGGCCCGGCGCAGCCCCCTGTCGGGGACGATACACCAGGTTCGTCACTCAGCGACATAGGTGATCTACCGAGCGTAGTCATCGGGGGCCATACGAACACGCCCTGTATTCATAGGAATACTCATCCTTTACGCGCCATGTCCCAACTGGGCGGATGGCCGGACTGATCTCCGTCAGTCTCCGGTGATCAACACGGTGTTGTCGAGCGGCCCTCCCGATATGTAACGGGACAGTTGGGACACGATGAGACGCCTGGCGCGGGGCAGGAACGCCGATGTGGGGCCGCCGGTGTGCGGGCTGATGAGCACTCCGGGAGCGTGCCACAGAGGGTGCCCGGGCGGCAGCGGCTCCGGGTCGGTGACGTCCAGGGCGGCGGTGATCCGGCCGGTGCCGAGGGCGGCAAGGAGCGCCTCTGTGTCGACGACGGCGCCGCGCGCGACGTTCACCAGCAGGGCACCGTCCTTCATCCGGGACAGGAAACCGGCGTCCACCAGGCCCCGGGTGGAGGCGTTGAGCGGGGTGGTGAGGACCACGACATCCGCGTCGGGCAGCAGCGCCGGAAGATCGGCGAGCTGGTGCACCGGGCCGCGCTTCGTGGTGCGCGCGGAGCGTGCGACGCGTGCGACCCGCGCCACCTCAAACGGAACGAGCCGGTCCTCTACGGCGGCACCAATGGCCCCGTAGCCCACGATCAGCACCGTCTTGTCGGCCAGCGCGGGACGGAAACCGCCTGACCAGCGGCCCGTCTGCTGCGCCGTGACGAAGTCCGGGATGCCGCGCAGCGAGGCGAGGATCAAGGTGAGGGCGAGCTCGGCGGTGCTGGCCTCGTGCACCCCGCGCGCATTGCACAGCCGTACGCCGGGCGCGATGGACGACAGGTTCGCGAGCAGGTGGTCGACTCCGGCGGTGAGTGTCTGGATCACATCGAGATGCGTCATCCGCGCAAGTGGCCGGATACTGGTGGACACCGGCTTCATATACGGCACCACATAGACGGCGCAGTCCGCCGGGTCCGCGGGAAATTCCTGTTCACCGTCGTCACCCCCGTCCCAGAACCGATAGGTCGGCCCCTCCGGAAGCCCCTCGATCTCGTGCACGGGAAGGGGCAGCCACACGTCAGCAGTCATGGGCAGGAGGCTACGGCTGAGGCAGCGGAGCCCCCGGCGCGGGTCCCCTGGGCCCTCCGGCGATTTCGCGCCACTGTCGAGTGCCGCCCGGTCCGGATGCGCGGATGGGGAACCGACGGGGCCCGGGCGGTGTAGGAACAGGTGAACCTGTCGCGTCGAAGGGACCGATTGTGCAACGTCCAGCTGTGACGGCCGTGTTGGCCGCTGCCGCGCTCCTGCTCACCGCCGCCTGCTCCGCCGAGGGCGACGACCACCCCGGACAGGCGGGACACAGCACGGCGAGCGCCACCAGGACCGCGCCGAAGTCCGCCGCGCCCTCTCCCAGTGCCGCGGCCGAGACCGCACCGCCCGCGAAGGGCTCGGCGAAGGTGGTGCGCACCGTGACCGAGGGCCTGAAATCGCCCTGGGGTCTGGCCCAGCTGCCGGACGGCGATCTGCTGGTGTCCTCACGGGACGAAGGGACGATCACCCGGGTCGACACGGACTCCGGCAAGAAGACCGAGATCGGCGCCGTACCGGGGGTCTTGGCCGCGGGCGAGGGCGGCCTGCTCGGTATCGCGCTCTCGCCGTCCTTCGGCACCGACCACATGGTCTACGCTTACTTCACCACCGAGTCCGACAATCGCATCGTCCGCATGCCTTACGACGAGACGCGGGAGTCTGGCCAGCAGCTCGGCGCGCCCAACACCCTGCTGCGCGGCATCCCGAAGGGCCAGATCCACAACGGTGGCCGGATCGCGTTCGGCCCCGACAAGATGCTCTACGCGGGCACCGGCGAGGGCGGCAAGCGCGGCAGAGCCCAGGACAAGAACGACCTCGGCGGCAAGATCCTGCGCATGACCCCGGACGGCCGGCCCGCGCCCGGCAACCCGTTCGGCGACACGTCGTACGTGTACTCGTACGGGCACCGGAACGTCCAGGGCCTGGCCTGGGACAACGGACACCGGCTGTGGGCGTCGGAGTTCGGCCAGGACACCTGGGACGAGCTGAACCTGATCGAGCCCGGGGGCAACTACGGCTGGCCGGATGTGGAGGGCAAGGCGGGCAAGGCCGGTTTCCACGATCCGGTGGTGCAGTGGCGGACGTCCGAGGCGTCGCCGAGCGGTATCGCCTATGTCCAGGGCTCCGTGTGGATGGCGGCGCTGCGCGGCGAGCGGCTGTGGCGGATTCCGCTGCGGGGCCCGCGGGTGTCCGCGGACCCGCAGTCGTTCTTCAAGGGCACCTACGGACGGCTGCGCACGGTGGTCCCGGCGGGCGACGGCAAGCTCTGGCTCGTCACGAGCGAGACGGACGGCCGCGGGACGCCCGGCAAGGGCGACGACCGGATCCTTGAGGTACAGGTGACGTAGCGGCGACACGGCGGACGGGCGGCCGGGGCCCGCGGTGCCGTACCCGGCCGGGGGAGCTCCGGCGCCTCGGCCGCCGGGCCCGCGGGGAGCCGGACACCCGGCGCGCGGTTCGTGGTTGGCTGTCCTGCACACGCGTCATATGACGCGCGCGGGCCGGCCGCACGAGCACCGGACCGTATACAGGACCAGACGAACAGCGAGGCTGAACCATGTACGAGTACAAGGTCGTCACCTTCCGCGAGTCACTCATCGGCGACGCTCTGGACAGCGACAAGCTGGAGAAGACGCTCAACAAGCACGCGGAGGACGGCTGGGCGCTGAAGGCGATAACGGCCGCCGACGTGAAGGGCCGCATCGGGCCCGGCGCCGTCGAGGGCCTGCTGCTGACCTTCGAGCGGCCGAGCCAGGGCTAGAAGCAGGGTCAGGGCTAGGCCAGGGGCCCCGTCCGTCGGACTCAGGCCCGCGCCGCCCCCTGGCCCTCCGGTGGGAAGAGGCCGCGCCGGTGGGCCAGGGCGGCGGCCTCGCCTCGGCCCGAGACGCCCAGTTTGGCGAGGATATGGGAGACGTGCACGCTGGCGGTCTTGGGGGAGATGAACAGCTCTTCGGCTATCTGGCGGTTGCTGCGGCCCGCGGCGACCAGGCGCAGGACGTCGCGCTCTCGGTTGGTCAGGCCCAGTGCCTCGGCCGGGTCGGCGGGTTCCGGTGCGCCGGCGCGGGTCAGGAGCAGGCGGCCCCGCTGGGCGAGTACGGCGATCGCCTCGGCGAGCGGACGGGCGCCCAGGTGCTCGGCCACCGCCCCGGCCTGGCGGAGCAGTTCGGCGGCACGGTCGCGGTCGTCGTCGCCCTCGCCGGCCGTCCTGACAGCGTGCGTACAGGCGCCCCCGGCGGTAGTCGCGGACGTGGCCGCACCGGCGGCGAGCAGGGCCTGGGCCAGCCGGTGGCGGACCCGGGCGAGGTCGTAGGGCCGCTCCAGGGAGCCGACAGGCAGCGACGATGTCCAGCCAGATATCAGGGCTCGACCGGCCCTCGGCGACGAGTAGTTCGGCGTCTACCCACTGCGCGTGGGCCTCCCACACCGGTACGCCGGTGACCATGGACTTCGCGGCGGTTCTGATGCGCTCCACGGCCTCGGCGCCGCCCGGCCGGGCGACGGGCAGGGCGCGCGCGTCGGCCTCGGCGATGGCGGCGGACAGCAGCAGGGGCCAGCCGTGGTCCTGGGTGCCGAGTGGGAAACCGGCGGCCACAGCCTGCTCCAGCACGGCACGGGCGTCGAGGATGCGGCCCTGTCCAGCGGCCAGCTCCAGTGCGATACGGGCGAGCGGCAGGGACTGTTCGGGCCGGGGGTCGTGCGTGCCGTAGTGCCTGCGGGCCGCGGTGAGTTGGCGGGCCGCCTCGGGCAGGTCGCCGCGGGCCAGTGCGAGGTAGGCGAGTCGGACGGCGCCCGCGCCGCGCGGCTTGGTGTGGTGCCCGGCGTGCACGGCCCGCGCGGCGGCGTCGGCCGCTTCGTCCCACCGGCCCAGGGTGTACAGCGACTCGGAGAGGTTGCCCCACATCCAGGCCTCGGAGTCGAGCAGCCCGTACTGGCGGCTCAGCCGGATGCCTTCTTCGAGGAACCCGACGGCTTCCGCGGAACGGCCGACGCCTTCGAGCACGGCCGGCAAGTTCACATAGCTGCGGCCGATGGCGGGAGCGATGCCGAGTTCACGGGCGCGCGCCGTGACCTCGTACAGCTCGGCGAGTCCGGCCTCCACCTGGCCCGCGTCGACCATCAGGCCGCCGAGGGTGATGCGGGCGTCCATCTCGATATCGCGGGCGCCGAGCATACCGGCGTACTCGACGGCGCGCTCGGCGGCGACCAGGCTCTCCGGGCCGGGTTCGTGCACCATCGACCAACCCGCGACGCTGGCCAGCACCTCGGCATGCACCTTGGACGGCGGCAGGCCGCGCACCAGGTCCTGCGCGGTGCCGAGCTCCTGCCAGCCGTCGCCGCGGGCCAGGCCCTGCACCAGTCGGGAGCCCTGCACCCAGAACCAGGCGGCGCGCAGCGGGTCACGGACACTCTCGGCATCCAGGAGCCGCAACGCCCGCCTGGTGATGTTCAGCGCACGGTCCCGCTCACCGCAGAGCCAGCCCGCCACCGCCGCCTCGGCCATCAGGTCGAGGAAGCGCAGCGGCGTGGTGGCCGGATCGCAGCCACAGGGAGGATAGGCCTCGGCGCAGTCGAGCGGACGGAGATGGGCCCGCACCGTCTCACCTGCGGCATCCCAGAGCTCCATGGCCCGTTCCAAAAGGCGCAGTTGCTCGGAGTACGCATGACGGCGGCGGGCCTCCACGGAGGCGCGCAGCACGGCGGGCAGGGCCTTGGCGGCGTGGTGCGCGTGGTACCAGTAGCTGGCGAGGCGGGTGGCGCGCTCGTCGGCGGCCACCAGCGCGGGGTCGGCTTCCAGGGCGGTGGCGTAACGGAGGTTGAGGCGGGAGCGCTCGCCCGGCAGCAGGTCGTCGCCGACGGCTTCGCGGACCAGGGAGTGCCGGAAGCGGTATCCGCCATGAGAGCTGCCGTCGGACGTAGGGAGCAGGATGCTGGCGCCGACGGCGGCTCTCAGGGCCTCGATCAGCTCGTCCTCGCTGAGCCCCGCGACGGCCGCGAGCAGCGGGTACTCGACGGTGGAACCGCCTTCCGCGACGATCCGCACGGCCCGCTGAGCGTGCTGCGGCAGCCGTTCGACGCGCACCAGCAGCAGGTCGCGCAGCGAGTCGGTGAGCCCGGTGGCGCAGCCCTCGTGAGCGGCGGCGGCGAGTTCCTCCACGAAGAAGGCGTTACCGTCGGAGCGTTCGAAGATCTCGTCGACCTGGTCCTGCTCGGGCTCGTGCGCGAGGATTCCGGCCATCTGGCAGGCGACTTCCGCACGGCTGAAGCGGCGCAGTTCGAGGCGGCGCACGGTGCGCAGCCGGTCGAGTTCGGCGAGCAGCGGGCGCAGCGGGTGGCGGCGATGAATGTCGTCGGCGCGGTAGGTGGCGAGGACGACGAGGCGGGGATTGCGCAGCGTGCGCAGCAGGTAGGCGAGCAGATGGCGAGTGGAGGCGTCCGCCCAGTGCAGGTCCTCCAGCACGATGACCAGGGTGTGGTCGAGGGCCAGGTGCTCCAGAAGGCGGGCGGTCAGCCCGAAGAGGCGGGCCATGGCTTCTTCGTCGTGCGGGCTGCCGGGCCGCAGCGGGGGCTCGCCGAGCTCGGGCAGCAGCCGCGCCAGCTCACCTTCCTGGCCGGCCGCCGCCGCGGCCATCTCCTCGGGCAGTTGTCGGCGCAGCGCGCGCAGCGCAGCGGAGAACGGCGCGAAGGGCAGGCCGAACTCGCTACTGCCGCCGATCTCTATGCAGCCGCCGATCGCGACGACCGCGCCCGCACGACGGGCGTGCCCGGCGAACTCCTCCACGAGCCGCGACTTGCCGACTCCCGCCTCACCGCCGAGCAGCAGCGCCTGAGGCTGTGCTTCCTGTTGGGCTTCCGGCTGTGCTTCCTGCTGGGCGTGCGGGCGCTCGGCAGGGCTGGGGTGCGCAGCGCGCGCCCGCGGGAACGGTCCGCCGTTCGCGCGGGCCAGCGCCTCTTTCAGTACGCCCAGTTCGTCGACGCGGCCGACAAACACCGGACTGACGGATCTGGTCTCCACAGCGCCGAGCATGGCACAGGGATACGACAACGCGGCATCCGTTATCCGCGCGACGGCCCTGCTCACCGGGGTCGTTGGAGTCAACGAGACCTGGAACGCGCTGCCGTGAGCGGACTCGGCCACCGTCGGTGGCCGCCCGCTGCGGCCGGCCACGGGGTTCACGCGGCCGGCGGCAGCGCGCGCCAAGCCGGGGCCGGATCGCTCGCCTGCCTCTCGGTTTCGTGGCGGGGCGAGCGCTGCGGCGCTGCGCCTGCCGCACGGTTGGCCTTGCGTGCTTCGCGGGCCTCCCGCACGAGACGGCGCTGCTTGGCGGCGCGGATCAAATCCGCCTCGCGCGTCTGGAACATCAAGTAACTGAACATGCCGGACCCCCTGGGACGAGTCGTCGCTCACTTGGTGTCGATCGCGTCGCGGTTTTTGCCCTTCCACTGGAAGAACGCTTTCCGCGATGCCCCAAGACTCGTCTCACAGGGAGTCTCGCCACATCGGGCGAGTTCCGCATCTTGGCTGCCGGAGATGCCTTAGCGCACCTGGGCAACCGGCTCTGGTGCCTTAGATCACCCGTTCATCCGGCTCAGACGGCCGTGACCAGGCCTTATGGCAGTGCGCAGGTCGTAAGGCGATGCCTTACCCATGACGCGCCTGCACTACCCGTGCGCGGTGGCTTAGGCCCGCGGCCTCGGTGCTGCCGCCATAAGGACCGGTTTCGGCACCGCCTCAGGACTGCACGGTCGGCAACCCCAGGATGGCGTCGGAGTACTTCAGGACCGCGAGCAGCAGTCCGATGACGCCCAGCGCGACGCCCGCCCAGGACACCGACTTGATCCACGGAGCCTGCGAGTGCCCCGGCGCTCCGAAGGCGGGCCTGGCCAGGACGACGACACCGATCACCAGGGCGAGCAGCGCGAAGGCGCCGCCGACCAGCGCGGTGACGTGCCACTGGTCGCCGTAGACCTCCTGGATCTGCTTGGCGACGCTGGCGCCCTGTGTGGTCTGCAACTGTCCGACCAGCGACTCACGCGCACCGGCCACGGTGCCGAGCCAGCTGCCGGTGAGCGAGACGATGCCGAGTCCCGCGGCGATGACCGCGCCCGCGCCCTGTCCGACGCCGGAGGCGGCTGTGCCGCCCGCGCCCTTGCTGATGTGTGGCTCCGCGCCCGCAGCGAGGACATCGCCCTCGTCCTGCGGCTGCTCGCCGACGCCGTAGGCCGCAGCCTCTTCCGCGCCAAAACCGGCGCCCGTACCGCTGTCCGCGCCGCCCGGACGATCTTTCGCGCCCTCGTCGACGGCCTGTGCCGCACCCGCGGACGGTGCACCTTCTGCCGCGGCAGAGGGCTTCTCCAGGTCCGTCTTCGAGACCTTCGGGGCTCCTTCGGCACCCTTCGTGCCCGGCTCCCCGGCGGTGCCGTCGGCTGCGGTGCCGTCGGCCGCGACTTCGTCGATCTCCACCACGGCAACCCGGCCCGCGGGCTCCTTGGTCCGCCCCTGGGCCTCGTCCGGCTTGAGGGATCCGTCCGCGCTCTTCATCTGCTGTCCCTTTTCCTCGTACTGTTCGTCGCCCTGGATGCCCACGGCCCCTCTCCGCGCGGCCTCGTCCCTGCCTGCCGTCAGGCCCGTGACACGGGCCTCGGCCGCGGTCTCGTCAGCTGTTCCAGATGCCATGCTGCGCACCGTACGGACGGAGTCTGAGAGCTTTCTTAATGATCGCTGCGACCTCTTCAGCAGCCGCTGGGCCCCGAGAGAAGTGGCTTCGGCACCTGTGGCGGAACCTGCCGCCATTCCAAGAAACACCGCATACAGGGCGAAACACTCACCCGCACCGTCGGTGTCATGGATGTTCGCTCCCGCCACGGCTCATGCGGCACGCTACCGCAGCAGCGCCTCACGGCCGCCGCCGAGGGGCCGCAGGCATCCGGTGCCGCGCACCTCACAGATACCGCAGCTCCCGCAGCGCCCGCTCCGTCTCCTCGCACCAGGTGCGGTACGACGGAACGGTGCGCAGGACGGCCAGGTCGGTGCGGCGCACGAGGAGTTCGGCGGCGTCGAGCAGGGCGTCGTGCGCCTGGTCGCCGAGGAGGGTTTTCCACACCTGCTTCGGCTGGGGTACGTCCAGTTGGAAGCCGTCGAAGGACGTGCGGCCGTCGATCCGGATCTGCGTGATGATCCTCTGCTCCCGGTCGGACCTGGCCGTATGTGCCCGTGCGGTCACCCTAGGAGCGTGGGTCGGTGTTCGCCGTCGTTTCGGTCCAGGCGATCTCGAAGTACGTGACGCGTTCGTCTTCTCCGGCCTGCCGCATGCCGGCCGCCATCATGACGCGCTGGGACGCGATGTTGTCGTGGTCGGTGTCGCCTTTCACGCAGGTGACGCCGCATGCCCGCGCGAACACCAGCAGTCCGCGAAGGGCTTCGGAGGCGTATCCCTTGCCCCGTACCGACGGGATGAGGCCGTAGCCGATCGTGACGCTGCCGTTTTCGTCCGCGGGTCCATGGAAGCCCACACCGCCGATCGCCTGACCGTCCTCGCGGCGACGGATCTCGTAATTACCGAACGGCTGAGGGTCACCGGTGTACGCGTAGGCACCCAAAAAGCGCCTGGCGGCGATCATGTCCCCATCGGTGGGGTATCCGGGCGCCCATCGGGCATCGTTGTCCGGCTCGCCCGCTACCAATCGCTCAACCTCGCTGACGGTCATCGGATGAAGCACGAGCCTCGCTGTCACAAGATCGCCCATAGCAGGAAGGAATATCACGCGGGACGGCCAGACCGCGCTCGGATGATCCGACAGGACAGCGCCCCGCCTCCGGCTGGCGATCGTAGGTACGGACAGACCGCGGTATGCACGATGGGGATGGGCTGTTCGAGGTCGAGCCGGTGGAGAAGCAGCAGGCGCAGAGCCGTCCGGTGGAGGGTGGACAAGCGGTTCGGGGCGTTCGACCCGCACCAGGTCCTGCTGCTGCCCCCGGCACTGGACGACTGGCCGCCCCAGGACCACCTCGCCCGGTTCATCACCGACCCTTCGGCCAGATCATGACCTGCCACGACGGCCGCCAACTCCTCCTCCCCAGCCCTGTCACCGCCCTACCAGGCCGCACATCCGACCGGCAGAGCCCCAACCGCAGCCGCACAGGCGCCGATGAGGCGACCGTGGCCGGCCCCATCGATCACAGCCAGCAGGCCGCTTACCCGTTACCGACCCACGCTCCTAGCCGCTCGGACCCGGCCGGTTCGGAGAACTCGCACCAGACGATCTTGCCGGGATTCCGGTCGGCCACGCCCCAGGCGTCTGCCGCGGCAGCAACGAGGAACAGGCCCCTCCCCCAGTCGTCCTCCTCCTTGCCAGCGCTCGGCACCTTGATGAACGGTTCGCCCCCGCCGCTGTCATGGACCTCGACGCGCATGACCCGCCGCGGGCGCAGGTACAGGTAGAGGCCGAAGCCACGGCCTGGGGGCACGCCGTGCAGCAGCGCGTTCGTGGCCAGTTCGCTGACGCAGAGCAACACGTCGTCCAAACGCCTTATCAAGTCCCACGCCACCACGGCCTGCCGCGCGAAGTCCCTGGCCAGCGGGACGGATTCGCGGTGGCGACGGTAGAGCGCCTGACGTGGTTCGTGCGGTGAGGGCTGTTGGACCATGCACCGCACTGTCACACCCCGTTACTAGAGTGGTACATCGCGTGGAGCCGTACAGATCTGTTGTACGAGCTCTTTGTGTTGCGCACGGGCGTGAGGGGGGAAGCGACCAGAGATGCACCGGACAAGCAAACCGAAGAAAATCACGTCGTGGCAGGTCATCGGAGTCCAAGCCAGGCATTTCCGGACGGTGGCCAGGATGACCCAGTGTCAGCTGGCGGAGGCACTGAGCGTCAGCGATGACACGATCGGCTCGATCGAGCAGGGCCGGAGGCCACTGAAGATCGACCTTGCGGAGGAGATGGACCGGGTCCTCGACACAAAAGGGGCTCTGGCGGTCGCGGTCGTGAATGTTCCGGAGCGGGAGAAGTTTCCGGCGTTCGCACAGGACTTCGTGGAGCATGAGCAGGAGGCGGTGGCGCTGCTGTGGTACGAGACGCAGGTCGTACCTGGCCTCCTTCAGACACCGGAGTACGCGCGCGCAGTCTTCGAGTGCCGCTATCCCCCGTCCGAGCAGGAGGACGTGGGCGACTGGGTGACCGCTCGGATCGATCGCCAGCAGGTGTGGCAGCGCAAGATCCCGCCCCGGGCCAACTTCATCATGGAGGAGGCGATTCTGCACCGACCGGTCGGCGGACCCGAGGTGATGCGCGAACAGATCCGCGCTTTAAAGGAGTTCGCGGGAATGGCCTGCATGGGGCTACAGATCATGCGGACCGACTGCATGCCCCATGCCGGTCTGGACGGCCCGATGATCCTGCTGGAGACCCCGGACCACGAGCGCCTCGCCTACCTGGAAGGGCAGCGCGTCAGCCTGCTCATCGACGATCCAGATGAAGTCAGTGTGTACCACCAGAAATATGGAATGCTGCGGTCACAGGCACTCTCTCCCTGGGAGAGCGTGCGCCTACTGGACGGACTGCTAGGAGAGTCATGAACACCGCAGCACGACCGCAGCGCACAAACGATCTGTCGTGGTTCAAGTCCAGCTACAGCGGCAGCGAGGGCGGCGCCTGCCTAGAAGTCGCCTACGACTGGCACAAGTCGACGTACAGCGGCAGCGAGGGCGGCGCCTGCGTAGAGGTAGCCGCCCACCCCGCCGCCATCCACATCCGCGACTCCAAGATCCCCACCGGCCCCATACTCACCGTAGACCGCGCCACCTGGCAGTCCTTCGTGCAGGCCGTCAGCTGACGCCTGCCGTCAGACACCGGGCGCGGGCAGGACGGGACCGGCGGGGCCGGGGACAGGACAGGGCCCCGGCGGAGCTGCATGGCGAGTGCCAGTGGCCAGTTGCGTTTCCGCTGGCGGCCACCTGATGGGGTGTTACCTGGCCGCCGGCGGTGACGCTGCGTTGCTGTTCGGGGATGCCTGCTCACTGCTCGCCTCGGGCGTCCGCGGGCTAGGGCCTGAGCACGATCTTGCCGTGGGTGTGCTGCTGTTCCAGCTCACGGAAGGCGTCTCGCACCTGTTCCAGCGGGTAGGTGCGGGCGATCGGCACCTCCAGCTGCCCGCGTGCGGCCAGCCGGGCCAGCTTACCGAGCACGACCGCGCACGCCGCCGCACCTTCTCCGTAGGTTCGCGCGCCGACCTTGGCCGCGGCTTGCCAGTCGCGGATCGTGTTGATCCGCTCCGGTCGCACGCCCAGCTCCACTGCCAGTGCCACGTAGCCGTCGCCGAAGGCGTCGATGAACGCGTCGACCCTGCCGCCGGACGCCTGACGGATTCGCTCGGCCACACCCGACCCGTACTCGATCGGGAGGACACCGCGATCCTTCAACCAGGCGTGGTTCCGCTCGCTCGCCAGCCCGATCACCGTGGCGCCGCGCCGCCGCGCGAGCTGCACGGCAAGCGACCCGACGCCGCCGGCCGCACCGGAGACGACGACTGTGTCGTCCGGGCCGGGATCCACCGCGAACACGGTGGCGCAGGCGGTCGTGCCGGCCACGTACAGCGCCCCGGCCACGTCCCAGGACAACCCCGTCGGACGGGAGACCAGATTCGCGTCGTCAACCACGACGAACTGCGCATGACTGGCCCGCCTGTGAGTGAAGCCCAAAACCTCATCGCCCACCGCGAAGCCCCAGACGTGCGGGCCGACCTCCACCACGACGCCAGCCAGATCGCTGCCCTGCCCGGAGGGAAACGCCGCCGGCCAGCGTTCGTGCAGCGCGCCCGTGCGGATGTGCGCCTCGCCAGGCTGGATCCCGGCCGCGCGGACCTCAACCAGCACCTGCGCGGGGCCGGGAACCGGCCGTTCCACCTCCTCCACCCGCAGCACATCGATCCCGCCGTACTCGTGAAACCGCACCGCCCGCATCGCGTGATCACCGCACTTCCTCGTGTGGACAAGGCTTCGACGGCCGCGCGCCAGAGGCCGACGCCGACCGTGCCACTGCGTTCAAAGAACAAGCGCGGATCCGTATTCCCATTTCCAGGAGCACTGCCGGCGACGCCGTCCACGCCGACGACGCACCTGTGGCCTGACTTGCACGTGTAACTCGGACCCTTGGCCGTCGATGGAGAGTGACAGCGGAGGTGGCATACGTGGGGACTTCTCAATGGCCGCCGACAGGCGAGGAGTATCAGGGCACAGATCTCCGCCAGGACGGTCATGTCCCTTGGTCTCTTGATGCGGTGTAGCCGATCAGTCCTGTGAGGCCCTGGGCAGGACGGTTGGGGTGTCGGTGTAGAGGGCGTCCATGCTCTCTTTGGAGGGGTAGCGCCGAGGGAAGGCGATCCGTTCGTCGTGTTAGTTCGGCGAGGACCGCGGTGGCCTCGGCCTCGGTCGGCTCCTGCAGTAGTCGTTCCGCGATCTCGCGGACGAGTTCGAGACCATCTGCTGAACGCAATGACTCAAGCAGGCGATGTAGGTCATGCCGGGACAAAACTATCGCGCATTCCCTTGGATCAAACTGGCTGCTCACCAAGGACAGTTGCATGACGGCCTGCCTCTTGCTCAGGAAGCAGACACCGGCAGCCGGTGCGTCCGAGGGAGCAGAACCCACCTGCTCAGACGCCTCGGTCCCCTACACCACATCATGGGACGCCATCGGAGTACCTGTACTCCGGCAGCGGTTCGTGTCTTGAACTGGTATCTGCCGTTCTCCCGGTACGGAGGGGATGGTTGAAGCTGCTCTCGGGAGACACCACGTCACTCACCGTCAGTCATCGCAGGTCAGAGCATCGGCAGATGCGAACAGACGGCTGAGGTAGCATCCCCGCAGGAAACAACGCGGAGCGGCGGCACACCCACCAAGGTGTGCCGCCCTCGTGCGTCCGCGCAACGGACCTCAGCACGTCATGCCCGGCTGACAGCCCCTGTCAGCCCTCGACGCCCAGCTGCTCCAGGATGAGTTCCTTGACGCGGGCCGCGTCGGCTTGGCCACGGGTGGCCTTCATGACCGCGCCGACCAGGGCGCCGGCCGCCGCGACCTTGCCGCCGCGGATCTTGTCGGCGATGGCGGCATTGCCCGCGATGGCCTCCTCCACGGCAGCGGTGAGCGCACTGTCGTCCGAGACGACCTTCAGACCGCGCTTGTCGACGACCTCGTCGGGCGTGCCCTCACCTGCGAGAACGCCCTCGATGACCTGGCGGGCCAGCTTGTCGTTGAGGGAGCCCTCGGCGACGAGGGAGGCGACGCGGGCGACCTGCTCAGGGGTGATCGGCAGAGCGGCCGGCTCGACCCCGGACTCGTTGGCGTGGCGGGCCAGCTCGCCCATCCACCACTTGCGGGCCGCGGCAGCGTCGGCGCCCGCCTCTATCGTGGCGACGATGGTGTCGAGCGCTCCGGCGTTCAGGATGGACTGCATATCGTGGGCCGAAACGCCCCAGTCCTCGCGGAGCCGGTTGCGGCGCTGCAGCGGCAGCTCCGGCAGGCCCGCACGCAGCTTCTCCACCCAATCCCGCGCGGGCGCCACAGGCACCAGGTCGGGCTCGGGGAAGTACCGGTAGTCCTCGGCCTCCTCCTTGATCCGGCCCGAGGTGGTGGAACCGTCCTCCTCGTGGAAGTGCCGGGTCTCCTGGATGATCAGCTGGCCGGCGCCGAGCACGGCGGCGTGCCGCTGAATCTCGTAGCGGGCGGCGCGCTCGACACTCCGCAGGGAGTTGACGTTCTTCGTCTCGCTGCGAGTGCCGAACTTCTCTCTGCCCTTGGGCCTCAGCGAGAGGTTGACGTCGCAGCGCATCTGGCCCATTTCCATCCGGGCCTCCGAGACGCCCAGCGCTCTGATGAGTTCGCGCAGCTCGGCGACGTAGGCGCGGGCCACCTCTGGAGCGCGCTCGCCCGCGCCGACGATGGGCTTGGTGACGATCTCGATGAGCGGGATGCCGGCGCGGTTGTAGTCGAGCAGGGAGTGCGAGGCGCCGTGGATACGTCCCGTGGCACCGCCCACATGGGTGGACTTTCCGGTGTCCTCCTCCATGTGGGCGCGCTCGATGTCGACGCGGAAGGTGGTGCCGTCCTCCAGCTGGACGTCCAGATAGCCGTTGAAGGCGATCGGTTCGTCGTACTGGGAGGTCTGGAAGTTTTTCGGCATGTCCGGATAGAAGTAGTTCTTCCGGGCGAACCGGCACCACTCGGCGATCTCGCAGTGCAGCGCGAGACCGATCCGGGCGGCGGACTCCACGCCGATCGCGTTGACGACGGGGAGTGCGCCGGGCAGGCCGAGGCAGGTCGGGCAGGTCTGCGAGTTGGGCGCGGCGCCCAGTTCTGTGGAGCAGCCGCAGAACATCTTGGTCCTGGTGCCGAGCTCGACATGGACCTCAAGGCCCATGACGGGGTCGTACGTCGCGAGGGCGTCCTCGTACGGCACCAGGTCTGTCGTGACAGTCACGGTGAAACTTCCCTCTCAGCCCAGCAGGACGTCGTCGTCGCCAAGGCGCTTCAGCTCGCGGTAGAGAATGGCCAGGCCGGTGACGATGGCCGCTGCGGAGATGGCGGCGTCGACCAGCCGGAGCGTGTCGTGGTCCTGCCGGGCCAGCCTGGCCTGTTTGGCCACGCTGATGGCGCCGAAGGCGGTGGTGGCGATCGACAGGTACACGCCGGACTTGGACTTCTTGAAGTTCTTGGCCTTCTTCGTCATTGCGCTCACAGCGACGGTGCCTCCTCCAGGAGCGGATGCCCCCAGCGTTCCACGAAAGCGGCCTCGACTGCGGCACCGACTTTGTACAGCCGGTCGTCCTGCATGGCGGGAGCAATGATCTGCAGGCCCACCGGGAGGCCGTCCTCCGGGGCGAGACCGCAGGGCAGCGACATGGCCGCGTTGCCCGCGAGGTTCGTCGGAATGGTGCACAGGTCCGACAGGTACATCGCCATGGGGTCGTCGGCCCGCTCGCCGATCGGGAAGGCGGTGGTCGGAGTGGTCGGCGAGACGATCACGTCGACCTGCTCGAAGGCCCGCTCGAAGTCGCGGGTGATCAGCGTGCGCACCTTCTGGGCGCTGCCGTAGTACGCGTCGTAGTAGCCGGAGCTCAGCGCGTAGGTGCCGAGCATGACACGGCGCTTGACCTCAGGGCCGAACCCGGCCTCGCGGGTGAGGGCGGTGACTTCCTCGGCGGACCTGGTGCCGTCGTCGCCGACCCGCAGGCCGTAGCGCATGGCGTCGAAGCGGGCCAGGTTGGAGGAGCACTCCGACGGCGCGATCAGGTAGTAGGCCGCCAGGGCGAGATCGAAGGACGGGCAGTCGAGCTCCACGATCTCGGCGCCGAGCTCCTTGAGGAGCGCGACGGATTCGTCGAAGCGCTGGACGACACCCGCCTGGTAGCCCTCGCCTCGGAACTGCGTGACGACACCGACCCGCATCCCCGCGACGCTGCCGTTGCGCGCCGCCTCGACGACGGACGGCACGGGCGCGTCGATCGAGGTGGAGTCCAGCGGGTCGTGACCGCCGATGACCTCGTGCAGCAGGGCCGCGTCGAGGACGGTACGGGCGCAGGGGCCGCCCTGGTCGAGCGAGCTGGAGAACGCCACCATGCCGTACCGGGAGACGCCGCCGTAGGTCGGCTTGACACCGACCGTGCCGGTGACGGCGGCGGGCTGCCGGATGGAGCCGCCGGTGTCGGTGCCCATCGCGAGTGGGGCCTGGTACGAGGCGAGGGCGGCGCTCGAACCGCCGCCGGAGCCGCCCGGGATCCGGGTCAGGTCCCACGGGTTGCCGGTCGGCCCGTAGGCGCTGTTCTCGGTCGAAGAACCCATGGCGAACTCGTCCATGTTGGTCTTGCCGAGCACCACCATGTCGGCGGCCTTGATGCGCCGGGTGACGGTGGCGTCGTACGGCGGGATCCAGCCTTCGAGGATCTTGGAACCGACCGTCGTGGGGATCCCTTCCGTCGTGAAGAGGTCCTTCAGCGCGATCGGCACACCCGCGAGCGGGCCAAGACGCTCGCCGCGCTCCCGCTTGGCGTCCACGGCGCGGGCCTGCTCCAGGGCGCCCGCCCGGTTCACGTGCAGGAAGGCGTGCACCTTCTCGTCCACGGCTTCGATACGGGCGAGGTGCGCCTCGGTGACCTGGACCGCGGTGAGCTCGCCGGAGGCGATCTTCGCGGCGGTCTCGGCCGCGGTGAGCTTAATGATGTCCGTCATATCCTTATTCCTCCCCCAGGATCTGCGGCACCTTGAAACGCTGCTGCTCCTGGGCCGGGGCGCCGGAGAGCGCCTGCTCGGAGGTGAGCGACGGACGAACCTCGTCCGCGCGCATGACGTTCGTCAGCGGCAGCGGGTGGGAGGTCGGCGGTACGTCTTGGTCGGCGACATCGGAGACGCGGGCGACCGCGCTGATGATGTCACCGAGCTGGCCCGCGAAGTGTTCGAGCTCTTCGGGCTTGAGCTCCAGACGTGCCAGCCGGGCGAGGTGGGCAACCTCCTCGCGCGTGATGCCAGGCATGCGGCGATCCTCAGGGTGAGTGTGTGTGGTTTCAGCCCAATCCTATGGGCCGGGACCCGCCGGACGGTAAACGGTTTGCCGCGCCCCGCTCGCTTTCCCCTCGGCAGACGCCCCGTTTCTCCCCGGGAGCAGCCCCTCAGCTCTTCGGGATGGGCTCCGCAGCCCGGTCCGAGCAAGGCATGTCCTCCCCTGAACGGGACTTGTCCTGCCCGAGCCAGATCCTGGTCAGCTGACCCCGATGCGCTGCGCGCGCCGCACACCGTAGCGCGCGCCGCGGCCACGGCCGTCCGCCGTGAGCCGTGCCCAGCTACTCTCAGGCCCTTCGGCGCGTCCCCGGGGCATCCCCGCGACTACCCCTGTGCGTCTCCGGGCACCGGTCCCCCCGCCACCCCCGTACGCTCCGTAGACCCGCTGGGCCGGACCTCCCGTGCCCGCAGCCACGCGGTCGCCTTCTCCGCCGGCATGGCAGCCGCCACCAACCACCCCTGCACCGCGTCACATCCGAGGTCCCGCAACCGCTCCCAAGTCTCGTCGTCCTCGACTCCTTCGGCCACGACGACAAGCCCCAGGGAATGCGCGAGGTCCACGGTGCACCGCACGATCTCGGCGTCTTCGTTGTCGATGGCGAGGCGTGCCACGAACGAGCGGTCGATCTTCAGCTCGCTGACCGGCAGCCGCCGCAGGTGAACCAGCGAGGAGTAGCCCGTGCCGAAGTCGTCCAGGGACATCTTCACGCCGTGCCCGGCGAGTCCGGCGAGGGTGTCCGCGGCGCGCTGCGGATCTTCCAGCAGCACATGCTCGGTGATCTCCAGCTGGAGCGCCCAGGGCGGTACTCCGTGCCGGGCGAGCCGGGCCGCGACGGAGCCGGCGAAGCCGGGACTGTGGACGTCACGCGGCGAGACGTTCACCGCGACGGGCACCTTCAAGCCCTGGGCGCGCCAGCGGGCGACCTGGGCGAGGGCGGTCTCCAGGACGTACTCGGTGAGGTGCGGCATCAGACCGGACGACTCGGCGATGGCGATGAACTCGTCCGGCGGAACCCTCCCGCGCTCGGGGTGCACCCAGCGCATGAGCGCTTCGAGTCCGGCCACCTCCCCGTCGAAGCGGACCTTCGGCTGGTAGTGCAGTTCGACTTCCTGCGCGTCCAGCGCGCGCCGCAGGTCACCGAGGAGCCCGAGCCGATCGGGCGTGTTCGAGTCGCGCTTGGACTCGTAGACCTCCACACCGGTGCGGTCCCGCTTCGCCTGGTACATCGCGACATCGGCGCGCTGCAGCAGGCCCTCGGCGTCGAGTGCGTGGTCGGGGTAGACGGCGAGGCCCGCGCTGGCCTCCAGGACGAGCGTCAGGCCGTCCAGGTCGAGGGGTTTGCCGAGCTCGGCGACGAGCGTGCGGGCGGCGCGGCTGGCGGAGGTGATGGAGTCGGCGACCGGCAGCAGTACGGCGAACTCGTCGCCGCCGAGCCGTGCGGCGCCCGCGCCGCGGGGCAGCGCGAGGCGCAGCCGCTCGGCGATCTGGAGCAGCAGCCGATCACCGGCCAGATGGCCGAGGGTGTCGTTGACGGAACGGAAACGGTCCAGGTCGATCAGCATCAGGGCGGTCCGCGCGCCGACCTGCTCCGCTTCGTCCAGCGCGGTCCAGGTACGTTCCAGGAGCCACTGGCGGTTGGGGAGTCCGGTGAGGGGATCGCGCAACTGCTCCTCGGCGCGTGCCCGGGCGAACCAGAGGCTGGAGTCGAGCGCGATCAAAGGCACCGCGAAGAGCGGCAGCAGCACCGGGCGGGCGATGGCGACCACGCAGATCAGCGGGGCGATGGCGAGCAGCGCGACGCCTACGACGCCCTGCCGGAGCAGGGCGGTGCGCATGACGGTGGGCAGGCCGGCGCGGGGGGTGTGCACGTACCAGACCGCCAGGCGGGTGACGGCCACGTAGGAGGTCGCGACGAGCACCGCCTCGGGCGCCGTCATCAGGCCCCAGGTCTCGGGCTTCCAGGGCGTCTCGACCGACGGCACCTGGCCGCAGGCCCAGAGCACCAGGGCTCCGGAGCCGATGCCGAGCACGTCGGCCGCGCCGTGCAGTACGCCCTGCCGCCAGCCGTGCCGGCGAGCCACGCCGACCAGGACGATGACGATGAGGCTGACCATGCCCGCGGGCACCCACCCGTACAGGAGCAGGACGGCCAGCGTGAGGGCCGCGCCCGAGCCGCTGCCGCCTGTCCAGCGTTCGCGGCCCAGTGCGACGAGGTGGCCCACTATGAGGCCGGTGAGGATCGCCAGCGACCAGCCGGTGACGCCGTACGGGAAGAGTGCGTGATGTCCGCCGACGGCGCGGTAGACCCCGGCGCCGAACACGACGACGGCCAGGGCGACGAGGGCGCCCGGCAGCGCGGTTTGGAAGGTGAGTCGGGAGGCGGCGTCGTCGTCCGGGCCGCCACCGGGCCCTGAGCCGCCGCCCTGTCCCACGGCCGGCGGAGCTAGCCCGGTCCGGCCCGCTTGGCGTCCCGCCGTGCCCGGCACGGACAGCGGGCGCCCTGCCGCGGCACCGCCACCCGTACGTGTCGTGCCTGGTCCTGTCACGCCGCGTCCGCTCACGCCCCGCCCCGTCACGCCTTGCCCCGTCGCATCGCGTCCCGTCGTACCCGGCCCGGTCGGGCCGTGGCCGCCTGCACCTGCTCCTGCTCCTACTCCTGCTCCTGCCGCGTGCTGTCCCGCGGCGCCAGGTGCGGTGTCCTGCTGCGTCCCGTCCCGTGCCGCCGGACCGTGTCTCACCGGGCCCTGCGCCGAGGGGTCCTGATGTCCTGGCACCTCGCGGCGGGCCGGATTCCGATCTGCCGGGTCCTGCTCCGGCGAGGGCTCTGCGGCCGTCTGCCGCCCGGGCGGGTCCTGCCCTGCCGGTTGCGGCCCCGCGCCCTGCTGACCGGCTGCTTCCTGCCCCGCCGGACCCTTTGCGTCCTGCCCCGCTTGGCTCACTGGACCCACCGGCCCCACCTGGTTCACCCGGTTCGCCCGACGCTCCAGCGCCGGGACCTGACTGCCTAAGCCCGGCACCCGACCGGCCGACCGCGGAGCCCGACCGTCCACGTCCCGTCCCCCGCCGTTCGCTTCCGCGGGCCGACCGCCCAAGTCCTGCACCGGACCATCCACTCCGGAAACCCGACCGCCCAAGGCCCGTCCCTTGCCGTTCACCGCGGAATAGCGAGCGCCCACGTCCCAGACCCGACCGTCCGTCTGCGGAGCCCGATCGTCGAAGCACCGGCTCCAGCCATCGAGGTCCTGCCCACGGCCATCCGGCACCGCGGTCACGTCCGAATCCAGGCCCAGGTCCAGGCCCGCACCGGCGTCCTCCACGGGACCGGTCCCCGTCGCGGCGTCCGGCAGCGTGCCGGAATCCCGCTGCACCGCGGTCCCGGGGGCCGGCAGCACCGCACTTGGCTGCCGCTCACCGGTGGCACGTCTGGGCGGCATGGGAGTACCTCCGAGGCCTCTGAGGCGCTGAGGGACGGCGCGCCACAATGCGACGCGCGCCGCCCGGCGGGCGCTGAGCCAGAGGCCCCATCCTCGGCGCAGTGGTGCGCCGGGGGCGGAGCTCTCGGTCGGTTCCATTCCCGTCCCTCTCACAGCCGGCGGTGCCCACGCCTTGCGGGCGCGGTTACCGATGAGCCGGTGGTCGGTGACGCATCGTCATCGGTATCCGCGTCTTCACACTCTTCCCCGGGCTCCTGAAGAGCCGGAGATGCCCCAACCGCTGCTGGGCACGGCGGGCGCACATCTCAACAGTAGGCCGCAGAAGGCTTATAGGGGCAGCGGTCGACAGTGGTTGCCCGAATGCGCCCCGGCCACCCATATGCATCTGATATGCGCCGAACGAGTGGCGTTCAATCGCTACTCATCGGTCGAGAGTGCGATTTTCGCCGCTTCGTCGGCTCCTTGTTCGAGCAATACGACGAAACCGTCCTCATCCAGGACAGGAACCTTCAACTGCACCGCTTTGTCATGCTTCGAGCCGGGGTTCTCTCCGACGACCACGAACGCGGTCTTCTTGGAGACCGACCCGGAGACCTTCGCCCCGCGGTTCTGCAACGCCTCCTTGGCTCCGTCCCTGGTGTAGTGCTGGAGCGTGCCGGTGACGACGACGGTGAGTCCTTCCAGCGGACGCGGGCCCTCGTCCTCGCCGGCGGACTCCTCCTCCATGCGCACTCCGGCAGCGCGCCATTTGCGCAGGATCTCG
The DNA here is from genome assembly GCA_963761765.1 of uncultured Actinomycetota bacterium. Lineage (GTDB taxonomy): Bacteria > Actinomycetota > Actinomycetes > Streptomycetales > Streptomycetaceae > Streptomyces. The sequence goes on from CAVXIJ010000003.1 coordinate 499,577, forward strand.
CGGTGCCAGTCCACCGCGAACCACTCCTTGACCGAGGCCGCGATGATCGGCCCGACCCCGTCGACGGCGGCCAGTTCCGCCTCCTCGGCCTGCTCGATCCGGTCGAGGGAGCGGAACTCGCGGGCCAGTGCCCGCGCGGCGACCGGGCCGACATGACGGATCGACAGGCCAGTGATGATGCGGTCCAGGGGACGCTGCCTGGCAGCCGCGATGTTGTCCAGCATGGCGAGGGTGTTCTTCTTAGGCTCGCCCTTCTGGTTGGCGAAGACGGTGGCGATCTTCTCCTCACCGGTCTCGGGGTCGCGCTTGGGCAGGCCGCTGTCCTGGTCGAGCACATAGGCCTTGATGGGCAGCAGCTGCTCCAGGGTGAGGTCGAACAGGTCGCCCTCATCGGTCAGCGGCGACGACGAGGACGGAGACGAGGACGAGGACGCCTCCTGATCGGGCGAGGCCGGGAGCGTGGCGGACGGCTCCAGGGGCCTGGTCAGCGCGGCGGCGACGACATAGCCGAAGCTCTCGATGTCCAGACACTTGCGGCCCGTCAGGTAGAACAGCCGCTCGCGCAACTGCGCCGGGCAGGCGCGCGCGTTCGGGCAGCGCAGGTCGACGTCGGCTTCCTTCATGGGCCGCAGTGGAGTGCCGCACTCAGGGCACTCGGCGGGCATCACGAACTCCCGCTCCGTGCCGTCCCGCAGGTCGGCGACCGGACCGAGGATCTCCGGGATGACCTCACCGGCCTTGCGCAGCACCACGGTGTCCCCGATGAGCACGCCCTTGGCCTTCACCACGTCCTGGTTGTGCAGCGTGGCGAACTCGACCTCGGAGCCCGCGACGGTCACGGGCTCCACCTGGGCGTACGGGGTGACGCGGCCGGTGCGGCCGACGCCGACACGGATGTTGACGAGTTTGGTGTTGACCTCTTCGGGAGCGTACTTCCAGGCGATGGCCCAACGCGGCGCGCGCGAGGTGGAACCGAGCCGGCCCTGGAGCGGAATCTCGTCCAGCTTGACGACGACTCCGTCGATCTCGTGCGCCACGGAGTGGCGGTTGACCTCGTAGGAGGCGATGAACTCGCGTACGCCGTCGATGGAGTCGACCACTTTGCTGTACGGAGTGGTGGGCAGGCCCCATTCGTGCAGCAGCTCATAGGCGTGCGAGAGGCGGTCGATGTCGAAGCCCTCGCGGGCGCCGATCCCGTGCACGACCATGTGCAGCGGGAGCGTCGCGGTGACCTTGGGATCCTTCTGCCGCAGTGATCCGGAGGCGGAATTGCGCGGATTGGCATAGGGCTTCTCGCCGGCCGCCACGCGCCGGGCGTTCAGCTCCTGGAAGGCGTCCATCGGGAAATAGACCTCGCCGCGGATCTCGACGAGCTCCGGGATGCGATCGCCCTGGAGGCGGTGGGGGATCTCGGCGATGGTGCGGACATTGGGGGTGATGTCCTCGCCCGTGCGGCCGTCGCCGCGGGTTGCCGCACGGGTCAGCCGGCCGCGCTCGTAGGTCAGGTTCACGGCGAGGCCGTCGACCTTGAGCTCGCACAGGAAGTGGTAGTCGGTGGTGCCGACATCCTTGGCGATGCGGCCGGCCCAGGTTTCCAGCTCCGCGTCGTCGAAGGCATTGTCGAGGGAGAGCATCCGCTCGCGGTGCTCGACCTCGACGAGATCTGTCTCATAAGCGCCCGACACCTTCTGGGTCGGCGAGTCGGGCGTGCGCAGTGCGGAGTACGCGTCCTCCAGCTCCGCCAGGCCGCGCAGCAGCCTGTCGAACTCCGCGTCGCTGATGACGGGCTGGTCCTTCACGTAGTACCGGAAGCGGTGCTCCTCGACCTGCTCGGCGAGCTGTGCGTGCTTCTCCCGTGCCTCGGCTGGCACCTCTACGGGCTGTGCTTGCTGTTCGCCGGCCACCGTCTGTCCTCCCGTCACTCAGGGTTGTCCGCGAGGGATCTCGCCGCCCGGACGCAGTGGGCCAGTGCCTCGCGTGCGTACTGCGGCGAGGCCGAGCTGAGTCCGCATGCCGGGGTGATCACCACGGCCTGCGCGAGAAGGCCCGGCGGCAGCCCCAGCCTGCGCCACAACGTCCTGACATCCCTGACGCTACCGGCAGGGTCTGACAATGCTGCTTCCGTGCCGGGCACGACACCGGCGAACAGCTTCGTGCCCGACTCCACCGCCTCTCCGATCACATCGTCATCACGCTCGGTGAGCAAGGCGGCGTCGAAGGAGACTCCGTCCGCGCCGGCCCGGCGCAGCAGCGCGAACGGCACGTCCGGGGCGCAGGAGTGCACGATCACGCGGCCGGCGGGCCCGTGTTCGTCGCGCTGTACCGCCATCACGTCCCGCAGCGTGCCCTCCACGGCCTGCCGGTCCACCGCCGCGTGTGTGCGGTAGCCGCTCGCGGACTTCACCTGGCCGCGCAGCACGGCGATCAGGGACGGTTCGTCCAGCTGGAGGACGACATCGGCGCCCGGCACCCGGCGCCGCACCTCGGCGAGGTGCGCCCGCAGGCCTTCGGCGAGCGATGCGGCCAGGTCGCGGCAGGCGCCGGAGTCCGACAGCACCACCTCGCCGTTGCGCAGCTCCAGCGCCGCCGCCAGCGTCCAGGGGCCCACGACCTGCACCTTCAGCGGGCCCTGGTAGCCCTGGGTGAACTCCTCCAACACATCCAGGTCCTCCCCCAGCCAGGAGCGCGCCCGGCGGGTGTCCCTTCCCGGATGGTCGCCGAGGCGCCAGCCGCTGGGCTCCACGCGCGCGTAGAGCTCGACGAGCATCCCGGCGGTCCTGCCGATCATGTCGGCGCCGGGCCCGCGGGCCGGCAGCTCGGGAAGGTACGGCAGCCCCTGACCGGCCTCCGCGTCGTCGAACGTGCCGGTCACGGTCTTCACGGCTTCCCGGATGTCCTCGCCGGGCATCGACCCGACCCCGGACGCGCCCCGGAGCCTGAACTCACTGTTTTCGCTCACGCCGGAAGCCTACGGAACCGGGCGGCGGATGCTCCGCGTGCGGGTCGCGGTCAGGCCGGTACCGGGGCTGGACGGCGCCGGGACGGGACGGCGCCGGGACGGCCTTCAGGGGCGGCCCGCCGGGGCCGTCAGCGTCCGGGGCGCACCGTCAGGTCGGTGACCTCGGCGTCGCGCGGCAGGTCGAGCGCCGTGAGCACGGTGGTCGCGACGGACTCCGGCTCGATCCAGGCCTCCGGGGCGTACGGCTTGCCCTCCTGCCGGTGCACCTTCTCCTGCATGGGGCTCGCGGTGCGCCCCGGGTAGACCGAGGTGACGCGGACACCGCTCGCGTGCTCCTCCTGGCGCAGAGCGTCCGCGAGGGCCTTCAGACCGTGCTTGGAGGCCGCGTACGCGCTCCACTGGGCGTGCGCGGACAGGCCGGCGCCGGAGTTGACGAACACCACATGGCCCTGGGCGACGCGCAGCTGGGGCAGGAAGTGGCGGGTGAGCTCGGCCGGGGCGAGCAGGTTGACGTTGAGCTGGTGGCGCCAGGTGCGCGGGGTGAGCTCGCCGACGAGGCCGAGGTCGACCACGCCCGCGATGTGCAGCAGCGAGTCGATCCGCTCCGGCAGACTCTGGTGGGAGAACGCCCAGGACAGCTTGTCGGGGTCGGCCAGGTCGCCGACGAGGGTGCGGGCGCCGGGATACTCACCGGCCAGCTCCTTCGCCCGGCCCGCGTCCCGCGCGAGGAGCACGAGCTCGTCCCCGCGCGCGTGCAGGCGGCGGGCGACGGCCGCGCCGATGCCGGAGCCGGCTCCGGTGATCACATGTGTAGCCATGGCAGCCATGCTCGCACCCTGCGGCAGGCCGGTGCGCAAGGGGCCGCCGGGAGCCGCCCTGGCCACCGCGCCCGCCGGCCCCGCTCACACGGTGCCGAACGACTCCTCCAGGTAGGCCAGCGCGCCCACCGGCTCCTCCGCGAAGAACACCAGGTCGGTCAGCGGCAGCGGCAGGAACCCTTCCTCGTCCATCCGCCGGAACTGCTCCTTGAGGCCGTCGTAGAAGCCCGCCGCGTTGAGCAGCACGACGGGCTTGGTGTGCTTGCCGTGCTTCTTCAGCTCCAGGATCTCGGTGGCCTCGTCCAGGGTGCCGGCACCGCCCACCATGACGACGACCGCGTCGGCCTTCTCCAGGAGGAGCCTCTTGCGCTCCGCGAGGTCACGCGCGACCAGCATCTCGTCGGCCTGCTTGCGGACCCGGTCGGACAGGAACTCCACGGAGACTCCCAGCAGCCGTCCGCCCGCCTCCTCCACACCGTCCGCGACGACCTTCATCAGCCCTATGTCGGACCCACCCCACACCAGGGTGTGCCCGCCCCTGCCCAGCAGTTCGGCGAATTCGCGGGCGGGGCGCGTATAGCGCTCGTCGAGGTCGGCGGCGGACAGGAAGACGCAGATATTCATGCGGCCACGGTACGGGGAGGCCGTGCGGGGGAAGACACACGCCCGGCGCGGCGTTTGTCTCCGTATGAGCGCTTAAGGACACACCATCACCATCGAGCAGGGCACCGAGCGGGTGCGTGTGGTGCACGGCGGCCAGGTTCTCGCCGAGAGCAATCGCCCCCTGGTACTGCGCGAGACCGGCTGCCCGCCCCGCTACTACCTTCCTCCGCACGAGGTCCGCACCGACCTGCTGACGCCGTCCGACACCCGCACCGAGTGCCCGTTCAAGGGCACGGCCTCCTACTGGTCCCTGCCGGGCACTCCAGGCACCGGCGACATCGTGTGGGCGTACCCGGACCCGAAACAGGAAGTGGCGGCGATCAAGGACCACTTCTGCTTCTACGAGACGGCGGTCGAGCAGGAGTAGGCGAGCACCGGCACGGGGCGGCCGGTGCTCCTACCGCTCCGTGCCGCCGCGTGCGCTCACACCCCGGCCCGTGCCCGGGAGGTCGTCGCGATCGTCGCCGAGCCCACCACGCGCGTGCCGTCGTACAGGACGATGGCCTGGCCTGGCGCGACGCCGCGGACGGGCGCGGTGAAGCGGACCTGGAGCTGTCCGGTGTCGTCGAGTGCGGCGCTGACCTTGCTCTCGCCGCCGTGCGCACGCAGCTGCGCCGTGTAGGTGGCCGCGCCCTGCGGCGGGGTGCCGCACCAGCGGGGCTTGATGGCGGTGAGGGCCGTCACGTCCAGGGAGGCCGCGGGGCCGACCGTCACCGTGTTGTCGACGGGCGAGATGTCGAGGACGTAGCGGGGCTTGCCGTCCGGGGCCGGGGTGCCGATGCGCAGGCCCTTGCGCTGGCCGATGGTGAACCCATACGCGCCCTCGTGGCTGCCGAGGCGGGAGCCGGACTCGTCGACGATGTCGCCGGGCGCGGTGCCGAGCCGGCGGGCCAGGAAGCCCTGGGTGTCGCCGTCCGCGATGAAGCAGATGTCATGGCTGTCGGGCTTCTTGGCGACGGCGAGGCCGCGCCGCTCGGCCTCCGCGCGGATCTCGTCCTTGGTGGTGACCGTGTCGCCCAGCGGGAACATCGCGTGGGCGAGCTGGCGCTCGTCGAGCACGCCGAGGACGTAACTCTGGTCCTTGGCCATGTCGAAGGCGCGGTGCAGCTCGCGCGTACCGTCCTCGCCGGTGACGACCTGGGCGTAGTGGCCGGTGCATACGGCGTCGAAGCCCAGGGCGAGCGCCTTGTCCAGGAGCGCGGCGAACTTGATCTTCTCGTTGCAGCGCAGACAGGGGTTGGGGGTGCGGCCCGCCTCGTACTCGGCGACGAAATCGTCGACGACGTCCTCCCTGAAGCGCTCGGCGAGGTCCCAGACGTAGAACGGGATGCCGATGACGTCCGCGGCACGGCGGGCGTCGCGGGAGTCCTCGATGGTGCAGCAGCCGCGCGCACCGGTACGGAAGGACTGCGGGTTGGCCGAGAGCGCCAGGTGCACGCCGGTGACGTCGTGCCCGGCCGCGGCGGCACGTGCGGCGGCGACGGCGGAGTCCACCCCGCCGGACATGGCCGCGAGGACGCGCAGAGGGCGCTGCGCGGCCGGCGGGCGCGCCGGTACGGAAGCCTGGTCCTGGGCCGGATGCTGCGGGAAATCAGTCATAACGCATCCAGGGTACGGGGCGCCGGGAACTCGTCGCCCCTCGATATCCGTTGTGGATCTCGAAGGCCCCGGCGGCGGCAGCCCGGGCCTGGCGGGTACGGGCATCGGGGCATGGACGGGGACATGGCAGCGGAGCGCAAGGAAGGCGGGGACCGCGGCGGGGCCGCCACGAGCGGGCGGCGGGCGGCGCTGGTGGTCGGGGGCCTGGGCGCGCTGGTCGTGGCCGGGTTCGCCCGACAGGAGCTGGCGCGTCTGTGGTGGCGGATACCGGGCGTGGACCGGCCGCGGGTAGCCGGCGAGGTGGATTTCGCGGGAGCCCAGTGGATAGGCGCGTCCCCGGCGAACTGGCGGCGTGCCGACCGGCCCGACGACTACCGCATCGACCGCGTGGTCATCCATGTCACCCAGGGCAGTTTCGGCGCTGCCGTCAAGGTCTTCCGCGACCCGGGCCACCGCGCGGCGGCGCACTACGTGGTGCGCAAGGACGGCCACATCACGCAGATGGTCCGCGAGCTGGACGTCGCCTTCCACGCGGGCAACCGCGCGTACAACGAACGCAGCGTCGGCATCGAGCACGAGGGCTATGTGACGGACCCGTCGTTCCCGCAGGCCATGTACCGCGCCTCGGCCCGGCTGACCGCGGAGATCTGTGCCCGGTACGGCATACCGGTGGACCGGGCACACATCATCGGGCACGCGGAGGTCCCCGGCGCGGATCACACCGATCCCGGGCCGCACTGGGACTGGCACCGGTACATGGGCCTGGTGCGCCAAGCGCGGGACTCGGCCCAGGCCGGGCACCACGGCGCCTGAGCACCGATCCCTGACCGGCCGCTCACATCAGCCCGGCACAGCGAGCCCGTTCGAAGGCCGGGCCGATGGCCTCGGCGACGGCATCGACGTCCGCGCGGGTCGATGTGTGGCCGAGCGAGAAGCGCAGGGTGCCGCGGGCCAGGTCGGGGTCGGTGCCGGTGGCCAGCAGGACATGGCTGGGCTGGGCCACCCCGGCGGTGCAGGCCGATCCGGTGGAGCACTCGATGCCCTGCGCGTCGAGGAGCAGCAGGAGCGAGTCGCCCTCGCAGCCGGGGAAGGTGAAGTGCGCGTTGCCGGGCAGCCGGTTGACGGGGTCGCCGCCGAGGATCGCCTCCGGAACGGCCGTGCGTACCGCCGCGACCAGCTCGTCACGGAGCGCGCCGGTCTCCCGGGCGGTCTGCTCGCGCCGCTCGGTGGCCACCCGCGCGGCCACCGCGAAGGCGGCGACCGCGGGCACGTCGAGGGTGCCGGAGCGCACATGACGCTCCTGGCCGCCTCCGTGCAGCACGGGCACGGGGCTCAGGTCGCGGCCGAGCAGCAGCGCCCCGATGCCGTACGGGCCGCCGATCTTGTGGCCGGAGACGGTCATCGCGGCGAGCCCCGAGGCATCGAAGTCGACAGGCACCTGCCCGATGGCCTGCACCGCATCGGAGTGCAGCGGTATGCCGAACTCGGCTGCCACTTCGGCGAGTTCGGCCACCGGCAGCAGGGTGCCGATCTCGTTGTTGGCCCACATGACGGTGGCCAGAGCGACATCGTCGGGATTGCGGGCGACGGCCTCGCGGAACGCCTGCGGGTGCACCCGGCCGTAGGAGTCGACGGGCAGGAACTCGATGGTGGCGCCCTCGTACTCACCGAGCCAGTGCACGGCGTCCAGGACGGCATGGTGCTCGACGGGGCTGGTCAGGACGCGGGTGCGCGTGGGGTCAGCGGCCCTGCGGGACCAGTACAGACCCTTGACGGCGAGATTGTCCGCTTCGGTGCCGCCCGAAGTGAGCACCACCTCGCTGGGGCGTGCGCCCAGGGATTCCGCGAGCGATTCGCGCGCCTCTTCTACGGTGCGCCGCGCCCGGCGCCCCGCGGCGTGCAGTGACGAGGCGTTGCCGGTGCGGGCGAGCTGGGCGGTCATCGCCTCGACCGCCTCCGGAAGCATCGGAGTGGTCGCGGCGTGGTCGAGATAGGCCATGGTGGGCTCGATTCTACGAGGCCCGCCGGGGAATCAGCCCGCGATGCTCCAGGACAGGGTGTGGTCCGCCGAGACCAGGACCGCCAGGACGGCGAGATCGGCCACGCCGAGGGCGAGGCCGAGGAACGCGCGGCCACGGCGTTCGGTGCCGCGCCCCAGTGCGAGAGCGGCCAGCATGATGGCCACCGGGCCCAGGAAGATGTTCGCGACGAGCAGGCCGAGCAGGCCCAGCACGAAGGAGGCGACGGCCATGCCGTCGGGGTCGCGGCCGTGATCCGCACGGCCGGCGGTGGCGTTCCGGTGGCCCAACGGGGCGGCTGGACGGCCGGAACCGGTGTCGTGCCGTGTCTTGTGCAAGGTGCTGAGTGCCATGGTGAGGACTCCGGTCGGCTATCGGATCAGCGGGTGTCGTGACGGCGGGCGTGCCGCTCACGGAGGGCGAAGACGGCCAGCCACAAGGCGATGACGGCGGCGGCGACGGCGCTGACGGTCAGCGGGGCGTGGGCCACGGCGCCGAGGGTGATGCCCAGCAGCAACAGGGCCGCAACCAGGAAGAGCATGAGTGACTCCCTCGTACGGAGTCCGATCATGCGGGCTCCGGTCGGTGATGCGGTGATCGGTGACGCGACGGTCTGCGATGTGGTGATGCGCGATTGGGTGAACGATTGTGGTTACAACTGTTCACTGACATTCAGCGTACTACCGGCCTCGGCTTTGCAAGTCCGGAGAACAGTTGTTGACTGCATGGCATGAGTCACACCACCGGCAAACGGCAGGCCCAAAAGGAGCAGACCCGCCAGGCCCTGCTCGATGCCGCGCTGGCGCTGCTTGAGGAGCAGAGCCTGAGCAGCCTCGGCCTCAGGGAGGTCACCCGGGTGGCGGGCATCGCTCCCACCGCCTTCTACCGGCACTTCCGCAGCACGGCCGACCTCGGCGTGGCCCTGGTCGACCAGGTCCTCGACAGCCTGCACGAGATGATCGGGGTCACTCTCGGCACGCCCGGCGGCCTCGATGAGCGCATCGCCCGCAGCGTCGACCTGATCACCGGGCAGGTCCGGCAGTACCCGGCTCATGTGCGGTTCCTCGCACGGGAACGGCACGGCGGTGTGCAGCCGGTGCGGGAGGCGATCGCGCAGCAACTGGCCCAGTTCGCCGACGAGGTGGGCAAGGAGCTTGCGGGTCAGCCCGAGTCCGCGGGCTGGCGCGAGGAGGACGTGCTGATGCTTTCGCGCCTGTACGTCGACCTCATGGTGCTGACGGCCACCGCCGTCCTGGACGCCCCGCCCGGCGCCGAGGAGCAGGTGGTGGCCCTGGCCCGCCGCCAGATGCGCCTGGTCAGCCTGGGGCGCCGCCACTGGCTCGACTGACAGTGATGATGTTCGTGGTGACGTCGCTGGTGGGTCTGACCCATCGACTGACTGACGTCTCGACTGTCCTGTTTGGGATTTGTCGGCTCGCCAGGAAGCGGCGCCCGCCGGGGAAAGAGGGGCCGCTCAGGAAACCGGGCCCGTCGGAAAGGAGAGGCCGGTCAGGAAAGTCCGGCCCGGGCGAACTGCCGGGACTGGGCGACCAGACGGTCCGCGCTGTCCCAGACCTCGGCATCCTCCTCCAGGAAGCCGCCCGCCATGTTGCGCGTGGTGATGGACACCCGCAGCGGACCCGGTGCCGGCCTCGCCCTGATGTGGGCGGTGAGTTCGACGGTGGGCACCCAGCCCGTGAGGCCGAGATCGAAGCCGGTGGGCGGCAGGGCGTCCACGGCGACCAGCAGCGCGAGCGGGTCGGGGGCGCGCCCGTCGGCGAGTTCGAACCACGCCCGCATCTCGCCCCTGCCCGACGGCGCACCGAGCGCCCAGCCGACGGTGGCCGGGTCGAGCTTCAGCCGGAGCCGATCGAGGAACGGCGAGGCGCCCGGCAACGACATGCCCTCGGGTGCGTCCTCCCGGCCCAGGCACTGCTCGAATGGCGGGAACGCGGGCGGCTTCGCCGCGGTACGGATGTCGTCGGAGAGCGCGTCGAGATCACCGTAGGAGGCGAGGACCCGGACGCGTTCCACCTCCTCGCCGCGGCTGTCGCGCTGGACCAGCGAGGCGGAACCGGTGGAGAGGGTACGGCCGGCGCGGGCCGTCTGGGTGCGGATCTCCGCGGGGCCCGGCCGTGCGGCCGTCAGATAGTGGGCGGTGATGCTGAACGGATGCGGGTGCGGGAGTTCTTCCGCCAGCGCGCGGCCGAGCAGGGCCAGGAGGTAGCCGCCGTGCAGGACATCGTTCGGGATGGCCCAGCCCTGGGCGAGGCTGGCGGCGTAGACGCCGGGCCCCGCCGGGATGAGGGCGGTGTCCCGGTCGAGTTCGGACGCACCGCCTGCCGGAGCTGGGGACGCGTGGGCCGGGGTGGCCGCTCGTGTCGGGTCCGTGGGCTTGACCGGAACGCGTTCTGCCATACGGGAAACCGTACAACACGACTTTACTAAGCGGTAGCTTTTTATTGCCCGGCCTGCGCCGCCCAGCAGAGCGACAGCCCGCCACGGGAGAACGCTTCGGGCGCCGGTGAACCGGACCCGAAGCACCCGCCCGTCAGCTCACTGGGCCGCCTGCCCACCGTCGGCGGGTGCCTCGGGAGCCGTTCCCGGCTGCGCCAGGTCCGCCGCGGCGCCACCCGCCGCACCCGCGCCATCCGCCGCTTCACCAGCACCAGCAGCCTTGGCCGGGCCGGCGGCCTCATCCGTCGCCGACGACCCGCCCCCGCCGATCGTGACGAGCTCGATCGCCTCGATGGCCGCGGAGAGCAACTGGGTGTCCTCGGGGGCCTGGTCAGGGGCGTTCTCCGGGTGGTGGCAGGCCACCCGCTGGCCGGGGGCCAGTTCGAGGAGCGGTGGCTCCTTGGTGGTGCAGATCCCGGTCGCCTTCCAGCAGCGGGTGTGGAAGCGGCAGCCGCTGGGCGGTGAGATCGGCGACGGCACGTCGCCCTTGAGCAGGATGCGCCCGCTCTCGGCGGAACGGCGCCTGGGGTCCGGGATCGGCACCGCGGAGAGCAGCGCCTTGGTGTACGGGTGCATCGGGGCCCGGTACAGCGAGGAGCGGTCCGCGAGCTCCACGATCTTGCCGAGGTACATCACCGCGATCCGGTCCGAGACGTGCCGGACGACCGACAGGTCATGGGCGATGATCACATAGGTCAGGCCGAGTTCGGTCTGGAGATCGTCGAGCAGGTTCACGACCTGTGCCTGGATCGAGACGTCGAGGGCCGACACCGGTTCGTCCGCGACCACCAGCTTGGGGTGCAGCGCGAGCGCGCGGGCGATGCCGATGCGCTGGCGCTGGCCGCCGGAGAACTCGTGCGGATAGCGGTTGTAGTGCTCCGGGTTGAGCCCGACCACCTCCAGCAGCCGCTGGACCTCCTTCTTGATGCCGCCCTCGGGCGCCACGCCCTGGAGCTTGAAGGGGGCACTGATGATGGTGCCGATGGTGTGCCGGGGGTTGAGCGACGAGTACGGGTCCTGGAAGATCATCTGCACATCGCGGCGCATCGGCCGCATCCCGCCGACACCGAGGTGGGTGATGTCCCGGCCCTCGAACTCGACCCGTCCCGCGGTCGGCTCAAGCAGCCGGGTGATCAGCCGCCCCATCGTCGACTTGCCGCAGCCGGACTCGCCGACCACGCCCAGCGTTTCGCCCGCGCGAACCTCGAAGTCGATGCCGTCCACGGCCTTCACCGCGCCGACCTGCCGCTGCAGCAGCCCCTTCTTGATGGGGAAGTGCTTCTGCAGTCCCTCCACCTTGAGGAGTATCTCGCCCGCCGCCGTACCGGCGCTGCCCTTCGTCACCGACGTGCCCGTTGACTTATCGTTCACAGCTTCGGCGCAATCTCTTCGGTCCAGATACGCTCCCGCTGCTCCTGCGACAGGTGGCAGGCCGCCCAGTGCCGGCCGCCGACCTCCTGGAGCTCGGGCCGGACGGTGCGGGTGACGTTGTCCTTGGGAACGTCCGCGTAGGGACAGCGCGGGTTGAAGGCGCAGCCGGACGGGATGTTGATGAGCGACGGCGGTGAGCCCTTGACCGGGATGAGCCGGTCGGTCTGCTCACGGTCCAGGCGGGGCATCGAGCCGAGCAGGCCCCAGGTGTAGGGGTGCCGCGGCTCGTAGAAGACCTTTTCCGCCGGGCCGCGCTCCACGCACCGGCCGCCGTACATCACCAGGATGTCGTCGGCGAGTTCGGCCACCACGCCGAGGTCGTGCGTGATGATGACGACCGCGGAGCCGAACTCCTTTTGCAGATCGCGGATCAGGTCCAGGATCTGCGCCTGGACGGTCACGTCCAGGGCGGTGGTCGGCTCGTCGGCGATGAGCAGTTCGGGGTTGTTGACCAGCGCCATCGCGATCATCGCGCGCTGGCGCATACCGCCGGAGAACTCGTGCGGGTAGCCGTCCACACGCTTGTCGGGCTGCGGGATGCCGACCCGGTCGAGCATGTCGATGGCGCGCCGGCGCGCCTGCTTCTTACTGACATCGTGGTGGACCTGGTAGGCCTCCACGATCTGGTGGCCGATCGTGTAGTACGGATGGAGAGCGGAGAGCGGATCTTGGAAGATCATGGCCATGTCACGGCCGCGCAGCCTGCGGACGTAGTCGGGATCGGCGGACAGCAGCTCCTTGCCGTCCAGCCAGATCTCGCCGGAGATCTGCGCCTTGCGCCTGCCGTACTGGCCCGCGGTGTGCAGCCCCATGATGCCGAGCGAGGTCACGGACTTGCCGGAGCCCGACTCGCCCACGATGCCCAGCGTCTTGCCCTTTTCCAGCTGGAAGCTGAGCCCGTCGACGGACTTGACCAGGCCGTCGTCGGTCGGGAAGTGCACCTTGAGGTCGCGGACCTCAAGGAACGCGGTGGGCTCGGGTGAGGCGTCGACCGGCTCGCCGACGGCGGCACCGGTCTTGCTGAGGCGGGGGCCGATCTCGCCGGACCCGGGGCCGCTGTTGCTGAGGTCGGTCATACGAGCCTCACTCGGGGGTCGATCACGGCGTACAGGATGTCCACGGCCAGGTTCGCGATGATCACCGCGAGCGAGGTGATCAGGGTGACGCCAAGAATCACGGGCAGGTCGTGGTCGGTGATCGCGTGGAGCACGGCCGCGCCGAGTCCGGGCAGGCTGAAGGCGCTCTCGGTGAGGATCGCGCCGCCCACCAGGGCGCCGAGGTCCATGCCGAGCATGGTCAGGATCGGAGTCATCGTCGACCGCATGGCGTGCTTGCCGATGACCACCGGTTCGCTGAGGCCCTTGGCGCGCGCGGTGCGGATGTAGTCCTCACCGAGCACTTCGAGCATGGTGGCGCGGGTGATGCGGGCGTACATCGCCGCGTAGAGGAAAGCGAGCGTCACCCAGGGCAGTATCAGCCCCTGGAACCACGCTCCGATGCCGTCCGAAACCGGGTGGTAGCCCGAGTGGACCCAGCCGAGGCCGTAGTCGAAGACCGCCAGCGAGAGCATCGCGGTGAAGAAGATCGGCAGCGAGACACCGGAGAGTGCCACCACCATCGCCGAACGGTCCCACGCGCTGCCCCGCTTGAGGGCCGAGAGCACTCCCGCGGCCACCCCGAACAGCAGCCACAGGATGGCCGCGCCGATCGCCAGCGCCAGGGTCACCGGCAGACGGTCGGTGAGCACCGGCCAGACGGCCTGCTCGGTGCGGAAGGAGTAGCCGAAGCACGGTGCCGGACAGTGCGTGATGTCGCCGCCCGACGAGTACGTCCGCCCCACGAGCAGGCCCTTGAAGAACTCGAAGACCTGCGTGTAGATCGGGTCGGCCAGCTGGAGCTTCTCGCGTACGGCCGCCAGTGCGGCGGCGTCCGCCTGCTTGCCGACGTACATGGTGGCCGGGTCGACGCCCGCCCACTTCGGGAAGAGGAAGAAGATGCAGAAGACCACCACGACGATGACCACCAGCATCACTGCAACGGCCATCAGCCGCCTGATGAGGTATGCGAGCACTGCTCTCGGCCCGGCGGAGTGATCGCGTGCACCCGGGGCACCCCGGCGGTGGCCGGTGGTGCCCCAGGTGGCCCGCGATCACTCCGCTTAGGCCTTCACCTGCCTTTCGTGCCCCGCGGGGGTTCCTCCCCCGCCTCAGGGCAACGGGGAGGGTGCGCCGGTGTGGATGGTTACTTCACGCCCAGGTTGACGAAGTCGTACGCACCGCTGTAGGCGTCGCTGTTGTAGACGTTGGTCAGCCGGTCCGAGCGCCAGTTGATGAAGCGCTCGAAGACGAACGGCAGGTAGTACCCGCCTTCCATGGCCTTGTGGTTGAGCTCCGTGGCGAGCGCGGTCTTCTTCGCGGCGTCCTGCTCGACGACGAACTTGTCGAAGTCGGCGTCAATCGACTTGTCTTTGATCAACGCGTAGTTGTTGTTGCCGTTCGACAGGATGTACTTGCTGTCCCACAGCGGCAGGCCGTAGCCCTGCACGGACGGGAAGTCCGGGCCCCAGCCCATGATGATGATCCCGTAGTCGTTCTTGTTGACCACGGTGGGGTTGCCGATGATGCCCGGGGTCTGCGCGCCGTCGTACTTGTCGATCTCGACCTTGATGCCGATCTTCGACAGGGAGGCCTGCAGCGAGTCGGCGGTGGCGACCTCCACGGGCTTGTTGCCGCGGACCGCGATGGTGGTCTTGAAGCCGCTCGGGTGGCCGCAGAGCTTCAGCTCTTCCTTCGCCTTGACCGTGTTCGGCTTGCCGCCGTTCTTGGCCAGGCCGAACGGGTCGTACTTCTGGCCCTCGGAACCGGGCACCGACGGGGGCAGCATGTTGGTACCGATGTCACCACCGGCCTCCGGGCCGCCACGCGCGGTCTGCAGCGACTTGTGGTCGGAGCCGTAGATGACCGCCTCGCGGCAGTGGATGTTGTCGAACGGCTTCACGCTCTGCGGGAAGGTCGCGTACCGGATGTAGCCGGAGACCGGGTTGTCCAGGTTGCCCTTGTACTGCTTCAGGGCCTTGGTACGGCCCTGCGGGGACAGACCGGTCTGCGAGAAGTCCAGGTCGTAGTCGCCGGCGATGAGCTTGTTGTCCATGTCGTCGGCGTTGGTGAACAAGGTCATCGTGATCTTGTCCGGGAGCGCCTTGCGGACCGGGTCCGAGGACTGCTTCCAGTTCGGGTTGCGGACCAGCACCAGGGACTTGTTCGGGCTGTACGACTGGAACTTGTACGGGCCCGCGGAGAAGGGCAGCAGGCCGTACTTGGACTTGGTGTCCTTGTCCTGCCGCACCGGCGACGACGAGGTCATGGCCAGCATCTGCTCGAAGTCACTGTTGGGCTTCGGGAGGTGGAAGACGATGTGGGTGGCGTCCGGCGTCTCGATCGCCTTCAGGCCCAGGTGGTCCTTGGCCTTGTCCTTGTAGGGGCCCTTGTACGCGCCCTTCGGGTCGAGCACGTCCTTGAGGTAGACCGGACCGCCGGACAGCACGTCCTGCGCCCAGGTGCGCTCGATGCCGTACTTGACGTCCTGGGAGGTGATCGGCTTGCCGTCCTCCCAGGTGATGTCGGGACGCAGCGTGTACGAGTAGGTCTTGCCGTCGGCACTGACCTTGGCCAGGCCGGTGGCGAGGTCCGGCGTGAGGTCGGCGCCCGCCTTGCCCGGCTCGGTCTTGTTCGTGATCAGCTGCCGGGTGTAGTAGCGCATGAAGTTCCACACCACGCCGTAGTAGGCGCGGGTGGGGTCCCAGGAGTCGGCGTCCTGGACACTGGCGAACTTCAGCGTGCCGCCCGTCTTGGCCGACGCGTTGGCCACCTTGTCGTAGCCGGCGTTGAACCCGGCTCCCCCGCCGCTCTCCTTGCTGCCACCGCCGCCGCACGCCGCTGTGGACAGCAGCGCCGCGACCACGGCAGCCGCTGCCGCGGCCTGCTTACGCCGCCCTGTGGTGCGTTGGGTAGTCACGATTACGGATCCTCCTGAGTAGGACGGCCCCTGCGGACACGGGCCGTGGGCAGAGCAGTTAGCGCGTGCCCTTCGGGTCGAGCGCATCACGCACGCCGTCGCCGAAGAGGTTGAAGGCGAGCACGGTGATGAAGATGGCCACACCGGGAACGATCATGTACATCGGATCGGACTCGTAGTAGCTCAACGCCGAGGACAACATGTCGCCCCAGGAGGCGGTGGGCGATTTGACGCCCACGCCCAGGAAGCTCAGGGCGGCCTCGGTGAGGATGTTGGTGGGGATCATCATCGTGGCGTAGACGATGATCGGGGCGATCAGATTGGGCAGCAGCTCTTTGAACAGGATGTAGGTCCGCCCGGCCCCGAGGCTGCGTGCCGCCTCCACGTACTCCCGCTCGCGCAGTGACAACGTTTGTCCGCGCACCACACGGCCCACGTACGGCCAGCCGAAGAAGCCGATCACCAGGATCATCACGAGGATGCGGACGCCGGTGCCGCTCAGGCCCAGCATGCTGTCCGGCATGACGGAGACCAGCGCGATGATGAACAGCAGCTGCGGGAACGAGAGCAGCATGTCCATGATCCGGCTGATCACCGAGTCGAGCCAGCCGCCGAAGTAGCCGGCGAGTACCCCCAGCACACTGCCGACCACGATCGCGACCAGCGCGGAGAGAAAGCCGACCAGCAAGGAGACCCGGGCTCCGTAGACGATGCGGGCGAACACGTCGCGCCCACTGACCGGTTCCACACCGAGGAGGTGGTCACCGCTGATACCGCCCAGAGCCCCCGTCGGGGTCGAGAAGAGCGGGTCGATCAGGTCTTCATGGTGTTCGGTGGTGGACTGCCCGACCAGGTCGGTGATCACCGGAGCGAGTATCGCCACGAGGATCAGCAGGAGCACCACCACACCGCCGGTGAGCGCCAGTCTGTCGCGCTTCAGCCGCTCCCATGCGATACGGCCCAGCGAACGGCCCGTCACACCGCTACCGGGCTTGCCTGGAATCGAGGCAGCGGCGGCTTCCGCGACCGCGGACGGTGCCGCTTCCGCCGTCGGCTCGTGCAATGGTGCCGTCATCGTGGCAGCGACCCCTCTCAACCGGTGGTGACCGGCGCACAGTTGCCGCTGTGGCGGCGTGATCGACGTCGTACACAGGGGCGAATGCTCCTATGGAGCGGGAGTCTTCATCGCGGTCGCGATCTGCTGCCAGACTTGACAGGGAAAGGATGCCTAAACGTGATGCCGTCTGGGGCGTTCCGTTATCCGGACGACAAAATTCGGGGGTCGGACACCCCTCAATCGGTATATATCGGTCGGCGCATAAGAAATGACTGCCCATTGTTCACAGCATGTGACTCGATATCACCGAAGTGGACATCTTTCCCACCGGTAACGTTCATCTGCCGACCCGCACGAAGAGACATTGTCAAGAGCTTTTCCGGCGGGGATGGGCGCACGGGGCGAGAGGCGTATTGCCTCGCATACGGGCGGCGTGTGGTGCGGCGTCATCAGAGCCCGGCAGCAAGCGTCCGGCGGCGTCTTCGGTCCGCGGCGCGGTGGCGCCGCCACGGCTGACGGGCCGTCGACACAGGAGATGACGAGGTGACACGCCGTCAGCATGCCGCGCACGAGGGAGCCCTCAGTGCGACGGGCGTGACGGGTCGCCAGTATGCTTGCTGATGATCTGACAGGTCGTCAGTAGGTGGCGTGCGGGGGCGGATAACCGTACCCCATGGTCGGAGGCGGCGGGACGGCGGGCGCGCCGTGCGCCTCCCGGTCGTAGAACGGCCGGCCGTGGGCACGCAGCCACATCGCCACCGGGTCGTCCTCGTCGAACAGCGCGACGGTCGACACGGACAGGCCGTCCGGCACGACGCCGACGGACTGCTGCATCATCGTGCGCACCGCGTCCACCGCGGGCGGGCTGGTGTCGTACACGTCCAGGCCGATGGCGAGATACGGGGAGCCGAGCGCGGGCTGCACCCAGGCGCGGCGCAGCGAGCGGACCGCGGGCGTGCGGTGCGCGTGCTGGGTGAGCAGGGCGTAGAACTGCGGGACCTCGATGGTCGGCTCGCAGACCCGCAGCGGGCCCGCGGGCTGCCGGTCGAGACCTGCGGCGAGGCGTCGCAGATCGAGCCAGGGGATGCCGACGCCACCGCCGGGTGCGTGCGGGTTGAGCCAGAGCCCGCAGTGGTCCGGGTAGAGGGTGTGGGCCACGTCGACGCCGGAGATCACCTCGTACGAGCGGTTCCAGCCACTACTGGTGAGCTCCTGGGCCGAGGTGACGCAGGGCGCGTATCCGACCCCGTCCACCTCCAGGTATCCGTACTGCGCGTCGGGAGAACCCGGCTGGCCGTGCCAGAGCAGCATCCACACCTGTCCCGCCGCGGGGTCGGCGAGCGCCTGAAGCAGCGCCTCATAGGCGTCAAAGCGCCCGGGCGTCACCTGGCGCAGCATGTGCTCGACCTGCCCGGCCGCTGCCGTGCCCGACGCACTCACCCTTGACCGCCCCTTCGTGAAGCATTGGCAATGACGCACTACGTGACGCATCCGGCCCGGCCAGGTCCGCTCGCCCGACCGTGCCGGTCGGGCGCCGACTCTAACGGCCGGGCCGACTTGGCCTACTCGGCCGGATATGACCATATGCAACGGGCCACCGCGCGCCGCGGCGGCCCGACCAGGTCATGAAACCAGCTTAAGCGGCGCCGTTGGACACCGTCTTGGCACACCGGTCAGTGGCGCTCCGACGGGACTGGCCGGTGACACTCTTGACATGCCGATCCGGCGGTGATCCAGCTGCGGTGAACGGTGCCGGTCCGTCCCTGCCGAGATCCTCGGCCGGAGTTGCCCGGTTGGATTTCGGTGCCTGCGCCGCCGGTTCGGCGTCGGCCGTGGCAGCGCCGGCGGCGCGACTGCGGCCGACGTATGTGCGCGGCGCCTGGGACACGACGCGCGACCGGCGCACGGCGCGTACCCGGGGCACGGTCATGACGCGTGCCCGTAGAACGGTGTGACCTTCTGGCGCAGCCAGTCGGCCACCGGGTCGTGGGTGATGTCCAGCAGGATCAGGTTGACGGGCCAGCGGACCGGGACGCGGCCGAGTGCGCGGCCGAGGGCGGCCAGCGGCGCCGTACGCGCATCGCCCTCCCAGTGGGTGAGCTCGATACCGACGAACAGGACCGGGTCGTCGCCCTCGACGCTCGCGAGGCAGCGGCGCGCGGTGCGGACGGTGCCGGGGCCCGCGGCGGTTTGCCATTCGGGAGCGACCTGGTGTCCGGGGGCCTGGACGGCGGCGCCCACGGCCGCGAACTCCTCCGCCGCCGCGGAGAGGAAGTCCACCGGGTCGTCCTGCCAGTCCGGTTCGAAGAGGCGGACCCGTCCGCCGCTCGGCCCGTCGGGCAAGAGGCGTCCGGCACGGCACAATTCGGCCACCGCGGGCGGCGGCAAGGGTATGCCGACGGTGCCGTCCGGATTGACGGCGATACCGAGCTGCGGCGGCAGGCCGCGGGCGAACTCGACGGCCGGCGCGATGGTGAATGCCATGCGGTCGCCGACCACGTACCGGAACTGCTGCTCGGAGCTGAACACAGGGACGTAGGCCTGCCCCGCGAGCTCCATGGTGGGCAGGTCGAGCACCGGCTGGTGGGGGCCGCCGCCACTGGGCAGGGGCACCCACAGCGGGCTGCGGGACAGGACTTCGAGGATGCGGGCGCCCGCGCTGGGCGCTGCGCCCGTGCCCAAGGAGCCTGGCTGGTAGCCCCCGGAGGTGCTCAGGGAGGCGGCCAGTACCTCTTCGAGTTCGTTGCCCGGCCATCCGACATGGGGGTGGGGCATGGCCTGTGCCGGTGTGTCCATTCTTCTCTTCTTCTCTGCCCTTGCTCTAGCCCGTGCGCTCACGCCTTGCTCTCGGCGAACGCCGCTGTCCGCTCGCTCTCAGCGGGGTGCCGCCGTCCGCGCGCGGCCCCGCCTTCCGGGGCTGCGGCTGGCACCCTAACCCGCGCCGGGGCACAGCCAGAACGCCTCGTTCGTGCCGTACTCCTCACACATGCTCGTGCCACGTGACCCGAGCGCTCCGGACGTCTGACGCGCACGTGCCGGACGCACCCGGCGGTCACACATGGCCGGCCCGTCCCGCCGTCCTCCCGGGTCCGAAGCGGATGGTGCGCAGGGTGTCGGCGGCGCTGCGGTCGAGCAGTACGGCCGAGGCGCAGCCGGGCGGCAAGCGGCCTGCCGCGAGGCCGCGTATCAGCCTGCCGACGGCTCTGCGGTGGCGTTCGAAGGCGTAGCGGGAGACGCAGCGGCCACGGGCGCCCTGGCCGGCGAGCGCCGTGTGAGGTGCCACGTCGAGCAGCAGCAGGTGCAGAGTGCCGTGGCGGCGGGCGGCCTCACGGGCGAGCCAGCGGCGCACCCATGCCTGTGTACCGCAGTCGTGCACCACGAGACTGGCGCCGGTGCGCAGCATCCGGTGCAGGAGCAGGTAGTGCGCGAGGCGGACCAGCGGGCGGTAGATCACGTACGGCAGCAGCCTGGGCACCTGGCTCGACCAGCGGTCCCGGGCGTCCTGGGAGTCGACGCGAAGGCCCTGGACCGCGCGCCGCATCAGCGTGGACTTGCCGCTGCCGGGCAGGCCCGAGACCACCACGAGGTCACCGGCGGCGAAGCGGAGCTGCCGCGGACTGCGGCCGACGCGCGCCCGCAGATCCGTCACGGGGCGGGGCCCGGTGCGGGAGGTGTCCGCATCCGACGCTCCCCGGGCCCGCGCCTCCCGGACCACCTCGTGCACCGTGATGGAGATGTCCACCGTGATCTGCCTCCCCCAAGCGGTCACGATCCCTGCCGCCCGACAGCGCGACGATCCGCCGGCCTGCCGGCCTGCCGATGCCCGTACCACCGCCTCCGCGTCCGCCGCCCTCTGCCCGTGCGCCCCGCAAGCCCGCCCCACGCCCACGGCCGGTGCCGCGGACGTGCCGACCGTCGCCCCGTAATCAAGTGTAAAGAAATGGTAATGCGATACAAGCCGATTACCGGCCGCGCTCGCCGCCTTGGACCGGCGGCGGCCCTGCGGCTGGTCGCGTCCATAACACGCCACCGGCCCGTCGCGACCGCGCCTCAGCGCCCCGTGACGGCAGGCGCCCGCCTCACGGCACGGCGCACGACCCCGCCCTCGGGCCAACCCAGCACCTCCACGCGCCCCCCGCCGCCACATCACACCCGCCGTGCAATGATGTGCGCGCCAACTCCATACCGGCCGTTTAAATCCGCGCGGGAGAGCCCTCGGCCACTGGCCGGGGCGCCGAAGGAGCAAGTTCCTCCCTTGAATCTCTCAGGCCCCGATACCGCGCGGGCGAGGCAATTCTGGAAAGCGGGCCGCCCTCGTGCGGCGGTCCCACCCAAGGTGCAAGCCAGAATGTCCGAATACTCTCTTGCGAGACGGACTTCTGGCGAACCTCTCAGGTTCCGATGACAGATGGGGAGGACCGGCCCTACCCGTGGGGTACCTCCCAGGCCCGTCAGGCACTGGAGCGTCCCCTGTCTGTGCCTGTTCCTGTCTCGTCCTGACCCGCTCCGGGAGTCCCGCCATGTCTCACGACGCCCCCCGCCCCCGCCACACGGCCCTCGACGCGCTGCACCGGTCGCTCGGCGCGACCATGACCGACTTCGCGGGCTGGGACATGCCGCTGAGGTACGGCAGCGAACGCGACGAACACCAGGCCGTACGGACCGGGGCCGGCCTCTTCGACCTCTCCCACATGGGCGAGATCACCGTGACGGGCCCGGACGCCGCCGCCCTGCTCGACCACGCCCTCGTCGGCAATATCGGCAGCATCAGGCCGGGCCGCGCCCGGTACACGATGATCTGCCGGGAGGACGGCGGCATCCTGGACGACCTCATCGTCTACCGACTCGGCGAACGGCCCGGCACGGCAGCCGGCACGGACACGGCCGCGCCCTCCCAGTCCCCGGACGCACAGCCCGAAGCATCGGAGCAGTCCGATTACCTGATCGTCGCCAATGCTTCCAACGCGCAGACCGTGCTCGACGCACTCACCGCACGTGCCGCCGGCTTCAAGGCGACCGTGCGCGACGACCGGGACGCGTACGCGCTGCTCGCCGTGCAGGGACCGGCGTCCGCGGGCATCCTCGCCTCGCTCACCGACGCCGACCTCGACGGTCTGAAGTACTACGCGGGCCTGCCCGGTACGGTCGCGGGCGTACCCGCGCTCATCGCGCGCACCGGCTACACCGGCGAGGACGGCTTCGAGCTGTTCGTCGCGCCGGACCAGGCCGAGCGGCTGTGGCGGGCGCTGACCGAGGCGGGCTCGGCGGTGGGCCTCATCCCGTGCGGTCTGTCCTGCCGTGACACGCTGCGCCTCGAAGCGGGCATGCCGCTCTACGGGCACGAGCTGAGTACCGCGCTGACACCGTTCGACGCGGGCCTGGGCCGGGTGGTGAAGTTCGACAAGGCCGGCGACTTCGTCGGCCGCAGCGCCCTGGAGCAGGCCGCACGGCGCGCCGAGAGCGCCCCGCCGCGTCGGCTCGTCGGGCTGCTCGCCGCGGGCCGCCGGGTGCCGCGGGCGGGCTACACCGTCGTCTCGGCCGCCGACGGCACGGTGATCGGCGAGGTCACCTCGGGCGCGCCGTCGCCGACGCTCGGCGTGCCGATCGCGATGGCCTATGTGGACGCGGCGCACGCGGCGCCCGGCACGGCGGGCGTCGCCGTCGACATCCGCGGCAGCCACGAACCGTACGACGTCGTGGCGCTGCCGTTCTACCGACGCGAGAAATGACCGGGCCACAGTATAGGCGAGGGGCGGATCGGACCTGTACTGTCCGCCGCCACCGCTCCCCGACCGGCCGCAGAGTCGCGCCGAGCCCCAGGCCCGCATCAGCCGACCGGCGGCGGCACCACCCGCGAACCCGGCACTCCCCGCGGACTGCGCCCACCCCTCATCCTCGAAAGCCACAGCGCGGCGTACCGAGAACTCACCGAACATCGCATTCCAGGCATAACTGATAGAGCTGGCATAGCAGAGCAGACAAACCGAAATCAGATCCCGCACGGCTTCGCACAGCGGAGCACGTGACGTGCCCCACAGCACCACCTGGCGTTCCGTCTCGCATCGCAAGACCGTTCCTCCACCAGCACTCCCCCGCGTACAGGAGAATTCCTCTCATGAACAACCCCAAGCAGCTGCGCTACAGCAAGGAGCACGAGTGGCTGTCGACCGCCGAGGACGGCGTCGCGACGGTCGGGGATCACCGAGTTCGCAGCGAACGCACTGGGCGATGTCGTCTATGTCCAGCTCCCGGAGGCCGGCTCCACGGTGACCGTGGGTGAGCCCTGCGGCGAGCTGGAGTCGACGAAGTCGGTCAGCGATCTGTACGCCCCGGTCACCGGTGAGATCACCGAGGTCAACGAGGACGTGGTCGACGACCCGTCGCTGGTGAACTCTGCTCCGTTCGAGGGCGGCTGGCTGTTCAAGGTGCGCGTCACGCAGGAGCCGGACGATCTGCTCTCCGCCGACGAGTACACCGAGTTCTCGGGGGCCTCGGACAGCTGACGGCGGCCAGGCAGCGGCGGCCCGGGCAGCACTGCCGCCACACCTCCGCTGCCGTCGCCACACCGTCCGGACCGCTCCCAGACCACTTCGGGGCCGCCTCGCGGGCCACGCCGCCGGACCGCCCCGGAACCACTGCCTTAGGGACCGTGATGTCGCTTCACTCGCCTCACTCGCTTCTCAATACGCCTCTTCACGAGCTGGACCCGGATGTCGCCGCCGCCGTCGACGCCGAGCTGCACCGCCAGCAGTCCACCCTCGAAATGATCGCCTCGGAGAACTTCGCCCCGGCCGCCGTGATGGAAGCCCAGGGTTCGGTCCTCACCAACAAGTACGCCGAGGGCTACCCGGGCCGCCGCTACTACGGCGGCTGCGAGCACGTCGACGTGGTCGAGCAGATCGCCATCGACCGCGTCAAGGCGCTGTTCGGCGCCGAGCACGCCAACGTCCAGCCGCACTCGGGCGCGCAGGCCAACGCGGCGGCGATGTTCGCGCTGCTCAAGCCCGGCGACACGATCATGGGTCTGAACCTGGCGCACGGCGGCCATCTCACCCACGGCATGAAGATCAACTTCTCCGGCAAGCTCTACAACGTGGTCGCCTACCACGTCGACGACGCCACCGGTCAGGTCGACATGGCGGAGGTGGAGCGGCTGGCCAAGGAGTCCAAGCCGAAGCTGATCGTGGCGGGCTGGTCGGCCTATCCGCGACAGCTCGACTTCGCGGCGTTCCGCCGGATCGCGGACGAGGTCGGCGCCTACCTGATGGTCGACATGGCGCACTTCGCCGGTCTGGTCGCCGCCGGGCTGCACCCGAACCCGGTACCGCACGCGCATGTGGTGACGACCACCACCCACAAGACGCTCGGCGGCCCGCGCGGTGGCGTGATCCTGTCCACCGCCGAGCTGGCCAAGAAGATCAACTCTGCGGTCTTCCCAGGTCAGCAGGGTGGTCCGCTGGAGCATGTCATCGCGGCGAAGGCGGTCTCGTTCAAGGTCGCGGCGAGTGAGGACTTCAAGGAGCGCCAGCAGCGCACCCTGGAGGGCTCGAAGATCCTCGCGGAGCGCCTGGTCCAGGAGGACGTGGCGGCGGCGGGCGTCTCCGTGCTGTCCGGCGGAACCGACGTCCACCTGGTCCTCGTCGACCTGCGCGACAGCGAGCTCGACGGGCAGCAGGCCGAGGACCGCCTCCACGAGGTCGGCATCACCGTCAACCGGAACGCCGTCCCGAACGACCCGCGCCCCCCGATGGTCACCTCCGGCCTGCGCATCGGCACCCCCGCGCTGGCCACCCGCGGCTTCACCGCGGACGACTTCCGCGAGGTCGCCGACATCATCGCCAAGGCCCTGAAGCCCGCGTTCTCCGACGCCACCAAGGAAGCGCTGGCGGCACGGGTCACCGCACTCGCGGCGAAGCACCCGCTCTACTCCGGCCTGGGCAAGTAGCGCGCCGGCAGCCAGCGGCGCCAGGCCGGCCGCACGGCCGCACACGGCTGCGGCGGGAGACAGTGTCGTCCCTGTCTCCCGCCACAGCCGTCGTCCCCGCGGAGAGGGCAGGATTCGAACCTGCGAAGGTGGTAAAACCCGACCCGGACCGAGATCCGGGCCCCCGATGAACCGCTCCGGGCACCTCTCCCTGCTGCCTTTTCCTGCGTTCCGGCCCGGTCTCCCGTGCCGTTCACATCACCTAAGGTGCCCGAGACCTCTGACACACGGCTGACGCCGCCCTGACCCTCGGCCCGTGCCCAGCTCAGCGCCCGCGCGGCAGGTCAGCAGGTCCGCAGGCGGGCCGGATACACGCCGAGTGACGGTTCTGCCCTGGTTCGTCACTAGTTCCGGCGAGACGTACGCTGTTTGGGGCGCCGTGTCCACCCACTG
The DNA here is from genome assembly GCA_963761765.1 of uncultured Actinomycetota bacterium. Taxonomy (GTDB): domain Bacteria; phylum Actinomycetota; class Actinomycetes; order Streptomycetales; family Streptomycetaceae; genus Streptomyces. Next base: position 524,970 of record CAVXIJ010000003.1, read on the forward strand.
CGGCGCCCATATCACCGGTACCGCGCAGCCACCGCGGCGCGCCGTCGCCCGCCCCGGCGCCACAGGCCACCCGCCTCCGCGCCGGACCCCACAAGGTGCCAAGGAGTCTGCGTGGCCGTCTCGGTCTTCGACCTGTTCTCGATCGGTATCGGACCGTCCAGTTCGCATACGGTCGGCCCGATGCGAGCGGCCCGGATGTTCGCCCGGCGCCTGGAGAACGAGGACCTGCTCCGCGGTACGGCCACGCTCCGCGTCGAGCTGTTCGGCTCCCTGGGCGCGACCGGCCACGGCCACGGCACCCCCAAGGCCGTCCTGCTCGGCCTGGAGGGCGCCTCGCCGCGCACCGTCGACGTGGAGAACGCGGACAGCCGGGTCGAACAGATCAAGGACGCCCGTCGCATCCGCCTGCTCGGCAGCCACGAGATCGCCTTCGACTTCGACCAGGACCTGGTCCTGCACCGCCGCAAGGCACTGCCCGGTCACGCCAACAGCATGACCATGAAGGCGTCCGACGCGAGTGGCACGACGCTGCTGGAGAAGACGTATTACTCGGTCGGCGGCGGCTTCGTCGTGGACGAGTCGGCCCTGGGCACCGACCGCATCCAGCCCGACGACACCGTGCTGAAGTACCCCTTCCGCACCGGCGAGGAGCTGCTGCGCCTGACCCGCGAGACCGGTCTTTCCATTGCCTCGCTGATGCTGGAGAACGAGCGGGCCTGGCGCAGCGAGGACGAGATACGCGCGGGTCTCCTCGACATCTGGCAGACCATGCGGGCCTGTGTGACCCGCGGCATCGCTCGCGAGGGCGTGCTGCCGGGCGGTCTGAAGGTGCGCCGCAGGGCGGCGGCCCTGTCCCGGCAACTGCGCGCCGAAGGCGACCGCGCCACCCGCGCCATGGAGTGGGTCACGCTCTACGCGATGGCCGTCAACGAGGAGAACGCGGCGGGCGGCCGGGTGGTGACCGCTCCCACCAACGGGGCGGCCGGCATCATCCCCGCCGTGCTGCACTACTACCACGACTTCATACCGGACGCCGACGACGAGGGCACGGTCCGTTTCCTTCTGGCGGCCGGCGCGATCGGCATGCTCTTCAAGGAGAACGCGTCCATTTCGGGCGCCGAGGTCGGCTGCCAGGGCGAGGTCGGCTCCGCCTGCTCGATGGCGGCGGGCGCGCTCGCGGAGGTGCTGGGCGGCAGCCCCGAGCAGGTCGAGAACGCCGCCGAGATCGGCATGGAGCACAACCTCGGCCTGACCTGCGACCCGGTTGGCGGCCTCGTGCAGATCCCGTGCATCGAGCGGAACGGCATGGCGGCGGTCAAGGCGATCACCGCCGCCCGGATGGCCCTGCGCGGAGACGGCAGCCACAAGGTGTCCCTGGACAAGGTCATCAAGACGATGCGGGACACCGGAGCTGACATGAGCGTCAAGTACAAGGAGACGGCCCGCGGCGGGCTCGCGGTGAACATCATCGAGTGTTGAGAGAGCCTTGCTGACCAGCGCGTTTGCATTTCCCGCAAAGCCTCTGGGAAATCGCACGGCATGCGCGTTTGACCTGCAGGTCGTGGCATATAGCCAACGGTAGGTATCCCGCACATCCACCGCTTGCATCAAATCGATCCCCTGAGGCCACCCGAGGGGTGCCATTCGATACGAACATCCTCGCGGCCGATCCGATCCCCTACTCGATCGTCCGCGCGAGGCAGTTCATGGAATGCAGCGAACCTCACATGGTCATGAACCCGGAGCGCCGCCCTCACCGATAGAGGCGTTCCGTCCCGAGGTCCGGCCCTCGCGCGTCCGGCACCCTCCGGCCCCTCACGCGCCCGGTGCGGTCAGCCATGCGCCGATGCCGGCCATCGCGCGCGGGCCGTAGTCCGCGCCGACGTCCCGGACCAAATCGGCGATCGAGACGGCCCGCAACGCCGCGCGCCAGGCCGCGTCCGCCCCGCTCATCGCGCGGGCGATCGCACAGGGGACGGCGCATGACTCCGCGGGGCTGGCCAGCGGACCCCGCTGGCGGATTTCTGTGCAGGTGAAGGCCTGGTCCAGGCCGTCGACCGCTTCGACGACATCGAGCACCGTGATCGAGGCGGGTTCCCGGGTGAGCACATAGCCGCCCGCCTTGCCCTGCACCGAACGCACGAGCCCGGCGCGAGAAAGCATCTGCAACTGCTTGGCCAGATAGCTCGCCGAGACGTCGTGCAGCTCCGCCAGCCGGGTCGCGGGGACGGGCTCCTCGACCGACGTGAGCACGACGCAGCAATGCAGCGCCCACTCGACTCCGCCGGACATCTTCACTCGGTCACTCTAACCAGACATTGACTCGGACAACCCATGTCCAAGTATAGTCTCGGATAGAAAGTGTCCGAGTTAGATGCATGCAATGCCCGCACGAGGGCCACATGTCATATTGCGGGCATACCTCCCAGACGAAAGGCATGTCATGAAGTTCGCGGTCATCGGCGGCACCGGACTGATCGGGTCGCAGGTCGTCAAGAATCTGAACGCCGCCGGGCACGAGGCGGTACCGCACTCGCAGTCCACCGGAGTCGACGTCATCAGCGGCCAGGGACTGGACGAGGCGGTGGCGGGAGCCGACGTCATCGTCAACCTGACGAACTCCCCGACCTTCGACGAGGCCTCCCTGGCCTTCTTCCAGACGTCGATGGACAACCTGTTGGCTGCGGGCCGGACGGGCGGCGTCCGGCACTTCGTCATTCTCTCGATCGTCGGCGTGGACCAGGTGCCTGAGCTGGACTACTACCGAGCCAAGACGCTCCAGGAGAACATCCTCGCGGCCGGTCAGATCCCCTACTCGATCGTCCGCGCGACGCAGTTCATGGAGTTCATGGACGCGGCCCTGTCCTGGACCGCCGACGACGACACCGTGCGGCTGCCCGCCACGCCGATCCAGCCGATCGCCGCCAAGGACGTGGCCGCCGCGGTGGCGGAGGTCGCCGCGGGCGCTCCGCTGAACGGCATCCACAAGATCGCCGGCCCCGAGGTCTTCCCGCTGACCGAGCTGGGCCGGATCACCCTGTCCCACCGGTCCGACAGCCGCACCGTCGTCACCGACCCCAGCGCCGGCATGTTCGGCGTCGTCAAGGGTGACGTCCTCACTGACAAGGACGCCCACCTCGCACCCACCCGCTACGCCGACTGGCTCTCCTGACCCGCTCGCACCCCTCCCCTGCGTCGCGCCGGCCGGCGCCGCTCATCGCCCCATCGGCGCCAGGCCCGGCCAGGGCCGGGCCTGCTCGTATGCGTGCGCCACGGCGAGGACCAGCGCGTCCTGGTGGCGGCGGCCCACGATCTGGAGTCCGACGGGGGTGCCGTCGACCTGTCCGGCCGGCACCGAGATCGCCGGGTGTCCGGAGAGGTTGAAGGGATAGGTCAGCCCGAGCGCGGTCCAGTGGTCGGTGTCCTCGCCGGCGATGCTGCGGGGCATCGGTCCTGCGGCGGAGAAGGCGGGCAGCTGGGTCGTCGGGGTCAGCAGCAGGTCGAACCGGCCGAAGGCGGCGGCCAGCTCGATGACCAGCCGGTGACGGGCCTCATGCGCCTCGATCACCTCGTCGGGGGTAGGGGTGGCTTCGGCGTACCGGCGCACCGTCGGATCGGACTGGGCCCGTTCCTCCGGCGTGGCGTGCCGGACCATCCGGCGGACCTCGGGAGCCGACAGCGTGCGGAACGCGGCTCCGCACCGGACGTCCACGCTCACCTCCGCCGGCACCTCGTGGCCGCCGATGGCGTTGATCAGCGCTTCGGCCGCGTCCCGCACCACCGCCGCCACCGCCGGCTCGCAGGATACGAAGCCGAGCCCGGTCGACCAGGCGATCCGCAGTCCGCCCGGGTCGACGGTCGCCATCTGCTCCTCGAAGGGCCGGGCGGGCGCGGGCAGGGATGCCGGGTCTGTCTCATCGGTACCGCAGACGACGTCCAGGAAGCGGGCGGTGTCCCGCACCGTGCGGGTGAGGACGCCGTGGTGGTCGTTGCCGGCCGAGCCTGGGAAGGCGGGGCCGCGCGACACCCGCCCGTACGTCCCCTTGAATCCGACGAGGCCCGTGTAGGACGCGGGGATACGGATCGAGCCCGCACCGTCGGTTCCGGTGGCCAGCGGCACCAGAGCGGCGGCGACGGCCGCCGCCGAGCCGCCGCTCGACCCGCCGGGCCTCCTGTCGGTGTTCCAGGGGTTGCGGCAGACGCCGTGCAGCGCCAAAGCGGTGAACGAGGCCCGGCCGAACTCCGGTGCGGAGGTGAGCCCGACCGGCACCGCTCCGGCGGCGACCGCCCTGGCCAGCATGGTCGCGGTGACATCAGCGGTCCTGGTGGCGTGCAGCCGGCTTGCGTAGGTCAGCGGCCAGCCGCAAAACGCCTGGAGTTCCTTCACCCCGAGCGGGACACCGGCCAGCGGGCCGGGGTCCGCACCGCTTCGGACCTTCTCGTCCACCTCCGCGGCCCGCTGCAGCGCACCCTCCGCATCCAGGTACACGAAGGCGCCGATGGCCGGTCCGATCTCGCGGATGCGCTCCAGTGCGTGCGCGGTGACGTCCACGGCACGCAGGCGCTGCTCCCGCACCAGGGCGGCGATTCGGGTGGCGGGAAGGGTGTGCAGACGGGGCGGTGCGCTCACCTGGTCGGCGGTGGCACGGACCGCGGCCCCGGACCCGGCGCTGTCGTGTGCGGTGCTCACACCATCACCGCCGCAGCGAAGGCGCTGGCCACGACCAGTCCGCTGATGACCGGCAAAGCGAGTCTGCGCGCAAGCCTGCCGACCGGCACCCCGGTGATTCCGGCGACGACGATGAGGGATGACCAGATGACCAAGGTATCGCCGCCGGTGAAGCCGGCGCCGTTCTGGGCGATGGCCGCGAGGCTGGCGACATCGCCGCCCGAGGCGTGGCCCAGCGACTGGGCCATGGAACCGGTGAACGGCAGTCCGGGCCAGCCGGAGCCGTCGAGGCCGATCAGCATCCCGGCCAGCAGCATGGCGAAGGCGGCGAAGAACGATCCGCCCGGGATGTGCGACTGGACCTGCGTCACCGCGTCCATCAGGAAGGCGGGCGCCAAGTCACCCTTGCCCAGGCCGAGGATCTGGGGCGAGTAATCGGCAAGGCCTATGTAGATGAAGCCGGCGACCGGGATCACCATGCCCATGTTCTTGAAGGCGAAGACCAGGCCGTCGACGAAGTGGTCGCAGCAGGTGTCCATCCAGTTCTTGCGGTCGGTGGTGTAGCTGAGGATCAGCAGCAGCATCGCCGCCGTGCCGCCGACCAGCGGTGCGCCCACACCGTCGCTCATGTCGGGAACGAGGGAGGTGAAGCGGGCGAGCAGCATGTAGACCAGCAGGATGCCGAAGACCAGAGGCACGGCGAGGGCCACCGCCCGGGCCTGACGGCCCGTCGGAACCACGTCCGGCTCCTGCGCACCAACAGTGCGCACCAGGACCCCTTCGGCGACGGTGCCCTCGGGTCCGGGTCCGTCGGCAGGCGCGGCCAGCGCTCCGGGTACGACGGCCGGCCCGTCAGGGACACCGTCGGGCCCGTCGCCCGGGGTCGTCCCGCCGGCCGCGACCGTCGCCGCCTTGCGCTGCGGCAGCTGCGTTTCGGTATCACCCGTGCTCTGGGCGAACGCCTCCAGCGCCAGGCCCGGGGCCGCGGCCACCGACTTTCCCCGCACATCCCGCAGATAGGCCACCACGAGCGCCACCACACCTGCGATCAGCGAGATCACCATGACCCGGTCGGCGATGTCGTGGGCCGGCACATGGGCGCCCTGCGCGGAGCGGCCCGGCGCGACCCCCATCACGAAGTCGGAGGCCAGGGCCATGCCCTGACCGGTGATCGACACTGCGATCGCGCAGCCGAAGGGGCTCAGTCCCACCCGCAGCGCGGCCGGCACCAGGATGGCACCGATCAGGGCGACGACCGGAGTGGGCCAGAACACCAGCGAGAGCGCGTAGCTGACGACGGCGATGACCGCGAACGCCATCGCACCGCCACGCATCAGCCGTTGGAAAGGCAGCACTATCAACCGGTCCGCGCCGAACTTCCGCATGGCTCCCAGCATCGCCGTCACCAACGCGATAATCAGAAAAATCTGGAAGAGTTCACCGGCGGCTGTCAGATTGGCGTTGAAGACCGAGAGCAGTGCGGTGGCCAGATTCTCGGAATAGACAAGGGCCGTAACGAAAGTCGCCGCTATGGCCAATGGCACCACATTCTTCCCCCGGATGACGGCGACCAGCAGGAGGATGATCCCGGTCAGATATATCCAGTGCGCAAGCGACATCTGGCACCCTTCGTCCTTCAACAGGCCAGCCGAACAACAGGCCGCTGGCGCCCCCGAGTCGGGCACACCAGGTCACCGTCAGTTTCAGTCGGCGCAACACCCCGCGGAAGCTGTCATAGTGCACAGGATTGCGACCTCCGAGTGTGCAAGGTGAACAACCCCACCGCTTTCAGACGCGAGAAACAACCTGCCTGCCACACACTCCACATATGCAGAAAATATCAGCCGACAACTCAGCGGCCCGTAGCGCTACTTATCTTTCACGTCGGGAAATGTCGAACCCGATCCGGCGAGAAGTCGAACGGGCCCGAGAAATACGGGCAGTTGTGTCCAGCACCAGCACAAAGCAGGAACAGATGCAGAAAAGGGTGCGAGGTGACCAGATGACCGGGGTGAGGAGTCCGGTAGTGGCGATCGCGGTGCCGGGCCGGCGAGGGCGAGCCGGCAGGCCTCTTCGGACTGGCATCCGGTGGTAGTAGCGTCAGGCGGGTAGGTAAGGGTATGTCGCCTACGGGAGGTTGCGGCGTGAAGGTGACCTACGCACCCGAGTTCGCCCGGCCGGATCTTCCGGTCCCGCTGTCACCTCTGCGCGGGCTGCCCGAGGTCGTACGGCGCCGTCTCCTCAGGCTGGGCAGGCCCGGCTTCGCCCGTGCCCACCTGGTCAGCGCGGTATGGGCAGTGATCACCGCCGCCGTGGCCCTGGCGAGCCTCCTGCTGCCTTCGTGGCGCAGGCCCGCCGTCGTCTGTGCGCTGCTGCTCGGCCTCGGCCTGTTGGTCAGGACGTTCGGCCTCGCGGTGTTCGAGCGGCGTCAGCACGCCTTCGAACCGCGCTGGCTGGCCGCCCAGAGCGAGGTGCTGCGCGGCCACTACTTCGAAGTGCTGCGGTTCACCGTCCACGATCCTGACGGCACCGGAGGCACACCGCGCACTTACGACCTGACGCGTCCCGGTGATGTCCGCGGCCTGCTCCGGCGACAGCACCGCGAGCAGGCGTCGGGCGCGTTCTCCCGGGCGACGGTGGAGTTCGCGTACCGGGCAGAGCGTGACGCCCTCGCGGTCGCGGATGTGCACAGGGAGCTGACGGAGCTGACGTTCCGCCAAGGGCAGGGCGGGCCGGGCCGCGCGTGGGTCCGCTTCCCAGAGGCGCGCTATCTGGGCCGCCCGGGGACCGGTAAACACCCCGCGCAGTGGAGCTACTGGGCGTTGTCCGGGCCCGTCCTGCTCGCCGTCGGGGCATCAGCCCACGGGGACAAGGCCGGTTCTGCCCAGGTCCTGGGGCTCGACTCGGCCAGGTGACGCTGCAGGAGCCGGTGCCGGAACTCGTAGTAGCCGTTCACCTGGCGCAGCAGCCCGCGCCGCCGGGCGTCCCGGAGGAACGCCATGAGCCCGCGCGGCGTCGACCCGCGCACGGCCAGCCATGCCCGCGCGACCGTGAAACGCCCCCACGAACTCGTTCCGAAGGCCATGAGACCGAGACCGGCGGCGCTCAGCCCGCATCCGCCGACGGCGCCGAGCAGCGCGATCACGCCGGACGGCAGATCCTGGATGATCGCCACATGGTCGAGCTCGGGAGAGCGGTGGCCCGCCTGCAAGGACGCGCCGAGGTAGCCGCCGGTGAGCGCTCCGGGGATGCCGCCGACCAGCCAGGCGTACAGGACGGCGGCCAGGTCGGTGCTGAGCAGCAGGTCGGGGGTGACGGCCCTCGCCGGGTCGCTGGGTTCGCTGATGTAGCGGGCGGTGGCGAAGGTGAGGCCGCTCAGCACGCCGCCGATGATCACGTAGTGCGGAGCCCCGTACAGGAACCAGACGATCACGGCGCAGGCCGCGCCGCCCATCGCACCGAACCCGAGAGTGGTGAGCAGGGCGCCCCGCGAGGGCGCGCCGAAGGACCGCAGACTCGGCCGGGCGCGGCGCGGCTCGTCATGCGGGACGAACTCGACGACGAACGCCCCGACGACCCCGGCGGCGAGCCCTATCCAAAAGCCCAGCCACGGCCGCCCGAAAACCGCGAAGAAGCCGGTGGCCAGGCCCGAGCAGACCGCTCCCGCGACAACGACGGCGACGATCAGGAAGACCGTCCTCGGCACGGCCCGGTGCAGCCGCCACCACGCCAGCCGGCCGGTCGCCCGGTCGGCATGCCGGGCCAGGAATGCCAGGTAGCGCCGGGCCTGGTCGGCGGTGATGCGGTCGTCGTCGGGACCGGGCACCCGGGGATACGCCTTGTCGACGAAGCTGCCCAGCAGATGGCGTTTGATCCGGTCCGCGGCGTCCGGGCCCGTCGCGGACAGCACGTCCTGGGGCAGCGACTCGCCGAGTGCCACCGCGAGCGACAGGATGAACGGTGTCCGCAGCGCCTCGGCCACCGGGCCCGTGGGCTCGGCGTCGAGCCGGGCGACCAGGGGCGCCAGGCCGCCTTCGCCGGCGTCGGGGTCGCCGGCGATGAGGATGCCGCGCTCCTCGTCCGCCCGCAGGGGCTGGAGTTCGACGATGAGGGCGTGGCGGAGCAGATGGCCGCGGTTGGCCGCGGTGAACGTCTCGGTCCGCGAACTCAGCACGAAGGACCTGCCCGCGAGTTCGTCCTCGATGCGCCGCAGGGCGGCGGCGGGGTCCTTCATCTCGTCGAGGCCGTCCAGCACGGGCAGCACATGGTGCCGGGCCAGTTGGGCGGCGGCCTTCTTGTCCTCGGCCTCGTCGGAGGAGAACGGGTAGTTCACCCGCAGCTCCTGCGCCATCCACTCCAGCAGGGACACGCCGGGGTTCCATGAGGAGAGCTGGAAGACCACGGGCACGGCCGGGCCCCGGTCGCCGAGTTCCAGGGTGAGCAGTACACAGGCGGCGGTCTTGCCCGCGCCCATGTCCCCGGTGACCACCAGCCGGGTGAGCCGCCCGCTGCGGACGTGCCGGCCGAAGCCGGCCGTCAGCTGGTCCAGGTCGCCGCGGTCGGGCAGCGTGGCGGTGAGCCGGGACGTACGGTCCGAGCCCGGGGCCGCCTGCCAGCGGACCCGCATCCGGCGCTCCCGGTAGAGGCCGCGGTGGCGGCTCTCCTCCGTCCAGTCGCTCACGACCTGATGGGCCAGCGCCGTCGCGGTCTGCGCGAGGGAGAGCCGGGCTCTGCCGCTGGTGTGCAGGGGGCCGAGCACGACCGTTATGATCGACAGGAAGACGGGGATGACGCCCGCCCACAGGTCCAGCGGTTTGAGCTTGCCGTCTCGCAGGCCGGCCCAGGCCACCACGAGGGTCGCGACCAGGATGACCGCCAGGACCGTGTAGATCGCCAGAGCGATCAGGCGCCGTAGCCGCACCGCTGCTCCGTCCTGCGGCCTCACCGCTGCTCCGTCCCGCCGCGCAACGTCCCGGCCGACGGCAGGGCCTGCTCGCCGCGGGTGAGGAAAGCCAGCACGGTGGATCGCCCGGCGGCCCTGCGGGCGAGGCGGCCGACCACGGACTTCAAGAGCAGGAAGTAGATCATTCCGCAGTACTGGCGGGTCGCCGCTCTGCCGTACCGGGCCGCCATGCGCGGACGCAGGGCGCGCAGCCGGCGGCCGATGTCGCTCAGCGTCACGACCCCCAGGGAAGCGAGCGTGGTCACCCCGCTGCTGCGGTCCTGCTCGACGTCCATGTAGTCGTCCAGGGACTGCAGGGCATCCCCGAGGGCCATGACCAACTCCCGCTCGTCCTCGTCCATGGCGGGCTTGACCAGGCTGCACAGCACCAGGTTCGCCATCGCGCCCTTGCCGTGGATGATCTTCTCAAGCTGATCGCGTGGCACGTCCGCCTCGCGCTGGCGCCGGGACAGGCACTGGTACTCGTGCAGGGAGTTGAGCGCGACGAACACCGCCTCGTCGAGCTGCGAGTCGGCCCGGTGCGCGATGTCGTAGACCAGCTTCCCGAGGAGTTCCTCCATGTCGCTGCCCGCGACGAAGAACCGGGCGCTGAACAGGTCGCTCAGCCGGTCGTCGAGCGACGGGTCGTCATCCGCGTCGATCAGATCGTCGTAGAGCCGGGTGACGGCACCTGCCAGCGCCACGACTTCCACCTGCGGCTCGCGCTTCACCGCGCGGGCGTAAGCGAGCATCGCCAGCCCGATCTTGACGCTCATCGCACGGAGCGCATCGCCCACCCGGACACGGTCGCCCAGGTCCCCGAGCACGCCGTCCACGAGCGGAGCCACGGCCCGTGCGTAGCCGCTCGTCAGGCCGTCCAGCGCGCCGTAGGCAAAGAGGGCGGCAGCGGGCAGACCTGCGGCCATGCGTCCGCAGCGCACCAGCACGACGAGATCGCTGAACCTCTGCCCCATCCTCCGCTCCCCGCAGCCGAGAAACCCGAGCTTGACACACCGCCAGCAGGCGGTAAAGCCGTTCAGGCCTGCGGGTCCGGCAAGGCGCAGGACCCGTCACGGAACCCGGTTCGGCAGCCGGCATCGTCACCGCCCTCGTCACCGCCCTCGTCGCCGGCACCGCACACGCCCTCGCGTCGGCGGGCACGGACCGGCATCCACAGGACGCGGGCCGGGCTCGTCGCACCGAGGTCCCAGTGCCACGCATGACGGCGCGACCTGCGGGTACGTCGAGGCAGGGCCCGTCGTGCACCTGGCGGAACCGGACCGGTGCACGGCTGTGCACCCGGCGGATTCGCACCGGTTTACGGCGGGCCGGCGGGATGGGACCGCGACCCGGTCCGGACCGCCCCGGCTGTCGAAGGAGGTCACCGACGATGTCCATGACGTCCACTCCCGTGCTGATCGTCTCGGATGGGGCCGCGCTTGCGGGTGATCTGGTGGTGCCGGCGGGCGCCCGTGGGGTGGTGGCCTTCGCTCATGGCAGCGGCAGCTCACGCCACAGCCCGCGCAATCGTGCGGTGGCCGGGGTGCTCCAGTCGGCGGGCCTGGGCACACTGCTGCTCGACCTGTTCACCGAGGAAGAGGAGCGGGTGGATGTCATCACCACCGAATACCGTTTCGACACTCCGCTGCTCGGGCGCCGCATGGTGACGGCGGTGGACTGGCTGGCCGAGCGATCGGAGACGTCGGTGTTGCCGGTCGGGCTGTTCGGCGCCAGCACGGGCGCCGCGGCGGCCCTGCTGGCGGCGGCCGAGCGGCCGGACCAGGTCCAGGCCGTGGTCTCCCGCGGCGGCCGGCCCGATCTGGCGGGCGACGCCCTCGAACTGGTGAGCACGCCCGTACTGCTGGTGGTCGGCGGCCTGGACACGGAGGTGCTGCGCCTGAACGAGGCGGCGGCCGAGCGGCTCGCCGGACCGCACCGGGTCACCGTGGTGCCCGGGGCCACCCACCTCTTCGAGGAGCCAGGCACACTGGAGCAGGCTGCCGGTGCCGCCCGCGACTGGTTTTTGACCATGCCCGACGAGGAGTGAGGGCGGGCTCGTCATCCCGGTGTGCGCAAGGCAGTCGGCGTCGGAGGTTCGGTGACTGGCGCCAATTGGATCGCTCAACGCTCTTCTTGCGACACGGCCTTGGAAACCTTGGAAACCGACGGTCGCGCGACCATACGCTCACGGAAAGTTCCGGCGGCACCGCCGGCGCACCGTGGGAGGACCGGTGCGGTCAAGGCAGGGAAAGCTCATCAGACAGGGAATGGGCCTACCCGGTTCAGAAGGCGGTCGCACATGCTTCAGGGCATCGACATCAGTTCGTTCCAGTCGTCGTTCAGCACGAAGGGACTGGAGTTCGTCATCGTGAAGGCCACGGAGGGCCGTTCGTACATCAATCCGGAACAGTCCGCACAGGCGAAGCAGGCGCGGGACGCCGGATGCGTGGTCGGCTTCTACCATTTTCTCTGGCCGGGCAATATCACGGCGCAGGCCGAGTACTTCGTCGAGAAGTGCGCTTCACACGAGTCGGACCTGCTCATCGTCGACTGGGAATGGACCAGCGAGCACACCGCGGCGAGCAACGCGGAGAAGGACAGCTTCATCAAGGAGGTCAAACGACTACGTCCGCAGCACCGCGTACTGCTCTACTGCAACCGCGACTTCTGGCTGCACCACGACACCACCTCCTATGCGGGCGACGGCCTGTGGATCGCCGACTACACGACCATGGGCAAGCCCCGCATCAAGGCGCACTGGACCATCCACCAGTACACCAGCAGCCCTCTGGACAAGAACGTCGCGGACTTCAAGAGCGCCACCGCCCTGCACGACTGGGCGACGGCGCTGCAGTAGACCCGCGGAGCCTCAGCTGGCGCAGTCCGCCGCGCACGACGGGCCCGGCGCACCGTCCTGCGGTGTGCCGGGCCCGTGTGTGAGCGTCACGCGGTCGTGCCGCCGTCCTGCGCTGGGGCCGCCATGGCGTCATGGCAAACCCCCGCGGGCTTCACGACTTGTTGAGGCTCGCCCAGAACTCGTCGAAGGACAGCCGGTCGTCCCCGTTGGCGTCCTTGGCCCCGATCACGGCCTCGGCCACCGCCTCGGTGACGTAGTAGTCGCCCATCTGCGCCATCACGCTCTTGTATTCGGCCGCGGTAATGAAACCGTCGCCGTCACTGTCGAACCGCTCGAACGCTTTGCGCGCCGCCTCGATGTCCGCCACCGGGTCCGCCCCTTCTCGCCACAGTTACTGCATGGTGTCGGGGTCAGATTATCGGCCGACGCGGGCGCGGAGTGCGGCGGTTACCCGGGCTGACTCCTTGAAGCCGACGTCACCGGGGCTAACGAGCGTGCCAGGGCGGCCGGCACTGGTGCGCGGGGCGCCACCGTCGAGGGCGGTGGTGGTAGGCAGTGGCAGTCAGCGGAAGACGCCGGTGTGGCCGAGTGAGTAGCGGCCGGGCTGCGGGTAGACCGCGAGGCCGTGCGGTCCGCTGCCGACCGGGATCCGGGCGAGCTGGGCGCCGGTGGCGGTGTCGATCGCGTAGACCTCGGAGTTGTACCGGCCGGACAGCCACAGCACCCGGCCGTCCGCCGAGACACCGCCCATGTCGGGGCTGCCGCCGCCCGGCAGCCGCCACTTCCCGGTGAGCCGGTGCTGTGCGAAGTCGAAGAGGGAGATGGTGCCTTCACCTCGGTTGGAGATGTACATCTGCCGGGCGTCCCGGCTGACGTACAGACCGTGGCAGCCCTTGCCGGTGGGCATCAGTTTCGGTGCGTCGAACCGGTCGCCGTTTACGATCCACACACCGTCCGCGGTCATGTCGGCGATGTAGAAGGTCGTACCGTCCGGCGAGAGCTTCACGTCCTGCGGCATCGCCCCGTTGAAAGGCAGCTTCTGCTGGGCGGTGACGGCCATACGGGCGGTGTCGACCTTCAGCAGGTCCCCGGAGAACTCGCAGGAGACGATGAAGTACCGGCCGTCCTTGGAGAAGTCGGCGTGGTTGACCCCGGAGCAGTCCACCGGCACGGTCTTCTTCACCCGCATGGTGTGCGCGTCGCGGAAGACCAGCTGGCGGTCGCGCGAGGCCATGACGACGGCGTAGCGGCCATTGGGCGTGAAGTACAGGTTGTAGGGGTCGTGCACGTCGACGGGCCGGCCGGCCTTGCCGGTCTTCGGGTCGATGGGGGTGAGCGAGTTGCCCAGGTCGTTGTTGACCCACAGCGTCTTCAGGTCCCAGGAGGGCACAACGTGCTGCGGTTGGGCGCCGACCGGGATGGTCTGGATGACCTTGAACGTCGCGGGGTCGATGACGGACACCGTGTTGGAGTTGCTGTTGGGCACGTAGATCCGGGACGGGAAGTCCTTGACCTCGGGGGCGAGCATGCCGGGGCGGTCGGCGGCGTACACGTTCGCCGGATCGAGCACCGGCGGCATGCCCGGCAGACCGCCGCCCGGATCGGGACCCGTGGTCTTGCGGGCCTCATGCGCCGGCGGCGTTCCAGGGCTGCGGGTCGTGCCGTGCTCCTGGGTGGCGTGCCGGTCGCCCGCGGGCGCACCGCAGCCCGCGAGGGCGACGAGCAGCGCACAGCCGAGCAGGGCTCCGGTGCGCTGAGTGCGGGATATGTACACGAACAGCAGCTTCATCCGAAACGCCGGAGTTGGCGAACGCTGCGCGTCCGGACGGGCGGACTGCGCGGGTGCGGATCGGCAGACTCTTCGGGCATCCCAGGACGGTGTCACCGTCGCTACCGAGGCGCCGGAACTGTCGGGATACCGAGGCTGCTGCCGCACTCACATGCCTGTCATTCCCGTGGATATCGCCGCGTGTGCCGCGCTTTCCCAGGCGAGTGACGCATCTCACCCACAACTCGCTCACCCATTCGGGCCCTATATTCCGTATATCCGGTTCGCCGCCGCGGAGGAGCAACACCCGTCTGCCATAGTCGATGACACGGCCTCGCGGTCCGGCTCAGCCCGGTCCGGCGGCACGGTCCGGGCCCCCATAGGCCCCGGCCCCGCTCCACCCCTGGAGGCCACCCGAACGGCCGCGGGTCACCATCCCCCGAGACTCGCGGCATTCCGACAGCGGCCCCCGCCGCGCCCCACAAGGGCGCGCGGGGGCTGCTGGCTTTCCGGCGTCGACTCAGCGTTCGGAGATGCGCATCTCGAACCATGTCGCCTTGCCGTGCGGTTCCAGGTCGACGCCCCAGCGGTCAGAGAGCTTGTCGACGAGGAAGAGTCCTCGCCCCGAGACATCGAGTTCCTGGACGGGCATGAGGCAGGGCAGTCCGCGCGAGGGGTCGCGCAGTTCGACGCGGATGCAGCCGCGGGCGGGCAGGATCCGCATCCGTAGCCCGAAGGTCCGCGCACCGGTGTGCCGTACCGCGTTGCCGACGAGTTCGGAGACGAGCAGCACGGTCTCCTCGGCGAGCTTGGGACCGAGGCCCCACTGACGGAGCACCACGATCTGGGCAAGCCGGCGGGCGGTCGCCGCGGACTCGGGAAGGGAGGGTAGCCGCACCTCGGCTTCGGCCGGGTTTCCGCACAGTTCGAGCGCCTTGAGCGCCCGCTCGTCCTCGACCGCCGGCGACCAGCGCGCAGCGGTCACACTCGCGTGCCGCCGTGGTTGATCGACACCCTCCAGCCCCGCCATGGTCCCCATCATGGCCGCCCCGCGCACCCTCCGTGGCCGTTCACAGGAATCCCCCGAGCAGAGTCCCCGATGTCCGACTTGTCATTCGGCATATGCTGTCGGCAGCGAGAACCCCTTCTTTTGCCCTCTGACCTGTGGTGACTTCACGTATCGCGGAGATCACAGAGCGCTTGGGCCGACCGCGTCGGGGCAAGCTCTCCGCAAAGGTCCGGGTAACCCGAAAGAGGCATTCAGCTGAACCGCGCCTTGCCCGGGCCCTCTTCCACAAAGCTCCGCATGCCGCGCTCACGGTCCTCGGTGGCGAACAGGCCCGCGAACCAGTTGCGTTCCACCGCGAGGCCGGTGTCGATGCTGCTCTCCAGACCGGTGTCCACCGACTCCTTGGCGGCACGCAGCGCCAGGGCCGGGCCCTTGGCGAGCCGAGCGGCCCAGGCGTACGCCTGCTCGTACACCTCGGCGGCGGGCACCACCCGGTCCACCAGACCAAGCGACAGCGCCTCGTCGGCCCGCACCTGACGGCCCGTGAAGATGAGGTCCTTCGCCCGCGACGGGCCGATCAGACGGGCGAGCCGCTGGGTGCCGCCCGCGCCGGGGATCAGGCCGAGGAGGATCTCCGGCTGGCCGAGCTTCGCGTTGTCGGCGGCGATGCGGTAGTCCGCGCAGAGCGTCAGCTCACAGCCGCCGCCGAGCGCGTATCCGGTGATCGCGGCGACCACCGGCTTGGGGATGCGGGCCACGGCGGTGAACGAGTCCTGCAGGCCACGGGAGCGCACGATCATCGCCGCATGATCCATGGCCTGCATCTCCTTGATGTCCGCGCCGGCCGCGAACACCTTCTCACCGCCATGGATGACCACGGCCCGCACATCGGCGCGGTCCGTGATCTCCTCGGCGAGTTCCTTGAGCCGGTCCTGCATGGCGATGTCCAGCGCGTTCATGGGCGGCCGGTCCAGACGCAGCGTGCCGACGCCATCCGCGACTTCGAGATGCACAGTCATACACAGCAGGTTAGCGGGCGTTAACGACAGCGGGACAAAGCACGGTGGCCGGGCCCCTCTCGGGGTCCGGCCACCGTGTTGCGTCGCCGTACCGGACGGCTGCCGCTGCCAGGCCTTGCTGTGGCGTGCAGGCAGTGCGGTGCTGCTACTTCGTCCAGTCCGCCCAGGACATGTTCCAGCCGTTCAGGCCGTTGTCCGGCTGAACCTGCTTGTCGTGCGAGTTCTTGACGATGACGACGTCGCCGATCAGCGAGTTGTCGTAGAACCAGGCAGCGGGCTGACCCTTGTCCCAGGCGCCCTTCACGTCCCGCAGACCGACACAGCCATGGCTCGCGTTGTAGTGCCCGAAGGCGCCGCCCGCCCAGTAGTTGCCGTGGATGAAGGTGCCCGACGTGGACAGCCGCATGGCGTGCGGGACGTCCTTGATGTCGTACGCGTTGCCCAGGCCGACCGTGTGGCTGTCCATGCGGATCACGTGGTACTTCTCGCTGATCACCATCTGACCGTTGTACGTGGTGTGGCCGGTGCTGCCGGAGGTGATCGGAATCCTCTTGATGACCTTGCCGTCCCGCTTGACCGCCATCGTGTCCTTCTTGGCGTCGACGGTGGAGACCTGGGAGCGCCCGATCGTGAACGTCATCGTCTTGGTCTGCGTGCCGTACACCCCAGGCCGGCCCTCAACGCCGTCCAGGTCGAGCTTCGCGGTGACCTTGGTGCCGGGCGCCCAGTAGTGCTCGGGGCGGAAGTCGAGCCGGTCGTTGCCGAACCAGTGGCCCGCGACGGGCACCGACGGCTCCGTCGTGATCTTGATGGCCTTCTCGACGTCTTCCGGATGCGTGATCCCGCGCGTGAAGTTCAACGAGAACGGCATCCCGACGCCGACCGTGGACCCGTCCTCCGGGGTGAACCTTCCGACGAACGTGGTCTTCGGCTTGAGCGTCTTGAACGTGGACTTCGCGGCCGTCTCGCGGCCCTCCGCGTTCTTGGCCCGGGCCTGGACCGTGTACGTGGTGTCCGAGGCGAGGTGACCCGCGGGATTCCAGCTGGCGCCGTCCTTGGCCAGGCTGCCGTCGACCGAGTGGCCCTTGGCGTCGGCGACCGTGACATCGGTCAGCCGGCCTCCGGCCGCGGTGACTTTGAGGGCGTCCTTGGTGTCCACCGAGCCCGCACCGTCCTTGGGGCTGATGTTCACCACGGCCTTCGGCGCGGGAGGCTTGGCCGCGGCCCCGCCATTCTTGCCGCCGCCGGAGTCTGAGCCTGAGCTGCACGCCGTGGCCAGCAGCAGCACGCCGCACACCAGGGCCGACAGACCCGTACCGCGCAGCGCGGTCGTCCGGCGCCCTGACATGCTCGCGGAGCGCCGGGCCCATACGCGCGGCAGGGCCGGTATCCGGTGCCGCCGGGGCCCGTTGCGCCCCGCGTCCACCGCTGCCCCCGAGTTCGCCCGCCCGTCCACCTTGTTTCTCCCCTCGTAACGCCTGGCCAGGCCTCACCCCTCGCATGCCCGGCACACCGCGTCAATTAATCACATCGGCTCCCCTCGATGACTCCCCGCGATGGTTACCTTTCAGTCTCAACACAGGTGCCTCGGGCAGTGGTTGCGCCGCGGTATCCGCACGATCCGGACGCATGCGGCAACAGCGGACCGGGCCACGTGCAACAACGTCAAAACCGGGGCCGGACGGCAAGGAGCGAAGGTTGAGAGAGAAGTGGGTCCTGGCGTGAGCGGCGGCTCAGGCGGCGTCCGCCTGCCACTGACGCCAGCTCATGTTCCAGCCGCCGAGGCCGTTGTCCGGGTCGACCTGGCGGTCGTCGGAGTGCACCACTTCGATCACGTCGCCGACGAGGCTGCGGTCGAAGAACCAGCCCGCGGGCGTTCGCGGACTGCCGCCCTTCACATCGCGCAGTCCGACACAGCCATGGCTGACGTTGGCCGTGCCGAAGACGCCGTGCGCCCAGTAGTTGCCGTGCAGGAAGGTGCCCGACGTGGTCAGGCGCAGCGCGTGCGGCACATCGGGAATGTCGTACTCACCGCCGAATCCGACGGTGCGGCTGTTCATCCTGGTCACCTTCAGCATCTCGCTGACCACCATTTTCCCGTTGTACGTGGTGGTCTTCGGGGCGCCCGCGGTGATCGGAAGGGTGCTGATGAGACGGCCGTCGCGGCGCACCTCCATGGTGTGTGCGGCGGCGTCCACCCGGCTCGTCTGGCTGCGGCCGACGGTGAACGCGATCGTCTTGTACTGGAGCCCGTACACCCCTGGCGCCGCCACCACGTCACGCAGCCGCAGCCGCACGCGGACACGGGTGCCCGGCTGCCAGTAGTGCTCGGGGCGGAAGTCGAGCCGGGTACCGCCGAACCAGTGCGGGACGACGGGCACCGCGGGCCGGGCGCTGACGCGGATGGCGCGCCGCACGGCGGCACGGTCGCGGACGGGGTGGTTGAACCTCAACGAGACGATCATTCCGGTGCCGACGGTGGCACGGTTTTGAGGGGTGACGTAGCCGATCAGCCGATGCGTCGGAACGATCGTGCGGAAGGCCGCATGGCGTGCCGCCCGGTGCCCGTGCCCGTCCTGTGCCACCGCGTCCACCGTGTAGCGGGCGGCGGTCGCGAGCCTGCCGTCGCCGTCAGGCCGCCAGGACAGACCGTCCTCGGAGACTCGGCCTGGCACCGCGAACTGTCCCGCGTCCTGGAACCTGACGACCTTCACCGACTCAAGGCGCCCACTGCGCACCCGTACGCCGAGCCGCCGCTCCAACGGCACGTCCCTGCTGCCGTCCTGCGGCACGACCGAGATGACCTCCGCGGCAGTGCCCGCCTTGCCGAGCAGCTCGTCCGTCGTGCACGCCGAGGCCGCCGTCATAAGGGCGGCCCCGGTGAGTACGACGACCAGTACGGGTCCCGCGCGCCACGCGCGCCTTGCTCCACGCATCACGCCTGACCCAACGACGCCGACCGCCCGGGGAAACGTACGTGCCCGCCATGTGCGGGGCACAACACCGGAGAGGACGACACCTGATCGCACGGTCAGGCGCACCCGGCGGCGGGTTCGCGCTGCCCCGGTCACCGGTCCGGACCTTGAGCAGGCCCCGCTCAGGCTCCGGGTGAGGACGTCCCCAGGATTCCCCGGTCGTATCCGGCCGCGACCGCAGCCGCCCGGTCACTCACGCCGAGCTTGGCGTATATGTGGGTGAGGTGAGTCTTGACGGTGGCTTCGCTGATGAACAGGATCCGGGCTATCTCGCGGTTGGAGGTGCCCTTGGCGACCAGGGTGAGCACTTCGCGCTCGCGGGCGGAGAGACCTTCGCCCGCGGGTGCCTGGACGGGGGTGCGGACGGCCGAGACCAGCCGGGAGGCGACCGCGGGCGAGAGCACCGTACGGCCCTGCGCGGCGGCGCGCACCGCCGTGAAGAGCTCGTCGCGAGGGGCGTCCTTGAGCAGATAGCCCGTCGCGCCCGCCTCGATGACGTGGAGCGTGTCGGAGTCGGTGTCGTAAGTGGTGAGCACCAGTACCTTGGCGCGGGCGCCCCGACGCGTGAGCTCGGTGATCGCGTCGACTCCGCCACCGCCCGGCATGCGAAGGTCCATCAGGACGACATCCGGATCGAGCCGGTCCACCAGTTCGACCGCCTCAATGCCGTTCGCTGCCTCCCCCCAGCACGGCGAAACCCATGGCGGACTCGAACATGCCGCGCAAGCCGTTCCGCACGACCGGGTGGTCGTCGACGACCAGGACCGTGATCCTGGATTCCCGGTCGGCGGGGCTGCGACGGTCGTCGCCGGGCGAGGTGGCGTCGGACGCCGCGATGACCGGCGCTGCGGTGATCGGCGCTGCGTCAGCGGTCGGTGGGACATCGGACGGGGTGACACGCCGTGCACTGCCGGGCGCGCCCACGCGTGCCGACCCCCTCATGTCATCGGTCATAGGGGACCAACGGTACGCGAGCCGATACCGCCGTGCCGTGTCCTGGCTCCGACTCCACGCAGAGGGTGCCCGCTATGCGCTCCGCCCGGGCACGCATGCCGTCGAGCCCGAATCCGCCCGAACCGGACCTGGGCGGCAGGGCCAGCGGGTCGAAGCCGTGGCCGTCGTCGCGCACGTCGAGGGTGACCTCGTCGCCCATGTAGGAGAGAGTGACGCCGACGCGGTGGGCGGCGGCGTGCCGGGCCGTGTTCGACAGGGCTTCCTGGGCGATGCGCAGCACGGTGGCCTCGATCTCGTCGTGCAGGGGGTGGACGGTGCCGGTGACGGTGAAGGCGGCCGGTACCCGCTGCCGCTCGGACCACTCGGCCACCGTCGTCTCCAGGGCCTCGGGCAGGCCGTGGTGCTCCAGAGCGGCCGGGGCGAGATTCTGCACGGAGCGGCGGGCCTCACCGAGGCTGTGCCGTGCCAGGGCCGCGGCCTGCTCCAGATGCTCGCGGGCCAAACCGGTGTCCTTGGTTCCCATGACGACCTGAAGCTGAGCGATTATGCCGGTCAGGCCCTGCGCGAGGGTGTCATGGATCTCCGCTGCCAGCCGCCGCCGCTCGTCGGCGACACCCGCCTCGCGGGCCTGCACGAGGAGCTGGGCGTGCAGGGCCGCGTTCTCGTCGAGTGCCAGCTGGAGGCGGGCGTTAGCCCGCTCCAACTCCTGGATGGTGTCGGCCTGGAGACGATTGCGCTCTTCCTCCTTCGCGGCGAGCTGGGTGAAGACGAAGATCATCGCGACATTGACGCCGAGCATCGCCCCGTAGACGATCCAGCCGATCCGTCCGTGCGGCGGAAGTCCCCCGCACTGGGAGCCCGCCATGGTGACGGCCGTCGCGAACAGACCGGCCTTGAGACGCCGCGCGGGGAGCAGCCGCTGCGCGCCGTAGTACCCGACACCGCATAGAACCCCATGAACGGGTTCAACCAGGTGAGCACGGAGGACAAGGCCCAGCGCAGCACGTAGTAGAGCGTGGTGGTGAAGGACGGGCCGGGATGGGATCTGCTGACCTTGCTCCACCACACCTGGAGCACGATCGCCGCGCCGGTCAGCGGCAGGGCGGCCACCTGCTGAGCGGTGCTCATGAGCAGATCGGCGGTGGCCAGCGAGACCAGTACGCCTGCGGCGAGGAGCAGAATGGGGCCCGAGCGGATGAACTCCGCCCAGCGCGCGTCGACCTCGGCGCTCACCGCCCCGGCCCCGGCCCTCGCCGCCGTACTCCTGCCCTGCGTACCCTCGGCGCCGCGCGCCGCCCCGACCACCACGTCCTCCGGGAGGACCACACCGCCCGCGGTGCTCGTACTGCTTGCCATGAAGCCAGTGTGCGGTACGGACGGGGCGCCGCTCAGCGCTTCTGCGGGTGCCGTTCCCCACGCCACATCGGTGGTCATGACGTCACTCCCAGCGGAACCAGCGGGCGGCGGCCACGGACAGGACCACGGCCCACAGCGCCACGACGCCCAGGTGCGTCCAGGCCGGCCAGTGCCCGGATGCCGCCTGGTCGAGAGCCTGTGCCGCCGCGCCGAAGGGAGTGAGCCCGACGACCCGGGCCAGTGTGCCGGGCATGGCCCTCACCGGCAGCCAGACTCCCGCGCAGAACATCATGGGGAAGAAGACCACCGAGCCGATCGCGTTCGCGACCTTGGCGGTGCGGGAGAGGACCGAGACGAGCGCGCCCAGGGCGAGGGCGCCGAGCACGGCGAGGACCAGCGCCAGCACGTAGCCGACAAGCTGATCGGGAAGTGCCACGTCGAAGACGAGGCGTCCCACCGCGAGGCTGAGCAGGGCGGACACCACGGCGGCTGCGCCGTGCAGTCCCATCTGAGTGCCGAGCAGTGTGCCGGGACGCACCGGTGTGGTGGACATCCGGCGCAGGATGCCGCGCTCGCGGTAGCCCGTGATGACCGGCGGCATCGCCTGCAGCCCGGCCACGATCATGGAGAGCAGCACCGCCACGGGCACGTACGAGTCGACGAGGCGGCTGCCGCCGAGATCGGGGTCGGGGTCCCGGAAAGACGGGATGGAGCCGAGGATCACCAGCAGCAGGGTCGGGAAGCAGAGAACCCAGAAGATGGCCCCCGGCTCGCGCCGGAAGAGCAGCAGCTCGGCCTTCAGCACGGCCGACCAGGCGCGTGTGCCGCCCCGTGCGGCGGGGGCGGCGGTGGCTGTGCTCATGTCCGGGCTCCTGTCAGATCGAGGAACGCGTCGTCGAGCGTGGCGTCGGCGACGCGGAGCTGGTGGGCGGTGATGTGGTGGCGCGCCAGAAGGGTGATGACGGCGTTGACTGTCTCGTCGGTGCCGTTCAGCGTGATGCGGCCGTCCTTGCGCTGGACGGAGGCGACCGCGGGCAGCGCTGCCAGGACTGCTTCCTCCAGCGGCGAGGAGGGTGTGAAGGAGATCACCGTCGAGCTGGCGGCACGGCCTATCAGTCCTCCGGGAGTGTCCAGGGCGGCGATCTTTCCCCGGTCGATGACCGCGATCCGGTCGCAGAGCCGCTGGGCCTCCTCCATGAAGTGGGTGACGAGCAGCACGGTGACACCGCCGGCCCGGACGTCCTCGATGAGCTCCCAGGTGTCGCGCCTGGCCCGTGGGTCGAGGCCGGTCGTCAGCTCGTCCAGGACGACGATGCGCGGATTGCCGATCAGGGCGAGCGCGATGAACAGCCGCTGCTTCTGCCCGCCGGACAGCTTCGCGAAGCGGGTGTCCAGTTTGTCCGTGAGGGCGAGCCGCTCGGCGAGCCGGTACCAGTCGGCCGGGGACGGGTAGAAGGCGGCATACAGCTCAAGCGTCTCGCGCACGGTGAGCTTGGCCTGCAGCTCGCTCTCCTGGAGCTGGGCACCGAGGATCCGGGTCACGGCCTCGTGCTCAGCGATCGGGTCGAGACCCGCGACGCGCACGCGGCCAGCGTCGGGAGCGCGCAGACCCTCTATGCACTCGACGGTGGTCGTCTTACCCGCCCCGTTGGGCCCCAGGATGCCGAAGATCTCGCCTTCCTGGACGGTGAAGGAGACGTCATCGACGACGGTGCGGCCGGCGTAGGTCTTGCTGAGGCCCTGCACCTCTATGACAGCCGCGGAGCCGGAACCGGCACCGGAACCGCTCTGCGGGCTCGGTCGGCCCTGCGGACCCGGGTCACTCCCATGGCCGATCTCGTGGCCGATCTCGTGGCCGGTCTCATGGCCGGGCGCGCGCTGATCGGCCGGTGCGGTGTGCGGCGGCTGTGCGGCTGGCAGATTCGGCGTGGTTGACATGATTCGAGGATCTCGGGCAGAGGCCGGCCACCACATCGCCCATCACGCTCGAAGCCGCATCAACCGATCGGCGGATACAACCGGACAACCGGTTGATACGAGCCGCGAGCACGGCCGGCCGGCCAACCAGCCAACCGACCGGTGAGCGATACCGCGCTGTCCCGCGCGTCCCGCACACCAAGGCCTCGCGCGCAAGCCGCATTTCCTCCCACACCCGGCACGGCAGGCCGCCCGCATGGGCGCAGGTCACTCACGACCAGCACCCTGCGCGCGCCGCCGGCACCTCGTCGACCGACACGGCCCACTGTCCGCTGCCGGCCGGCCACCGCTGCCCGAACGCCGAGAGACCGGCAGCCGAGCGACTGCCGGAGAGTGACAGGGCACACAGGAGCGCATACCGGCACGAGGAGCGTACTCATGGAATTCTAGGCTGAATTAACCCGTAATATCCGCTTGAAATACCCGTGGCCTAAGACCATCGCACGAGCCCATTGCGCCCAAGGGACGGCGGAAACTCAGTGGGCGGCGTCAGTGGCAAACCGTAGGCTCGCCACTGATGTCCGAGAAACCTGCACCCACCAAGAATCCGATCGGGAAGCCGACCGAGCCTGCCGCCGCCGGGGAGCCGGCCAGAGAGCCGGACGGACGGTACTCGACGGCGCGCTCCCTGCTGCGCCTGTGGCCGTACGTACGCCGCGTACGCGTCCGTCTGCTCAGCGCGGCGACCGTCGCGATCGTGGCGTCCAGCGTGGGCCTGGTGATCCCCCTCGTACTCAAGTGGATCGTCGACGGTCCGATCGCGCACCGGAACCCGAGCGGCGTATGGCTCGGCGCGCTGTACCTGCTGCTGCTCGGCATCACCGAAGCGGGGCTCTTCGGGCTCCGGCGCTGGTTGGTGGCCCGGCCGCTGGCGGGCGTCGAGGCAGGGATGCGCGCCGATCTCTATCGCCATCTTCAGCGGCTGCCGGTCGCCTTCCATGACCGTTGGGCCTCGGGGCAGCTGCTGTCGCGAGGCACTACCGACCTGATGCTGCTGCGCCAGTTCCTCGCTTTCCCCTTGACGTTCCTGCTGGTGAACGGGGCGACGATCCTCATCGGCATCAGCATCCTGCTGGTGCAGCAGTGGACGCTCGGCCTGGTGCTGATCGCTCCGGCCGTACCGCTCGTGATCGTGTGCGCGTTCTTCGAGCAGCGGTACGCGACCGTGGCGCGACGGGCTCAGGACCAGGTGGGCGATCTGACGACGGTCGTCGAGGAGGGTGTGCTCGGCATCCGCATCATCAAGGGCTTCGGACGGCACCGCAGCCAGGCGCGCGCCTTCCGCTCCCTGGCGCGCACCCTGCGGGACACAGAGCTGGCGAAGGCGCGCCAGCTCGCGATGATCTGGGCCGTCATCATGACGCTGCCGGAGCTGGCTATCGGTGCAGCGCTGGTCCTCGGCACGCTCCAAGTAGCGGACGGCAGCCTGTCCACGGGCACGCTGGTGGCCTTCCTCTCCACGGCCCTCGCCCTGCGCTGGCCGATCGAGTCGATCGGTTTCCTGCTGGCGATGACTCAGGAGTCGGCGACGGCGACGGAACGATACTTCGAGGTGATGGACGCAGAGCGGGAGACGGAGGCGGAGGCCGCGGAGCCGGTCGCCACCGCAGCGCCCGCCGTCACCGGCCCCGCGGTCACCGAAGCGGTCGGCACGGGGCCAGCGGCCTTGTGCCTGACCAACGGGGCGCACCCGGCGGGCGGTCCGGCCAAGCCGGGCATCCTCTTCGACGCGGTCGAGTTCCGCTACCCCGACGCCCCGGCCACCGCGCCCGCCGTGCTGTCCCGTATCGATCTGCACATCACCCCGGGCGAGACGATGGCCCTGGTGGGCACCACCGGGTCCGGCAAGACGACCCTGACCGCCCTGGTGCCGCGGCTGCACGAGCCGACCCGTGGCCGCATCACCCTGGACGGCGAGGACATCACGGTGATGTCCCGTGAACGCCTCCGTACGCTCGTCGCCGTCGCCTTCGAAGAGCCGACCCTGTTCTCCGCGACCGTGGCGGAGAACGTCCTCATGGGCGCGGCAGACACCGCGGACGACGCCGACCTGCGGCGCGCCCTGGCGGTGGCCCAGGCCGACTTCGCCCACGCGCTGCCCCAGGGCGCCGCCACACAGGTGGGCGAGCAGGGTCTGAGTCTGTCCGGCGGGCAGCGACAGCGTCTGGCGCTGGCCCGCGCCGTGGTGGGCCGCCCCCGCTTCCTCATCCTGGACGACCCGCTGTCCGCGCTCGATGTACACACGGAGGCCCTGGTGGAGGCCGCTCTGCGGCGCGTTCTCGCCGACACCACCGCCCTGATCGTCGCGCACCGCCCGTCGACCGTGCTGCTGGCCGACCGGGTGGCGCTGCTCTCCGAGGGCCGTATCACCGCCGTCGGCACCCATCAGGAACTGCTGCGCGAGAACGCCACATACGCCTGGCTGATGTCCGCGGCCGACGCCGCATCCGAGGCACCCGCACCGGCCCCGGCGCTCGTGCCTTCGGACCTCGACCCGACGCCCCTGTCCGCCGAGCCGACCCCAGCGCCCGCACCCGCAGAGGGGACCAACCGATGACCACGGCGCCCACCAGCACCTCCCCGGACGCCGACGACGGCGACAGCCAGAACACCAACACAGCCACCGCCACCTCCACCACAGCAAGCACCGGCACCAGCACCGCAAGCCTCGCCACACCCGAAATCTCCAGCCCCGCCCCCACGGAGCCCGCCAGTCCGACCGCCGTCACCGATCTCTTCGACCGCGACGTCCTCCCCGTGCCTCAGGGCGCGAGATGGGCCCTGTTGCGCTCCCTGCTCGCGCCTTTGCGCGCCCGAGTAACGGTCACCACAGTGCTGTTGCTGCTCCAGCAGGCCGTTGTGCAGGTGGGCCCGCTGCTCGTCGCCTATGCCATCGACCGCGGCGCGCCGGCGGCCCGGCAGCACGACTACGGACCGCTCATCGCCCTCGGCTCGGCCTACACGCTGTGCGCGCTGGCCTCCGGCGCCCTCCAGTACGCGTTCATCGTCGCTTCGGCACACGTCAACCAGGCTGTCCTGCTGGATCTGCGCGGCCGGATCTTCCGACACGCGCAGGCACTGAGCATCGACTTCCATGAGCGGTACACCTCGGGCAGGCTGATCGCGCGGTCCACCACGGACGTCGAGTCCCTGCGCGAACTGCTCAACGACGGACTTCAGGAGCTCATCACCGTCATCCTGTCCTTCGTCTACATCGCGGCGATGCTGCTCTGGCTGGACCTGTCCCTCGGCTTGGTCGCGGTACTGTCCTTCGTTCCGCTGTATCTGCTGGTCAGGCGCTACCAGCGGCGCGCGAAGGAGGTCTACGGGCAGCGGTCCACGGCGATCGCCTCCGTCATCGTGAAGTTCACAGAGACGATGAACGGCATCCGTCCGGTGCGCGCGTTCCGCCGTGAGGCGGCGAACGACACGGCCTTCGCCGCGCTCAACCACCGCCACGAACGCTTCAACGGCAACGCACTGCTGGAGATGGCCCGCTATGTCGTCGGTTCGCGCCTGGTCGCCAACACGGCGGTCGCGGCGATCGTGCTGTGGGGCGCCTACCGGGTCGCGGGCGGTTCGCTCGATCTGGGGGTGCTGGCCGCCTCGATGCTGTACCTGCGGCGCCTGTACGACCCGATCGACCGGCTCGGCATGTTCCTGAACTCCTACCAGTCCGCGGTGGCCTCACTGGAGAAGATCGCGGGATTGCTGGCCCAGACCCCGTCCGTGCCCGAGCCCGACGCCCCCAAGCCGCTGGCCGAGCGCGCCGCCGACCTCCCCGGGCGTGCGGTCGTCTTCGAGGACGTGCGCTTCGCGTACCGCACCGGCGGTGAGGTACTGCCGCGTTTCGACCTGAGCATCCCGGCCGGGCAGACGGTCGCCGTCGTCGGGTCGACCGGTGCGGGCAAATCGACCCTCGCCAAGCTGCTCGCGCGGTTCTACGATCCGACCGAGGGCCGCGTCCTGCTCGACGGCACCGACCTGCGTGACCTTTCGAGCCCCGACCTGCGGCGCGGTGTGGTGATGGTGACCCAGGAGGCGTTCTTGTTCTCCGGCACGGTCGCCGAGAACATCACCATCGGCCGTCCGGACGCCACCCGCGAGGAGATCGAGGCAGCCGCCAAGGCGATCGGCGCGCACGAGTTCATCGCGTCGCTGCCCGAGGGCTATGACACGGACGTGCGCAAGCGTGGCGGCCGTATCTCCGCGGGCCAGCGCCAGCTGGTGGCCTTCGCCCGCGCGCTGCTCGCCGACCCGGCCGTGCTGATCCTGGACGAGGCGACCAGCTCCCTGGACATCCCAGGCGAGCGTGCGGTGCAAAACGCCATGCACACCGTGCTGCGCGGCCGTACCGCCGTGGTCATCGCCCACCGTCTGTCCACCGTCCAGATCGCCGACCGTGTGCTCGTCATGGCGGACGGCCGCGTCACCGAGGACGGCCCGCCCGCCGAGCTGATCGCCGCCACGGGCTCCTTCGCTGATCTGCACCGCGCCTGGCGGGAGAGTCTCGTGGGGTGAGTGGTGCTGTTGTGGACGGGGCGTCTGACCACTGATCTGGCGGCCCGACCGCTGTCGGGAGAGTGCGTACGGCGGAGGCGTGGATGACCGAGTGGGCCACGACGTTGCGGCCGGGTCCCTTGATCGGCGACGAGGAGGACGAGCTGACGGTGAAGGTCCGCCACCTTCGCCAGGAGGTACGGCGCGCCAACATCGGCCCGATCCACACCCCTCAACTGCTATCGCTCCACGCTGCCTTGGATGAGATCGTCGAGTCGAACCGGCACGACGGCAACAAGACCAAGCCAGCCGTGCTCGTGGACGCCCACCCGGGGCTCGGCAAGAGCACCGCGGTGGCGCGCACGGCTGCGACCTGTTCCGGCGGAAGGTCACCCCGCGCGGGGAGACGACCCCGTCCGGAGCCCGGCGCGTGCCGGTCGTCTACATCGCGCTGAGGTCGGGACGACAGGATGTAAACCCGCGACCCCTTGACCTTCAGCCGCGGGACATTCGTCTTAGGGCCCCGACGATCGCCGACGCGGCACCGGTGCGGGCCAAGAGGGTCTTTGAACTGCCGTTTCCTCGCGTCCAGGATCACGGAATACCTCAAGCGGTCAGTAATCGCGTGACCGTCGACACCTCCCCCCGGCGCAGGCCTTACTCAATCCGCTCGCCTCGGCCGTCCGGACGTGGACGCACAGGAACCGGTCCACCCCTCGCCGCCCCCGCCCTCGGGCCAGGCGATCGTCCACGACCGCCACCCGTCCCTGCGTTCGATCGACTGGACCCGCAGTCCCGACCACGTGCCGTTCCGCTTGCCCGGCGCACGGACTCCGGAACACGAACAACGCCCCAGCCCTGGTCGGTAGACGAGCCCACAACGTCCACGTCAACGTCCGCGCCACAGACCCGAAGTGACATTGCAGGTGGGCGGGTGAGGAGTGCGGGTCGTGAGCCCGGACGGGTGGGAGAACTTCCCCTTGGTCGCCTCTTGACAGGACGCGAACACGGCCCGAATATCTAAATCATCTTAAGTAAAGCGTCTTTAGAAACCATCCTCGAACCCCTCCGGAAGGGGGCGTTCCCACCCCGTGGCCGAGCCCCTCGATCTCCCCACCCAGGCCGCAGTCAAGTCCGGTCGTCCGCAGCGAGGTCTGTTCCAGGTGTCCTCGTCGCGGCGCAGGCCGCCGGTGCGGACCAAGGCCCGCATCCAGGACAGCCGGGTGCACAACCGCTCGCTGGTCCTGGCGACCCTCTACCACAAGGGCGCGATGAGCCGTTCCGACATCGCCCGGGCCTCGGGGCTGACCGCGCCGACGGTCTCGGCGCTGGTCACAGATCTGGAGAGCGACGGTCTCGTCTCCGACATCGGGCCCCGACTGGGTAGTCGGGTCGGCAAGCCGGCGAGCCTGGTGCAGATCGAGGACGACGGCGCCTGCCTGGTGGTGCTGGACCTGTCCCACAGCGACCGGTTCACCGGTGCGGTCCTCAATCTGCGCGGCGAGGTCGTCATGCGGGCCGAGGTCCTGCTCGGCAGTGCCCTCGGGGCGGCGGCCAACGAACTGGTGCTGGACCTGGCAGCCGAGCTGCTCGCCCTGGCGCCACGACGAGTGCTCGGGATCGGTGTCGGCTCTCCGGGCATCATCGACGACACCGGTGTCATCCGGCACGCCGCTCACCTGGGGTGGATTGATCTGCCGTTGCCGCTACAGCTCTCCAGCCGGTTCGGTCTGCCCGCCTACGTCGGCAACGATGTGAACGTGGCCGCCCTGGCGGTGCTGCACTTTCGCCGCACGCAGGTGCAGAACCTGATGGTCGTCACGATCGAGCACGGTGTCGGCGCGGGTCTGATCATCGGCGGTGAACTGGTCGAGGGCGAGCAGTTCGCCGCCGGGGAGATCGGTCATGTCACGGTCGACGAGGATGGCGAGCCGTGCGTGTGCGGGCGGCGCGGCTGCCTGGACCTGCAGGTGGACGCGGCGCACCTGCGACGTCGGGCGGCTGCCGCCGACGAGGCCGATCGCCTTGCGGTGTTCGCGGCAGCCGGCCGGGCGCTGGGCCTGGTGCTGGCGCCGATCATCAGCGCACTGAACCTGAACGAGATCGTCCTGACCGGCCCCGCGGACCTGATCGAGGGACCGCTCCTGGAGGCGGCGGCCAAGACGGCTCGCGCACGGACGCTGCCGGCGATCGGCGCGGCCCTGCGGATCCGCTCCTTGGCCGACGACACCAGCCTCACGCTGCTGGGCGCCGCTTGCCTGGTCCTGTCCGCAGAACTGGGTGTGCTGTAGAGCGCGCGCCCGCCCACCGACGTCTGGGAAATGCCGCCCAGTGAGGACTCGGGACCTCGGTCAACTGCCTTCGCCCCGCGCACATCTCCCTGAGACGAAATCGCCGGTCTCCCGGTGAGCCGACTCACCGTACCCGCATATCGAGGAGTTCCCTTGAAGCTCAATCGCTTCGGCATGGCCACGACCCTCGCAGCGGCCACCGCTGTGGTCCTGACCGCCTGTTCCAGCAGCACCGGGACCGGCAGCACCTCCCCCCGGAGCGTTGCTTCCGTCAGTGGCGCGGGCAAGACCGTCACCGTCTGGGTGATGGACGGCGACTACACGCCCGAGACTCTCGCCGCCATCAACACGAAGTTCACCAAGCAGACCGGCGCCAAGGTCAACGTGCAGGTCCAGGCCTGGGACGGGATCGACACCAAGATCACGACCGCGCTGGCGACCTCGACCCCGCCGGACGTGCTGGACCTGGGCAACACCCAGGTCGCCAGCTTCGCCGCCACCGGAGGCCTGAAGGACCTCACTCCCTACGCCACCGACCTGAGACAGGGCCAGACCTGGCTCAAGGGCCTGGAGACCCCGGCCACCGTTGACGGCAATGTCTACGCCGTGCCCGGCTTCGCCGGCGCACGTGCGGTGATCTACAACAAGACGGTCTGGGCCAAGGCCGGCATAACGAGCGCGCCGACCACCTTCGCCACCCTGACCGCCGACCTCGACAAGGTCAAGGCCGCCAACACCGCGGCAGGCTTCTCCCCGTTCTACCTGCCCGGCCAGGACTGGTATGCCGGGCTGCAGTTCGTCTGGGACGCGGGCGGCGACATCGCCAAGAAGGACGGCTCCACGTGGGCCTCGGGCTTCTCGGGTGCGCAGGCGCAGACAGGCCTGGCCGACTTCAAGGCCTTCCAGAACCAGTACTCGTCCCCGGCCTCGCGCACCATCGACACGATAACCCCGGACCAGACCCAGGTCTTCGCCGACGGCAAGGCCTCGGCGATCGTGGCCACCAGCGGCTCCATCGGCCTGATCGAGAAGGCCAACCCGAAGATCACGGACGCCGACCTGGGCACCTTCCCGCTGCCTGGCAAGTCCGGCAAGACCCAGCCGGTCATGCTCGGCGGCTCGGACTGGGGCATCGCCGCCCACAGCACCAACGCCGACCTGGCCCTGACCTGGACGAAGATCGCCGCCAGCCCCGACGTACAGACCAAGTGGGTCGTCGGCACACGACGGCTGGATCCCCAACAGCGTCCAGGCCATCAACGCCGCCGACGCCACGGTCAGCGCACTGAAGAAGGCCTTCTTCGACGCCGCGCGTAACTCGAAGGCCACCCCGGCCAGCCCCAACTGGACGCAGGTCGAGGGTACGAAGACCATCAACACGCTGTTCTCCTCGATCGCCTCGGGCACAAGACGCCGCAGGAAGCGGCGCGGACCTTCGACACCGCGGCTGACAAGGCCCTCAATGCGGCCAACTAGTGGCCAGGGGCGCTCCGGCTCATCCGGAGCGCCCGGCCTTTCCCAGCCCCGCACCCTGCACGCCGCCGTGTCACCGGGACGCCGTCCTCGATCGTGGGCTGTGCTGTGGCTGCTCTCCCCGGCCGGCCTGGTGATGCTCGCCTTCACCGTCGCGCCGATCGTCTTCCTCGTCTTCACTTCGTTCACCGACTACAACCAACGCTCCCTGTTCACCGGCAGCTACCACGTCGTCGGGCTGCAGCAGTACGCCACGATGGTCAGCGAACCGGCGCTCTGGTCGGCGCTGACCCGCAGCATCCTGTTCACCGCCGCCATGGTGATCGGCAGCGTCGCGGTAGGCGTCGGCGTGGCCCAACTGCTCACCCGCCTCGCCTCGGCGATGCGATACGACGGTGACGGTCGTGCTGATCTTCGCCTGGGCGATGCCGAACGGTCGCCTCGTCGATCGGTCTGGAAGTGGCTGTTCCAGCCCGGCTACGGCGTGGTCAACTGGCTGCTCACCCAGACCGGCCTGTTCGGCGACATGACCAACACCGACTGGTCCAACGACCCGCTTCCTGGCCTACACCTCCATCTGGCTGCTCATCGTGTGGCAGGCGGTGCCGTTCATCGCGCTGACCCTGTACGCCGCCGAGACCCAGATGCCCGCTCGAGTGCAAAGAGGCCGCGCGGCTCGACGGCGCGCGCGAGTGGCGGGTGTGCCGCGACGATCACGCTGCCGTTCCTCAAGCCCGACCCTGCTGCTGGTCACGATCCTGTCGGTGATCTGGGACTTCAACGTCTTCAACCAGATCTGGCTCGTCTCGGCCGGCGGCCCCGACGCCGCCACCACCGACCCTCGGCGATCTTCACCTACAACACCGCGTTCGTCGGCTTCGACATCGGCCAGGGAGCGGCCATCTCGGTCGTCACCACAGCCATCCTCGTCGTGCTCACCGCGTTCTACATCCGCAACCTCGTCCGATCCGGAGAAGACCTGTGACCACGACCGCACCCGCCGGCGTCGGCACGACGACCGAGTCCGTCGCCGCGACGAGACCAGGAGGCGCGTGGCGCACCGCCGCCCAGCCGCTCGACCGTCCGCCGCCGGCCCGCTGGGTCAGCAACACGATCGCGGTCGTCTTCAGCCTCGTCTGGATCTTCCCGGTCTACTGGATGGTCAACACCGCGTTCAAGCCGCGCTCCGAGGCGATGACCTCGACGCCGCTGTTCGTCCCGCAGCAACCCACCCTCGACAACTTCGTCGTCGCGATCACCAGACCGACTTCCTCACCAACCTGCGCAACAGCGTGATCGTCGTGGCCGGCACGGTCGTGTTCGCGATCGTGCTGGGCATCTTCGCCGCGGCGGCACTGTCGCGGTTCCGGTTCCGGGGCGGCGCACGATCATGGTGGTGATCCTGATCGTGCAGATGCTGCCGGCGACGGCCCTGCTGATCCCGCAGTTCCTGATCTTCAACAGCATCGGGCTGCTCGGCACCTACGTCGGGCTCATCCTGGCGTACGTCGCGTCGGTGCTGCCGTTCTCGATCTGGGTGATGCGCGGGTTCTTCATCGCGATCCCGGTCGAGGTCGAGGAGGCCGCGCAGCTCGACGGCGCGAGCACCTGGCAGGTGCTGACGCAGATCCTGTTCCCGCTCGTGGTGCCGGGCATCGATCGCGACCAGCATCTTCGCCTTCATCGCGGCGTGGAACGACTACCTCATCGCCTACACGTTCATGAAGGACCAGTCGAGTACACGCTGCCGGTCTGGCTGGCGTCGTTCAGCACGCCGACCACCGGCACCGACTTCGGCGGGCAGATGGCGGCCTCGGTGCTGTTCTCGCTGCCGGTCGTCGTCTTCTTCATGATCATCCAACGCAACCTGGTGTCCGGCATGTCCGCCGGCGCCGTGAAGGGCTGACCCATGACGATGCTCCTGACCCCCTCGCCACCTCGGGTCGGCACCGGACCGACCGCCCGGTCGCGACGTGTCCTCCGTCGACTCGCGTCCACGCGCGATCGTCGCCGCCGCGCATCTCTCGCCGGCGTGGCGTCCGCCTGGCTGCAGCAGGCGCTGCGCCCGCGACCGGCTGGCCGCTGCCGGCGACCGGCAGCGTCGACGGACCGGCGATCTCGCTCGACCTGGACGCGGCGCTCGGACCCGAGGCCTACCGCCTTGAGGCGCGACACCGCCGGGGTGCGCATCAAGGGCGGCGACAGCGCGGCGGCGTGTTCTACGGCGGCCAGGTGCTGCGGCAGACTGCTGCCCGCGGCCGTCTACCGACGCTCCCTGGTGGCCGGGGTCGACTGGGCGATGCCCGCCGGTCGACGTCGAGGACGCGCCCGACGGTTCGGCTGGCGCGGCGTCATGCTCGACGTCGCCCGGCACTTCATGCCCAAGCACGACGTGCTGCGCTTCATCGACCTGCTGGCGATGCACCGCCTGAACACGCTGCACTGGCACCTCACCGACGACCAGGGCTGGCGCATGGAGATCACGAGGTACCCGCGGCTGACCTAGGTCGGCTCCTGGCGGCAGGAGTCGCAGGTGGGCGGGGCCGGAGCAGCACCGAGGACGGCCGGCCGCACGGCGGCTTCTACACGCAGGACGACATCCGCGAGATCGTCGCCTACGCCGCCGCGCGCCACATCACCGTGGTGCCCGAGATCGACGTGCCCGGCCACTCGCAGGCCGCCATCGCGGCCTACCCGCAGCTCGGCGTCGGCGCGGTCGAGGCCGGCTGGCAGCGTCTCGGCCGCGCTGGGGCGGTCAACTCCAGACGTCCTCAACACCGAGGAGTCGACCGTCGAGTTCTACGGCGACGTGCTCGACGAGGTGATGGAGCTCTTCCCGGGCACCTTCATCGGCATCGGCGGCGACGAGTGCCCCAAGGACCAGTGGCGGCACGACCCGCGCACGCAGGAGCTGATGCGGGAGCGCGGTCTCGCCGACGAGGACGAGCTGCAGGCGTGGTTCATCGGCCGGCTCGACGAGCGCATCACAGCGCGCGGCCGGCGGCTGCTTCGGCTGGGACGAGATCCTGGAGGGCGACGTACGCCGCCGGCGCGACGGTCGCGTCCTGGCGCGGCATGACCGGCGCCGTCACGGCCGCCCGCAGCGGGCTACGACGTCGTCGCCTGCCCGGACGACCAGGTCTACCTCGACTACCGGCAGTCCGAACGCGCGGACGAGCCGATCCCGTGTCGCATCCCGCTGACACTCGCCGACGTCTACGCGTTCGACCCCGTCCCGCCAGGGGTTGAAGCCGCACGAGGAGGCGCGCACGTGCTCGGCGGCCAGGCCAACATCTGGACCGAGCACATGGACTCGCCCCGCACCGTCGACTTCTTCGTCTTCCCCCGGCTGTGCGCCGTCGCCGAGGCGCTCTGGAGCGACGGGCGCGCGCGACTTCGAGGACTTCTCAAAGCCGGCTCGGCATGCACCTGCCCGGCTCGACGCGCTCGGCGTCGAGTACCGCAAGGAGAGCGGGCCCATGCCCTGGCAGACCCGTCCCGGCGTCGAGGGCAACCCCTCGGCCAGGGAAGGGTGGGCTTCGTTCATCAACGAGCTGGTGGCCCACATCAAGACGTGAGCGCAGGTGTTCACCTCATCAGCGCTCCGAGCACACCCCCGCGAAGTACCCACTGCTCGACTGGAGGATCCATGGAACGGATTCGAATACCGGCAGCACGCTGGCGCTCCACCCTCGCTGTGCTCATGACGCTTGCCCCGGTTCTCGCGGTCGGGACCGCCGCCGCTCCCTCGGCGAGCGCGGCCCCGACCGCAGGCCCGGTTACCATCGCAGGGAAGTGTCTGGAGGACGCGAACTCCGGCACCGCCAACGGCAATGTCATTCAGGTGGCCACCTGCACCGGGTCCGCGGCCCAGAGCTGGACCTGGAACACCGACGGTACGGTCACGGTGTTCGGCAAGTGCCTGGACGTCACGGGTGCCTCGAACGCCACCGGGGCCCTGATCCAGCTCTACAGCTGCGTGACCGGCACCACCCAGCAGCGGTTCAGGCACCTACCGGACGGCACGGTCTACAGCGTCAAGTCGGGCAAGTGCGTGGCCGTGTCGGGCGGTTCCGTTGTCGACAACGCCCGGATCGGCCTCGCCCCGTGCGACCCGGCCCAATCGACCCAGGTCTGGGGCGCCGCCACCGCCCCGGCTGCGAAGTACACCCTGTCCGCCGGTACCGCCGTCAGCTACGCGCGCCCCGACGACACTCCCGCGTCGGTGTTCACCGACAAGAACGGACAGTTCTACTACTCCCAGGCGCACTCCCTCTACGGGGCCACCGACAGCCGCAACTGGAGCTTCTACACCGGCGCCAACTTCGGCTCCACCAGCCTGGCTCCGATCAGCAACGCGGTGAACCCGGCCAACTCCAGTGACAGCAACGCCGACACCACCTGGCGCTGCAACAACAGTCCCACCGGCCTGTCGGCCACGAGCGCCCCGGCCGGCTCCTCCTATTCACAGCGCAACTACTGTGACATCAGCGGCATCTGGGTCGACCCGGACACCGGCTACTGGTACGGCCTGGTCCACAACGAGTTCACCCCGCAGCCCTTCGGTGACGGCCTTCACTACGACGCCATCGACTACGCGGTGTCCCAGAACCAGGGCAGCACCTGGAGCATCCAGGGCCACGCGATCACCTCGCCGTTCAGCACCGCGCGCAACGACACCACCGCGTTCCCCAATTCCACCTACTACTACGGCGATGGCGACCAGCGGCTGTTCGTCGACAACGCCTCGGGCTACTTCTACGTCTTCTACGCCTCCCGGGCCCTGAACAAGTTCTGGTGGCGGGGACGATCTGGCTCCAGCACGTGGCCCGTGCGCCCATCTCCAAGAAGATGGCCCCGTCCTCCTGGACCAAAGTGGTACGACGGCGCCTGAGGGGAGACCGCAGGCACCGGCGGCGCCGAGAGCGACATCATCCCTCCCTCCGAGGACTCGGCACCGGCTACCTCACGCCTCGCCGAGGACTACAAGACCAGCCACCACCGGCACCACCCAGACCCAGGTCAGGCGCGGGCACCCGCCGCCGATAACTCCCAGCTTGCCCGTGATGAACATCGCCTGGGACGCCTACCTGGGCAAGTACATCGGCTACCCCGCAGAACAACGTCGCCCAGAGCGCCAACACCCTCACCCCGCTGCACTTCTACGCCACCAGCGACCTGGCCACCCAGCAGTGGACCGACATGGGCCTGGTAACCAACCAGCCCAACGCCGCTTGGTACCGCTGGCTGCTGGACCCCGCCAACCAGACCAGCTCCACCGTCGTGGGCAAGACCGTCCGCTCCTACTGCTCCTTCTACTGCTCCACCTACAGCGGCGAGTACGCCGACATCACCATCGCCCCGACCTCCTCCGCGGACCTGCCGGCAGCGCCCGTCAGCAACGGCGTGACCTACCAGATCAACTCCTCAGGCGGTCAGTTCCTCGCCCAGAGCGGCTCCAGCCTGACCACGACCAGCACGAGCAGCACCTCCACCGCGCAGCAGTGGAAGTTCACCGCGACCGGCGACGGCTTCTACACCGTCACCAACGCCTCCTCCGGACAGGCTGTCGGCGTCGGCACCGGTGACGCAGGCCGGGCCTGGCGCAGCCGCGACCCTGGGCACGCTCGGCTCCAGCCCGACCGTCAGCCAGCAGTGGTCACTGCAGGCCGTCACCCGGGCCCCCGCCACCAGCGGGGCATCAGTGCCCACCGGGGCCTACCGGCTGGTCAACCGCTACAGCGGCCTGGCAATCAGCCTCAGCACCGCGACCGTTGCCACCTCGCCGCAGCGCAGCTGGGACAACACCGGTACCAGTGGGGACACCCGGACGACCGCCGCGCAGACACTCACCTTCACCGCGGTCGGCGGCGCACCGGCCAACACGGTGACCGTCACCAGCCTCGGCAACCAGACTTCGCCGGTCGGTACCTCGATCACCCCGTTGCAGGTCAGTGCCACCGACTCGGTGGCAGGCCAGACCCTGTCCTACACCGCGACAGGGCTGCCTGCCGGACTCTCGATCAACGCGGGAACAGGGCAGATCACCGGTACCCCCAGCAGCCCAGGCACGGCGACGGTGACCGTGACGGCCACCGACACCACCCATGCCACCGGCAGCGCCAGCTTCACCTGGGACGTGACCGCCCCGGCAGGGACGGACCTGGCACTGAACCAACCGGCGACAGCGTCGTCGGTCGAGCCGGGCACCACCTTCACCGCGAACCTCGCCAACGACGGCAACGCCTCCACCCGCTGGTCCAGTGAGGCCGCCGACCCGCAGTGGCTGCAGATCGACCTGGGCGCAACCCGCTCGATCAACGAGGTGAAGCTGAACTGGGAGGCCGCCCACGGCACCGCCTACCAGATCCAGACCTCACCCGACGGCAGCGACTGGACCACGGTCTACTCCACCACGACCGGCACCGGCGGCAACCAGGACCTGACCGGGCTGTCCGGCTCGGGCCGCTACATCCGGATGTACGGCACCACCCGCGCCACCGGCTACGGCTACTCCCTCTGGTCCTTCCAGGTGTACGGCACCTGAACGGACCCCCGACCCCCAGGGCCAGGCCCGCCCGTTGCCGTGACCCCCGCAGCACCGGGCGGGCCGCTGCTCGTCGCCCACCTACCTGACCGTCACCAACGCGTTCGCCATGCTGCGGCTGCTACCGATGAGCGACTGCGACCAGGACGCGGAGATGCTCGCCCTGCGCCACCAGATCATGGCCCTTGAACGGCAGCTCGGTGCCCATCCGGTTCGCATACGAACAAGGCAGCCGCCTGGCAGACTCGTGGATATCGACATACATCGACATGCGCGGAGGCAGCATCTGATGAGCGATCCCGAGGGCGTGCCCCTGGCCGACTACATCCGCGTGCTCCGCGACCAGTTGGAGACGGCACAGCAGGACGGGGCGGACCGCGGGGTCAAGTTCGGCGTCGGGGCTGTGGAGCTGGAGTTCGAGGTCACGATGGTGCGGGAGGCAAGCGGGCGCGGTGGGCTGAAGCTGTGGGTGGTCGAGGCGGGCGCCGACGGCAAGCGCAGCGGCGGCCGGACCCAGCGTGTGCGGATGACCCTCACGCCCACCGACGACGCCGGCCGGCCGCTGTCGGTCACCGACCGGCTGCCCGAGCTCCCGCGCTGAGGCCTGTGGTGGTGGACTCGCTCGCCGGGCGGTGCGCCGAGGTCCTGGTCGATAGGGACGGCGGCACCGGGTACGGCTCGGGGCTGCGGCTGGCGACGTCCTTGGTGGTGACGGCCGGGCATGTGGTCGAGGGCGGTGGGTCGGTCAGGGTGCGACTGTCCGGCGGCGCCCCCGACGAGATCGTCGTCGCCGGCCGGACGGTGTGGCGAGGTGCCCGGCTGGACGTCGCGCTTGTCGAACTCGCTTGGGACGTCCCGCTCGACGAGATCGCTCCGATGGCCGTCGGATGTGTACCGGACGAGGCCGACGGACGGCTTCCGTTCACCGCGATCGGTTTTCCGCGCCACCAGAGCTGGACGGACACGGACACGGCAACCTGGCGCGACAGCGACCAGATCGACGGGGTGATCCCGCTCGGGTCGAGTGTGAAGCGGGGCCGTCTGCTGCTGCACCGGGCGGAGGGCCGCCGTCTGGAGGCACGCGACTGGAGCGGTTTCTCGGGCGCGGGCGTCGTCTGTGAAGGGTCGGCTGTCGGCGTCGTCGTGGAGTCGGCCCGCTCGGGCGGGCTTCAGGCCGTGCGGTTGGCTGCTGTGATCGGCGCGTACGAGCCGCGCGCGGAAGGCGAGCGCGAACCCGGGCCGAGTGCCACCGCCGCACGTGAGCTGCTGGCCTCGCACGGCGTCGTACCGGAGCCTCTTCGCGGGCAGGAGCGGCGCCGCCCGGCCTACGAGGCGATGGTGCGCCAGTACGCAGCCCGGTGCGCCGAACTGACCGGCCGCGACCGGGAGCTCGCCGGCCTCCTGGCTTTCGCGACCGGGCCGGACCCCTACCTCGTGCTCGTCGCCGGTCCATGGGCCGGAAAGACCTCGCTGGTGACCCGCTTCGCCACGCAGTCCCACCCCGGGCTGGATGTGGTGTCGTTCGTCATCTCCCGGCGCGACGGGCAGATGCGCGTCCAGCAGTTCCACCGGGCCATGTGTGACCAGCTCGCCGCCCTGCTAGGCGAGTTCGCGCCCGCCGAACCGGACGCGGCCGCCTTCCTCAGCCTCTGGGGACGCGCGATGCGGATCCCCAAACGCTCCCTGCTGCTGCTCGTCGACGGCCTGGACGAGAACGACTACCGCGAACTGGCCGAGCCCAGTATCGCCGCGCAGCTCCCGACCGCTCTCGGTCCGGCGGCGCACGTCCTGGTGACGAGCCGCCATGTCGACGTGCCACTCGACGTGGACGGCAGCCACCCGCTGCGCACCTGCCGCCGCCAGGTGCTGACACCGTTTCCCGCGGCGACGAGCCTGCTCCTGCGCGCCCGCCAAGAGCTGGATCACGTACTCGCCGAGCCGCTCCCGCGCACCGTCTTGACCACGATGACGGTCGCCGGCGGCGCGCTGAGCAGCAGGGACATCGCCGCGATCGGCAACGACTCCGCACTGGCGATCCGCCGGACCCTGGAACGGGGGCTCTCCCGGGTCGTGGAGCCGCGCCCCGGTACACCGACCCGGTACACCCTCGCCCATGACACCCTGGCCACCGCCGTCCAGGAGGACCTGGAACCCGAGGAATTCGCCGATGCCCGCATCGCCATCGACCGCTGGGCCGTCGGCTTCGCCGCGGCCGACTGGCCCGATGACACCCCGGACTACCTGACCGAGGCGTACCCGACCCTCTTGCTCACCGAAGGTGCCGGCCGGACGCTGGCGGCCCTGGCCTCTCCCGCGCGCCGCGCCCTGCTCCGCCGCCGGACCGACGGCGATCTGGCCGCACTGTCCGAACTGTCGCACGCGGTAAGGCTCCTTGCGGCAACCCCTGACTGCGACCTCGCTCTGCTGACGCGGGTGTCGCTGCTCCGCTCGCGCGTCGAGGACGACAACTTCACCGTGCCCACCACGTATCCGCTGTTGCTGGTACGCCTCGGCCGAGCCGAGGAGGGCATCCAGTTCGCCCGGACCCTGCAGAACGTCTATGTGCAGGCCGACGCGCTGCTGGCGATCGGTGAGCACCTGCTGGAGCGCCGGCCGGCCGAGGCGCAAAACCTCATCCACGAAGCCATGGCCGTAACGGGGAGGCTGCCCCTGGAGCGGATGCTCCATACGGTGCGCGCAGCCCTCGCGCTTGCGCGGCACGGCGAACCAGGCGCCGCCGATCTCGCTCGCGAAGTCATCACCGAGAGCGGCGACGAGCGGGGCTGGTCCCTCACCGACGCCGCCGACGCACTGGCTGAGATCGATCCCGCGCTGACACGGCACCTCATCGAGGAGGCCATCGAACACGCCGACGCCGAGGACCGCCCCGACTTCTGCGGCTTCCTCGCGCCGGCGTTCACCGCTCTCGGCGACCTCGACCGCCTCGTCCAGCACCTCGCCGGCCTGGACCGGGACGGCAGGAGACGAGCCCTCCTCACCGCCTGCAGCAAGCACTTCGCCAAGGGGGGCCGTCACAACGTGCCCGAGGTGCTCCTCACCGCCTTGAATCAGGAGTTCACCGACTTTGAGCTCGTGGAATCGGCCGCCTACCAGGACGAGGACCGGGCCCGTCACCTGCTCGCCCTGCCCGCCTCTTCCTCTCCCGGTCTCGATCTTGTCAACCTCTCCTATGCCGCCTGCGCCGCCCACGGCCTCGATCCGCGGCAGCCCGGGGCCTTTGACGAGCCGCTCGCCGACGCCGCAACGTCTGCCCTGACCAACGGCCACCTCTCGCTGGCGGTCGCCCTGGCCCGGGACATCGCCGTCCCTTCCAACCGTGCGGCCCGGCTCACAGAAATCGCCCTGGCGCTGCTCGACTCCGACACGCCCCAGGACGCCGCTCTAGTGGTGCGTGAGGTGGAGGCGGCCCTCGACGAGACCAGGAACACGCCGCAGCCCACCGTCCTGGCGGCCTTCGCCCGGGCAGCCGGCGCCGCCGGACGAACGGACCTGGCCACGCCGGCCCTGGAACTGGCCCTTCACACGGTGCTACCGGACAGCTACGACATCCGTGCCATTTGGGAGGCGCAGGCTGTGGCAAGCGCAGCCGCCCGGCTTGGCCGTCTCGACCACGCCTTGAGGATCGCGGCGAGCTTCGAGGCAGATCAGCTCAACCGCGTCGACATTCTGCTGCACGCCGCCAGGGCCGTCGAAGCGCACGCCGATCACCGCACAGCCGATCTCGACCTGCTCATCGCCCAGGTGAGTGAAGGCATCGAGAAGTCGACGGACCCGAGCGTGGCCGGCTGGCGTACGCGCGTCACTCACGAGCTCATCTCCCTCCGCCTCCGCGCCGGGCACGCCGACGCGGCCCTCCATCTGGCACGCCGGCTCGCCAGGACCTACCTCACCGGCCGCACACTCACGTTCCGCGCCCACCTGCTGTCGAACGACATCCCCTCGGCGATCTCCCTGATCCGCGAAACGGCCCTGGCCATGCCCGCGAGGTCCCCGCAGGGCCTAGCCGGCTGCCAGGAAGCGGCGGCCGCGATGATCGTCGAGATGTGCGACGCCGGCCACCAGCCCCTGTGCCGCGACGTCACGGCTCAACTCGCAGAAGCCGCGGACCCGGACGTGACGCTGGACAGCGGGCTGTGGGCCCGTCCCTGGCTCACCGCGGCCTGCCAGGCCACCGGCCGCACCGAGGATTCCACCCGCCTGCTGGATTCGTTGCAGCACGCCGTCCTGGTCACGGGCGCCGGCTACGAGACCGACACCGTGCCGCTGGAGGCAGTCGTCCGCCTGCGCCTATGGGATCGCTACCACGCTGAAGCCCGTCGGCTGAGCGAAGTGCTGGCCGAGGACGTCCTCACCGA
This sequence comes from uncultured Actinomycetota bacterium, assembly GCA_963761765.1. Classification (GTDB taxonomy): domain Bacteria; phylum Actinomycetota; class Actinomycetes; order Streptomycetales; family Streptomycetaceae; genus Streptomyces. The sequence continues at coordinate 567,683 of CAVXIJ010000003.1, forward strand.
CATGGTCAAAGCGATGCTCGACGCAGGCCTCCTGACCGAGGCCCTCCCTCTCATCGACGACCTCAAGGACGCAGCTGCCCACTGCCTGGCCCTCGCCGCGGCCGTCACTTCCCCGCCCTCCGCCGACCTGGTCAAGCGCTCCCTGGCCCACGGCTTCGCCGAGGACGTCATTGCCCCACTGGCCGCCCTGGAACCAGCGTGCCTGCAAGAAATCGCAGTCCAGCTCGGGTTGGTCCGGCCGCCCGCCGATCGCGCATCCTGAGGCGACCTCGGCAGCGCGCGTCGAGCGCGGAATTCCACGTCTGCGCAGAAGCCGGTACGTCGGGCGCCGCCTGTCACGTGGCGAACGTGCGCAACGCGCGCTGGTGGGACGCGCGTTCACCTCCCGTACCCCTGAGCGTCACCAGCCGCCCCAGCACACCGCAGGACAACGGCGTGCGCCCCGGCCCCCGTCGCGCCCCCACATCCCCGCCCACGCATCCACACACCACCCAAAAGCGACTGAATCAGACGTGAGTTTCCAGTCAGGTTTACGCGCGTCACACTTCGCGGAAGACATGAAGTGAGACCTGCGGAAACAACCCCCCGCACCTCTGTGAGCCGCGGGGCCGTATACCGAAACAGCAGGACAACGGGACCCACTCAGTCCGCCTATCGAACACGACCGTCCGGGCAACGGACCATTTCCGGCCAACCTGCTGACGCGCTCCTGACAATCCTCTGCCGGACTGCAACGCTTCACCACAGCCACGGCGCATCCCGGACACAGCGCCCTCTGTCCGGTCTGTAGGCCATGGCACATCCCACCGCACGGCCGGGTTCACGTACGGCCGGGTGTATCACGCACTCGCACACGGTTCCAACTGTTCTGCCCGGACGGCCACACCGCCGCCCGGCCCCCCTCTGGCCGTCTGTCACGGCCACGCAGAAGGAGTCAGTGTTTTGAGACACACCTCCCACAGACCCAAGCCCCTGGGGTCCGTCCGTCGCAGCACCACCGCGGCGGGCGTCTTTGTTGCTGTCGCCGCACTGCTGTCCATCGGTGCCCAGACCGGAGTGGCTGCCGCGCACGCGCAGCCCACGGCCAAGCTGTCCGCCGCGGACGCCGCCGAGGCCAAGCAGGCGACGGTCGACCACCCGACGCCCGCGCTGGGCGCTGTCGACAAGGGTGCTCTGCCGGCCGACCTGACGCCCGCCCAGCACACCGATCTGATCAAGAAGGCGCAGTCCGTCACGGGCAAGACGGCCGACCTGCTCGGCCTGGGCGCCAAGGAGAAGCTGGTCGTCAAGGACGTCGTCAAGGACGTCGACGGCACCACCCACACCCGCTACGAGCGCACCTACGACGGCCTGCCCGTCCTCGGCGGCGACTTCGTGGTGCAGGCCAAGGACGTCTCCAAGGCCGCGGGTTTCACACACCCGTTCATCACTTACGTGGGCAAGCCGACGACCACACCCAAGATCTCGGTGGCGACCGCTCAGGGCAAGGCGCTGAGCGCGGCGAAGACCCTCGGGGCTGACAAGGCGACGGCCGACAAGGCGCCGCGCAAGGTGATCTGGGCGGCCTCCGGCAAGCCGACCCTCGCGTTCGAGACGGTGGTCGGCGGCTTCCAGGACGACGGCACCCCGAACGAGCTGCACGTCATCACCGACGCCGCCACCGGCAAGCAGCTGTACAAGTACCAGGGCATCGAGACCGGCACCGGTAACACCGAGTACAGCGGCACGGTGACCCTCGACACCTCGGCGTCCGGGTCGACGTACACGCTGAACGACACGGTCCGCGGCGGCCACAAGACGTACAACCTGAACCACGGCACGTCGGGCACCGGCACGCTCTACTCGGGCTCCGACGACGTGTGGGGCGACCACACCGCCACCAACACGGAGACGGCCGCCGCCGACGCCCACTACGGTGCGGCGTTGACCTGGGACTACTACAAGAACACCTTCGGCCGCAACGGCATCGCCGATGACGGCAAGGCGGCGTACTCCCGGGTGCACTACGGCAACGACTATGTCAACGCCTTCTGGGACGACTCCTGCTTCTGCATGACGTACGGCGACGGTGAGGGCAACGCCGCGCCGCTGACGGCGATCGACGTGGCCGGCCACGAGATGTCGCACGGTGTCACCGCGGCCACCGCAGGCCTCAACTACAGCGGCGAGTCCGGCGGCCTGAACGAGGCCACCAGTGACATCTTCGGCACCTCCGTCGAGTTCTACGCCAACAACTCCACGGACGTGGGCGACTACCTCATCGGCGAGAAGATCGACATCAATGGTGACGGCTCGCCGCTGCGCTACATGGACAAGCCCAGCAAGGACGGCGGCTCCGCCGACAACTGGTCGTCCAGCCTCGGCGGCCTCGACGTGCACTACTCGTCGGGCCCCGCGAACCACTTCTTCTACCTGCTGTCCGAGGGCAGCGGCGCGAAGGTCATCAACGGCGTCTCCTACAACTCGCCGACCTACAACGGCTCCACCGTCACCGGCATCGGCCGCGACAAGGCGGCGCTGATCTGGTACGACGCGCTGACCACGAAGTTCACGTCGACCACGAACTACGCGAGCGCCCGCACCGGCACGCTCGCGGTCGCCGCGAGCCTCTACGGCGCCACCTCCGCCGAGTACGCGGCGGTCGAGAACGCCTGGGCGGCGATCAACGTCGGCACCGGCTCCGGCGGCGACCCGGGTGACGGCACCACCTTCACCAACGACACCGATGTGACCATCCCCGACGTGTCCGACGCCTACTCGGACATCAACGTCACCGGCATCAGCGGCAACGCCCCGAGCGACCTTCTCGCGGACGTCGACATCCAGCACAGCTACAGCGGTGACCTGGACGTCTACCTGTTCGCACCGAGCGGTGACTACGCCGTTTTGAAGGCGGCGGACGCGACCGACTCGACTCCCAACGTCGAGGGCACGTGGACGATCGACGCCTCTGATGAGGTGGCGAACGGCACCTGGGAGCTGTATGTCGTGGACAACTACTCGGGTGACACGGGCTACATCAACAGCTGGGGTCTGACCTTCTAAGGTCGCCGCCCCTCCTGTGCAAAGTCCGCATCCGCCGCCCGCCGGCGGATGCGGGCACTGCGCACGCATGGCACGAGTGACGGCGCACGGGCGCCGGTCCGGTCGAGGTGACTCGCCGGGCCGGCGCCCGTGTCCGTTCTGCCCGCACACCTCAGGTGCCCCGCCCTCACCAAGGAACCCTCATGGCCCCCATGCACTCCCGTATGTCCGCGGCGTCCGGCAGCGTCTTATCGGCCGTCGCCGCTCTGGCCGCCGCAGCCCTGCTCCTGCCCGGCCCCGCCACCGCGGCCACCGCCGCACCCCGGCCGCCCGCCGCCCCGGCCGCCCTGACCTCCGCCGCGCGGGCGGACCTGCTGAAGGCCGCCGCGACGAACACAGAGCAGACGGCGAGCGAACTCGGCCTCAGTGCCAAGGAGAAGCTGACCGTCAAGGACGTCGTCAAGGACAACAACGGCACCACACACATCCGCTACGAGCGCACTTATGACGGCCTGCCCGTCCTCGGCGGCGACCTCGTCGTCCACGAGACCAAGACCGGCACCCTCAAGAGCGTCACACGCGCCGCCAAGGGCAGCATCGCCGTCCCCACCGGCACCGGCACCCTCGCCGCCAAAGCAGCCCCCCAAGGCGCCCGCAAAGTCGTCTGGGCCGCCTCCGGCACCCCCACCCTCGCCTACGAAAAAGTCATCACCGGCACCGCCAAAGACGGCACACCCCAAAAGCTCCACGTCATCACCGACGCCACCACCGGCAAGAAGCTCTTCCAGTACGACGCCATCCACACCGCCACCGGCTTCGGCCCGTTCTACGGGACGGTGCAGATCGGCAGCACCCGGCGGACCGACGGCACCTACACGCTCGTCGACGGCGCCCGCGGCGGCCAGAGCACGTACGACATGAAGCACACCACCACCGGCACCGGCATCCTCTTTACAGACGCCGACGACGCCTGGGGCGACGGCGAGGCCGGCGACCCGGCCGGGGCCGGCGTCGACGCCGCGTACATCGCCCAGGAGGCCTGGGACTACTACAAGAACGTGCACGGCCGCACCGGCATCGCGGGCGACGGCAGCGGCCTGGCCTCACGGGTCCACTACGGCAGCAACTACATCAACGCCTTCTGGGACGACTCCTGCTTCTGCATGACCTACGGCGACAGCGCCGGCGACATGCTGATGGCCCCGGACGTCGCAGGGCACGAGATGACCCACGGAGTCACCGCCACCACCGCGGGCCTCATCTACAGCGGTGAGTCCGGTGGCCTGAACGAGGCCACCAGCGACATCTTTGGCACCGCCATCGAGTTCTATACCAACAACCCCCAGGACCCGGGCGACTACCTCATCGGCGAGAACACCGACATCAACGGTGACGGCACACCGGCGCGCTACATGGACCAGCCCAGCAAGGACGGCGCCTCACTCGACTACTGGAGTCCGAGCGCGGGCGACGTCGACGTCCACTACTCCTCCGGCATCGCCAACCACTTCTTCTACCTGCTGTCCGAGGGCAGCGGCGCGAAGATCATCAACGGCGTCTCCTACAACTCGCCGACCTACGACGGCTCCAAGGTCACCGGCATCGGCCGGGACAAGGCCGAACAGATCTGGTTCGCGGCCCTCACCGAGTACATGACGTCCAGCACCGACTACGCAGCCGCCCGTGCCGCCACTTTGACGGCCGCCGCCGACCTGTACGGGGCGGGCTCGCCCGCGTACCAAGGCGTGGCCGCGGCTTGGGCCGGGGTCAACGTCACGTAGGGACCGGCCGGGTGCGCCCACGCTCCGTTCGCCACCCGGAACCCGGCCGGGCGCCCCGGCAGGCCCGCGGCAGCATCCGCGCGCCGATGGCCGGAACTGAACGGCGACTGCGTTCCGGAACTACTCGTTCGCATTACGTGCACCGCACACCGCCCAACGGACGATTTCGGCCAACATGCCGATGCACTCCTGACATGCACCTGCTCTAGATGACAGGCTTCCCGGCAGATGTACTCCACACCTTCTGACTCTACCCGAGTAGACCCCCACGTCTACCGGGTTCATCACCCATACAGGGAGCCTGCGTGTCCCCCCACATATCCCGCAGTGGAAAGATTCTGGCCATCGCCACCAGTGTCGCCGCCGGAGCTCTGCTCCTCTCCGGTCTGACCGGTCAGGCCGCCGCCCAGCCCGCGCCCGCCAAGCTCGCCGGCGCGCCCATGAGCCTCAGCGGCGCAGCGCGGGCGGACCTGCTGAAGGCCGCCACCGCGAAGACGGACCAGACGGCGAGCGAACTCGGCCTCAGCGCCAAGGAGAAGCTGACCGTCAAGGACGTCGTCAAGGACAACAACGGCACCACACACATCCGCTACGAGCGCACTTATGACGGCCTGCCCGTCCTCGGCGGCGACCTCGTCGTCCACGAGACCAAGACCGGCACCCTCAAGAGCGTCACACGCGCCGCCAAGGGCAGCATCGCCGTCCCCACCGGCACCGGCACCCTCGCCGCCAAAGCAGCCCCCCAAGGCGCCCGCAAAGTCGTCTGGGCCGCCTCCGGCACCCCCACCCTCGCCTACGAAAAAGTCATCACCGGCACCGCCAAAGACGGCACACCCCAAAAGCTCCACGTCATCACCGACGCCACCACCGGCAAGAAGCTCTTCCAGTACGACGCCATCCACACCGCCACCGGCGAGAGCGAGTTCAGCGGCACGGTGACGATCGGCACCACGCAGAGCGGCAGCAGCTACGCCCTGACCGACGGCACCCGCGGCGGCCACAGCACGTACAACCTGAAGAACGGCAGCAGCGGCAAGGGCACGCTCTTCACGGACACCGACGACACCTGGGGCAACGGCACCGTCAGCGACCCGGCCACGGCCGGCGTCGACGCCGCCTACGGCGCCCAGGAGACCTGGGACTACTACAAGAACGTGCACGGCCGCACCGGCATCGCGGGTGACGGCGTCGGCGCGTACTCCCGTGTCCACTACGGCAACGACTACGTCAACGCCTTCTGGGACGACTCCTGCTTCTGCATGACGTACGGCGACGGCGAGAACAACGCGGCGCCGCTGACGGCTCTGGACGTCGCCGGGCACGAGATGTCGCACGGTGTCACCGCGGCCACCGCGGGCCTCATCTACGACGGTGAGTCGGGCGGCCTGAACGAGGCCACCAGCGACATCTTCGGCACCTCCGTCGAGTTCTACGCCAACAACCCCCAGGACCCGGGCGACTACCTCATCGGCGAGAAGATCGACATCAACGGTGACGGCACGCCGCTGCGCTACATGGACAAGCCCAGCAAGGACGGCGGCTCCGCCGACTACTGGTCCTCCAACGTCGGCAACCTCGACGTGCATTACTCGTCGGGCCCCGCGAACCACTTCTTCTACCTGCTGTCCGAGGGCAGCGGCGCGAAGACGATCAACGGCGTCTCGTACAACTCGCCGACCTCCAACGGCTCCACGGTCACCGGCATCGGCCGCGACAAGGCCGAGCAGATCTGGTTCACGGCTCTCACCGAGTACTTCACGTCGGACACCAACTACGCCGACGCCCGCGCGGGAACCCTGAGCGCGGCTACCGACCTGTACGGCGCGAACTCGGCCGAGTACCAGGCCGTGGCCGCCGCGTGGGCCGGGATCAACGTCAACTAACGACGGCACCGACCGCCCGCAGCGCGCTCCGCGGGCCCGCTGTCCGCACGTGCCCACCCGGCCACTGACGGCAGCTCCAGCAACACGGCACCACCACCCGGCGGGTGGCGGTCGGATCCCTGGGATCCGGCCGCCACCCGCCGTCCGTGTCCGCGGTCCCAGGCCTAGCGCAGCACCACGCCCGGCTTCTCGCCCGGCGCCCTGGTCTGGTCCTCGGGTAGGCGGACCAGGCCGAGTTCGGCGGGCGAGGCCAGCAGCGGATGGGACGGCAGGATGCGGACCGTGTAGCCGAAGGGGCCCGTGCGGTTGAGGGTGAGAGGGCCCTCGTAGGTCCAGCGGTCCTCCAGGTCGGGACCCGCGGCGGGCTTCAGCGGGAACGACGCCGCGTCCGTGAGGCGGTCCTGCGGGTCGACGCGGCCGGTCACCGCCTGGACCTCCACATCGTCGGGGCCGAGGCCGCCCAGGCGCACCCGTACGCGCAGGGCGTGCGTGGCGCCGAGCTCCGCGGTGTGCGCGGCCAGCGGCGCCTCCACGTGGTCGACGGCGACCTGCGGCCACGCGGTGCGCACCCGCGCCTTCCAGGCCGCCAGCGCGCGTGCCACCGCCGGGTCCAGGGCACGGTGCGCGCCGGTCGCGGGAACGTAGAGCCGTTCGACGTACTCACGGACCATGCGGGAGGCGAGCACCTTGGGGCCGAGCCGGCTCAGAGTGCGGCGGACCATCGCGATCCAGCGGTCCGGCAGACCGCTGGGGCCGCGCTCGTAGAAGCGCGGAGTGATGCGGTGCTCCAGGAGGTCGTAGAGCGCCTTCGCCTCCAGGTCGTCACGGCGGTCCTCGTCGAACACGGCACGGGCCACACCGGCGTCACACGACTGCCCGAAGGGCCTTGGCGCGGCGCGGCCCGAGGCGCCCACGCCGGAGTGCACTTCATCAGGCTCGATCGCCCAGCCGAAGTCCGGCTCATACCACTCGTCCCACCAGCCGTCCAGGACGGAGAGGTTGAGGCAGCCGTTCAGCGCGGCCTTCATCCCGGAGGTGCCGCAGGCCTCCAGCGGACGCAGCGGGTTGTTCAGCCAGATGTCGCAGCCGGGGTAGAGACCCTGCGCCATGCCCATGCCGTAGTCCGGCAGGAAGACGATGCGGTGGCGCACCCGGGGGTCGTCGGTGAACCGCACCAGCTCCTGGACGAGGCGCTTGCCGCCGTCGTCCGCGGGGTGCGCCTTGCCCGCCACGACGATCTGCACGGGGCGCTCGGGGTTCAGCAGCAGCCCGGTCAGCCGCTCGGGGTCGCGCAGCATCAGGGTCAGGCGCTTGTACGAGGGGACGCGGCGGGCGAAGCCGATGGTCAGGATGTCCGGGTCGAGTGCGTCGTCGATCCAGGAGAGTTCGGTGCCGGCGCCGCCGCGCTGCCGCCAGGACGCGTGCAGCCGGCGCCTCGCCTCACCGACGAGCCGGCCGCGCAGCTCTCGGCGGAGCTCCCAGATCTCCTGGTCGCTGACGATGTCGACGGCTTCCCAGGGGTCCGTCCTGGTGTCCTCGTTCGCGCCCGTACCGGCCGCGGCGGCGAGCCGGCTGACCTCGGGCGCCACCCAGGTGGGTGCGTGCACGCCGTTGGTGACGGAGGTGAGCGGCACCTCGTCGGCGTCGAAGCCCGGCCACAGGCCCGCGAACATCTCACGGCTGACCTGGCCGTGCAGCAGCGAGACCCCGTTGGCCCGCTGACCGAGCCGCAGGCCCATGACGGCCATGTTGAACAGGCCCGGGTCGCCGCCCGGATAGCTCTCCGCGCCGAGTTGCAGGATCCGCTCGACGTCGGCGTCCGGCAGCTCGGCGTCGGGGCCGAAGTGCCGGGCGACCAGCTCGCGGTCGAAGCGGTCGATGCCCGCGGGGACCGGGGTGTGGGTGGTGAACACGGTGCCCGCGCGCACCACTTCGAGCGCCGCGTCAAAGTCGAGGCCCTGCGCGGCGAGCTCGTGGATGCGCTCGACGCCGAGGAAGCCCGCATGGCCCTCGTTGCTGTGGAAGACCTCCGGGGCGGGGTGTTCGGTGATCCGGCAGTAGGCGCGCACGGCGCGCACTCCGCCCATGCCGAGCAGCATCTCCTGGAGCAGCCGGTGTTCGCTGCCGCCGCCGTAGAGCCGGTCGGTGACCTCGCGTTCGCGCGGGGCGTTCTCCTCGACGTCGGAGTCGAGGAGCAGCAGGGGCACCCGGCCGACCTGGGCGCGCCAGACGCGGGCCCGCAGGTCACGGCCGCCGGGCAGGGCGAGCCGGATGCGGGTGGGCGTGCCGTCCGGCTCGCACAACGGGCTGAGCGGCAGCTCGTGCGGGTCGAGCACCGGATAGTGCTCCTGCTGCCAGCCGTCGGGGGCGAGGCTCTGGCGGAAGTAGCCGTGCCGGTAGAGCAGGCCTACGCCGATCAGGGGAACGCCGAGGTCGCTGGCGGCCTTGAGGTGGTCGCCGGCGAGGATGCCGAGGCCTCCGGAGTACTGCGGCAGGGCGGCGGTGATGCCGAATTCCGGCGAGAAGTAGGCCACCGCCACGGGACCGTCACCGCCGGGCCGGCGCTGGTACCAGCGCGCACCGTCGAGGTAGTCGGTCAGGTCGGCGTCGGCATCAGCGAGCCGCCGCAGGAAGTCCTCATCAGCGGCGAGCCGGTCGAGCCGCGCGGGCGGCACATCGCCGAGCAGCCGCACCGGATCGCCGCCGTCCGCCGCCCAGTGGTCGGGGTCTACCGACTCGAACAGGGCACGTGTCTCGGCATGCCAGGACCAGCGGAGGTTGCGGGCAAGGCGGCTCAGCGGGCGGAGGGGTTCGGGGAGAACGGGACGTACGGTGATCCGACGAATTGCCTTCACATGTCCACCTTCGCCATCCACAATGAATGTCACACCATGCACTCATGTCACTGCAGACCGTAACGGTGACGAGCAGCGCAAGCACGGCGCACGACTGATCGGCATGTCATGAGGCAGCGCTCTTATGCCCGCCTGCCCGCACGTGAGCGCCAAAGCGACGGATTGCACGCCTGGGACCCGAGGAAATCTCCCAGCGTTCGCGACGCGCCACGCGCACACCCCCGAACGGGTGAACTGCGTGAACCGGCGACAGGAGCCGCCCTGCCCGCACCCCGTCAGCAGTCGATCGCACCGATAAAAAGGTCAACACAACCTTTACCGTGTCCTTTGCCAACATTCTGCGCGCCTCCCTCATCAGTCGCGCCTCCCCCTGCCCGCTCCTCTCCACCCACCACCCGCGTCTCTTGCTGCCCCCGCCTTCCGCGCGTCTGGCCCCACCCACCACTCGCGCCCCACTCCCGCCCTCGTGCACCGCCCGCCCCGCCGAACCACCAGGTGATGACGTGAACCCGCTGATTGGCCGTATCCCCGTACTGGACGTACACCCCCTCGTCGACGGTGGGCGCAGGCCCGCCAAGTCGGTGGTGGGCGAGGCGTTCGACATCACCGCCACCGTCTTCCGTGAGGACCATGACGCGGTCGGCGCCAACGTGGTGCTGCGCGGCCCGAACGGACGCGGTGCGACCTGGACCCCGATGCGCCGGCTCGCCCCGGGCAGCGACCGCTGGGGCGCCACGGTCACCCCGGGGCTGGAGGGCCGCTGGACCTATCTGGTGGAGGCCTGGGGCGACCCGGTCGCCACCTGGCGGCACACCGCGCAGATCAAGGTCCCGGCCGCGTCCGACACCGAACTCGTCCTGGCCGAGGGCGCCGTGCTGCACGAGAGGGCGGCGGCCGGAGTACCCAAGAGCAAGGGCCGCCGCGACGCGGTCCTGGAGGCGGCCGACGCGCTGCGCGACACCACCCGCCCGCCCGCGGCCCGCCTCGCAGCGGCGCTCACCGCGGAAGTCACCGCGGTACTGGCCCGCTATCCGCTGCGCGAACATGTGACGGCCGCGCCGCGACTGCCGCTGCTGGTGGAGCGCAGACGTGCGCTGTTCGGGTCGTGGTACGAGTTCTTCCCGCGCTCCGAGGGCGCCCGCGTCGCGGCGCGCGGGGCGGACGGCCCCGGACAGGACGCGACCACCGGGACACCGTCCTCGGCCCCGGCCACCGAGGCATCGCGCCCGGTCAGCGGCACCTTGCGGACCGCCGCAGAACGGCTGCCCGCCATCGCGGCGATGGGCTTCGACGTGGTGTACCTGCCGCCCATCCACCCCATCGGCAGTACCTTCCGCAAGGGCCGCGACAACACCCCCACGGCAGAGCCGGGCGATGTCGGCGTGCCCTGGGCGATCGGTTCCGCGGCGGGCGGCCATGACGCGGTGCACCCCGATCTCGGCACCCTCGACGACTTCGACGCGTTCGTACGGCGGGCGGCCGATCTACGCCTGGAAGTGGCGCTCGACTTCGCCTTGCAGTGCTCCCCCGACCACCCCTGGGTACGCGAGCATCCCGAGTGGTTCCGGCGCCGGGCCGACGGCAGCATCGCCTATGCGGAGAATCCGCCGAAGAAATACCAGGACATCTATCCGATCTGCTTCGACGAGGACATGCCGGGCCTGGTCGCGGAGACGCTGCGCATTCTGCGGTTCTGGATGGCGCACGGCGTGCGCATCTTCCGCGTCGACAACCCGCACACCAAGCCCGTGGTGTTCTGGGAGCAGGTCATCGCGGACATCAACCGCACCGACCCGGACATCATCTTCCTGGCGGAAGCCTTCACCCGCCCCGCCCCGCTGAAGACTCTGGCCGCCATCGGCTTCCAGCAGTCGTACACCTACTTCACCTGGCGCACCGCAAAACAAGAGCTCACCGAATACCTCACCGAACTCAGCGGCGAGACCGCCTCGTATCTGCGGCCGAACTTCTTCGTGAACACCCCGGACATCCTGCACTCCTACCTGCAGACCGGCGGCCGGTCCGCGTTCGAAGTGCGGGCCGTGCTCGCCGCCACCCTCTCGCCGTCCTGGGGCGTCTACAGCGGATTCGAGCTCTGCGAGAACACCTCGCGCCGGGCGGGCAGCGAGGAGTACCTGCACTCGGAGAAGTACGAGCTGCGGCCCCGCGACTGGGACGCGGCGGAGCGCACCGGACGCACCATCACCCCCCTGATCAGCGCACTCAACCGCATCAGACGTCGCAGTCCGGCACTCCAGCAGCTCAGGAATCTGCATTTCCATGACACCGACGACGAAGCAGTGATTGCCTACTCAAAAGCTGCCGCGGGCGCGCATGGCTCGAACACCGTGGTGGTGGTCGCCAACCTCGACCCCCACCACGCCCACGAGACCACGGTGTCCTTGGACATGCCGCGGCTCGGGCTCGACTGGCACGAGCCCCTGCTGGTGCGCGACGAGCTCACCGGCGAGACCTATCACTGGGGCAGGACCAACTATGTGCGACTTGAGCCGGGCTGCGCCCCTGCGCACATCCTTACCGTCCTGCGACCGTCCCCGCCGATCGGAGGGTCACCCGCACATGATCGTCAATGAACCCGTCCCGGACACCTTCGAGGACACCCCCGCAAAGGACCGTGATCCTGACTGGTTCAAACGGGCCGTCTTCTACGAAGTCCTGGTGCGCTCGTTCCAGGACAGCAACGGGGACGGCGTCGGCGACCTCAAGGGCATCACCGCCAAGCTCGACTATCTGCAGTGGCTGGGCGTGGACTGCCTGTGGCTGCCGCCGTTCTTCAAATCGCCGCTGCGCGACGGCGGCTACGACGTGTCCGACTACACGTCCGTGCTCCCCGAATTTGGCGACCTGGCCGACTTCGTCGAGTTCGTGGACGCGACACACCACCGCGGCATGCGGGTGATCATCGACTTCGTCATGAACCACACCAGCGACCAGCACCCGTGGTTCCAGGAGTCCCGCAGCAACCCCGACGGACCCTACGGCGACTACTACGTCTGGGCCGACGACGACAAGCAGTACCAGGGCGCCCGGGTCATCTTCGTCGACACCGAGGCCTCCAACTGGACCTTCGACCCGGTCCGCAAGCAGTACTACTGGCACCGCTTCTTCTCGCACCAGCCCGACCTCAACTTCGAGAACCCGGCGGTGCAGGAGGAGATCCTGGCCGCACTGCGGTTCTGGCTCGACCTCGGCATCGACGGCTTCCGGCTCGACGCGGTGCCGTACCTCTACAACGAGGAGGGCACCAACTGCGAGAACCTGCCCGCCACACACGAGATGCTGAAAAGGGTGCGCGCCGAGATCGACGCCCACTACCCGGACACCGTCCTGCTGGCCGAGGCCAACCAGTGGCCCGAGGACGTCGTCGACTATTTCGGCGATTACTCCAAGGGCGGCGACGAATGCCACATGGCATTCCACTTCCCGGTCATGCCGCGCATCTTCATGGCGGTCAGAAGGGAATCCCGTTATCCCGTCTCGGAAATCCTGGCCAAGACCCCGGCGATTCCGTCCAGCTGCCAGTGGGGCATCTTCCTGCGCAACCACGACGAGCTCACCCTCGAAATGGTCACGGACGAAGAGCGTGACTACATGTACGCGGAGTACGCGAAGGACCCGCGGATGCGCGCCAATATCGGCATCCGGCGCAGGCTCGCCCCGCTGCTCGACAACGACCGCAACCAGATCGAACTGTTCACCGCACTGCTGCTTTCCCTGCCCGGCTCGCCGATCCTCTACTACGGCGACGAGGTCGGCATGGGCGACAACATCTGGCTCGGCGACCGGGACGCCGTGCGCACACCGATGCAGTGGACACCGGACCGCAATGCGGGCTTCTCGTCCTGCGACCCGGGCCGGCTGTTCCTGCCGACCATCATGGACCCGGTCTACGGCTACCAGGTCGCCAACGTGGAGGCGTCCATGTCGTCGCCGTCCTCGCTGCTGCACTGGACCCGCCGGATGATCGAGATCCGCAAGCAGAATCCGGCCTTCGGCCTGGGCAGCTACACCGAACTGCCGTCCACCAACCCGGCGGTCCTGGCGTTCCTGCGGACGTACGACGACGGCTCCGAGGACACCGTGCTGTGCGTGCACAACTTCTCGCGCTTCGCCCAGCCGACCGAGCTCGACCTGCGGGCCTTCGAGGGCCGCCATCCGGTGGAGCTGATCGGCGGGGTGCGGTTCCCGGCGATCGGCGAATGGCCCTATCTGCTCACCCTCGCGGGGCACGGCTTCTACTGGTTCCGGCTCCGCAAGGAGACTCCCACGACGGCGACGACGGTGAGCGCGATGGGAGTGGGCTCGACGGTGCCGGGCGCGGCCTCGGCGACAGCGAACGCGGCGCGGGGTGCGCGGGACGCGGGCGCATCCGACAGGAGCGGCCGTTAGCGCCGGGTGCCCCGGGCGGAGGGGTCCGCCGACGCCCGGGGCACCCGTCCTTCCTCTCGAACCGAGTCCGTACGGACCATCCTGATCCGACACGTCCCGCAGCGCCGTACAGCCACCGCCACGGTCCGGGAAACTGACGCGCAATTTGAGCGGTGCCAAGTGAACGGTGCCTGGGAAAGGACGCGACGCCATGCCGGAAGCTGTCACACAGCCGGGCACGACGTCGCTCGCCTGCCGGGAACTGCTCGCCTGTCTCGATCCGCTGCTGCGCGGCTGGCTGCCGCGGCAGCGCTGGTTCGCCGGCAAGGGCCGCCCCGTCACCGGCTTCTTTCCGGTCTCGTCGACCGAGTTGCTGCCCGTGCCGCCGATGCCCGCACCGGGCCCCGGCGGCCCGCCCGGCCTGATCCACCTGCTGGTGCACGCCGCGCAGGGCACAGCCGCAGGAGGTGGCTGGGGAAACCCTCCCCGTGGCGACTGCTACCAGTTGCTGCTCGGCGTACGGGAGACGCTGCCGCCGCACCTGGCGCCCGCGCTGATCGGCCGGGTCACCGGAGGGCCGCTGGCCGGGCGCACGGTCTACGAGGCGCTGTACGACCCGCTCCTCGCCGAGGTGCTGCTTCAGGCGCTGCGGCACCGGGCGCGCATCGGATCGCTGCGCTTCGAACGCGACGCGCACACCGAGATCGGCCACGGCCTGCCGCCGCGGATGCTCGGCGCGGAGCAGTCCAACTCCTCGCTGATCTACGGAGATACGTTTATTCTCAAGCTCTTCCGGCGCATTGTCCCCGGGATCAACCCGGACCTGGAACTACCGCACGCCCTGGCCCGCACGGCATGCCCGAGGGTGCCACCGCCCGCGGCGTGGCTGGTCGCGGACGCGCAGGGCGCGGACACCCAGGGGCGGACCGGCGGTCCTGGCGTGCAGGTACCGGCCGGTGCGGGATGCCTGGCTTCGTCCGGCGCGGGCCGGTACGCGCCGGCCGCGGGCCTGTCGCCGGCCTCGTATCCGGCGGGACGAACGGAGCACCGGACGGGCGGGACGCCGGACACCGTCGAACTCACCGCGCCCGAGACACCCGCGCACCCCGCTCCTGACCCGGCCCAGGGCCACCGTCCGCCGGCCGCGGTCAGACCGCCGCAGGACACCCTGGTGCTCGGTGTGCTCCAGCCCTATCTGAAGGGTGCGACGGACGGCTGGCAGCTGGCGCTGAGCGAGCTGGCCGCAGGCGAGGACTTCCGTGCCGAGGCCAGAGCACTGGGCCGTGCCACGGCCGAGGTGCACACCGCGCTGGCCGGCGCGCTGCCCACCGTCACCCTGGGCCGCGCCCAGATGGAACGCCTGGCCACCGGCATGACGGAGCGTCTGGACGCCGCCGTGCAGGCGGTGCCCGCACTGCGCCCGTATGCCTCGGGACTGCGTTCCGCGTATGACGCGCTGGCCTCGCTCGGCGCCCGTGACCGCCGCTGGCTCGCCCAGCGGGTCCACGGTGACCTACATCTGGGCCAGGCCTGCGGGCGCCCTCCGGCGAGTGGTCACTGATCGACTTCGAAGGCGAGCCCGCGCGTCCGCTCGCCGAGCGCTGCATGCCGCAGCCTCCGGTGCGGGATATCGCGGGGATACTCCGCTCCTTCGACTACGCGGCCCGCTCGCACCAGCCCTGGGCACCCGCCTGGGCGCACGGCTGCCGGGGCGCGTACTGCACCGGGTACGCGGAGGTCTCGGGCCGCGACCCGCGCGCCGAGCCCGTGCTGCTGCGGGCCTATGAGACGGACAAGGCGATCTACGAAGTGATGTACGAGGCCAGGCACCGCCCTGACTGGCTTCCCGTACCGCTCGCCGCGATACACCGCCTCGCCCGCGCCGACGATCCTCCCCCACTGCCTTAAGGGCGTGGGAGGTGCCCCCACCCGCCCCCCGCCGAGGAGCCCCCGTGAGCCGCCCGCCGTCCCGCAAACCGTCACCCGCCCGCGAGCCCGCCCCGACACCCGTCCCTTCCGCCGCCCCGGCACCCTCCGCACCGTCCGGTGAGGCGTCGTCCCCGCCGGGGCCGCGCTCGTCGCGGGAGGCGGGTGCGGCGACTGGCAGCGCGCAGGACGCCCATGGCGCCGGTCCTGGCCGGGAGCCCGCAGCGGACGCGGGGCCGGGGGCCGCCGGGGCAGCGGCGCCGCGGCAGGCCGTACGGGGCGGGCAGCGGGTGAAGGAGGCGAAGCGGACGGCGCCCGCGGGCAGGACAGCGACGCGCCGGACGGGGGCCGGGCGGACGGCCGGGACAGTTGCCGAGACTCGTACGGATACGGGTGCGGGTACTGCGGTGGGGCCTAGTGCCGGGGCGCAGAGCGCGGCAGCCGAGCGGTGGGACACGGCGGCCGGGGTGCGGGATGTGGCTGCCGAGCGGCGGGGCGCCGCCGGTGTCGCGGTGCCGCCCGGTGACCGGGCCCGGCTGCTGGCCGGAACGCATCACGATCCGCACAGCGTGCTCGGCGCGCATCCGGTCGACGGCGGGGTGGCCTTCCGTGTGCTGCGGCCCTGCGCACGGGCGGTCACCGTCCTCGCCGAGGGGCAGGCAGCCGGCCTGCACAGCGACGGCGACGGCTTCTTCTCCGCCGTGCTGCCGCTGCCCGCCGTGCCCGGGTACCGGCTGAGCGTGGCCTATCCCGGCCAGACCGAAGACGGCGCCCCCGTCTGCGATGGTGTGGTGCACGAGACCGAGGACGCCTACCGGTTCCTGCCCGCCCTCGGCGCGTTCGACCTGCATCTGATCGGCGAGGGCCGCCACGAGCAGCTGTGGCAGGTGCTCGGCGCGCGGCCCATGACGCACCAGGGCGCCACGGGCACCCGTTTCACCGTCTGGGCGCCGAACGCCCGCGGTGTGCGCGTGGTCGGCGGTTTCAACTACTGGGACGGCACCGGCTTTCCCATGCGCTCCCTGGGTTCGTCCGGCGTCTGGGAGCTGTTCGTGCCCGGTGTCGGCGAGGGCGAGCTGTACAAGTTCGAGATCACCCGCCCGGACGGCACCCGCACGGTGCGCGCCGACCCGCTCGCGCGCCGCACGGAGACCCCGCCGGCCACCGCGTCCGTCGTGTACGCCTCGCACTACACCTGGCACGACGACACCTGGCTCACCCGCCGTGCCGGCCAGTCCGTGCACGAGGCGCCCTTCTCGGTCTACGAGGTGCACCTGCCGTCCTGGCGGCCCGGGCTCAGCTACCGGCAGCTCGCCGAGCAGCTACCCGCGTACGTGAGTGATCTGGGCTTCACCCATGTCGAGCTCATGCCCCTGGCCGAGCACCCGTTCGGCGGGTCCTGGGGCTACCAGGTCACCGGTTTCTACGCGCCGACCGCCCGCATGGGCAGCCCGGACGACTTCAAGTACCTGGTGGACGCGCTGCACCGGGCGGGCATCGGGGTGCTGATGGACTGGGTGCCCGCACACTTCCCGCGCGACGACTGGGCACTGGCCGCCTTCGACGGGCGTGCCCTGTACGAGCACCAGGACCCGGCGCGTGCGGCGCACCCGGACTGGGGCACGCTGGAATTCGACTACGGCCGTGCGGAGGTGCGCAATTTCCTGGTGGCCAACGCGGTCTATTGGTGCGAGGAGTTCCACATCGACGGGCTGCGCGTCGACGCCGTGGCGTCCATGCTCTACCTGGACTACTCCCGTGGCCCTGGCCAGTGGTCCCCGAACGTGCACGGCGGCCGGGAGAACCTGGACGCGGTGGCGTTCCTCCAGGAGATGAACGCCACCGTGTACCGGCGGGTGCCGGGCGTGGTCACCATCGCCGAGGAGTCCACGGCCTGGGACGGCGTCACCCGCGCCACCCATCACACCGGACCCGGCGGCTTCGGCGGCCTCGGCTTCGGCCTGAAGTGGAACATGGGCTGGATGCACGACTCGCTCGGCTATGTCGCGCGCGAGCCGGTGCACCGCAAGTACCACCACCACGAGATGACGTTCTCCATGATGTACGCCTACAGCGAGAACTACGTCCTGCCGATCTCGCACGACGAGGTGGTGCACGGCAAGCGTGCCCTGGTGTCGAAGATGCCGGGCGACTGGTGGCAGCGGCGCGCGGGCCACCGCGCGTACCTGGGTTTCATGTGGGCGCATCCCGGCAAGCAGTTGCTCTTCATGGGGCAGGAGTTCGCACAGGGCGCGGAGTGGTCGGAGCGGTACGGACCGGACTGGTGGCTGCTCGATCCGTCGCACGCCGCCGAGCCAGATCACCGGGGCGTACGGGACCTGGTGCGGTACCTCAACGCGGTCTACCGGGACGAGCCGGCACTGTGGGAGCGGGACAGCGATCCCGCCGGATTCGCGTGGGTGGCCGGTGGCGCGGCGGACGACAACCTCTTCGCCTTCATGCGGTACGCGGCGGACGGCTCGCCGCTGCTGTGCGTGTCGCACTTCTCGCCGGTGGTACGGCACGGCTACCGGCTCGGTGTGCCGGAATCCGTCGCCGGGTGGCGCCAGGTGCTGAACACGGATGATCTGCGGTACGGCGGAAGTGGGGTGCGGGGGCCGGCAGCGGTGGCGGTCTCCGGGGACGAGGGCGGGGTGGAGGTGACGGTGCCGCCGCTGGCCACAGTGTGGTTCCGGCCTGCTTAGGCCTCTCGTCTGGATCAAGCAGAGCACGCTGGGCCCGCGCCGGACGGTTCGTCTCGCGCGACGCGTGGATCTCGATTTACATGGATGTGCCGGCTACCCGGCCGTGCCGGGACCGGCCGCGGACCCGCTCCGCCGCGCTCCTCGATTCGAAAGGATCGTCATGCCCACGGTGACCACCCGCGATGACGTGAAGATCTACTACAAGGACTGGGGCAGCGGGCGACCGGTCGTGTTCTGCCACGGCTGGCCGTTGAACGCGGACGCCTGGGACGATCAGATGAAGTGCGTCGCGGACCAGGGTTTCCGGGGCATCGCCCACGACCGGCGCGGCCACGGCCGTTCGGAGCAGCCCTGGGACGGCTATGACTTCGACACTTTCGCCGACGACCTGAACGATCTGATCACCGCGCTCGACCTGCGGGACATCACTCTGGTGGCGCACTCCATGGGCGGCGGTGAACTCGCCCGTTACATCGGCAGGCACGGCACCGCACGCGTCGGCAAGGCCGTGCTGCTGTCCGCGATCCCACCGCTGATGCTGAAGACCGACGCCAATCCCGAAGGGGTGCCGGCGAAGGTGTTCGAGGACATCAAGGGCGGAATCCTCGCCGAGCGCTCGCAGTACTGGAGGGACGTCTCCGAGTCGTTCTTCGGTGCCAACCGGCCCGGCAACAAAGTCACACAAGGCAACCGGGACGCATTCTGGTCCATGGCGATGCAGGAAAACATCGAGGCGAGCGTGAAATGTGTGGACGCGTTCGCGCGCACCGATTTCACCGAGGATCTGAAGAAATTCGACGTGCCCACGCTCGTGGTGCACGGGGACGACGATCAGATCGTGCCGATCGATGCGACAGGGCGGAAATCCGTGGGACTGATTCCCGGGGCCACGCTCAAGGTGTACGAGGGCGGTCCGCACGGCCTCGCGCTGGTGCCGGGTTACAAGGAGAAATTCAACAAGGACCTTCTGGCATTCCTGAAGGGCTGAGGGACGGTACCCGGGAGCTTCGCCACGGACGGTCGGCCGATGGTTCGCGTCATTCTCGCCATACCGCCGTGAACCGGCCGGCCTGCGACCGCACCAGCGCCCGGCCCAAGCGAGGCCCCGGAAACCGCCTGCGCGCTCACAGCCCCCGCGGCAGCTCTCCCGTGTGCAGCACGCCCAGCTCCTGTGTCGCCCGCGTCAGCGCCACGTACAGATCGCTGGTCCCGTACCGGCCAGGCTCGACCACCAGCACACTGTCGAATTCGAGGCCCTTGGCCTGGCGCGGGTCGAGGAGGACGACCGGGTGGGTCAGATCGGGGTCCTCGCCCGCGACGACGCCGGGCAGCCGCGGGGCGAGCTGGGTGTGCAGGTCGCGGGGGGCGATCACCGCGAGGCGGCCCTCGCCTTCGTCATGGGCGAGTTCCGCCGCGGCGCGTGTGACCGCGTCGGCCAGGCCGTCCGGGTCCGTCCGCCGTACCCACGGCTTCACTCCCGTCGAGCGGACCGACCGCGGCGGTTCGAAACCGGGGCGCTCGGCGCGGACCACCGCCGCGGCAAGGTCCATGATCTCCGCCGGCGTGCGGTAGTTGACGGCGAGGCGGACGTGCTTGAAGCGGTCCTCGACATACGGCTTGAGGATGGCGTCCCACGAGCCGACGCCGGCGCCCTCCGCGGTCTGCGCCGGGTCGCCGACCAGGGTCATCGACCGGGTCGGGCAGCGCCGCATCAGCAGCCGCCAGGCCATCGGCGACAGCTCCTGCGCCTCGTCGACGATGATGTGGCCGAACGCCCAGGTCCGGTCGGCCGCGGCGCGCTGCGCGGCGCTGCGGTGGTCGGCCTCCTCGTGGCGTTCCGCCATCCGCTCGGCGTCGATGATGTCGTGCGCGCCGAGCACCTCGGACTCGCCGGTGTCCTTGTCCTCGAACTCGTAGGTGCGCGACGCGAAGGAGACCTCCAGGACGCCCTGCGCGTAGGCGACCTTCTCGGCGCGCTCCTGTGCGGCGGCGGCGCGGGCCACGCGGTCGTCCTCGCCGAGGAGTTCGGCCGCCTCGTCGAGCAGGGGCACGTCGGCGGGGGTCCAGGTGGGCGTGCTCCCGCGGCTGCCAGCCGGGGCGTCCTCGTCCAGGCCGGCGAGGTCCTCGCGGAACGCGGTGCGGCGGATGGCGGACGCGTCGGCGGCGGACAGATGGGTCGGATCGGCGAGGAAGTCGGCGACCAGCTGCTGAGGGGTCAGGCGGGGCCAGAGCTGGTCGATGGCGGTCCACACCTCGGGATTGGCGGCGAGTTCGTCGCGGATCTGGGTGATGTCGGTGTCGTCCAGCAGATTGCCGCCGTCGTACGGGTCGGTGCCGATGCGTTCGGCGAACATGTCGGTGAGGGTGTTGAGGATGTCGCCCTCGAAGTGTTCGCGCGCCACGTTGTGCGGCAGCCGCAGCGCACGGATGCGCTGCCTGGCCATCCGGACAAGGCCGGCGTCGAGCATGAGGACCTGCCGGTCGTGCTCGATGGTGATCAGCGGGTCGGGCAGCGTCTGCCGGTCGCCCAGCACCGCCGCGAGCACGTCGGCCATCTCCGCGCGGCCCTTGACGACCGCGGCGCGCGGGGTGTCGGTGCCGGTGGCGTGCACACCGGGATACAGCTCGCCCGGGCTCGCCAGCAGCACGCCCGTCTCACCGAGCGAGGGCAGCACCTCGCCGATGTAGCCGAGGAACGCCGGGTTCGGGCCGACGATCAGCACGGCGCGCCTGGCCAGCAGCTCCCGGTGCTCGTAGAGCAGATACGCGGCCCGGTGCAGCGCCACCGCCGTCTTGCCGGTTCCGGGGCCGCCCTCGACGACCAGCACGCCGCGGTGCGGGGCGCGGATGAGGCGGTCCTGGTCGGCCTGGATGGTCTGCACGATATCGGCCATCCGGCCGGTGCGCGCCGAGTTCAGCGCGGCGAGCAGCACCGCGTCGCCGGTGGGGTCCTCGTGGCCGGTGCGCTCCTGGTCGGACAGGTCGAGCAGCTCGTCATGGAGCGCGGTGACCTGGCGCCCGCGGGTGGTGATGTGCCGGCGGCGGCGCAGGCCCATCGGGGTGTGGCCGGTGGCCAGGTAGAAGGCACGGGCGACCGGGGCACGCCAGTCGATCAGGACCGGCGCCCGCTCACCCGTCTCGTCGGGCTCCTCCTCGCGGATCCCGACCCGCCCGATATGGTGGTCGCCTCCGTCCGCCAGGTCGATTCTGCCGAAACAGAGCGAACCGTCCACCGCGTTGAGCGCCGCGAGCAGCCCCGCCCGCTCGGTGACCTGGACATCCCGCTCCAGGCGTGCCTGGAGACCGGTGCCGACCGGTGCGAGCGCACCCCGCAGCGAGTCCTCCGCCTGGCCGCGCAGGGCATCGACATGCCGGTAGAGATGGTCGATGAATTCCTGCTCGCCGAGCAATTCCCGATCCGGCCTATCTCCACCCGCCGCGTTCGACGCTTCATTTGACATTACGACCCCCACCCCGATATACTGCGACCTATAAGCGTTCTTGTTTAAATGCACTCTGCATGAGAGTTGTAGCCCATGCGAAGGCACGAAGAACCAATATACGCAAGGAAATCCCCCGGCTGTCAATTCGCCGGGGGATTTTCTTTTGCAGTTGTCCGGAGTGTCCGGGCGAATGCCCGCGACCGTGCCGCCCGATGTGCGCTCGCCCGCTCTACAGCACGTCGGCCAGTTCTGCCAGAAGCTGCCGCTTGGGCCGCACTCCCAGGATCGACTTCACCGGCTCGCCGTTGCGAAAGAGCATCATCGTCGGCATCCCCCGCACGCCATACGCCAGCGGCGTCGACGGGTTCGTGTCCACGTCCATCTGGACGACCTTCAGCCGATCGCCCTCCTCGCGGGCTATCGCACTAAGCACCGGCGCGAGCTGCCGGCACGGCGGGCACCAGTCCGCCGTGAACTCCACGAGCACCGGCAGGGCCGCGCCCACGACCTCGCTCTCGAAGTCCGCGTCCGTCACCTCGGCCACACCCTTCGCTTTGACCACAGTCATCACCTTCCCAGTTCGCAGCGCGGTTTCGGACCCTCCGCAATCCACGCCTCGGCCGCCGGTTCGTCGTACGTCCGCCCTCGCTCCCGCGACGGCGCAGCAGGCACCTCCGCCGCCCGGGCGAGCTGCGCACCGACCTGGGCGCGCACCGCCTGGAGCTCGGCGATGAGCGTGTCCAGCTCGCCGAGTTTGCGCCGGTACACGGCGAGCGACTCGGGGCACGAGTCACCCTCGGGATGACCGGCCCGCAGGCACTCCACGAACGGCCTGGTCTCCTCCAGGTCGAACCCGAAGTCCCGCAGCATCCTGATCTGCCGGAGCAACTGCAGATCGCTCTCGTCGTACGTGCGGTAGCCGTTGCGGCCCCGTCGTGCGGGCAGTAGCCCCCGAGTTTCGTAGTACCGCAACGTCCGGGTGCTCGTCCCGGCCCGCTGAGCCAGCTCGCCGATGCGCATGCCCATGACCGTAATCCTTGACGCCGACGTCAAGGCAAGGCGAGGCGCCCGGGCCGGGAGTCCGCCGGGGCATGTCCGGCGCGTCTGCGACCAGGGGCGCGTCTTTCGCGGCTCCGGTTCCGGAGCGCCGCAGCATGCCTCTCGAAACGCCGTCGGACGAACCCTGCGGTAAACCGTTTTGTTCGGAATATTGATGAGATCCACTGCTGAGGACGATGATGTCGTCCGTGCATGAGCCGAGCGCGGCATACGAGATCCGCTACGGATGGACGTCCCTGGCGTGGTGGGCCCTGGGGTTGGCGCTGCTGGTCGCGGTCGCCTTGGTCCCGGGTGCCACGCCATCGGGAGACACGCCCCTGGAACTGCTCCTCGTGCCCTTTGCCGCAGCGCCCGTCCTGGTCGCTTCGTGCCGCCGCACCGCTGTGCGCATCGGGCCCAAGGGCATCACGCTGGGGGCCGTGCTGTTCGTCCGCAGGGCGAAGTTCGTCCCCTGGTCACAGATCGTGGCTGTCACCTACGACGAGGAGAAGGCAGCCGGGAAGCTCAAGCACGCGCTCCTTGAGGTGCGGCACAGAAAGGGCGCCGCCCCGCCGTGGGAGCCGGCCGGATCTCCCGCGGTGCACGCGATCGACACGTACCTGTCCACGAACGTGGCCGCCGAGTTCCTGGAAACCTTCAGAGGAACCGAGACATCCACCCATCCCATGACGCTGTGCACGGTGGATCCGGCCCTTCTCAGGAGAACGGTCCAGGCCTTCGCCCCCGAGGTCCACGTCTTCGGCTACGTGGACGACGTGGACCTCGGGCCGCTCAACCGGACGGAGTGAGCGCGGACCACACGCGCGGGCAGCCTCAGCGACGACCCTAGTGCCGCGGCACTAGAGCCCGGCCGGCTCCTTGCCGTCCCCGCGCTGCGACGGCACCCCGCCCTCGCCGTCCGCGGCCACCGCGGACTCATCGGACCCGGCGTCGTTCAGGAGCGTCCGCTCGTCGAACGGCACCTCGCCCGCCAGGACTCGGCCGACGCGCTCCTTGTCGATCTCCTTGGTCCAGGTACCGACGATGACCGTGGCGACCGCGTTGCCCGCGAAGTTGGTGAGCGCACGGGCCTCGCTCATGAAGCGGTCGATGCCGATGATCAGGCCGACTCCGTCAAGCAGTTGCGGGCGGTGCGACTGCAGACCGCCCGCCAGCGTGGCCAGGCCCGCGCCGGTCACTCCCGCCGCGCCCTTGGACGCCACCACCATGAACACCAGCAGCGAGATCTGATCACCCGTGTTGAGCGGCGCGTCCATCGCGTTGGCGACGAAGAGCGAGGCCATCGTCAGATAGATCGCGGTGCCGTCCAGGTTGAACGAGTAACCGGTCGGCACGGTGATGCCGACGACCGGCCTGCTGATGCCCAGGTGCTCCATCTTCGCGATCAGGCGCGGCAGCGCGGACTCGGACGACGACGTGGACAGGATCAGCAGGAACTCGCGGCCCAGATACGCCAGCAGCCTGAAGATGTTCACTCCGGTGATCAACCGCAGCAGCGTGCCGAGCACTCCGAAGACGAACAGGATGCAGGTGGCGTAGAAGCCGATCATGATGACGGCTAGCGACTTCAGAGCATCGACGCCCGTCTCGCCGACCACCGCGGCCATCGCGCCGAACGCGCCCACCGGCGCCACCCACATGATCATCGCCAGGACGCGGAAGACCAGCCGCTGGATGTGCTCGACGCCGGTGAGGATCGGCTGTCCCACGTTGCCGAGCGCCTGCAGCGCAAAGCCCACGAGCAGCGCCACCAGCAGCGTCTGCAGCACCTCGCCCTCGGTGAAGGCGGAGACCAGGCTCGTCGGGATGATGCCGAGCAGGAAGTCCGTGGTGGACTCGGAGGCGCCCTTGGCCTGGTCCACGCCCGCGTGCCGGACGGCCTCGGTGAGATGCAGACCGCTACCGGGCTCCAGGATGTTACCGACGACGAGACCGATGGCGAGCGCCACCGTGGACATCACCAGAAAATAGGCCAGTGCGAGCCCGCCCACCGCGCCCACTTTGGACGCCTTCCGCACCGAGCCGACGCCCAGCACGATGGTGCAGAAAATAATGGGCGAAATCATCATCGTGATCAGGTTCACAAAGCCCGTGCCGAGAGGTTTGAGATCCTCGGCGAAGTCGGGCGCCGCAAAGCCGACTGCGATGCCGAGCAGCACGGCCACGACCACGGCCAGATAGAGAAAATGAGTTCTGTCCCGTTTGGCGGCCGGGGCCGTATTCTGAACGGTCACGGAGTCCTCCTTGCGCCAGGTTTTTGCAGGTTTGCGAGGCTGCGTGACGGCAGCAAAGCCATCATGCGGTCCGCCCGGCAGGAAGTGTGACCCCTATGCGCACCCGATACACCCATGTACCCATGGCTGATAACAAGTTGACACAGTGTCCACTTGTGTCGACGCACGACCATTGACCCTGCTCTCGACCGCCGCATACGTTCACCGTGCAGCCACTGTCACACCCGTGTCGACCAGGCCGGATCCGGCCCATGCAGGAGGTTGTGTCGTGCGCCCCACCTTTCGTCCGCGCTCAACAGTCCGGTCAGCAGGCCCCCTTGTGCTCGCCGCGCTACTCGCCGCAGGCTCCCTCACCGCCTGCGGCTCAGGCTCCGGAAGCGACTCCGACACCATCAAGATCGCGTACAACCGCAATACCGACAACAACGTCCGCTACAAGGACAAGTTCCTCAGCGACGTGAAGAAGCAGTTCGAGAAGGACCATCCCGGCAAGAAGGTCGAACTCATGCCGATCCAGGTGGCGGACCTCGACTACGCCGCCAAGGTGCAGCAGATGATGCGCACTCCGAAGACCGCGCCCGATCTGGTCTACGAGGACACCTTCCGGATCAACTCCGACATCCAGGCCGGCTATCTCAAGCCACTCGACCCGTATCTCGCGAAATGGAGCGGGTGGGATCAGTTCGTGCCCACCGCGAAAGCCTCGGCACGGGCCCAGGACGGCAAGACGTACGGAGTTCCGGACGGCACCGACACCCGCGGCCTGTGGTTCAACAAGAAAATCTTCCAGAAGGCAGGACTGCCCGCCAACTGGCAGCCGAAGAACTGGAATGACATTCTTACCGCGGCCCGCACCATCAAGAAGAAGGTGCCCGGTGTCATCCCGCTGAATGTCTACACCGGCAAGGCCCCGGGCGAGACCTCCGTGATGCAGAGCTTTGAAATGCTGCTGTACGGCACGGGCCAGGACCCGATGTACGACACGGCGTCCAAGAAGTGGGTGACGGGCAGCAAGGGATTCAAGGACTCGCTGAACTTCATCAAGACGGTGTACGGCGACAAACTCGGCCCCGACCCGTCCGACGCACTGGACCCGAACGTCGGCAGCAACGTCGCCGGCGACTGGCTGCCCAACGGAAAGCTCGCCATCGCGCTGGACGGCTCCTGGCTCGGGCAGGTCTGGATCAGCGGCGGACAGCACGCCTGGCCCGCCTGGAATAAGGAGCTCTCGCAGGCGCCGATGCCGACCCAGTACGGCCAGGCACCCGGCAAGGTCTCCATGTCCGGCGGCTGGGCCTGGGCCATTCCGCAGAAGGCGGCCAATCCCGGTCTCGCCTTCGACTTCATCAAGGCCATGCAGACGCCGCAGAACGCGGCGCATTGGTTCGTCGTCGACGCGCAGATCTCGGTCCGCAAGGATGCCGCGGTCAATCCGGTGTATCTGAATTCGATGCCCGGCATCGACTTCTTCACCAAGCTGGTCCAGTACACCCATTACCGTCCCGCGCTTCCGGTGTATCCGCAGGTCTCCACCGCGGTCGGCGAGGCGATGGAATCGGTCACGACGGGTGACGCCACTCCCGCCGGCGCCGCGAAGACCTATGACGGGCAACTCAAGGACATCGCCAAGGGCGCCGTGGTGAACAAGCCGTGAGCCGGCCCGAACGACGTCGCACACAGCGGAACGCCCGGTGAGCGCCGTACCGGCAGCCGGGTCACCGTCCGGCGGGCGCGCGAAGGCGCGCGCCCGCCGCACCCGTGCGCTGCGCTGGCTGCCCATCACCCCCGCCACCGTGCTACTGCTGCTCTTCCTGGCCGGACCGATCGTCTACTGCGTCGCCACCGCGTTCACGAACATGCAGCTCACCGGCGCGGCAGAGACGGATTTCGTCGGATTCGCCAATTTCCGGCGGGCCTTCAGCGATCCGGATTTCCGCAATGCCGTATGGCTGACGCTGGTCTTCACCGTGATCTCCTCGCTCATCGGGCAGAACACGCTCGGGCTCGTACTCGCCGGGCTGATGCGGCAGGCGGCCCGGTGGGTGCGCACACTCACCGGTGCGCTGGTGATCGCGGCCTGGGTGCTGCCGGAGATCGTGGCGGCCTTTCTGCTCTACGCGTTCTTCCGCCGCGAGGGCACCCTGAACGCCATTTTGGACTGGCTGCACCTGCCGGCCCAGAACTGGCTCTACACACTGCCGATCATGGCCGTCTCCTTTGCCAACGTGTGGCGTGGCACGGCTTTTTCGATGCTGATCTACTCGGCGGCGCTCGCGGACGTCCCGCGGGAGATCACCGAGGCCGCTGAGGTCGACGGTGCGCGCGGCTGGCAGCGGGTGCGGTACGTGACGCTGCCCATGATCCGCCGGTCGATCGCCACCAATCTGATGCTCAACTCCCTCCAGACGCTCTCCGTCTTCGGCCTGATCTGGGCGATGACGCGCGGCGGTCCCGGCGACCACTCCACGACCCTGCCGGTGCTGATGTACGAGGAGGCGTTCAACAACAGCCTGATCGGCTACGGCACCGCGATCGCGCTGCTGTTGCTGCTGGTAGGCGCGCTGTTCTCGATGGTGTATCTGCGTCTTGTACGAGAGGAGGTGTGAGTCGGTGACCCAGTTGCCCGCGCCTGCCGCGCCGGCCGCATCCGGGCCGGACCTCGCGCCCGGCGCACCACGACCCGCGCGCTCGCGCTGGTGGCTCCCGTTGCGGCGGGCCACCCGCGTTAGGCTCGCCGCGAGCGTGGCGCTGCTGGTGACCGCCGTCGCGTTCGCGCTGCCGCTGCTCTGGCTGGTGCTCTCCGCGTTCGACTCGCAAGCGGGGCTGCGCGTGCGGGTGCCGTCACCTTCCCTGGCCAACTTCGACGCGGTACTGACGGACGAGCTCACCTTCACGCCGATGCTCAACAGCCTGATCCTGTGCGGCGGCGCGACCCTGGTGACGGTGGCGTGCGCGGCCCTCGCCGCGTATCCGCTCTCCCGCTACCGCTCCCGCTTCGCCCGCCCCTACCTGCTGACGATCCTCTTTTCGACCTGCCTGCCGATCACCGCGGTGATGGTGCCGGTCTACGGACTCTTCGTGCAGGTCAACCTGATCGACACCATGTCGGGCACGGCCATGTTCCTGGCCACCTCGCAGCTGCCGTTCGCGATCTGGCTGATGAAGAACTTCATGGACGGGGTGCCGATCGTCCTGGAAGAGGCCGCCTGGACGGACGGCGCCTCGATGCTCCAGACCCTGATCCGAGTGGTCCTGCCGCTGATGGGACCGGGTCTTACCGTGGTGACGATCTACAGCTTCATCATGATGTGGGGCAACTTCTTCGTCCCCTTCATGCTGCTGCTCTCCCCCGAGCAGCTGCCCGCCTCGGTCTCGATCTTCACCTTCTTCGGCAACCACGGCCAGGTGGTCTACGGGCAGCTGGCGGCGTACTCGATGCTGTACTCGACGCCGGTGGTGCTGCTGTACGTCCTCATCGCACGGCGTCTCGGCGGCGGCTTCGCCATGGGCGGGGCGGTCAAGGGCTGACGTCCACCCGCGGGGCGACCAGCGGCCAAGAAGCCCGGCGCGCCCCGGCCCGGGGTGCGGTGGACCTGAAGTGGGGGTGCTCCGGGTCTACCGCACCTGCGCGGCTAGTGCCGCAACAGGCAACCGTTGCCTGCCGCAGCACTAGAACACCGACTCCGCCTCGTCCATCCGGTCCTTGGGCACCGTCTTCAGCTCGGTGATCGCCTCGGCGAGCGGGACCATGGTGATGTCCGTGCCGCGCAGCGCCGTCATCCTGCCGTGGTCGCCGCGGTGCGCGGCCTCGACGGCGTGCCAGCCGAAGCGGGTGGCCAGCACCCTGTCGTACGCGGTCGGGGTGCCGCCGCGCTGTACATGGCCCAGGATGACCGGCTTGGCCTCCTTGCCGAGGCGCTGGCCGAGCTCGAAGGCGAGGGCGGTGCCGATGCCCTGGAAGCGCTCGTGGCCGTACTGGTCGATCTCGCCCTTGCGGTAGTCCATGCTGCCGTCGGCGGGGTGCGCGCCCTCGGCGACACACACGACCGCGAACTTCTTGCCGCGCGCGAAGCGCTCCTCGACCATTTTGACCAGGTCGGCGGGGTCGAAGGGCCGCTCGGGCAGGCAGATGCCGTGCGCGCCGCCGGCCATGCCGGACTCCAGCGCGATCCAGCCCGCGTGCCGTCCCATGACCTCCACGACCATCACCCGCTGATGCGACTCGGCCGTGGTCTTGAGGCGGTCCATCGCCTCGGTGGCCACCCCGACGGCCGTGTCGAAGCCGAAGGTGCGGTCGGTGGAGGAGATGTCGTTGTCGATGGTCTTGGGCACACCGACGACGGGCAGGCCCGCGTCGGAGAGCATCCGCGCGGCGGTCAGGGTGCCTTCGCCGCCGATCGGGATGAGGACGTCGAAACCGATCTCGGTGGCCATCTGGCGGGCGTTCTCGCAGGCCGCGCGGAACCGGTCACGGGCCAGGCGGGACGAGCCGAGCACGGTGCCGCCGCGGGACAGGATGCCGCTCACCGCCTCAAGGTCGAGCCTGCGATAGCGGCTCTCCAGCAGCCCCGCATAGCCGTCCTCGAAGCCGATCACCTCATCGCCGTAGTGCGTCACGGCCCGGTGCACGACCGACCGGATCACTGCGTTCAGGCCTGGGCAGTCGCCGCCGGCGGTGAGAACTCCGATGCGCATCGTGTTTGTATCTCCTGCTCCCCGTCGTTTATGAGCCGATCCGATTGTTTCACGCCCTGCGGTCCGCTGCCGATCCCCTCGTGCACGGTCGGTGCCCGCCATCGGGCCGCCCTGCCATACGACGCGATACCGTCAAGAGGTTCTTGCTCATCACCCGCGCCCCCGTAACCAGGCCGGGCGCGTGCCGTGAGTGAACTCTCGTCGCCCGGGGCGACGCGCAGGGGTACGGACGATGACGTTCCAGAAAACCGGCGGCGTCAGCGAGCAGCCGAACGGGCCGGCGGGACAGCCGGCACGCAAGACTGGTGCACAAGACTGGTGCACCAGGCCCGCGCGGAAGGCCGGTGGCATCCGCATGCCGAAGGGTCCGGCACCGCAGAAGGCCGGCCGCAGACCGAACGGAGAGCTTGCGTGACGCGCAGCGTGTACGTGACCGGGATCGAGCGCGGGGACGGCCGCCAGGTCGTCGAGCTGGGCGTCATGGAACTGCTGACGCGCCGGGTCGACCGGGTGGGAGTCTTCCGGCCGCTCGTCCACGACCGCCCCGACCGCCTTTTCGACCTGCTGCGGGCCCGCTACCGACTCGCCCAGGACCCCGCGAGCAGCGTCGGCATGAGCTACCGCGAGGCGGCCGTGGTGCAGGCCGAGAAGGGCACCGACGAGTTGGTCTCCCGGCTAGTCGACCGCTTCCAGGCGCTCGCCCGCTCCTTCGAGGCCGTGCTGGTGCTCGGCACCGACTACGCCGACACCCAGGTCCCCGACGAGCTGGCCCTGAACGCCCGGCTCGCCAACGAGTTCGGCGCCCCGGTGCTGCCGGTCGTCGGCGGCCGGGGCCAGGGCGTGGATTCGGTGCACGCCGAGGTCCGCAACGCGCATCGCGCCTACGAGGGCCTGGGCTGCGAGATCCCCGCCCTGTTCGTCAACCGGGTCGCGCCCGAGGACCGCGACGAGATCCACGCGCACCTCGCCAAAAGCCTGCCGGTGCCCTGTTACGTGCTGCCGGACGAGCCCGCGCTGTCCGCGCCCACCGTGGCGCAGATCACCCACACCCTGGGCGGCACGATCCTGCTCGGCGACGACTCCGGGCTCGCCAGGGACGCACTGGACTTCGTCTTCGGCGGCGCGATGTTGCCGAACCTGCTCACCGCTCTCACCCCGGGCTGCCTGGTGGTGACCCCGGGCGACCGCGCCGACCTGGTGGTGGGCGCGCTCGCCGCGCACAGCGCGAGCACCCCGCCCATCGCCGGGCTGCTGCTAACCCTGGGCGAGCGGCCCAGCGCGGAGATCCTGGCGCTCGCCGCCCGACTCGCGCCCGGCACCCCGGTGATATCCGTGCCCGGCAACAGCTTCCCGACGGCCGCGGAGCTCTTCACGCTGGAAGGCCGGATGAGCGCCGCGACGCCCCGCAAGGCGGAGACCGCGCTCGGGCTCTTCGAGCGGTTCACCGACCCCGCCGAGCTGCTGGGCCGCATCTCGGCGCCCCGCAGCAGCCGCATCACCCCGATGATGTTCGAGCACCGGCTGCTGGAGCGGGCGCGCGCTCAGCGGCGCCGGGTGGTGCTGCCGGAGGGCACCGAGGAGCGGGTGCTGCACGCCGCGGAGGTGCTGCTGCGCCGCGGCGTGTGCGACCTGACGCTGCTCGGCCCCGAGGAGCAGATCCGCAAGAAGGCCGCCGACCTCGGCATCGACCTCGCCGCCGCCCAGCTCCTGGACCCGGCCACCGCCGAGCTGCGGGAGCGTTTCGCCGAGCGCTACGCCGAACTGCGGGCGCACAAGGGCGTCACCATCGAGCTCGCCCACGACATGGTCGCGGACCCGAACTACTTCGGCACGCTGATGGTCGAGGAGGGCCTGGCGGACGGCATGGTGTCCGGTTCCGTGCACTCCACGGCCGCCACCATCCGCCCGGCCTTCGAGATCATCAAGACGAAGCCGGCTGCGGGCGACGGGCAGCGGGCCGCCTCGATCGTCTCGTCCGTCTTCTTCATGTGCCTGGCGGACAAGGTGCTCGTGTACGGCGACTGCGCGGTCAACCCGGACCCCGACGCGCGGCAGCTGGCCGACATCGCCATCCAGTCCGCGGTCACCGCCGAGCAGTTCGGGGTCGAGCCGCGGATAGCGATGCTGTCGTACTCGACCGGCACCTCGGGCTCCGGCGCGGACGTCGACAAGGTCCGCGAGGCCACCGAACTGGCCCGCGCCCGCCGGCCCGACCTGATGATCGAGGGCCCGATCCAGTACGACGCGGCGGTGGAGCCGTCCGTGGCGGCCACCAAACTGCCGGGCTCGACGGTCGCCGGCCGGGCCACCGTGCTGATCTTCCCGGACCTGAACACCGGCAACAACACCTACAAGGCCGTCCAGCGCTCCGCGGGTGCCATCGCGGTGGGCCCGGTCCTTCAGGGGCTGCGCAAACCGGTCAACGACCTCTCGCGCGGCGCCCTCGTCGGAGACATCGTCAACACGGTCGCCATCACCGCCATCCAGGCGCAGCAGCCCACCTGAGGCGTATCCGCATCCCCGGCGGCCACCCGCCGGCCCCGTCCCCGACCCCACGCAGAAAGCGCACCGTCCGTGAACGCATCGTCCCCGGCCGACCGGCGTGCTCCAGGCCGTGTCCTCGTCCTCAACACCGGTTCCTCGTCGGTGAAGTACCAGCTCATCGAGATGGCCACCGGCGCCAGGATCGCCGCGGGCCTCATCGAGCGGATCGGCGAGAGTGCCGCGCGGTTGGTGCACACCCCGCACCCGAACGGCGCCGGGCCGCGCCGCGAGCGCACCGTCGAGATCGCCGACCACGCCCAGGCGCTGCGGGAGATGGCCGCGGAGCTCTCGGCGGACGGGCTCGGGCTCGACTCGCCCGAACTCGCCGCGATCGGGCACCGCGTGGTGCACGGCGGCAGGTCCTTCACCGAGCCGGTCATCGTCGACGAGGGCGTGATCGCCGAGATCGAACGGCTCGTGCCGCTGGCCCCGTTGCACAACCCCGCCAATCTCACCGGCATCCGCACCGCCCGTGAGCTCCGCCCCGACCTGCCGCAGGTCGCCGTCTTCGACACCGCCTTCCACGCGACGATCCCGCAGGCCGCGGCCCGCTACGCGATCGACGTAGCGACCGCGGACGCGCACCGCATCCGGCGCTACGGCTTCCACGGCACCTCGCACGCCTACGTCTCGCGGGCCACCGCCCGTCTGCTGGGCAAGGAGGTGGCCGACACCAACGTGATCGTGCTGCACCTGGGCAACGGCGCGTCGGCGTCGGCGGTGCGTGGCGGGCGCTGTGTGGAGACCTCGATGGGGCTCACCCCCTTGGAGGGCCTGGTGATGGGTACCCGCTCCGGAGACATCGATCCCGCGGTGGTCTTCCATCTCATGCGGGTGGGAGAAATGTCCGCGGATGACATCGACGTATTGCTGAACAAGAAGAGCGGTCTGATCGGCCTCTGCGGAGACAACGACATGCGTGAGATTCTCCGCCGGCGTGCCGCGGGTGATCATCAGGCGGGTCTTGCCTTCGACATCTATGTGCACCGGCTGCGGAAATACATCGGCGCCTATTACGCGGTGCTCGGGACAGTGGACGCGGTGGTGTTCACGGCGGGCGTCGGAGAGAACGCGGCGCCGGTACGCGAGGCCGCGGTCTCGGGCCTGGAAGGACTCGGTCTCGCGGTGGACGCGGCGCGGAACACGGTGCGCTCGGACGTCGCGCGACTGATCTCACCAGGTGGGACGCGGGTCGCCGTGGCGGTGGTGCCGACCGACGAGGAAATGGAGATCGCGCAGCAGACATACGCCCTGGTAAAGGCCTGACACCCGGTAAAGGCCCGTAAACGCTGGGTTTCGGGAGAACCTCAAGAACCTCCACGGCCCCGGAGATCCAGGCAAGAACGGGTCGATAAAGACCTCTGACACCTGAGCGCGACATCGCCCATATGTTCCTTGCGGGCAGCACGGACTCTGATTAATTCCGACGGGGAACAAACCGATAGGATCCGACCCATGCGCCGTTCCAAAATCGTCTGTACGCTGGGCCCCGCCGTCGACTCGTATGAGCAGCTGAAATCGCTCATCGAGGCCGGAATGAATGTGGCCCGTCTCAACATGAGCCACGGCTCCCACACCGAGCACGAGGAGCGGTACCACCGCGTCCGCCAGGCCGCCCAGGACACCGGCCACGCCGTCGGCGTCCTCGCCGACCTGCAGGGCCCCAAGATCCGGCTGGAGACCTTCGCAGAGGGCCCGGTCGAGCTGGTGCGCGGTGACGAGTTCACCATCACCACCGAGGACGTCGAGGGCGACAAGTCCATCTGCGGCACCACTTACAAGGGCCTGCCCGGCGACGTCGCACACGGCGACCAGATCCTGATCAACGACGGCAATGTCGAGCTGCGCGTGGTCGAGGTCGACGGGCAACGTGTGAAGACGATCGTCGTCGAGGGCGGCGTCATCTCCGACCACAAGGGCATCAACCTGCCCGGCACGGCCGTCAACGTCCCGGCACTGTCCGAGAAGGACGTCGAGGACCTGCGCTTCGCCCTGCGGATGGGCTGCGACATGGTCGCCCTGTCCTTCGTGCGCGACGCGGACGACGTCAAGGACGTCCACGCGATCATGGACGAGGAGGGTCGCCGGGTCCCGGTCATCGCCAAAGTGGAGAAGCCGCAGGCGGTGGCCAACATGACCGATGTCGTGATGGCCTTCGACGCCGTGATGGTGGCCCGGGGCGACCTCGCGGTGGAGTATCCGCTGGAGAAGGTCCCGATGGTGCAAAAGCGCCTCATCGACCTCTGCCGCCGCAACGCCAAGCCGGTGATCGTGGCGACCCAGATGATGGAGTCGATGATCACCAATTCGCGGCCCACCCGCGCCGAGGCGTCCGACGTCGCCAACGCGATCCTGGACGGCGCGGACGCGGTCATGCTGTCGGCCGAGTCCTCGGTCGGCGCCTATCCGGTCGAGACCGTCAAGACCATGTCCAAGATCGTCATCGCGGCCGAGCAGGAAATGCTCGCCAAGGGCCTGCAGCCGCTGGTGATGACGAAGAAGCCCCGCACGCAGGGCGGCGCGGTGGCCCGGGCCGCCTGCGAGATCGCCGACTTCCTCGACGGCCGCGCGCTGGTCGCCTTCACCAAGTCGGGCGACACCGCCCGCCGACTGTCCCGCTACCGCACCCAGCAGCCGATCCTGGCCTTCACCACCGACGCGGCCACCCGCAACCAGCTCGCGCTGAGCTGGGGCGTCGAGGCGTTCGTCGTGCCGTACGTCAACAACACCGACGCGATGGTGGAGCTGGTCGACGCCGAACTCGTGAAGCTGAACCGCTTCAACAACGGCGATGTCACCATCATCACCGCGGGTTCGCCTCCCGGTGTCCCCGGCACGACCAACATGGTCCGCGTCCACCACCTGGGCACGGCCTGAGCCGTCCGGCCCGAGGCCCCGTGCGCGGGGCCCACAGGCCCCGTAGGAGCCCGTAGGCCGAGGGGACAGGCATCTGTACCGGACGGCGTGACGACGCAGCACCACAAGCGCGCAGGACATGCGCGGACATGACCGTGGCCCGCACCCCTTCGACGGGGGTGCGGGCCACGGTCTTTGTACTGCGGCTCCCGGGCGGGCCGGTGAACCTGCCGACGGGTCCGGTCAGTCGGTGATGTACTGATGCAGGCCCGGGATGGTGAGGGTGCCACCGAACTGTCCGGCCTGGGTGAGCTTCACGTTCGTGAAGTAGGCGGTCGGGAGGTCGATCGGCGGCGGGTGCTCGGGGTCGAAGGTGATCGGAATGACCCCGAACAGGTTGCCCGCCAGGCTCTCCGTGTACAGCGTCACCGTGCCGTTGCGGATCGTGGACGTGGAGCCCTGCGCGGCCTGGACGTGGTACTGCTTGCCGCCCGGACCCGTCAGGATCTGGTGCAGGTCACCGATGTCGATGCCGTCCTTGGCGGTGTACTTCAGTGCCTGCTTGGTCTGCCCGTTGGGCATCCGCAGATTCACGACGCCCTCGTAGTGCAGTCCCTGGAGCAGCAGCGAGCTGGCCTCCAGGTGCCACGGGTCGTTCGGGATCTGCACCGGCGGAGTCTCGTCCGTGCCCGACGACTTCTTCTCGACGACACACGGGAAGGCCTGGCCGTTCGCGCCCGGCGTGCTACTGGCCGAGGGTGACGGCGCCGTGGCGTCCTTGGCCTTGCCCGCGGCCTTGGCTGCCTGGTCGACGGTGTCGCCGACGCCATCGGTGACGTCCTTGGCCGTGCCGGTGACCTTGTCGACAGTGTCCCCGACCGCGCCGGTGACCTTGTCCACCGCGGAGCCGGAGTCCTTGGCCGAACTCGACGACGACGCACTGGGCGAAGGCTGGGCCGACGCCTGCTGGCCGCCCGTCAACAGACCTCCGAGCGCCCCGCCGAGGCCGCCCAGCAGACCGCCGGAGCCCGCATGGCCGGACGACGCCGACGCCGACGGCGCAGGAGTCGAGGCGGCCTTGGGCGAGGCGGTGGGCGTCGGCGACGCGGACGACGAGGCGGACGGCGTCGGAGAGGCGGACGACTTCGCCTTGTCGGCGTCGTCCTTCTTGTCGGCCTTGTTCTTGTCGGCCGTGTTCTTGTCGGCCGTGTTGGCGTCCGTGGGCGACTCGTCAGGCTGGGTGACGCACGGCCCGTCCTGGAACGGGTTCTTCGGCATCGACTTGGCCTGCGCGAGCGTCGGGGTGAGCCCCATGCCCATGAGGACCGCAGTGGGCATCGCCGCGAGGGCTATCGCCTTACCCGCGGGCATCTGCAACCGGGTGAACAGAGGTTTCCTGGGGGCTGCATGCCGCGGCCCGGTTCTTTCGCCGGACTCCGACCCGGAGTCCTCGTGGTGCACCTTGTCAGCGTGCACGGTGCCTCCCGTTCGTCCCGTCGTTTCCAAACAGGTCTTCCGCGTCACCGCTCACGGCGTAGGTGGCGCCCGCGATACCGCTCATCTTCGGCAGCACACTGTCTTCGTCGTCGGCCCCGTCGGCCGCCTCGTCCTTCGCGGGCTCACTGGTCACGGGCCGGCCGGGCACCCAGGAGATGGCGAGGCCACCGCCGATGAGCGCGAGCAGGAAACCGATGACCAGGCCGCCGAAGTTGGAGACGACGAGGGAGACCAGCGCAAGCAGGATCGCCGCAACACCGGCGAACACTCGCGAATGCTTCTGGAACCACATCGTCAGGCCGAGCACGACGAGCAGCACGCCGATGATGAGCGAGCCGGCACCCGCGGTGGTCGCCATCCGGATCGTCATCGTGCCGAGCGTGAGGTTGGCATACGGGAGGTACATGATCGGAATGCCGCCCAGCAGGGTCAGCAGACCCGCCCAGAATGGGCGCTCCCCGCGCCACCCTCGGAACGATCGGCGCATCTGGCCGAGCCTGGTGCTCGACCCTGCCTGCGCTTCGGCGCTCATGATGTACAGCTCCTCGGGAATGGCGTTGGTTCGGTGGTCGTACGGTGGGGCTACCTCCCAGGCCTTTGGGCGCTGGGAAGGCACGGGACAGCCGGGGAAAAGACCGGCGCCCCCGCGCCCCGCCGTTCAGCCCGAGTGTCTCAGCGGTGAACCGCTCAGTAGCACTCGTGCTTGCCCTTCTGGACCTTCATGCCAAGGCCCGAGAGCTTGAAGGTGCCGGCCTCGTCGCCCACGCGCGCTGCTTCACATCGGTGAACACGACGGAGTCGGCCTGCTGGGCGAAGCTGCCTGGGTCGGCCTTGTCGCCCTTCGCCATGCCCGGTCCCTTGGTGGCGGAACCGGCCGCGACGCCGATGTCGATGTTCTTGAACGTCGCGTTGGCCTGCAAGTCGTCGGCGTCGATGTAGAGCTTGTTCGCCTTGACCCGCTCACCACCGGGCGCACCCGCGGTGAGCCGCATGCGTCACATCGCCGAAGACGGGGACGGGAACCACGACCGACTGGCAGAGGTTGGTGATCTGGCGTCATCCATACCCACCACGGCGACGGGGTGAGTACCCGTCTTGCCGCTGTCCACCGCGCCGTACTGCTCGAAGCCAGTACCGTCGATACGGTCCGCAGTCACCTTGAACTGCTGACCGGAAACACTGAACGATGCCGCAAGCGCACCCTGAGAAAGGGCAACGCCTATCGCGGCGGTCGCCGCGACGCTCGGCACCATGACGACGGCGAACCGCTTCCATCTGGTTCCGCCACGAGCCACGGACTCCATGACTTTCCTCCTTCTCGGACGTACATCTCCGGCCCTGACTGCTCCAGA
This sequence comes from uncultured Actinomycetota bacterium, assembly GCA_963761765.1. GTDB lineage: Bacteria > Actinomycetota > Actinomycetes > Streptomycetales > Streptomycetaceae > Streptomyces. The sequence continues at coordinate 605,926 of CAVXIJ010000003.1, forward strand.
GAGACGGATCAGCCGGGCAGGGATGGGAGAAGTGCTACGTCCTCGGGAAGGAGAGCGCCGCCGAGCTTCGGAGGCACTGCATGCGCCCAAAAACCGGCGATCACCCCCGAGCGACAACCACTTTGGCCGCGCCTCTCACGCAACCAACCGCGGACAGGCCCTGCCGAAGCGGCAGAGGACCCCCCTGTCCATGGCCGGCGCCCCTCGGGCACCCGCCGCGCCCGGTGGGGACCCAACCCCCGTGGCCCGACTGGCTGGCGGGACTGCGGGAATGGACCGAGCCTGGCCGATCGTGGTGCATTCTCGGCGCCCGCACAAGGGGGTTCGTTACTCACTGGTAACGGGCGCATAACTGAATGCACGACAGCCCGATACCGCATGGGCCACACGGTGTGCTGCAGGATGTGACCTTGAATCGCCCAGTAATGGTCGTACCCGGACAGAAACGGCTGTCATTCCTTACTGCGAGTAACAGCGGCCGCTTTTCCCAAGTTTTGGTAAAGTACGGCCGCCGTGTCGCTGATTCGACGAACTTTCACTCGGGCATCACATGCCCCGGTGTTTATCGACTGGTCAGAACAGGGCTCGTGCCAGGGTCCTGCGCGCGGTGCTCACTCGGGGGTCGTCTGGGCCGACTACGTCGAAGAGTTCCAGCAGCCTCAGCCGGGCCGCTTCACGGTCGTCGCCGGTGGTCCGCTTGACGGTCTCGATGAGCCGCCCGAACGCGTCCTCCACATGACCGCCCACCAGATCGAGGTCGGCGGCGGCGATCTGCGCGGCGGCATCGGTCGGCTTGCGGGCGGCGTCGTCGCGGATCTGCTGCGGGTCGGCGCCCTGGACGCGCTGCAAAAGCTCGGTCTGGGAGAGGCCGAGCTTGGCCTCGGTGTTGGCGGGGTCGTCAGCCAGGACGTTCTTGTACGCCTGGACGGCACCGCCGAGGTCGCCCGCGTCCAGCGCCGCGACGGCCGCTTCCAGCAGGGCGTCGTAGGGGCCTTCAGGCTCGACGGGTTCGACCGCCTGCGCGCCCTCGTCCTGGGCGGCGTCCTGATCGACCGTCACTCCGGTGAGGCCGAAGCGCTCCTCGGCGACCTGGATGACCTGGTCGAGGGTCTGGCGGATCTGCGCTTCCGGCGCGGCGCCTTGGAAGAGCGGCAGGGCCTGCCCGGCCACCACCGCGAAGACCGCGGGAATGCCCTGGATCTGGAACTGCTGCATGAGCATCGGATTGGCGTCTACGTCGATCTTGGCGAGCACGAAGCGGCCGTTGTACTCGATGGTGAGGCGGTCGAGCAACGGGCTGAGCTGCTTGCACGGGCCGCACCATTCGGCCCAGAAGTCGATGATGACCGGGACCTCGGTGGAGCGCTGGAGGACGGCGCTCTCGAAGGTCGCCTCGTCGACGTCGATCACAAGACTCGCGGGCGAGACGGCTCCCCCGCCACCCTGTCGCGCGGCCTCCGCGCGTGCCTGCTCCGCCTTGACCCTGGCCTCCTGGGCCGCTTTCACCGCGCCGAGGTCGACGACTCCACTCATGGACATGTTCCGTGGCTGCATGAGTACATCCTCCCCCCTTCGCGCGCCCCAGTGAAAAGCTTGCCGAAAAGCTCAGGTGCGGCGCCCGGTCCCCACCGGGGCGCCTGCGGTTGTCGCTGCGCGTACGAACCGGTGCGGGGCCGTTCGCCGGTTCGGCACGGGGCCTGTATCGCTTGGTCGTTCGCGCTTTCGCTACGGGTCGTAGCGTAACTTCCCCAGGTGGCGTGCGGGAACGGCACCGTTCGATATTGACGTGATCTCCCTCACCGGTGCCGTCCGGTTCTGCTCGGCGTACCGGCCGGTAGGGTCCCTGGCATGCCGAGCCGCAGCCCCGCCCGCACCGGCCGTCCACGCGATCCCACCGCGGATGCCGCGATCCTGCGGGCCACCCGCGCCGCCCTGGTCGACCTGGGCTGGTCCAAGCTGACGCTGAGCGATGTCGCGGTGCGCGCGGGTGTCGCCAAGACCACGCTCTACCGGCGCTGGGCGGGCAAGAGCGAACTGGTCGTGGATGCGGTGGCGGTGCTCTTCGACGAGTTGGAGCTGCCCGACCGGGGCAGCCTGGCCGCCGACATCGAAGGGGTCGTACGGCAGTTCGCGAGGCTGCTGGAGCGGCCCGAGACCAAGACGGCACTCATGGCGGTGGTCGCCGAGTCGACACGGGACGAGGCGCTGCAGCAGCGGATCAGGGACTCGATCGTCAACCGCCAAAAGCGTCTGGTGCTCGCCGGGCGCACACGCGCGGAGGACCGGGGCGAGCTGCGGCGTGCGGCTTGCGCGAAGGACGCGGCGCGCAACGCGGATCTCATCTTCGACGTGGTGGCCGGCGCGGTGGTGCACCGAACGCTGGTCAGCGGTCAGGCCGTGGACTCCGCCTGGGTCCACGGCCTGACCGCACTGCTGGTGGGAGGGCTGGAGGCGGCGGTTCCCCGCTAGGGCTGCCCGTTCGGATCATGCGGGGCCCGCCGCCTCACCGGTGTGCCGTCCTGGCTCAGGTGCCCTTAGCTCCTAAAAGCCCGGGGGTTCCGTGTAGACGCCCCATTCCGCGCGCAGGGCATCGCAGATCTCTCCGAGCGTGGCCTCGGCCCGTACGGCGTCCAGCATCGGCGCGATCATGTTCGTACCCTCCCGCGCCGCCGCGACCATCGCGGCGAGCCCGGCCTGCACCCGCGCCTCGTCACGGGCGGCCCGCCGCGCCTTCAGGGTGCGCACCTGCTCGCGTTCCACCTCATGGCTGACCCGCATGATCTCCAGGTCGCCGGTGACCGACTGCTCGTGGACGTTGACGCCCACCACCCGCTTCTCACCTTTCTCCAGGGACCGCTGGTAGCGGAAGGCGGACTCGGCGATCTCACCGGTGAACCAGCCGTCCTCGATGCCGCGCAGGATGCCGGACGTCACGGGGCCGATCTCGTGCTGTCCATCCCCCACTGCCTCAACGGCGTGGGAGGTACCCCCAGGGCGGGCGAGCTCGCCGCGCTCCCTGATGCGTTCGAAGATCTCCTCCGCGTCCGCCTCGATGCGGTCCGTCAGCTGCTCCACGTACCAGGAGCCGCCCAGCGGGTCCGCGACGTTGCCCACGCCGGTCTCCTCCATCAGCACCTGCTGGGTACGCAGCGCGATCTCCGCGGCCCGTTCGCTGGGCAGGGCGAGGGTCTCGTCGAGGGCGTTGGTGTGCAGGGAGTTGGTGCCGCCGAGCACGGCGGCCAGGGCCTCCACCGCGGTGCGCACAACGTTGTTGTACGGCTGCTGCGCGGTGAGCGACACCCCGGCGGTCTGGGTGTGGAAGCGCAGCCACTGCGCGCGGTCGGTCCGCGCCCCGTACACCTCGCGCATCCAGCGGGCCCAGATGCGGCGGGCCGCGCGGAACTTGGCTATCTCCTCGAAGAAATCGACGTGCGCGTCGAAGAAGAAGGACAGGCCGGGCGCGAAGACGTCCACGTCGAGGCCGCGGGACAGCCCGAGCTCGACGTAGGCGAAGCCGTCCGCGAGCGTGTACGCGAGCTCCTGCGCCGCCGTCGAGCCCGCCTCGCGGATGTGGTAGCCGGAGACCGACAGCGGCTTGTAGGCGGGGATCTCGGCCGCGCAGTGCTCCATCAGGTCGCCGATGAGGCGCAGGTGCGGCTCCGGTGGGAAGAGCCACTCCTTCTGCGCGATGTACTCCTTGAAGATGTCGGTCTGCAGCGTGCCGTTCAGCACGGCCGGATCGACGCCCTGGCGCTCGGCCGCCACCAGGTACATACAGAAGACCGGAACGGCGGGGCCGCTGATCGTCATCGAGGTGGTGACCTCGCCCAGTGGGATGTCCGCGAAGAGCACCTCCATGTCCGCGGCCGAGTCGATGGCGACGCCGCAGTGGCCGACCTCGCCGATGGAGTGGGAGTCGTCGGAGTCGCGGCCCATCAGGGTCGGCATGTCGAAGGCGACGCTCAGACCGCCCCCGCCGGCCTTGAGGATCATTCGGTAGCGTTCGTTGGTCTGCCGGGCGTTGCCGAATCCGGCGAATTGGCGGATGGTCCAGGCGCGGCCCCGGTAGCCGGTCGGGTACAGGCCGCGGGTGAAGGGGTACTCACCCGGCCACCCGATCCGCTCGAAGCCTTCATAGGTGTCGCCTGGCCGTGGGCCGTAGACGGGCTCCACGGGGTCACCCGAGAGTGTGGTGAAGTCGGCGCCCCGCGTGCGGGCGGCGTCGTACCGGGCCTGCCAACGTCGGCGGCCCTCCTCGATCGCATCAGCGTGCATGCTCGCCATTTTACTAGGACGTCCTAGTAAAATCGAAGGATGCATGGTTCATGCAGATGCATCGTCGACACAGCAGAGCACAGAGTGGCGAACAGCAGAAGAATGCCCAGGCCACTTATCCGCCCACCGGTGCCTCTCACGCGAGCCCACCGAGGAACACGGGGCCGACAGCGACGGCCCCGCACCGGTCAGGATTCGACGGTCGCGACGGCGGCCTCGGCCGTCTTCGTTTCGAACTCCCGCCGCACCTTGCGCTCGACCACGAAGGCGGCCGTGGGAATCGTGCCCGCGAGCAGCACCCACACCAGCTTGCCGAACGGCCAGCGGGCCTTGGAGCCGAGGTCGAAAGCGAAGATCAGGTAGATCACGTACAGCCAGCCGTGCGCGATACCGACGGCCGTCACGAAGCCCGCGGCCCCGTCGATCTGGAGCCCGTACTTGGCGACGCAGCCGAGCGTCAGCAGCACCAGGAGGACGCCTGTGACGTAGGCCATGACACGGTAGCGGGTCAATACGCTGCGTTTCATGGGGACGAGCGTAACCGCCCGTTTTGCGCGATCTACCGGCGCCCCCGCCCGCCGGGCGAGCCCCTGTCCGCAGGCCGTCAAAGCGCCCGCACCGGCTGCCGCCCACGTGCTGTCGACTGCCGCCCGGGTGCCGTCAGGCGCGTCACAGGCCGTCTTCGAAGTCCTTCGCCGCCACCCGCAGCGGGCGCAGTATCGCGAAGATCTCCGCGCACTCCTCCGCGTCGTACGCACCGAGACCGAAATCCATCGCCATGAGGTCGCGGGTGGCCGACTCCACCACCTCGCGGCCCTTGTCGGTGATGGTGGCGAGGGTGCCGCGGCCGTCGTTCGGGTTGGGACGCTTGTCCACGAGGCCGGATCTGACCAGCCGGTCGACGGTGTTCGTCACCGAGGTCGGGTGCACCATGAGACGTTCGCCGATCTTCGACATCGGCAGCTCGCCCGCCTTGGAGAAGGTGAGCAGCACCAGCGCCTCATAACGGGCGAAGGTCAGACCGTACGGCTTGACGACCGCGTCGACCTCGGCGAGCAGGATCTGCTGGGCGCGCATGATCGAGGTGATCGCGGCCATGGACGGCACGGCTCCCCAGCGCTGCTTCCAGAGTTCATCGGCGCGGGCAATGGGGTCGAACGTGAGACTGAGCGGTTTGGGCACGCACCCGACCTTAGCGGGCGGTCATATGGCGGTCAGCCCTGTCTCATTTTTCACTGTCGTCACTCGGATGGGCGCACTCCGTGTCCGCCGACTGCCCGGCCTCGTCACCCTCTCGGCCGCGATGTACGGCGGCGTACGGCGCAACTTCGCGGTCGGCAGCGCGCCACGGACGGCACCCGGGGCACTCACAGTTGCCGCTGACGGGTGAGCGGAGGGATGGAATCCGGCCATGGCTGCGGCGGACGTCATGCCGCCCTTGCATCGCGGCCTTCGCCACTGCCGCACTCCCGGTGTCGTACCCGTCCAAACCGGGAGATATATGCCAGAATTGCCCGACCAGTGCCGACCAGTGCCGACCAGTGCCGACCAGTGCCGACCAGTGCCGACTGGTTCCCGTTGCGCTTCCGCTGCGGTGTCCGATCGCCTGATCACAGCTGTCCACAGCCACCTCGCTCAAGGGGGCAGGATGTCCCGGCTGACGCGTGTTGTCGCAGCCCTGGCGCTGCTCGGCGGGCTCGGGGCGGTGGCGGGCTGCTCATCGTCCGACTCGACGGCCAAGATCTCCACCGACACGGACCGCGGCCCGTTGGGCGGTGCGACGGCACCGTTCTGGGTCGACCCAGCGAGCCCCGCCGCCTGGCAGGCCGACGACTGGGAGCGGCACGGCCGCCAGAAGGACGCACGGTCACTGCAGCGGATCGCTCGGCAGCCCGCCGCGGTCTGGCCCGCGGGCGACGACCCGGGCGCGATGATGCGGGCGGCCCTCGAAGGAGCGGCCGGCCAGGGCAAGGCCGCGCTGTTCGTCGCGTACAACATCCCGCACCGGGACTGCGGCCAGCACTCGGCCGGCGGCGCCGCCGACGCGGCGTCCTACCGGCAGTGGATCGACCGGTTCGCCGAGGCCCTGGGCGATGCCACGGCGTGGGTGGTCCTCGAACCGGACGCGGTGGCGCACGTCGTGGACGGCTGTACGCCGCCGCAGTACCAGCAGGAGCGCCTGCAGTTGCTCGCCGAGGCGACCGACCGGCTGAAGCGCCAGCCGCACACCAAGGTGTACCTGGACGCCGGCAACTCCGCCTGGATCACCGACCCGGCCCGGCTCGCGCAGCCGCTGGCCCACGCCGGGATCGCGCACGCGGACGGCTTCGCGCTGAACGTCTCCAACTTCCAGACCACCGCGGCGAGCACCGCGTACGGCCACCGTCTGGTGACGGTCCTCAAAGGCCTGGGCACCAAGCACTTCGTGATCGACACCAGCCGCAACGGCAACGGCCCGCTGGCCGGTGACCGCAGCACCGCCTGGTGCAATCCGCCCGGCCGCGCCCTGGGCACTGCGCCCACCGTCAAGACCGGCGACCCGTCCGTCGACGCATACCTGTGGATCAAGCGCCCCGGCGAGTCGGACGGCCAGTGCCGGGGCGGCCCCGCGGCGGGACGGTGGTGGCCGGGGTACGCCCTGGGCCTGGCCCACGACACCGGGACCTGACCGCCCGCCGGGCGGCCGTGATCCGTCACCGCCGGCCCGTGCGGGACACCCGGCGGCCGGGACCGCGCGAACCCGGACCGCCGCGATCCCGTCCCACTCGACCCGGCCACCCCGCAGCCGGCCCGCCCGCACGCGAGCACCGTCGACGCGGCAAACACCGCCCCGCTCCCCGTGTCCTCCTCACCCGCCGGCCCCCTCCGCCGCCCCCGTCGTGCTCCCGGTGACCGTGGGAGCCGGTGCGCCCGCCACCCGTGCCTCGGTCATCCGTGCGTGCGCCGGCTCCAGCGGGTCGGCGGCGCGCACCACCGGGTGCGCCGTGCTCCGGGTGCGGGGCGCCAGCAGCAGCGAGCCGCACCAGACCGCTGCCGGGGCGAGGCAGACCGCGAGCGCCAGGCACGCCCAGGTGCGCATGGCGGCATGGGTGTGGCCGAACACCACCGAGGCGGCCAGGGAAGCGGCCAGCACCGCCGCCCAGCCCAGATGGATACGGAAGGTCGCGAGCCGGTCCGGGCTCGCCGTGCCGCCCTTGGGCGTGACCACGAACCGGCTCGGGCGCCGCAGCACCGCTCCGACCAGCGACTTCGCGTAGATGGGCGCCGACAGCGCGCTCATCACCATGCCCGCGAGCCCGCCGGAGCCCTCGGGTTCATGCGGCGAGACGTTGTGCCGCCGGTTCCATACGTATAGGCCTATCTGCAGGGCCGCCGCGTCGCTGTAGAGCATCAGCCACACAGAGGAGGCGACCTGCGTCCCGGACGCCCCGAACCACAGGAAGAGCACACAGCTGAAGACCCCGAGCAGCCAGTTGACCGCGGTCATCGGGTAGTAGACGAGCATCAGCGTGTACGACAGGAGGCGCCCGGGCGGCATGCTGAACGGCGCCTTCCAGTACTGCTTGAACAGCGTCTCGTAAGTTCCACGCGACCAGCGCAGCTGCTGGGTGAAGAAGTCCGTCCAGGAGGCGGGGCCCTCGCCGCGGGCCAGCACGTCGGGTGTGTAGACGGAGCGCCAGTAGCGGCGGGTGAGCGGATTGCGGCGGCGGTGCAGTTCGAAGCCGGTGGCCATGTCCTCGGTGATCGAGTCGTACAGGCCGCCGATCTGGAGCAGCGCCGCGATCCGCACGACGTTGTTGGTGCCGACGAACATCGGGGCGCGGTAGCGGTTGCCGGCACGCTGGATCAGGGCGTGGAAGAGGAACTGCTGCGACTCGGCGGCCTTGGTGACGGCCGTGTCGTAATTGCCGTACACCTGCGGGCCGACGACGAAGGCCACGTCCGGGTCGCGGAAGTAGCCCATCATCCGCTCCAGGAAGTTCGGCAGCGGGACGTGGTCGGTGTCGACGGAGGCGAAGTAGTCGTACCTGCGGCCGTGCAGGGCGAGCCAGGCGTTGTAGTTGCCGTGTTTGGTGCGCGCCCGGTGGGCGCCCTTGGGACGGTTCCACTCGGAGATGCCCTTGCGGGAGAAGTGCCGTACGCCCAGCCGCTCACACAGGGCCTTGACCTGGTCGTTGTCGCCCTCGTCGAGCAGCCACACGTCGAGCGGCCCGCGGTGGCGCACCCGCACGGCGCCTTCGAGGGTGGCGCGCACCATGGCGATGGGTTCCTTGCCCGGGACGTACGTGGTGAGGAAGGCCACCTTGGTGCCTTCCTCCGCGGTGACGGGCAACGGGTCGCGCGCGACGAGGGTGGCGTGCGCGATCGACAGCACGTTCACGAGCATGAAGAACCCGATGAGCCCGATGGCGACGAGCATGGCGGTGTCGAGCCAGGGCAGCCACCAGGCTCCGCCGTCGCGCGTGGTCCAGTGCGTGGGCCAGATCAGGTAGGCCAGGAGCGCCGCGCTGAGCAGCGGCGCCAGCGTCGTCAGCAAAACAACGCGTATCCGGTGCGGCTGGGCCGCGAGCAGGGAGCGGTAGCGCACCCGGTAGGCGCCGGCGTCCGGTTCGGTGAGGGGTCCCGCGAGCGTGCTGTAGGTGTCGTAGTCGTATCCCTCCGGCAGCACAGCGCCCTCCCTGGTTCTGGTCATCACAAGAGCTGCTATGCCCACATAAATCGACATATAGCAGCCTGTCGAACCAGGGAGGTCCGAGCGAGGGGTCCGAGCGACCCGGAGGGGTGCGCAGCGAACGGGGCGTCAGGCGGTCAGGAGCCGGACAGGTACCGCTCGACGGTGTCGACCTTGCTGGTGAGCCCGTCGGTGACGCCGGGGCGGATGTCCGCCTTCAGGACGAGGGAGACCCGCGGCGCGCGTTCCTCGACGGCGGCGACGGCGCGCCGTACGACGTCCATCACCTCGTCCCACTCCCCCTCGATGGACGTGAACATGGCGTCGGTGCGGTGCGGCAGTCCGCAGGCGCGGACCACTCGGACGGCTTCGGCGACGTACTCCCCCACATCCTCGCCGACGCCCAGCGGTGTCACGGAGAAGGCGACGATCATGCGTGCACGGCCCCTTCACCACGGGCGGCATCGGCGGCGGCCTGCGCCGACTCCGTCCTGAGCTTGCGCTCGGCGAAGAATCCGCCGGTCGGCAGCACCGAGAGCACGAAGTAGAGGATGCCGGTGCCCGTCGACCACTTGGTCCACTTCCAGGCGTCCAGCCAGAAGATCACATAAAGGATGAAGAGGATGCCGTGGACCGAGCCCATCACCGGGACCGCATTGAAGTCGGTGGTGCGCTTGAGCACCGAGCAGACCAGCAGCAGGAGGAAGGAGACGGCCTCGGGCGCGGAGACCAGTCGGAGGCGGCGGAGTGCGGAGGCGGTCTTGATGTCCACGGGTCACCTTCGGTTTTCGAGGGGGTCGGCGGGTGGCCGGACGGTCTTGTGAATACGGGCACAAGCATGCCCATTCTGACGCAGACGCCATCCGGCGATGCACGCAGGGGGTATCGGCGCGCGGATCGCGCGATCAGGCGCGGGATCAGGCCCCGATCCCGCGATCGCGCTGTGCGGCGGCCCGCACGGCGGTTACGGTCGACGGGTGGCAGTGTTTCGACTCCAGGGCAGCAGGGTGCTGGCCGTCGAGATGTCCGGCGACGCCGTCAAGGCGAAGGCCGGTTCGATGGTCGCCTACGACGGCCGGATGACGTTCAAGAAACTGACCGGCGGCGGCGAGGGCCTGCGCGGCATGGTGACCCGCCGGCTGACCGGTGAGCAGATGACCGTGATGGAGGTGAAGGGGCACGGCACCTGCTGGTTCGCGGACCGTGCCACGGAAATCAACCTGGTACGGCTGCACGGCGAGAAACTGCACGTCGAAGCGGGCAACCTGCTCGCCACCGAGGCGGGCCTGCGCACCGGCACCACGTTCACCGGGCTGCGCGGCGCCTCGCAGGGCAACGGGCTGTTCACCACGACCGTGCAGGGCCACGGCCAGGCGGCGATCATGTCGGAGGGGCCGGCGGTCGCGCTGCGCGTGTCGGGCGCGTACCCGCTGACGGTGGACCCCGGCGCCTACATCGCCCACCAGGGCGATGTCCGCCAGAGTTTCCAGTCAGGCGTGACCTTCCGCACCTTCCTCGGCGAGAGCGGCGGCGAGGCCTTCCAGATCCGCTTCGAGGGCGAGGGCTTGGTCTACGTGCAGCCCAGCGAGCGCGGCACGCTCGGAGGCGATCTCTGATGCCGTTCCGCGAGGTCAACGCGAAGATGGTCGAGGCGACGGTGGTACCGGGCCAGCGGATGTTCAGCCAGCGCGGCGCGATGCTCGCCTACCGCGGCGAGGTGTCGTTCACGCCCAGCATCCAGGGCGGGCAGGGCGGCCTGATGTCGATGATCGGCCGCCGCCTCGCGAACGAGGCCACTCCGCTGATGACGGTGGAGGGCAGCGGCACCGTGCTCTTCGGACACGGCGGCCACCACGTCCGCGTGATCACCTGACCGGCGACACCCTCTATGTGGAGGCGGACCGACTGCTCGCCTTCGACGGCAGCCTGCACGCAGGGCACCATGTTCATGGGCTCCCAGGGCGGTGTGATGGGCATGGTGCGCGGCCAGGTGACCGGTCAGGGACTCTTCACGACGACTCTGGCGGGGCACGGCGCGGTCGCGGTGCTGGCGCACGGCGGCGTCATCGAGCTGCCGATCTTCCCTGACCATCCGGTCCACGTCGACCCGCAGGCCTACGTCGCCCACCACGGCGAAGTGCGCAACAAGCTCTCCGCGGCGATCGGCTGGCGCGAGATGGTGGGCCGCGGCTCCGGCGAGGCCTTCCAGCTGGAGCTGTCCGGCAGCGGCACGGTGTACGTACAGGCCTCGGAGGACAAGCTGTGACCGCGCACGGGTACGAAGCAGCCGGCCCGGGGCCCGTCGTCTACGACCCGATGACGCTGCCCGCCGACGAGAACGTGAACAACTACACCTTCTGCGTGGAACTCACCGACAGCCGGTGGTTCCTGCAGAAGGGCAAGATGATCGCGTACTACGGGACGATGGAGTTCAACGGCGTCGGACACGGCCGTCTCGACCATCTGATCGCGACCTCGTTCCATTCGCCGTTGCACGCGAGCGACTGGGTGGTGGCCGAGGGGCGGGGCAAGATGCTCCTCGCCGACCGGGCATTCGATGTAAATTCCTATGATCTGGATAACGGCAACCTGACCATTCGATCGGGCAACTTGCTCGCTTTTCAGCCAAGTCTCGCGCTCAAGCAGTCAATCGTTCCGGGCTTTCTCACCCTCATCGGCACAGGCCGCTTCGTGGCCGCGTCGAACGGCCCGGTGGTCTTCATGGAGCCCCCGATCCGGGTGGATCCGCAGGCCCTGGTCGGCTGGGCCGACTGCCCCTCCCCTTGCCACCACTACGACCACGCCTACCTCACCGGCGTGCTGGGCGGGCTGCGGGCGCTGACGGGGATCGGCGGGGCCTCCGGCGAGGAGCACCAGTTCGAGTTCTCCGGCGCCGGTACGGTACTGCTGCAGTCAACCGAGACTTTGCTGCCGGAACAAGCGGTCGGAGAGGTTCCGCAGCAGGCCGGAGTGCCCGGCGGCCACAGCGGTGCGGCTAGCGCGGACGGCCCGGCGGGTCAACCAGGCCTTCCAGGACAGCTCGGCGGCCTCCAACGTCGCTTCGGGCTGTGAGCGGTAGTCTGCACTGTGTGACATCGAACGCGTGCGCACCATCGCAAGAGCGAAGGAAGTGCACACCGTCACACAAGCCCGCCTCTCAATATTCGTTCGCTATTCAACTTCTTAGGTAGAATCCACACCATGGAGACCGAGACGGCCACACCCTGGCTGACCGAAGCGGAACAGCGCGCCTGGCGCGTCCATCTTGAGGTCAACAGGCTGCTGACCAACCAGCTGGAGAAGGACCTCCAGCCCTTCGGGCTGACGATGAACGACTACGAGATCCTGGTGAACCTCTCGGAGTCGGCCGAGCTGCGGATGCGCATGAGCGACCTCGCCGCTGCGACCCTGCAGTCCAAGAGCCGTCTCTCTCATCAGATCACCCGCATGGAGCACGCGAATCTCGTCCGCAGGGAGAACTGCGAAACGGACCGGCGTGGTCTTTTCGCGGTGCTCACCCAGCACGGTCTGGCGACCATGGCGAAGGTCGCGCCGCACCATGTCGACGCCGTGCGCAGGCACTTCATCGATCTGCTGACACCCGAGACGCTCGCCGAGCTGCACGCTTCGCTGATGCCGATCGCAGAGCATCTGCGCGCGCAGCGGGGGCGCGGCTGAGGGTGTCGGCCGGCCGGCCCGGGCCCCGTTCAGACGGGGCCCGATGCCTCGTACTCAGGCCTGCGTGAGCCCGCGTACCAGCTCGTCCGCCGCGCCGTACGGATCCAGCTCGCCCGCCACCACCCGCTCGGCCAGAGCGCTCACGCGACGGTCGCCGTGCAGGTCGCCGATGCGTTCCCGCAGGGCGGTCACCGCAATCGTCTCGACCTCGTTCGCCGCGCGCGCCAGACGCCGTTCGGCGAGGACGCCGTGCTCCTCCATCCACGCGCGGTGCTTCTCCAGTGCCTGGACGACCTCGTCGATGCCCTCGCCGCGGGCCGCGACCGTCTTCACGATCGGCGGGCGCCAGTCGCCCGGTGCGCGGGACTCGCCGAGGCCGAGCATGTGGTTCAGCTCGCGGGCGGTGGCGTCCGCGCCGTCCCGGTCGGCCTTGTTGACCACGTAGACGTCGCCGATCTCCAGGATGCCCGCCTTCGCCGCCTGGATCCCGTCGCCCATGCCCGGCGCGAGCAGCACCACGGAGGTGTCGGCCTGCGAGGCGATCTCCACCTCGGACTGTCCGACGCCCACCGTCTCCACGAGGATCACGTCGCACCCGGCCGCGTCCAGCACCCGGATCGCCTGCGGCGCGGCCCAGGCGAGACCGCCGAGGTGCCCGCGGGTGGCCATGGAACGGATGTAGACACCCGGGTCGCTGGCGTGCTCGGACATCCGCACCCGGTCGCCGAGCAGCGCTCCTCCGGAGAACGGCGACGACGGGTCCACGGCCAGCACCGCGACCCGCTTCCCGGCCGCCCGGTACGCCGTCACCAGCGCGGACGTCGAGGTGGACTTGCCGACGCCCGGCGATCCGGTGAGCCCGACGACATACGCGCGGCCGGCCAGCGGGGCGAGCGCAGCCATGACCTCCCGCAGTTGCCCCGAGGCCCCCTCCACCAGGGAGATCAGCCGTGCCACGGCCCGCGGCCTGCCCTGCCGGGCCTGGGCGACCAGCGAGGCGACATCCTGCATCACAACTCCGTTCTCCCCCGGTGCCCGACGGGCCCGAAGGTAGCGCCCAGGCCGTCAGGCACTGGGCGAAGCCCTGGGAACGGCCCCGGGCGGCCACTGCCCGGAGCCGGTGTCCTGCCGCCGGCCCGCTCCTGACCGGCGCACGCACGGCGGACGTCCACGGTCGACGTCCGTGACCGCCGTCCATGAACCGGGTTCCCCGGCCACGGCGACGGCAGACGCCGGCTGGGCCATCAGGCCGTCAGGCCCCGGGCACCCGCACGATGAGCGCGTCACCCTGTCCGCCGCCCCCGCACAGACCCGCCGCGCCCACACCGCCGCCGCGCCGCTGGAGCTCCAGGGCGAGGTGCAGCACGAGCCGCGCCCCGGACATCCCGATCGGGTGACCGAGGGCGATGGCACCGCCGTTGACGTTCACCCTTTCAGATGACACGTCGAGGTCTTTCATTGACTGCACGGCAACGGCCGCAAACGCCTCGTTGATCTCGATCAGGTCGAGATCGGCGACCGACAGGCCGTCCTTCTTCAGGGCGTGCTGGATGGCGCGGGAGGGCTGGGACTGGAGGGAGTTGTCGGGGCCCGCCACGTTCCCGTGCGCGCCGATCTCGGCGAGCCAGGTCAGACCCAGCGCCTCGGCGCGTGCCTTGCTCATCACGACGACCGCGGCGGCGCCGTCGGAGATCTGTGAGGAGGAGCCCGCCGTGATCGTGCCCTGCGTGCCGAACGCGGGGCGCAGCTTGGCCAGCGTCTGCACCGTGGTGTCGGCCCTGATGCCCTCGTCCGCGTCGAAGACGACCGGCTCGCCGCGCCGCTGCGGGATCTCCACGGGCGTGATCTCGGCCTTGAACCGGCCCGCCTGCTGCGCGGCGGCGGCCCGCTGGTGGGAGAGCGCGGCGATCTCGTCCTGCTCGGGGCGGGCGATCTGGAGCCGGGTGTTGTGCTTCTCGGTGGACTCGCCCATGGCGATGTTCTCGAACGCGTCGGTCAGACCGTCGTACGCCATCGCGTCCAGCATCTCGATGGAGCCGTACTTGAAGCCCTGGCGGGACTTGGGCAGCAGATGGGGGGCGTTGGTCATGGACTCCTGACCGCCCGCGACCACCACGTCGAACTCCCCCGCGCGGATCAGCTGGTCGGCCAGCGCGATGGCGTCGAGCCCGGAGAGGCAGACCTTGTTGATGGTCAGCGCGGGGACGTCCATCGGGATGCCCGCCTTGACGGCGGCCTGCCGCGCCGGGATCTGCCCGGCTCCGGCCTGGAGGACCTGACCCATGATCACATACTGCACCTGGTCGCCGGTAATGCCGGCCCGCTCCAGCGCGGCCTTGATGGCATAGCCGCCGAGGTCGGCGCCCGAGAACGGCGTGAGCGAGCCCAGCAGCCGCCCAATCGGCGTACGAGCGCCCGCGACGATCACTGAGGTGGTGCCGTTGGTTCCAGACATGACGTGCAATCCCTTTCCAGCGTACGGCTGAGACGGCTTACGGCTTGGCTGACGTGCCCGGCTCGGGCCGACGCGGGCGGTGAGGGAACGGTACGGCGATACGGCGCCATGGCGCAGTACGGCGCGTGCCGTCCGGGCCGCCCGGCGGCCCATGCGGCTCACCCGGGCGTCAGCCGGCCTCATCGGATTCATGCGGCCGGCACAAGGCCCAGGACAGGAGTAGTACGGCGAATACGGCAGATGGTGCGGACGGGGCTGATGCAGCTGCGGGAGGACCGGGGGATTCCGGGAAATTCCTGAATCCCGGAAATCGAGCGGAGCCCTGTTGCGGAGCCCCGCTCCCGGGCGGATACGGCGGAAAAAAGACGGTGCCGGGGCGCGGGATGGAAGTCGGGAGAGAGAAAACGAGACGGATGAGACGGACGAGACGAGAGGGGAAGGGGAGGAGGAGGCGGGAGAAAGGGTGGAAAACGCAGGGCGGGCGAGTGGGCGACGAGGACGAAAGAGGTGGCCAGGACGGGCGGAGGCGACGTGGCCGAGTCGGGCGGATACGAGCGACGTGAACGGTGGTTCACTTGAATGTACTGGCCGGTAGCCCGTCCGTCATCGTCACGAGAGTGTGATCGCGCGCACGTTGCGTAACCGACCCCCGAGACGTTGCACTGAGGCCATGCTGACGAGAATCGACCACATCGGAATCGCCTGCTTCGACCTGGACGCGACCGTCGCGTTCTACCGCGCCACCTACGGCTTCGAGGTCCACCACACCGAGGTCAACGAGGAGCAGGGCGTGCGCGAGGCCATGCTGCGGATCAACGCCACGGACGACGGCGGCGCCTCCTATCTCCAGCTGCTGCAGCCCGTGCGCGAGGACAGCGCGGTCGCCAAATGGCTCGCCAAGAACGGCGAGGGCGTCCACCACATCGCCTTCGGCACCGCGGACGTCGACACCGACTCCGAGGCCATCAGGGACAAGGGCGTACGGGTCCTCTACGACGAGCCGCGCCGTGGCTCAATGGGCTCGCGCATCACCTTCCTGCACCCCAAGGACTGTCACGGTGTGCTCACCGAACTGGTGACCGCGGCGGCACCGGCCACACCCGGGGAGTCCACCGAGGCTGCCGGGTCCGCGGGGCCCGAGTCCGCGGAGCACTGACCTGGTCCATATCCGGGCCGGTAGTGTGGGCAGCGGTCGTCAGGGCTGGAGTGTGCGGAGCTTCACGAGTGACGGCCGTTGCCGGGGTGCGGTTTCGGGGGGGCGGACGTCGGGGCAGCAGCCCATGTCCCGCCGTTCATCTGACACCATTTCCCCGGGGGCCCTGTCCGTAGGATGGGCGGGGCTCATTGGGAGAACTTGCGACCATGGGACGGATGGGACCGCATAGTGCGGGGCTACGAACGCCAGGAGCAGGATCGGGCTGAGGTCGACCACCTCTCTCGGTTCGAGGCCGAGATGGAGCGGCTGAAGACCGAACGGGAGAAGGCCGTCCAGCACGCCGAGGACCTCGGCTATCAGGTCGAGGTGCTGCGCGCCAAGCTGCATGAGGCGCGCCGCGCTCTGGCGATCCGTCCTGCCTACGACGGCACCGATATCGGCTACCAGGCCGAGCAGCTGCTGCGCAGCGCCCAGTCCCAGGCCGACCAGCTGCGCGCGGACGCCGAGCGCGAGCTGCGCGAGGCCCGCGCCCAGACCCAGCGCATCCTCCAGGAGCACGCCGAGCAGCAGGCCAGGCTCCAGGCGGAGCTGCACGGGGAGGCCGTCTCCCGCCGCCAGCAGCTCGACCAGGAGCTCGCCGAGCGCCGCGCCACCGTCGAGTCCCACGTCAACGAGAACGTCGCCTGGGCCGAGCAGCTGCGCGCCCGCACCGAGCAGCAGGCCCGCAGGCTGCTCGAAGAGTCCAGGGCCGAGGCCGACCAGTCGCTCGCCGCGACCCGCGCCGAGGCCGAGCGGCTGACCGCCCAGGCCCGCCAGCGGCTCACCGACGAGGCGCAGAGCGCCCGCGCCGAGGCCGAAGCCCTGCTGCGCCGCGCCCGCACCGACGCCGAGCGCCTGCTGAACAGCGCCGCCACCCAGGCCCAGGAAGCCACCGACCACGCCGAGCAGCTGCGCAGCAGCACCGCGAGCGAGTCGGACCAGGCGCGCCGCCAGGCCGCCGAGCTCAGCCGCACCGCCGAGCAGCGGATGAGTGCGGCCGAGGAGGCATTGCGCCAGGCGCAGACCGAGGCCGAGAAGCTCACCACGCAGGCGAAGGACGAGGCGGCCAAGCGCCTCTCCAGCGCCGAGTCCGCCAATGAGCAGCGCACCCGTACCGCCAAGGAGCAGGTCGCCCGGCTGGTCAGCGAGGCCACCAAGGAGGCCGAGGCCAGCAAGACGGAGGCCGAGCAGGTCATCGCCGACGCGCGGGCCGAGGGCGAGAAGCTGATCGCGGCGGCGTCCGAGAAGGCCCGCACGGTCACCGCGGAGGAGACCGCCTCCCAGCTCGCAAAGGCCGCCCACACCGCCGAGGAGGTGGTCACCAAGGCGACCGCCGACGCCAAGGCGACCACCAAGGCCGCGGGCGAGGAGGCCGAGCGAATCCGCCGTGAGGCGGAGGAGGAAGCCGACCGGCTGCGCGCCGAGGCGCACGACATCGCCGAGCAGCTGAAGGGCACGGCGAAGGACGACACCAAGGAGTACCGCGCCAAGACGGTCGAGCTCCAGGAGGAGGCGCGCCGGCTGCGCGGCGAGGCGGAGCAGCTGCGCGCCGACGCGGTCGCCGAGGGCGAACGGATCCGCGGCGAGGCGCGCCGCGAGGCCCTCCAGCAGATCGAGGAGGCCGCCCACAGCGCCGAGGAACTGCTCACCAAGGCCAGGGCCGACGCCGACGAGATGCGGGACAGCGCGCAGACCGAGTCGGAGCGGGTGCGCACCGAGGCCATCGAGCGCGCCACCAACCTGCGCAAGCAGGCCGCGGACGCCCTGGAGCGGGCCCGCGCCGAGGCGGACGAGCACCGCACGGAGGCCACCGAGCAGGCCGAGTCGGTCAAGGCGGAGGCCGAGCGTGCGGCGCGGGAGCTGCGCGACGAGACCGAGAGCGCGATCGCCGCCCGGCAGGCCGACGCGGCCGAGGAACTGACCCGCAGGCAGACCGAGACAGAAGAGCGCCTCACCGCCGCGGAGCAGGCCCTCACCGATGCCCGCGAGGAGGCCGAGCGGCTGCGCCGCGAGGCCGCCGAGGAGACCGACCGGCTGCGCAACGAAGCAGCGGAGCGGGTCAGGACGCTGCAGGCGCAGGCCGAAGCACAGGCCGACCAGCTGCGCAACGAGGCCGCGGCGGACGCGTCGACGGCGCGTGCCGAGGGCGAGAACATCGCCGTACGGCTGCGCTCCGAGGCCATCGCCGAGGCCGAGGAGCTGAAGTCCAAGGCCCAGGACACCGCGGACCGGATCCGTTCCGAGGCGGCCCTCGGCGCCGAGCGGGTGGGCGCGGAGGCCGCGGAGGCGCTGTCGGCCGCCCAGGAGGAGGCCGCGCGCCGCCGCCGGGAGGCCGAGGAGCTGCTGGGTGCGGCCCGCGACGAGGCCGACCAGGAGCGCGAGCGGGCCCGCGAGCAGAGCGAGGAGTTGCTGGCCTCGGCGCGCAAGCGGGTGGACGAGGCGCAGACCGAGGCGGTGCGCCTGGTCGAGGAGGCCGACCGGCGGGCTTCGGACATGGTGTCCGCGGCCGAACAGACCGCGCAGTCCGTCCGGGACTCCGTGCAGGGCCTGCACGAACAGGCCCAGGACGAGATCACAGGGCTCAGGTCCGCCGCCGAGCATGCCGCGGACCGCACCAGGACCGAGGCGCAGGAAGCCGCCGAGCGGGTCCGCTCCGACGCGTACGCGGAGCGCGAGCGTGCCGCCGAGGACAGCGCCCGGCTCAGGCGCGAGGCGCAGGACGAGACCGACGCCGCCAAGTCCCTCGCCGAGCGCACCGTCAACGAGGCCATCACCGAGGCCGACCGGCTGCGCACCGAAGCCGCCGAGCACGCCCAGCGGATGCGCACGGAGGCGTCCGAACTGCGCGCCACCACAGAGGACGAGGCGGCCCGCACCCGCACCGAATCGGACCGGATCAGGCTGGATGCGCGTGCCGAGGCCGACCGGGTGGTCACGGCCGCCCGCAGCGAGGCCGAGGGGCTGCGCGACGAGGCCCGCAGGGACGCCAACAAGCGCCGTTCCGAAGCCGCCGAGCAGGCCGACACGCTCATGGGCGAGGCCGCGTCCGAGGCGGACAAGCTGACCACGGAGGCCCAGCAGACCGCGCACCGCACCACCGCGGAGGCCGAGACGCAGGCCGACACCATGGTCGGCGCCGCCCGCAGGGAGGCCGAGCGACTGGTCGCCGAGGCGCGCATCGAGGGCAACTGCCTGGTGGAGCAGGCCCGTACGAACGCCGACGAGCTCCTGGTCGGTGCGCGCGGCGACGCCACCTCGGTCAGGGAGCGCGCCGAGGAGCTGCGCGAGCGCGTCGACCGGCGAGATCGAGGCGCTGCACGACCGCGCCCGCCGGGAATCCTCGGAGGCCATGCGCACCGCCGGCGAGCGGTGCGACGCACTGGTGAAGGCCGCGGAGGAGCAGCTGCCGAGGCGCAGGCGAAGGCCACCGAAGTGATGGCGGACGCCAACTCCGAGGCGAGCAGGGTGCGTATCGCCGCCGTGAAGAAGGCCGAGAGCCTGCTCAAGGAGGCCGAGCAGAAGAAGAACGACACGGCCCGGGACGCCGAGCGCGTCAAGGCCGAAGCGGACACGGAAGCCAAGCGGGCCGTGGCCGAGAGCAAGCGCGAGCTGGAGGTCCTGGCCAGCCGGCGCGAGGAGATCAACGCGGAGATCTCCCGCGTCCAGGACGTCCTGGAGGCCTTGGGGTCTGTGCGAGAGCCGGCCGGCGGCGGCAAGCAAGGCGGCCGCGGGCGGTGGTCCGCGCGGGGCACGGCGGGCGCGGTGGCAACACCCAGCCGGGCCGCAGAGGGCCGTTCACGGGCGGGAGTTCGAGTTTGCGGGTTTGGCCGGGACGACCGCGTGATCTCTTCTGCCGGGGCTCGCGATCTGGGATCCGTTCGGCGGGGCAAGTGCTGCTACGGTTCGCCACCCAAAAGGCGTGACAATCTCCAGATCTAACGGGCATCTGCTCGATCCCACACCGTTTGGACCCCTAGGATTCCCTCTATCACCTCACCGGTCTCATTCGACAGGAACCCCATGAGCGACACTTCCTCCCCCTTCGGCTTCGAGCTCGTGCGGCGTGGGTACGACCGCGGTCAGGTGGACGACCGCATTACCAAGCTCGTCGCTGACCGTGACAGCGCCCTGGCCCGGATCACCGCCCTGGAGAAGCGCATCGAGGAGCTCCACCTCGAAACGCAGAACGCCCAGGCACAGGTCAACGATGCGGAACCGTCGTACGCCGGTCTCGGCGCCCGCGTCGAGAAGATCCTCCGCCTCGCCGAGGAGGAGGCGAAGGATCTGCGCGAGGAGGCCCGCCGCGCCGCCGAACAGCACCGTGAGCTCGCCGAGTCTGCCGCCCAGCAGGTGCGCAACGACGCCGAGTCCTTCGCCTCCGACCGCAAGGCCAAGGCCGAGGACGAGGGCGCGCGGATCGTCGACAAGGCGAAGGGCGACGCCACGCACGCTGCGCTCCGAGGCGCAGAAGGACGCGCAGTCCAAGCGCGAGGAGGCGGACGCCCTCTTCGAGGAGACCCGCGCCAAGGCAGCACAGGCCGCCGCCGACTTCGAGACGAACCTCGCCAAGCGGCGTGAGCAGTCCGAGCGGGACCTCGCGTCGCGTCAGGCCAAGGCCGAGAAGCGGCTCGCGGAGATCGAGCACCGCGCGGAGCAGCTGCGCCTGGAGGCGGAGAAGCTGCGGACCGACGCGGAGCGTCGGGCCCGCCAGACGGTGGAGACGGCGCAGCGCCAGTCCGAGGACATCGTGGCCGACGCGAACGCCAAGGCGGACCGGATCCGCAGCGAGTCCGAGCGCGAGCTGGCGGCGCTGACCAACCGCCGCGACTAGATCAACGCGCAGCTGACGAACGTCCGCGAGATGCTGGCGACGCTGACCGGTGCGGCGGTGGCCGCGGCCACCGGCCGCCGAGGACGAGCCGGTCTCCCGCGGGGTCCCGGCCCAGCAGTCCCGCTGACCCGCCGTTTCTCTGTGACGTCTGCGTTCGCGACGACGCCCGCCCGGTGCCCCGCGTCCCTCCTACGGGCCGCGGGGCCCGCCGTATCCACGGCCCCGGCGCACTGGGCCGCCTCGTTCCGCGTGAGCGCCCGGGCCCCGAAGAGGCAGCCGCGAGTCGTTCGACTTAGCGTGGGGCCATGATCGAGCTGGAGGGGCTGACCAAGCGGTACGGCGACAAGGTGGCCGTCGACCAACTGACCTTCACCGTGCGTCCGGGCATCGTCACCGGCTTCCTCGGCCCGAACGGCGCGGGCAAGTCCACCACGATGCGCATGCTGCTCGGCCTCGACCGCCCACCGCCGGGTGACGTCCGGATCGACGGCAAGCACTACGCGCAGCTGAAGGAGCCGCTGAAGGACATCGGCGCCCTGCTGGAGGCCAAGGCCGTCCACGGCGGCCGCAGCGCCGTACAACCACCTGCTGTGCCTCGCGCAGACGCAACGGCATCCCGCAGCACCGGGTGGACGAGGTGCTGGAGACCGTCGGCCTGACCGCGGTCGCACGGAAGAAGCGCGCCAAGGGCTTCTCGCTGGGCATGGGCCAGCGGCTCGGCATCGCCGCCGCGCTGCTCGGCGACCCGCGGATCCTGATGTTCGACGAGCCGGTCAACGGCCTCGACCCCGAGGGCATCCACTGGATCCGCAACCTGATGAAGGCGCTCGCCGCCGAGGGCCGCACGGTCTTCGTCTCCAGTCCACCTGATGAGCGAGATGGCGCTGACCGCCGACCACCTGGTCGTGATCGGCCAGGGCCGGCTGCTCGCCGACACCTCGATGGCCGAGTTCATCCGGCAGAACTCGCGCTCGTACGTGCGGATGCGCACCCCGCGAGCCGCGAACGGCTGCAGGACGTGCTGCGCCAGGCCGCGGATCTCCGCCGCGACGGCCGGCGACGGCACCGTCGAGATCGAGGGCGGCGAGCGCGCGCGAAGCTCGGCGAGCTGGCCGCGCAGCACCAGCTCGTCCTGCACGAACTGAGCCCGCAGCAGGCCTCGCTGGAGGAGGCGTTCATGCAGCTCACCGCGGAGTCGGTGGAGTACCACGCACACGGCGGAGCGGACCAGCGGACCGGGCGGCGCCGCGCCGCCGCCGGCGCGAGGGCCGTCCGCGCAGCAGCCGCCCGAGCCGGGGGCAGCCACGTGGGGCGACGGCTGGCAGCGGAAGGGCGGCTGAGATGGCGACACAGGTGGCCGGACGATGGCCCCGGTGACGCCGCAGGTCATCCAGTCGGAGTGGACCAAGATCAGTTCGGTTGCGCTCGACGGTGTGGACGCTGTCCGCTGGCCGCTGCTGGTGACGGTCGTGCTCGGCGTGCTGATCAGCTGCCGTCGCAGCAGCGACTTCGGCAGCCTGAGCATCCGCAGCGACTGGCTCACCTTCGACGCGACGAACGTGAGCTTCGCGGGCATGAGCCTGGGCCAGCTCGCACATGATCGTGTTCGGGGTGCTCGTGGTGTCGAGCGAGTACAGCACCGGCATGATCCGCACCTCGCTGGCCGCGGTGCCCGCAGCGCGGCATCTTCCTGTTCTGCAAGCTCGCCGTGGCCACCGCGCTCGCCTTCGCTGGTGGGCATCGCGACCAGCTTCGTCACGTTCTTCCTCGGCCAGGCGCTGCTGGGCTCGCACCGGGCGATGATCGGCGACCCGGGTGTGCTGCGTGCGGTGTTCGGCGCCGGGCTGTACATGACGCTGATCGTGCTGTTCTCGATGGGCGTCGCCGCGATGCTGCGCAGCCCGATGCTCTCGCTGGGCATCCTGATGCCGTTCTTCTTCCTGATCTCGGCCATCCTCGGCAATGTCTCCGCGACCAGGAAGATCGGCCGTTATCTGCCGGACCAGGCGGGCAGGAGGATCATGCAGGTGGTGACACCGCGGCGACGACACTCCGTACGGGCCGTGGGGCGGGATCGGGATCATGGCGCTGTGGGTGATCGCGGCCCTGGCGGGCGGTTTCCTGCTGCTGAAGAAGCGGGACGCGTGAACGCAAGCCGAGGAGCGCACCCGTGGCGCCCGCGGGCGGCGGCACGGCTGAGCCCGCCGGCCCGGGGTATGCCGGTAACGGGCGAGCGCGCCCGTGGCCGTACGACCACCCGAAGGGGCTCCCCGTGACATCGAACGACCGCAGTCTCGCGGCGCTCGGCCTGGCCGGCGTACCCGCCAGGCAGCCGCTCACCTACCCCGGCCGCCCCGTTCCAGGACCCGCCCTGCTCACCGGCGATGAGCTGCTCGGACTCGACGTACGGCCGCTCAGGATCGGCGAGTGGCCGGTGCCGGGCGCGAGGCACCGGCGGCTCGACGAGGTGCTGCGCGGGCTCGGGCAGCCGGTCACCGGCCAACGGCATCCGGGCACACCGGCATTTGGCTGGAACCGTCAACGCCCGGTTAAGCCTCCTAAGCCTTACGGGGGCGCGCGCCCCGACGACTGATGCGAGGGGCAGAGCATGATCGAGGCAGTCGGCCTGACGAAGCGCTACGGCGCCAAGACGGCCGTGTACAACCTGTCGTTCCAGGTACGGCCCGGAGCGGTGACCGGCTTCCTCGGACCCAACGGCTCCGGCAAGTCGACGACGATGCGGATGATCCTCGGTCTGGACGCGCCTACCGCGGGCCAGGTCACCATCGGCGGCTACCCGTACCGCAAACTGCCGAACGCTCCCCGCCAGGTCGGCGCGCTGCTCGACGCGAAGGCGGTGCACGGCGGCCGCGGCGCTCGCCAGCCATCTGCTGTGCCTCGCCCAGCTGTCCGGCATTCCGGCGCGCCGGGTGGACGAGGTGCTGGGCGTGGTGGGCCTGCAGGACGTGGCGAGGAAACGCTCCAAGGGCTTCTCGCTCGGCATGGGCCAGCGGCTGGGCATCGCGGCGCGCGCTGCTCGGCGACCCGCAGGTGCTGCTCTTCGACGAGCCGGTCAACGGTCTCGACCCCGAGGGCATCCTCTGGGTGCGCAACCTGATGAAGTCGCTCGCCGCCGAGGGCCGTACCGTCTTCGTCTCCTAGCCACCTGATGAGCGAGATGGCGCTGACCGCGGACCATCTGGTCGTGATCGGCCGCGGCCAGCTGCTCGCCGACATGAGCGTCAAGGACTTCATCTCCCACAACTCCGCGGACTTCGCCCGGGTGCGCACCCCCGACGACGAGCCGCAGCAGCGCGAGAAGCTGACCGCGGCGCTGACCGAGGCGGGCGGCCAGGTGCTGCCCGAGCAGGACGGCGCCCTGCGGGTGACCGGCCTCGCTGCCGCGCATCAGCGACCTCGCGCACGACGTCGGACGTCCGGCTGTGGGAGCTGTCACCGCACCAGGCCTCGCTGGAGGAGGCGTACATGCGCCTCACGCAGGGCGCGGTCGACTACCGCTCGACGCAGGACCAGCGGGCCGGGACTCCAGCAGCCCGCGCCGCCCGGCATGCAGCCCCCGCAGCCGATGCCGATGCCCGGCCAGGGCCAGTCGGGCTGGTACCCGCCGCCAGGGCCTCAGCAGGGCGGCCAGCCGTTCGCGATGCCCCAGCAGCCCGCGGGCGGCCCGTACAGCGCGCCAGGCCCGCAGCCGGGCGGGTACGGCGCTCCGCCCAGGCGCCACGGCGCACCGAGTGTCGGCGCGTCCGCAGGCGTACGGGGCGCAGGCACCCGGCGGTCCGCAGCGCCCGGGTGCCGCCGCCCCGCCGCTCCCCCGGGCGCCGTCCCCGGACCCGCTGCCCACGAGCCGACCCAGCGCACCAGCGAGGACCCCCGATGAGCACCCCGCCCACCCCGCCCACGCCGCAGACCGCGCCCGCGGGCGCGCCGGGGCAGCCGCCCGGCGGCCGCACACGGCGCGCCCACGGCGCCCGGCGCACCCGGCGACTGGCAGGCGGCGCCGCAGGCCGCGTTCAGCTACACCTCGCCGATCCCCGTCAAGGGCACCCACCTCGGGCACGCGCTCGCCTCCGAGTGGACGAAGATCAGGACCGTACGCTCCACGATGTGGACGCATCGGCGATCTTCATCGCTGCTGGTCGTCGGCATCGGCATGCTCGTCGCCGTGCCAGACCCAGGACAGCGACTACGTGGGCGCGCCGTGCTCGCGCCGGCTTGTTCGGTCTGATGCTCGGCCAGATCGCGCTGATCACGCTGGGCGTGCTGGTGATCACCTCCGAGTACGGCACCGGCATGATCCGCACCACTTTCACCGCCTCGCCGCAGCGCTACCGCGTGCTCGCCGCGAAGGCGCTCGTCTTCTTCGCTGCTCGCCTTCGTCGTCTCGGCGCGGTTCTCGCATCGCGATTCGTGGGCCTGATGGCGTCCTCGATCGCACAGCGGCCGCGAGTGTCGGCGGCGCCCGTGGCAGCGGCCGGTCGCTCACGTCGGCGCGGCCTGTACGTGTCGCTGCTCGGGCTGCTCTCGCTCGCCGTCGGCACGATGCTGCGGCACTCGGCCGGGGCGATCACGGCCATGCTGGGCGTGGTGCTGCTGCCCGCGATCCTGCCCGCGTTCCTGCTCATGTCCGACAGCACCCGCACCATCCGCAACAAGCTGCTGGAGTACACCGCCCCCAACGTCGCTCGGCCAAGGTCTTCCAGATCGGACGACGGCGGCAGCACCGGCTGCGCCCGCAGCTATGGCTGCTGATCGCCGTCACGGCCGCCGCCGTCGTGGCCGCGTTCGCACTGCTGGAGCAGCGCGACGTCTGACGTGCGGGGCCGCGCGGCGGCTCGCTCAGTACCGCGGTGCGTTCCGGGACCGCTGGACCCGTGTGGTGCGGCGGTCCTTCGCGTTCCAGCAGGCCCTGTGCCAGTGCCGCCGGTCGTCGACGCCCGCGTGCTCCGGCCAGGCCACCACGTGCGGCACCCCGGGCGGGATCTCCTGGTCGCAGCCGGGGCAGCGGTAGTGCTTGCCCGCCGCGCTGGCGCCCGCGACCTGGCGCACGATCCACTCCTCGCCCTGCCAGCTCTCCGTGCGCTGGAAGCCGCCGTACCGGTCGCCGGGTCCTCGGCCGCGTAGGTGCCTTCCGGTCCGGCAGACGCTGCCCCGCGGAGGGCGGGCGGTTTCGACGCGGAGACACGGGCCACCTCACTGAGCTTCACGGGGATCGCGGACGCAGGTCCGCGCTGACCTCATCCCAGCGTACGCGGCCGCGCTCCACCGGGCAGAAACCCGCCACCAGCCGCAATGGCCGTCACCGCCGGCAACAGCTACCAACAGCCACCAACACGGACATCAGGCATATTGGACGGTAAATCAGTCAATCTGCATGACAGACCGTGCCTTTGGCAGTCGTCAAGCGTTGTTGCCGGTAGAGGGCCGGAGTACGGAGCCCGCAGGGGGATCGCGTCGGCGCCAAGGAGGAGAGTGCCATGCGCGTTGGGACTTTTGTTCTGGCCGCTCAGTTCCCGGGCCAGGGCCACGGGGAGGCGCTGCACCGGGCGGTGCGCGCCGCCGAGGTCGCGGAGGAGGCGGGGCTCGACGCGGTCTGGCTGGCCGAGCACCACTTCGTCCC
The DNA here is from genome assembly GCA_963761765.1 of uncultured Actinomycetota bacterium. GTDB lineage: Bacteria > Actinomycetota > Actinomycetes > Streptomycetales > Streptomycetaceae > Streptomyces. The sequence continues at coordinate 632,670 of CAVXIJ010000003.1, forward strand.
GTACGGCGTCTGCCCGTCCGCGGTGACGCTCGCGGCGCTGCTGCTCGGCCGCACCCGCCGCATCGGCGTCGGCACCGCGGTCAGCGTGCTGCCGACCGCCCACCCGGTGGCGCTCGGCGAGCAGGCCGCGCTGCTGCACCTGGCCTCCGGCGGCCGCTTCACGCTGGGCGTGGGCCGCGGCGGGCCCTGGGTGGACCTGGAGGTCTTCGGCGCGGGCATCGAGGCCTACGAGAGCGGGTTCCCCGAGTCGCTCGACCTGCTGCTGCGCTGGCTGCGCGAGCCGCGCGGTCGGCGCGGACGGCCAGCGGTACGCCTTCCGTGAGGTGCCCGTCGTGCCGCGGCCTCGACGAGCTCCGGACGCAGCCCGGCGGCCCCGCCGGTGGTGGTCGCCTGCACCTCGCCCGCGACCGTGCGGCTGGCCGCGGAGCGCGGCCTGCCGATGCTGCTGGGCATGCACTGCGGCGACGAGGAGAAGGCCGACATGGTCGCGCTGTGGCGCTCGCACGCGCGCGGCGGCGGGCCGTCCGCCGGGACGAGATCGCCGCGGCCGCGCACGTGTCGGCGGGCGTGGTGCAGATCGCCGACCGCCCGGCGGACGCGGCGCGAGATCCTGCTCAAGGCGATGCCCGGCTGGCTGCAGCAGGGGCTCGGCGCCCACCGCACCGTCGACGGCGGCACGCGCCCGATGCGCGATCCGCTCGCCTACACCGAACTGCTCGTGCGGGCTGCACCCGGTGGGCCCGCCGCGAGCTGTGCGCCGACCGCCTCGCGGCGACCGCGCGGCGCACCGGCATCACCCGGTTCGCCCTGCTCGTCGAGGGCTCCGGCGACCTCGCCGTCACCGAGGAGAACGTCGCCCGGCTGGGCGCGGACGTGCTCCCGCAACTGGCCTGAAGCCGTCGGCGAGCGCGCGGTGCGGTCCGGCGCCCGCACGGCTCGCCCGTGGCCTCGGCACGACCGCGGCGAGCCGGCTCCGACAGGCCGGCGCCCGGAGCGGTGCGCGCGGCAGCGACCGGCACGCTCAGCAGTCGCGCAGTTCCGGCGACTGGTTGAGCAGCTGGGCGCGGACCGAGGTGAACCTCGCCGTAGCCTGCTCGTCCACCGCCGGGTCCAGCGGGAACACCGCCACCCGGTGGCAGTTCTGGAACGCGAGCCGCACCCCGAAGTGCCGCTGCAGGGCGCCGCGTATCGCGTCGCTCGCCAGCGCGCGCAGCAGCTGGCCGCGCTCCTGCTCGTCCGGCGGCGGCACCTGGTTGTCGGCGAAGTCACCCCCGTCAACCTTCAGCTGCGCCACCAGCGAGCTGATCATCTCCCATGCGTACGGCAGGGAGGTCCGGACGCAGTCGACGAAGTCCGGCTTCGTCGACCTCGCCTCGCTCGGCCTGTTCGAGAAGGGCCGGTGAGACGTCGAGCGACATGGGTACTCCTCTCGTGACCCCGTGGGCGACGGGGCCTGACGGACAGGTGCAGGAGGCGCCGACACGCAGCGTGCCCGCACGGCGACCTCCTGCTTCACACGGTAGGCGTGCAGACCGTGACCGCACCAGGAGAAGGTACGTACAACCGGCCAGTAACGAACGGGCAGAGGGCGCCGAGGGTCTCGCACGGAGTGTGACGGTCACCGGGTGACGTCCGGGGCGAATCGCGGGACGGGGCCGGTTGTCGAGTAGCGTTGCCGACCATGCGTCTCGTCATCGCCCGCTGCTCCGTCGACTACGCGGGCCGGCTCACCGCCCATCTGCCCTCGGCCCCCCGGCTGATCCTGGTCAAGGCCGACGGCAGTGTCTCGGTCCACGCGGACGACCGCGCTTACAAACCCCTCAACTGGATGTCCCCGCCGTGCACCCTGAAGGAGGGCACGGAGGACGAGCCGGCGTCTGGACGGTCACCAACAAGGCGGGCGAGAAACTGATCATCACGATCGAGGAGGTCCTGCACGACTCCTCCCACGAGCTCGGCGTCGACCCCGGCCTGATCAAGGACGGCGTGGAGGCGCACCTCCAGGAACTGCTCGCCGACCGGATCGAGATGCTCGGCGAGGGCTGGACCCTGATCCGCCGCGAGTACCCGACCGCCATCGGCCCGGTCGACATCCTCTGCCGGGACGCCGCCGGCGGCGACCGTCGCCGTCGAGATCAAGCGGCGCGGCGAGATCGACGGCGTCGAGCAGCTCACCCGCTACCTCGAGCTCCTCAACCGCGATCCGCACCTGGCCCCGGTGCAAGGGCGTGTTCGCGGCCCAGGAGATCAAGCCGCAGGCGCGGGTGCTCGCCACGGACCGCGGCATCGGCTGCGTCGTGCTCGACTACGACGCGCTGCGCGGCATCGAGGACGACAAGCTCCGGCTCTTCTGACGCCGCTTCAGCGGGCTGTCGAATCCGTCAGCGGCCAGCCGCCGCGAGTCTTTGCGGTCGTCCGATTCCGCGGTCTTCCGGAGCCCGCCCCGTCGGGTACAGGAGACGGAGTGCGGTGCGGCTCCGACGCGTACCGGTGCCTCGTACCCGCGGGCACGGCGCACCGCGCCCGGCGCGTAGGGGCGGTACGCGCACCGGCGTAGACGCCGAGCATGGCGTACCGGCCGGCGCGCGGTCACTCTCACCGCCCCCGGCGCCCCGTCGCCCCGGCGCCCCTGCACCCCTTCTTCGTGAGGCTCCCGGCGGCAGCGTGCTGCCGGACTGGGAGTCGGAGGCGACGGGGTCCGCCGGGGCCGGCGACGGCGATCCCGACGGCGGCGCGCTCGGCGAGCTGGACGTCGGCGGTTTCGAGGTCGGCGGCTTGCTCGTCGGAGGCTTGCTGGTGGGCGGCCTGTGCGTGGGCGGCCTGCTGGTGGACCCGCTCGTCGGCTTGCTGGACGACGTGGGCCGGCCCGAGGAGCCGCCGCCGTCCTGCGGCGTGCTGCCCGACGCACTCACCGTCGGGCTGTCGCTGATCGACGCGCTGGGCGATCCTGCGGTGTCCGACGCGCTCGCGCTCGCCTGGTCAGTGGGGTGCTGCGCGGGTTCGTCGGCGGTGATGCCGTCATTGTCGTCCTGGCTGGCGGGCGGGTCCGGCTGCACGGTGCCGGACTGCTTGTGGTCGGACGTGGTGCCGAGGGTGACGACCGTGCCGAGGACCGCGGCGAGCAGGGCGCCACCGGCAGCAGCCGCCAGGTTGCGCCGGGTGTTCCTGGCGGCGGCACGGTGGCGTTCCGGCCGGGCCCCGGCGGGCTTGGACGGCCCGTCCACCCGGCCCGGGGCGCGGGATATCAGTGTGGCGGGGCCGTCGGACGCCGTCGGCCCGAACTCCTCCGGCGCCCCGGACAAGGCCGCTCCGCCCGCCGCTCCACCCGCCGGTCCCGCGCCGGCGCCCGGCCGGTCCGGCTCGTCGGTGACCAGGCGCAGCTCGGTCGTCGCAGGGTCGTCGGCGGCGTCGGGCGCGACGAACGGCACACCGGCACCGAACGAGGTCTGCGTGCCGTAGGGCCCCGCGCCGGGCGCGCCCGGCTCCGGCGAGCGCGGTACGGGCCGCGGCTGACCTGCCCCGGCCGACGGCCTGCCCAGTGCCTGTCCGCCGAGCGTGGCCGAGCCGCCGGAGGCGTCCACGGCGGCGGGGCGCTCCGCGAGGGTCGAGCGGTCCGTGACGAGGGCGAGTGCGCGACGGCCCGCGACGCTGCCGCGCTTGTCGGCGAGCGCGCCGCGCAGCCCGATGGAGGCCTCAAGTTCGGCGCGCGCCCGATCGAGGCGGCCGGTGCAGAGCGCGAGGACACCGAGTTCGTGGTGGAAGTACGCCTCCTGGGCGACCTCTCCCGCCCGGCGGGCCGCCTCCTGTCCGGAGCGCAGGGACCGTTCCCACACGCCCCAATCGAGCCCGGCGGCGAGGACCGGGGCGGCGGTGCGGGCCAGCTGCACGGCGAGGCTGCGGGCGTCGTCCCCGGCCGCGGCCGGGCCGACGGGCGGTGCGGTGGTGTGCAGGACGAGGGCGGCGAGGGTGGCGAGCACGGCATCGGACTCGGCCAGCACGCGCTCGGGTGCGACCGAGCGGTGCCCGGCCCACCAGGCGTAGTGCTCGCCCGCGGTGTGTGCCCGCTCGGCGGCGTCGGCGGCGAACCCGACCGCCTCCAGCTGTGCCTGGACGCCGGCCGCCAGACGGTAGCGGGCGCCGACCGCGGTGATCAGACCGGCCGTGAGCAGCTCCGCGAGGACGGCGTCGGCGTGCGGGTCCGCGAGCAGCGCGGGCAGCTGTGCACGGTGCGGTACCTCGCCGCCGAGCGCGACGGCGAACCGCAGTGTGGCCTGCGCCGACGCGCTCAGCAGGGATGCGAGCAGCGCGACGGGCGCGGCGCCCTCGGCGAGCGACGGCAACGGCAGACCGGAGGCGGCCCCATCCGTCAAAGGGTCGGCCGCGGCGCTCATCCGGTCACGATGGTGGAGCAGCGCACCGGCCTGCACAAAGCGCACCGGCAGCCCCTCGGAGGCGAACCACAGGTCCCTGGCCCAGTCCGCCTCCTCCTCGGTGAGATCGCGGCCCGCAGTGCTCCGCAGCAGGGCCATACCGCCGTCCCTGCCGACTCCGCGCAGGAACATCTCCTCCAGGTGCGAGTCGGCGGACGGACCGGGCGTGTCGGCCGTCGTGACGAGCACGAAGGCGCACTCGGGAGTCGCTTCGAGGAGTTCATCGAGCGCGGTACCGCCGAACTCCACGTCGTCGAGGACGACCACGGCCCCGATCTCGCCCACCAGCTCGCGCAGCAGCGCGTCGTCAGGCCGGTAGGCACCCTTCTCGTAAACGGCCGCGAACAGGTCGTACAGGACGTCCCTGACGGTGCGCCGGTGGCCGGAGAGGCGGATGACACCGTCCGGTGCGAGATGGGCGCAGTCCTCGGCGGCGGCGTCCAGGAACGTGCTGCGTCCCGATCCGTGCGGCCCGGTGAGACGTACCGAGCGCCCGCGGGAGAGCAGCCGTACCAGCCGTGCGCGGTCCTCCTGGCGCTCCGCCAGCAGGGGCCGGTGCAGGGCGGGGCCCTGCGGCAGCGGCGGACGGGCCGCGCGGGCCCGTTCTGCGCGCTCTTCGGCGGAGTAACGGGCCGGGGCCGCGGGACGGTGCCCCGGCGGGCAGGGCTCGATCTCACTGCCGTCGACCGGGTTCACGGTGACGAGGAGGTCGCCTGCGATCAACTGGACGGTGCGGGCCGGCCGGGGCGCGCCCGGGTCGTTGCCGCCGGGCGCCGAGGAGCCGGTGTCCGACGGGTCGGTTTCGGCCAGGAGTGCATCGCCGCCGAACCCGTATCCCGTGGCGGCATGAGGTCTGGCCGCGTAGCCGGAGCCGGCCGCGTCGGCGCCGCTGCTGCCGTGGTCGAGGTCTTTGCGTCCCCGGTCCATCGGGTCCATCGGGTCCATGGTCAATGCCCCCAAAAGCGTCGTGTGCCGCGCCTTCCCGGCCTTGTGCACACCGCGCTGTCGCTTCGGGTCCGGTGCCCGTCGCCCCGGGTTGGTGCATGCGACAGGCCACCGCACCCTAGACCTTCACCCACTGTGCGGGAACAGCCGGGGTACCGGTGGGACCGAGACGTCAGGGCTCGCGGGGATGTGCACGTGAGGTGACACTTGAAGAGCTCTGTCGAGCTCTGCCGGAGTCTGTCGAGCTCTGCGGGGAGCTGTCCTGAATCCTGCCTCCAGCGAGTCCGGCGGTCCGGACACCGTATCGATCCGGCCACCCGCCCCGCGACCTCGCGGTCCGTCCCGCCCGACTCCGTGGGACCTGGTCCCGATCGACTGCGTCCGGCCTGGTCCGGCAGACTGCCGGACCGCCGCTGTGCCGCCGGACCCGCCCGCCGCCGTACACACCGTGCCGTCCGGCCCTCACACCCGCGGCAGCGATTCGAGTCCGATGCCGCCCTCGATGGCGAGGATCCGGTGCAGTCGGGTGGCGACCAGCAGGCGCTGCATCTGGGGCGGTACGTCACGCAGCACGAGCCGTCGCCCGCACCGCCCGGCTCTGCGGTGCACGCCCATGATCACGCCGAGCCCCGTGGCATCCCAGGAGTCCAGCTCTGACAGGTCGAGCACCAGATCGCCGACACCGTCGTCGACAGCCGAGTGCAGGACCGTCCGGGCGTCCGCCGCGCTGCGGACGTCGAGGCGGCCCCCGACGACCAGCTCGGCGTGGTCGCCCCTGATGTGCATATGCTCTCCCCGAGAGTGTGTGGTGCCCTGTGCTGTCTGTCTGTTACCCGCGTACTGCGCCCGCATGGCCGGGCCGTGCGGACCGGCGGGTACGCGGCTGCGCATGTACTGCCGGTCCACCCGCGCGGATCGCCGCTTGCCGCGGTGTCCGGGAGTTCCCGCCGACCGGCTCCGGGCTGGTCATGCCCGTAACCGGTCGTGTGCCGGCTGGTCGTGCCGGCCGATGTGTCGTGCTCACCGGCCGGTCGTGCCCGGCGGCTGTCCGGTGTGTCCGGTGGCCGTCCGGTGCGGCTGCCCGTCGTGTGCCGTTCCTTGCACTCTTCGGGGCTGCTCCGCAGGTGACCTCTCGCCATGGTCACCACAGCGGACGGCCGGCCGGAGCGCTGAGTTGCCGGTCGTAAGCGAACCGATATCGAAGCTGGTCCGCGGTCCGCGTGCGGCTCTCGACTCGCGGCCTTCGCACCGACGCCGTCCGAACGCCGGAGCCGGCCGCGGAGCCAGCCACGGAGCCGGCTTCCGCACGCGGCCGGACGCCGCGTTCAGTACGGGTAGAAGCCCTGTCCGCTCTTGCGGCCGAGGTCGCCGGCGTCGACCATCCGGCGCATCAGCTCGGGCGGGGCGAACTTCTCGTCCTGCGTTTCGGTGTAGATGTTGCCGGCGGCGTGCAGCAGGATGTCGACCCCGGTGAGGTCGGCGGTGGCCAGCGGGCCCATGGCGTGTCCGAAGCCGAGCTTGCAGGCCAGGTCGATGTCCTCCGCGGTGGCCACGCCCGTCTCGTAGAGTCTGGCCGCCTCGACGACGAGTGCCGAGATCAACCGGGTGGTCACGAAGCCGGCCACGTCACGCTGGACGACGATGCAGGACTTGCCGACGGACTCGGCGAACTCCCGTGCGGTGGCGAGCGTTTCGTCGCTGGTCTTCAGACCGCGGACCAGCTCGCAGAGCTGCATCATCGGCACCGGCGAGAAGAAGTGGGTGCCCACGACCTGCTCGGGGCGCGTGGTCACCGCCGCGATCTTGGTGATGGGGATCGCGGATGTGTTGGTGGCGAGCACGGCATCATCCGCCGCGATCTTGTCGAGCGCGCGGAAGATCTCGTGCTTGACCTCCAGCTTCTCGTACACGGCCTCGACGATGACATCGGCGTCCCGGGCGGCGTCCAGATCGGTGGTCGTGGTGATCCGGCCGAGTGCGGCGGCGGCGTCCTCGGCCGCCATCTTGCCCTTGGAGACGAACTTGTCGAACGAGGCCTTGATGCCGTCGGTGCCACGGGTGAGTGCCGCATCGGTGATGTCACGCAGGATCACGTCCCAGCCCGCCGCGGCGGAGACCTGGGCGATACCGGACCCCATGAGTCCGGCGCCGATGACGGCGAGCTTCCGTGCCACTGTGTGACTCCCTGTCCGTGTCCGTCAACACGGCCCCATCGCCGTGTTAACACGTCATTGACGTGTGCAGGACCCTAGCGCCCGGAAGGCCCCCATGGGGCAGGACGAGATGCGTGTCACGTCTCACCTGACGGACATCACACTGCTGCGGGGGGTGCCGGGCCTCGCGGCGGGGCGCCCGGGGGCCGGTGACGGCGTGCCAGGTGCCGCGCGACGCGGCCCCAGAGGGTGCCGTACGGGTCGCGTTCGGCCTCGGGGCTGCGGGGCGGGCCGTCCGGCACAGTGCGCGGGCCTGGTGCCGGTGGCAGCGGCGGTGCGGCTCATCCGTCGTCGCGCACCGCGTAGTTGAGCACCGACTCGCCGAGCATGTCCTCCATGGCGTCGAGCATCACCAACACCTCGCGGGAGACGACGTCGGGGTCGCGGCCCGCGGCCATCTCGCGGCCGATGGCGCCGATGGCCATCTGATACATCCAGTTGATCTGCCCGGCCATCAGGGTCGGCACCGGGTCCTCGGGGCGTGCGCCGGTCTCCTCGCGCAGGGTCTGCTCCAGGTTCTCGCAGACGACCTGGCCGAGGTTCCACATCCGCGACTTGAGCGAGGGCGCCTGGTGCACGACGCGCATGAAGCGCTCATAGCCCCGGAAGAGCCCGATCCGCGGCGAGACGGCCGCCACCTCGTCGCGCAGTTCGCGCAGCACGGCGCAGACCGCCGACTCCCCGGCGTCCCGGCCGCGCACCCAGCGCGAGAGGCGGTCGACCACGCTGGAGGCGCGGTCGAAGAACAGGTCCTCCTTGGTCGGGAAGTAGTTGTAGACCGTGTTCACGGAGACGTCCGCGGCCTCCGCGATCTCGGCAATCGTCACCTTGTCGAAGCCGCGGTCCAGGAACAGGCCCGTGGCGACGTCCGAGATGAACTGCCTGGTCTGCCGCTTCTTCCGCTCTCTGAGCCCCTCAGCCATGCCTCCATCGTAACTTTCCTGGGCAGCATTGATTTTTGGAGTCGTTGCAAAATTTCAGTGTCTCTGTTTTTCTTACGGCCATGGCAATCATTCGTACGGCAGGGCTTGCCCGTACCTTCCAGACCAAGCGCGGCCCGGTGGAGGCCGTCCGCGGCGTCGACTTGACCGTGGAACAAGGCGAGATCCTCGGCTTCCTCGGGCCGAACGGCGCGGGCAAGACCACCACCCTGCGCATGCTCACCACCCTCCTCGCCCCCACCGGCGGCAGTGCCACCGTCGGGGGCTGCGACCTGGCGCGGGACCCGGCGGGGGTGCGCGGGAAGAGCGGTTACGTGGCGCAGTCCGGCGGCGTCGATCCGAACACGTCGGTCCGCGAGGAACTGGTCACCCAGGGGCGGCTGTACCGGCTGTCGAAGACGCAGGCGGCGGCCCGCGCCGAGGAGTTGGCGCGCGACCTGGACCTGGCCGACCTCCTGGACCGCACGTGCGGTGCGCTCTCCGGCGGCCAGCGGCGCAGGCTCGACATCGCCATGGGCCTCGCTCACCGCCCCGAGGTCCTCTTCCTCGACGAGCCGACCACCGGACTCGACCCCGGCAGCCGCGCCGACCTGTGGGACCTGGTGCGCTCCCTGCGCGCGACGCACGGTACGACGATCTTCCTGACCACCCACTACCTCGACGAAGCGGACGCCCTGTGCGACCGCATCGTGGTCGTGGACAAGGGCGTCGTCGCGGCCGAGGGCACACCGGGCGCGCTCAAGCTGGCGTACGGCGGGTCGATCGACGCGACGCTCCAGGACGCCTTCCTCGCGATCACGGGCCGCGCGGCACCGGCCGACGCGGCGCCCGTGGCGATCTGACGACGCCCGGCCAGCCCCCAGCGGCACGCCCGCACCCCGCACCCCGCACCCGCGCTCCCGATCACCGCACGGGCCCGCACCGGCCCGCACGGGCCCGCACCGGATACCTGCACACCACAGCCTTGAGGACTCCCTGTATGTCCGCTTTCCTGTCCGACACCGCTCTCGTCTTCGGGCGCTATGCCCGGCAGACCCTGAGCTCCCGCTTCCAAATGATTTTCGGCATGCTGATGCCGCTGCTGTACCTGGTGTTCTTCGGCCCGCTCCTCACCGACCTGCCGCTGGCCTCGCGCGGCAGTTCCTGGCAGGTGCTGGTACCGGGACTGCTGCTGCAACTCGGTCTCTTCGGAGCCGCGTTCGCCGGTTTCTCGCTCATCCTGGAGAAGAACTGGGGTGTGGTGGAGCGGTTCCGCGTCACCCCGGTCAGCCGTCTGGCACTGCTGCTCGGCCGCACCCTGCGCGACACCGCCCTGATGCTCTTCCAGACGGTCCTGCTGACCCTGGCCGCGCTGGCACTCGGCCTGCGGGCGCCGCTCGCCGGTGTGCTCATCGGCTTCGCCTTCGTGGCGCTGCTGACGATCGCGCTCTCGTCACTGTCGTACGCCCTGGCCATGAAGGTGCACACGCCGCAGGAGTTCGCCCCGGTGATCAACGCGATCACGGTGCCCTCCATGCTGCTCTCCGGGCTGATGCTGCCGATAGCGCTCGGCCCCGGCTGGCTCGACGTGCTCTCGCACTTCATGCCGCTGCGCTACCTGGTCGACGCGATGCGCGACGCCTACGTGGGCAGGTATGCGACCACCGGCATGCTCTACGGCGCCCTGGTCTCCGTCGCCTTCGCCCTGCTCTCCCTGGCAGTCGGCACACGGGTGTTCCGGACAGCGGGGGCTTAGCGTCTGTTGTCCGGGTCACGGGCAGGACCTGTCCCGCGTCCTGACCGACCCGCCTTAGGCTGGCCGCATGGTCAATCTGACGCGCATCTACACCAGGACCGGCGACCAGGGCACCACCGCCCTCGGGGACATGAGCCGCACCGCCAAGACCGATCTGCGGATCGCGGCCTACGCGGACGCCAACGAGGCCAACGCCGTCATCGGCACGGCCCTGGCGCTCGGACAGCTCGACGAAGACGACGAGGAAATTGTGACGGTCCTCGTGCGCGTCCAGAACGACCTGTTCGACGTGGGCGCCGACCTGGCCACGCCGGTCGTCGCGGAGCCGGAGTTCCCGCCGCTGCGGGTGGAGCAGTTCTACATCGACCGCCTTGAGGCCGACTGCGACCGCTTCAACGCCGCGTTGGAGAAACTGCGCAGTTTCATCCTGCCCGGCGGCACGCCCGGTGCGGCGCTGCTGCACCAGGCGTGCACCGTCGTGCGCCGCGCCGAGCGCTCCACCTGGGCTGCCCTTGAGGTGCACGGTGAGTCGATGAACCCGCTCACCGCGACCTACCTCAACCGCCTTTCCGACCTGCTCTTCATCCTCGCCAGGAGCGCGAACAAGCAGATCGGCGATGTGCTGTGGGTACCGGGCGGGGAGCGCTGAGCCGTCTTCCACGGCGTCGCCCGGTGCTCCCCGCCAAGCGGGCGTGTGCACCGGGCACGCTGCGAGCTGCCTCGCGCCACCGGACGCGCGGCCCGCTCAGCTCAGTGATCCGCGTCCTGGGCCGTGTCCTTGTCGGCCGCCGCGGCGGCCGACTCCGCGGCGTCGACCTTCTTGCGCATCTCGGCGAGCCCGGACGGGTCGTCCGAGGGCGCCGGGGAGGTGGCCGCCGGCGCCGATGCGCCCGACGAGCCGTGGTGGTCCCCGGTGCAGCCCGCGGTGAACCCCAAGGCCAGGGCGAGGAGCGCCGCCGTCGCCAGGGCGCGCCGGGTGTGCACGCCGCGCATCAGCTCTCCTTTTTGCCGTTGTTGTGGGCGCCGCACCAGGTCTTGACGTCCGCGAGGTCCGTCTGCCGCTGCTGAAGCGTGGGCACCAACGACTTGCGGAACGTCAGCTTGTCGTCGAGGTAGGTCTTGATCGCGTCGTGGCCCGCCTTCTCCGCGTTGTCCACGCGCCGTTGCAGCCGGGCCACGGACCCGCGCACGCCGGCGCCCGCGTTCAGCCGCTTCAGCGCACGGGCGATGCGCCGGTCGATCTTCGGCACCCGCGCACAGAGCCTATGCGCCCCGTCCCCGGTGGGCGGTGCCTTGGCGGCCGGCGCGGTCGGGGCCGGCGCGGTGGCGGCCGGCGTGACCGTGCCGCCGTCCGCGACTGCCGCGCAGGTGCCGCCAGCGAGCAGAGCCGCCGCCACGAGTCCCACCACCGCGGTGCGGTGCCGTTGTCGTATGAGGGGATACACAGCTGCCTCCGTTTCCCGGACGGCTGCCTCGTCCGTCCGCTGTACCGAAAGGCTAGGAAGCGACTTTGTGGAAACTCTGTGGCCGCTGTGCGGACTGCGCAGCAGGCGTTCGCCACCGCCCGGATGCCACGCTCGGCTCACGCGCCGCCCGCCGTCGTGCCCCGGGCCGCCGTGCCGATCAGCCAGTCCCGTTGCCTCGGCAGTTCTCCCCCGGTGGCCGGCAGCCGCACGGTGAACCGGGCGCCGGCTCCGCCGGGCCCGTCGGGCCCGTCGGTGACGTCGACGGTGCCGCGGTGCAGCGCGGCCTGCTGGGCGACCAGCGTCAGTCCGAGCCCGGAGCCGGCGCTCGCGGGGCCGCGGTGAAAGCGCCGGAAGACATCGGCGCGGGCCGCGGGCTCCACCCCGGGGCCACGGTCGTCCACGGTGATCTCCACCGCGCCCTGCGCCCGCCGCACACCGACCGCCACGATGGCCCGGCCGACCGGGTCCCTGCCGTGCGCCAGCGCGTTGGCCAGCAGGTTTCCCAGCAGCAGCCGGATGCCGGGCTCCCAGCCGTGCACGATCACACCGGGCTCGGCACCCAGCGTGATCCGCGCGTCGGGGGCACCGCGCCGGGCATCCGCCACCGCGGCGTCCGCGGCCTCCGCCACGTCCACGCTCCGCAGGGACTCCGCCTCCACGAGGTCGCCGCGTCCGAGGTCGCGCAGCATCACCAGCAGATTGAGCAGCCGCCCGTGCTCGCTGTGCAGATCGCTCAGCACCTCCGTGCGGTCCTGCTCCGGCAGGCCGGGGTGCTCGGTGAGGATGTCCAGGTTGGTGCCCATACTCATCAGCGGGGTGCGCAGTTCGTGGGAGGCGGCGGACGAGAAGGAGCGGGCGGTGTCCAGGGCCTGCGCGGTGCGCGCGGCCTGCTCGTCGTAGCGCGCCAGTACGGTCCGCAGGGTCGCCGCCAGGTCGTCGACCTCGGTCACGCCGGTCGGCTCGTGCCGCAGCCGGGCGGAGCTCAGCCGCGGATCGAGGCCGGCCGTCCGCCGGCCGAGGCGGCGCAGCGGACGCGTGGCACTGCTCGCGATGCCCCAGGCCAGCAGGCCGGACAGCGGTGCGGCCAGCAGTGCCGTGGTGACCACGCGTCTGCGCACCACGGCCAGCCGGGTCCGCTCGGCCGTATCAGGCGAGAACACCCACAGAGTGCCGGACACTCCCGCTCTGAGCCCGCGCACCGGCACCGACATCGCCCGCCAGGTGCGTCCCGCGGCCCGCACACTGACCGGCTTCGGGGCCTTCGCGGGCAGCGGGACCGACGCGCTCGGCTGCGGCCCGCCGGAGTAGGTCCCGTCGGGGCCGATGAGGCGGACGCCGACGTCGAGCGCCGCGTTGTAGAGCTTGCGCTCCCGCGCGTCGGCCGCCCTGGGCCGATCGGCAGCAGTGACACGCAGCAGTTCACGGGCGTCCTTGGCCACCGCGGTGGCTCTGGCCCGCAGCTGCTGGTCCTCCTCGCGGTGCAGGTCATGGGCGACCAGTTGCACCAGCAGCCAGCCGGAGACCAGCACCAGCAGCGGAACGGTGATCCCGACGGCGAGAGCAATCCGGGTGGACAGTTTCATGACGGCTCCCTCGGCGGCCTGCGGAGCGCCCGGCGCTGGGTGCGCGACGGCTGCGGGCTACGGGTGGTCCCAACGGTCCGTCGCACGGTACGGGATGTCACTGCCGTCCGTCGCGCAGGACGAACCCGACCCCGCGCACCGTGTGCACGATCCGCGGCCGGCCCCCGGCCTCCAGTTTGCGGCGCAGATAGCTGACGAAGGTGTCGACGGCGTCGGTGCGCACATCGAAGTCGTAGCCCCACACCCGTTCCAGGAGCTGGTCGCGGGTGAGGACCAGGCCGGCGTTGCGGGCGAGCACTTCGAGGAGTTCGAACTCCCGCCGGGTCAGGACGAGCGGAGCGCCGTCCCGCAGTACGGTGCGGGCAGCCGCGTCGATCTCCAGGCCCGCCACCCGGACCACGTCCCGGTCCGCGGGCGGCCGTCGGCGCAGCAGCGCGTGCAGCCGCAGGACGAGTTCCTGCAAGGCGAACGGTTTGACCAGATAGTCGTCCCCGCCGGCCTGGAGTCCGGCGATACGGTCGGCCGTCTCGTCGAGCGCGGACAGCATCAGTACCGGCAGGTCCCGGCCCTCGCCGCGGAGCGTGGCGCACACCTCGGTCCCGCTCATGCCGGGCATCGACACGTCGAGCACGATCACGTCGGGCGGGGCGTCCCGTATCGCGGCCAGCGCCCGGTGGCCGCTGTCGGCCGTCCGGACCCGGAAGCCGTTGAGTCGCAGCCCGCGTTCGAGAGAACGGCGGATGGCCGCGTCATCGTCCACGACCAGGACCCCACCGGCCCGCTCCACGTCGCTCATACGCCGCCCCCAACCAACGAGACCCTCTTTACTCAGGCCACATTGACTCTCTGGCCCGGTGGGGCTGCCTCCAGCCAGGCCAGGAATCCGGTGAGGGCGTCCTCGCTCATCGCGAGTTCGAGTCGGATGCCGCGATGGTCGCAGCTGAGCACGATGGCGTCGGAGAGCAGGGCCAGCTCCTCCTCGCCCTCGGGTGCGCGCCGGCCCGCCACCACGATGGCGCCGCGCTCCAAGGTGCGACGGGGCCGCAGCGCATAGGAGAAGACGCGGAACCACTCGATGCAGTCGCCGTTGTAGCGGGCGATGCCGTAGCCCCAGCCCTTGCCGTTCAAGGGGCCCGCGGACGTTCCCGTTCCCGGCTCGGCCTCACCCGGCAACCGGGTCACCGCGATGTTCCACCGCAGGCTGCAGTCGAAGGTGCCACCAGAACGCTGGATCAGCCTGCGGCGCACCCCGAAGGCGAGGAGTCCCAGGACGACCAGCGCGACCACCGCGATACCGCACACCAGCACAGCGAGGATCATCGGCACCGACCTCCTCGCCTCTTGAGTAGGGGAACAACCCTGTTCTTATCCTGCACCGCCTCAGCCGCGGCCAGGACTGGATCATCCAGTCCTGGCCGCGGCTGAGGCTCAGCACGTCTCGCTGGGGGCGTCAGTGCACCGCCACCGAACGCAGCCGGACATCGGCGCGCCGCTCCGCCGAGGCATCCGCCTCGGACTTGGCCCGCTCCAGTGCCCGCTCCGCGCGCTGGACGTCGATCTCGTCCGACAGCTCGGCGATCTCGGCCAGCAGCGAAAGTTTGTTGTCGGCGAAGGAGATGAAGCCGCCATGCACCGCGGCGATGACGGTTCCTCCGTCGCTGGTACGAATGGTCACCGGGCCCGACTCCAGCACGCCGAGCAGCGGCTGGTGACCGGACATGACGCCGATGTCGCCTGAGGTGGTGCGCGCGACGACCAGAGTGGCCTCGCCCGACCAGACCTGGCGGTCGGCGGCGACCAGCTCGACGTGCAGCTCAGCAGCCAAAACGGCTCCTAGGGTCAGCACCCGGCCGGGTGTGCCGGGTGTGGTTCGAATTCTAATGGTCAGGGGACGAGGCGCAGGACAGGGGGCAGGGTGCACTCGCACGGATGACCCGCCGGGTGTCCGGCGGAACTCGTCTCCGTCCGGTCCCGACGGGACGCGCTCGTGCAGAACGCGTCCCGGCGGGGCCGTGCCAGGCCTGACGGCCCAACTGCCGGTCGTCAGGAGACGCCGAGCTCCTTGGCGTTCTTCTTCAGGTCCTCGATGCCACCGCACAGGAAGAAGGCCTGCTCGGGGAAGTGGTCGTACTCGCCGTCGCAGATCGCATTGAAGGCGGTGATCGACTCGTCGAGCGAGACGTCCGAGCCGTCGACACCGGTGAACTGCTTGGCCACGTGCGTGTTCTGCGACAGGAAGCGCTCCACGCGACGGGCACGGAAGACGGTGAGCTTGTCCTCCTCGCCGAGCTCGTCGATACCAAGGATGGAGATGATGTCCTGCAGGTCCTTGTACTTCTGCAGGATCCCCTTGACGCGGGTGGCGCAGTCGTAGTGGTCCTGCGCGATGTAGCGCGGGTCCAGGATGCGGGACGTGGAGTCCAGCGGGTCCACCGCCGGGTAGATGCCCTTCTCCGAGATCGGACGGGACAGCGTGGTGGTCGCGTCCAGGTGGGCGAAGACGTTCGCCGGAGCCGGGTCGGTCAGGTCGTCCGCGGGGACGTAGATCGCCTGCATGGAGGTGATCGAGTGACCGCGGGTGGAGGTGATGCGCTCCTGGAGGAGGCCCATCTCGTCGGCCAGGTTCGGCTGGTAACCCACCGCGGAGGGCATCCGGCCGAGCAGCGTGGAGACCTCGGAACCGGCCTGGGTGAAGCGGAAGATGTTGTCGATGAAGAACAGCACGTCCTGCTGCTGCTCGTCACGGAAGTACTCCGCCATGGTCAGACCGGCCAGCGCGACCCGCAGACGGGTGCCCGGCGGCTCGTCCATCTGGCCGAAGACCAGCGCGGTCTTGTCGATGACGCCCGACTCGGTCATCTCGTCGATGAGGTCGTTGCCCTCACGGGTACGCTCGCCGACGCCCGCGAAGACGGAGACGCCCTCGTGGTTGTTGGCGACACGGTAGATCATCTCCTGGATGAGCACCGTCTTGCCGACGCCGGCACCGCCGAACAGACCGATCTTGCCGCCCTTGACGTACGGGGTCAGCAGGTCGATGACCTTGATGCCGGTCTCGAACATCTCGGTCTTGGATTCGAGCTGGTCGAAGTTGGGCGCCTTGCGGTGGATGGGCCACCGGGTGGTGATGTTGGCGTTCTCCTCGGGAACGTTCAGCACCTCGCCGACGGTGTTGAACACCTTGCCCTTGGTGAAGTCACCAACCGGCACGGTGAGGCCCTCGCCGGTGTTGACGACCTCGGCCTGGCGGACCAGGCCGTCGGTGGGCTGCATGGAGATGGCGCGGACCAGGCCGTCACCCAGGTGCTGGGCGACCTCCAGGGTCAGCGTCTTCTTCTCGCCCTCGTTGGCCGGGTCGGCGATCTCGACATGGAGGGCGTTGTAGATCTCCGGCATCGCGTCGACGGGGAACTCCACGTCGACGACCGGGCCGATGACCCGGGCGACGCGGCCCGTGGCCGTCGCGGTCTCAACTGTGGTGGTCATTATTTGTCACTCCCCGCGGTCGCGTCGGCCAGGGCTGCGGAGCCGCCGACGATCTCGCTGATTTCCTGGGTGATTTCGGCCTGGCGGGCCGCGTTGGCAAGCCGGGAGAGCGTGTTGATCAGCTCTCCGGCGTTGTCGGTCGCCGACTTCATCGCGCGGCGGGTGGCGGCGTGCTTGGAGGCAGCCGACTGGAGCAGCGCGTTGTAGACCCGGCTTTCGACATAGCGCGGCAGCAGGGCGTCGAGAACGCCTTCCGCCGACGGCTCGAACTCGAACAGCGGCCGAACTGTCGGCTTGGCAGCCTGGCCCTCCGCAGTGGTGCCGGTGACCTCGGAGGTCACCGCGTCGAGACTGAGCGGCAGCAGCCGGTTGTCGGTCGGGGTCTGCGTCAGCATCGACACGAACTCCGTGAAGACGATGTGCAGCTCGTCCACACCGCCGTCGGCGGTGTCCTGCTGGATCGCCTCGATCAGCGGTCCGGCGACCAGCTTGGCGCTCGCATAGTCGGGTTCGTCGGTGAAGCCCGTCCAGGACTGGGCGATGGCGCGCTCACGGAACTGGTAGTAAGCGACACCCTTGCGGCCGACGATGTACGAGACCACTTCCTTGCCCTCGCCGCGCAGGCGCCGCGTGAGCTGGTCCGCGGCCTTGATGGCGTTGGAGTTGTAGCCGCCGGCCAGACCGCGGTCGCTGGTCAGCAGCAAAACCGCGGCACGGCTCGGCCGCTCGACCTCGGTGGTGAGCGGGTGCTTGGCGTTCGAACCGGTCGCCACCGCCGTGACCGCGCGGGTGAGCTCGGTCGCGTACGGCGTGGAGGCCGCCACCCTGCGCTGCGCCTTGACGATGCGCGAGGCGGCGATCATCTCCATCGCCCTGGTGATCTTCTTGGTCGCGGAGACCGACCGGATGCGACGCTTGTAGACCCGGAGCTGCGCTCCCATGAGTCAGGTCCCTTCGGTCGTCACTCGGCGGCAGACGTGGTGTCGCCGAGCAGCTTGCCGTCGGCGGTTTCGAACTGCTTCTTGAAGGTGTCGACCGACTCGGTGATCTTCTGGATCGTGTCGTCCGACATCTTGCCGCCCTCGACGATCGAGGTCAGCAGCGGCTTCTCCTCGCGGTGCAGGTACTCCAGCAGTTCGCGCTCGAAGCGACGGATGTCCTGGACCGGGACGTCGTCCATCTTGCCGTTGGTGCCGGCCCAGATGGAGATGACCTGGTCCTCGGTCGGGTACGGGGCGTACTGGGACTGCTTCAGCAGCTCGACCATGCGCTGGCCACGGCCCAGCTGGGCCTTGGACGCGGCGTCCAGGTCGGAGCCGAAGGCAGCGAAGGCCTCCAGCTCGCGGAACTGGGCCAGGTCCACGCGCAGACGTCCGGAGACCTGCCGGATGGCCTTGTGCTGAGCGGAGCCGCCGACCCGGGAGACCGAGATACCGACGTTCAGCGCTGGGCGAATGCCCGCGTTGAACAGGTCGGACTCCAGGAAGCACTGGCCGTCGGTGATGGAGATGACGTTGGTCGGGATGAACGCCGAGACGTCGTTGGCCTTGGTCTCGACGATCGGCAGACCTGTCATCGAGCCGGCGCCCATGCCGTCGGAGAGCTTCGCGCAGCGCTCCAGCAGGCGGGAGTGCAGGTAGAAGACGTCACCCGGGTAAGCCTCACGGCCCGGCGGGCGGCGCAGCAGCAGCGAGACGGCGCGGTAGGCGTCGGCCTGCTTCGAAAGGTCGTCGAAGACGATCAGGACGTGCTTGCCCTGGTACATCCAGTGCTGGCCGATGGCGGACCCGGTGTAGGGCGCCAGGTACTTGAAGCCGGCCGGGTCGGACGCGGGCGCCGCGACGATGGTGGTGTACTCCAGCGCGCCGGCCTCTTCGAGGGCACCGCGCACCGAGGCGATGGTGGAGCCCTTCTGGCCGATGGCGACGTAGACGCAGCGGACCTGCTTCGCCGGGTCGCCGGAGAGCCAGTTGGCACGCTGGTTGATGATCGTGTCGACGGCCAGGGCGGTCTTGCCGGTCTGGCGGTCACCGATGATCAGCTGGCGCTGACCGCGGCCGATCGGGGTCATGGTGTCGACGGCCTTGTAGCCGGTCTCCATCGGCTCGTGCACCGACTTGCGCTGCATCACCGAGGGAGCCTGCAGCTCCAGGGCACGGCGGCCGTCGGTCGCGATCTCGCCGAGACCGTCGATCGCGTTGCCGAGCGGGTCGACGACGCGGCCGAGGTAGCCCTCGCCCACGGCCACCGACAGCACCTCGCCGGTACGGCTGACCGGCTGGCCCTCTTCGATGCCGGCGAACTCGCCGAGCACGATCGCACCGATCTCACGCTCTTCGAGGTTGAGCGCGAGGCCGAGGGTGCCGTCTTCGAACTTCAGCAGCTCGTTGGCCATGGCCGAGGGAAGTCCCTCGATCTTCGCGATGCCGTCACCGGCCTCGGTGACGGTTCCGACCTCTTCGCGCGAGGCCGCGTCCGGCTGGTACGACTGGACGAAGTTGTCCAGCGCGTCCCGGATCTCCTCCGGCCGGATCGTAAGCTCCGCCATCTGAGTTTCCTGCTCTCCTTGTTGGGCCCGACATCTGGGGGTCTGGGGGGCTCCCCCCAGAGATCTCTGCCTACGGCCCAACCCGGGCCGCTGTTCCTGCTCTTTGGACGACTGTCGACTGCGCTCTTGTCAGTCCGCCATCCGCCGCGATGCCTCGTCGAGGCGGTCCGCGATGGTTCCGTTGATGACCTCGTCGCCGATGCGCACCGAGACGCCGCCGAGGACGGTGGGGTCCACGTCGAGGTTCAGGTGCACCTGCCGGCCGTAGATCGCGGCCAGTGCGGTCCCGAGGCGCTGCTTTTGCTGGTCGCTCAGCGGGACCGCGGACACCACCACCGCGACCACACGGTCACGGCGCGCGGCGGCGAGCTTGGTCAGGGAGTCGATCCCTGCGTCCAGGCTACGTCCCCGCGGCTGGGTCACGAGACGCACGATGAGACGGTCGGTGACCTGCTCCGCCCTGCCACCCAGCAGGGAGTGCAGCAGTGCCGCCTTGGCCTCGGCGGGGGCGCCGCGGTCGGTCAGGGCGGCCCGCAGCTCGACGCTTCCGGCGACGATCCGGCCGAACCGGAACAGCTCGTCCTCGACGTTGTCCAGCACACCGGCACGCTCCGCGCCGATGATCTCGGCGAGGAAGCCCAGTTGCTCGACGGTGTCGGCCAGATCACGCCGGGCGGACCAGCGGGACCGGGCCAGGCCGGAGATCAGATCGAGCGCTTCGGCGCCGATCTGACCGCTGAACAGCGTGCCGACCAGGTCAGCCTTGCGCTGTCCCGCGATGCCCGGGTCGGTGAGCGTGCCGCGCAGCCCGGCCTCGCGGTCGAGCAGATCGGTCACGGCCAGCAGGTCCGCTGCGAACGCGGAGGTGTCGACCGAGCTGTGATCGGTCAGCGCCTCCAGACGCTCGCGGGCTTCGGCGTTCGACTGACGGGTGGCGTTGCTCACGTGGCGGCGCCCTGCGTCTGACCGGCCTTGGCGTCGAGCTCGTCCAGGAAGCGGTCGACGACCCGGCTCTGGCGTGCGGTGTCCTCCAGGGACTCACCGACGACGCGGCCGGCCAGGTCGGTGGCGATCCTGCCGACTTCCTGGCGCAGAGCGACCGACACCTGGCGGCGGTCCGCCTCGATCTGGGCGTGACCGGCTTCGATGATGGACTCGCGCTGACGCTGTCCTTCTTGACGCATCTCCGCAATGATCACGGCACCCTGCTCACGAGCCTGCTCGGTGATCCGAGCGGCCTCGTGACGGGCCTCCGCGAGCTGGGCCCGGTACTCCTCAAGGGTGCGCGTGGCTTCGGCCTGCGCCTGCGCCGCCCGCTCCAGGCCACCCTCGATCGCGTCGTGCCGCTCGGCCAGGGTCTTCTGGATGTTCGGCAGCAGCTTCTTACCGAGGATGCCGAAGACGATGAAGAAGCAGAGCAGGCCGACTACCAGCTCAGCCGTGCCGGGGATGAGTGGATTCTGCGGCCCCTCCGCAAGGAAGGTCATCATCATGTCCGAACCTTTCGTCGAATGTGGCTATCGATGAGGACAGCTCACTTCTGGAAGATGAAGGGCACGACCAGACCAAGCAGTGCCAGCACCTCGCAGAGCGCGAAGCCGAGGAACATGTTGGTACGGATGATCGGCATGGCCTCGGGCTGACGGGCCATGGCCTCGATCGAGTGGCCGAAGACAACACCGATACCGACACCGGGGCCGATGGCGGCCAGACCGTAGGCGACGGCGCCCAGACGGCCTGCGACGGTGGCGGCGGCGAGGTTAACAAACGCGGCAGACATTTCCCTGTCTTCCTTTTTGTGATGGTTGTGAGGCAGTCCGCTGAGGGGCTTCCCAGCGAAGCTTTGTTACGAGGCGTGGGAAGCCTGTCAGTGGCCCTCTTCGAGCGCTCCGCTGATGTAGATCGAGGCGAGGAGCGTGAAGATGTACGCCTGAAGGAACTGGATCAGCAGCTCGAAGGCGGTCATGAAGGCCGCGAGCAGGAACGAGCCACCGGCAACGGCCGACAGGAAGGAGGGGGTGAGCAGGTACCAGCTGGCGACGCTGAACATCACGATCAGCATGTGGCCGGCGAACATGTTCGCCCACAGTCGCACCGCGAGGGTGAAGGGCCGCGTGACCACGTTCTGGATGAACTCCAGCAGCACGATCAGTGGCACCAGCGGCTTGGGCAGGCCCTCGATCCAGACCAGGTTCTTGACGCCGCCGCGGAAGCCGTGCGTCTTGAACGTCAGGTACATGTAAGTAATGAACACCAGCGCGGCGAGCCCGACCGGGAACGCGAACCGCGACATCGCCGGGAACTGTGCGACCGGGATGATGGACATCACGTTCATGATCCACACGAAGAAGAAGATCGACGCGAGGAAGGGCACATACTTGTCGCCCTTCTTGCCGATCACCTCGCGGGCGATACTGCGGGCGACGAAGGTGTACCCGATCTCACCCACCAGCTGGAGCTTGCCGGGGACCAGTTTGGGCTTGCGGAAAGCGGCCCAGAAGAACCCGACGACGAGCAGCATGCAGATGAGCGCAAGCAGTATCGGCTTGGTGAAGTCGAAGCTGCCGATGCTGAAGATCGGCTTGAAGTCGAACGAGTTGAGGCCCGGAGCGGGGAATGCACAGCCGTGCTGGATGTGGCATCCGCTCTCAGCGAGCAGCGTGTGGGCACTCACCCGTGGCTCCTTCGTCGTGAGGCATGAGTAACGGCAACCTTGTGTGTCAGCGCGGCCGGTGAGGCCGCTGTTCGGCACTGAG
The DNA here is from genome assembly GCA_963761765.1 of uncultured Actinomycetota bacterium. Taxonomy (GTDB): domain Bacteria; phylum Actinomycetota; class Actinomycetes; order Streptomycetales; family Streptomycetaceae; genus Streptomyces. Next base: position 654,773 of record CAVXIJ010000003.1, read on the forward strand.
GACGTGGTGGTGTGGCGGTGCCGCCGCGGCCTGCTTGGCGCATCCGCTGGGGACCGGGCATCCCGGATTCCGCGCCGTGACCACAGCCGTCCATCCGAGTACGCCGCAGGCCAAGGGGGCGGAGCCCTCCACCGTCCCGTGATCGGGAGGGGCCCCCACGGCCGGAAGCGATTCCGGACGATAGCAGATCAAGATGTTGTGTCTTAACGCGGCCCTTACGCCCCATCGCGGGACCCCGCGCTCACCGAACCGTCCTCCCCCACTGCCTTATGGGCGTGGGCGGTGCCCTCGGTCTCCGTGGGAGGGACGGAGGGCTCCGGGTGGACGTAGAGCATCTTGCTGGTGAGACTCTGCCGCACTTGGCCGCCCACCCACGCGAGCGCGGTGACCAGGAGGCTGAGGGCAAAGGCCCGATCGTTGAAGAGCGTCGTGTTCTTGAAGATGACGATGAAGATGCCGATGAGCAGGATCTGCACGGCATAGACCAGCAGCCCGGCGGTCATCGCGACTTGGGGCGTGTTCTGGGTGATGCGCATGAGGGCCCAGGTTCCGAGGCCGAAGAAGACAGCAACCACGGCCAACGCCACCAGAGCGCCGATCAAGCCCTTCTCGCCTGCGACGAGGGCACTGATTACGGTGGCGGCAATTCCCAGCGGGGCAGCAATAATTGCCGCGCCCCGGAGAATCCGGGCGTCGTCCGACTGCATGCGGGCAGCTCCAGCGGGAGTTGGGGGCGGGGGTACACGCGGTGACTGACGGTGACTCGTCAACGATCGTTCACCTGAGCGTTGATACAGAGGGTAGCGCCAGGAGGCAGGTGTGCCTCAGGCCGGAAGACCGCCCTGCATAAGGTCTTTCGGTCCTTCACTCGGTGGTAGTGAACGGTATCACAAACTATTTGATGAGAGCTTTACCAATTCGGTGTGGTCACCGTCACACGTGAGAGCGATTCTGCGCGTCTGTGCAGAACATAGACCTAACTTGTCTGCTATTGAACGCTTTTGTCATGCGGGGAGCTGACTGTACGCGAGCGGTCGTGCCGCAGGAGCGTGACGAGAACAACCGGAACGAGAACGGTCAGAACGAGAACGGCCAACGGCACGGAACGGAAGCCGCCGACAGCGGCCGGTCGTCGCACGTTGACACCGCGTACCGATCTTTGCCCGGGGCACGTGCGGGATTCCCGGCGCAGGGCAAGTCCTAAGAGCGCACGGAAGCTCTACGCCGGAAGTCCGGCATAGAGCTTCCGTGCGCTCTTAGCGGCTGTCCCCGCGGTCCAGGAACCGGCCGCGCAGTCCGTGGCCGCTGCCAAGGCCGTGTCCTGACTGCCCAAGCGCGGTCGCGCCGTTGACTTGCGCGGTGCCGTTGGCCGCGCCGCCCGAGGCGGAGCGGGTGGCGAGCGCGGCGTCCTGGCCGTGTGCGGCGCACTCGGAGCCGGCCGCGCCCGTGCCGTGGCCGGCGGCGGAGCCCGTGGGATGCGGGGTCATCTTGCCGTGCGAATGACCGTTTTGATGGTCCTGGCGGCCCTGCCTGGCCGATGCGTATGCGCCATGTCCGCCGCGCTCCTCGCGCTCGCCGTGCCCGTCGCGTTCGGCGTGCCCGTCCGGCACACCGTCCGCACCGTCCGTGGTCGCCACGGCGTCGGCCGGCGCGAGGCCGTCGCGGCGGTAGCGCGGCGGGACCAGGAACTCGGCCCAGCGCGGGGTGCGCGGCGTGAAGCGCGGCAGCAGGAGCAGCACCAGGCCCACCGTGCTCAGCGCGACGACGGCCAGCACGATCCACATCGACGCGGAGTTGACCGAGAAGCCGAGGGCGCCGAAGGCGATCAGAGCCGACCAGAAGTACATGATCAGCACGGCCCGGCTGTGCGAGTGGCCGATCTCCAGCAGCCGGTGGTGCAAATGCCCACGGTCCGCGGCGAACGGCGACTGGCCGCGCCAGGTGCGCCGCACCACCGCGAGCACCAGGTCCGCGGCGGGCACCGCGATGATCGTCAGCGGCAGCAGCAGCGGGATGTAGGCGGGCACCATCTGGTGCACGGCCGCCCGCTCGGAACCGGAGAAGATCCTCATCGAGTCCGGGTCGACCTGGCCGGTGATCGAGATGGCGCCGGCGGCCAGCACCAGGCCGATCAGCATCGAGCCCGAGTCGCCCATGAAGATCCGCGCCGGATGCATGTTGTGTGGCAGGAATCCCAGGCACATGCCCATCAGGATGGCCGCGAAGAGCGTCGCGGGGGCGGCCGGCTCCAGGCCGTAGCCGTACCAGATGCGGTAGGCGTAGAGGAAGAACGCGGTCGCCGCGATGCACACCACGCCCGCCGCGAGACCGTCGAGACCGTCGACGAAGTTGACCGCGTTGATGGCGATCACGACGAGCGCGACGGTCAGCAGGGTGCCCTGCCACTGGGTGAGCGCGACGATGCCGACGCCCGGCACCGGCAGCCACAGGATCGTCAGGCCCTGGACGACCATGACGCCCGCCGCGATCATCTGGCCGCCCAGCTTGATCAGCGCGTCGACCTCGAACTTGTCGTCGAGGACGCCGATCAGCCAGATCAGTACGGCTCCGGAGAGCAGCGCCCGCGGCTCGTCGGAGTTCGCGAAGACCTCGTTGAGACTGGGCAGATGGTCGGCGACCAGCAGGCCCGCGCAGAGCCCGAAGAACATGGCGATACCGCCGAGCCGCGGTGTCGGCTCGCGGTGCACATCGCGCGCGCGGATCTCCGGCATCGCCCCGGCCACGATCGCGAACTTCCGCACCGGCCCGGTCAGCAGGTACGTCACCGCGGCAGTGATGCAGAGCGTCAGCAGGTATTCACGCACGGGCTTCCCCACAGGTATAGCTGGCCATCTCAGCCCCACACCCTAGCTTTGTGCCCCTTCAGGTAGGGACGTTCGGGTAGCGACGATGGTTGCACGTGGGGCTGTGGGATACGCGGCCGGACCCGCCTGCACGACTACGTGCGCCACCGGGCCGCTTACGGCTGGCGGACGGCGGCCGGCTCACTGTATGCAGCATACGGTGGGAAGGCCGTGGCGAGATCACGAACTTCGTCACGCAAGGCCCGGGCGTCCCGCTCGCCGCGCAGCACCGCCCCGAAAAGTCCCGCGATCCGGCCCATCTCCGGCTCCCGCATGCCCTGGGTGGTGACGGCCGCGGTGCCGAGCCGCAGGCCGCGGGCGTCCCCGTGCGGCAGCGCACAGGTGTCCAGCACGATCGCGGCGGCGGCGAGCCGGGTGCGTGCGGTGTGTCCTTCGATACCCAGCGGGGCCGGGTCGACGGTCAGCAGGTGGGTGTCCGTACCGCCCGTGGTGATCAGCAGCCCCTCCGCGGTCAGCGCCTTGGCGAGCGCCCGGGCATTGGCGACGACCTGGCGGGCGTAGGCGCCGAACGCCGGGGTCGCGGCCTCGCCGAACGCGACCGCCTTGGCCGCGATGGTGTGCATCTGCGCACCGCCCTGAGTGAACGGGAACACCGCCCGGTCGATCCGTTCGGCGAGCTCGGGGCCGCACAGCAGCATGCCGCCGCGAGGGCCGCGCAGCACCTTGTGCGTGGTGGCGCAGACCACGTCCGCGTACGGCACGGGGCTCGGGGCCGCCTGCCCGGCGACCAGGCCGATCGGGTGCGCGGCGTCGGCGATCAGATACGCGCCGACCTCGTCGGCGATGTCACGGAACGCGGCGTAGTCGATATGGCGCGGATACGAGATCGAGCCGCACACGATCGCCTTGGGACGCCGGGCCCGGGCCAGCGCGCGGACCTGCCCGTAGTCGATCAGGCCACTGTCGGCATCGACCCCGTAGGCCGCGAAGTCGAACCAGCGGCCGGAGAAGTTCGCGGCCGAGCCGTGTGTGAGGTGGCCGCCGAAGGGCAGGCCCATGGCCAGGACGGTGTCACCGGGGCGCAGCAGGGCCGCGTAGGCGGCCAGCACGGCGGAGGATCCGGAGTGCGGCTGCACGTTCGCGTGCGCGGCCGTGAACAGGCTGGTCGCACGCTCGATGGCGGTGCGCTCGGCAAGGTCGACGAGCTGGCAGCCGCCGTGGTAGCGGGCGCCCGGATAGCCCTCGGCGTACTTGTTGGCGAGTGGCGAGCCCAGGGCGGCGAGCACGGCGGGCGAGGTGAAGTTCTCGGCGGCGATGAGCTGCAGTCCGGTGGCCTGTCGGTCGCTCTCCGCGGCCAGGATCTCGGCCATGTGTGGATCCTGGTGCCGCAGGGCGGCGAAGTCGCCGCCGGGCTGCGGGGCGGCGCCCCCGGTCGGGGTCTGACCGGTGTGAGCTGCGGGGGCGTGGCTTACCGGCATGGCGGGCTCCGGTGCTCGGTGAAATCCGTTACTTCAAATGTAGACGGACATGTGGCACATTTCTCCGCACTGACGGCCGGACGCCGGTCCCGCTCAGCCGACCAGGCGTCCCACCCACGGCGATGACGCCTACTTCCCGACCCCCGTCAGCGCGAACACCACCGGCTCAAGCGCCTCATGTATTTCCTCGCCCACCGAACGGAAGAACGGCAGCGGCGCTCCGTACGGGTCGTAGACCTCGTCCGCCTCCGGGCTCGGGGCCAGCAGCCAGCCGCGCAGCGCCGCGGCGGCCCGTACCAGGGCGCGGGCCCGGTCGACCACGCCCTCCTCGCCGGGGTCCGGCAGCGTCGCGGGGTCTATGGCCCGCACCAGCCGGGTGAACTCCTTCAGGGTGAAGGTGCGCAGCCCCGCGGAGTGGCCCATCGAGATGACCTGGGCGCGGTGGTCCCGGGTCGCGGTGAGGACCAGATCGGCGCGGATGACGTGCTCGTCCAGCAGCTCACGCCCGGTGAAGCCGCCGGCGTCCGCCCCGAAGTCGGCGAGCACCGTCTCGGCGTGCGCCTCCATCGACGCCCCCTCGTGGCCCCAGGTACCGGCGCTCTCGACGATCAGGCCGCCGATCGGCGTGTACCCCGTGTAGCCGGCCGCCGACACGCCGAGGCGGGTCGCCAGGGCGTGCCGGGTCAGCCGCTCGGTGATCGGGGAGCGGCAGACGTTGCCGGTGCTGACGTGCAGGATCCTGAACGTTCCACCGGGGACGGCGTCGCCTATGCCACGCACGCGCCCGGAATAGGGCGACGTCAATTGGCCACCTCAAGGTCGGGTACGACCTTGCGGAGCTCGTCGGCGTCGAGCGCACCGACACGCAGCAGGACGGGCACCTTACCGGTGACGTCGACGATCGAGGACGGCACGATGCCGGGCGTGGGGCCGCCGTCCAGGTAGACAGAGACGGAGTCGCCGAGCATCTCCCGTGCGGCGTCGCAGTTCTCGGGCGCCGGGTGTCCGGTGAGGTTGGCGGAGGTGACGGCCATCGGTCCGGTCTCGGTGAGCAGTTCGATGGCGACCGGGTGCAGCGGCATGCGGACCGCCACGGTGCCGCGGGTCTCGCCCAGGTCCCACTGGAGCGACGGCTGGTGCTTGGCGACGATGGTCAGCGCACCGGGCCAGAACGCGTCGACGAGCTCCCACGCCATCTCGGAGAAGTCCGTGACGAGGCCGTGCAGGGTGTTCGGGGAGCCGATGAGGACCGGGCTCGGCATGTTGCGACCGCGTCCCTTGGCCTCCAGCAGGTCGCCGACCGCCTCGGCGCTGAACGCGTCGGCACCGATGCCGTAGACGGTGTCCGTGGGCAGCACGACCAGCTCGCCACGGCGAACGGCAGACGCTGCCTCACGCAGACCGGTGCTGCGGTCGGTCACGTCATTGGTGTCGTAGCGCCGTGCCATGGGCGGTCTCCTTTGTGGGTGAACGTGGACATCACGGCAAGGCCTTGCGAGCCGTGGCGAAGCGAGGACGGTTGTTCAGGTCGGGGTGGTCGGCGGCGTCGGACCAGCCGGCCTCCTCGTTGAAGAGCCACGGCACCTGACCGCCCTGGGTGTCGGCGTGCTCGACGACGACGATGCCGCCGGGGCGCAGCAGGCGCTGGGCGGTGCGCTCGATGCCACGGATGGTGTCGAGCCCGTCCTCACCGGAGAAGAGGGCGAGCTGCGGGTCGTGGTCGCGAGCCTCCGGGGCGACATACTCCCACTCGGTGAGCGGAATGTACGGCGGGTTGGAGATGACCAGGTCGACCTGGCCGTTGAGCTCGGGCAGCGCGGCGCGGGCGTCGCCCTGGTGGAGGGTGACGCGGGAGCCGGTGACCGCTCCGGCCTGCTCGGTGTTCTTGCGGGTCCAGACCAGCGCGTCCTCGGAGAGCTCCACGGCGTGCACCTGGGAACGCGGTACCTCCTGGGCCATGGCCAGCGCGATCGCGCCCGAACCCGTGCACAGGTCGACGATCAGCGGTTCGACGACGTCCATGGCGCGGACCGCCGCTATGGCCCAGTCGACGACCGACTCGGTCTCCGGACGCGGCACGAAGACCCCGGGCCCGACGTGGAGCTCCAGGTAGCGGAAGTAGGCACGCCCGGTGATGTGCTGGAGGGGTTCGCGGGCCTCACGGCGGGCGATGGTCTCCCAGTAGCGGGCGTCGAAGTCGGCGTCCTTGACGGTGTGCAGTTCACCCCGCTTGACGCCGTGCACGAAGGCGGCGAGCTCTTCGGCATCGGTGCGCGGCGAGGGCACGCCTGCGTCGGCGAGTCGCTGGGTGGCCTGGGCCACCTCGGCGAGCAGCACGCTGCGGCGGTTCGGGGGCCGCTCCCCGACAGGTTGCTGCACGCGGGTCCTCCGGGCGATGGGAGTCCCCCTGCTCCTGGAGAGCTCGGGGGAGGTTCGTGGTGCGCTGCGGGCGCTGGTCGGATCGAGTCTGGCGGTCTGGCCGCGGTGGGATGCGGGCGGGTTACGACGCGGTGGCGAGCTTGGCCGCGGAGTCCGCGTCGACGCACGCCTGGATCACGGCGTCGAGGTCGCCGTCGAGCACCTGGTCCAAGTTGTACGCCTTGAACCCCACGCGGTGGTCCGAAATGCGGTTTTCCGGGAAGTTGTAGGTTCGGATCTTCTCGGAACGGTCGACGGTGCGGACCTGGCTGCGCCGGGCGTCGGCCGCCTTGCTCTCCGCCTCTTCCTGGGCCGCCGCGAGGAGCCTGGAGCGCAGGATACGCAGTGCCTGCTCCTTGTTCTGCAACTGGCTCTTCTCGTTCTGGCAGGAGGCGACGACACCGGTGGGCAGGTGGGTGATGCGCACCGCGGAGTCCGTGGTGTTGACGGACTGACCGCCGGGCCCCGAGGAGCGGTAGACGTCGATCCGCAAGTCGTTCGGGCTGACCTCGACGTCGATGTCCTCGGCCTCGGGAGTGACGAGGACGCCGGCCGCCGAGGTGTGGATACGGCCCTGCGACTCGGTGGCGGGCACCCGCTGCACGCGGTGCACACCGCCCTCGTACTTCAGCCGCGCCCAGACGCCCTGGCCGGGCTCGGTCGCGCCTTGACCGCCCTTAGTCTTCACCGCGACCTGGACGTCCTTGTAGCCGCCGAGCTCGGAGTCGGTGGAGTCGATGATCTCGGTCTTCCAGCCGACGCGCTCCGCGTACCTCAGGTACATCCGCAGCAGGTCCCCGGCGAACAGGGCGGACTCGTCGCCGCCGGCGCCCGCCTTGACCTCCAAGATGACGTCCTTGTCGTCGCTGGGGTCGCGCGGGACGAGCAGTAGGCGCAGCTTCTCGGTGAGCTCCCCGCGGACCTTCTCCAGGTCACGGACCTCCGCGGCGAAGTCGGGGTCCTCCATGGCGAGCTCGCGCGCGGTCTCGATGTCGTCGCCGGTCTGCTTCCAGCTGCGGTACGCGGTGATGATCGGGGTCAGCTCCGCATAGCGCTTGCTGCGCTTGCGGGCGCCCGCCTGGTCGGCGTGGACCGCGGGGTCGGCGAGCTGCTTCTCCAGATCGGCGTGCTCGCCGATGAGTTCTTCGACCGCCTCGAACATCGATAAGGCTCCTGATCTGCGGCGCCTCGGTACGGCGCGTAAGTCCTGCGTGGCGTGGTGCTGTGAGGCTGGGGCCTCCCGGGGCCGGGCGGCGGCGAGAGGACGGTGAGCGACCAAAAACGCCGGTCCCGGCGCCCCACGGAGGGGCTGCCGAGGACCGGCGCTAGGAGCTCGCTACTTCTTGGAGCCGGCCGCAGCCTTGCCGAAGCGGGCCTCGAAGCGGGCCACGCGGCCACCGGTGTCGAGGATCTTCTGCTTGCCCGTGTAGAACGGGTGGCATTCGGAGCAGACCTCGGCACGGACGGTGCCGGATCCGATGGTGCTACGGGTGGTGAACGACGCGCCACAGGTGCAGCTGACCTGCGTCTCGACGTACTCGGGGTGAATCTCGCGCTTCAAGGGTCTCTCCAATGTTCGGGAGGGCGCCGGGTCGCAGTCCGCGGGATGCGGATGCGTGAACCGGAGCCGACGGACCAGTCTGCCAGGACTGGCGTCACCGCCCCAAACCGGGGGGCGGAGGCAAATATTCCAGAGGGTTCGCTCCATCCGCGGAGGCACGGTTCGGGCCGGCGACCGTCGGATCAGCCGCCGGCCACCACGTCCGCTGCGGAGCCCTTGTCGCCCGCCGAGTTCCGGGTGGCGGTGGTGGGGATGGCGCGGTCGGCCTTGAGCGCCGACCAGACCTGGTGGTCCTGGGTGTGCTGGGGCAGCACGCGGTTGCCGTTGTGCGGGTCGTACTCGACGGGCAGGGTGACCATCGTCATACCGTCCGGGCCGATCCCCTTCAGGCCGCCCGCGAAACCGGCGAGCTGTTTGACGGAGGCCAGGTCGGAGTCGGTGGTGACCGCGTTGGTCGCGGTGGTGGCGAGGTCGTAGAGCTTCTTCGGGTTGCTGAACACGCCGACCTGCCCGACCTGGTGCATCAGTGCCTTCAGGAAGGCCTGCTGCAGCTGGATCCGGCCGAGGTCGCTGCCGTCGCCGACGCCGTGCCGGGTGCGTACGAGACCGAGGGCCTGCTCGCCGCCCAGGGTGTGGCTGCCGGGGCCCAGGTGCAGATGGCTCTGGTTGTCGTCGATGGCCTGGCGTGTGGTGATCCGGACGCCGCCGAGCGTGTTGATGAGTTTCTTGAAGCCCGTGAAGTCGACCTCCACGTAGTGGTCCATGCGGATGCCGGACATGGATTCGACGGTTTTCACCGCGCAGGCGGGGCCGCCGACCTCGTAGGCGGTGTTGAACATCTGGCGCTGCTTGCCGGGGACCGGGGTGCCGCTCGGGGAGGTGCAGTCGGGCCGGGTGACGAGGGTGTCGCGCGGTATGGAGACGACGCTGGCCTTCTTGCGGCCCTGATAGACGTGGACGACCATCGCCGTGTCGGAGCGCGAGCCGCCGCCGTCCTTGCCGTATTTCGCATTGGCGCCGGAACGGGAATCGGAGCCGAGGACGAGAATGTCCATCGAGCCGTTGTCGACGTTCTTGGGGCGGTGGCCGCCGAGTGCGGCATTGATGTCGACGCCGTTGATGTTGCCGTTCAGCTTGGCGTACACATAGCCGAGTCCACTGCCGCCGAGCACGACCAGGGCCGCCGCGGTCCATGCGGTGACGACAAGCGCCTTACGGCGCGGCTTGCCCTTGCGCCCTTTCGCGCGGTGCCGTGCGCGGCCGGTCATGGGTGTGCTCTCGTCGGGCATGTGCTCCCCACTCGTCGTTTCTCGGTTACCCCCTGCTTTCAGGGTCAGTCACGGCCCACCGGCGCACTCCGGCCCCAGCCGCATCGCGGCGTCCGCCCCACCGCGTAATCAGCCTGAAGCGTTGCACAACGCCCGGCTTCCCCCCTGCGCTCCGCTCACGACACCCCGTAACCAGGACATCCCACATCCCCATCCCCACCAGCACTTTTCACTCCCGACCAGCTATGCCATCCGCGCCCGCCAATGCCCCACATTGTGGCAAACGTCTCTCTGAGCCCACCGTTACGCACAAACCCACTCACCGGCCGTAACAGCCAATCCGCACGCCGAATGCCATGACAGGCAACGACCGCCCGACCACCGCGGCCGGCACAAGCTCTCTCTGCGTCGCGAACAGATTTTCCGCGGATTGCTTAGAAGCCTTCCGCAAGACGGAAAGGCGGATGCAAAGGCGGCCGGCCCATGGTGCACAGCGCGCCGCCGGCGCCGGTTTCCCGGTTTCCCGGCCCACGGAAAAGGGCCGCCTCCGTCACCACCAAGGTGACGAAAGCGGCCCCGAACCTTCGGCCGATCATGCGCAGCACGCGCGGGGTGTTAGTCCCCGTTTCCGGAAATGGAAGGCGTGGTCTTCTGAATCTGCATCAAGAACTCCGCATTCGACTTCGACTGCTTCATACGGTCGAGCAGCAGCTCGATCGCCTGCTGCTGGTCGAGCGCGTGCAGCACCCGCCGCAGCTTCCAGACGATGCCGAGCTCGTCGCTGTTGAGCAGGATCTCTTCTTTACGGGTGCTGGACGCGTCGACGTCCACCGCCGGGAAGATGCGCTTGTCGGAGAGCTTCCGGTCGAGCTTGAGCTCCATGTTGCCGGTGCCCTTGAACTCCTCGAAGATCACCTCGTCCATGCGCGAGCCGGTCTCGACCAGCGCGGTGGCCAGGATGGTCAGCGAGCCGCCGTCCTCGATGTTGCGCGCGGCACCGAAGAAGCGCTTCGGCGGGTAGAGCGCGGTCGAGTCGACACCACCGGAGAGGATGCGTCCGGAGGCGGGCGCCGCCAGGTTGTAGGCGCGGCCCAGACGGGTGATGGAGTCCAGCAGGACGACCACGTCGTGGCCGAGCTCGACGAGGCGCTTGGCGCGCTCGATGGCGAGTTCCGCGACGGTGGTGTGGTCCTCGGCCGGGCGGTCGAAGGTCGAGGAGATGACCTCGCCCTTGACCGACCGCTGCATGTCGGTGACCTCTTCAGGCCGCTCATCGACGAGGACGACCATCAGGTGGCACTCGGGGCTGTTGTGCGTGATCGCGTTGGCGATGGCCTGCATGATCATGGTCTTGCCGGTCTTCGGCGGGGCCACGATCAGACCGCGCTGGCCCTTGCCGATCGGCGAGACCAGGTCGATGATGCGCGTCGTCAGCACGCCCGGGTCGGTCTCCAGACGGAGCCGGTCCTGCGGGTAGAGCGGGGTCAGCTTGTTGAACTCCGGGCGGCCACGGCCGTGTTCGGGCGCCATGCCGTTGACGGAGTCCAGGCGGACGAGGGCATTGAACTTCTCGCGGCGCTCGCCCTCCTTGGGCTGGCGCACGGCACCGGTGACGTGGTCGCCCTTGCGCAGGCCGTTCTTGCGGACCTGGGCCAGGGAGACGTACACGTCGTTGGGGCCGGGGAGGTAGCCCGAGGTGCGGATGAACGCGTAGTTGTCCAGGATGTCCAGGATGCCCGCGACGGGGATCAGGACGTCGTCATCGGCGAGCTGCGGCTCGTTCACCACCTCGTCACGGCCACGGCGGCCGCGCCGGTCGCGGTAGCGGCCACGGCGTCCGCGGCGGCCGGTGCCGTCGTCGTCGAAGCCGTCGTCCGCCTGACGGCTCGGGCCGCCGCCGCCCTGCTGCTGGCGCTGGCTGCCGCCCTGCTGGCTCGGCTGGTCGTCGCCCTTGCCGCGGCGGTCGCGGTCACGGTCGCGGTCACGATCCCGGTCACGGTCCCTGCCGCGGCTGCGGTCCCGGCGTCCCTGGCGGCCGTCGGCCTGCTCGCCGTCGTGCTTCTCGCCCTTGTCCGACCGGTCGCCCTTGTCGGCGTAGGCCTCGCCGGTGTCGGTCTTGGCCTCGGGGCTGCCGGCCTCAGCAGTGGCCCGGCGCCTGCGGCGCTCGCCGCCCTGCTGGTCGTCGCTGGCGGGCTGACCGGGAATGTCGATCTGCTGCTGTGCGGCGCTGTCCGCGCTCTCAGACTTGCTGGCCCTGGTGGCCTTGGCAGCGCTCTCAGGTGCCGTGGCGGTGGCGTCAGCGGCGGACCTGCTCGCCGCGTCGCCCTTGCCGGCCGGCGTGCTGTCCTGTCCTGCGGAGGCCTGCTCCTCGCCGGTGCGTGTCCGGGAGGTGCTCCGGCGCTTCGGCTTGGTCTCGGCCGGGGCGCTCTTTGCGGGAGCTCCCGAAGCCTGCGCCTCCTTGATGACCTCGATCAGCTGGCTCTTGCGCATCCGCGCGGTGCCCCTGATCCCGAGGCCCGATGCGACCTGCTGCAGCTCGGCAAGCACCATGCCTTCGAGGCCGGTGCCGCGGCGCCGCCTGGTGCCGGCCGATGTACCGGAGGCAGGCGCAGCAGAGGCGTCCGTGGCGGGCGCGGCAGCGGTCTCGACCGTGCTGTCGGCGCTCACGCCCATCAGATCGGTGGTGTCGCTCACGAAGGGTCCTTCCCTGGAGCGGACGTCGGCCTGTCTGGCTCGGCGACCGGTTGTGCTGTCCGGCGGTGGTCCTTGCTGGGTGGACCGTGCCGGGGCGGTGGTCCGCCAAAGCGGCGGAAGAAAAATCTGGTGATTGGCGATTCCCCCAGCCGTGCCACGACGTACTTGTGTCACTCGGCTTGGTTACGCCTATTCCGGAGCTCCCCCAGCTACTACTGGGCGGTACCCCCACTCGGCAGACCGCTGCGTGCGGCGCACGGAATGATTGGGGAGGCTCCCGGAAGGATGTCTGTCCCGGACGGGGGACACGAAGCACCTCGCCATGGTGAGGTCGGGTGCTGACTTGAGATTAACACTACCGGATCCAACAAACATTCCCCCTCTCGAAATCCGGCAACCGTATGCGGACACGTGGACAACCCGGCGTTATTCGGCCCTGGGCGGCGTGAGCGGCAGGACGCAGGCACCCGCCGAGTCCAGCGGCAGGCGGTTGGCCGCCCATTCGTCACCCGCGAGACGTGCGGCCTTGTCGGCGTCGTCGCTCTGGGCCAGTGCGAGGACCGTGGGCCCCGCACCGGAGATGACGGCGGGCACGCCGTCCGCGCGCAGCCGCTCCACGAGGGCCGCGCTCTCCGGCATGGCGGGCGCGCGGTACTCCTGGTGCAGACGGTCCTCCGTGGCGGGCAGCAACAGGTCGGGACGCCTGGTCAGAGCCTCGACGAGGAGGGCGGCCCGGCCCGTGTTGACGGCGGCGTCCACATGCGGAACCGTGCGCGGCAGCAGGCCGCGTGCAGTCTTCGTCAGTACGGGTTTACCCGGTACGAAAACCACCGGAACGATGGAATCCGCAGCATCCATTCTGATCGCGCGTGCTACTCCGCCCTCCAACCAGGAGAGCGTGAATCCGCCGAGCAGGCAAGCCGCCACGTTGTCGGGGTGGCCCTCGATCTCGGTGGCGAGTTCCAGCAGCGCGGCGTCGTCGAGCTTGGCGTCGCCGCCTATCGTCACAGCGCGGGCGGCGGTGATGCCGGCGCAGATGGCGGCCGACGAGGAACCGAGGCCGCGACCGTGCGGGATGCGGTTGGCGCAGACGACTTCGAGGCCGCGCGGCTGCCCGCCGAGCAGGTCGAATGCGGTGCGCAGGGAGCGTACGAGCAGATGCGTCTCGTCACGGGGGAGCGTGTCGCTGCCCTCGCCCGCGATGTCGATATGCAGGCCGGCGTCGGCCACTCGGACGACGACGTCGTCGTAAAGGCCCAGTGCGAGACCGAAGGCGTCGAAGCCGGGGCCGAGGTTGCCGCTGGTGGCGGGGGTGCGCACCCGGACGGCAGCGGCGCGGAAAGCAGGACCGGCCATCGCTCGATGACTCTCCTTGAACTGCGGGTGATGCCTGGCGTGAACGTGGATCTCTGTACTGTCGAAACGGCGGGTTCGGCCGCGGTGCCCACGGGCTCCGTCGACTGCCTGTACTCCCTGTGGTGCCTGCCTGACCTGCCGGAACCCATGATCTTACGGGTTCGCCGGACTGCGGAATCCGCGGGGATCCATGGCGCCTGTGGGCCACCGACTGGAGGAAATGACAGCTCTGGGGAGTGGGGTTGGGGACGACGGTGTCCGGGAACAGCAGGCGGCGCCTGGGGGAATCCTTGAGTGAGCACGGTAAGCGCGACGAGCAGCCCCGTGCACGACCAGCACCGCAGCATATGCAACGGGGGATTCAGTACAGCTTATCGAAGGAAGGTTCTGCGGCGACACAGGGCGCACAGGAGGCGCACGATGCGTGTCGTGTGCTCTTCTGTGCACCCCCTGGCCTGTCACGTTCGTCTGTGCGGCTCGCGCCCCTGGAGTGCGAGTTCCGGCCTCCCGCGGCGCCTTGACGACCTGGGAGGTACCCGCACATGGTGACACGGCTGCCCCCGCAGTGTCGCGCCGCCGGGCGCCCCGGGCCCACCAAATGGCCCCGGCCCGCCGGGTCCCCGCCCCACTGACCGGGCGCAGGACCACCGACGACGGAGCCAGGGCCGCTCGTTGGACCATCCTGGGCTCGCGGGGCCTGGCATGCGCCCTGACCAGCGTGATCCGGACGAAAGAACCAGGGCGAGCCCAGGGCGAGCCCGGCGCAGGACACTGGGCGCGAGCCCGGCGCAAGATCCTAGGCGAGCCCGAGGCGCTCGGCGGCGGCAGCGGCGTCCACGGGCACCGTGACCGGCTGCGGCGCCCCCGCGATGGCCCAGTCGGGGTCCTTGAGGCCGTTTCCGGTGACCGTGCAGACGATGCGCTGGCCGGGGTCGACCAGGCCCTGCTCGGCGGCCTTCAGCAGTCCCGCCACGGACGCGGCGGACGCGGGCTCGACGAAGACACCCTCCTGGGCGGCCAACAGCTTGTAGGCGCGCAGGATCTCACGGTCCGTCACTTCGTCGATGAGGCCGCCCGACTCGTCCCTCGCGGCGAGCGCGAACTGCCAGGACGCGGGGTTGCCGATGCGGATCGCGGTGGCGATCGTCGTCGGGTCCTTGACGATCTCACCGCGCACGATGGGCGCGGAGCCGGAGGCCTGGAAGCCCCACATGCGAGGCGTACGGGTGGCGATCTGAGGGAGGGTGCGGCGCGCAGCGTCTCCGTTGAGGGTGGCGGCGGGAGACGGGTGGGCGTACTCGCGGTAGCCCTTCCAGTACGCGGTGATGTTGCCCGCGTTGCCGACCGGCAGGACATGAATGTCGGGGGCGTCGCCGAGCGCGTCCACGATTTCGAACGCGGCGGTCTTCTGGCCCTCGATCCGGACCGGGTTGACCGAATTGACCAGCGCCACCGGGTAGTTCTCGGAGAGCGAGCGGGCCAGCGTCAGGCAGTCGTCGAAGTTGCCGTCGACCTGGAGGATCCGGGCGCCGTGCACCAGCGCCTGGCCCATCTTGCCGAGTGCGATCTTGCCCTGCGGCACGAGGACGGCGCACACCATGCCGGCGCGCACCGCGTACGCGGCGGCCGACGCGGACGTGTTGCCGGTGGAGGCGCAGATGACGGCCTGCGCCCCGGACTCCTTGGCCTTGGTGATGGCCATGGTCATGCCACGGTCCTTGAAGGAGCCGGTCGGGTTGGCGCCCTCCACCTTGAGGTGCACCTCGCAGCCCGTGCGCTCGGAGACCACCTGCGCGGGCACCAGCGGGGTGCCGCCCTCGCGCAGGGTCACGACCTGCGTGGTGCCGGTCACCGGCAGCCGGTCCCGGTACTCCTCGATGATTCCGCGCCACTGATGGGTCATTGCTGGTTACTCTCCTTCAACCCGCATCATGCTGGCGACACCACGCACGGTGTCGAGGGTGCGCAGCGCGTCGACCGTCCCGGTGAGGGCGGCGTCCGACGCGCGGTGGGTGACGACGACGAGCGAGGCCTTGGAGGCTCCTTCGCCGCCGTCGGGCCGGCTCTGCTGGCGCACCGTTTCGATGGATACGCCATGCTCGGCGAAGACCGTCGCGACCTGGGCGAGCACGCCCGGTTTATCGGCCACGTCGAGGCTGATGTGATAGCGCGTGACCACCTCGCCCATGGGCGAGACGGGCAGCATGCTGTACGCGGACTCGCCGGGCCCGGTGGCCTCGCCGAGGCGGTTGCGGCAGACCGCGACGAGGTCGCCGAGGACCGCGGAGGCGGTCGGCGAACCGCCGGCGCCGGGTCCGTAGAACATCAGCTGGCCGGCCGCCTCGGACTCGACGAAGACCGCGTTGTACGCCTCCCGCACGGAGGCGAGCGGATGGCTGCGCGGGATCATCGCGGGATGCACGCGCGCGGTGACGGCGGTGCCGTCCGCGCCACGCTCGCAGATGGCGAGCAGTTTGATGGTGCAGCCCATCTCCTGGGCGGAGGCGAAGTCCGCCGCGGTGACCTCGGCCATTCCCTCGCGGTAGACGTCGTCGAGCCGCACCCGGGTATGGAAGGCGATGCCGGCCAGTATCGCGGTCTTCGCGGCGGCGTCGAAGCCCTCGACGTCGGCGGTCGGGTCGGCCTCCGCGTAACCGAGCGCGGTGGCCTCGTCCAGGGCCTCTTGGTAGCCGGCGCCGGTCGAGTCCATCTTGTCGAGGATGAAGTTGGTGGTGCCGTTGACGATGCCGAGGACGCGGTTCACCTGATCGCCGGCGAGGGATTCGCGCAGCGGCCTGATCAGCGGGATCGCGCCCGCGACGGCCGCCTCGTAGTACAGGTCGCGACCCTGCTGCTGGGCGGCGGCGTGCAGCGCGGGACCGTCCGTGGCGATCAGGGCCTTGTTGGCGGAGACGACCGACGCGCCGTGCTCGAAGGCGGTGGTGATGAGGGTGCGGGCGGGCTCGATGCCGCCGATGACCTCGACGACGACGTCGATGTCGCCGCGTTTGACGAGGGCGGTGGCGTCCGTGGTGATCAGCGCGGGGTCGATGCCCGCCCTGACCCGGGAGGGCCTGCGCACCGCGATGCCCGCGAGCTCCAGCGGGGCACCGATGCGGGCCGCGAGATCGGCGGCGTGCGTCGTCATGATGCGGGCCACCTCTGAGCCGACGTTCCCACAGCCCAGCAGCGCCACCTTCAGCGGACGCGTACGCATCATCCGACCTCGTCTCTCATCCGTCCCCACTGCCTGAAAGGCGTGGGAGGTACTCCAGAGGTGCCCCTTGAGGCCACTCCAGTCTCACGCACCGGACGAGGGTTTCTGACCCTCGTCCGGATCCTGAGATACCGATTCTCTTCCGATCGCTTCCTACCACCGCAAGCCTGGCGTCATCCGACGTCGAGGCGGAGCAGATCCTCCTCCGTCTCGCGCCGCACGATGACACGGGCCGCACCGTCCTTGACGGCCACCACCGGCGGACGGGCCGCGTGGTTGTAGTTACTCGCCATGGACCGGCAGTACGCGCCCGTGGCCGGCACCGCGATCAGGTCGCCCGGTGCCAGGTCGGCCGGGAGGAAGGCATCCCGTACGACGATGTCACCGCTCTCGCAGTGCTTGCCGACGACGCGGACCAGCGCCGGCTCGGCATCGGAGCTGCGCGACACCAGCGCGACGCTGTATTCGGCGTCGTAGAGCGCGGTGCGGATGTTGTCGGACATACCGCCGTCCACGGAGACGTAGGTGCGCAGCCCGTCCAGCGGCTTGACGGTACCGACCTCGTAGAGCGTGAACGTGGTCGGACCGACGATCGCGCGCCCAGGCTCGACGGAGATGCGGGGCGTGCGCAGCCCCGCCGACTCGCACTCCCGGTTGACGATCTCGCCCAGCGACTTGGCGATCTCCTGGGGCGTTCGGGGGTCGTCGTCCGAGGTGTAGGCGATGCCGAGGCCGCCGCCCAGGTCGATCTCGGGCAGTTCGACGCCGTGCTCGTCGCGGATCTGCGCGAGCAGCCCGACGACCCGCCGGGCGGCCACCTCGAAGCCGGCCGTGTCGAAGATCTGCGAGCCGATGTGCGAGTGGATGCCGACGACGTCGAGCCCGTCGAGCGCGAGGGCGCGCCGCACCGCTTCCGCGGCCTGCCCGCCGGCGAGCGGAATCCCGAACTTCTGGTCCTCGTGCGCGGTCGCGATGAACTCGTGGGTGTGCGCCTCGACACCCACCGTCACCCTGATCAGCACGGCCTGCCGCCGGCCCAGCCGCTGGGCGGTGTGCGCGACCCGCACGATCTCCTGGAACGAGTCGAGCACGATCCTTCCGACACCGCCGCCGACAGCGCGCTCGATCTCGTCCTGGGACTTGTTGTTGCCGTGCAGCGCGATGCGCTCGGGCGGCATTCCAGCGGCCAGCGCGGTGGCCAGCTCTCCGCCGGAGCAGACGTCGAGGTTGAGGCCTTCCTCGTGCAGCCAGCGCACCACGGCGCGGGACAGGAAGGCCTTGCCTGCGTAGAACACGTCGGCGCCGGGCCCGAAGGCGCTCTTCCAGTCACGCACCCGCGCCCGGAAGTCACTCTCGTCGAGGAAGTACGCGGGCGTGCCGAACTCCTCGGCGAGCCGCGTGACGTCGAGACCGCCGACGGTGAGCACGCCCTCCTCGTTGCGGCGGACGGTGCCGGACCAGATCTTCGGGTCCAGCGCGTTGAGATCGGCGGGCGGGAGTGCACTCGCCACGGAGCGCCCCTCGGGCAGAACGTCTCCGTGCCGGGGCCCGGCAGGGTGTGCAGAACGGCTCATGTCGCAGTGCGCTTTCTCGATCGTACGGAGGTGTGGGCTGGGGTTTTGGGTGCTCCGGGTGCTCCAGGGGCTCCAGGGGCTCCAGGGACTCCGGGATGGAGTTCGGGTGACCGTTGTCCGGTTTTGTTCACCGGATTTCCTTCGTTCACCGGTTTCTTTCGTTCACCTGGCTTCATTCACCTGGCTTCGTGCGCCCGGTTTTCGTTCACATGGTGTCGGGTGCGTCGAGGCCGAGCAGGGTCAGGCCGCCGGCGAGCACCGTTCCGGTGGCTTCGGCGAGGGCCAGGCGGGCACGGTGGGCGGCCGAGGGTTTCTCGTCGCCCACCGGGAGGATCCGGACCGCTTCCTGGAATCCCAGGAAATCATCAGCAGTACGGATGAGATGCCGCACCACCCGATCAGCCGCACGACGCCGGGCAGCTGTGGCGAGCGCAAGGGGGTACTCGGCGAGGGCGGTGAGCAGGGACGCGGCGGCGGTGGCCGTGGCTGTGGGGCGGTGGTCACCGGCTGCCAGGTCGGTCGTCGTCCCGGTCGAAACGGAGGTCGTGCGTGCCGCACCGGCCGGCAGGCCGAGATCGCCAGGGGCCGGTGTGAAGCCGAGGTCGGCCGCGTTACGGATGAGGGCCCGGGTGCGGGCGTGCGCGTAACGGACCCGGAAGAGAGGGTTGCTCTCCCGCTGCGCGAGGTGATCGTCGCTGATCCGGGGCCGGTCGTGGACGGCGGGGTGCAGCAGGGCCCAGCGGGCGGCGGTGCGGCCGAGCGGCAAGGGGTCGGCGGGGGCGGGCACGGGCCGGATGAGGGTGTCGGGGTCCTGCTCGTCGGTCCTGCCCGCGCTCGGCTCCGGCCAGGCGGCGACGCCGAGTGCGGTCCAAGCCGGATCGGGCCCGGCGCCGTCCTCGTAGCGCAGGCACGCCACGACTCCCTGGGACCGCAGGATCCGCGCGACGGCGTCGGCGACGACGGCGGCACGGACACCGGGTGCGACGCGAAGACAGGCCGGGACGGTGCCGTGCTCCCTGCCGTAAGCCGAACCACTCCGCAGGATGTCGCGCACCAGCACGGCGTCCCGCGCCTCGCTGTCGAAGGTGATGTTGAGGAACCCGGGCCCCGTGATGTCGACCCTGGCCACGCCCGGGCTGGCCAGCAGCCGCCGCCGTAGCATTTCGGCCACCTGCCGCGGGGACTGTCCGGCGGGTCGTGCCAACTGGAGGGCGATTCCCGTCGCGTAGTCCCCGCAGCCGCCCGGTCGGGGCCGCTCCACCACGGCCCGCTCAGGCACCGCCACGGCAAGCTCTCCCTCGTCCACGGCACGACGCACGGCGCGCAGCACGGTTCGGGAGAGTTCCACGGGGGTCACGGGACCAGCGTATGGGAGGGCAGGGGTGGTCAGGCGAACGAGTTTTTGGTGACGGGGCTCCGGGATGCGGGGCTGCTGGTCCTTGGGGCCGGACGCGAGCGAAGCCTCCGGGCTGACGAAGCCCGGATACACAGATACACAGATACACGAGGGCGGGGCCGCACGTCACGGTCGCAGGAGCCAGGTCGACGCCGGGCTCCAGAGCTCGACGCCGTCACCAGCGGACCAACGAGGTGACCGGTTTCAGCCCACCCCCTGGCTCAGGCTCCCCCGCCCCAGGCGGCGCGCTCGGCCTCTTCGGCGCCGCTCCCTCCGCGCCCGGCCTGTGCTGTTCCTCCCGGGTGCTGTTCACCTTCGCCGTCTTCGCGGGGGTCGCCAGATTCTCCGCGGCGGGGGCGGGCGCCGGCCGATTCCACGGGCCCACACTCCAGCAACCCCCGAACGGTCCGTACGAGTTCGGCAGGCTCGAAGGGCTTGGCCAAGAAGGCGTCCACGGTGACTTCGGAGCCGGTTTCCACCTCGTACGGCGTACAGGCACTGATGATCAACAGGGGCAGCGGTCTGGTACGGGGATCGGCCCGGAGCATCGCGGCGGTCCGCAGTCCGTCGAGCCGTGGCATGACCACATCGAGAGTGATCACATCGGGCCGCACCTGATGCACCACCTCAAGGCACTCGGCACCATCAGCCGCGGTCACGACCTCGAAGCCCTCCAGTTCGAGGTTGACCCTGATCAGTTGCCGGATGACCTTGTTGTCATCGACAACAAGCACCCGCCCGGACGCCCCTGGCACAAGTCGAGCCTAGGTCGACCGACTCCACCGCGTCCGGGTTTTCCCCACTTCCGCCCCGTCCGGGGGATGCCGGACACAGACCAGAACCGACCGAAGACCAGCACACACCGACCCACCAGACACCCGCCGCACCCGCCGCCGCCCCGACCACCCCGGCCGACGCCCCCACCCGACAACCCTCCAGCACACCCCCACCGCCCACCCCACAGACCCGCAGGTCCAAGGCACCCCCCAAGCCCCACACGCCCGCACCCGGCCCCACCCCCAGCCCCGCAAAACCCGTTCATGAACACCCGCAGAGAGCTGGTAGGGTTCTACCCGTCAGCGCACATTCCGCGCCAGACACGCCCCCGTAGCTCAGGGGATAGAGCAACGGCCTCCGGAGCCGTGTGCGCAGGTTCGAATCCTGCCGGGGGCACTCCGGATAAAGACCCTGCCGAGTAGCCGAGGGGGATCTCGCCCCTCGGCTCTCACAGAACCGTGCGTAAAAGTCGCCCTTTACACGGCTCTTGTCGTTCTGGTCATCAGGCCGATACGGCACCCGTGGTCAGGCGCCAGTGCGCGAACATGCGGGGGTATCGCTGGGCGATCTCCTGCATCTTCGCGATGGCCTTCCGCTGGGCCGCGAGCCGTTTGTACTTCTGGCGGATCCAGCGCACCAGGTAGGCGTTGATGCGCATCACGAAGGGGATCAGCTCCCACGGCCTGAAGCGGCTGTAGTAGTTGAGCCAGCCCGCTACGACAGGGTTGATCCTGCGGGCGAGCTCGTGGAAGGACAGTTCAGAGCGGGTGTGCAGGTGCCAGGACCGCAGCTCCCGCCCCATCTTTTTCAGGGCGTCCTTGCTGACCGCCGGGTCGAACGCCAGGAACAGGTTCCCGTGCCGACTCCGGTTCTTCCTGGCGCGGAACGTATACCCGAGGAAGGTGAACGACGTGTGCTCGTAAGCGCCCCGTCGGTGGCCGTCCTTGCAGTAGATGATCCGGGTCTTGTCCGGGTGCAGCTGCAACCCGACTTTGACCATCCTGTCCGTGAGCGCGGCCAGCACCTGGCGGGCCTGGCGCTCGGTGACGCAGTGCAGCACCGCGTCGTCCGCATACCGTTCGAACCAGACGGATGAGAACTCCCGGTCCATCCAGGTGTCGAACGCGTAGTGCAGGAACAGGTTCGCCATAACGGGAGATACCGGGGCCCCTTGTGGGGTTCCGCGCTCCCGCTCCAGCAGGGAGCCGTCGGGCATGACGAGCGGGGCAGCGAGCCACCGCCGCACGTACAACTTCACCCAGACGGCGTCGGTGTGCGCTTCCACCGCCTTGACCAGCAGGTCCCAAGGCACACTGTCGAAGAACTTGGCGATGTCGAACTCCACCACCCAGTCCCTTTTCCAGCAGCGTTCCCTGCATTTTCCCACCGCGCCCAAAGCGGACCGCCCTGGCCGGTATCCGAAGCTGTCCGGGTGGAAAATGGGCTCCACCCTGCGCATCAGATGGCGGGCCACCACGGTCTGTGCCACGCGATCAGCAACGGCAGGAATGCCAAGCATTCTTTCGCCGCCTCCGTGTGGCTTTGGAATGGCCACCGCACGCACCGGAGGCGGAAAGTACGAGCCCGACGACATGCGATTCCAGACCTTATACAGATTGTTCTTCAGGTCCTTCTCGAATTCGGCGATGCTCTGCCCGTCCACACCTGGTACACCCTTGTTAGCCCTGACTTCCTCCCAGGCCTCCTTGACTTCCCACTTCGAAATCTCAAACGGCTTGGTCGATGATTTCAACTGGCCCATCGAACTCCTCCCGGACATTGTCCGGTTGATGCGATCAACTCAGTCACGAACGACCCGGCCCCTTCGCTCCACCCCCGTTACAGGGGCTTCATCACTACTACGAGCCGGTCCGCCAGCAGGCCCCGTGTCGGTACTCGACCCCTTGCAGTGCCTGCTGCTTGGGGCACTCCCTCTCACCCGCCGCGCGGCGGGCAGTATCGGGTCCTGCCTTCTCCTGTTCCATGCGGAAGCCGCAGACCGGACTCACGTCGCCTACATGCCGGACACCACCTGGCCAATAAGCGGGCACCCGCCAGGCTCATCCCGGAGTTCTGGTCACACCCCGGTTTCGATGCCGTCTATTTTTCTCTTTCGACACGTCAGCAGCGATTCACTTGCGTTCGTCTTCCCGATCCCCACCTGACGCCTCTTACGACGCCTTTTCCCTCATCGCTCACCACGACAGTCATTAGCTAACGCAGCATGAGGCGGTTTAGAGCCTCCCCCCACAGGGCGGCTCTGAAGGGCCACAAAACCTTCATCTCCCACACAGCATCACTTCCAGAAGTTGCCTACAACCAACTCCCTTTCATGTTCAGGACACAAGACCAGCAAGAATGCCGGTCAGGGCTTTTTGTGTACACGCCAAAAGGCAAACGATGCTTGGGCCGTTGCACTTTCGCGATCCTGGGCGTGTAACAGACAGATTGGTTACTGTCGTCGCTGGTTCAGAGGCCTACAGGGATGCTGCCGCCGATCGGCAGCCTTTCCCTATCGCCGAGGACGGCTTTGCCGCACCCAGCTCGTCTGGCCTGGGACGATGTGGTGCCCGGTCACGAAATGCGCACGGATTCGGGGGTCGTTCTCCTGACGGAGTGCATGACTATTCCTCGTCATCGACGGGCGGGTCGTATGCGGTCAATAGGTGCTCGATTCGGTTGTTGGTGATGGACTGCCGGTCGTAGAGGCACTTGGCGTAGCGGGTGAGGAGGACCTCGACGCTGTTGCCGGCGCGCTGGGCGACTTCGGCGGGGTCTGCGCCGGAGCACAGCCAGGTGGACAGTGCCGAGTGGCGCAGGTCGTATGGCTTGGCGGCGAGTGGGGTGGCGGCCAGCAGGGGCGGCAGGGCAAGAGTTCGGGCTTCTCGCCAGGCGCGGCAGTAGGTGCTGGAGCCGACGATGCCGCCGCGTTCGTTGAAGAACATGCGGCCGTCGTCGGCGACGCCGAACGTGTCGATGCTTGCGCGCCAGATGGCCACGAGGTGGGGTGGCAGGGGCACCGGCCGGGTCTCGCCGGGCGGGCGGTTCTTCAGCCCTCGATCATCATGCCTGCGCCCGGTATCGGTCCACCTGGTGCCCACCTGCGGCAGTGCGCGGTTGACGATCAGGCGTCCCCAGCCGGTGGCGGGCAGCGTGCAGTCGGTCACCGCGACGGCTGCCGCCTCCTCCGGGCGCAGCCCGGCGTAGTACATGCCGGCGAAGAAGCCCACGAGCCGGCGGCCTCTGGCACGGTGGTAGTCGCCGACGTAGGAGACCGCGTTCAGGAGGATGCGGGCCTGCAGCGGGTTGGCGACCACGCGTGGATCCACCGCTTTGACCTGCCGGGGGGTGCTCCAGCGGATCCGCTTGAGCGGGTGGCTGGACAGTTCGCCGCGCTCGATGGCGTAGTGCAGCGCGCTGGAGAGGACCTTGCGCTTGCGCCGCCAGGTCTCCACCGCGGCGGCGGTGCCGTCCCGCTTGCGGCGCAGCGCATCCATCACGGCGCGGGCCACTGTGGGGTCCTGGAGGTCGGCCAGTGGACGCGATGCGCGTGCCACCCAGTCAAGTACCCGCCGGGCCGTGGCCGGGACTTCTTCTGCCTGCGGCCCGCGTTCGGTGAACGCCCAGCTCTGCAAAGAGCGGTGCAGCAGAGTCTCATTCGGACGCCGCGGCACCGGATAGAGCATCGCCCGGGTGATCGCGGCCAGGGCTTCGCTCGTTTCCCGTCGGGTATGGGCGGAGCGGCCGATCCAGTGCGCCTGCGCATAGTCCACAGCGAAGGCGTACCAGCTGATCTCGGAAGGCATCCGGGTCCCGAAGGCCGCCTCGGGCCCGGACGCCAACCCGGCCCGCAGTGCCCGTACCAACTCCGATCCGAACTGCTCCGCCAACTGCCCCGCAAGCCCCGCGCTCTCACTGTGCGTGAAGCGCCGCGCCGACGCCCGGCACCGGCCCGAGGCGCTGCCGGGGTTCCCGGCGTCTGGATGCTGATGCCTGAAACGGTCCACACACGCTCCTCGTGTCGCTGCTGCTTCGAGCGTGCTCTTGTCCTCTGATCCGGTACGCAAAGGCGCACAGCGCCAGGGCATAGAAGCCCAGGCAGGCGCACCAAACGCCCACGCACGCCGGAGGAGCTGGGACAGTCGAGGCGAGGCAGCTGATCCTGCGCCCCTCTCCCTACCGGGCTGGACGCGGCGCCAACCGGGCTGGCCGCAGCGCCACTGCCGCAGCCCTGTACACCGGGAGGCGCGTGAGCCAGGACGCCGACTTTGGCCAGCGCGAGAGTGCACCCAGTGCCGCATCGGTCGAATTCACACGGGCTCCTTGTGGTCATGTCGTCGACGATGCCTCCCGCACCGTCGACGGCACTGCAGCAACGAGCCAACGCATCTCTGCGTCGCGCTGAGCGCGGCCTCATCGGCGGCGCGCTCTGGACATCTGCGGGGCGCGGGCCTGATTGTGCTCCTGCCGAGAGCCGTCCAGACACCGGATGGGGCGAATCCACGAGCTTTTAGCATGGTGATGGTTGTCGAGGTATTTGGGCCCGCTCCAGGATCTCACCGGCACCTCGATCATGGAGCGGCGCCGCGACGCATGCGGACAATGCCCGAAGAGAGGATTACAGGTAGGATAGATAGCATGAGCGAGCCTACCGGTAAATACTCGATCACCATGCCACGCGACATCGCCGAAGCCGCCAAGGCCCGCAGTGGCCCCTCCGGCCTGTCCGCCTACGTGGCCGCGGCCGTCGCCCGCCAGATCGAACGGGACAACCTCAACGAACTCATCGCCGTCGCAGAAGCCGAACACGGCCCCATCACGGACGAAGAGATCCAGTCCCTGCGCGACCAACTCACACAGGCACAACGCGAGCAGACACAGCGCGGAGCGAATGCCGCGTGAACCGCTCCCCCGCCGCCCCCGGCGGCACCCTCGTCCTCGACAGCGAAGGCCTGGCCAAGGCCGTTCTCCGCGACCGCACCGTAACCGGCTGGCTCGCCCTGGCCCGCGCCGACGACCTGCGAGTGACCACCTCGGCGGCCACGCTCGTGGAAGTGGTCCACCCTCGGATCAACCGCCCAGCCCTGGAGTGGACACTCTCCCGCCTCGTCATCGAACCGGTCACCGAGCCCATCGCCCGCCACGCCACCGCACTCCTCGCCGACGCCGGACTGCACGGCCACAAGTACGCCATCGACGCCATGCTCAGCGCCACAGCGCTGGCCGCCCCCGGATCGGTCACCATCCTCACCTCCGACCCTGAGGACCTTGCAGTCCTATGCGGCAGACACGTCACAGTCATCAAGGTCTGACTCCGGCCGAGACCTCCGCCGCCGGCATGGGCACGAAAGTGTCGGCTCCCCGGCGCCCCGTCCCGTTCCGCGCTCCTCAAGGGTGGGCTGCACCTCGCGAGATCCGCCGAGGAGCAGCCCCAGGAAATCCGTTTGAGCTACCGTGCGTACGCCTTGACCGGCCGGTCGAGTCGCACTCCGGCTGCATCCCTCGTCCGAGGCGCACCGGTGCCAGGGCGTAAAACCCCAGGCAGACGCACCATGCCGACACACGGTCACACGCGACAAGCCGGGACGGTCGAAGCGCAGGCAGCTGAGATCGAACGGGACAACCCCAACGAACTCATCGCCGTCGCCGAAGCCGAACGCGGCCCCGCCACGGACGGGGCGATCCAGACACTGTGTAACCCGCTCCCCGTCGCTCCCGGCGGCACACTCCTCCTACAGCGAGGGCCTGGCCAGGACCGTCCTGCGCAACCGGACCGTCACCTGATGACTCGTCCTCGCCCGGCACCCGGTTCCGCCCGGACCGCTCACCTGGGTCACCGAAGGCATCTGGTGTCCTGAAGGTCCCGGGCGCAACTCCTCGTTGCCGGCAGAACCCGAACACTCAGGTGGTGCACCGGACTCCTGCCGGACGTCACATCACCTTGTCCCCACCCGTTCCCGACTTCCCGAAGAGGCTGTTTCGCATGCAGACGTACAACAATCCAGTCATCAGCGGCTTCCACCCCGACCCGAGTGTGTGCCGGGTCGACGAGGACTACTACGCCGTGTGCTCCAGCTTTGAGTACTTCCCGGGAGTGCCCCTCTTCCACAGCCGGGACCTGGTCCACTGGAGGCAGATCGGTAACGTCCTGGACCGGCCCGGGCAGCTGGACCTGCCCGATGGCACACCGGCTTCCCGCGGGATCTACGCACCGACGATCCGGCACCACGATGGCCTGTTCTACGTCATCACCTCGAACGTCAGGGCCAACGGACGCCCCGACGGGCACCTGATCGTCACCAGCGAGCGGCCGGAGGGGCCGTGGTCGGATCCTGTCCACGTCGATCTGCCGGGGGTCGACCCTGATCTTGCCTGGGACGACGACGGCTCGTGCTGGTGCACGTTCTCCGGGGTCCGCATGGCCCGCATCGACCCGGCGGCCGGCACAGTGCTGGAAGGCCCCTGGCCGATGTGGTCCGGGTCGGGCGGGCAGTACCCCGAGGCACCACACCTGTACCGCATCGGAGACTGGTGGTACCTCCTGGTCTCTGAGGGCGGCACGGGCGACGGCCACGGAGTTTCCATTGCCCGTGGACGCTCACCGCGCGGCCCTTTCGAGCCGGCCCCGGCCAACCCCTTTCTGACCCACCGCAGCACCGACCTGCCGATCCAGAGCACCGGCCACGCCGACCTCGTCCAAGCCGTCGACGGCAGCTGGTGGCTGATCTTCCTGGCCACCCGACCCCGTGGCTTCTTCCCCCGCTTCCGCGTCCTGGGCCGGGAGATGTTCCTGGCCCCGGTGTACTGGGAGAACGGCTGGCCCGTCATGGGTCCCGTCCAGCCGCAGCACGAGGCTCCGCCGGCCTGGCACCCGCTGCAGCCCGAACCGGCGCGCGACGACTTCGACGCCCCCGCGCTCACGCCCGGCTGGATCTCCCCGCGCCGCCGCCCGGACGGCTCCTGGTCCCTGAGCGACCGCCCTGGATGGCTTACGCTCACCGCGACGGGCCCGACCCTCGACCGCCCCGGCCACACCTTCGTCGGCCGCCGCCAGCAGCACCCGGACTGCCGCGTCGAGGCCCGTCTCGATCCCGGCACGGGCCGCGGCGGGCTCTCGGTACGCATGGACGAGTCGCACCACTACGACATCGAAGTGAGCAGCGGGGAAGTGCACGTGATCGCCCGGATCGGACCGCTGCGGCAGTCCCTCGCCCGGCACCCGGTGCCGCCCGGACCGCTCACCCTGGCCGTCGAGACTCGCACGACCGACGTGCTTCCTCCCTCCGTCACCTCCGCCGGCCAGGCGACGGGCGAACCGCTCGGCACCGAAGCCGGCGGACCGGACACCCTCGCCTTCTCGCTCGCCGGTCCCAAACCAGTTCTCCTGGCCGAACTCGATGGCCGCTACCTGTCGACCCAGCTCTCCACTGGCTTCACCGGCCGGGTGATCGGCATGTACGCCACCAAGGACAGCGTCGCCTTCGACTGGTTCGACTACCGGCCGACCACGGCTCACGGCGCCCAGGAAAAGTAGTGCGCCGCCTCCTGAATCCGAGTTCGCCGAGACTCCAGGAAATACCGGAACCACACGAAAGCTTGTGAACTGCCCGCTCAGCACCCAATTGCCCGGTGGCGTGATCAGCGCGGTCCAAGTACGCGGTTTGACCAGCAGCGACGA
This sequence comes from uncultured Actinomycetota bacterium, assembly GCA_963761765.1. Taxonomy (GTDB): domain Bacteria; phylum Actinomycetota; class Actinomycetes; order Streptomycetales; family Streptomycetaceae; genus Streptomyces. The sequence continues at coordinate 683,015 of CAVXIJ010000003.1, forward strand.
TTTTCCGAGCGGTACAGGACCGTGCTGAGTGCTCTCTGACGGTGTGCCCCGCCCGGCCCCTGAGAACGGTGTGGCCATCGCCGGGAAACGGGGTGCCACAATGACGGGCGGCAAATGACAATACGTGCGTGCACCCCTTCGTGCCTCTGGTGAAGGGCCTGCGTGATGGGGGAAAGGCTACCGTGGCGGACAGCGAGGCGGGAGTGTTCCCTGAGGGCGAGCAGAGTCCCGAAGACCCGAAAGGGCCGGTCACGATCGCCTATATCGCCGAGTCCGCCGGGGTGTCGATTCCGACGGTTTCCAAGGTACTCAACGGCCGGTCCGGCGTGTCCGACGGCACCCGGGCCCGGATCGAAGAGCTGATCAACAGGTACGGCTACAAGAAGCCGCCCGGCCGCCGCAACAACATCATGGAGCTGGTCTTCCGCGAACTCGAAAGCATGTGGGCGGTGGAGATCATCCGTGGTGTCGAGCGGGCCGCCAGTAAGAATCAGGTCGGTGTCATGGTCTCCGAGTTCGGCTTGCACGGAGAGCCGGCCCGCACCGTCGACCAGATCGTCGACCGGCGGCCTCACTGTGTCCTTTCCGTGGCACAGCTGTCCGATGACGAGCGCGAGCAGCTCAAAGACAGGAACATCCCGTTCGTGGTCTTCGATCCCACGGACGAGCTGCCTGAAGACGTGCCGTTCGTCGGCGCCACCAACTGGCGCGGCGGGCAGTCCGGCACCCGGCATCTGATCGAACTCGGTCATCGGCGCATCGCTCTGATCGGAGGTCCGCCGGGCGTTTCCTGTTTCCGTGCACGGCAAGCGGGCTACTTCTCCGCCTTGGAAGCCGCGGCTCTGCCCGCGGAACCGGACCTGGTCGTTCACGCGGCGCTCACCCGAGAGGCCGGTCGGCAGGCCGCTCGCGGTCTGTTGCGTCTGCCCGACCGCCCTACCGCAATCTTCACGGGCAACGATCTGCAGGCTCTCGGCGTCTATCAGGCCGCACGAGATCTCGGCCTCATCATCCCGGACGACGTGAGCGTGGTGGGATTCGACGACCTGCCGATCGGGTCCTGGGTGGACCCTCCGCTCACGACGGTGCACCAGCCGCTCACGGAGATGGCAGTGGTCGCGACGGAGCTGGCCCTGGCCCTTGGCCGGGGTGAGCGTCCCCCTCAGATCGGCCTGGAGATCGCCACGTCGCTGACCATCCGCGACAGTACGGCCCCGCCGCCTCGCAGCCCGAAGCGGGCCTGACCGTCGTCCCCGCAGCGTCTCCTCCCCGCAGCCCTCGAACCTGCTCACGATGCCAAAGTGCGCGCTACGCAGCACGACGAGGGGATGCCCCGGCAGGTGCCGGCAGACGCGGCACCCCGGTGCGGAGCCGGGGAAGCGGCTCCGCACCGGGGTGCCGTACAGCGGAATCGGATCGGATCAGGAGGCGGAGCCGGTGACCGTCGTGCCGGAGCGAGTGACGTGGTACGTGGCGGTCGCACCGCTCCAGAAGTGGAAGGTGAGGGTCACCGGCGCATCGTCGTTGATCGCGGACAGGAAACCGGTGGTGAGGGTGAGGGCGCCCGTCAAGTAGTCGGGGGTGAAGGCCCCGCCGAACTCCTGGTAGGGCGTCCAGTTGGCGGAGCCCGCGGCGCTGCCGTCGGCGTACTTGGCCTCCATCGTGGCCAGCACGTCCCCCCGGAACTGGGTCGGTATGCGCAGGGAGTCGGTGCTGGTGCCGGTCGCGCCGGACAGCTGCGGGGCATCACTGGAGACGATGTCGACCTGCCAGGGGGAGCCTGCGGAGAATCTGGCCTCCAGGGTCGCCCTGACACCGTAGGACCGGTCCCCTGCCAGGCGGTTGAGCAGGTTCGCGGTCAGTGTGAGCCGGTCACCGGAGAGCGTGTAGTCGCTGCCTTCGGCGAGTGCCGAGCCGTTCTGCCACAGCCCCTGGAAGGAGGTGCCGTTGGGATTCAGGGTGAGCGACCGGTCGGTGATGGTGCCGGAGGCGGGCACAAAGACCTGGTCGGACGAGGCGGTCCCGGAGCGCGTGGTCCAGCTGGACGCGATCATGTCGTTCAGACGGGGGTAGCGCCATTGGAGGCTGTTGCGGTCGATGAAGGACCCCGCGTCCCACAGGGCAGTGGTGACGCCGTCGGTGCGGGCGACGTAGCCGAGGTGCTCGAAGTACTTCAGTGCCTCGCCGGGCTCGACATTGTTGTAGGCCCTGGTGTAGTCGGGGTAGCTGAGCAGGCCGTACTCGCCGAGGTAGACGGGGATTCCCTTGGCCACGAAGATGTCGTGCATCAGGGTGAAGGCCGTGTCCATGTCCTGCTGCGTCGTGGCGTCGAAGGTGGTGGTGCCGGCGATGTTCGCGCTGAACGGCCAGTAGCCGTAATAGTGGACGGTCGCCACCAGGTTGTCGTCATTCAGCGAGGCCATCAACGCGGCCAGGTCGTTCATCAGCGATTCGCTCGGGCTCGACCCCGGCGGGGGCAGCACCAGCAGGCGAGTGGCGTTGCCGCCGCCGGTAGTCCGCACGACCGTGTGGAAGGAGGTGTTCAGCTCGTTGAGCAGCTGGACCTTCTGGTCGTCGGTCGCATTGTTGAACTGGGGTTCGTTGACGCTCTCGAACAGCACCTGACGGGGCTCGTCCCGGAACGTGCCGGCGATCTGGCTCCAGGTGGCGTTGAAGTGAGCCAGGACAGCGTCGTGGTCGGTCGGCATGTCGGCGATCCACTGCCAGGAGTCGTGGTGGAGGTTGAGGACCACGTAGAGGTTGTCTTCGACAGCCCAGTCCACCACCTGCTTGACCCGCTGCATGAAGGTCGCGTCGATGGTGTACGGGGCGCTTGAGGACTGGTGGCCGCTCCAGGTGACCGGGATGCGGACGCTCTTGTAGCCCTTCGCCTTCACGGCGTCGAACAGCGCCTTCGTGGTCAGCGGGTTGCCCCAGGAGGTCTCGTCCGGGATGGCGTCCAGGGTGTTGCCCAGATTCCAGCTGGGCTGCATGGCGGCCACGACGGCCATGCAGTCGTCCGCGGCGGCTGCGGTGTGCCCGGGAGCGGCCAGCGCGGGCTGGCCCCAGGCGAGCTGGACCACGGCGGCCAGCCCGAGCAGCAGACCCGCGAGGCGACGGAAACGGCTTCCGTGACGAGGCGGCCGCTGCTGTCCGTTCCTGGTGTTGCGTTGTCTGTCTTTCAACGTGCTCTCCCTTCGGACGTACGGTGCGGGGATCCGCCGCGAAATGCCGGAGCACCGCGGCGGCGGACTGAGGTGATGCCCTTCGCCGACGGCTGAGGAAGCCGAGAGGGGCTGTCCCCGGCTGCCATCTGAGGACGCCGGTCCGAGGCGTCCGAGCCCGTGGCGGGAAGGGCCGGCCGCGCTCAGAGAGAAAGGGAGAGCCGGTCGTCGACGCGTTCGGCCGAGGGACGCCCGGGACCGCGGAAGGGCAGCGTGGTGGCATCGGTGCTCACAGGTGAAGTCCTCGCGGAACTGAGCTGGAAAGAGCGGGCTGAGGCGCGGCGCAGGGACCACGCCCTTATGGGAGCGGCCATTGAATGACATTGGCATGCACCTGACAACGTCGTCAAGGGAAAGTTTCCACGAAACCAACAGCCGAGATTCAAGTTTATCTTTCCTGTCGCCCCTTGTTCAGACTCAAGGAGCGCACCTGCCCTCCGGGCATCGATGAAGCGCTTCGACTTGGACGCGAACCCGAAGTGCCGGTCTCGCCAGGTCGTTCCGACGCCAGTCGGAGTCGTTCACCCATGCCTGCGACACGCCACACGCACCTGCGCAAAGTTCCTCGCGCAACCCAGAGGCGGCCAAGGACTTTCCGGCACGCGCCACCACCCTCGCCGCCCCTGACCCCGCCACGGTCCCCACCTCCGCCCTCCAGGACCTCGCCACTCTGTGCAGCGGACGGGCCCGCCTTCATCAAGATCTGGGGTCCGTGCTGCGGGTCGTGGGCCTCGGGGCCCCAGCCCGAGGGCTGAGGCAACGGCCGAGCCGAGGATGCAGTGACCGAGTAGTTCGAAGCCCGGCCTTGCTGCTCCCAGACGACATCGAACTCCGCCTGGATCACACAAGATCGGTCTCTGCGAAACCCGCTCAAGCTCAAGGCAGTTAGACGTCGCAGTCGAGGTTGTCCTTGGCGCACCACAGGATGACGTCGCTGTCCCGGCTTTCGGCTTCAGCTGCTCGTCAGCAGTCGTCGCACCACGTATCCGGCGGAGTCCACCCCCGAGCTGCCGCCTTCGACGAGGGCTGCGACCGCGATGTGCGAGTTGTACGCGGTCAGCCAGCCGTTCGTGTGGTCCCCTTCCTCGGCCGTACCGGTCTTGGCGCCGACGCCTGCCAGCCCGCCCAGCCGTGGAGCCGCTGTACCGCTGGTGGCCACGCTGCGCATCATCGACTGGAGATTCCCGGCCGTGCGAGCGGAAATGGACCGGGGGGCCGGATCCTGGTGCTGCCCCGGCAGGAGGACCGGCTGCTTGAAGCCGACGTTGCGGACGGTGGCCGCCACGGACGCCATGAACAGCGGTGTCGCCGTGACCTTTCCCTGTCCGATGAACTGGGCAGCCTGGTCGCCGCCCTGAACATCTGGCGGGATGCTCGGGTCGGTGGTCGCCACGCCCCCGCCGATGGACCAGCTGCCCATGCCGAAGACGTTCACCGCCTCGTTGTGCAGGGCTGAGGCGTCTCCGTCCTGTACCAGGTAGTGGAACCCCTCCTTGATGAAGGAGGGGTTGCACGACACCGTGAAGGCCTGGGCGAGGGAGGAGCCGGGGTTGGCCCGCACTCCGGGATCGTTGTGGAACTGCTGGCTGTTGGCGATCAGCGAGTCCGTACAGGGGGCGGGGCTGCTCGCCGTGAGGCCCGCCTGGTCGAAGAGGGCGGCCGAGGTGATGATCTTCATGGTGGACCCCGGCGACTTGATGCCGTTGATCGCGATGTTGCCGTCCGTGCCGGCATGTGCGATCGCCCGGATTTCTCCGCTGCTCCAGTCGAGCGCCACGGTTCCCGCGGGCTTTCCCTGAAGGTGGGCGTCCTGCACCGCTTCTTCGGCCACCGCCTGGAGACCCGCGTCGATGGTCGTCTTGACGATCGGCGACTGCCCCTTGGCGAATACCTTCAGCGTCTTGACGCCGGCGCCGGCGCTGTCGACCATGGCCACACCTGTGCCGGCACTGCCGCCGGCAGGTTTCGCGTTCTTGCGGATTGTCGCCGTGATGTCCCGCAGCGACGAGAAGGTGGACAGGTCCGTCTTCCCGTCGCTGGCCACCACCTTTGCCGTACTCGCGCCGGCAGGCAGCCGGCCTGCGGTCAACGTCTGATCGTCGCCCAGCCCCGGGTAGAGAACCGAGTTGTTCCAATGGACCGCGAGCAAGCCGTCCGTGCTTTTGAGTACCGCTACCGCGCTCGGGTAGTTCCAGGTACCGCCCTCGACCTTGGCGGTGACATCGAAGGTGACCTTGATGGCGCCCTGTGTGACTGCCGACGGGCCCGCAGAGAGGACGTGGTCGAACGACAGCTTCTTCACGTGCAGGCCGTCCGTATAGCCCTGCAGTGCCTGCGTGGCTGTTTCCGGCATGTCGGTGTCGTCGGCTGCCCCCTGAAGGTGCTGCTTGGACCAGTTGTCCAGGAACGCGCGTGCGTGCTTGAGCGCTCCGGTGTCCGTGGGAGGTGTGCTCGACACCTTCGACGGATCGAAGCTGTGCCCGGCCCCCGGTTGCCCATCTCCCGCCGAACCGGAAGTCAGGCCGTGCACAACGTTGTAAGCACCGATTCCCCCCACGACGAGCAGCGCGGCACACCCTCCTGCGAGGCTGATCTTCACAGCTCTGTTCGTATGACGGAGAATATGTAACCCGCACGCACATCTGCGGCGGCCTTCCGCAGATCGTTATCAAGGCGTCGAGAAGTGCGCATGGGTCATCTGCGCATGCCATCCCGGCCCGCATCAGTGAGCGGTGACGCAGACCCCCGACTCTGCCTCGGCATCGAGGCTGACCTTGTTCGCCCGCGCCATTCGGCCCGACGGGCCGTCTGCCTCGCGCATCCGGACGTCGGCAGTGGTCCCCCTGTCGGGCGACTGGCACGCCTCGGCGCGACCTCGCTCGGAACGAGCCGAAGTGGTGGCGGGATATTTTGCATCATGCAAAGCTTGCATTGGGGGCTAGCAGTCGGAGGGGTGAAGTCCAAGTGGGGTGAAGCGGTCACGACGCGATACGGCAACACCTGGCTGTCGCTGCCACCTTCATGGCCGTCGAACCATTCGCTCGGACGCAGGGGGCCGGCCGCAGACTCCCACCCCGTTGGCGCCGCCTCCGGGAGAAGCCCTCAATCGAGAAGAAGACGGGAGCAGTGGCCATCAGGGAGCCGGACGACGACAGAGCCTCGGATGGCGAAGGTGACGCTTCGCCCATCTCTGAGGACATATGGCGGAAATTTCTCGATGATACCGAGTACGCCATCCGAACCTCTGCACCCAGGGAGCTGTCGGCACGGGAACGCGCAGCCCGGATCCACCGCGATCCATCGGGCGTCTGGAAACCGGGCCGATCAACGGGACAGGGCACTCCGCAAGCGGCGTCGGAGGAGCCCGAAGCGAAGGTCGTGAATCCGATCGGTGAACTCTGGGAGTTGGAAGCTCGCGAGTCGAGTCCCGCATGGCGGGACATGGACAGCCGGGCCAGGCTTCGGCATCTGGGCCGGGTCCTCGTCGCGATCGCGGCAGCCGTCGCGGCCGTGGTCGCCCTTTCCTGCCAGTCGTCCCAGCCGGTTACCGACGTGCAGAACGGCAACGGCATTTCTGAGCAGGCCAATGACATGGAGACGGGTCGAGTGCCCGCCCAAGTCCCGCTCCCAGCAGTAACCGCCCACGGGATACGCACCCGTTGACACGCTCCCGCCAGGCGAAGACGTCACAGCGAATGGCTGCTCGCGCAGTCCTCGGATGGGTGGAGGCAGGCATCCTCCACACCGACTGCCGCCTCGCTGTGCCGGCGCCTCGGGAGGGTTCCGTCAGGATTCCGAACCGGACGGCACGAGTTGTGATCTTACGCTCTCCCGTCTGTTCCGACGGTCAACGGCCGGCATCCCCGGTGCCGCCCGTGTGATCGTGACCGGCACCGGGTGAGCCGCCCATCATGCCCAGCATGTCCCTGCCGCCGGTGCGGAGGAACCGGACGAGCAGTGCGGCGGTCAGCAGGAAGGCGGCGATGTTGAGCCACGTGGTGTAGTTCCAGCTCAACCGGCCACTGGGGACGCTCGCTGCGGCATGGTCGGGCACAAGAGCAAGGCCGCTGAAGAGGAATTCCACGAGATACCCGGCGAAGGCCATGGCCGCGTAGAAAGTGCCGAGCAGGAAGCCTGCCATGCGAACACCGTAGTACTTCCGGTAGATATTCAGGATCGGCAGGATCAGCAGGTCCGCGAAGAGGAACGCCACGACCCCGCCGAAGCTGATGCCGCCCTTCCACAGGACGACCGCCAACGGGACGTTGCCGATGGAGCACACGAACGAGGCGATGGCCACCGCAGGACCGATCAACGGGCCCCACAGCCGGGAAGCCAGCGGGTGGCCGTCGAAGAAGAAGGCCCGCCAGAAGGAATCGGGTACCCACGCGGCGATCGCACCGGCGATCAACAGGCCCACGACCAGGTCGCGCAGGATCGCCGCCCACTCCATGACGAACACCTGGGACACGGCAGTGGCACCCTCGCGTGAGAACAGCCGCCGGGCAAAAGAGCCGTTGTGCCGGACGGACATGTCCATCGCGGCGTGACCTTCCATGGAGCCGGCAACACCGCGTTCGGCCTGCCCACGGGCTTCGCGCAGCAACGTGTCGCGCAGGAGCAACCGGAACAGCACCGCCAAACCGGTGATCATCATCATGCCGCCGACGAACTCCACGGCGGTGAACTGCCAGCCCATGAGCAACGCCAGGATCACTCCGAGCTCGACCACCAGATTGGTCGAGGCGATCTCGAAGGCCATCGCGGCAGTGAAGTTCGCCCCCTTGCGGAACAGGGAACGGGCCAATGCCACCGCAGCGTACGAGCAGGACGACGAGGCCATGCCCAGTCCGGTCGCGGTGGCCAGGGCGCGAGGGCGATCGTCACCCAGAAGCGAGACAACGGTGGACGTGCGGACCACGGCCTGGATCACGGCCGACAGGGTGAATCCCAGGACCAGGGCCCAGGTGATCTCCCACGCCATGGATCCCGTGATCGACAGTGCGTGCCAGATTGCGTGCACAGGTTTCCTTCCTCCGGCATGCGCGGCGCATCGTCCGCATCATGTACCCCGAGGAGCGGGGCGGTGCCTTATTGCCACAGACCGCTGGACCTCGATGAGGTACCGGATTGCCCCATCCGTGGTCCTTCCCGCTTGGGCAGAACCGGCGGTGAACCGACGGTGTCGGCGTCCTGGGCGACCAACGGGTTCCGCACAGCGGCAAGGGGCGGGGACCACTCGTGAAGGCGGCGCGGGGTCCGCGGAGCGGCGAAAGCATCCCTCGGTTTGACGGGACCCCGGGGGCGGGCCGCCCGCGGGTCACTGGAATGATGGCGGCTGCCATGAATGTCCCGGTACGGGCTGCTGCCGATCTGAGACTGCTGAGAGCCACGGTGTTCTCAGCGGTGTGTGTGGCGTTGTCCGCGTGCGGGCATGCGCTCGCCTCGGGGGTCTCCGTACCGCTGTGGTCCCTGCTGGCCGGCTGGGCCGGAGTGGTGTGTGTGGTGGGGCCGCTGGCCGGGCGGGAGCGTTCGCTTCCGGGGATCGTGCTCACCTTGCTGGTCGGCGAGTTCGGCCTGCACGTGCTGTTCTGTTCCGGCCAGACCTCCGTGGCGCCTGCCCCGACCGACCGGTCCGCCTCCGTGGTGGCCATGGCCGAGCGGCTGCTGTGCAACCCTCAGGCGGCTCATCTCACACCGCGTGAGGCGGTACGAATTCTGCGGCTGTCGGGAATGGATCCCAGCGGAGCCCTGTCCACCGTGCACAGCCCGCCCAGCATGCCCGGGATGCCCAACATGCCCGGGATGGCGGAGATGGTCGGCCACGGTGGGGTCACCATGATGTTGGGCTCGATGTTCACGCCGTCGATGATTGCTGTGCATGTCATCGCCGCGGTGGTCACCGGGTGGGTTCTGCGGCGCTGTGAGATCGCGTTGTGGCAGGCCGTCCGGCTGCCTGCGGTGGCCGCCGAGCATCTGGCCCGGCTCGACCAGGTGTGGCGGTTGAGCGGCTTGCTGGATGCGGTCCGGGGCCAGGTGCTGATGACCGGGCTGTTGGATCGGCTGCTTGCCGTGCTCGCCGCACACCGCCGAAGAGAGGACGCCGCCGGCGTTCGGAGTCTCCGGTTCATCGTGCTGCGGACGTGTGCCGCCCGCAGGGGGCCACCCGCGGCGGCCTTGGCGGCCTGACCCTTCCCGCATGCTTGTGCACGAGGGGATGTGAACGGTCGTCCAGGTGCTACGGGCGAGAATTCCCGAACCCTCCTCTTTTTTCTCGCTGAACGACCGTCTCCTCGGACGCCAGCGCTGAGTCACGCCTGTCGGGCTGTCGGGCTGTCGGGCTGTCGGTGCTCGTGGTGCTTCCGCGTCCCGCGACCGGGGTCCGCACCGCCAGGCCGTAGCCGCGGATGCGCGGCCGGTGGGCTCTGGCCACAGGGCTTCCCTGTGTGTGCACGGTGTTCGGCGGATCGGAAGAGCGAGCGGAGCGGGCTGCCTTGCCCCCTGTCCTGGCACCCGCGTGCGGCGCCGTTCGGCGGCGCGCACGGTGCCTGCCACCTCGTATGCAGGAGTCCTTTCATGCACACCATCCCCGCGCGCCGCGCCTGCGCGGTCGCGGCCCTCGTCACCGCGGTCGGGCTCGCCCTCGCCGCCTGCGGTGGCCCGTCCGGCGGTCCGGCGGCCGTCGTGTCCAGTCCCACCTCCTCGGCCAAGCCCGACACCATCTCGTTGCACCCGCCGGACGCCAAACCCGCTCTGGCCCTGACCGATCAGAGTGGCCGCCCCTATGACCTGGTCCAGCGGACCGCGGGCCACCCGACGCTGCTGTACTTCGGCTACACGCACTGCCCGGACGTGTGCCCGACAACGATGGCCGACATCGCCGTGGCCGCGCACAGGCTCCCTGCGGCCGACCAGCAAGATCTGCGGGTGGTCTTCGTCAGCACCGACCCGGAACGCGACACTCCGCAGCGCCTCAAGCAGTGGCTCAGCGCGATCGACCCCGACTTCATCGGCCTGACGGGCAACTTCACCGCCGTGCAGCGTGCGGCGCGGAGTCTGGGCGTGGGAGTGTCCAGGCCGGTTGAGCACAAGGACGGCACCGAGACCGTCAGCCATGGCGCCGAAGTGATCGTCTTCTCGCCCAAGGACGACAAGGCCCACCTGTTCTACACCTCCGGTACGTCGGTGCAGCGGTACGCCGCCGACCTGCCCAAGATCGTCAAGGGAGAGACGCCGTGACGTGCCCGACCACCCGCCTTGGCGCCCGTGTCTGTGCGGGCGTCGCCGCAGTCGCCGCCCTGCTGCTCGGCGGCACAGCGCTGACCGGCTGCTCCCTGGCATCCCCGGCGTCGAGGGCCGCAGGGTCCGCGGCTTACGACGAGCCGGTGCTGAAGGTGTCCGGCGCCTACATACCGCAACCGGTGAGCGCCGACATGGCGGCCGGCTACTTCACCGTCACGAACACCGGCCGTCAGTCCGACAAGCTGACGGGTGTGACCAGCGACATCGCCTCGATGGTGACGATGCACCGCACCACGGCCGAGAACCAGATGGAGTCGGTGAAGGCTTTCGCCATCCCCGCGGGCGGCACCCTGACCCTACGCACCGGCGGCAACCACCTGATGCTGATGGGGCTGAAGAAGAAGCCCATGGCAGGCGGGACGGTCACGCTGCATCTGCGGTTCGCCGCCTCCGAGTCCATCACCGTCCGAGTCCCGGTCAAACCGACGACGTACCAGCCGCCGAAGTGACCCCGGTGGGGCCCGCCCGGAAGCCCCGGGCGGGCTCCCCGCCTCCACAAGCTTCACGAAGTTCCAAGGACTCGAACATGGCAGACGACATCACGGGGCGGTATGACGCCCCGCATACGAACCACGACCATGACGACCAGCCCAAGGGGCGGGACGCCGTCTCCCGCAGGCGGCTACTGACCGCCGCGAGCACCACCGGGGCCGCCGGTCTCGTGGCCGGGGCGGCGGGGGGCATCGCCGCCTACGCGGCTGCCGACCGCCGCCCCGCTCCCGTCACCGCGGTCGGCTCCACCGCCGTTGCGTTCCATGGAACGCATCAGGCCGGCATCACCGCCCCGCTGCACGCCCAGGCCATAGGCCACCTCGCCGCCTTCGACCTGGCTCCCGGCTCCGGCCGCAAGGATGCCGCCGCGCTGTTGCGCCGCTGGTCGTCCGCGGCGGAGGCGATGGCCCAGGGCCGTCCGCCCGCCGCCGACGACCAGATCGCCCTCGACGCCGGGCCCTGCGGGCTGACGGTGACCTTCGGCTTCGGCCGCACCTTCTTCACCAGGACGGCCCTGACCCACCGCGTCCCGGCCGCACTGGTGCCGATACCCCGTTTCCCGTCCGACGCCATCGACCCCAAGCGCAGCGACGGAGACCTCTGGATCCAGATCGGCGCCGACGACCCCCTCGTCGCCTTCCACGCCTTGCGCGTCCTGCAGCAGGAGGCGGACGGCACGGCCACGGTCCGCTGGCAGATGAACGGCTTCAACCGCACCCCCGGCGCGACCGCCCGCCCGAAGACCGTCCGCAACCTGATGGGCCAGATCGACGGCACCGCCAACCCCGAGCCGAGCGACAAGGACTTCGCCGCCAAGATCTTCGCCCCGCCCAGCCGCCACGCCGACGAGGCATGGATGAACGGCGGCTCCTACGCCGTCGTCCGCCGCATCCGCATGCGCCTCGACCGCTGGGCCGACCTCACCCGCACCGAGCAGGAACAGGTCATCGGCCGCCGCAAGGACACCGGCGCGCCCCTGTCGGCCCTCAAGGGCGCACCCGAGACGACCGCGATGGACCTGGACAAGTTCACCCACGCCGGCTCCCTGGCGATCCCCGCCGACGCCCATATCCGCGTCGCCGCCCCCGAATCGAACGGCGGGGCGGCCATGCTGCGCCGCGGCTTCTCCTACCACGACGGCTACGACACCCGCGGGAGCCCCGGACGCGGGGCTGCTGTTCGTCACCTGGCAGGCCGACCCGGCCGCCTTCATCAAGGTGCAGACCAAACTCGACGGCGCCGACCACCTCACCCGCTTCATCCGGCACGAATCCAGCGCCGTCTTCGCCGTCCCCGGCGGCGCCGCGCCGGGCGAGTACGTCGGTCAGCACCTGCTGGAGGGATGACATGCACGGTATGGACCACATGACATGCACACGCACATGACCGGACCGATGTGGATGCCCACGGCACCGCCGACCCTGGGACGACTGCTGGCCTGGCACCCCCAGCCCCTGCCCATCGAGCCCCTCGCCTGCCTGCTGGCCCTGGTCGCTGTACGGGCTCGGCCGTGTGGCGGCTGCGGCGGCGCGGCGACCGCGTGGCCGCTCCACCGCACCCTGCTGTGGGCCGCGGGTGTGCTCAGCGTCGCGGCGGTGACCTGCACCGGCATCAACGGCTACGGCATGGGCATGTTCAGCGTCCACATGGTCCAGCACATGGTGCTGTCCATGCTCTCGCCGATCCTGCTGCTGCTCGGCGCACCCGTCACCCTTGCCCTGCGCGCCCTGCCCACCGCCGGGCAGGGCCGCACCGGCCCCCGGGAGACCGTCGCCTGGCTCGCTGCACAGCCGTCCGGCCCAGGTGATCGGCTCCCCGCTTCTTCACTCTGCCGCTGTTCATCGCCAGCCTCTACGGGCTCTACTTCACCCCGCTGTTCGACTTCCTCATGCGCAGCTGGCTCGGCCACGAGTGGATGCTCGCCCACTTCCTGGCGACCGGCCTGCTGTTCTTCTGGCCGATCATCGGGCGTCGACCCGGCCCCTCGGCGCCCCTCCCATCTCCTGCGATGCTGGAACTGTTCATCGGCATGCCGTTCCACGCCTTCTTCGGCATCGCCGTGATGATGTCCAGCGGCCTGATCGTCGACCTCTTCGCCCACCCGCCGGCCGCCTGGCACCTCGGACCCACTCGCCGACCAGAACATCGGCGGCGGCATCGCCTGGGCCTTCAGCGAGATCCCCACCGTGCTGGTGCTGCTCGCCCTGGTCGTCCAGTGGGCCGCCAGCGACCGCCGCACCGCGGCCCGCAGCGACCGCCAGGCCGACCGCGACCACGACGCCGAACTCACCGCCTACAACGCCTACCTCGCACGCCTCGCCACCCGGGACAGGCCCGCCTGAACGGTCGGGATGCGTACTGGCCTTGGCTCTTGAACGCGGCCCGCACCGCAGCCCGCGCAGCGAGCCGTGCCGTGTGCCGCGTCATTCGCGTTCGCGCAGGAAGCGCAGCTGGTAGGCGTGAGCCCGGCGCCGGGTGTCACGCATTCCACGTGTGGCGGCTGATTCGATGCGCATGGTTGCGACGTCGCCTGCCATGCGTCGCCGGTCGCGGCGGATCAGGACGGCGGTACTCGTCGCGATGATCAGGACAGCGGCGGCGGCAGGTATCAGGAAGTAGATCACCTTTGTTCCTCCGGTTCGGCAGCGGTTCGGGCTCGCGGAACGGTCAGCAGGGTGCGCGGGTCGGTGGCGCGTGTGATCGCCGATTCGACGGCGGCGACCCGGTCGGCGAGCAGGCCGAGGGCGGCCACGAGGGGTGTCTTCTGTGTTCGGACGGAGTCGAGGGTTCGGGAAGGGGAGAGCTGTTCGTCCTGCGCCTTGCCGCCCGTCTGCGTGCGGACGTAGGCGGCCTTCACCTGGGCCCAGCGGGCTGCTTGCCGGTCGGTCAGTGTGCCGCGCAGTTCGGCCAGTTTGAGGAGGTTGGCCTCGGCGGCGGTGGTCAGGGTCTGCGCCTCGGCCGTGTAGTGGTCGTCGATCACAGCTGCCAGTTCGGCTTCGTTCATGACCGGCTGGATGCGCTGGGCGATCTTGTTCAGGTTGCGGTAGGAGCCCTGCAGCTGGAACGGCGGCTCGGTGCGTGTGGTGTCGCTCTGCGCGGCGGAGGCGAGGTAGGCGGCGTTGACGGCGAGGATGGTCGCGCGTGCGGTGAGCACATGGCGCAGGACCGCGAGAGTGCGTTCCAGTTCGGCGCGGGCGTAGGGGTGGGTGAGGCGGTCGGCGTGGGCTGTGGGGTCGTCCTCGGCGAGGCGGATCAGCAGGTCCAGGTCCGCGCGGTCACGGTCGGCGAGTGGGGCGAGGACCGGGTTCGCGGACAGCGCGCATTCGACGAAGCTCCGTGCGAACGTGCTGTCCTTGCCGGCCAGGACGGAGCCGAGGTTCCAGATGTCGGCGCGGTTGGCGAGCATGTCGGGGACGTGGAAGCGGCTGCCGGACTCGGTGTAGGGGTTGCCCGCCATGCAGACCGCGAAGCGCTTGCCGTGCAGGTCGTAGGTGTGCGGCTCACCGTTCATGACTCCCTCGATGCGGCGCGTGGCGTCGCACAGCGGGATGAACTTCTGGAGCAGTTCGGGGGAGGTGTGCTGGATGTCGTCCAGGTACAGCAGTGTGTGGGAGCCTGCCGCGAGCGCGAAGTTGATCTTCTCGATCTCGTGGCGGGCGGTGGCGTTCGGGGCATCGGCGGGGTCGAGCGAGGTCACCGCGTGGCCGAGGGCGGGACCGCTGACCTTCACCAGCATCAGGCCCAGACGGTCGGCGACGTACTCCATGAGCGTGGTCTTGCCGTAGCCGGGCGGGGAGATGAGCAGCAGCAGGCCGCCGGTGCCGGTGCGCCCCGTGTCGCCCGTGGTGCCGAGCTGCTTGGCGAGGCTGTCGCCGATCAGCGGGAGATACACCTCGTCGATCAGCCTGGTCCGCACGAAGGCGGACATGACCCGCGGCCGGTGGATGTCCAGGTGGAGCCGGTCGCGCTCGGCGGCCACCAGGACGGTACGGCGGTGCTGCCAGGCGCGGTGGTCGGGCACGTCGTGGATTCGGAAGGCTTCGGTGCGGGCCAGGAATTCGTCGACGCGGACCGTGAGTTCCCCCTGGACGATGCGGGGGTGGGCGCCGAGCAGTCCGTCGACGGTCTCGGTCAGTTCGGCGTCCGACGCATAGCGGGGCAGATCAGGGCAGAGTTCGGCGGCCACCGCCTCGACCAGGTCCTGGGGAGCGATGTGCCGGCCGAGCGAGGCACAGTACGAGGACAGCCATGCCTCCACGAGCTGCTTGCGTGCGGCCAGGTCGCCGAGGGCGGCGAGGTCGTCGTCGTACGCCGGTGTGCCCACCGCGTGGCGGAAAGCGTCGAGCAGTGTTCGGGCAGCGACGCTGAGGACGAAACCATCGGGGCCGCCGGTCAGTTCTTCGAAGAGATACGCGGCGGCAGCGGCGTGGGCGGCCGGTCCGCCACCCGCCGCACCATGCACGGGGTCAGCCGCGCCCGTACCCGACCGGGCCGCAGCCGCGGCAGCACCGCCGTTCGCCGACGCGACGGGCGCGTCCGCCCACGCGGTGATCGCCTCCGCCAGCTGGGCCCGAAGCTCGTCGATGGCCCCGGTCGGTCCGAAGGTGTCGCGTGCGCGGGCGAGGGAGACCATGCGCCGCAGCCATGTCTGCCGGGTCTCGGCGGTGGTGCCGTGCGCCCAGAACAGCTGGCCGGTGGCGCGGGCCGCGGGCTCGTGGCGCAGCGGGCCCGCGGCCTTGTGCAGCCGGAGCAGCGCGGTGAGGATCGCGGTGGCGTCGTGGTCGTGGACACCCCGTTCGTAGCCCTCGTCGTAGCGTGCCTGGGCGGCCTGGCGCACCAGGTCGGGGAGGTCGGCTGCGGCCAGGGCGGCGGGCCCGTGTTCGTCGAGCAGGCAGGCGGCGAGGTGTTCCGCCCGGTACACGCCGGGTGATTCGGAGGGCAGCGGGCGGTCCCGGTAGCGGTGGAAGGCGGCGGCGTCCGGGGCGGCCACCGGGGCGCGGTAGTCGGTGCCGGTCAGTGCGAAGGCCAGGCCCTCGCCGTGAGGGACCAGGGCCACGTCCAGCGCCTCGGTGTTGACGGCGAAGCGGTGGCGGCCCAGGAGCAGGATCCGGCCGCCGTCGGCGTACATGTCGGTGCGGTCGCGCAGTGCGCGTGCGGCTTCCCGGCGGGCGGCGTCGAGGCGGCCCGTCAGCTCTTCGGCGCGGCCCTGGTCTTTGAGGTCGCGCAGCTCGTCCGCGGTGCGGCGGACCTTGGCAACCATGGGGTCGGAGGTGAAGTAGGTGGTGACCGCGTCGGTGTCGGCGAGCGAGGCCGCACGGCGGGCCACGGTCCGGAGCACGCGGCCCGCCGCGTCGGCGAGCCGTTCGACGCGGCGGGCGCGGGCGTCGGCGAGGGTCTGTCTGCGGGCGGAGAACGCCTCGTAGATCTCGGTGCGCTTGTCCGCGAGCTCGGTGAGGAAGTCGTCGAACTCGGCGAAACGTGACTCCAGGTTCTCCAGTTGCACGAGCAGCTGGGCGAGCCGGTCGTCGCAGCGCTGCGGGCTGTCGGCGGTGGCGAGCGCGTTGGTGACGGCCTGGCCGAGCAGCGAGAACTCCGCTGCGAAGGCGGCCCGGCCCTCCTGTTCCAGGAGAGCACGGCGGCGGGCGTCCAGGGTGGCACGGGCCCGGGCCAGGGCGCCGACGGCCTGGGAGATCCGTTCCAGGATGCCGGTGCGGAGGGTGGCGTCCTGGGTGTCGAGCCCGGTGGCGATCTCCGTGACGGTTTCCAGGCTGCCGGAGAGTGCGTCGAGGCGGGCGAGGAGGGGCGCCGCCTCGGCCGTGGTGGCGATCTTTGCGGCTTGGGCGGTGAGCTGGTCGATGTCAGCGTGGTGCTCGGCGAAGGCGTCCTGGCGGGCGAGGAAGGCGACCGCGCGCTGCCCGAAGGAAGCCAGGTCCGCCTCGGTGTTCCCAGCCGCTTCGTCGATGCGGGCGGTGTCCGCGTACCGCATCTCCTTCAGGGTCAGCAGGTGCCCGAGGGCGCGACGCAGTTCCGTGAGACCGGTGATCCAGGCGATGGCGGAGCGCGGGACTTCGCCGCGCAGCCGCCGGGTGAGCGAGGCCAGATCCGCTGTGGCCTCTTCGAGTGCCTTGGCCGCCTGCCCGGTGAGGGACTGCACGGCCGCGAACTCGGCCGTCACCTGTTCTGCCGTGTCCCTGACACCGTCCAGAGGAGTGCGCAGGTCGCCGAGATCGGCGTCGCCGAGCCAGTGGTAGGTGTCGGCGACGCGGACGCAGTCGGCGACGAGTCCCTCGTACATCTGTGTCGAGGGCGTCATCCCGGCCACCAGGCCCGCCAGGGACAGGCAGTCGGAGATGCCCCGGACGAGGTCGGCGTTGCCGACGCGGGCCAGCGCCCCGGTGCCGGCGGGCGTCGCCGCGGCGTGGGTCTCGGACACGTAGGGGGAACGCCAGATCTGCGCGGGGTGGACGCGGGCGGCCTCGTCGCCCACCGCCCGCAGCACGGTCAGCGTCCCGTCCTCGGACAGCGCCCACCCGTGGCAGGACAGCGGGGCGGCCATCTCCTTGCGGATCGTGTTGTAGGACAGCAGCAGACTGCGGCCCTGAGCGCGGGCGCGGTAGGCGAAGAGCACGTCCTCGCCATGAGGGGAGCGCACCGCGCGCTCGAACTCCAGGCCGCGGCTGTCCAGGTCGAAGACCTTGTGGGTGCCGTCGGCGAGGCAGTAACCGCCGGGGAAGACGATCCCCTGTCCCTCGGGCAGCAGACGGCAGGACTGCCCGATGCCGTCGAGGCGCACGACGGTGCGGGTGAGCGTATGGAACACCAAGTAGCGGTCGGTGTCCTCGTGGTACGGGCGGATGCGCAGCAGGATCAGGGTGGCGCCGGCGCGTGCGTGGGCGATGTCGGCGTCGGCGAGGGACTGGAGGGGATCGTCGACCGGCTCGGCATAGACGCCTTCACCCGTACCCGTGTCGTTCTCGGCCTTGACGGTGAGCGTGCCTTCGAGGGTGTCGACGAAGACCTCGTCCTGAACGCAGACGTGTGGGTGCCGGCCGGGGACGTGGTCTTCCCTGGTCGTCGCCGTCCACTTGATGTCGTGCGCCGGCGGGAGGACGTCGTCCCGTTCGCCGTGGGCGTCCAGGAACGAAGCCCCGCCGTCCGCCCCGAGCGCCCACCGCAGGACCCGGATGTCATCGGCTCTCTCACCTGTCTGGAAGAGGGCCAGCAGCCTGTCGCCGGCGCTCCGTAGCCCGAGCAGGCGGGTGTGCCGGTAGTAGCGGTACAGCGCGGTGAACTCCCGCACGAAGGCCGGACCGTCGAGCAGACCGGGTACGGCGTCCTCGGGCAGCCGGTTCAGCTCGCAGTCATAAAGGGCGAAGACGTCACCAGCGGTCGCCTCCGGCCCGTCGCCGGACTCCGCGTTGTATCCGAGGAGCAGGATGTCGCCGAGTGCGACGACGGCGCGGGGCACGCTGGCTGGCTCGGTGCGCAGCTGTCCGGCGGCAGTGAGTTCGAGCCGGGGTGTGCCGAATTCCTCCCCGCGTCGGGCATTCAGTGCCTCGGTGCGCCGGGTGAGTTCGGCGGCCTGCGCGGCGAGCCGGTCGCGCAATACCTCGTACGTGCCCACGTCGAGCCCGTGGTGCACACCGGTGTCCAGGCCGGTTGTCATGGTTTCCTCTTCCGCACGTCAGGGTGCGTGATCCCGCTGCTGCCGTCCCCGTGCGCGGCAGCAGTGGGATCACGCCGGCTGGTCAGACCGTGGCGCTGCCGTTCACCCCGGCGAGCGAGGCGTTGGCAAGACCCAGCTCGCCCGCCTTGTCCAGCAGCTGCTGCAGCTGGCCGGCGTCGGCCGAGTCGTGCTGTATCAGCCGCATCAGCAGCGCGGAGACGGTCATGTTCTGCACGTCGGCTGTGGACAGGGAGCCCAGGACACGGCCCAGATCGTCGGCGATGTTCCGCGTACCGTCCAGCCAAGGCTTCGCAAGCGCCTGCGCCGTCTTCGAGTGCTCGATGAAGCCGTCCACGCTGCTGCCGAGCGCGATCGAGGACATGAGCCGGTCGAAGAAGACGGACTCCCCGCCCACGATGTTGATGTCGGCGTTCTCCAGACCGGTCGCGAGCACGGTGGCCTGCGCCTCGGCGACCTGCCGCTGCACATCGAGGCCGGCGAGCCGGATGTCCTTCTCGGCCTCAAGACGCAGCCGGTACTCCTCGTGTCCGCGCGAGGCGTCGTCCAGGGCCGCCATCGCGGCGGCCTTCTCGGTCAGGCCCGCAGCCTCTGCCTTCAGCCTGCTGCCGACGGCCTCCGCCTCGGCGAGCGCCTTGGCCCGCGCGCCCTCCGCTTCGGCCCGCAGCCGTGCCTCGGTGCCTTCCGCCTCCGCGCGCATCCGTGCCCCGGTGGCCTCGGCCTCGGCGCGCCCGGCCTTCTCGATGACCTCGGCTTCCTTGTCGCGGACCTGGACGGCCGCGAGTCCTTCGGCGGCGGACTCGGCCTGCACGCCTTCGGCAAGGCGCAGCTTGGCCCGGGCGTCCAGGTCGGATGCCTTGAGCCGCGCCTCGGCCAGCGTGATCTCCTCGGCCGCCCGGTGGGTGGCTGCCTGCTCGGCGGCCTCGGCGGCCTTGATGTCCTTGACCAGCTTTTCCTGCGCCTCGGCCTCGGCGGCGATGATCACCGTCTGCCGCTGCCGCTCGGCCTCCTCGACGGCGCGCAGTTTCTTGATGGACTCCTCCTGCTCGGCGACTGTGCGGTCCACGGCGACCCGCTCGCGGATGACCTCGGCGATCTCCCGCTTCTCCGTTTCGACCTCCCTGTTCGCGGCGATGCGCGTCAGTTCGGTCTCGCGGTCCCGCGCGATGACCTCCAGCATCCGGTCCTTCTCGATGCGCTCGTTCTCGACAGCGATGACGCGCTCACGGTTCTTCTGTGCGACGGCGACCTCGCGGGCCTGGTTCTCCCGCTGCACACCGAGCTGCTCCTCGGTCGTCAGGAACGCGCCCTGTGCCCGCAGCCGCTCCTCCTCCACCACCCGCGCCGTCTCGGCCTCTTCCCGGGCCCGTACGGTGTCGATCTCCCGCTTCTGCTTGATCTCCGCGTCGGCCTGGCGGCGCTCCAGCTCCAGAATGGCCTCACGGGCGTCGACGTTCTGCCGGGTGATCTCCTTCTCCTCGGTGCGCTGGACCTCGTTGGTGCGCACATGCTGTTCGGCCGTGAGTTCGGTGATCTTCCGGATGCCCTGGGCGTCCAGGACGTTCGCCGGGTCGAGCTGGGTCAGCGGTGTCTGCTCCAGGTAGTCGATGGCGGCGTCCTCCAGGTGGTAACCGTTGAGGTCGACGCCGATCAGCTCGATGATCTGGAAGCGCAGCTCCTCGCGCTTGGTGTACAGGTCGGTGAAGTCCATCTGCTTGCCGACCGTCTTCAGCGCCTCGGAGAACTTCGCGTGGAACAGCTCCTGCAGCGTGGCCTGGTCACTGGCGCGTGCGGTGCCGACGGCCTGAGCGACCTTGATGACGTCCGCGGCGGTCTTGTTGACCCGGACGAAGAACGAGATACGGATATCCGCACGGATGTTGTCCTGGCAGATCAGCCCCTCCCGGCCGGCCCGGGTGATCTCGATGGTCTTCACCGAGATGTCCATCACCTCGGCCTTGTGCAGCACCGGCAGCACAACCTGCCCCGTGAAACTCACATCGACCTTGCGCAGCTTGGAGACGATCAGCGCCTTGCCCTGCTCCACCTTGCGCAGCAGCCGGGAGACGACGACCAACGAGACGATCGCGACGAGCAGGACACCAGCGATGAGTGCGCCGATGCCCACGGTGATGGCATCCATAGACCTACGTCCTTGAAGCGTAAAGGTGTTGATACGAAGAAAAAGAGGTGGGGCGACCGTGCGACGGCTCGGGGAGGCGCGGTTCAGACGGAACTGCGGCGCGTTCGGGTCGGCCGCCTGCGGCCCGGGCGCGGCGGCACTCGCCAGGAGAGGCCGTCGGTATCGTGAGGCCTCCACGCCGGACCGTCAGCGGCCCAACCTGCGATCCCGGCAGAGGGCGACGGCCCCGAAGTGGCGACGCGGATAACCGGCAGCGGCCGGATAACGGCGCGGACGGCGGCGAACAAGGTGGTGGGAGGGCCTTCCGCTGCTACGGGAAAAGCTCGCATACCCACCCCCTGGCTACTCGTCACCCGACAACGGGTTCGCGGAAGAAGCCCGGGTCCTGGTGAGGTACACCGTCGGCATCCCTCACCAGGACCGCTCCTCGCATCCCCCGCACTCATCTTTCCTGTACAGCCTGCCGGGGCGCATTGCCGGATCCCGGCAGAATTCCGCCCGGCTGGTATGCCGGTTTGCCGCGGAAGAACGCGTCGCGGGTCGACGGAACCCCGCCAGGAGGAGGCTCCTTCAGCGGTATCAGCGGTAGCGGAGCAGCAGCATGGCCGCGTCGTCGTGCAGTGGACCCCCGACGTGGTGCAGGAGATCCTGCCGTACGTTCTCCAGCGCAGTCTGCGGATCCTGTTCCTTGAGCAGGTGGGCGCGCTCGGCAAGGGGGTAGAAAAGGCCGGCGCTGTCGCGGGCCTCGGTGACTCCGTCGGTGTACAGCAGCAGTTGGTCACCTGGGCTGAATCCAGCGCGGAACGGTTGTGGTGCGGCCCCGCCGTGCGCGCTCAGGCCGAGCGGCAGGGCGTAGGCCGGCGGTTCCGGCAGACAGACGGTGCCGTCGCCCCGTATCAGTACGGGGGCGGGGTGACCGTAGTTGAGAAACGTGACCTCGTGTTCCCGCACCTCGGCAAGGATCGCGGTCACGAACTTCTCGTCCTCGGCCTGCCGCTGGACGGCACGCTCCAGCTTGTGAGCCACCTCGACGAGATCTCCCTCGTCCGGCGCCGCCTCCCGGAAGGCGCCCAGGACCAGTGCCGCGGTCTCGACCGCGTCCAGACCCTTGCCCTGCACATCACCCACGATGACCCGCACGCCGTGCGACGAGGCGACGACTTCATAGAGGTCTCCGCCGATGCGGGCCTCGGTCACGGCGGACGTGTAGGAGACCGCCGTGCAGAGCTGCCCGGCCAGCCGCGGTACGGGCTTGAGAAGGACACGCTGCGCGGCCTCCGCGATCGACCGGACGCTGGCCAGCTCCGCCTCCCGGCGACGGCGCATGGAAACGGCCACGAGTCCCGCCGCGGTCACTCCGAGGACGGAGGCCAGGGCGGTGTAGCCACGCCGAGTGCCGAGCAGATGGTCGTACAGGCCGAGTCCGGTGCAGAGCAGCAGCGCCGTCACGCCGATGTACAGGGTGCGCCGCCAGCTGCCCACGAGCGGGGCGAAGGCCGGCCCGAGCGACACCAGTGGCAGGAACCCCACCGACGGACCCACGGCGACGTCGACCGCGGCGACGGCGGTCATCATGACGAAGGGCAGAACGTACAGCACGGCGAGACGGCGTTTCGTTGCGGACACGTCGCCCTCCGGGACCGGGGGCAGGACGGACCGTCCGGGCCCTGCCCTTTCATACTGCGCTGAGCACAATCGACCATGATGATGTGGTCATGATTTCATCACAAAGCAAAATTCCGCCACAAGAACGAACGGACTCCCAGGGAACGACGCCGGGTCAGGGTCCGGGCAGCGGCCACCGCAGATGGCCATGGGCCGGTCAGGCCGTGTCCAACGCCCCTCCGGCACGCAGCAGCTCCTGCAGAAGGTGCGAAGCCGTGATCACACCCAGCAGACGGCCGCTTCCCTGTTTTCGCCTGTCCGGTCCGGTCCTGTTCTTCTCGGCGACCGCCACCAGCGGGCTGTGCACCCGCGCCATCAGGGCAGCCACCTCCAATGCGGTGTCGTCGGGGTCGACGACCGGCGGCGGTGTCGCTTCGCGGGGCAGGAAGTCCCCGACGCGGCGGCCCGCCAGAGCCCGGCACAGCCGGTCGGCGTGCTTTTCGTCCACGACGGCCGCGAGCGTCGGATCCTCGATCACGTAGCCGGGCACCAGTGCCTTGACCACCTGGGACGCGGGCAGGACCGCCTGTGGCCCACCGTGCTCGTCGACCACCAGCAGGCCCGGCAGGTTGTGGTCGGCCATCAGCCGGGCCGCGTCCATGACGTCGCTGTCGACGCTCACCATTTTGTATCCGACCGCCAGGTCACGAGCACGCACGGCGGGCTCCTCATCAGCTGAAGCACGAACCTGGTACCAGTTTCGTGTACCGGAAGGGGTGAAGGCGAGATCGTTGACGCGGAACATACGCCATGCGTCTCGCCGCAGGCTGCCACGTGGGCTGCCCGTCATGCGAGGGCGAAGTAGCGCAGCCACATGTATCCGGCCGAGAGCGTCACGGTGACGGCGGTGACGACCAGGCCGTACTTGGTGAACTGCCAGAAGGAGATGGGCTGCCGGTTGCGTTCGGCGATGCCGAGGACGACCACGTTGGCGCTGGCCCCGATGGCGGTGGCGTTGCCGCCGAGGTCCGCGCCGATGGCCAGGGCCCACCACATGGCGTGATCGGTTCCGCCGCCCATGTTCTGCACCAGATCGCTGGTGATCGGGGCCATGGTGGCGACGTACGGGATGTTGTCCACGATCCCGGAGAGCACCGCCGAAGCTCCCAGCAGCAGCATGGAGCCGCCGAGTTCCTGATCGCCGATGGCGTCGGCGAGGAACCGTGAGATCTCACCGATGACACCGGTCTCGATCAGACCGCCGATCATGATGAACAGACCGGCGAAGAAGGCGAGGGTGGGCCACTCGACCTCGGTGAGGATCTCGCTGGTCTGCGCGGTGGAGACCGCGATGAGCAGACCCGCGCCGAGCAGGGCGACGACACTGGGCGCGTAGTGCAGGACCGGGTGGAGCACGAAGCCGGCGACCACCAGGGCAAGGACCGCCAGGCCCTGGACGAGGAGCCGGGAATCCCTGATCGCCTCACGTTCCTGAAGCGCCATGACCTCCTCGGCGCGGGTCTCGTCATAGCCGAAGGAGCCGCGGAACAGGAAGCGGCACAGGACGGTCAGCACCACGATCAGGGCCGCGGACAGCGGAGCGAGGTGCACCAGGAAGTCGTTGAAGGTCAGGCCGGCTCGGCTGGCGATGATGATGTTGGGCGGGTCACCGACCAGGGTCGCGAGACCGCCGATATTGGAGGCCATCACCTCCGCGATCAGGAACGGGGCCGCGGGCTGCGTCAGACGCTCGCACACCAGCAGGGTCACCGGAGCGATGAGCAGGACGGTGGTGACGTTGTCGAGCAGCGCCGAAGCAAGGGCGGTGATGACGACGAGCATGACCATCACCCGGTAGGGCCTGGCCCGTGCCCGTTTCACGGCCCAGATGGCCAGGTACTCGAACAGACCGGTCCTCTTGAGCACCCCGACGATCATCATCATCCCCATCAGCAGGAAGATGACGTTCCAGTCGATGCCGCTGTGCTCGGAGAAGAAGGCCGACTTGTCGTCGGTCGCACGGATCGCCAGCATCAGCGCGGCGCCGCCGAGCGCCGCCGCCACGCGGTGGATCTTCTCGCTGATGATCAGACCGTAGGTGACGACGAAGACGACGACCGCCGCCCAGCTCTGCCAGTCGTTCATGTTCCTCCCATGAGCAGCGCCAAGGTGGTGGATGGTCGCCCCGCCTGCCGACCGGGCCGGCCGCCGTCGATGACAACGACGGCGACCAGCTGATGTTGCACGCCCTCAAAGGGGCCGGTCGGCGGATGCGCGAGGGGCGCAGGGGTCGGCGGGCTCACACACCGGTGGCATGACCCACCTCCCGGGGGGCTCGGGGTGCGGTGTCACCACCGGACACACCCGCAAGATCGTCGACGTGGAAGAGACGGGCGATCGGTACGTCGGTGGAGCTGTGCGCAATGATCGAGAAGGCGATGCACACGGCGATCAGGGTGAATGCCTCCTCGCCCTGCGGTATCCCGGCCTGCAGCACCAGCAGCCCGTACACCACCGACGCGAAACCCTTCGGGCCGAACCAGGCGGCGACCAGCTTCTCCTGACGTGGCAGCCGGGTGCCCAGCAGAGAGAGCAGCAGCGAGGCCGGGCGGATCAGCACGATGGCGAGGACGACCGCGACATAGCCGCCCCAGGACAGATCACCGAACAACTGCGGTGTCAGCAGTGCGCCGAACACCAACAGAGCCGCGAACTTGGCGAGCTCCGCCAGTGCCTGGCCGAGCGGCTCGAAAGCATCCTTCCCCTCCGGAGAGCAGGCGGCGAGCACGGCCCCGGCACAGAACGCGGCCAGGTACGGGTTGGCGTGGGTGAGGTGGCACGTCGCGTAGAGGATCACGCCGATCGCCAGGGGCAGCAGCGGCTGGAGCCTGGCCTCGGCGCCCAGCAACCGGAACCGCACAAGAGTGATCACCGCCATGGGCAGCACCACTCCGAAGACCAGCCCGAGGAGCAGCTCCAGTGCGATCTTCGCCAGCGAGTCCCCGGGGTGCCCGGAAGCGGGACCTGCCGCGGCGATCAGGATGAGGACGACCGGCAGGGCGAGCCCGTCGTTGATGCCGCTCTCCACGTTCAGCAACTGTCGCAGCTTCGCGGGGACGTCCTTGCGCCCGACGATCGCGGAGGCGAAGACCGGGTCGGTGGGCGCCAGCACGGCACCGACGAGGAAGGACGTCGTCCAGTCAAGACCCACCAGGAAGTGGCTGATCAGTCCCATACCGGCGAACGCGAGCGGCATGCCGAGACCGAGTGCACGGGCCGGGTGCTTCCAGCTCTCGCGCAGCTTCGGAAAGGACACGTGCATGCCGTCGGTGAACAGCACCGCGAACAGCGCCAGATCGGCCGTCGCGGACACGATCTCACTGTCCGGCGTGATGTGGATCAGCCCGAGGAACCCGTCGCTGACGAGCGCACCACCGAGCAGGAAGAGAAGTGAGGTCGACAGGACGGTACGGGCCGCGAGGCCCGACAGCAGCACCGCTACGAGCAGCGCCACCCCGAAGACGACGACGAGCACCATGGCCACGACCTCCGGTCGGCGAAGAGACTTCTGTCAAGACCGCCGACCAGGCTTCCCGGCACACCGGAGGGAACCCTACAGGATTTTTACGCAGTACTGACATGTTCTTTGCGCGCACAGGGAAGACGTGAAGACTGCCGGGTTCCGGCATGGTGCGACGCCTTTGGCTGTGTCTGCGCCGCCATGGACCGGTCGCGCACGCAACTGGCTCTGCCTTGCTTTGCCTTGTTACGCGTACCGCCGGAGCGTCGTGTCCGCAGGGATCGGCAGGCTCGTAGTCGATTGCTCTCACTTCGGCGGGTTGCCGCATCCTGGCAACGCCATTGCTCAGCCGAGACCCGCCTCCCCTGCGCATGCGCTAGAAAGGCGTCAAGGGTGCTGCATGGAATCCGGGAGTGTGCATGGCGGGGCGGGACATGTCCGAGGAATACCTGGAGGGGTATGCCCGCATCCTCGCGGACACCTCCGCGACAGGCCGCCGGCTGACCCGGACCGAGCTCGACTCACGCCGCGTCCTGGGCGAGCAGGCCGCGGAAGCGGGTCTCGGGCTGCGCGCCCTAGTCGGTGCCCACTTCGCGGCGACCCGGGCGCACTGGCCGACCGAGAACCCCGCTCTCGTGGACAGTGTGCTGGCCGCCGCAGCCCAAGCCGTCGACGCGTTCGCCGAAGGCTACGAGCGGGCCCAGCGGCATGCCGTACGCCAGGAGGAGGCCGCCCGCCGCGAATTCATCGACGACCTGCTGTACGGGCGCAGCGACCTGGGGCTGCTGGCCCAGCGCGCGGAACGGTACGGGCTGCGACTCTCGTACGAACACGCGGTCGCCGTAGCCCGGGGCGCTGGTGCCTACGGCGAGGGGGACGCGGTGCCCCGGGAAGTCGAGCAGGCGCTGATCGGCCGGTTCGGGGACCGCAGCATTCTGCTCACCACCAAGGACGGCCGGCTCGTCTGCATCGCCCCTGGCGACCAGGACGACATCCTCGCGTACTTCGCCAAGCAGGCGTTCGCCGCCACCAACGGCGGACAGGTGGCGATCGGCCGCCCGCAGCCCGGCGCGGCCGGGGTCGTCCAGTCGTACGAGGAGGCCCTGAACGCCCTCGACCTGGCCGAACGCCTGGAGCTCGACGATCCGGTCCTGCACGCCGCCGAACTCCTCGTCTACCCCGTCCTCACCCGTGACCGGCAGGCCATGGCCGACCTGGTGCACAGCGCCCTCGGCCCGCTGCGCGAGGCCCGCGGCGGCGCCCAGCCCTTTCTGGACACCCTCACCGCGTACTTCGACTCCGGCTGCGTGGCCGCGGAAGCAGCCCGCCGACTTTCGCTGAGCGTGCGCGCCCTCACCTACCGCCTGGAGCGGATCCACCAGCTCACCGGCTCGAACCCGGCCGACCCGGTACACCGCTACACGTTGCAGACCGCGGTCATCGGCGCCCGGCTGCTGGACTGGCCTGCACAGTCTCTCTGAAGGCGGCATCCCGCGGCGCCGGAATGCCGTGCGCCCCAGGTCCCGTCCTGTCGGATCGAGCGCGCCGGGAAGCAGGACAGCGACTCCGCGAGTGCGATCCATCCCGGAGCCCATCTTGCACAGGGCAATAGTTTATATTGCATAATGCAAAAATGACGGTCACCTCTGCGAGTACTGCTCCCTCCCCAGAGCCGCCCGTGCGTCGCGGTCTGCCGCTGCTGCGCACCTTCCTGCGGGGCGCCAAGAGTGGCTTGCTTCTTCTTTCCTTGGCTGTGGGCGCTGGAGCAGGAGCGGGGGCCATCGCGTTCCGGTGGCTGATCGGGACCTTCACGCGTCTGCTGTCGGGTCATGCCGACTATGCAGCGGCGGGGCACGCGGTCAACCCGCATGTGCCGTGGCTGGGGCGCTGGTTCGTTCTGGTGGCACCGGTGCTGGCCGGTCTGGTCTACGGGCCGCTGGTCCATCGGTTCGCCCGGGAGGCGCGCGGGCACGGTGTGCCCGAGGTGATGTTCGCGGTGGCGCGGCGCGGCGGCCATATAGCAGGGCGGGTGGCCGTCGTGAAGTCACTGGCCTCCGCGCTGTGCATGGGCGGCGGGGGCTCGGTGGGCCGCGAGGGCCCGATCGTGCAGATCGGCTCCGCCCTGGGCTCCACGATCGGCCGGCTGGTGCGGGTGGCGGAGGACCGGATGCGGGTCCTGGTCGCCTGCGGCGCCGCGGGCGGCATCGCGGCGACCTTCAACGCCCCGCTCGCCGGGGTGTTCTTCGCGATGGAGCTCATCCTGCGCGACTTCACGGCCGAGTCGTTCGGCATGGTCGTTCTCGCGTCCGTCACCGCATCGGTCATCGGCCGGGCCGCCTTCGGCAACACCCCCTTCCTGCACCTGCCCGCCTTCACCGTCGACCACCTGTCGCAGTACCTGCTCTTCGCCCTGCTGGGCGTGCTGGCCGGAGCCGTCGGAGTTGCCTTCACCCGGATCCTGTACCTGGTGGAGGATGCCTGCGACTTCGCCTGGCGCGGGCCCGAGTGGGCCAGGCCCGCGGTGGGCGGGCTGCTGCTGGGCGGGCTGCTGCTGGTGCTGCCGCAGATGTACGGCGTCGGCTACCCGGTACTGGAGAACGCGGTCGGCGGCCGGTATGCCGTCGGGTTCCTGGTGCTGCTGCTGGTCGGCAAGATGGCGGCGACCAGCCTGACCATCGGCATCGGCGGCTCGGGCGGCGTCTTCGCCCCATCCCTGTTCATGGGCGCCATGCTCGGTGCCGGTTACGGCAGCGTGGCCCACCAGGTCATGCCCGCAACAGCGGGAGCCGTCGGTGCCTACGGCCTGATCGGTATGGGAGCCGTCTTCGCGGGAGCCGCACGTGCGCCCATCACCGCGGTGATCATCATGTTCGAGCTCACCGGCGAGTACTCGATCATCCTGCCGCTGATGACGGCCATCGTCCTGGCCACCGGCGTGAGCAGGGCGCTGTCGCACGACACCATCTACACGCTCAAGCTCCGGCGCCGGGGCGTCGACCTCGGGGAGACACCAGCCGGCACTCCGTTCGCCGCAACCACGGTGAGCGAGGTCATGGAACCCGTCCCCACCCCCCTCGACGCCGCCACACCCCTGACCGCCGCGGCCGACGCCCTGGCCCGCGCACCCCACGGAGTACTGCCGGTCCTCGACGCCGACGGCGCCTACCTCGGCACCGTCACGGCACGCTCAGCGGCGGAGATCCTCGCGGACACCGTGGACGACACACCGACCGCCGGAGCCATCGCCCACCTGCCGGAACCGGTCGGTGCGCACACCGGGCTCGCCGCCGCGCTCTCCGCTCTCATGGCCTCCGAGGGAGCCGGTCTGCCCGTCCTCGACGAGACCCGCACCCACCTCGTCGGCTGGATCTCCCACCAGTCCGTCCTTCACGCCCTGCACCACACCACACCCGCCACACCTGTCGCCGGCCCGAGCTCGCATCCCGCGTGAACCGAAGGTTGCCGGCATCCTCCACGCCTCACGGCAGCTCTCCCGCGGACTGCGGTGTCCGGTTCGGCACGACCTCGCGAGGCCGCCCGGCGCCGACAGCCGCAGAGCCGTCGGCGAGAGCGTCACCGTGGACAACGTCCACCGCCGGTACTCAGCAACGGCGCTTCGGCCCTGCGGACCAGCTCGGACGACGCTTCCTGTAGCCAGCCAGCCAGGCTGGCAGGCACGCAGGATTGCGCACCCGGGACGGCAGAACTGCAGTTGCCTCAAAGGGACATGAAGGGCGAGTGCTCGACGAGCAGAAGACGGCGAAGCGACAAGCGGATGCGCGACAGAACTCGGCGACGCGGCGAGACGGGTACAGATATGACTCCCCCAGCCAGAGTAAGGTACGCCTAGTCGCGTACCTGAATCAAAGGTACGCACACGCACGTACCTTGTCGAGGGGTGAAGTGATGGCGGCAGACGAGTTGGCACACCCTCGCCCCGAGGAGCTGGAAGTGGGGCCCATCCTCTTGGCCCTTGCTGATGCGAACCGGCGTCGGGTCGTGGCCGAACTCGCCGAACAGCCGGGTGAGGAGCGGCTGTGCGCTTCCTTCGACCTGCCGGTGAGCAAATCCAGCCGCACCCGTCACTGGCGGGTGCTGCGTGAGGCGGGCCTGGTGTATCAGCGTGACGCCGGGAACGGGCTGTACATGCGCCTTCGCAAGGAGGACTTGGACCGCAGGTTCCCGGGTCTGATCCAGGCCGTCATAGCTGCGGGCTGATGCTGTACCTGCCTGCGGAAAGTCCGCAGCCGGATCATCCGCATCAGCCCGCGAGGCGTGACGCGCTGCCCGCCCCCCCTCCGCCACCCCTCTCCGTGTACGGACTTTGACTACACCGCCCGGGGGATTTCCTGACGCCCCGCCCGTGCCGGTACAAAGGAGCCATGACTGAGCCAGGCCAGGTGCCTCCACCCGCGGACGACGTCGACACGGTGACGCTGGCCGTGCTCACGGCATCCCGGCTCCTGGTGGCCATCTCCGCGCGGTCCCTGGCCGCCGCCGAGGACCGGGTCACGCTCCCGCAGTTCCGCCTGCTCGTCGTCCTGTCGACGCACGGCCCGGCGAAGCTGGTGGCTCTGGCCGAGCGCCTGAGCGTCAATCCCTCCACGGCCATGCGCATGATGGACCGCCTCATCTCCTCGGGCCTGGCCGACCGGCAGATCAACCCGGCCAACCGCCGCGAGACGGTACTGCGCGTTACCGACGACGGCAAACGTCTCGTCGACGAGGTCACCGCCCGGCGCCGCGCCGAGATCTCCGCGATCGTGGCGCGCCTCGCCCCCGAACAACGCATCGCGATGATCGACGCGCTGACCGCCTTCAATCAGGCAGGAGGCGAGCCTCCGGCAAGCGCCGAAGACGGAGCTCTCTACCCTCTCGGCTGGGCCGACACCCCGGCGGGCCCGCGCCCGCAGGACAGCTCGCCCTGCCCGTGATCACGCTCCGGAGCGTCACGGCAGGCGCGGACCGGGTGCGGCAACCAGCCGCACGAAGCGAATCCGCTCCCCGGCCCGGCGGAAGGACTCCTTGCTGCCATCCACCGCGAACCCCATGAAGGCGCACAGACGGCGCGCGGCACGTGGATGAGCGGGCGCGTAACGGGCCATGACCGCGCCTCCTTCTTCCGCGGTCAGGAAGTGTGCGGTGACGGCATGGAGGCGATTGCCCGTCTGGATCAGGGTCTTGGGTGACTGCTTCAGGTTCCGGTACCAGTCCGCCCCGGGACCGAAGCCGGAGGCGATTGTCCAGCTGTCGTCCCGAGGGTCATGGGCGACCACTTCCAGTACAACTCTGCGCTCAAGACCCGAGACACGCCCGATGTGATGCAGCAGGAGAAGCCGCTTACCGAACACCCCACCCAAACCCATGCGATAGAGGAAGATCGGCAACCGCGCCACCCTCCGACGCCAGCCAGTGGGAAGCGGAGGCCACTGATCCGCCGTCTGCCGCTGTGTCGCCATTCCCGTCGCCCCTCCTGCATCGGCAGCCTGACCTGAGACAGTCGACCCGGGCATGAAGCCGGCCGCTCATCTTTAAGGTCATTAACCTTTGCATAGTCAAAAGCTTATCGGAAGATGACACCCGAGGATCCGCATGCACGGAACGACATCGCGGGCCAGTGGTGGCAGACATTGACGTGGGACCCGGCGAGTTGGAGGCTTCGCCCCGGCCTCTCATACGGGGAACCTGGACTGGTAGGTGCACCAGGCCCGCCATGCCGAATTAGCCTTCAAAAAGCGAGACGGGCTCCAACCGGATCCAGACGGAGCCCGCTATTTCACTTGTTCCAGCTCGGCGGAGCCCTGTGAATCGCGCTTACTCTTCGGGCCCTGGGCGTGCGAAATCATTCTGAGTCAGCAGCTGCGGAGGCGGCCTTCGGCGATGTCGGCGGAGCGGTCGGACAGCTCTACACCGACGAACCGCTTGGCTCAGCAGGGTCGGGGCTGGCGCGGTGGCTTCCGCTCCGTTTCCGGCCCCGACCTTACCGAGCCCGCCGGTCCGCCTCTGCGCTCACCAAGGGGGCGGGATTTTCGTTATGCATGCGTGAGATGTGGTTGGGCGGCGGGATGGCACACTCCTGCCTGGCCACGAAGGGATTCTCCATAATGAAGAAGCGCCTCAGGCACCTGCTGCTGGCCGCTGCGAGCCTGACCGTGGCCGTCGCCGCCAGCGCGTGTGGCCCGGCCAACGAAGGGGATGCGTCGGTGAAGCCCGCGGCCGCCAGCGCAGAGCCGACGACCGGGACACCCGCGACCGCCACGACATCAGCGAGTTCACCGGCGAGTCCCACCTCGACCCGCACCACCTCTACATCCATGCCGAAGCCGGCGCCCGCCAAAACCACGGCCTCGCCCCGCACTCGCGCACCCTGGCCCCATGTCACCTTCGCCCGGCTGACGTTTGAGACACCCCCGGGGTGGTCGCTGATGACATACGGCAGCGACGCCTGCGTGCAGCCCGTGCACCGGGCCGGACTGCCCACGATGTTCGGTTGTGCCGGAATCGCCATCAAGTCCGGCTCCATCGCCGGCAACGAACTGCAGCCCTACGAGGCCAGTCAGCCCGGTGGCTGGTACGCGGCAACCGACGTCCAGCCCTGCCCGCTCCGCCCGACCCTCGCGGACGGTTCCTTCAACAGCATCACCAGCGGCACGTCATCACCCCCGGTCGAATCCGGCCTGCGCTCGGTGGGCAGCCACAAGGCGGCCTACGACCGCTGGACTGCCGCCTGCGCGAGCGGCTACCGCTTCTCACCCCAGGCGTGGTACCTGCCCGTCTCCCGGGTGCTGTTCCTGGACTACACGGGGCACGCGGAGACGGTCCGTGTGCTGGAGTCGGTCCGCTTCCCCGGCTGATCGTCAGGGGCGGTCGGTCTGTGTGACGGGCGTGTCGCGGTCAGGACTTCTTCGCCCAACCGGAGACAGGCTCCTCCTGAAATCCTGAAAAGCGACAGTTTTCGTCGCGAAGGTGAGCGATCGGTGAGCGCAGTATGAGGTGGAACCTCGCATCGCGGGCCGGGTAACACGCCGGCCGCTGACAGGCTCTCGCCACGCCACCCCGATCCCGACGCGAGAGCATCGTGGTGGCCCGCCCAGGCCACTTGCCCTGCCCGCCAGCCCTTTCAGGCATGCCCAACCAACAGCCCAACCTGGCGAGACACACCGTAAGCCACTTTGCGTGCGCTCCGTCATAGACCGTGGACTGAACAAGCGTTTAGGATGCTGTACATGCGTTCAATCCCCGATGACCGGACCACCCGGGCCGTCATCCGCGACGAGGCCCTGCGGCTGTTCGCCATCAATGGACCGGAGACGGTCACCGTGCGGCAGATCGCCTCCGCCGCGCAGTGTGTCGCCCGGTCTGGTCGTGCACCACTTCGGGTCCAAGGAGGGGCTGCGCCGGGAGGTCGACCAGCACGTGCTGGACGTCTTCGAGGCGATGCTCGGCGAGCTCACGGGTGAGGGCGGAGCGGAGCTGCTCGACCCCGGTGCCGGGGCGAGTTCGCTGAGCGAGGTGTTCGCCCGGCATCTGCCGGACGACTCACCACTGCCCGGTTACCTGCGCCGGCTCCTGCTGTCCGACACCGACGCCGGGCGGCTGCTGTTCCGGCGGCTGTACGACCTGAGCAGGGACGCGCTGGACGGCCTGGCCGCAGCCGGACTGGCCGCCCCCGGAGCGGATCCGGCGGTGCGTGCCGCCCTGCTCCTCGCCAACGACCTGGCCCTGTTCCTGCTGCGCGACCGCCTGGCCGAAGTCCTCGGCACGGACCCGCTGTCGGCCGACGGCATGGCCCGCTGGGCCCCGGAGATGCTCAGCATCTACGCGGGCGGGCTGAACGCGGCACCACCGCAACCACAAGGAAGACGAACCCTAGGGAGGCCGCGCATGGCGCCCGGCTCAACACCTCGCACCCACACCTGCGCTTCAGGCCACAGGCATCCACAAGTCCTACGGCAGGCACCCCGTCCTGCGCGGCGCCGACCTGACGGTCGCCCCCGGTCAACTCGTCGCCGTCGTCGGCGAGAACGGCGCGGGCAAGTCGACACTGCTGAAGATCCTGGCCGGCACCCTGCCCGCAGACCGCGGCGAGGTCGTCCTGTCCGGGGCCCTTGGCTACTGCCCGCAGGATCCGGTCCTGAACGCGGGCCTCACCGTCGAGCAGCACCTGCGCTACTTCGCCGCCGCCCGCCGCCTGCCCGACCTGGACCGCGGCCACGAACTCGTCCGCCTCCTCGGCTACGAGCGGTACGAGCAGTCGACCGCCGGGGAGCTGTCCGGCGGCACCCGGCAGAAACTCAACCTCACCCTGGCCCTGCTCCACGACCCCGACGTCCTGCTCCTCGACGAGCCCTACCAGGGCTTCGACTGGGAGACCTACCTGCGGTTCTGGGACCTGGTCGAGGACCTGCGCGCCCGCGGCAAGGCCGTCGTGGTCATCACCCACCTCGTGTTCGAACAGGACCGCTTCGACCTGCTGGCCGACCTCGCCGACGGCCGGCTCACCCCGCGCACCGCCTCCCGAAGGAGGACCACCATGTCGGCGCCTGACGCCACACCGACTCCGGCCGCTGTACGGCCAGTTCCCCACCGCGCTGCGCTTCTCGGTGCGCGACCAGACCCGCAACCGGCTCGCCGGGCTGCTGCTCGTCCTCTTCGTGCCCGTCTGGTACCTGATGATGGACGCCATGGCCGCGGCACAGGCCGCTGGACTTCAAGCTGTACGCCACCGGCGAGGTCCTGCACGTCGACGGCGGCCACCTCACCCTGATCTCGGCGGGCCTCAACTCCGTCACGATGATCGCCGGATTCGTCGTCTTCGACGCCGTCCGCAAGGCCGTCGCCTTCGACCGGCGCCTGGTCTTCGCCGGATACCGGCAGTCCACCCTCATCGGCGCCAAGACCCTCGCCATCGCCGCCGTCGCCACCGCGATCGCCCTCTACACCGCGCTCGCCATCCTGGTCTTCTGGCGGCCGGACCCGGCGGCTGGTTCGCCGTGCTCGCCGGCTTCACCGTCATCGCCCTCACCTACGGCGCCCTCGGCCTGCTCCTCGGCGTCCTGGTCAAGCGCGACCTGGAGGGCTTCTTCCTGATCATCATGGGCGGGCTGATGGACACCTTCCTGCAGAACCCGCTGGGCAACCCGCTCGCCAACAAGCCCGTCCTGGAGTGGTTCCCCTCCTTCGGGCCCATGCAGTTCGCCGTCGGCGGCTCCTTCGGCCACACCGCCCTGTGGGGCCACCTCGCCCTCGGCCTGGCCTGGGCGGCCGGGTTCGGCACGGTCGGGCTGGCCGATCTTCCGGCTCAGGACCCGCAACCGCACGCGCACCGGTGACCGTGTTCCCCGGCAAGCCGCCGGCCGACGCGGACCGCGCTCACCCGCGCTCCGCCGAGCCTGCGGCAAGTTCCCTGAGGGATCGGCCGATCACGTGGGCAGCCAGCTTTGGCTTGGCCGAAGGACAGTGTCCCGGCCTGGCACATCAGGTGCTGCAAGCCGTGCGGGGGCGCCCGCTCCACGTTCGTCCACAGTTCTCACGCGGCAGGCCAGACAACAGGTCCAGCACCAACCGTCCAGCCCGCAAGCCAGGTTCGACCCACGCGATCCGGCCCATGACCACCTCGAACGCCTCCAGCCAACAGGCGGGATCTATGCTGTGACCTGCAACCACCACCTCGTCCTTTGTCCATACAACTCACGATGATCAACAGCGGTCGCGATTCGTCTTTCCCGGTTGTTCCACAATGACGAGTCCGAACCTGGAAGCCCAAAGGTTGGAGTGGCCCGCGCGGTGTCGGCATCATCCGAGTTCCGTGGCTTCAGCGTGGTGTGGCGGGGCTACGACCGCCAACAAGTGGACCGCTACCTCCAAGCCCTGTCCCAGGCCGACTCATCCGCGGCCCCACCAACGTTCCAGGTCACTCTGCGGGGCTACGACCGTCAGCAGGTTGACGCCCGAATTGCGGATCTCCTCGAGAGCGGAGGTACCAGCACGTAGCCCCTCTCCTCACCAGACGTTGCACCATGCCCCTGACAGCCTGCACGCGCCCGCCTCGGCCAGCAGGCACGAGTTGCTCCGTAGCACGGTCGCCTTGGCGCAGCTCGGTCGCCTTGGCCTCCGCGGGTGCAGGCCAGGTTTGCACCCCCGGTGCGGGGGCGACGGTACATGCCGACGCCTCCGCCGGGCCGGAACAGGTGACCGCCGGCAATCACCTATCTTTTCCTCGGCTGGAGAACCCTTTCAGGCAAACGAAGACGTCGCACAGACGCCGTCGTAAGTGCGCTGAGCCGCTTCAGGATGTTTGAGGGGGCATCCCCGTCCCGTGCCTGCATGGGTGGCACAGGACGGGACCAGGATCGGGTACGAAGCACAGAGACGGAGAGTACTCGGTAACGAAGACGTACCGGCTCGGCCGGAACGGCCGCCGCAGCACTTGGGCGAAGCTGCTGCCCTGGGCCAGGCCCACGCGAATGGCCCGCATCAGCTCCGCGCCGAACTCCCCCGCCAGATCCGCGACCGTACTGTCCCGGTCCGTGGGACCGCCACCGTCCGGCTACGTCGGATGCCGGCCCGCCAACGGTTCGGATTCTGAGGGGCACCTTCATGACGCTCGTCGGGTCCATACCCGCCCCCTATCATCGACGAATCGCGGCTTCCCGGCACGTCACCGACACACCTCCAGCAAGAGAGCACTACGGAGCGACCGGTGGGCAGTTGAGAACTGCTCCACGAGGGGCCCGGCTTCCAGCGTGGTCGGCGACATTCGGTCCTGGGGTGTCCTGTTCAGCGCCATGGCCCGGTATGCGCACTTGCATGCGCCCCGATGTCCCGCACTACGTTCGCCGCCGACCAGAGCAGGCGGACACCGTGGGGGATGCATGGCAAGAACCGCGCGCCAGATCATGAACGCGCTGCGCCGCTCG
This sequence comes from uncultured Actinomycetota bacterium, assembly GCA_963761765.1. Lineage (GTDB taxonomy): Bacteria > Actinomycetota > Actinomycetes > Streptomycetales > Streptomycetaceae > Streptomyces. The sequence goes on from CAVXIJ010000003.1 coordinate 719,904, forward strand.
ACCACCGTTCACATCCATTCGACGACCGACCTCGCCGCCCATGTCGACTCCGCAGCAGCGGCCATTGACAAGAAGCGCCGCGCAAAGGGCCAGGAACCCGTGCGCAGGAAACCCGCACTGCGCCCCGTGGCACGAGCCGAGTCGGGCCGGACGATCGAGCTGACACCTTGGCAGGTGCTGCATGCCCTGGCACGCGGCTACGTACTGGCCGGCCAGGGCATGGGGCGTGGACTCGCGGAACACTGGATGAGCCTGAAGTTCTGCGAGGCGCTGGACAGCAACCGCGCCGGCGCCATGGACCTCACCGACAAGGGCCGCACACCCGATACCTGGTACAAGGGCATGCAGGCCCGGGAACTGGCCGTCGGCTTCGGGCTCGCCGCGGCGGAGCACATCGTGCAACAGCGCTACCCGGACCACATCATCTCGGTCGTGGACACGGGCACGGTGCTCCGGGCCGGCTGGCCCCTGAGCGTCTCGCAGCGCAACAAGACCTCACGGCCCCGTCCCGATTTCCTCATCGAAGCCTGGAAGCCCGGCGAACCTTCGAAGATCACACTCGTGGCCTGCCGGGGCAACCACCAAAAACCGGGCAAACGCGGCGGCCGGACCCGCAGCACCACCATCCAGCAACTGGTCAAGGGCGCCGAGCTCACCGAGGGCATGCAGATCGGCCCGTGGAACACGACACCGTGCCTGATGCTGTCCACCGAACTCATGGGCCAGGGCGGAATTGTCGTCAACGTCCTTCAGTCACCAGGCGAAGCCCTCCTTCCCATCCGCCTGCCGGGTGCCCCCGGAAACGCCAACGAGGAAATCAGAGATAATCCCGGCATCCCCTACCCCAACGCCATCCGCATTCCCGCCCACGAGGGCCGGCGGGCGCGCCGCGTCGACGGTTTCCAGGTGGGCGAGGACGAACTGGGCTGGTTCGGCCAGCTCCTGGCCCGCACCGGAGCGGCCGGCCTGACCGCATTCTCCGGCGGAGGGCAGAACACGGCCCGATACCTCACCACGCGCCAAGGACGAGAACACTACGACGTGCGCACCTTCTCCGCCACATCGAGTACCGACGACGCAGAGATCGAAATCGGCGACGCGAAATTCGTCGGCACGGACCACGTCTTCCGCATGGGGTCCGTACGCGTCGAAGCCTTCTCCGGCATGGCCGAGGACCTGTACACGCTGATCAAGAAAGGAAGCGTAGAAGAATACCGGCACATGGCCAACAAAATCCGATCCACGCGGGAGGGAAACCGTGAAGCCACCGGATGGAACGGTCCCATTTCCTTCCAGGCCGACGGCACCGTCATGGCCCTGAGTATCCTGCCTGTCCGCAAAAAGCGCACGCCCTGACTTCTGCTTCCTACACCATAACCGGGGATCGCCGGTTACCGAAACCGGCGATCACCCGCACCATGGGAGAACCACCGCCACGCCCCGCCCCTCCTCCGAAAGGCCGTATCCGAACCCAATTCCACAACGGCATCGCCGCGCCCACCGTCACTCCAGAGCGTCCGCGCTCCAGCCGCGGCCCGGTGCGGCCGGTCCCCTCGCGATGCGCCGACTTCACCCGAGCCAGTGATCCGCGCATCGCCTTGCGTCGCCATGCTCGACTGACACGGTCACCAACGAGATCGGACGGGACCGCCCGGCCAACGGCACGCACCAACTGCAGCACCGGGAAAACCGCATTCGCGGGCTCGCAGCGAACCAGGGGGCGCACGCAGCACACCTTCGGCAGCTCCCGCGCTCCAGAACCCCTGCCCGTTCGATTGAAGCGCGGACTTTACACCTCTTACGCTTGACGCAAGAAATCGCGACCTGCATCACTTCATGCCATGGATGAGCACCGAGCAAGAAGTCGACAATTCACCCAAATTGACTTTTTCATTCTCGCGGGACATGCACGGGACCGAGCCACTAACGACCCGTCACACATGGCCCTGACCTGGCGAAACACACAAAGGCGCGACGTCCTCCGGAGCCGTGTGCGCAGGTTCGAATCCTGCCGGGGGCACTCCGGAATAAAGCTCTGACCAGCGTAAATGCCGGTCAGGGCTTTTCTTATACATGCCAAAACTGCAACGGCCAACCTTGTCATTTTTCCCGCTGAAACCGTTTCTGACCTGGTTCTTTATCGCGCCGTCCACGCGAGATCCCATACGATCCCGCGAAAACGAGACTTGCGGACATACACGGGACACGCGCTCCACGTAGAGCGCTCGCCACAGGAAAACGCATGCTCCGACCTGCAGTTTCATCGATCGACCGCTGGTAATGACAGACGGAGCGGGTAGGCCGTTGCACTTCCTGGGCCGCGCCCGAAAACCGTTATCAGTCGAAGCAGTCCTGCCTCCGCTCCTGACCGCTCGCCTCCCCGATCCCGCCCCGGCCTTCCTCGGCAGGCAACTTGCCCTGACATACATGCCAGGGACCTCGAAATGAGGCAGTTGACCGACCCTCAGCAGTATTCGTCCAGTAGCGCCGCGATGCGCCTGTTGGCGAGAGTCTGGCGCCCGTAGAGGCACTTCGCGTACCGGGTCATGGGCACTTCGACGCTGTTGCCTGCCCGTTCGGCGACTTCAGCGGGATCAACTCCGGCGTTCAACCAGGTGGGCTTCAGGTCAACGCATCGCCCGCTCCAGCGATGCCAGAGAAGGAAGAGCGCCACCCTCCGCACAAGAGGATTAGAGGTAGGATCAGTAGCATGAGCGAGCCTACCGGTAAATACTCGATCACCATGCCACGCGACATCGCCGAAGCCGCCAAGGCCCGCAGTGGCCCCTCCGGCCTGTCCGCCTACGTGGCCGCGGCCGTCGCCCGCCAGATCGAACGGGACAACCTCAACGAACTCATCGCCGTCGCAGAAGCCGAGCACGGCCCCATCACGGACGAAGAGATCCAGTCCCTGCGCGATCAGCTCACGCAGGCACAACGCGAGCAGACACAGCGCGGAGCGAATGCCGCGTGAGCCGCTCCCCAGCCGCCCCCGGCGGCACCCTCGTCCTCGACAGCGAAGGCCTGGCCAAGGCCGTTCTCCGCGACCGCACCGTAACCGGCTGGCTTGCCCTGGCCCGCGCCGACGACCTGCGAGTGATCACCTCGGCGGCCACGCTCGTGGAAGTGGTCCACCCTCGGATCAACCGCCCAGCCCTGGAGTGGACACTCTCCCGCCTCGTCATCGAACCGGTCACCGAGCCCATCGCCCGCCACGCCACCGCCCTCCTCGCCGACGCCGGACTGCACGGCCACAAGTACGCCATCGACGCCATGCTCAGCGCCACGGCCCTCGCTGCCCCCGGACCGGTCACGATCCTCACCTCGGATCCAGAGGATCTGACCGCGTTGTGCGGAAGCCGCGTTACCGTCATCAAAGCCTGACCCAGCGCTTCCTCGCACCCGCGGCTGGGGTGGCTGGAGTTCGATTCCTGGGTGGGAGTGGAGTTGCCCCTGCCTGATGGACACGGGCGGGCTTGCGGACTATGCCGCAGATTGTGTGAGGTTAGTCGATGCCTCATCGGCGTGTCGACGTTCGAATTCGGCGGGGCTGAGCTGGCCGTTCGCGGAGTGCCGGCGGCGCGGGTTGTAGTTGGCGGCAGCCTCCTTGGCGAGGGCACGGGCGGACATGCGCAGTTACGACACAGGACATCCCCAGGCAACACGAAGTGACGTGTGCGGGTGGGGGCATGTCCACATACCTGTGCGGAAGCCCGGCGGGCCGCAAGAACGGTCATCACTCTAATGGGCGACACCGACAGCGAAATGTCGACGACGGGGCGGCATTCGGTAGCGGGGGTGGGCCGGCGAAGCCGTCCGCTCCAGCAAGTCCTCCGTGCCGTACCGGCTGCCCGCCCACGAACAGGGCGGTGCGCACGCTGAGGCGCTGACACGCCCCGGAGCAGACATCCACCGTCGGCTCACCGTGACTCTGCACTGGCGTGCCGGCACGCTCCTGTGGCTGCGCGATGTCACTTGGGTCCGTGATCCGGCGCGCAGAACGCCCGGAAGGACCTTCCCTGCGCGCCGGACTCGTCATACCAGGCGTCCCCTCGCCCAAGCTCCTCCCCGCTCGGGAAGACAGGCACCGAGCGGGCCTCGGGGTCAGGTGAGCTGACGTAGCAGCCCGACGAACTGGCGCAGTTCCTCGCTGCGCTGCGGTGACAGCGGCTCCGGATCGAAATGAGCGATCTGGTTGCGGATGTCCCTCACGCGGTCGAGCTGGTGCACGAACTGGACGCGGTTCACCCCGCTCCAGCCGAGGGCCTGCCAGTTCTCATCCGCCGCAGCGCACAGCGCGTCTTTGCGGTGCCCGGCCTTGGAGCGCTGGTCGCCGTCCAGCAGCGTCACGTACTGGCCGAACATGAGGTCCGCGATGTTCCCCGTCTTCCTGTCGTTCTGTTGGACGGCACGGATGGCGTCCTCTCCGAGTTTCGCCCCGAGGCACTTGCGCAGCCGGAACTCGATTTCGCCGACAACGAAGAACGGCCAGGCAGTGACGTCGAAACGCTGTGTGATGTCGGTGGCGGTGACGATGCCGCTGATGCGCCCGTTGCCTTCCCTCACCAGGACGTATCCGTGCTCGCAGATGGTGGGGAGAACGGAGAAGAAGTCGTCGTGGGCGTGCACGACGGGCGGGTCTTCCACCAATGCGTTGGCCAGTGAGACCTCTTCGCCCATCGCGTACATCTTGGCCACCGAGCGCCAGGTGACGACCCCGGGCACCGTGTACCGGTCCTCCATCACCGGCACCTGGGAGAAGTTCTTGGTGTGCATGATGTACGTCGCCGCGGTGAGGTCCGAGGCGGAGGTGACCGAGTCGACGCCGGCGTGGGCGCACGGCAGGTCACCGATCCTGAAGGACTGGTGGGGCAGGGAGCCCGGCCGCAGGCCTGCCTCGTCCTCCTGCTCGTCGTCCTCGCTCGGGGACGGGTGGGGTCCGACGGTCTCCAGGGGCACGATGTGGATCTCGGACTGGCTGCCGCAGGTGGCGAAGTACGGCAGGGTCGACAGGCCGACGTCCTTCAGGGCCTGCTCGATGTGCAGGATGGCCTGGTCGTTGCGGAAGCGGATGTCGAAGGTCGACATCAGGTTCGTGAGGGGTATCCGACGGCCCTTGAGCGCCAGCAGTTCCTCGTCGGAGGGGGTCCGGGGCACGGTCGCGTCACCCTGCCTTCACGTCGCGGAACACGGTCCGCTTGCCCATGGCGGACATCACAAGCTCCAGCAGCTGCTTCGACCGGTTCCGGTAAAAGTGCTCGAAGTCGCCGGCATGCAGGGAGACCGGGTCGATGAGGTGGGTCCCGAGGACGTCGTCGAACCACTCGGGACGCATGCCGGACTCCCGAGCGAGGGTCTTGAGGTACCCGGCCGGGGATCCCGCCATGCTCTTGCTCGCCCGCAGGGACAGCGGGGTCTTGTTGACGATCGAGTACGCCCGCGCGTTGTAGGCCGGGTGGTTCTTGTCGACCCACCCCTTGGGGAAGATCTGCCGCACGTCGACGCTGTACTCGGCCAGGCGAGCGGCGTTCAACGGCGCGTCGGCGAAGTACCAGTCGACGGCGCCCTGCTTGACCAGGAGCGCGTAGATGCCCTTGTACGCGGCGCTGTTGCGGGTGGAGAGGGTGTCGAGCCGGTCGTCCAGGAAGGCCGCCTCGGCGATGGTGTCCGGGACCACTTCGGTTCCGCCCTGCAGCCGATCGACGAGTTGCTCCACGTCACGGGTGAAGCGGCTCTCCGTCGATCCGCCGTACATCTCGCCGAGCACACCGCACCAGTACCATTGGGTGAGCAGTTCGTCGGCCGCCTCGCTGTCCGTCCTCGCCCCCAGGATGGCCCGTGCGGCCGCCAGCGGGACGAGCTGGGTGCGGTACGGCAGGTCGGCGGGGCGCACGATGCACTGCCGCTCCAGGAAGGCCCCCACCCACTCAAATGCCTCGGCCACGCGGGGCGCGAGCCGACGGAAGTCGGCGAGGGGGAGTTCGAGCAGGTCGCGGCGCTTACAGGAGACGGCGGCCCGCGGCTCCTCCCGCTTCCGCTCCCAGGTGCGGAGAAGGGCCACGGCCTGGAGGAAGTCACTGCTGCTCAGCCCGTCCTCCACGCCGGCCTCCATGCGGCCGAAGACGGGGTACGACGACGTGAGGTCCGTCTTGATGCCCAGCCAGGCGTCGGGCAACTTGTAGTAGTCGCCGTGCCGGGCCACGTACTCCTGGTTGCCCGCGTAGGTGGCCGTCAACAGCTCGAAGACGTTGAGCAGGACACCTCCGGTGTTGACCCGCTCGAACACGGAGCAGACCGCGTCCATGGTCGTGGTGGCGGCCAACTTGATCATCGGGACCTGGAACGACTGCATGCGGCTGAGCACGTACATCTGGAACTGTCCCCACAGTCCCCAGTTCGCGTTGTCGACCTTCACGAACTCCTGGTGCCAAGCATTCACGCGTTCGACGTCGAACACGAAGCGAAGCGGGAAGTAGCCGGCCGCACACTCCCCCTCGATGGTGCTCAGGTCGATGGCCTCCCGCCGGTGGAAGCCGGTCCTGAGGATCCGGTCCTCCGGCACGGACACGATGGCGTCGTCACGGTCGGCCGGCGAACCGACGGCCTTGGCGATGTCGATGTAGTACCAGCGCTTGAGTTCCTTGCTCCTGGCGTCCACCGTCTCCACCGGCCGGTCCCTGTGCAGGGCCTGGAAGAGCGAGGTGAGACGCTGCTGACCGTCCAGCAACAGCAGGCCGGGAGTCCGCCCGGCGACGTCTTCGGCTCCCTTGAGCGGCCGGGTCCTGAAGGGCGAGGTGCCTTCGATCTGCAACGCCATCACGACGCCCAGCGGATAGTCGAGGGTCACGGTCGCGATGAGGGCCCTGATGCGCTCGTCGTCCCACTTCCATTCCCGCTGGAAGTCGGGGAGCTGCAAGGCTCCGGATGCGACGTTCGCAAGTGCGTCGCTGAGTTTTAAGCTGTCGAGTGCCACAGTGATTCTTTCCGTCTCGTACCCAACGGTGCGTCCCCGCCAGGTCACGGCGGCGAACGGATCAGTACACCAATGTGGTAATCGGCCGTCAAGTCGACCCAAACGAAGAGTGGGGACGCCGCTCACTTTCGCCGAAGTGGCCGGAGTGGCAGAGTCCCGCTGATGCGCCCGGTGACGGGCCCAGCTCTTCCTGACGCCGCGTCAACCACATCTGGTTCTCGCGTCGTGGCGGACCGTTAGGATGCCAATCTGATCTGACCCGACTCCGGTGCGCATGACGGACATGTCAGCGACAGCGGGCGTTGGGTGCGCGGGGCGGCGGGGAGGGGTGCAGCGCATGCGGGAAGGCCGGTGGACCACGGTCACCGAGTCCGAGTTCGACCACGAGCGCCGCGGGCTGGAGGCCATCCGCGCGCAGCTGCCCGACGCCGAGCCGTGGCGGGCCTGGTCGAACTTCACCTTCACCGCGCACACCGGCCACGTCCGCGAGGTCGACCTGCTCGTCGTCGCGCCCGAGCGGCGTCTGCATGGTCGAGCTGAAGGACTGGCACGGCTCGGTCGCCAGCGAGAACGGCACCTGGGTACAGACCGACCCCCGGCGGCCGCCGCATCTCGCACGGCAACCCGCTGCATCTGGTCGAACAAGAAGGCCAAGGAGCTGGCGGGCTTGCTCCGGCAGCAGTTGTCTTCGCAGCAGCGCCGGCAGGGTGTGTGGGTCGGCGAGGCCGTCTGTTTCACCGACTCGTCGCTGCGGATCCGGCTGCCCGCCCACGAGCAGAACGGCGTCTACACCGTCGCGGGGCTCGTCGGGATGCTGAAGCGGGCACCCCAGGACGAGCGGCGGCGCATCACGCCTCGCGCTCCCGAGGGATCGAGACCGCCCTGGGGCGCATCGGCATCCGCCGCAGCGATGCCGAGTACAAGGTCGGCCCATATCTGCTGGACCGCAAGGCCTTCGACACCGGTCCGACCTGGGCGGACTACCTGGCACGCCACAACGAGCTGCCCGAGCGGGCCCGCGTCCGGATCTACCTGCGCGAGCGCGGCTCGGACGCGCACCTGCGGGAGTCCGTGGAGCGCGCCGCACGCCGCGAGGCCGCGGTACTCCAGCGCTTCCGGCACCCGGGCGTCGTCGAGCTCAAGCAGTACGACCCCTCGGGGCACTCGGCCGGCCCCGCCCTGATCTTCGACTATCACCCGCGAGACCCTGCGCCTGGACGAGTATCTGCTCCAGTACGGCGACAAGCTGGACATCCTCGGCCGGATGGCGCTGGTCCGGCAGCTCGCCGAGACGATGCGCTCCGCGCACTCCAGCCGCATCCACCACCGGGCGCTTGCCGCCCGTTCGGTGCACGTCATTCCCGCGCCACCGCGGCCCGGCGGGCAGGGCCGCCGGCGAGGAGGCAGGCCTGGCTCAGCCCGCACCTGCAGATCTCCGACTGGCAGGTCGGCGCCCATCGCGGCGGCAGTCAGGGCGGTTCGGCACCGGGCGGCGACCCGTTTCGCCCCGACGGCACTGTCCGCGAGGCACCTGGCCGAGGCGCTCGGATCCCTATCTCGCACCCGGAGCTGACGGCGCTCAACCCCGACCCGGTGTTCCTGGACGTGTACGGCCTGGGCGTCCTCACCTATCTCCTGGCGACCGGGCAGGCCTCCGGCCGCGAGCCAGGCCGAGCTGCGTGCCACGTCTGGAGGCCGGCGAGGGGCTGCGGCCCAGTTCGGTGGTGGACGGCCTGTCGGAGGACATCGACGAGCTGGTGCAGGCCGCCACCGCCTACCGTCCCGGCGCAACGGCTGTCCACGGTGGACGAGTTCCTGGAGATGCTGGAGCTCGTCGAGGACGGCCTGACCGCCCCGGCCGCCGCCTCGACAGCCACCGGTCGCCCGAGGCACCGGAGAAGGATCCGCTGGAAGTGGTGGCCGGCGACGTGCTGGCCGGTCGCTGGGAGGTCCGCCGCCGACTCGGCACCGGTTCGACCAGCCGCGCCTTCCTCGTGCGCGACCTTCAGGCCGCGGCCCGCAAGACCCGTCCGCTGGCCGTGCTGAAGGTGGCCCTGTCGGACAGCCGGGGCGAGATCCTGGAGCGCGAGGCCGAGGTGATGCGCCGGCTGCGTCCGGACTCCCGGATCATCCGTCTCGTCGAACCGGAGCCGCTGCGCATCGGCCGGCCGTACCGTCCTCGCCCTGGAGTACGTCGGCGACGAACGGGACGAGCCGGCCGAGGAGGCCGCTTCCTCCGGGCCCGGCGGAGCCGCCGACCGCGAGGAGACGGTGGCCCGCCAGCTCCGCGAGGTGCGGCCGGCTGCCGGTCGACCAGTTGGAGGCGTACGGCGACTACCTGTTCGGCGCCGTCGACTTCCTGGAGGGCGAGAGCGTCTGGCACCGCGACATCAAGCCGGACAACATCGCGATCCGCATCCGCCCCAACCGCACCCGCGAGCTCGTGCTGATCGACTTCTCGCTGGCCGGCTACCCGGCGAAGAACCACGACGCGGGCACGGACGGCTATCTCGACCCGTTCATCGGCACCCTGACCCGCACCGCCTACGACTCGCACGCCGAGCGGTACGCGGTCGCCGTCACGCTGCACGAGATGGCGTCGGGCGAGCTGCCCAGGTGGGGCGACGGCTCGGAGCTGCCCCGGGCCGACGGACCCGAAGGTGTTCCCGCACCCGACCATCGCCGCCGACGCCTTCGACGCCGCCGTCCGCGACGGCCTGGTCGCGCTTCTTCCGCAAGGCCCTGCACCGGGACGCCACCCGGCGCTTCCCTGAACTGAAGCCGATGCGGGACGCCTGGAAGAAGATCTTCCTCGACGCCTCGCAGACCGCGCCGTCCAGCCACCGCAGCCGCCACCCGGAGACCGCGTCGGAGCACGGCCCGGCCGCTCTGGGCGAGGCCGAGCCGCTCACCGCCGAGCAGCAGCGCGACGAGCTGGCCGGGCAGGTCACCCGCGACACCCACCTGTCGGCCGCCGGTCTCACCCCGGCCGCCGAGTCCTTCCTGTACGGCCTGGGCGTCACCACCGTCGGCCAGTTGCTGGACTACAGCCGCCGCAAGCTCGTCAACGCCCCTGGCCTGGGCGCGAAGACCCGCCGGGAGGTGCAGCAGCGCCAGCGGCAATGGGGCGAGCTGCTGCGCGAGGCGCCCGTCTCACCGCTGACGCCGAAGGGCCGGGCCGAGGCCAAGGAGGAGCTGGCCCAGCTCACCGCCGCCGAGTCGGCCGCTGCTCGGCACTCTCGCCACGGAAGGGAAGGACTCTCCGAGGCGTCGCTGCGCTCGCTCAGCCTGGACACCCTCGCCACGCTCTTCGTGCCGGAGCTGAACAACAACCGCTCCAACCACAACAAGGTGGAGATGGTCCGGCTGCTCCTGCGCCTGCCCGACGAGCACGGCGAGCTGCCGCCCATCGGCGTCTGGCCCAAGCAGAAGGACGTCGCCGACGTGCTCGGCCTGTCCGCCGGCCGCATCCCGCAGATACTCAAGGAGGAGCGCAAGCGCTGGCAGAAGCATCCGGCGGTGCAGGCGCTGCGCACGGAGGTCATGGACCTGCTCGCGGACGACCTGGGCCGCGTCGCCCCCGTCGCCGAGATCGCCGACGCGCTGGTGGTGCGCCGCGGCACCCAGCTGCACGGCCGTGAGCAGCGCCGCGCCCTGGCCCTGGCCGCGGTGCGTGCGGTGGTGGAGGTCGAGCAGCTCGACCCGGAGACCGCCGAGTTCCAGCACCAGGCGAACCGCAAGGCGACCGAGGAGTCCCTGGGCGCGGGCATGCTCGCCCTGGACGTCCGCCAGGACGACGCCCCCGACACCCCGACCGGGCCCGCCCTGCTCGACTACGCCATGCGTCTGGGCCGCACGGCCGACCGGCTTGCAAGCTGACGACACTGCCCACCGCGGCCACCGTCCTCTCCGAGCTGGGCGCGCTCACCCCGCCGCCCGGCACCATCGAATGGGACGAGCGCCGCCTGGTCGAGCTGGCCGCCGCGGCCTCCCAGAACGCGGCGGCCACCCCGCGCCTGGAGATCTACCCGCGCGACCTGCCGCTGGTCCGGGCGCTGCGCCTCACCCAGGCCGGCCTGGTCCCGCTGATCCCCGGCGTCCCGGAGGAGCAGCAGCCGGGCCTGCGTGCGGAGGATGTCCACGAGCGAGTGCGGGCCCGTTTCCCCGAACTGGTCGTCGACGACGGCCGGGGCGGCACCACCCACGACCTGCCCACCGGCGCCCGGCTGACCAAGGCCCTACGGGACGCCGGTTTCGACCTGCGCCTTGCCACCCGCGAGCCCGTCAAGACGCTGCGCTACCTTCCGACCCGTCTGGACAGCGACTCCAGCTATCTGACCACCGGCGCCCAGCGCCGCGCGACGTCCCTGAGCGCGGGCCTCACCCGGTACGCGGACGACCCGCGGATCGCCTCCGCCGCCCGCGCCGAGGACCGCCTGATCGCCTCGGCCGACGCCGACGGCTACCGGGTGCTGACCGTCCACCACGACCAGACCCGCGAGGCCGTCCGCGAACTGACCGGCCGGATCGGCGCGCAGGAGGTCTCCGCCACCGCCTTCTTCCTCGATGCCCTGCATGCGCTGGTGCCAGCCGGCACCAAGCCGACGTGGGAGACGCTGCTCAAGGCGGACGCGGCCGAGCCCGGGTCGCGCGGGGCGCTGAAGTTCGCGGAGTATGCGCGGACGGCTTGGGGGGCGGTGGAGCCTCGGGTGCGGGGGTTGCTGGGGGGCGGGGGTGACGGCCGCGGCGACGGCGTGGGCAGCGCGTCGGGCGGTGGCCGTGCGCCGGGCTCGGGTGCGGGTCCGCTGCTGGTGACCGAGGCGGCGGTGTTCGCCCGGTACGACGCGATGGGTGTCCTGGACCGGCTAGCCGAGGCGGCCCGGCACGGCGGGCGCGGCCTGTGGCTGCTGGTACCGCAGGGCGACCCGGCGCGCGAGCCGAAACTCGGCACGGTCGCGGTGGCGTACCAGGCCGGTCTCGGCGAGTGGATCGAGCCTTCCCGACGCGTGGGTGGAGAACGCCCACCGTGCGGGTACATCGGGCGGTGCCGCGTCGGCGGGGGCCGCGAGTTCTGTGGGTTCTGCAAGTTAAGTGAGCTCTGTTCAGTGAGTTCTGCGAGTTCCGGGCATTCCGGAAGTTCCAAGGGGGACGGCAAGTGATCGACCGCGCGGCGCTGTTAGCGGACCTGAAGAAGCGGTCAAGGCGGTCGAGGCGGACCTGGGCAGGCAGGTCAAGGCCGACTCCATGGTGGGCGTACGGTTACGCACCGAGTACGACCGGGCACGCGAGCTGGGTCGTACGGCGGCGACCTGGAACACCTGGCTGGACGAGCGCATCACCCAGGTCGCGGTGGCGTGGGTGCTGGGCACGGTCTTCGTCCGGTTCTGCGAGGACAACCGGCTGATTCCTGAGCCGTATCTGACGGCTCCCGAGCCGGACCGCCGGGATGTCGCGCTTGCTCGTTACGACGCGTATGTCGAACGGGACGACGACCCTACGTATCGCGGGCTGGCTGCTGCTCGCGTTCGCCGAGCTGGGTGACGGTCAGGCCGGGCGCCTGCTGTTCGACGAGCGGCACAATCCGCTTTACCAGATCCCGCTGTCGCATGACGGTGCGCGGGAGCTGATCGACTTCTGGCGGGAGCGGGATGAGTCCGGTGCGCTGGTTCACGACTTCACCGATCCGCTGAAGGAGGACGGCGACGGTACGGAGGGCTGGGACACCAGGTTCCTGGGCGATCTGTACCAGGACCTGAGCGAGGCCGCGCGTAAGACGTATGCGCTGCTCCAGACGCCGGAGTTCGTGGAGGAATTCATCCTCGACCGGACGATGGATCCGGCGGTGCGGGAGTTCGGGTACGAGGGCTTGCAGATGATCGACCCTACGTGCGGGTCGGGGCACTTTGTGCTGGGGGCGTTTCGGCGGCTGGTGCGGTTGTGGGACAAGGGGCAGCCGGGGCGGGACGTGCACGAGCGGGTGCGGGCTGCGCTGGATTCCGTGCACGGGGTGGACGTCAATCCGTTCGCGGTGGCCATTGCGCGGTTCCGGCTGCTGATGGCGGCGATGGCGGCGGCGGGGGTGCGGACGCTGGCGGAGGCGAATCGGTATGAGTGGCCGCTGCACCTGGCGGTGGGCGACTCGCTGATCAAGGCACGGCAGACGGAGATTGGGATACGGGGGACGAAGGGGCAGGGTGCCCTAGAGTTCACGACGGACGACACGGACGAGCTGGCGGAGTTCTCGTACGCCACGGAGGACGTGCACGAGCATCCGGGGATTCTGGAGCCGGGGCGGTACCACGTGGTGGTGGGGAATCCGCCGTACATCACAGTAAAGGACAAGAAGCTCAACCAGCTGTACCGGGACCTGTATGACGCTTGCGCTGGGACGTACGCCTTGTCGGTGCCGTTCGCCCAACGATTCTTCGAGCTGGCCAAGAAGGGCGACTCGGACGGCCACGGGTACGGCATGGTCGGGCCAGATCACGGCGAACTCCTTCATGAAGCGCGAGTTCGGAACGAAGCTGATCGAGAGTTACTTTCGCGATCACGGTGGAGCTGACGGAGGTCATTGACACTTCCGGCGCCTACATCCCTGGGCACGGTACGCCGACGGTCATTCTCGATCGGTAAGCGGCGCGACGGGAAGCGGGCGGTCAGCGACGGTTCGGACGGTGCGGAGTGTGCAAGGGGAGCCTGCGGCGCCAGAGAGGGCGGAAGATGGATTGGTCTGGCGGGCCGATCGTGGACCAGATCGACAAGCCCGGGTCGGTCAGCCAGTGGGTCTCGGTGGATGATCTGGAGCGAGGGCGATACTTCGGTCAGGCAGCCATGGATTCTGGCTGATGGCGGCCTTGAGATGGTCGAACAACTTAATGAGACAGTCAGCAATCGACGATGAAGTGCGGCCATCGAACCACCCATCGGTCGGGCAATCCGGGCCGGGGCGGACGAGGCTTACATGCGGCCTTTGCGTAGAAACCTTCCGAACAGCCGCAAATCAGCGACAGGACTTCGACCACTTAATGATCGGAGAGATCGTCCGAGACTGGGAGGCAAAGCCGGAAGAAGCAATCTGGTTTCCCTACGCCAAAGAACTTCAGCCCGGGGACCTCACAATCGACCTGTGGCCTCTCAGACGCTACTCGAAGTACGGCGAACATTTCCAGGGCAACATCGCAGATGCGGGCTCAGTTGGTGGGATTACATGCAATTCACAGCATCCGCCTACCGAACGCCCCTATCAATCACATTCGCAGAAGTCGCAACACACAATCACTTCGCCTTAGATCATGGCGGAAGGTATTCAACAGCACAGCCCCCGATAATCAAGCTCCTAAAGGGGCGAGCCGAGGAAGAGCACTGCAGATACTTGGGCTTCTGAACAGCTCCACGGCAGCGCTTATGGCTAAAGATGAACTGCCACAGAAAGGGAAATGGAGTCCAGAATCTGGCGGAGGCGAATTCAGATCAGCCATGGTGCATCGTTACGCTATCAATGGAGTCAACGTAGCAGCAATATTGAACGTTTCCCACTACCTTCTAAGTACCCCGTCAGCTTGCCACGACCTTCGACACGCTCAGTCGCAACAACTTGGCCACCAGAGCCCGATTCTACTCGATTGAAGAAATCCACTCCGAACGATGGAGCTCCTCCGACGACGCCCGTGCAATCTGGCACACCGAATCGGCGCCGCATGATCGCCCTGCAAGAGGAGCTGGATTGGCAAGTTTACTCGATCTACGAGCTCTACCCTGAAGACTTGCGAGCATCCGAGGATCCAGACAACGATCCCAACATTCCAGAAATCGACCTCGGGTGAGCGAGCCTTCGAGATCGTCCTCGCCCGCAAGATCGCCGCCGGGGAAGCCAGCGACGAGTGGTTCAAACGACATGGGTCAACGCCGATCACCGAGATACCCGAGCACTGGCCTGCCGCCTACCGCGAGATCGTCCAGAAGCGGATCGACGACAATCGAATCGAGTCGCGCGAATCGGGATGGTCGAGCGACCGGAATACAAGCGGCGGTGGGCCACCGAGGGGTGGGACGCGCTTCAGGAGAAGGCGTTGCGGGAGCTGGCTGCTCGATCGGATCGAGAAACGGGAGCACTGGTTCGACGAGAACGGGATGCCGAGCATCGTCACGCTCTCGCGGCTCACCGACGCGCTCTCGCGCGACGAGGACTTCGTGTCCGTCGCCAAGATCTACGCGCCCCGCAAGGAACTGCCCGCCGTCGTCGCCGAGTTGGTGACGGACGAGCACGTGCCGTTCCTCGCCGCCCTGCGGTACAAGCCGTCCGGGATGAAGAAGCGGGAGGACTGGGAGCACGTCTGGGACATGCAGCGGAAGGAGGATGCGGCTCCGGACGAGGCGATGAAGCGGAAGATCCGGGACTCCATTCCGGTGCCGCCGAAGTACACCTCGGCCGACTTCCTGCGGGCCTCCTACTGGAAGGCTCGCGGCAAGCTGGACGTGCCCAAGGAGCGGTTCATCTCCTACGGGCAGACCAACGCGGCCACGCCCAGCTCTGTACGGCTGGGCCGGCTGGAACCATCAGGAGCAGGCGTACGCCCTCTTCGCCTACATCGCCTCGCATGAGTCGATGAGTGCCGAGGAGCTGACGCCGTTCCTCGCGGGTCTGCTGGAGCTTCAGCCCTGGCTGGAGCAGTGGCACGACGACTTCGACCCGATGTTCGGCGGTTCTCCGGCTGCGTACTTCCGCGGTGAGCGGCAGCTTGAGCAGGGCAAGCACGGTCTGACCGATGACGACCTGCGGGCCTGGCGTCCGGCTGCCGCGTCCCGTGGGCGTCGTCCCGCCAAGAAGTAGGCGGTTTCCGTTCCCGGTCGGTGCTCCCGCGATCAGTTGATCGCGGGAGCACCGATCGTGATCTTTTCAGCAGTTCAGGCGCTCAACGATCCGCTCCGTACAGCCGAAGCGAATGCAGCCCAACCTTCGGCAGGGAAGACCAGCACAGGACCGTTCGCGACGCTTGCTGTCCCGGACAGGGAGATGGCCAGCGAAGTCGACGGAGATCTCGACGCACTCGCCGCCGTCAGGATTGCTATAGCTGCTCTTGCGCCATGTTGCCGATGCTCAGCTCGATGGCTCGCATGGCAACTTCCTCCAAGATGTGCAGGATGAACTTCCGCGACTCGGCCGGATGACAGAGCCAGGTCGCGCACTAGCATCGTAAGCGCGCTGCAAGCGTTCGATACCGCATAGCTTTCTTCGACGAGTTCGCCCCGGTAGCTGCATGCTCCGACGCACGCCACGGGACGCCCGTCTGGCAGGCGAGAAACATCACGTCGGCACCCACCAAGCCGTGGATGCCCGGCACTGAACGGCAACACCTGCACCGTCACATCCCGCCGCCCCGCCATCTCCACCAAGTGCTCCAACTGCGCCCGCCACTCCCCCGCGTCCCGTAACGGTGTCCGCAGCACCGCCTCCGACAGGATGGTCCGGAACGGCGGCGGATCGCTGCCCTCCAGCAGCCCACGGCGGCCCATCCTGGCCTCGACCTGCTGCTCCAGCTCCGCGTCCTTGAGGCCACCGGCCGCCAGAAGCTCCCGCGCGTACCCAGGCGTCTGAAGCAGCCCCGGCAGCACGCTCACCGCGAAGTGCCACAGGCTGACCGACTCGGCCTCCAGGGCCATATAGCGGCGGTAGCGCTCGCGGAACTGCGTATGGTCCCCGGCCGCCAGCTCCCACAGTGCCAACACCACACCCGACGTGCCGTAGTACTGGTCGAGTGCCTCGGCGACCTCGGGGCTGCCCAAGGTCTCGCCCTTCTCCAGTTTGCCGAACAGGGACCAGTCCCAGCCCACCTCCTCGCCGAGCTGGCGCAGGCTGACCCCCTTCTGCGCGCGCAGGGCGCGGACTTCCTCGGCGAAGCGCCTGCGCGGTTCCTGACTGCGGCCGGTGACGGCCCTTCTCGGCGGCATGACGCGCTCCCTTTCGTGGACGGCGTGCATCGCGCTCGGGCCGGCATCTGATCGGCGCACGTGGCAGATGTGGAACAAAGGCCGCGCCCCGGGGAACCGTGCCCCGCCGGAACCGTGCAGGTCCGCTCCCCTGCCCCATGCTCGTCCCAGCCCTGCTACGCAACGTAGTTCAGGGACTCGAATCAGTCACTGAATGTACTACTAAAGAGTGACATGACAGGAAGGAACACAGCACTGTGAGCACCGACCCCCACCGCCCGCTCCTCCGTACGCCGCAGGCCCCAGGACGCCCTGAGTGCCCGGGACGCCCTCGCCACCGCCCTCACCCGCGCAGGCATCCAGCTCCCCGCCATGGACGTCCGCACCCCCTGGAACGAGGAGAACGAAGAGCTGGACAGCCCCGCGAACGACAAGTCCGGAGCCGTCACGGACGCCACGCCCACCGTGGCCTCTCCGGACAGCATCGGCATCCGCCCCCTCCGTCCGCGCCCCTACGCCCTCGTGCACCTGGGCGTGTGTTCCGCCCCGGTGGCGTACGACCTGGCCGAGGTGATCAAAAGGGGTGTCCGCGCCCAGGAGGCGGAGCGGTGACCGGAGAGTCCGCGACCAGCGGCGGACCCTCGACCGAACCCGGCCCCGCCACCGAACCCACGACCAGCGGCCCCACGGTCCCCGCCGTCCCCATCGGAACCCCCGTCCGCGACACCACCCGCGACCGGATCGGCGTCGTCATGGACCGCCAGGGGCCGTACTTCCAGCTCCGCCCGCTCGACGGCGGACGGGAATGGGACGTTGCCCCTGAGCACGTGGAGCCCGTCAGCGCGAGGGAGGTACTGCACGCCCGAGTCGCCGAGGCCAACCACCGAAGCCGACAAGGGTCACGGAGGTAGCGGGGGCGCTCCCGGCCCCACTGCCCCAGCCGACCGAGCCAACCCGGCCGACCCGGAACTGGCGGTGCCCGGATCGATCCCGAGTGGCGGGGGCAACCACCAGGTCACACGGCCCGTGTACCAGCGCCCCCGTGTCACGGTTCTCGTAGATACTGGCGCCCTTCGGGGCCTTGTAGCAACGCGCCTGGGCGCGGGTCCCGTCCAGGACGACACGGTTGGCTTCGTCGCGGATTCGGTCGGTCGGGACGCCGTTCATGGCGCCGATCGCAGCCGGGTGGACGACAAGGCAGTCGGCGCGCTGCTGTGGTGTCAGACGCTTCCACCATGCCGCGTTGGCCGCCGGGTCGGGGCCACGGCCGTTCTCGCCCGTCGGAGGGGGCGGGATGCTGTCCAGATACTTCTTGGCCGCGGACAGCACACCGCCGGAGGTCCTTCTTGGCGTCGGCCCACTCGTGGGCTGAGACCGTCAGGTCGTCATCGGCCTTGGAGCGTCGAAGGCGGCGAACAGTTCCGCGGGCCTGCGCCAGACTTTCGCTGGTGAGGTGCCTTGCCGTGTGCGGCGCACGGAAGTGCAGGAACTCCCATTGTTGCAGGTCAGCAGGCACCTCTCTTCCTATTCCTCTGTCCACAGGCCGGTCATCACGCGGTGGATCGAGGATCAGTCAGCCTTCTTGAAGCACTCGGAACGGATGACGACACCGAGCAGGGGCGCATTACCGTCGAGGCCCTTCATCCACGTGACGTCGAGCTGAGTGTGTGTCTTCTCGTGGACGGCCTTGACTTCCAGGTTCTTGTTCCGGCTGCTGTCGTGCCCGTCGAACACGATCTTCCACCCGTTGTGCGGCAGGGACTCCTTCAGGTTGGCGAATCCTTCGCCGAGCTTGCTGTTGTCGATCCCGTACAGGGACCAGGGGTGCCGCACCCAGTAGCCCTTGCTGGGGTCGTCGTCCGAGCAGTGCGAAGTGTAGGCCCCGGGCTCTGTGACTTCCCCCTTCACTCCGAACATGTCCACAACGCGACTGGAGAGGCCTGAAATCTCATCCGCAACCGCTGACGCGCTCCGAACGGGAAGCGATTTTTCATGATCCGTTGAACACCCTGCTGTAAGAATGAATGTTGAGGTAATGATCACGGCAGTCAACTTCGTGACGTTCGATCCCAAGCGCACCTCAGTCAGAACGGCCATCAATAGTGTTCGACCTTTTTCCCGTCAGGGACCTGATAGCAGCCTGACACGACGGTTACTCCAAGATAGGGCGGACTATCTTTGGCGTAATGTACGATCTCAACGCTAAACTTTCTCTTTGCATCGTCCGCCACTAGCGTAAGATTCTTGTTCGGACTGCTGTCACGTTCGTATCCCTCGATCTCCCAGCCCTTTTTCTTGAGCGCATTCTTCAGGTTTTCCATGGCGCCGGTCAGTTGCCTGGGTTCCTTGGCTACGAAACTCCACGGATGGCGAGTCCTGTAGAACTTGTCACGATCCTTTCCCGTGCATTCCGTAATGCCAGGCCCGGTTTCTGACGCCTTCCCCTGGACTGAAATCAGGTCCAGCACTTCACTGGAGATGTTTCTTGTATCCTTATCTGCGTCTGCCTCGTTTCGCGTACCTGACGATGGAACACTTGATTTCGAATTCGAATCGTTCACGCTGCATCCGATCAGAAATGCGAGGGTAGCGAGTGGAACGATCATGTGCGCTGCTCTAGTTTTCATTTCTCACGTTCCCGTAACGTCCCATTACTACCTGCGCCTGGTTGCGGAGACTCTCGGAGTCGGGGTTCCAGTAGCCGCTGTGCCCCTGGGTATCGGTTTCCATCTGGTGTGCCCCGAAGTTGTAGGCACTCGGATTGATCCATACACCGCCGCCCTCACGCCACTGGCTCCCACCAAGGCCGAAGCGACCGATGTCGGGAACCTTGTCACCATCCGCCTCCTCATTCCAGACGTGCCCTTTGGGAACGTCCATCTCCTGGGCGGATCCCACCTCGACACCTGGGCTGCCAGCGAAGATCACGTCATCCGCGTGAAGGCTGCCTTGTCTGGCTGCTGAACCGACGAGCGTCGTTCCGTAGGAGTGGCCGATGACAGTTGTGTGACCGTCCCCATCGGCTGTGCGCGACGTATGCAGGCCGTCGAGGAAATTGTTCAGAGCAGGAGCCCCATCGTCGGCATAGTGCCTGAAGGGTGCATCCTTGACGATATTCTGCGGCGCGTCATAGCCGAGCCATGTGATCGTGGACAGCGAACCCGTTTTCCCGGGAATGGAATCCGCGTCCCGCCACAGGTTGTTCATACGGTCGATGCCTCCTCCAATGTTCCCCAGGTTCGACGTGGTCCCCGGAACGTAGACTGCCGTGTGGTCGGCCATGTCCGGATTCCCTGTCGCGATGATCGCTCTCCCGTTCTTCTCCGGACTGAAGCCCAGAAGGTAGGCCTCAGGGAGACCGTTCTTCCCTGTTTCCGCGAAGCGGTCCTCAATGCTCTGCATCCCTTGGAGGGAACTCGTCACATGGCGGTATTCGTCCCCGTACTTCTTGTTCCACGCGATCCACTCGTCCGTGTACACCTGCGACGCGTAACCACCCGAGTTGATCCATGTGTACTTGTTCGCCGGCTCCGGCGGAATGCCATCCAGCTTCGTGGCGTAGACACCGTGCACTTCTGCGAGAACGGTACGGTTCGCCTCGTCCCGTGTCTCGCTTGGAAGACCGTCCAGCTTCCCGACGATCTCCGGGCAAGCTGCGAGGTAGTCGGCACGTTGAGCGACGGTGAGGTGGTCCCACCAGGCCGCGTTGGCTTTCGGGGAGTCGCCCGTCGGAGGCGGCGGAATGCTGTCCAGGTACCCCTTGGCCGCCGACAGCACACCGCCGGAGTCCTTCTTGGCGTCCGCCCAGTCGTGGGCTGAGACCGTCAGGTCGTCGTCGGCCTTCAGGGCGCGTAACTTCGGGGCCCACTTCTCGTCAGCCGTGGTGGCCTGCTTGACCGCCTGGGCGATGCTGTCGGCGATGTCCAGGGCCGGGCCGTAGCGCGGATTGGGGTGAAAATGGATGGCCTGGCGGCGCAAGGCCTGCGAGGACGGATCGGTGTACGGGTCCGGCGAGCCCGTCACCGTGTCTCCCTCCGGCACCTTGCCGTCCTTCTTCTCACCCCCCGCCGGAAAAGCCACCGAGCCGTCGGAACGCACCGTGAAACCGGCTTCGTCCGCGTGGTCCAGGGCTGCTTGGAGCTTCTGCTGGGCCGCGCGCATGTCGTACGCGAAACCGTCAAGTGCCGTACTGACCAGTCCGCACTCGGTCTCCGCATAATGGAAGTCCGCGGAGAGCTGCTGTAACTGCTTGAGCGCCGCACGCGCGGACTCGCCGTCCAGATGCTTGCGCATGCCTGCGGCTATCCGATTGTCGATGCTGTCCTTTGCGTCGCTCGCTCTCTTGCTCGTGGTGCGGTAGCCGGTGGCGGCGTTCTCGTACTCGGCCGGCTTCAGGGCCTTGAGTCTCTCGAAGTCCATGGCCGCCGGTCACCTGCTTCCGGCGTGATGACCGTGACCGCCCCCGACCTCCGGGGTGTCCCCGTAGTCGGTTTTCATACGGTCGATGACGGCCCGCACAGCGTCGTCCGTCTTCAGATGGTCGCGTCCGACCTGCTGCAACAGGTCCCCCATACGACCGCAGCGTTCGCTGACGCTCGTCATGTACCGATGCCAGGAGTCGTACACCTCGTGCTGCGCCCCCGCGGTCAGACAACCGGTGGTGCTGCCGAGGCCGTGCTGGCCGTCGCCCAACTGCCCCAGGGTCTTCGTGACGTCGCCCCGCAACAGGCTGGTGTCGTGACCGGCCTTCGTCCACACGGCCTTGTTGGACTTCAGTTCGGCCGGGCTCTTGCCGTTGACAGCCGGCCCGCTGCTATCGGCGGTGGCTCCGCCCGGAGCCAGCAGCTGATTCAACTCTGTGTGCGCCGACTGCCGTTCACCCGCTGCAGCCTTGAGCTGCTCCCACTCGTCCCACGCCATCGCGCGGCCCCCTTCCCCGTGACGACTGCCACCGCAGCCAACCTACCGATGCGTACCGTAGCCGGGCGATCGCTTTTGTCTCACACGCCGAGGTACTCAACGTGTCTGAGTAGTCCTACTCAGAACGGCCCTGTGAGCCGATCACAACGAGGCCCCGCCCATGTTCGGCGCCACAGCTCAGGGCCTGCCAGGCGGCGCACTCGCCCGCACCTCGGAACCCGCAGAATGGCCCGATCACACGCATCCATGACGGGAAAGCCGGGCAGGGCGCGCCCTCACGCCGGACGCCGTGGACCGCCGGGGCAGCGCAACCCATTCCCGGCCCCCTGGGGCACGACGCCCGCCCAGTGGCCGGAACGCGACCCTCGCCAGCGGGTTTCCCGTTCCCGCAACACCGCCGCAGACCTGACGTGACATCCTGTCAGTAGGGGGATTTTCAGACCATCAGGCCCGCAACGTCCATTACAGAGCGCGGCCGAAGTCACTGAGGTATCTCCGATCCGCACCGACAGCCACGGTGGCGCCCGCGGCGCCGCCGGAAGGAGAGCCCGCGCCTCATGGCCCAGCAGCCGCCCCTGCTCCGCGATGTGATCGACATCAAGGAGCAAGTCTCCACATCGGACTTCGTCCTCCAGCTCGCCGAGGCGACGGCACCCGAGGGAGCCGAGCGCGGCGCTACGGGACTACGTCGTCACCGAGCGGCTGCTGGAGAACTTCGACGAGGCGCTGGGCCTGATCAAGGCCGCGCTTAGACGGGCACGCCTCCAAGGCCGCCTATCTGCACGGCTCGTTCGGTTCCGGTAAGTCGCACTTCATGGCCGTGCTGTACGCGCTGCTCAGCGGCAGCCCGGCAGCCCGGAGCCGCAGCGGACCTCGACCCGGTGCTGACCAAGCACGAGTGGCTGGCCACGGACGGGAAGAAGTTCCTGCTCGTGCCGTACCACATGCTCGGCGCGAAGGCGCTGGAGCAGCGGGTGCTCGGCGGGTACGTCAGCCACGTCAAGAAGCTGCACCCCGACGCGCCGACGCCGCAGGTGTACCGGACGGACTCGCTCTTCGCGGACATCCGGGCGATGCGTGCCCGGATGGGCGACCAGGCCGTCATCGCGGGTCTGGCGCCGCCGATGACGGGGAGGCGGACGCCGGAGAGGAGCGACGAGTGGGGCGAGTCCTTCGCCTGGACACCCGCACTGCTGGACACCGCGCTGGCCGCCGAGGAGGTGCACGAGGCGGCGGCGAGGCGCTCGAACCTGGTGATCGCCGTCCACCCCGGCCGAGCTGCGCGCGCGCGCTCGTGCAGGACGCGAGCACGAACCTGCTGCCCGGCTTCGCGCGGAACGCCGCCGAGGACGAGCACGGGTTCATCTCGCTCGACGCGGGTCTGGGCGTGATCGCCGAGCACGCCAAGGGGCTCGGCTACGACGGGCTGATCCTCTTCCTGGACGAGCTGATCCTGTGGCTCGCCACCCTCATCCACGACCAGAAGTTCGTGGCCCGCGAGGCCAGGCAAGATCACGAACTTCGTGGAGGGCGGCGACGCGCGGCGGGCCATACCCGTGGTGTCGTTCATCGCCCGTCAGCGTGACCTGCGGGAACTGGTCGGCGAGGAGGTGTCGGGGGCGGCCGAGGCGGCCATCCAGGACACCCTCAGCCTGGCGTCAGGTCGGTTCGACAAGATCACTCTGGAGGACCGCAACCTCCCCCAGGTCGCGCACGCCCGCCTGCTCACAGCCGAAGGACGACGAGGCCGCCGCGCGGATCACGGAGCAGTTCGAGCGGACCCGCAAGGTCCGCCAGGAAGTGTGGGACACGCTGCTCGGCTCGGACCGGGGCGCGGACGGCGTCGGAGCGGACGAGGACAGCTTCCGGCTCACGTACCCGTTCTCGCCCGCCTTCATGGACACCCTGGTCCATGTCTCGTCGGCGCTGCAGCGCTCCCGGACCGGTCTGAAGCTGATGGGGCAGCTGCTCGCCGACCACCGCACGACCTGCGGCTCGGTGACCTGGTGCCGGTCGGCGACCTGTACCCGCTGATCACCGCGGGCGGCGACAAGCCGTTCACGGACAGCCTGAAGGTCGTCTTCGAGGCCGCCGACAAGCTGTACCGGACGAAGCTGCGGCCGTACCTGCTGGAGCACGTACGAGGTGACGGAGGAGGACGTCGAGCGGTACGCGCACCGCCGCGACGGGCATCGACGATGCGGCTCTGCTGAGCCGGCTGCGGTCGTTCACCGGCGACAACCGGCTCATCTGCACCCTGCTGCTCTCGGCCCTGGCGCCGAGCGTGCCCGCGCTGTCGAACCTGACCATCCGGCGGCTGTCGCGCTCAACCACGGGTCGGTGGTGGCGCCGATCCCCGGCCGCGAGTACGGCATCCTGCAGGACAAGGTCAGCGAGTGGGCGGCCCGCTTCCCGGAGATCAAGGCGACCGGGTACCGACACCAACCCCGGCGTCCGGCTTGAACTGTCCGGTGTCGACGTCGACTCGGTCATCGCCAACGCCGCGGTCAACGACAACCCGGCCAACCGTGACGCCCTCGCCCAGCGGACTGCTCGCCGAGGAACTCGGAAGTCTCCGCAGGCGGCGGCTCGACCGACGAGCTGAGCTTCGTCTGGCGCGGCACCCAGCCGCACCGTCGAGGTGGTCTTCGGGAACGTGGCCGACGAGGACGAACTGCCCGACCACGACCTCAGCCCGGTGCAGGACGGGCGGTGGCGGATCGTCGTCGACCTGCCCTTCGACGAGGGCGACTTCGGGCCGCGGGAGGACGTCAACCGGATCCGGCGGCTCCGTGAGCACAGCAGGCGGAGCGGTCGCGGACCGTGGCCTGGCTGCCCGACCCACCTGTCCAAGCAGCGCTACGCAGGACTTCCGGCGGCTGGTCGATCATCGACAAGGCGCTCGCCGACGAGCAGCGCTTCGCCACCCAGTACGCGGTCCACCTGAACGCCGACAACCGGGCCCGCGCCAAGGGCTGCTGGAGACCCAGCGGGAGTCGCTGCTCAGCGAACGTCAAGGGCGCCTTCAAGCAGGCGTACGGGCTGGCCCAGAAGAAGCCGCGCGACGTGGAGCTGGGCTTCGACGACCACTTCAGTCGCTGCGCGACGTCGACGGCCTGACGCTGTCCTTCGGCCAGTCGATGCGCGACGGCCTGCGGCACATCGCGGGACAAGCTGCTGGCCACGCAGTACCCCGCCCATCCGGACCTCGGACCCGACGGCACAGGTACGCGGTCAAGGCGGCCGACGCCCGCAAGCGTGTTCACCCACGTCCGGGCCGCCGCGGAGGCTCGCGACGGGCGTGTCGAGGTCCCGGCCGGCGACCGGAAGCTGATGCAGCGGATCGCGGCTCCGCTGCGGCTCGGGCAGCAGAAGGAGGCGTACTTCGAGCTGTCCACGTACTGGGCCGACCACTTCCGGCAGGCTCGCCCGCGACGAGGGCGTCACCGGCGACCTGAGCCTGATCAAGCTCACCGACTGGATCGACCGGCCCGAGCCGCGCGGCCTGCCCGACTTCCTCGCCAGGCTCGTCGTCGCGTCGTTCGCCGAGATGGACGACCGGGTGTGGGTGCGCGGCGGCACGGCGCTGGACCCGGCGCCTGAGCTGTCGCAGATCGAGGACCACGACGCGCTGCGCAGCCAGCCCCTGCCCTCCGAGGAGCGACTGGGAGAGCGCTCGGCAGCGCTTCGAGACCGATCTTCGGTGAGCCAAGGCGCCGACGCTGCGGCGCGGCCGCATGGTCAACCAGTTCGCCCGGCAGATCACGGAGCAGGCCCGCGCCCAGGAGGAGCCGGCCGCCGAGCTGGTGCGGCAGCTGGAGCAGCACGCGGGTTTCCTCGGAGCTCGACGAGACCGACGAGTCCGGCCGCCTCGCCCTCGCCCGCCGGGCTGTTGACCTGCTGAAGGCCCTGGGGAGGCCGGGCAGGGGCGGCCGGTCGCGAAGAAGACGGTGGAGGCCCTGGCCTCGTTCGACCTCGGCCAGGTCAGCGCGGACCGCTACGGCACGTCGATCCGGCAGGCCGGTGCGGTGGCCAAGGCACTGGACACGGCCTCCTGGGCCACCCTCGAGCTGGCGCTCGGGCGAGGGACCGGAGGGGCTTGCCCTGCTGGAGTCGCTGCGTGCCATGGCCCAGCGGCGACCAGCGCACCCACGACCTGCGCGAGGCCCTGGAGCGTACCCAGCGCGACGTGTTGGCGCTGGTCAAGACGCAACCGGCCCCCGGCCCGGCCGACCCCGAAGCCGTTGCCGGTGCCTGGACCGCCGCAGGCCGGTGACATCCGGCTGGACACTCCGACCAGCCATCCGCAGGTGCCGGAGGTCCCGGCCGCGCCGGGAGGCCCGGGCGCCGCGAAGCAGGCCAGCGCTCCGGGGGCGGGCGGACCACGGCGGGCCGTGCCGTGGCCGAGCTGCAGGCCGACCTTGCCGAACTGCTCGCCCGGGACCCGGGCGCCGTCATCGAGATCACCTGGCAGGTCGTCGAGCGATGAGCACGGCCCGACCGTCGAGGCGGCCGGGCGGCTGAACCTGGCGACCGTCACCCAGTACCTGTCGTCCCAGAAGTCGCTCGCCGCCTCGCTCACCGGTGACGGCAGGCGGCAGGCGGTACTGCTGCGCTCGCGCCCCGGTGGGACGGCCGGCCGAGCAGCCGGTGTGGGCAGAGGGCCGCACCGGCCGCGTCGCCGTGGCCCCGTCGGCTCTCGCCGTCCACGAACTCGTCCTCGGGCATCTCGCAGACGGACGGGCGGCATGAAAGGCAGGGCGACGTGGCAGCGCCCGGGTCCTCGTCGTCCTCACCGACCGCGAGGCAGAGCGACCTCGACCCGGCGATCCTGGCCCGGGTCCACAAGACAGCGCGTATCGCACCTGGACAGCTGGGACGTGGTCCGTGAGGCGTTCGGCGCGGGGCGCGTCGACCCCCGGCTGCGGGACGACAACTGGGCGGCCGAGGCCCTCGCTGGACGCCGCCCCGCCGGGCGGCTGGCGCCCGTTGGGCGGCGGCTTGCTGTCCCGCCGCACGGCCCTGACCAGCGCTGGCCCAGCGACGGCTGGGGCTGGGACCGTATGCCGACACAGCTGACGGAGCGGGGCCGAGCAGGCGAACGACGGCATCGACGCGCACACCCTCTTCGCCTGGTCCCTCACGCCCTGCCGCCCCGAACGGTTCCTGGCGCTGCGGGCCCCGAACGGTGGGGCTTACGGCCTTCCTCGCCGAGGAGGACCAGGCCGGGCCCGTCGGCACGGGCCGCTGTTCGCCCTGGTCGAGGCCGAGCACGGTCCGGACGCGGTCGCCTTCGGCCTGGTGTGCGCGGCCCTGTGGCAGCACGCCGCGCCGGATGCCGCCGTCTACCGGGCCCGCGGGCGCGCCGAGCGATGGTTCGGGGAGCAAGCCACCTGCGGCCGGTGAACAGTTCGACGTGCTCGCCGCTGCCTTCGCTAAGGCAGCGAGGAGTACGTCCTGGCTCAGCTGGCGATCGCCGCGCGCGGAGCAGGCGGCAGCGAGCCGGGCGGTGAGACCCGCGAGGCCCGCCGGCTCAGCGACACCGTCCTGGACCGCGCGTCCAGCCTGGTCCGCCAGTTCGGCGCGGAGCAGGCCGCGGCGGCGAGCCCGGTGCTGCCCGCCGGTCTCGAAGCCGGGTTCACCGGTGTGGGTCAGGCACTGGCCGAGCGCCGGATCCCCGCGGTGGATGACCGCCGTCCGCGCCCTGCAGCACGCACAACGGCGCGCACGGCCCGGAGATCCGGGCCCGCATCGAGCGGGCCCGCAT
Organism: uncultured Actinomycetota bacterium; assembly: GCA_963761765.1. Taxonomy (GTDB): domain Bacteria; phylum Actinomycetota; class Actinomycetes; order Streptomycetales; family Streptomycetaceae; genus Streptomyces. The sequence continues at coordinate 747,491 of CAVXIJ010000003.1, forward strand.
GGGGCAGCGGCTCGCCCGGTGGCTGGCCACTGGATCCTGCGCGTGGACTGCGACTCGGCGGGACGAGGCCATCGAGCGGCACATCGCCGAGACCGGCTGGGTGGACCGCGCTCTGGAGCACATCGAGGCCGGCGGCGACCCTGACCCGGTGCTCAAGTCCGCCTACGACGACGCTCGACCGCCCGAGTCCGCGAGCGGCGGCACGCAGATCGACCGGAGCTTCGCCGCAGGTGCTGGCCGTCTGGACGGAGGCGCGGGACCCCGCTGCACTCCATGCTGACCGTGGAGACCTTCCTCGACCGCGTCGTGAAACCGGTCGTCCAGGGCGGCCACCGGCCGCCGGGTTCTGCTGCTCGTCCTGGACGGGATGAGCGCCGCCATCGCGACCGAGCTCGGGGAGGAACTGCGCGCTGCGTGGGCCGAGTACGACCCGCTGAGCGAGGGCGCACCACGTCGCCGTGGCATGGCCGCCGCGCTGCCCACCGCTGACCGCCGTCTCCCGCACCGTCCCTGTTCACCGGGCAGCTGATGGAAGGGGTCCCAGGCGGACGAGAAGCGGCTGTTCCCCACGCTCCGGCTGTGGGGCGGGGCGCCGGCCGCCGTGTTCCACAAGGACGACCTGCGCGAGCAAGACAGCCGGCGATCCCTTCGGCCCGCGTCTCAGCGAGGCGCTGGCCGACGGCGAGACGCCATGTCGCGGTCGTCCTCAACACCATCGACGACCGGCTCGCCAAGGAGCAGAAACTCGGCGACGGCGCCTGGCGGGCCGAGCAGATCCCGGCGCTGCTCGGACCTGCTGCGCGTCGCCGCGACGCAGGGCATGGCGGTGCTCGTCACCAGCGACCACGGGCACGTCGTGGACCGGCACGGCACCAAGGTCGACGCCGCCGGGCCCGGAGTCCGCCCGCCACCGTCCGCCCGGAGGGGTCCTGCACGATGCCGAGGTGGCGCCTCTCGCGGGCCGCGGGTGGTCTGGCCGGAGCCCGGCGCCGAGATCGTCGCGCTGTGGGACGCCGACTCCCGGTACACCGCCCGCAAGGCCGGCTACCACGGCGGTGCGTCACTCGCCGAGTTCACCATCCCGGTGCTCGCTTTCCTGCCGTTCGGTGCCGAGCCCCCGAAGGGGTGGCGGGAGCTGGGTGACCAGCGGCCCGCTCTGGTGGTCCGGTGGACCGGCGGCATCCGCAGCGCAGGCGCCCCGAGGTGGCGGCGCCCGTGCGGAAGCCGACCAGAAAGAAACCGACCAGAACCCAGACCGAACTCGCCCGGGCTCACGACTCGCTCTTCGATCTCACCCTCGTTCCGGCGGGAGAGAACGGCGATGCGCTGCTCACTACTGCCCCCGTCGCTCGGGACGACGCCCTCGTCGAGCGGCTACTCGCTTCGGAGACCTTCCAGGGCCAGGTGGAACTGCTGGCCCGGAAGCCCCAGACTGGACAAGATCGAAGCGCGCCGTCCTCGTCGCTGCTGGACGCCGGCGGGACGCTGCCCGTCACCGCGCTGGCCCAGCGCGTCGACTATCCGCCGTCGCGCGCCGACGGGTTCGCCGCCGTCCTGCGCCAGCTCCTCAACTACGACGGCGTCCAGGTACTGGAGACGCTGCCGGACGGCCGGACCCTGCGGCTCGAGCGGGACCTGCTGCGTGACCAGTTCGATCTGGGCTGATGCCGTCCCGCCACCCGTACACCACCACCGGAGATCCATGAGCGCCAGTGACCGCGTGCTGATCGACCAGATGATCGAGGAGCAGCAGGCCGGCCTTGCCGCGCCGCTCTCCTTCGACGAGACCTTCGGGAGGTTCGCCTGTGCGCAGGCACTGCACGGCTACGGGCTGTCCGACGAGGAGATCGAGAGCGGCGTCATCGGTGGCGGCAACGACGGGGGTGCCGACGGCGCCTACGTGTTCCTCGGCACGGCCCGGACAAGGCGGCCAAGAGCAGCGAGTTCGTTCCCTGCCTGACGGCGAAACTCGGCTACGGGAGCCTCACCAGGGGCAGTTGAGGGCCGCCCGGGGCGAGTCGGGTGGGAGACTGGAGAAGTGATCGAGTCCCGTCGTTCCGTGTCCGCCGTGCGCCGTCGCACCGCCATCGACGCACTGCGGCGCGGCGCCGTCCCCGACAGCGGACTCGACCTGCTCGCCACCGGCCTGGACCGGTTCGAGCCCGCGTCTGGACGCCGAACTGGACGCGGTCGCCTCGGGCGGCGTCGGTGTTCAAGGCCGTCCGCGGCGAGTACGGCTCGGGCAAGACGTTCTTCACCCGTTGGCTCGGCGAGCGGGCCAAGCGGCGCAACTTCGCCGTCGCCGAGATCCAGATCTCCGAGACCGAGACACCGCTGCACCAGCTGGAGACCGTCTACCGGCGGCTCACCGAGCGGCTCGACCACCGCCAGCTTCCCGCCGAGCGCGCTCCGGCCGGTGGTCGACGCCTGGTTCTACGCGCTGGAGGAGGACGCGCTCGCCGACGGAGCCAGCGAGGACGATCTGGCGGAGGCGGTGGACCGCGCTGCTGACCGCGCGACTGGCCGAGGTCTCCCGGCACGCCCCGTCCTTCGCCGCGGCGCTGCGCGGCTACCGCGCGGCGCTCGGCGACAGGCGACGAGGCGACCGCGGCAGCGGTACTGGCCTGGCTCGGCGGGCAGCCGCATGTCGCGGCCGCCGCGCGCCGGGCCGCCGGGGTGCGAGGCGACCTCGACCACTTCGGCGCGTTCGGCTTCCTCCAGGGGCTGCTGACCGTGCTGCGCGACTCCGGCCACCGCGGCCTGCTTCGTCGTCCTCGACGAGGTGGAGACGCTGCAGCGGGTGCGTTCGGACGCCCGCGACAAGGCCCTCAACGCGCTGCGGCAGCTCATCGACGAGGTCCACTCCGGCCGGTTCCCCGGCCTGTACCTGGTGATCACCGGCACCCCGGCCTTCTACGACGGGCCAGCAGGGCGTGCAGCGGCTGGCGCCGCTCGCCCAGCGGCTCGCCACCGACTTCACCACCGACCCGCGCTTCGACAACCCGCGCGCCGTGCAGATCCGCCTGCCCGGCTTCACCAGGACTCGCTGGTGGGCCTGGGCACGACCGTCCGCGACCTCTACGCGACAGGAGCCGAGGCTCCCGACCGGGTCAAGGACGCTCGCCGACGACGCCTACATCGCCGACCTCGCGCGGCCGTCGGCGGGCGCGCTCGGCGGCAAGGTCGGCGTCGCACCCCGGCTGTTCCTGAAGAAGCTCGTCGGCGACGTCCTCGACCGCATCGACCAGTTCGAGGACTTCGACCCGCGGCAGCACTACCAGCTGACGGTGCGCGGCACGAACTCACCGATGTCGAACGCAATCTGGCGCGCTGCAGCGTCAGCCGACGATGTCGATCTGGACGCTGTGATGACGAGCGAGCTTCGACGGACGATCCCGTCGACCGGCTCGACCCGGTGCTCATGCACCACATCGTGAACACCCTGGGCTGGCCGGATCTGCGTCCCCTGCAACGCGCTGCCATCGATCCGCTGATGGACGGCGAGGATGCGGTGCTGCTCGCGCCCACCGCGGGCGGCAAGACCGAGGCGGCGTGCTTCCCGCTGCTCTCCGCCATGACCGACCAGCGCTGGACCGGCAGTTTCGGTGCTCTACCTGTGCCCGCTCAAGGCACTGCTCAACAACCTGGTCACCGCGGATCGACTCCTACGCCCAGTGGCTCGGCCGCCGCGCCGCACTGTGGCACGGCGACACCAGGGAGTCCCAGCGCCGGCGGATCCGCACCGATCCGCCCGACATCCTGCTGACCACGCCCGAGTCGCTCGAAGCCATGCTCATCGGGGTGAAGACCGATCACGCGCATCTGTTGGGCACGTGTCCGCGCGGTCGTGGTCGACGAGGTGCACGCCTTCGCCGGAGACGACCGCGGCTGGCATCTGCTGGCCGTGCTGGAGCGGCTGCGAACGCGTCACCGGACGCCCCATCCAGCGGATCGGGCTGTCGGCGACCGTCGGCAATCCGCGACCGGCTGCTCACCTGGCTGCAGGGGTGCGGGCGCGGGAAGCGCCGGGGCAGGTTGTCGCGCCGGGTCTTCCGTCGCCGGCACCGCGTCCACGCCGCCCGGCCCGTTGCCGACGGACCGTCGCAGCGCCGGCGGGCGACGTCGAACTGGACTACGTCGGTTCGCTGGACAACGCCGCGAAGCTCATCGCCGCGCTGCACAGAGGCGAGAAGCGCCTGGTGTTCTGCGATTCGCGGCGGCAGGTGGAAGAGCTGGGCGCGGCCCTGCGGGCACGCGACGTACCGAGTATTCCTGTCCCACGCCTCGCTTGTCGGCGGAGGAACGGGCGCGGTCGGAGCAGGCGTTCGCGGAGGCACGCGACTGCGTCATCGTCTCCACCTCCACCCTCGAACTCGGCATCGACGTCGGCGACCTGGACCGAGTCATCCAGATCGACTCACCGACCACCGTCGCCTCATTCCTGCAGCGCATCGGCCGCACCGGCCGACGTCCGGCACCAACCGCAACTGCCTGTTCCTGGCCACCCGCAAAGACACCCTCCTTCAGGCGGCAGGGCTGCTGTTGCTCTGGGGCCGCGGCTGGGTCGAGCCTGTTACGCCGCCATCCGAGCCACGCCATCTGGTGGCGCAGCAGCTCCTCGCCCTGGCCCTGCAGGAGCACAGACTCGGTGATCAACTCTGGGATCGAGCAATGGAACGGTCTCGCGCCCTTCGACCGGTCCGCCGCCCCGATCCTCCGGCACCTGCTCAGCGAAGGATTCCTCGAGTCGGACAGTGGGCTGCTGTTCGTCGGGCCGGAGGCCGGAACGGCGTTTCGGTCACCGTCACTTCATCGCACTGACCGCCTCGTTCACCGCCCCTCCGCAGTTCACGGTCCTCTCCGGGCGCACGGAGATCGGCCGGACGGACCCGTCTGTCCTGACCGAGGAGCGGCCGGGGCCACGCCGCCTCCTCCTGGGCGGGCGCAGTTGGCAGGTGACGTTCATCGACTGGGCACGCAAGCGGGCCTTCGTTGTTCCCGTTGAGAGCGGAGGCGTCGCCAAATGGACCAATGGGTCTCTGGCCGGCCTTTCCTATGCCCTGTCCCGTGCCATGCGCGAAGTGCTCCTCGGCACCGACCCTCCGGTGTCCCTCACCCGGCGCGCCGAGGCGTGCCTGGCCGAGTGGCGCCAGCTCGACACACCGGACGTCGTGCACCCAGGTGGCACGCTGATCACCCGGCTGGGAAGTGATGTGCGCTGGTGGACCTGGGCCGGCTACCGGGCGAACGCCACTCTGGCCGCAACCCTGTCATCGGTCTGCGATCCCGTCCAACGACCCACGGACTGCTACGTGCGTCTCAGGGAAGACCTCAATCTGGCCATGTGGCGCAGAGCCAAGGAGGCCACCGATGCAGAGGCACCTCTCGTACTGCCGGACGTCGATCGTCGCGCTGTGAGCGGCCTGAAGTTTTCCGCCGCCCTTCCTGAACGCTTGGCCATTGCGACCCTGGCGGCTCGCCTTGCAGACTTCGACGGGGCCCGAGCGGTTCTCTCGGAGCGGGCACGTTTTCAAGTCTCCGGCCCCAAGAAGACCTGATCGTCTGACGGCAATTTTCCTCACTCCGTTCAGCGAGTTGCGTACGGCGCTGTTGTGCCTCCCGATCCCGCCAATCCGAGGGGCGGCTGCCAACCAGGCACAGGCAAACCACGCGACCAGGTGATCACCATGCGTGCCCACAGATGTCCCAGGCGTCGCACATCTCACGCTGCGTTGTCCGGGCAGCCTTGTCTCTGTCTGAGGGCGCCGGCGAGAAGGATACGGATGCCAGCCGATGGGTGGCTCAGTCGCGCTCTGTGCACGTCTGGCGATCTCTGATCCCCTGGAAACGGGCACGACACGTCGAAATCCGGCAAGCCGGCTGGAAGCAACCGTGGGGGTGGGGCGTGGGTACGTCTTCAACATGGCCAGGGCCGGGTGGACGTACCGGCGCCGCGGGCGAGTGGAGCCGGGTGAGCAGGCGGATCTCGTCCTGGCGGCCGGACGCGCCTGATGCGGTGCGCAACCTCGACGACATCGCAGCCGATCAACTGGACGTGCTCCACCGCACACTACGGAGCGACCCGGACGCCTTCGGGCTGATCGATGCGGTCTCTGCAGGTGGGGAGCGGCTGACCATGGCCCTGGAGGAATGGTCACCCGCCTGGGACGACGATGACGCCGTCGCCCGCTTTGTCACGGCCATCGGCGGCACCGGCGGCACCATGGCAGATGCCGCGGTACGGCGGGCTGCCGCATCAACCGCAACCCGGCTGAACCAGTACCTGCAGAAGCACCCCAACGCGCTCACGTCCGGTGGTGGCCTCACCGGTGAGCTGTTCTGCCTGATCTACCAGTGGTTCTTCGGCGACACGGTGGCGGAGTTCCTGCGCATCGCGGTCGCCGAGAAGGTCAAGCTCGTGGTTCCGCTGTTGCGTGCCCTCGACCCGGAGAACCACATCGCCGACTGGGTAGCCGAAAAAGTCCTCAGCCTGTTGCCGAACCCGTGCGAAGAGGCCGCCCATCTGGCCGAAGAAGTGGAGCAGGCCGAGGAGATCACTTCGGCCGCCACCGATCCACTCGCCCTGCTGCGGCTTGTCGCCAAGGAGTTGGTGCCGCAGGCGGCCGGACAGGCACTGGGGCTGATCACCGGTGGGCAGAGCGAACAAGATGAAGCAGCGGAGGACACACCACGCACTGGAGGGAATGCGGCATGACAGACACGCCCATGCACTTCTTCTGGCTCACCGCTTCGGACACCTCGGCACCGCCAAAGCAACCGTGGCAGTCCCTTGGCGACGCCGTCTACTGGGAGAATCCGTCGCGTGCTCCGGACCGTCGCCATCTGTTCGGCCCTGCCCCCGACTGGGCAGACGATCTCCTCCGAGTGGCACGCGCCGTGTTCGCCTCGGACAAGTTCGCCTCCCGAGCTGACAATTTCGACCGCTGGACCCGTCACATCCGCCTATGTGTACCAGTCACAGATCCCGACCGATGGAACAGGGCGCTGCCCGCGCTCGCGGCACTGCTGGGAACCATGACAGGTGACAGATGGGAGGTTTCGTTCCGGCCGCTGGATGGGTTCGCCAGGGGCGTTCCTTTCACGTCACCGGAAGAGTACGCAGGAGAGGTCGCCTTGTTCTCCGGCGGGCTCGACTCCCTGGGTTGGGCGGCACATCGCTCCAGCGAACGCAGCACTCGTGCCCTCCTGTTCGTCATGTTCGAGGAGCGCAATCTGGAGGCAGCACAGGCCGCTGTGTACGACGCGGTGTACGGACTGCGTGGACGCCCCTTGCGCCGCCTCGACCAGAGTCAGACCGTGCGGGGTCCCGGTGGCCGTGAACGCGAGCTGGAACTCTCGACGCGTTCACGTGGACTGCTCTACACGGCGTCCGCCGTGCACGCCGCTGCCGCAGAAGAGGTGCCTGTTGTGCACCTGCCGGAGAACGGCCAACTCGCCGTCAACCCTCCACTGTCCGCAGCTCGCTCCGGCGCTTGCTCTACTCGTTCGGTGCACCCATGGGCGCTGTACCACCTGAACCGCGTAATCGAGGCGGTAGGCGGCCCGAAGGCACCGGAGGGCGGCCCGGTGGTCCGTGTGGAGAACCCCTTCGCGTACCTCACCAAGGGACAAGTCTGTGCCAAGGCCCATGCCGCCGGCCTACCGCAGCGGGTACTGGAAGCCACCCTGAGCTGCGGCGCCTCTCCCATCCACCAACCGGGTGGGTCCGCCTTCACCCACTGCGGGCTCTGTTACCCGTGCCTGATCCGCCGCTCCGGCCTACTGCATGTCTTCGGCGAAGACCGCACGCCATACGCTGCCGACCCCTGGAATCCGGACCTTCCCGAAACCCGCACGAGCACCTGGCGCGCCCTGCGGCGGTGGTTGGACAGGGAGTACACCGCCCTCGACCTGGCCACCGACACACCACTGCCTCCGGACGCCGAACCCGCGCAGCTTCTGAGCGTCATCGAACAGGGCCGGAAGGAGCTGCGGTCGCTGGTGGCGTGGGGAGATGCGAAGGGGACACGGACGGCGAAGGCGGCTTCGTGAGCAGTCACGGATTCTCTTGGTGGGCTGGGTTGTGCTAGCCCTCGCGCAACCTGTGCCATGCCAGAACGCCGCCCTTGACCGCCTCTGCCTCTACATGGCCGTCCTCAGAACCGGGCTGCGTGCGGGCATCGTCGCCGGTGTGCTCAGTGGTTTGCCGTCAACGGTGCACGCCCTGGCCACGCGGCGCGATCCGCTGGCGGCGACCCGCGCGGCCGGGTCGCTGCTGCTGCCGGACGAAGTCCGCTCGGTGCGACTGCTGGCTGCCGCGGTCCCCGTCCACTTCGGGCTCAGCATCGGCTGGGGTGTGGTGCTCGCGGCCGTGCTGCCGCGACGGGCGACCACCGCGTGGGGCGCGCTCGGCGGGCTCGCCATCGGCGCGCTCGACCTCAGTGTGCCGGACAGGCGTACCGCCCAGGTCCGGGGGCTGCCGCGGTGGCCGCAGGTGGCGGACCATCTCGCCTATGGCGTGATCGCGGCTGCGGTGGTGGCCTCCTCCCGGCGGGATGCCCGGAAGGCCGGACGATCTCCGCGGCGTATGTCACCGAGCGCGGCAGCACACCGAGTCGGTCGAGGGTGACGGCGGCGGCGATCGCACCGTCACCGAAGAGCGCGGTCCGGAAGGTGTCGCGGCTGAGCCCGTAGCTCAGCAGCGCTTCGATGTCGGTGGCGGCGAGCACCTCGTCGTCGGTGCGCGGTCGTGGACCACGGTCGTTCCG
>CAVXIJ010000004.1:0-85230 GCA_963761765.1 uncultured Actinomycetota bacterium
TCTCCGACTCTATCAGACCCTTTCAGGTCCGATTCCCGGTCGAAGCGGGTTGCCTTCTGGCCTTGCGGCCGTTCCGGCGAGTGATTCAAACCTTAGCCCATTGTCCTTGGGGCTCATAATCGAGCTCCTCGGAAGCCCACGGAATTCAATTCGGACATGCCAGATCGAATCCCACTTGGGATTGTGCTGAGGGTTTGAGTTGTCGCAGTGAGCGACAGAAAATGTTGCCGTAGAAACCGTTACAGCTCCGTGGCAACTCGGAGAACTTTACGGGTCGCCCTGTGGCCTGTCAACTCGGACCAGAGTGACCCACGACCCAGTTCCGAGCCGCCTGCGCCTGGTCGGTCGCGGCCTTCCGGATCATCGGATCAGTCGAGGTCACTGAGGCGTCCGCCCGCGTCCGGCTGCGCATCCTCGACGCGGCGCAGGAGACGGGTGAGCACCTCACCGAGTGATGTGCGTTCGTCGGCCGAGAGGTCCTGGAGGAGGCCGGCTTCGAAGTCGGTGGCCAGACGCATGGCCTCCTGCCACTTCTCGCGACCCTCCGAGGTGGCCTCGATGATCACTCGGACGCGGTTGTTCTCGTCGCGGTCGCGGGTGACAAGGCCTTCGCTCACCATCCGGTCGATGCGATGGGTCATGGCGGCAGGCGTGAGCCCGAGCCGCTTAGCCAGGTCGCCGGGGCCGAGCTGGTACGGGGCCCCGGAGAGGACGAGGGCCTTGAGGACCTCCCACTCGGCGTTGCTTATGCCGAGCGTGGCGGTCTGGCGGCCGTAGGCGACGTTCATGCGGCGGTTGAGACGGCCGAGAGCCGAGACGATCTGCTCGACCTGCGGGTCGAGATCACGGAATTCGCGCTGGTAGGCGGCGATCTGCTCTGCGAGTCCCGGCTCGCTGACGTCGACGGGTTCACCCATGGACGCAGTATGGCATGGATCCACTTGGCATCGAAGTCCTTCGGCCTGTACAGTTTACCTTCGAAGTTTAGTTTCGAAGTCTTTCGGCTTCACGAGTAGTACCGGACAAGCCGAGGATGACCAAGGAAGGTGAACGTGACCGATGGGGTTGGCGCTGCGGTGCGCCGGATCCAGCTGGGCAGTGCGCTGAGCGCGTTCGGAATCGGCTTCACGGTTCCGTTTCTCTACGTCTACGTGGCGCAGGTGCGGGGCCTGGGAGCTAGCTCTGCAGGGCTCGTCCTTGCTGCCTTTGCGATCGCCGCGCTGGTCGTGCTGCCGTTCACCGGTCGCGTCATCGACCGTCGTGGCCCGCTGTTCGTGCTGGTGGGTGCGGCACTGGTCGCATCGGTGGGGGCGATGTGCCTGGGGTTGTCGACGAGTGCCACCACCACTGTCCTGTCGGCCTCGGTGCTCGGGGCGGGCACCGCGGTGATGCAGCCCGCGCTCGCGACGCTCATCGTGTGGTGTTCCGCTTCAGCCACGCGTACGCGTGCCTTCGCGACACAGTTCTTCCTGCAGAACCTGGGCCTGGGCATCGGTGGCCTGCTGGGCGGGCGGCTGGTGGACGTGGACCGGCCGAGCAGTTTCACGGTGCTCTTCACGATCGAGGCCGTGATGTTCCTGGTGCTCGCGGCCATCGCCGCCGCCGTGCGGATACCGCGGCTGCCGGGAGTGGAGGGTGCGGGGGCGAACGGCGCGCCGGCCGGGAAGGACGCCCTGGCGGGGCGAACCCTGACCACGGGGCGCGGCGGTATGCGCGCGCTGGTGGAGCACCGAGTGATGGTGCAGCTGCTGGTGCTCGGCTTCGTGCTGTTCTTCGCCTGCTACGGACAGTTCGAGTCGGGACTGTCGGCGTACGGGGTGGAGGCGGCGGGGATCTCGCCCTCGACGCTCGGTGTCGCGCTGGCGGCGAACACGGCGATGATCGTGGTGGCCCAGTTCGCCGTGCTGAAGATAGTCGAGCGGCACAAGCGGTCCCGTGTGATCGCCACGGTCGGTCTGCTGTGGGCCGTCGCCTGGGCGGCGGCCGGATATGCGGGCCTTGGTCATGGCAGTCAGGCCATGGCGACGGCGGCGTTCATCTCCACATATGCGCTGTTCGGGCTCGGCGAGACGATGCTTTCGCCGGTGCTGGTGCCGCTGGTCGCCGATCTCGCGCCGATCGGGATGGCCGGCCGGTACAACTCGGCTTTCGCTCTGGTGAAGCAGCTCGCTCTGGCGGTCGGTCCCGCCGTGGGCGGACCCATGGGTGCCAGCTTGCACGCGCCGTATGTGCTGACCTTCCTGCTGTTCTCGCTGGCCATCAGCGTGCTGGCGCTCCGGCTCGGACGGCGGCTCGCGCCGGTTCAAAATCAGCCGTCGCTGGTGAAGAGCAGGATCGTCGCGTCGGGCGGCCCGTCGCCCGAACACATATCCGGCGCCGCGGCAGCCGGCTGAGGCGATCCGCCAAGCGGCACGCCGGCCGTTGGCGCGGCACTGTCGGCGGCACTCGGCGCTCCGGCGGATTCAGCGCACGGCGCGTGGGATGTGCGGGGCCGACGGCAGGGTGAATTCGCACCACACGGCCTTGCCTCCGTCGGAAGTGCGGCGGGCTCCCCAGTTCGCGGCGATGGTGGCGACGATGGCGATGCCTCGGCCCGCTTCGTCGGCGGGCTCGGCGCGGCGGCGGCGCGGCAGGTGGTCGTCGCCGTCGGTCACCTCGATGATGAGGCGGCGGTCGGTGCGGCGCAGTCTGAGCCGCATGGGCGGAGTGCCGTGCTGAAGGGAGTTCGCGACGAGTTCGCTGGCCGCCAGCACGCCCAGGTCGTGCAGCTCGGGCGGGAAGCGCCAGCTGGTGAGGACGCCTGAGGCGAAGGCACGCGCGCGGGGGGCCGCTTCCACGCCGCCGAGCAGGTCCAGGGCAGCGTTGCGGAAGAGGTCTCTGTCGGGGCCGCTGCGGGCGGCGTGCTGCAGGACGAGTACGGCGACGTCGTCGTCGTGGTCGGCGGTGACGCCCGCCGTGCGGATGAGCCGGTCACAGACCACCTGTGGGGTGCCGGTGGCGCCCGCGAGGGCGCGCTCCAGGGCAGCGACGCCTTCGTAGATGTCCTTGTCGCGCCGCTCGACGAGGCCGTCCGTGTAGAGCACCGCGGTGGAGCCGGGGCCGAGCGGGACGGAGCCCGAGGAGTGCAGCCAGCCGCCGGTGCCGAGCGGGGGCCCGGTGGGTTCGTCGGCTCGGCGTACGGTGCCGTCCTCGCCGCGCACGAGGATCGGCGGGTGTCCGGCGGAGGCGTAGACGAGGCGGCCTTCGTTCGGGTCGTGGACGGCGTAGACGCAGGTGGCGATCTGGTTGGCGTCGATCTCGGCGGCGAGGCCGTCCAGGAGCTGGATAACCTCGTGCGGGGGCAGATCCAGGCGCGCGTAGGCGCGCACGGCGGTGCGCAGCTGGCCCATGACGGCGGCGGCGCGCATTCCGCGGCCCATCACGTCGCCGATGACGAGGGCGCTGCGGCCACCGCCCAGAGTGATGACGTCGTACCAGTCGCCGCCGACCGCGGCTTCGGTGCCGCCGGGGCGGTAGGTGGCGGCGATGCGCAGGTCGTCGGGCTCTTCGAGTTTCTGGGGCAGCAGTGACCGCTGCAGGGTGACGGCGGTCTCGCGCTGGCTGCGTTCGCCCGCGCGCAGCCGCTCGGCGGCTTCGGCGTGCTCGGTGACGTCGGCGGCGAAGATCAGCACGCCACCGCCCTTGCGGTCGGTGAGGGAGTCGACGGGGGTGCAGGTGAACGTGTACGAGCGGCCGTCGGGAGCCCTGCGGGACTTGACAGTGCGCGGTTTGCGGCTGCGGGTGACCTGGTCGAGGAGGGGCAGGATGCCGAGTTCGTCGAGCTCGGGCAGGGCTCGGCGGGCGGGGGCGCCCGCGGGGCGCAGACCGAACGCGGCCTCGTACGCGTCGTTGACGTAGGCGACGCGGTGCTCCGGGCCGTGCACGAGGGCGACGAGGGCCGGGATGTGGTCGAGGACTTCGCGTAGGCGGGCGTCGGCGGCGGCGAGCGGCTCGGCAGCCGAGTGCTCGGGTTCGACACGGGGCTGAGGGTCGGGCTCGGAGTCGGTGCTGGGCGTGTGGTCGGCGGGCGCGGGCTGCCCTGCGCGGGCGGCAGGCACGGCGCTCTCCCCTCGCTGTGCCAGGGAGGTCGCGTGGTCGGACCGTGCCGCGGCGCGACGCTGCGTTCCGGAGAGCCGGGCGCTCCAGCGGGTGAAGTTCACCGAATTCTTGCCTCGTGTCGTCGTGTGTGGCCTGCCTCTTGGCGGCGGGGTCCCGGGGATTGCTCCGGGGGGCACAGCACTGGGCAGCGGCCTTGTGTGGTGGGGGACGCCGGGGTGCCGGGGTGAGCGAGGTCATGGGTGTCATGGATGTCGCCGGGGCGGGCGCCGTCCCTGGTGGGGGCGGGCACCGTCCATGGTCACGGATCCAGTCTGGCCGACAGGGCAGAAAATCCGTTATCCGTCAGACGTCGCTCCAGTGGAGTTCCTGGCTCCGGTCAGGGCGACCCCTTCGGGTCCTTGGGATGTTTTCCACTGGCCGCAAGTTCGAACTCAGCACGCGGATGTTCGAGTGACCCCAAGGAGACGATTTCGCGCTTGAACAGTCCGGAGAGGGTCCATTCCGCAAGCACACGTGCCTTGCGGTTGAAGGTGGGCACCCTGCTCAGGTGGTAGACGCGGTGCATGAACCATGCAGGATAGCCCTTCAGCTTCCGCCCGTAGACATGCGCGACACCCTTGTGGAGCCCCAGAGAGGCGACCGAGCCCGCGTAGGCGTGTGCGTATTCCGTGAGGGGCTGGTCGTGCAGGGAGGCGACGAGGTTCGCGGCGAGGACCCTGGCCTGGCGCACGGCGTGCTGGGCGTTGGGTGCGCACAGCACGCCTGGCTTGTCCGCGGTGGTGTCGGGGATGGCAGCCGCGTCGCCCGCAGACCAGGCGTGCGCGACACCGTCGACGGTCAGCCGAGTGGTACAGGTCAGCCTGCCGCGCTCGTCCAGCGGGAGGTCGCTCGCCGCGAGGACCGGGTGGGGCTTGACGCCCGCGGTCCACACCACCGTCCGGGTCGGGAAGCGCGAACCATCGTCCAGGACGGCGATCCGGTTCTCACATGATTCGAGCCGGGTGTGCAGGCGGACGTCGATGTTTCGGCGGCGCAGCTCACGGACGGTGTACTCGCCCATTTCGGGACCGACCTCGGGAAGGATGCGGTCGGTGGCCTCGACGAGGATCCACTTCATGTCCTCGGCCGTGACGTTGTGGTAGTAGCGGGTGGCGTAGCGGGCCATATCCTCCAGCTCGCCGAGTGCCTCCACGCCCGCGTACCCGCCGCCCACGAAGACGAAGGTCAGGGCGGCGTCGCGGAGCGCGGGATCACGCGTGGAGGAGGCGATGTCCATCTGCTCGATGACGTGGTTGCGCAGCCCGATGGCCTCTTCGACTGTCTTGAAACCGATGCCGTGATCGGCAAGGCCCGGCACGGGGAGCGTGCGGGAGACGGAGCCGGGGGCCAGGACGAGTTCGTCGTAACCGAGGTCCTCGGGGCCGGCGCCCTCCTCCGTGGCGAGGGTGGCGAGGATGGCGGTGCGCTTGGCGTGGTCGATCGAGCGGACCTCGCCGATGATGACTCTGCACTGGTGAAGGAGCGTGCGCAGGGGCACGACGACATGAGTCGGGGAGATCGACCCGGCGGCTGCCTCCGGCAGGAACGGTTGGTACGTCATGTACGGATCGGGTGTGACCACCACGATCTCCACCTCGCCCCGTCCGATCTCCGGCTTCAGCTTCCGCTGGAGATTCAGGGCGGTGTACATGCCGACGTAGCCGCCGCCGACGACGAGAATGCGCCGACCGGATGCGGGGCCGGGGGTGGTCCCGGGGGAGAGTGAGGCCTTCACCATCCCATGACGCATCGTGGCTCGGCGTTTGTCCACAGGCTCAGCAATTTGTATGACAGCGGATCGCGGAGTTCCACCCGTCTCCGGAATGTCACATTCCATGTAATCTCCGCAGGTCAGATGGCACCTCATGGGGTCCATGAAGGGGTGCGATCGAGTAGCGAAAGAGAACGTACTCCGATCGGGCGGCGGTCCTAGCGGAACCTGCCCCTTCTGAATTGACTCCAGCTCAACTATGTTCGTGTGACGTCGGGGCGTTGGGGGACGCGCTCGGCAGGCTCGCCGACCGGGCCCGTGCCGCTGGTGTTCCCCGAGCTCCGGTTGCCAAGGCGGGGAGAGTCTCCGGGGGGAGACGTCATTACCGGGGGAACACATATGCACATTCAGGACGCTCGTTGGTCTGCCACGTCGGCCGTCGCTCCCGGCGGCAGCGGGGGCACAAGCAATCACGCCGCGGACGGGGCACGTACGTCTCCGCTGCGTGTGGACGCACAGCGCAACCTTGAGCACGTGCTGCGTGCGGCGCGTGAGGTGTTCGGCGAGCTCGGATACGGCGCTCCGATGGAGGATGTGGCCCGCCGCGCGCGCGTCGGCGTGGGCACGGTCTACCGCCGCTTTCCCAGCAAGGACGTCCTGGTCAGACGCATAGCCGAAGAGGAGACCGCCCGGCTCGCCGATCAGGCGCTGGCCGCGCTGGGGCAGGAGGACGAGCCCTGGTCGGCGCTCTCCCGGTTCCTGCGCACCTCGGTCGCCTCGGGCTCTGGACGGCTGCTGCCGCCGGAGATACTGCGGGTCGACGTCGTCACCGACTCGACCGATGCCTCCGATGCCTCCGATGCCTCCGATGCCTCCGATGACACGGACACCTTCCCGGAGACGGCGGGGCTGCACGAGGGCCCCCAGGCCGTCGGCGGCGACCTGCTTGCGGGTTCGGACCGGCTACAGCAGCGGGTGCCTCAGCAACGCGGCACGGCGTCCCTGGAAACAGGCGGCCCTTCGACCTCCGCCCCCGCCGCCATGCCCGGTCAGCGGTCCACCGGGCCCGAGCTGCGACTGGTGGGACCGCTGTCCGAGCGGCACCCGGCGGAGCAGACCGGCGGTGTGCTGGACGATCCGGGGGCGCGGGCACTGCTCGATGTGGTCGGACGGCTCGTCGAGCGTGCGCGGACCGCTGGTGAACTGCGCGAGGACGTGACCGTGTCAGACGTTCTGCTGGTCATAGCGACCGCCGCGCCCGCTCTTCCGGACCCGGCCCAGCAGGCGGCGGCGTCCGGCCGGCTGCTCGACATCCTGCTGGAAGGGCTGCGGTCGCGGCCGGCCTAGAAGCGGGCGCACTGCACCCTTCGGGGCCTCCTTCGACCTGATGGGCGGGCGTACGGCCAGGTCCGTACGCCTTGGTGTGCGGCACCGCGTGACGGTCTGGCGTACGCCTCGGGCTCGGATACCTGCGGCGTCGGGGCGTGCGTGCGGCTGCCGCGGCGGGGCCGTGTGGCTCGGGGCTCGGAGCGTCCGGCTTTGGTTCACGGTTGTACGCGCGCCGGGACTCCTGCGACTCCTGGGCGGGCGTGCGCTCGGGCGGATGCTCCGTTCCGCGAGTGCGATGTCCACCCGTCGAACTCACGTTCGGTCAGCTGGGACCAGGTCGGTCGAGACAGGGCCAGTGGCCCGGCGGGGCTGACGGGCGGGGCTGGAGCGAGCGGTGGACATGGAGATTCGGCGGGAGACGGGAGATTTCTCAGGGGAACAGGTGGCGCGGGCATCTATGAGCGCACCGACGACCGCGCCGATGAACAGCTCCGAAGGGACGCGCTGGTGTGGCACGCTGAGCACGTGACCGAGGTCACTGGGGCAGAGGTCGGAGGGGCAAGCGGAGGCTGTCCACGATGAGCACGGACGGGCGTAACGAACCACTCGGTGGCGAAGGCATGCCCAGCGATGTCAGTGTGCCCGCACAGCGCAGGCGTACCGTTCGAGAGCGCTTCGGACCGGCCACTTCCACACCGCAGGACGCGATATCGGCACACGCCGAGGAGGAACGTTCCATAGGCGCCGTCGCCAAGGCGAGCGATGGCGCGGCGGTGGTGGACGGCGCCCAGATACCGCTGTCGGACGCGGACCTGATCGCACGGATGCGGTCCGGCGACGACAGCGCCTACGAGGACCTGTTCCTCCGACACACCGACGCCGTACGCCGCTACGCACGCGGTTGCTGCCGCGACGCGCACACCGCGGACGATCTCACCGCCGAGGTCTTCGCACGGATGCTGCAGGCGGTGCGGCGCGGCTCCGGGCCCGAGTACGCGGTGCGCGCCTATCTGCTGGCCACGGTGCGACGGGTGGCCGCGGACTGGACCAGGACGGCGAAGCGGGAGCAACTGGTCGACGACTTCGCGTTGTTCGCCGCCCAGTCCACTCGTAGAGCCGATGGCTCCGACCACGGAACGCACGACCTGGGCGCCGATGTGCTGGCGATGCGGGAGGCCGAGCAGTCGCTGGCCATGCAGGCGTTCCAGAGCCTGCCGGAGCGCTGGCAGGCCGTGCTGTGGCACACCGAAGTGGAGGACGAGGCCCCCAGTGACATCGCCACGTTCTTCGGCCTCGACGCCAACGGCACGCGAGTGCTGGCGAGCCGGGCCCGCGAAGGCCTCAAGCAGGCATATCTGCAAGCACATGTGAGCGCCGCGCTGGCCGCCGACGAGAAGTGCGCACGGTACGCCGACCGGCTAGGCGCCTACGCCCGAGGCGGGCTGCGTAGCCGGGCCGAGCGCGGTGTGCACAAGCACCTGGCGGAGTGTGCCCGTTGCCGGCTTGCCGCGGGCCAGATCAAGGAAGTCGCCAGCGGTATTCCGGCCGTGGTGCCGGTGGCGGTCATCGGCTGGTTCGGTGCGGCCGGTTACGCGAAGGTGGCCGCGCTCTTCGCGGGCGGCGCCGCGGGAGCGGGTGGTGCGGCGACGGTGGCAGCGGTGACGGGCGGTGCCTCAGGTTCCTCCGGTGCGGCAGGACCGGGCGGGGCTGCGGCGGCCGAA
The DNA here is from genome assembly GCA_963761765.1 of uncultured Actinomycetota bacterium. Classification (GTDB taxonomy): domain Bacteria; phylum Actinomycetota; class Actinomycetes; order Streptomycetales; family Streptomycetaceae; genus Streptomyces. Next base: position 8,899 of record CAVXIJ010000004.1, read on the forward strand.
GGCGTCGGTGCCCCGGTGAAGGCCGGGATCACGGCAACGATAGCGGCTGCAGCGGCTGCCGCGGTGGTCCTGGCGCTCCTCGGCAGCGACCCGTCGCCGCCCAGGCCCGAGGCCAAGCCCCCGGCCACCCAGCCCCACAAGCCCCCCAAGAAGCCGCAACCCGAACTGCCCCCGGTCGCCAAGCCGATGCCCACCCACCCGTCCTCGACGCCCACCCCCCTCCCCGCTCCCACCCCGAAACCCAAGCCGACGCACCCGTCCGCCCCCACGCCCGCTCCCAGCAAATCCGCGCCACCGCCACCGAAGACGACGCCACCACCCCCGCCTCCGCCGCCGCCCCCGCCCGTTTCGACCGTCTACCGGTGGAGCGAGTTGCCGTACCGGGTGTTAGGGGACGGCAGCGGCCCCGAAATGCGCGCCAGCAGCAGTTGGGTGTGGCAGCGGCAGGGGCTGCACGTCGACCGGCGGAGGTACTCCGAGGGCGTCACGGTCCACGGCTCGTCCTCCGTGACGATCGATCTGAACCGCACCTGTACCGCCTACGACGCGTACATCGGCGTCGACGACCTGTCGCTGGGTCTGGGTTCGGTGCGGTTCTCGGTCTACGGGGACGGGGTGCGGCTGTGGCAGTCGCCGGTGGTGAACGGCGGGGACGCGGCTATACCGATGCACGTGGCGCTGACGGGCCGCAGCACCATACGCCTCGTCGTCGAACCGCGGGGTGTGCTGGACACGGGCCTGCTCGCCGACTGGGCGAACTCGCGGTTCACCTGCCGGTGAGCGGTGCGGGGTCCATCGGCTCGATACGCCGCAAGGCGGCCGACTCCTCGGCCAGGCAGGGGCACCAGGGCCACGTCGCGCGGAGCGTACCGGCGGTGGTGGCAGCGGCATCGCGGTCCGAAGCGGTGACGACCGCCCGCAGGAACCGTTCGAACCGGAAGAGCCGGAAGAGATCCATGTCCTCGGGGCCGGCCACCAGACGGTAGCCGCCGGTGTCGGAGGCGACAGCGTCCTTGCTCAGGGCACGGCACAGACACCCGGCAAGGGCCTGGAGGGCGTCCAGGGCGTCGCAGGAGCCGTTCGGTCCACCTCTGGTCGTCGAGAGTGTCCGCGAGGGCTGTGCGCCCGATACACGCCTCCCGGAGCCACGGCCCGCAGGCCGGTCACTGCCCGTCAGCCGGTCACCGCTCGTGTGCCGGTCGCTGCCTGCGTACCGGTCACTGCCTGTGTGCCGCGCCCAATGCGTCTCTCCGGGGGGCCACGCTGCCCGAGGGGACGGCGCGTTGGCGTGCCGGAGTGCCGGTCCAGCAGGTGCCGCGGCGGGCGAGGAGGCGGCGGAGCCACACCTCCAGGGAGACCAGCTCCGCGAGGCCGTCCAGAGGTAGTGGTTCGCCTTCGGACGCGGCGCGCAGGGCCTTGCGCACCACCCGGGCCTCGACCAGACCCGCTTCGGCGAGCAGCGGCGTGTCGAAGAGCATCACCAGCTCCCCTATGGCGGTGCGCAGCCCAGTGCGGCCGGTGGCCGTGATGTCGGCGGGCGAGGTGGTGCCCCAGCCCTGCGGCAGTTCAGAGACGCCCGCGCCCTCCAGGACGGTGCTCAGGATCTCGGCACGGGCCCCTGGCTGGACGCGCAGCGCCACAGGGAGCGCGCGGCAGGCGCGCACGACCTGGTTGTCGAGAAATGGGGTGTGCAGTCGCTGGAAGCGGATCTCGGCGGCCTGTTCCAGGACGCGCAGGTCGGCGGCGTGCCGGGCGAGGGAGGCACGGGCACGGAAGTCACCGGGGCGCAGCCCTGAGCCAGGTCCGGGGCGGGACATCGCGGCACCGAGACGAACCGATACTTCAGCCAGTGCCTCTCCCGTGAGCCACCGGGCGGCCGGTCCCGGCCTGCCCCAGGCGAGCGCCGCCAAGGAGGCGCCGACCGGACCGGCCGTGGAGTCGGGCGACTCGTCGAAGCGGCGGCGCAGCAGCCGGTCGGCAAGGAGTTCGACACCCGCCCGGTAGGGGGTGCGGGCCAGGCGCCGGGCGGCGCTGTAGACACGTCCGGGCACCATGACAGAACTGACGGAACCGTCCGCCTTGGTGAGCGCCGCGACGGGACGCACCAGGTGCCTTCGTTTGCGGTCCATGAGCAGGTCGGCGAGGCGCGCCGGGTGGGCGTCCAGGACCTGCCGGGCGCCGTATCCGGTGAGGTGGTCGGCGCTGCCCGCGGCGAGCCGGGCGCGGTGGCGGGTGGCGGTCACCAGGGAGGGGCCCGGTTCGTCCGTCAAAGGGCCTTCCAGGTCGGCGTACGGGAGGACTTCCTCGCCGCCCGTGACGACGACGTGGTGCAGCCTGGGGTTGGCGGCGATGGTCCCGGCGCGCTCGACGTCGGCTTCCCGGCCGCCGACCGCTAGATCGTTGAAGGTGACCGCCAGGAGGCGTTCCCCGGCGCCCGTGCCGTGCCCGAGTACGGTGCCGGGCGCGCCGGGCAGGCCCGCGGCGAGCAGGGCGAGAGTGCCGGATGCGGGGCCTCCGGAGAGGTCGGCGCCGATACCGGGCACCGGCATGCCGCGCGCAGCCCGCCGCTCGGCGGGCCCCATGCCCGGCACGGGACCGGGGTCCATGTCGGCCCCGGGCACGTGGCGCGGGGCGGCGAGGCGGGTGCGTACGGCCTCCACGAGGGCGTCCCGCACGCCGTCCACGGCGCTGGCGGCGTCGACGGGCGCGGCGGCGACGGCGAGCGAGGCGACGGGCTCGTAGCTCGCGACTTCTCGGGAGCCCGCGCGCAGGATCAGGGCGTGTCCGGGCGGGATACGCCGGACGCCGTCGTAGGGCGTGGAGTCCTGGAGTGCTTCCGGTACGTCAGGCGCGGCGAGCAGGGCGGCCAAGTGGCCGACGTCCAGGGGGGCTTCGATGAGGTCGGCGAGCGGCAGGGCCGCGGTGGCGTACGCCGTACCGCCCGCCCAGGGAGTGTGGAACACCGGTCGTGCGCCCGCCAGATCGCCCGCGACGGTGAGGCGCCGCCCGACCTGGACGACCGCCGTGTAACTGCCTGCCCAGGCGGTGAGGTGCCGCAGTGCGCCGCCGCGGGCCGTGAACAGGGCGACGCGCAGCTGCTCGTCGCTGGCCCCGCAGGTGCCCAGCACGGCGATCCGGGTCTGCGAGTCGGCCTTGAAGACGCGCACCTCGTCAGGGCGCCAGTCGCCCACGGCCCACAGCGGGTCGGGGTCGCCCCACAGGAGTTGGGAGCCCACCGGGTGCACGGTCTCGCCGTCGTAGCCCGACTCACCGCCCGCCGGGGCCGGCCGGGCCGTGCCCCGTCGGACACCGGTGGCGGCACTGCTCCACCCCACCAACCACCGCATTGCCGCCTCCACAGGCTGTGGACAACCATTCGCCACCACTGCAACCAGCGCGACCAGCGCATCCGGGCCCGGACGGCCGGCACCCCGGACGAACTCGGCACCATGCTGCCACGAAGGAGGCGCACAGGATGGCTTACGGAGCGGCTTGCGTGCTCCTGCATGCGCCCCTGGCAAGCCCCAGGTGACACACCTGATGTGACGCGGTGGAGCTCGCCGGCGGTTCAAACGGCGTCCGGGCGCCTGCGCACCCCGTCCGCTCCTCAGCGCCGCGCGGCGACGCACCCGGCCGGCGGTACGCCTTGAAGGACGGGAGGGGATGCGCTGACGCACACAGGGCCTTGGCGGCGTTCAGGGGCCCGGGAAGGGCCCGCACCAAGCCCCGTGCCGGCCACGCTGCCCGCGCGCCGCCCGCGCCGCCCGCGTCACGTACTCGCCCGCGCTGCCCGCGTGGCGCACAAGCCCGCCGCCGCAGAGATCTTGGAGCCCGGACGGCCCGCATCCAAGCCACCTGCCGAGGTTCGGCGCATGGGATCGGTGGGGCGCTTCGTAGCTTCGGCGGGCTCCGTACTTCACTCTCTGACGCCCCCTTCGGGCGCCGTAAGGCTCTCTTAAGGCGCCACGAGGGGTCGTAGGCGTAGGCGGGTTTCAGCCAAATCGGCCGGGATGAAATTGCCTGGCGCACTCCATCCCAGCGGGCGGACCCAACTCACGGTCCGGGAGACGGCATTCGCCTCCCGGACCGGTCCGCCGCCCGCGGGGATGGAGGCGGCGGTGTCCCCCAGCCCACTGGACCCAGTACAGCGGGCCGACCCACGCGTGATCCATCGAAGCGGCCCCCCGGTGGCCGGAGAAGAGCGCACGGCCGGGCGCACGGCCACACGTGTGGAGCGCGCGCCGGCCGTGTCGCACTTCGCTACGGGAAACAATCTCGCCATCCGGAACTATGCCTCTTAACGCTTGGGATGCACCGAACTACCCTGTGTGTGCCTGTGTTTTCGCGGTGGCATATACCCGGGGGCTCGGACACCTGCTTTTGCGGCCCGAGGGAGGGGCCCACCGGGGGAACACAGCACGAATGCCGCGCGGTGGTGCGACCGCCGCGGCAGCCTTCTGTGTCGAGGGGTGGCGCATGTCCAGGGATCAACGCGGGCCGAACGAGAAGCTCGGCGCCGTCCTCGCCCTCGCGGGAATCAGCAACGCAGGACTCGCGCGCAGGGTCAACGATTTAGGAGCGCAACGCGGTTTGACGCTCCGCTACGACAAGACATCGGTGGCGCGTTGGGTGTCCAAGGGCATGGTGCCGCAGGGCGCCGCGCCCCACCTGATAGCCGCGGCCATCGGGCAAAAGCTCGGCCGTCCCGTGCCGCTGCACGAGATCGGCCTCGCCGACGCCGACCCGGCGCCCGAGGTGGGCCTCGCCTTCCCGCGTGACGTCGGCGCGGCGGTCAAGTCGGCGACCGAGCTGTACCGGCTCGACCTGGCAGGCCGCCGCGCGGGCAGCGGCGGGATCTGGCAGTCCCTGGCGGGTTCGTTCGCGGTGAGCGCCTATGCGACGCCCGCCTCCCGATGGCTCATCACTCCGGCCGACAGCTCTGTGGAGCGCGATGCGGGCCCGGGTGGCGGCGGCGGACCGCTCAAGGTCGGCCACAGCGATGTGCGGAAATTACGCGAGGCCGCCGAGGACGCTCGGCGGTGGGACTCCAAGTACGGAGGCGGTGACTGGCGTTCCTCCATGGTGCCCGAGTGCCTGCGCGTGGAGGCCGCGCCGCTGCTGCTCGCCTCCTACTCGGACGAGGTCGGCCGCGCGCTCTTCGGCGCCAGCGCGGAACTCACCAGGCTCGCCGGGTGGATGGCCTTCGACACCGGCCAGCAGGAGGCCGCCCAGCGCTACTACATCCAGGCCCTGCGCCTGTCCCGGGCCGCGGCCGACGTGCCGCTCGGAGGCTACGTCCTGGCCTCCATGTCCCTCCAGGCCACTTATCGCGGCTTCGGAGACGAGGGCGTGGACCTCGCCCAGGCCGCCCTGGAGCGCAACCGCGGCCTGGCCACGGCGCGCACCATGAGCTTCTTCCGGCTCGTCGAGGCGCGCGCCCACGCCCGCGCGGGCGACGCCCAGGCGGCTGGTGCGGCACTGCGGGCCGCTGAGGGCTGGCTTGAGCGTTCCCGCGAGGGCGACAATGACCCGTCCTGGCTTGGTTTCTACACGTACGACCGCTTCGCCGCCGATGCCGCCGAGTGCTACCGCGATCTCAAAGCCCCGCGTCAGGTGCGGCGCTTCACCGAGCACGCGCTCTCCCGACCCACTGAGGAGTATGTGCGCTCGCACGGTCTGCGGCTGGTCGTCTCCGCCGTCGCCGAGCTGGAGTCCGGGAACCTGGACGCCGCCTGTGAGCAGGGCGTACGGGCCGTGGAGGTCGCCGGGCGCATCTCGTCGGCGCGCACCACGGAGTACGTGAAGGACCTGTTGCAGCGCTTGGAGCCGTACGGGGACGAGCCGCGGGTGGTGGAGTTGCGGGAGCGGGCCCGACCACTGCTCATGGCACCGGCGTGAGCGCAGCCGCTGCCGGGTCCGGGCCGACGCGAGGGCCTGGGCCTGGGCTGGTGTCAGTGCCGGTCCCAGTGCCGGTCCCAGTGCCGGCCCTGGTGCCGGTTCCGGAGCCCGTTCGGTGTGGCCGTGGTGCTTTGCCGCCGGGAGTCGCGGGCCGCTGGGGCATGCGTTCCACCGGCGGCACGTCCCTCGGGACACCATGTCCGCACGCCACCGTCGTCCCCCACGCCCGTCTCCGCACCACCGTCCCCACACGTCTCGTCCAGGTCTCGTCAACCACCGCCGACCGGCGACACCCGCGGTAGCCCCACCCTGCACTTCCTGAGGTGGGCACGGCCCACGCACCACGCACCACGCACGGCACGATGCGCCGTACGCCCGGCACACTCGCGCCGCACTCGCACCGCACCCGAGCCGCAAACCGGGCCATAAAACGGTGCGCGCGGCCCACAGTGCGTGGATGAAGTGAGGGGTTGATGTGTTTGATGGGTTTGATCGGGTTGCCAGCGGTGCAGTGCACTAACGGACGTGGGAGTGGGAGGTGGACGCGTGGCGCAGACGGACTGCGATGTGCTGGTGATCGGCGGCGGCATCGTCGGCCTGTCGACCGCGTACGCGCTCTCGCGTGCCGCACCCGGCACACGGGTGACCGTTCTGGAGAAGGAACAGGGCCCCGCCCGCCACCAGACCGGGCGCAACAGCGGCGTCATCCACAGCGGCATCTACTACCGCCCCGGGTCACTGAAGGCGCGCTACGCGGTGCGCGGCGCCGCCGAAATGCTGAAGTTCTGCGCTGAGTACGGCATTTCGCATGCGCAGACCGGCAAGCTGATCGTCGCCACCGACCGCCGCGAACTGCCCCGCCTGCACGCCCTCGTCCAGCGCGGCCGGGAGAACGGCATCCCGGTACGCGAGCTGTGCGGCGCCCAGATCGCCGAGTACGAGCCCCAGGTGCGCGGCATCGCCGCGATCCATGTCGCCACCACCGGCATCTGCGACTACCAGCAGGTCGCCCGGCACCTCGCGGAGGCATCCGGCGCGCGACTCCGCTACGGCGCCCGGGTGACCCGTATCGACCGCCGCCCGGAGCTCGGCGTGGCCGTGCGCACCGCCGACGGCATGGTGCTGCGCAGCCGGGTGCTGGTCAACTGCGCGGGCCTGCACTGCGACGAGGTGGCGCGCCTCGCGGGCGACGACCCGGGCATGCGGATCGTTCCCTTCCGCGGTGAGTACTACGAGCTGGCCCGCCCCGAACTGGTCCAGGGCCTGGTGTATCCGGTGCCCGACCCGGCGTTCCCGTTCCTCGGAGTGCACCTCACCCGCGGCGTCCACGGCGAAGTCCACGTCGGGCCGAACGCGGTCCCCGCCCTGGCCCGCGAAGGGTACGAGTGGTCGACGGTGCGGCCGAAGGAGCTCGCGGCCACGCTCGCCTGGCCCGGGTCCTGGCAGATCGCGCGGCGCCACTGGCGGTACGGCGCCGGTGAGCTGCGGCGCTCGCTCTCGGCCCGGTCGTTCGCCGCCGCGGTGCGCCGCCTGCTTCCCGAGGTGACCGTGGACGATCTGGTGCCCACCCCGGCAGGCGTCCGCGCGCAGGCGGTGCTGCGGGACGGCACGCTGGTCGACGACTTCCTGATACGGGAGGCGGTGCGCACGGTCCATGTGCTCAATGCGCCGTCCCCCGCGGCGACGGCCTCCCTGCCCATCGGGCGCGAGGTAGCCCGACGCGCGCTACAGGCCCTGGGGAACGTCTGAGGCCTGGCGGCCTGGCCTGGGAACGGTGTGCCGGGCCGGCGGACGGTGTACTGGGTCTGCGTTCCGATCGCGCCTGCCGTCGGCGGTGCGGGCGGGAAGGCGCGCAGGAGCCGCTCAGAGGGACGACGGAGCCGAGGTGGTCCCGGGGCCGCGTTCGTCCCTCGCGGAGCCTCCAGGAGGCCCTACAGCCCTCTCCTTGGACGCTCCGCGCCCGCTCACCGACTTGCCCTCGCCCTTCCGTACCATTGACGCACTGTGTCCCAGCACCACGATTCCCCCACCGCACTGGAGCCCGGCGCCCCGCAGGCAGCCGGTCCCGCAGCCGACCCCTACCGCGCCCCGGAAGACGGTGCGAGCCGCGTCCCAGGGTCCCGCGCCGACCGCGACCCCGCCCCGGCCTCTGCCGCAACCTCCGCCACCGGACCCGGCACGCACCCGGGCCCCGCCCGCGAGCGCACCCGTATGTTCCCCGCCGGAACCGGCCCCGCGCCCGATCCGGCAGGGCAGCGCTTCGAGCGGCGGATCCGGAGTTTCCAGCCCCGGCGAAGCCGCGTCACCGCAGGTCAGGAAGCGGCGCTGCGGCGGCTGTGGCCGCAGTGGGGATTCGACGTGGACGGGGAGTGCACGCTCGATCCGAAAGCGCTCTTCGAGGGGCGTCCCGTCGTGCTGGAGATCGGCTTCGGCATGGGGGAGGCCACCGCGCGGATGGCCGCCGCCGACCCGGACACCGGCATTCTCGCCGTCGACGTGCACACCCCGGGCCAGGGCACGCTGCTCGCGCTCGCGGAAAGCGGCGGCCTGTCCAACATCCGGGTGGCCAACGGCGATGCGATCATCCTGCTCCGCGAGATGCTGCCGCCCGCTTCCCTGTCGGGCCTGCGTGTCTACTTTCCCGACCCCTGGCCGAAGACGCGCCACCACAAGCGGCGGCTGATCCAACCGGATTTCGTCACCCTCGCCGCGACCCGGCTCGCCGCCGGCGCACTGCTGCACTGCGCCACGGACTGGGAACCGTACGCCGAGCAGATGCTCGACGTCCTGAGCGCACACCCCGGCTTCGCGAACACCCAGCCCGACGGTGGCTACGCACCGCGTCCCGACTTCCGTCCCAGGACCCGTTTCGAGGCACAGGGGCTCGGCAAGGGGCACACGGTCCGCGATCTGCTGTTCCGGCGCACCACCAGTCCCGTTGACGAGGATCCGGCGCAGCCGCCGCTGACCTGAGGCGCCACTCGCGTACCACTGGCCCCAGGCACCATCGCGGCACTCCGGTTCGCTGGTTAGGGTCACTACCGTGGCCACCAGTCCCCCGCCCCCGTCACCCCACCACGGGCATCCGTCCCCGCACGGGACCCCTTCCCCACACGGGGTTCCCGCTCCATACGACACCCGGCGCGAGCAGCCCCCCGCGCCGGCCGACACCCCCGGCACCAGCGCCGAGGCCTCCTCCGGCGACCCCACCGCACCGAAGCCCCCCGGCGATCCCACCGCACCGATACCGCACACCGCCCCGGAACCAGTACCTGCGCCCGCGCCGCGGCATCCGCACTGGTGGCAGCGGCGCACGGTACACATCGCCGCGCTCAGTTCACTGCTGGCGCTGTCCGGTCTGGTGATCCTCGCCCTGGTCCGCGAGCAGACCGGCACCCAGGGCTTCCTCGTCGGCCTCGGTCTCGCCGTGCTTCCCGTGCCGTTGCTCATCGCCGTGTTCCGCTGGCTGGACCGGGTGGCCCCCGCGCCCTGGCGGAACATGATCTTCGCCTTCGCCTGGGGTGCCTGCGCCGCCGCGCTCGTGGCCATCGTCGCCAACAGTTTCGCGACCCACTGGATAGCCACCGCCACCGCCGACCCGTCCAGCGCCGACACCCTCGGCGCGACCGTGATAGCGCCGATAGTGGAAGAGTCCTCGAAGGCCGCCGCGGTGCTGCTGATCTTCCTCTTCCGCCGCCGCGACCTGACCGGGCTCGTGGACGGTGTGGTGGTCGCGGGGGTCACCGCCACCGGCTTCGCCTTCACCGAGAACGTGCTCTACCTCGGCACCGCCTTCGGCGACGACCAGCACGGCAGCCACCACGGCGCGATCTCGCTGACCGTGGCGACGTTCTTCGTGCGGGTGGTCATGTCGCCGTTCGCGCATCCGCTGTTCACGATGCTGTCCGGCATCGGCTTCGGCCTGGCCGCGGCGTCCGGGGAGCGGCAGCGGGTGCGCCGGGTGCTGCTGCCGCTCTGCGGGCTGCTGCTGGCGATCGGCATGCACGCCACGTGGAACGCCTCGTCGTCCTTCGGCGACTACGGCTTCCTCCTGGTCTATGCCGCGTTCATGGTGCCCGCGTTCGGGCTGCTCACCTGGCTGGTGATCTGGAACAGACAGCGCGAACTGCACACGGTCCGCGGCGAGCTGCCGCTCTACGCGATGGCCGGCTGGCTGCCGCCATACGAGGCGTCCGTGCTGGGTTCGCTGCGCGCCCGTCGAGTGGCCCGCGAGTACGCCACCAGCATGCTGGGCGGCAAGCCCGCGGCGCGCACGGTCGCGGAGTACGAGGCGTTCGCGACGTCGCTTGCCTTCCTGCGCCACCGCGGGCGGCGCGGCCGGGCGGGCGCCGACTTCATGGCACAGGAGGAACGGCTGCTGCGCGAGTTGTGGAGCCGCCGCGGCATCGCCCGCGCCGCCCTCGCGCACGCCCTACGGACGCTGCCGCCCACACCGTGGCAGGGCCCCGTCCCGGCACCGTGGGCCCCCGGGCTCATGCCCGGCCCAGGATTCTTCCCCGGCCCAGGGCCCTTCCCCGCCGGCCCCTTCCCTGGCTCCGGACCCCTGCCGGCACCGGGCGTGGGCCCAGCGCCCTACGGATACGGATACCCGGGCGCCTACGGGCACCCCGGGGCCTACGGGAGCCCAGGGACGCACCGGGCCCCTGGCATGTACGCGGCCCCTGGGACGTACGCGGCACCGGGCGCCTACGGGACTCCGGGTCCATACGGGACGCCCATGGCCCCGGGCGCGTACGGAGCCCCCGTGCCCCCCGGCGCATACGGAACCGGCAACCCCTACGCGCCCCCGCACCCCACCGGACCGTACGGAGTCACCAGGACACCGGAGACACCAGGGACACCAGGGACACCGGAAACCACCGGAGCACCCGGCGCCATCAGGCCGCCCGGCTCACCGGAAACCATCGAACCGCCCGTGCCCCCCGCCCCCTCCGAACCCGGCCCGCCACCCGAAGCCACCGCGCAGGGCGCCCGTATCCCGCGCCCCTCCCCGTCCACACCCCCGACGGCCGCCAGTCCCGAACCCGGGCCGGGGGCCCACCGGACCTCCTAGTGCCGCGGCAGGCAACGTTCGCCCCGTCGCGGCGCCCGGCACGCTCCCCCAAGTTCTCGACTCCTCCCCCACTCTCAGCTTCGTTCGAGCGGGGGGACCCCCATGAACAGGGGGTACCCCCATCGCCGCACCGGCCGAAAGCCCACGTACTCCCCCAGGCCCCAGGGGCCTGGGAGGTGCCCCCATGCGTACGAGGACTTCCGGCCGGCACTCCCCCAAGCTCTTCGAGCAGGGGGTACCCCCAGAGCACGCACCGAACGCCGCTCCTTAACGGGCAAACACTGCCTGCCGCGGCACTAGGCGGAAGCCTTCGTCAGGCGCTGTATCTCCTCGTCGGTGAGGGTGAGGTCGGCCACGGCCAGCAGGGGCTGGAGCTGGGCGGTGGTGCGGGCGCTGGCGATGGGGGCGACGACGGTGGGCCGGGCGACCAGCCAGGCGAGTGCCACCGTGGCGAGCTCGGCGCCGCGCTCCTGTGCGACGGCGTCGAGTGCCGCGAGCACCTTGCGGCCCCGCTCGGTCTCCAGGTGCTTGCCCGCGCCCTCGGCCCGCACGCTGTCGACCGTGTTGCCCGGCCGGTACTTGCCGGTGAGGAAGCCGGAGGCGAGCGCGGAGTAGGGCGCGGCGGCGAGGCCCGCGCGTGCGGCGGTGGCCTGCAGGCGGCCCTCGTAGGTGTCGCGGGAGACCAGGTTGTAGTGCGGCTGGAGCGCCACGTACCGGGTGAGGTCTTCGCGGTCTGCGAAGTCGATTGACTCCTGGAGCCGCTCGGGGGAGATGTTGGACGCGGCGATGGCACGCACCTTGCCCGACTTCACCAGGTCGTCCAGGGCGCCGATGATCTCCTCGACGGGGACGGAGGGGTCGTCGCGGTGGGTGTAGTAGAGGTCGATGTAGTCGGTGCCCAGGCGGCGCAGGGACTCGTCGGCGGCGGCCTTGATGTTGACCGCGGACAGGCCCCGGTAGGCGGGGTGCTGACCGCCCTTGGTGGCGACGACGATGTCGGCGCGGTTGCCGCGGGCGGCCAGCCACTTGCCGATGATGGTCTCGGACTCGCCGCCCTGATTGCCCTCGGCCCACGCGGAATAGACATCCGCGCTGTCGACGAAGTTTCCGCCGCCGGCGGCGTAGGCGTCGAGCACGGCGAAGGACTGCGCCTCGTCTGCGGTCCAGCCGAAGACGTTGCCACCGAGGGAGAGCGGGAAAACCTCAAGGTCGGACGAGCCGAGGGTGCGAAGAGAAGTCATGAGGGGTGGCAACGCGTGTGCGGAGCCGCGTATTCCAGACCCTCGGACGACACCCGGAGAAGTCGGATATGTCTGGCGAGCGGAAACCACGTGGCTCCGGCCTGCACAGGCGACGGAAAACGCCGTACGCCGTCCCGGACCAGGCGGCAGCCCGGCCGTGACGGCGTACGGAGGCAGAACTCAGGACGGAGGAGAAGCCCAGGTCGTTACGGGGTGAGCCCGTTGCCCAGCAGCCACGGCATCGGGTCGCTGGCGGCGCCGCCGTTCAGGTGTACCTCCAGGTGGAGGTGGGGCCCGGTGACGTTGCCGGTGGCGCCGACGCGGCCGACGACCTGTCCGGTGGTGACCTTCTGGCCGACGCTGACGCCGATCGAGGACTGGTGGCAATACCAGAGCTCGGTGCCGTCGTCGAGTTCCAGGACGGTGCGGTAGCCGTAGGAGCCGGACCAGCCCGCTTCCTTGACGGTGGCGGAGTGGATGGCCTTGATCGGGGTGCCGGTGGGGGCCGCGAAGTCGAGTCCGGTGTGGTAGCCGGAGGACCACATGGAACCGGCGTCACCGAAGTGCGAGGTGATGGTGTACGAGACGACGGGGAGCGTGAAGCTCTTGGCGAGCTCGGCGAGGCGCGCTGCCTCGGCCTTGCGCTTGGCCTCCGCCTCGGCCTTCTTCTTCGCCTCGGCGGCCTTCGCGTCGGCTTGGTCCTTCTGCTGGTCGGCCTGCTCTGCGGCCTTGTGCACAGCGGTGTTCTCGGCGGTCTCCGCGACGGTGTCGGCCGCCTGTTCCTGCTGCTGCTCGGCCTGCTGGAGAATCCGCTCACGGAGGGCTTCGCCCGCGTCGGTGGTGCCGTGCTTGGCGTCGTCGGCGGTGATGCCCGCGCCGGTCAGCGGTGCGGCGGACGTCCCGGAGCCGCCCGACAGCAGATGGCCGACGACCGGGATGGACGCGGCCTCGGGCAGCTTGCCGGTCACCGAGGACAGGTCGGGCACGGAGATGTGCACCGGCGGCTTGCCGCCCTGCGCGGTGGCGATGCCGCCCGCGCCGACAGCGGCGATCACGCCGACGCCGAGCACGGTGGAGCTGCGCGCGAGCCCGCCACGCTGCTTCATGACACGGTGCTTGCCGCGCAGCGGGCGGACGGAGTCGGCCGTCGGGTTCCACTCCTCGCCAGGGCCGCTACCGCGCGGCCCCGCGTCCTCGTCGGCGTCCCGGGCGCTCGGTGAACTCTCGTCCCGCCACGCGCCCGTGGTGCCCTGCCAGGCCCGGTTCTCGGCCTCGGCGGCGGCCGGCTCGTCCGCGATCTCGTGGAAGTCCCACTCCGCGGTGGAGTCGGCGGTGTCCCACTCGCCCGTGTCGGCCAGCTGCCGGGCACCGGCGGGCTGCCGCCAGTCGCCGGCGGTCTGGCTCAGGTCCCACTCGCCGGTGGCCGCCGCGGAGCTCCATCCGTCGTCAAAGAGGCCTCCGTGGCCCCTGGACGTGGTCTCCGAGGGGACACGGGTCCAGCGTGCGGACTGCTGGGGCGGCGTGGCGGAGGCGGCCGCGAACGGGCCGGAAGCCGTGGGATACGCCGGCGCGGAGTGCGGCGGGTGCGGCGCGTACGCGTCCGGTATCGACTGCGCAGTCTGCGCAGGATACGAGGAGTGCGAAGGATACGAGGGGTGCGAGGCCGCCTGCGGGTGCGGCGCGAACCGCTGGTCGGGGAGTGCGGCGTGCTGCCAGTCGCTCCACCCCGCCTCTACGCCGGCCTGACCCGCGGGGGCTGCGGGACGAAGGCCGTCGGCATTGCTGTACATCGCGGGGAAGCCCTGCGTGTCCTGAGAGGTCGCTCGGGGGGCTTGCGGGGCAGGCCGGTTGGACGCCACGGAGGCGCGCTCCTTTCCTTCCTTATCGCCTACCGGGTTAGCTGACGGGTTCGGAGCAGGAAGGTCTCCTACGGAAGCCTTCCGCCACGCGGATCTCCGCGCGGACGGCGAAAGGCGCCCGATTCACCCCACGTAGGTGGTTCCCCGGTTCCCTTGCGGGATTCGGCATGCGCGCACGGGGCCATCGCTTCTGACGGCTGGGACGACCGCGCTGCGTTATCGAACGTTAATAGACGACCAAGCGAAATTCCAAGCAGTTCCTACAGTTCGTTCACGTCGTCGGCAGGGATGTAACGGGACACGGGAGGGCCAAACCGGGCGAGTTGACCGGGCTCCGGTGGCATATGAACTTCTGACGGTATGTCAGTTGTTATGCGCAGCGGGACGGCCCGGTCACCGAAGGTGAGCATGCCGCGCGGGACGGGTGAAGCGGGCAGTGCGGGATGGCGGGTCGTGCGGGGCTCACGGGCGCCGTACGGCCAGCAGGGCGAGGTCGTCGGTGCCGCCGTCGTTGGTGTGGCGGCGCACCTCCATCACGACGGTGTTGAGCAGCCTGTGCGGATTGTCGAAGACCCGCCCCTGGAGGCTGGCCACCGGGTCGTAGAAGACGCCGCGCCGGTCGCGGGCCTCGCTGAGGCCGTCCGTGAACATCAGCAGCTGGGTCCTGGCCGGGAACGCGATCTCCAGGGCGCGGTCGGGCCAGCTGCCCAGGTCGGTCATGCCGAGCGGCAGCGCGGCCTCGGACCCGGCCGGTTCCTCGACCCGCCCGTCGGGGTGCAGCAGCAGCGGCGGGGGGTGTCCTCGGTTGACGATGCGCACCGTGTCGTGACCGTGCGGGACCTCCGCCAGCACCGCCGTGGCGAACTCCTCGAAGCCCTCGGGCTTCGGGCGCCGCGTCCCCTCCCGGGCAAGCGCGTGGTCGAGCCGCTGGGCCACCGCCTCCAGGGTGGTCTCCTGCTCGGCGGCCTCCCGGAAGGCGCCGATGAGCACCGACACGGCGGCCACCGCGCCCATGCCCTTGCCGCGTACGTCACCGAGGACGAACCGCACGCCGTGCGCGGTGTCCTGCGTCGCGTAGAAGTCGCCTCCGATGAACGCCCCCGCCTGCGCAGCCTCGTAGTGTGCCGCCACGTCGAGACCGGCGAGGCGTTCCAGCGGGTCGGGCAGCACGGCGCGCTGTGCCTGGACGGCGATCTGGCGGGCGGAGGTGAGCATGACGTAGCCGCGGTGCACCACGCGGTTGATGAGAACGGCGAACAGCGCGACGGTGACGATGGTGAACAGCTGGGTGATGCCGTTGACGTCGTCGATGGTATGGCGCTGATAGGTGCGCACCGCGACGCCGCCCACCGACACGACGTCGATGAGCAGCACGACACGCAGCGCGTAGAACGGCGCGGCGACCAGCGGGGCGCCTGTGAAGAAGGGCGCCGCGCTGAACCGTGCCGGCAGCAGGGCGTCGAAGAACAGACCGGCCGCCACGAGCAGCCAGGGCGCGAGGCGTACGAGGAGGCGGGCCAGCCGCAGCCGCCGGCCGCCGACCTGCCGGATGAGACCTCCGTCCGCCTGCCGCCGGTCGGTGGACGGCTCGGAGCCGCCGAAGGCGGCACCGACGAGGGACGCGACGGTGTCCTCGGCAGGCGCGAAGAACTCGCTGGGGTGAGGGGTATGGAGGTGGTGACGGCCCTCCTTCTCAAGGGCGCGGTGGCTGCCGGGCGACTCGCCTGCGGAGGGCTCCCCGTCGGCGGGTACACCATCGCGCCGGGGCCCCTCTTCCTCGCCGGTTCCTGGCTGCCCCACCGTGTGTCTCCTACCGCCGCGCCTGTCCGTCGCCCGTTCCAACGCACCCGCTCCAGCGTGCGGGAATCCATGATCTGCGGCGACTTGGCGGGGCCGATCGGGGGCGGGGCGAGGGCTGGTCGGGGGCGGGCGGTGGAGAGTGCGGGCAGATACGCCGAAGGGCCGGAACCTTATCGGTTCCGGCCCTTCGACCTTCAGTAGCGGGGACAGGATTTGAACCTGCGACCTCTGGGTTATGAGCCCAGCGAGCTACCGAGCTGCTCCACCCCGCGTCGTTGAAACCAGTCTACGGCATCTCGCGGGCCGCTCCGACCACCCGCCCAGGAACCGGCCGCGCCCGGCACAGGCACCGGCCCGGCACCGTTCACCTGCGGGCCGGTGCACGGCGGTGTGCGGCGGCGGTGGCGGTGTGCGTCAGGTGTCCGGGTTGTCGGCGTGGGTGAGTGTCTCCCAGGCGACGAAGAGGTTGTCCGTGCCGTCCGGGCGGGTCCTGCGGACCAGTGCCTCGGTGTGCGGCAGGGACATGTGCAGGCGGTTCCTGAGGTGGTTGAGCGGGACCTCCAGGTCGGGGCCGAGGGTGAGCTCCAGATGGCCGCCGCACAGCCAGCGCGGCGCGGGTTCGCCCAGCTGGTAGCGGGCGTGGAACTCCAGCGCGGCACGCAGCCGGTCCTTGACGCCGTCGTAGAGGTCGACGCCCTGGTGCCAGGCGGTCTCCGCGATGTGTCCTGTGGCGGCCAGCGAGTAGCCCACGTGCATGAAGTTGCGGCAGCTCTCCTGTGCGAGCCCGTCCTTGAAGGTGTGCTGCCCGAACCAGTACGTGTCGACCCCGGCCGCCGTCTTGGCGTGGCTGCCTGGCACGGTGCGCGGCACGCGGCCGTCCGAGCTGAGGTAGAAGTACGCGGGCACACGGGCACGGAAGCGGTCCAGTGACCGTTCGAAGGTGGTGTGGTCGTCCAGGAAGACGGCGATACCGATCGCCGCGTCGGTCATCACCAGGTCCCAGTTGCCGTTGTAGTCCGGCACCCGCTCGGACACTTCCGGCAGGTAGACGGTGCGCAGCAGCGACTCGAAGCGGCGTACCCGCGCCTGCGGCCAGCCTGCATCGGTGTGCCGCACCAGCTCGGCGGCGCGCGCCCAGGTGGACCCCGCCCAGGCGGCCTGCAGCCCGGCGTTGCCCTCGGTGTGCCGCCGGACCGTGGCCGACCAGGCGTCCATGATCTCCTCGGCCTTGGCGGCGTGCTCCCGCTTGCCGGTGATGGCCCACAGCAGGGCCTGCGTATAGGCCGCGATGGCATCCTCGCGTTCCTCGACGCAGCCGCGCCCCGCCCGGTTGCCCGGCGGACACGACACGGTCCTGTACGGCTGGGCCTGGAAGGCGAGCGAGCCGTACTTGCTGTCCCGCATCGCCAGGAACGCCGACAGCCAGGGCTCCTTGCCCGCGTCGACCCGCTCCCGCACGGTGTCCAGCTGCGCCTTGTCGACGAGGACGCCCGGGTGCTGGAACGACCGCCCGACGGGCCGCGCCCGCACCGCGGTACGCACCCCGGGCACCGCACCGCAGGACGACGCCAGCGCCACGCACAGGGACGTGAAGAGCACGGTCAGGACCTGGCGGAACGAGGGCTGTGCGCGCCGTGGCGGACGGCGGCGGGCGGGCGGCACGCCGGGGGTGTGCCGCTCGACCCGCGTGCGCGGTGTGCGTCTCGCGTGCGGTGTGCGGGTGCGGTGCGGGACGACGGGACTCATGCAGCCACCTCCGGGTCCGGGGCCGCCTGCGGGTCGGCCCCTTCCGCAGCCTGATCCACGGGTGCGGTCGGCGCAGGACGTGTTGGGCCGGGCGGCGGCAAACGGAGTGGCACGGGGGTGAGGGCCGTGGCGGTACGGGCGGGGTGAGCGGTCCGTACCTGGCGCGTGCCCCGTGTGAAGCCCGTGCACGCGCTGCTGGCGCACGCACGCTCCCCGTGCGCCGGCCGAGGCGGTGCACTGGACGCAGTCCGTACGGGCCGTGCGAGCCATCGCCCACGTACGGCGGGGCCGCCCGTCCTTCCCCTGTCCTACGCCGGGCGGCCCGCACCGACCTCGGCCGATGGACGGTCCACCGCCGGCCGGGGCCGGGTGCTCCGGCACCGATTCATCCGTGGGTGCGGTCAGCGCTGGCCGAGCTCATCGGTGCCGGGCATTCCGGCCGGGCGCGAGCCGCCCTACAGACCCGACAACTCGTCCAGTACGGCGGCTGCCGCGGTGGCGTCCGCGGTGAGCGGGCGGTCGGTCATGTCGGGGTCGAGGGCGGCGGCTGCCAGGGCGTAGGCCCGGCTGGCGGGCGCCGCAGGGTCCGGCGCGGTGCCGCGCAGCCGCAGGGCCCGTACCGCGGCCACCAGTTCGCAGCCCAGGACGAGACGGTAGGCGTCGACGGCGCGCAGTGTCTTGCGTGCCGCCTGAGTGGCGAAGCTCGCCGCCTCCTCCACGCCCTGCGAGAGCACCGCGTGCCCGAGCGAGGCGGGCGCCGCGGCTGCGTGCACCTCGGCGAGGGCCGCGTTGGCGCTGTACTCCAGGATCATTATTCCGGAGCCCGCGGAGGTGCCGTCGGTGAGGAAGGACGGCAGTCCGGTCAGGTCGGATCTGCCGAGCGCGGCCAGGCGTGCCGTGGACAGCCGCGCGGTCCCCAGCAGGGCCAGGCAGAGCTGGTCGAGCTGGAGCGTGAGCGGCATCGCGAAGAAGCCGCCGTGGTGGTAGGCCGCCGGGGCGCCGTCCGGTCCGTCCTGGCTGATCAGCGGATTCTCGGCGGCAGCGTTGAGATCCACGGACAGCACCCGGTCCAGGGCCGCGCAGGCCTCCAGGGCGGGGCCGTGCACCTGCGGGAAGCAGCGGAACGCGAACGGGTCCTGGATGCGGCCGGCCGGCGGCTCGGGCCGCTCCGAAGCGCCGAGCAGCCGTCGAATCTCGGCTGCCGCGTGCATCGAGCCGGGGTGCGGCCGGGCCGTGTGCACCGGGGCGGCGTACGGCTCCAGGGAGCCCTGTACGGCGAGCAGGGACAGGGCGGTGACGACGTGTGAGGCCTGGAGCAGGCTGCCGAGGTCGTGGCAGACCAGGGCGGTCTGGCCGAGCGTGAGGGCGTTGCTGCTCAGCAGGGCGAGCGCGTCGCCCGGTTCCAGAGGGATGGGGGCGGGTGGCTGTCCTAGGGCGGGCTCGGGCGCGGGCTGGGGGACGGACTCGCGGGTGTCCACGCCGCGCATGCCGATAGGCGCCGCGGACGCGCCGGTGACTGCGGCGGCCGTGTCCGTGTGCGCCATGGCCGCATCCGTGCTCGTCGTCGGCACGTCCGTGCCGGCGGTGGGCACTTCGGTCGACCAGGGCAGACGGCCGATCAGGGTCAGGCCGAGCTGGGCCAGCGCCGTGAGGTCTCCGGTGCCGACCGCCCCGTACTCGTTGACCTGCGGATGAACCCGGGAGCGCAGCGCCTGGACGAGGGTCAGGACGATCGCGGGGCGCAGTCCAGAGCCGCCCGCGAGCAGTTGGTTGACCCGCACCGCCAGCATGGCGCGCACCTGGCGGGCGGGCAAGGGAGCGCCGATACCGCCCGCGTGGCTGCCGAGGAGGCGCAGGTCATGGCTCTCCGCGTCCTGAGGGGCGACGTTCACGGTGCGGTGGGCACCGACGCCGGTGCTGCGGCCGTAGACGCGGGCGCTGGTGGACAGGTGGCGGGCGGTGCGCCAGGCGGTCTCCATCCGGGTGAGGGCGGAGGGAGCGATATGCGGGAGGGCGCGGGCGTCGGCCAGGCGGGTGACGGTGGTGGCGTCCAGGGTGCGGCCGTCCAGGAGGACTGCGCCTTCTGCGTCTTCTGCGGCCGTACGTTCCGGAGTCGTCAGCAATGCCGCCTCCTGGAGGTGGGGAGGGACGTACCTGTCCGGCGAGGGCGCCCGCTGTGCCGGCCCGTTCGCCTGGCAGAGCCCCGGTGCGCAAGGGAAGTTCCTTGCGCACCGGGGCACTGCCGGCTGCTGCCTCAAGGACGCGGGCGGTGCCCCCACCCAGGCGTTTCGAGCACTGCGGGAGGACGCCTGCCCACGGCGTGCCGTGGGACGAGGCGTCTGCCCGCGGGCGGAAACGGGAAAACGGGTGGTTCCTTCAGGGTGCTCAGGTCAGGTGCTTGGAAGCGAGCCAGGACTTGGCCACGTCCAAGGGGTCCTTGTGGTTGTTCTGGACGTCCGCGTTCAGCGCGGTCAGGGTGGTGGTGTCCAGTTCGCTGGAGACCGCGTTGAGGGCGGCGACGCCCGCCTTCGGCAGATTGTCGCGGTACACCAGAGGGACCACGTTGTCGAAACTGAAGAGGCTCTTGGGGTCCTTGAGGATGACGAACTTGTTCTTGGTGATGTTCGGGTCGGTGGTGAAGATGTTGCCGGCCTGGATGTTGTTGCTCTTCATCGCCGCCACGGTCAGCGGGCCGCCCGCATCGAGGGCCTTGAAGGACTTGAAGTTCACGCCGTAGAGCTCTTTGAGGCCCTGGAGTCCCGTGAAGCGGGTCTGGAACTCGGGCGAGCCGCCGACGACGAGGTCCGGAGCGATGTCCTTGAGGTCGGCGATCGAGGAATCCGCGGTGAGGTGGTACTTCTTGGCGGTGGCCGCGTTGAGGGCCACCGCGTCCTTGTCCTCGGCGGCGGACTGCTGCAGGAGTTCCAGGTTGGGATCGAGCGTGTCGTTGATCGCCTTGTTGGCGGCTGCCGCGTTCTTCGGGGCGGACTTCTTGTCGAGGTAGGCGAGCAGCGAGCCGTTGTACTCGGGCATGACCGTCAGCGTGCCGTTCTTGATCAGACCGTAGGTCGTCTCGCGGCTGCCGATGTTGGGCTTGTACTGGACTTTGACGCCCTTGGCCTTGAGCGCCTCCCCGTAGATGTCGCCGAGCAGGATGCTCTCCGGGAAGTTGTTGGAGCCCACCACGACCGTGCCGCCCTTGGCGGTGTCGCCCTTCAGGGGGTCGGAGCCGGAGCTGTCGGACGAGGAACATCCGGTCAGGGCGGCCGTCAGGGCGCTTGTCAGAACGACCGATGCGGTCGCGAGGATGCGCTTGCTGCTGCTCATGGTTCCGGTCACGTTTCCCAATCCAGGCTCAGGGGCAGTGGCGACGTGCGTACGCCGCGGTGTACGGGCACGGTGCGTGGTGCACGCGTAGTGCGCATGTGCGCGTGTGCGCACCTTAGTTCCGTGTGGCGCTTCCGTGCGGTTCGTACGCGTTCCGCGTGATGGCGCGATGCGGAACGCACGCACGGGTGCGACACGGCACGTGCCGACGATCCAAGCGAGAGCCCGAACGCGGAGTCAAGGGCGTTCTGGTTGCAATCGGGCTCCGACCGGGGCGTGGCCGAATCCGGGCACGGCCGGAATTCGGCGAGAATTCACCCTGCACCGATCTTGCATGAGGACCCGTGACCGAAGAGGAACGCGCATGAAACGGGCCACGAGCGGGTCGCAGGCGACCAGGTGCACGTGGTCGCCGTGGCGTGCGGGCCGTGCGCCCCGACCGTGGCGGCGCCTCCAGGCGCACCCGCCGGACGTGACGCATCGGGCGAATCTCGGGGATTCCTCGGCAGTCCTCCGTGAATCTCTGCGGTTCCTCGGCGATTTCCCGGTAGTACCTGGTAATGCGCTGGTCAGCCGAGCCCGCGGCGCCTCGACGAGGAGGTTGCGGGCGGCCTGGCGACCGCGCCCGCGGGATATGAACCGCGCCTATGCCGATACGACGCCTGCCGCAAGATCTTCATTGAGATGTGATCACCAGGACCGTGGTTTGTAGTCAATTCTTGGTTGATTCACAGGCAATCCCGTTTGGGAGGTCGCTAGTCTGCTTGCACACCGTCATGTCCCGATTCACACTCCTGTCAACTCTGCTTCTCCCGCCACACCAGCCGCTCCTGCCAGACCCGTCCGAAGCCCGGCACGCCACCCGCCACGTCCCCCACGACACACCTCGCCCTCGGCTTCGCCCCCGCCCTCACCCTTGCCCTTCTTGTCTGTCTGATTACTGTCTGATCCAACGGCGTTGCCCGTCGCGGGCGTTGCCTGCCTCATGCGTCGTTGTCGTGCCGCACGTCGAGTCCCAAAATCGTCCACTTTCCGTCAGGATCGTTCACCACAAGCGCACTTCATAGAAAGCGCTGTCCAGCACGCCAAGGAGGTCCGGTGCCCTCGCACAGGAAGGATCCGTCGCGAAGCCGCGCGCCCGGACCTTCGGCCGCACCGCCGCGACTGCGCGGTGCCCTGCTCGATCGCTGGCCCTTCCGCCGCAAGCTGGACGTGCTGGTCTTCGTGCCGGTACTGGTGATCGCGGGCATGCTCTTCTTCGTCGCGTTCCAGCAGGTCGAACAGGCCCGTTCGGCTGCCGAGACGGCCCGTCTGGTGCGCGACAGCGAGCAGGTCGCGAAGCTCATCGACAACCTTGAGACCGAGCACCGCCAGGCCCTCCTGCTCGGGATGCACTACGAAGCCTTCGGCCCCGACTCCGCCACCGCGCCGAACGCCTACCCCTTCAGGGACTCCCAAAGAGCGGTCGACGCCCAGGTCGTCGCGGTCTACACGGCCTTCGGCGAGCGGCTGCCCGAGCCCGAGGTCCAGGCGCTCAAGGAGATCGAGGGCATGGACAGCCTTCGGGACACCATCGAGAGCGAACCGATCCCGGCGAACAACATCGACCTCGCCTACGACAACGCCGTCTCCGACCTGATCAACGGACTCGGCATCAACGGACCCAACCCGGGCACGCCCGGCTCCGACGGCACGGACCCCGACAGTCCCGCCGCCGCCGTCGCCGCGCGCACCGCCAACGCGCTCTCCGGCACCACCGGCACCCTGCTCGACGCACTGCTGCGCGCCGACACCGCGCACGCCTCGTTCGAGACGAGCGTGTTCGCGGCGCGCACCGGCGACCCGAACGCACTCATCGAGTACAACAGCGCCATCGGCTCGTACGGGCAATACCAGTACCAGGCCGACCGCTTCCACCGGTACGCCTCGTCCGAGCAGGGCGAAGCGCTCACCAGGATCGAGCACACCGCGTACCAGGCGGTCATCGACAATCACTACATCAACCTCCAGGTTGACCCCAGCGGCCTGACGAACGAGAAGCCGACCCAGGTGAGGGCCGCGCTCGACAAGGCCCTGCGGGAAGACCCGACATACGAGCACCAGGCGCACGACCGGCTGCACATCACCAGGTCGCTGATCGGCCAGATCGCCTCGGGCACCCAGGACGCCTCCCACGACGCCTGGCTGCGGGCCGGCGCGCTGGTGGTGGCCGCGCTGCTGGGCTTCGCCGCCTGGCTGCTCTTCTCCGTGCTGGCCCGGCGTTCGGTGCTGCGCACGGTGCGGGCGCTGACCGGCGCGGCGCAGCGGGTGGCCGAGGCGACCGGGCAGGAGCTGGCCCGGGTCGCGGACGACGACGCCGCGGAGACCGGGCCGCCGCGGCTCGCCGCCGTGCCGGTACCGGTGCGCGACGAGATCGGCGAGCTGGCCGAGGCGTTCAACCAGGTGCAGATCACGGCGACCGCGCTGCTGGAACGCCAGGTGCTCAGCCGCCGCAACATCGCGGAGATGTTCGGCAACATCGGCCGCCGCGTCAGCAACCTCACCGCCCGCCAGCTCTCCCTGATCGACGCGGTCGAACACGGCGAGACCGATCCCGAAGTGCTGGAACGCCTCTACCGCATCGACCACATAGCGGTCCGGCTGCAGCGCAACGCGGACAGTTTGATGCTGCTCGCCGGGCTGCGCGAGACCGGCCTGGACAACGGTCCGGTCCGGCTCAGCAATGTCGTACGGGCGGCGCTCGGCCAGATCGAGGCCTTCCAGCGGGTCATGCCGCGGGCCGAGGGCGATGTCACCATCTCGCCCGACGTCGTCGGCGACCTCACGCTGATGCTGGCGGAACTGCTGGAGAACGCGGTGACGTTCTCGCCCGCGAGCACCCGTGTGGAGGTCGTCCTGCGGCCGGGCTCGGGTCCCCGCACGGGCAGCGGGCCGCGGTCGGACGGTGCGGCGGTCGAGATCATCGACCACGGTCTCGGGATGAGTACCGAACGACTCGCGGAGGAGAACGCCCGTCTGGTGATGCGCGAGCGGCTCGATCTGGTGCCGACCAAGGTTCTCGGGCTCTTCGTGGTCGGTGCGCTCTCCCGGCGCTGGGGTATCCAGGTCATCCTGTCGCGCACGCCCGGCGGCGGCGTCACCTCCAAGGTCGTCATCCCCTCCGTCCACCTGATGACCGTCCACCCCGTGCCCGCACCGCGCACGCACCCGTCTCCGGCCGCCGGCTCAGATGCCGCGGCACCGGGTTCTTCCTCGGACGAACGGCCTTCGGCGGAAGGCGGCGGGCTGCCACGGCGGGTGCCGTCGCGGGCGGTGGAAAAGGCGGGTGAGGGAGTCAGGGGCGGACCGGCGGAATCCGGTACCTCGGGTGCCTCCGGCGCCAGGGATGTACGGGAGCCCGGCGAGCCGCACAGGACCGCGGGTGCCCAGCAGCCCGAAGTCGTGCAGAGGTCCGTGCCGCGTACCGGTCCGGCCTGGGCGCAGGCCGATGAACTGGCCTGGCTCGACGAGCCCACCGCGGCACCCCCGACCACCACATCGTCCACTCCGCCCACCACACCGCAGCCGCCCACCACACCGCAGCCGGCGGCCACACCGCCACCGAACCCGGCCACCACCTCGCGCGGCCTCGACCGTGCCCAGGTGCCCGGGGCGCAGTCGCCGCGGTCCCTGCGGCGGCGGGTGCGCGGGGCGACACTGTCGGCGACCACCGCGTCGAGTGTGCTGGCGCCGCCCGAGCAAGTGGCACAGCCGCAGCAAGCGATGGGCTGGCGGCCCATCGATCCGGAGGTGGCCCGCTCAGAACTGGACGAGTTCGAGGCCGCGGTGGCGCGCGCCCAGCGCGACAGCGTCAGCGCCCACATACAGCCCCCCGTATCACCGTCGACCACGACTCCGCACGCGCCACACGCGCCACAAGCGCCCGCGCCTGCGGCAACCGCTTCGGTACCGCCTTCGCCGCCCGTGGCCCCGACGGCTCACAGCGCCACCAGAACCTCAGCAACCTCATCCCCAGAAGGGGCAGGCCAGTGACCAGTTGGACGGACGGCCCGGCGACCGACACCGCCGGACCCACTCCCCGCTCGTATCCCGCATCCGGCACGGCACCGCAGCCGCGCCCGCCGGCCGACGCCTCCGGTCAGCCGGGCCTGCGGGCCGCCGTCGCCGACTTCAACTGGTTGCTGAACCGGTTCGCCACGGAGACCGCGGGGGTCGTCGACGCGATCGGCGTCTCGTCCGACGGACTGCTGATCGCGGTGTCCCGACTGCGCGATCACGCCGATTCCGAACGGCTCGCGGCGATCGTCTCCGGCATCACCAGCCTGGCCATGGGCGCCTCCGGCAACTACGGCCTGGGCGGGCTGAACAAGGTCATCATCGATCTGGAGGGCGGCCACCTCCTCGTCTCCGCGATCGGGGCGGGCGCCGTGCTCGGTGTGGTGGCCTCGAAGCAGGCCAAACTGGGCAATATCGCCTACGAGATGACCCTTTTCGCCAACCGTGCGGGCGCCGTTCTCAGCCCGCAACTGGTCATGGAGCTGAAGAACACCGTGGGCACTGCCGTCACGGGCTGAGCAGCCAAAGCAATGGCCTGATCCGGTTCTCGTCGATGGCTTAATACGCGCGTCATACGGTTCGCTGTCTCCAGCGGTCCGACGATCGGCACCGACGAGCCATCCGGGAACCGGATCAACAAAACGATGCGTCACACGGTGAACGGCGAACGGGACGGTGAGTGAGCGGAGTTGCCGGTACTACGGAAAGGACCCACGATGACGGCCGGTGAACCACCAGCCGAGTTCGCGGTCGACGAGTCCGCCATCGGCGAGGACGCAGCCCTGGACCCCGTCCTCCCCGCCTCCGCGGTACGCCCGTTTCTGCTGACTTCGGGTCGGGTGGCGGGTGGCGACAGCCTCGCGCCGCCGATTCCGGTGGAGACACAGGTGGTGGCGACGCCGAGCGGGATCGCCGCGCTCGACACGTTCGCCTTCGAACACCGCGATATTGTCGCTGTCTGTCAGGAACCGCAGTCGCTGGCGGAGATCGCCGCGAAACTGCGGCTGCACCTCAACGTGATCCGGGTGCTGGCCGACGACCTGCGTGCCGACGGGCAGCTTGCCCTGTACCTGCCGCAGGGCAATTCCGCCCGTGACGCTTCCGTCCTCAGAAGGGTAATTGATGGACTCCGCGCCGTTCCCGACTCCCGGGGCGCACTCCGTGACAGCTGACGCCACAGAGCTTGATGCGGCCGGTTCCGCCGACGTTCCGGTACGGCCGCCGCTGCCGGTCAAGATGGTGATCGCCGGTGGCTTCGGGGTGGGCAAGACGACGACCGTGGCGTCCATCTCCGAGATCGAGCCGCTGACCACGGAGGCGTCGATCACGTCGGTCGCGGCGGGTGTGGACGACCTCAGCCACACACCGCAGAAGACCACCACCACGGTCGCGATGGACTTCGGGTGCGTCACGCTCGATCCGACACTGAAGCTGTATCTGTTCGGCACGCCCGGGCAGGAACGGTTCGGGTTCATGTGGGACGACCTGATGGAAGGCGCGCTGGGCGGTCTCGTCATCGTCGACACCCGGCGGCTCGACGACTGCTACGCGGCGGTCGACTACTTCGAGCACCGCGACATTCCGTTCGCCGTGGCGGTGAACGCGTTCGACGGGCAGGTGGAGCACAATCTCCAGGATGTGCGGTGGGCACTGGATGTGCGGGAGAACGTGCCGGTGACCGTGTTCGACGCACGGGAGCGCGGCTCGGTGCGTGATGCGTTGCTGGTGGTGCTGGAGCACGCTCTGGTGCGGGCCGGGGGCTGATCGGACGTCAGCCCCCGGATTCGCGCGTGCGCGGTTCGCCTGACCGGCTTCGGTGCGATCGCGCGGGGCAGGTGCGTGCGCGGGCCGATGGGTTTGGTGCGTCCGCGGCGGCGGCATGCCGGGCCGTCGGAGTCGGCGCCGCGCGTCAGTTCCTCCGTACGCCCGGTGACACCAGTGTCCGTGCCGCCACCCAGAACAGGGCGAGCACCAGCAGGGCCAGCGCTGCCGTGAGGGTCGCGCCGCCGACCACCTTCTCGAAGTTGCGCTGGTAGAGCCCGTCGACGATGTAGCGTCCGACGCCGCCGAGGCTCACATACGCCGCGATCGTCGCGGTGGATACGATCTGGATCGCCGCCGACCTGAGCCCGCTGAGGATCAGCGGTAGCGCGACCGGCAGCTCCACCTGGAAGAGGATCTTCGCAGGATGCATGCCCATGCCACGGGCCGCGTCGACAGGTGACGCCTCGACGCTGCGCACCGCCTCGTACGTGGTCACCAGGATGGGCGGCACGGCCAGCACCACCAGCGGAATCATCACCGGCAGAATGCTGAGCCCCATCAGCACGAACATCAGCACCAGCAGGCCGAAGCTGGGCAGCGCACGCGCCGCGGTCGCCACGAACGCCAGCACGTTGCCGCCGCGCCCGGTGTGTCCGGTGATCAGGCCGATCGGCAGCCCGATCGCGGCGGCGATGGCCAGGGCCGCCGTGGAGTACTGGATGTGCTCGGTCACCCGCCGCGGGATGCCGTCGTAGCCGTGCCAGTGCGCACTGTTGGTGAAGAACGTCTGGATAAAGTGGAAAATGGTCACTTCGCACGCTCCAGGGCCGGTGCGGGACGGGTGTCCGTACTGCTGCCGGATGCCTTGCCGCCGCCAAAGGAGCCGGTACGCCGCCCGGCGCGGGCCGTGGTGTGGGCGCCGCGCGGCTGCCAGGGGGTCAGCAGCATTCTGAGCAGCACCAGCAGTCCGTCCGCGAGGATCGCGAGCACCGCCGTGGTGACCACGGAGGAGACCGCGAAGATCGTGCGGTGGTAGAACAACGCGTCGGCGAGGAGGTTGCCCAGCGCACCCTGGTTGCCGATGAGAGTGCCGACGCTGACCAGGCTGATGCTGGAGACCGTCGCCACCCGCAGCCCCGCGAAGATCGCCGGGACCGCGATCGGCAGCTGCACCTGGAGGTAGCGGCGCACCGGGCCTATGCCCATGGCGACCGCCGCCGCGGTGGTCTCCTGAGGCACCGACCGCACTCCGTCCACGATCGCGGGCACCAGCACCACCAGGCTGTACAGGACCAGCGGGATCATCACGGTGGTCCGGCTCTGGCCGGTGTAGTCGATCAGTACGACGAAGAACGCCAGCGACGGAATCGCGTAGATCACCGTGGTGACCCACAGGATGGGCGGGTAAAGCCACCGGAAGCGCACACACAGGTGCCCGATCGGCAGAGCGAGGATCAGCCCCACCAGCACCGGGATGAGCGACTCCTCCATATGCCAGCCGATCAGCCCCAGATAGCTGTGCTGAAGGTCGCTCGGCATGTCGAAGAAGCCGTTCACCGGACGGCTCCAGGGCCGGCGTCCTCGCCGGTGTCGACGCCTTGGACGGCACCCACGCCGGCCGTGGAGTCCGGCCCGGTCGGTAGTCCGTCGCCATCCGGGAGCGCACCGGCCGCCGCACCCGCACGCGCGCCGGTCTTGGCCGCGCCGGCGCCCGCGGCCGGCGCGCCCGCCGCTGCCGCCCGCGCCTTGCTCGCCTGGTACGCGGCGTCCGCCTTCGCCTTCAGGTTGCGTTCTGCGTGTGCGGCGCGGATCGTCCTGGCGATCGTCTCCTGCGAGGCAACGCCCACCACACTGCCGGTCCTGTCCACGCCGACCGCCCAGCCGACGGGCGAGAGCACCGCACAGTCCAGGGCGACGCGCAGCGAGTCCTTGTCGAACTCGAAGGTCTGCCCGTACGGCGCGAGCCGCTTGGCGCCCTCGGTCCAGCCGGCCGGCTCCGCCCAGCCGAGCGGCTTGCCGTCCTCGTCGGTGACCAGCACGTACGGCACGTCAGGATTGACCCGCGCGGCCACCTGCTTCGCCGTGGCGTCGACAGCGACGACCGGGCCCGAATCGAGGTTCAGCGTCGCGGAGGAGAAGAACGACAGACCGCGGATGCCTCGGTCGGCGCCGAGGAAGTCGACCACGAAGGAGTCCGCGGGCGAGGACAGCAGCACGTCGGGCGGTGCGAACTGGGCGAGCTTGCCGCCGGTGCGCAGCACGGCGATCTGGTCGCCGAGCCGGATGGCCTCGTCGATGTCATGCGTCACGAAGACGATGGCCTTGCCCAGCTCGCCCTGAATCCTCAGCAGCTCTTCCTGAAGTCCTCTGCGGACCACCGGGTCGACCGCCGAGAACGGCTCGTCCATCAGCAGTACCGGCGGGTCGGCGGCGAGTGCCCTGGCCACACCGACGCGCTGCTGCTGGCCGCCGGAGAGCTGGTACGGGTAGCGCTTGGCCATCGCGGAGTCGAGGCCGACCCGCTCCATCAGCTCACTCGCCCGCCGCCTGGCCCGCTGTTTGGTCCAGCCGAGCAGCCGCGGCACGGTCGCGATGTTGTCGATGACCGTACGGTGCTGGAAGAGGCCCGCGTTCTGGATGACGTAGCCCATGGAGCGGCGCAGGGCGTTGACGGGCTGCTGCTGGGCGTCCTTCCCGTCGAGCAGGATGCGTCCGCTGGACGGCTCGATCATGCGGTTGATCATCCGTAGCGTGGTGGTCTTGCCACATCCGGACGGCCCCACCAGCACGGTGATCGAACGATCGGGAATTTCCAGCGACAGCCGATCGACGGCCACGGTGCCGTCCGGATATCGCTTGCTGACATCTTCGATGACTATCAAGGCGCCGAACACCCCTCGGTCCTGGCATGGCGGTTTCGTCGGTCGGTCGTCAAGCCCTACCCGGTCATAACCCGCTGTCCGGTCGTACCGCTCGCCCCTCCCGGGAATTTCATCCGATCGCCAAATTTCTTGGTCGCACAAGGTCGCACAAGGTCGTGAAGGTGGGCGATTTCCTGGTCGGGAGACCATCATCCGGTCGGAAACAGTCAGGCTTGTCGCAGACGATCGAAGGGCGGGTGACCGTGAGTGCGCAGTCTAGGACGCGCCGGGGCCGCGCCGCCCTAGGAGTGTGCGGCGAATCACTCACCTCACGACGCCGCGAATCCGCCCGTACTCGTGTGCTCAGTGGTGTTCTGACTGCCCCTTACACTTCCGAACCGATCCTGATCAGCCCTGACCGACCACGACCGGTCACAACCAGCCACGACCGGCCAGGACAGATCGAGACAGTGACTAACTAGTCCTGACTAGTCAGCACCGCCTTCATCACTGACCCGTCCCGCACCGCCGCCACCGCCCGCTCGTGCTCGCGCAACGGGAACGTGGTCACCAGGCTCGCCAGGTCGAAACGGGCGACGAGGGCGGGCAGCAGGCGTACGTACTCCACGAGGTGGGCGCCGCTGAACCCCCAGGAGCCGACGACGTCGAGTTGGCGGTAGACGATCTGGTGCGGGTTGAGCAGGGTGTCACCGGCGTCCGCGTACTGGCCGATCACCAGGTACGAGCCGCCGCGGCGGGCCAGGCCGAGGCCCTGCGCCACGGCGGACGGCACACCGGCGCACTCGATGACCAGGTCGGCACCGTCACCGCCGGTGGCCGCGCGCACCTCGTCGAGCACGGCCGCAGGATCGTCGGCGCCCGCGATGTCCAGGTGCACGTCCCCGATGCCCGCCGCCGCGGCCTGCCGCAGCCGTCCGGCGGGCCCGCCCACGACGATCACCTGCGCGGCCCCGGAGAGCTGCGCGAACGCCGCCGCCGCCAGCCCCACGGGCCCGCTGCCCTGCACCACCACCCGCTCCCCCAGCCTGACCGGCCGGCGCTCGAACAGCGCGTGCACCACGGTCGGCCCCGCGCACGCCAGCGCCATGGCGGCCAGCGGATCCACACCTTCGGCCGTACGGACCACGGTGGTGTCCGGCTGGAGCACGATGTGGTCGGCCCAGGACCCGCTGAGCGCCGGCCCGTCGGCCACGGAGCGGTTCACACCGTAGATACGGCGGTTCTCACAGAGCGTCGGCTCGCGGTGCAGCCGGCACGACGGGCAGGTCCCGCACGCGATCGACGACGCCCACATCACCGTGTCCCCGACGGCGAGCGGTGCGCCCGTCGCGTCCACCGTCAGTCCGGCGCCGAGTTCGCGTACGGTGCCGAGCCCTTCATGACCGAGTACCACCGGCGCCGGTACCGGCAGGTGCCCCTGCTGAACGTGGAGGTCGGTGCCGCAGATCCCGCCGTATCCGCAGGCGACGATCGCCCCGCCGACCGGGGCGGGCGGAATGGGGTACGCACGCAGCACGGAGGGCTGGCGGGGGGCTTCGAGGACTACGGCGTGTCCGGTCGCGGGGATTGCTGGTTGCGGCTTCATACCGCCATGATCCCCATCGCCCCGCGGCGGGTACAGGCCTCGCTTCCCGTCTCTCTCCTTCATGCGCGACGCGGCGCAGCGCCGCGCCGGGCACCGGGCCGAGGGGCCGGCGCAAAAGTGTGACGAGGTAGGTTCGTGCGCACGATCTCCAAGGAGTGGTCATGCCATCCCCCCGTCCCCGGGTCCTGTACGTCACCGACCTGGCCTATCCGGCACGCGGACGGCGGTACTGCGACGAGGACATCTTCCTGACGTCCCGCCTCCGCGCGGACTTCACCCTCGCCCTGTGCCATCCGCTGGAAGCCGTCGCGCTGATGGCCGCCTTCGACGCGGTGGTGGTCCGCAACAGCGGTCCTGTGCTGCACTACTCGGCCCAGTACGACGAGTTCCGCGAGCGTGCGGTGGCCGATGGCGTCCGGGTCTACAACCAGCTGTCCGGCAAGGCGGACATGGCCGGCAAGCAGTATCTGCCGGACTTGAGCGCCGCCGGCTATCCGGTCATCCCGACCATCGACCGCCCGCAGGACCTGGACCGGCTGCCGGCGGCGGACCGGTACGTGGTCAAGCCCAGGCTCGGCGCCGACTCGATCGGTCTGGACATCGTCCCTGCCGATCGCCTGGGCGATGTGGCCCTCGGCGATGTCCTGGTCCAGCCGCACATCGACTTCACCTACGAGGTCTCGTTCTACTTCATCGACGACACCTTCCAGTACGCCCTCTACGCGCCCCGCACCGATCAGCGCTGGCTCCTGGAACCGTACGAACCCACCGCGGCCGACCTCGCGTTCGCGCAGCGCTTCATCGACTGGAACACCATCGACCACGGCATCCAGCGGGTCGACGCCTGCCGCGCCCCGGACGGCACACTCCTGCTGGTGGAGCTGGAGGACCTGAACCCGTATCTCTCCCTTGACCTCATCGACGAGGCGGCGCGCACGTCTTTCGTGACGAACCTGAAGGCGTCGCTCGATGACCTGCTGCACACGGCCCCGCCGGTGTGACGTGGCCGGCCCGGCGGTCCTCAGCTGTTCCGTCGCCGTGTCCCGTCAGCGAGACAGGAAACGCTCGGAGCTGCTGGATTTCCGCCGTCCGAGCCGGGTGTGGTGCGGAGCAGAAACGGCACGGCCCGCACCGGGTGGTGCGGGCCTGCGTTCTGGTGTCGCGGTCGCAACGGGTGCGTTTTCGCGGCCCGACTCAGCGTGTGCTGGACGAGGTGTCGTCGCAGAACTCGGCGTTCAGGAGCGGGAGGGCGGTCTCCGCTCCCCAGCTGCTGTTGTAGTCGAACGTGAGTTGGTGGCTGCCGTCGTCAGTGGTGGCGGACAAGGAGAGCCATCCCACCATGCCGCCGTCGTGGTACCACAGCGTGGCGCCGCAGCCCAGTGTGAACTGTTCGATGCCGAGCCCGTAGGACGAGCCCGGGAAATCGGGGTTGTCGACGGTCGTCTTCATCTCTGTCAGCTGCTGCGGTGCCAGCACTTTCCCGCGCATCAGGGCCCCGTAGAACCGGTTCAGATCGTCCGCGCTGGAGATGATGTCGCCGTCGCCCCAGCCCTGTGACCCGTTCATCTCGGTGACGTCGTCGGTCCGGTCCGGCTGCAGGCTGAACAGCCTGGAGTAGCCGCGGCTGCTCGGCTGGGGCAGCTCGGTGCTGTTGCCGGCGTTGGACGTCGCCTTGAGCCCCAGGGGCTTGATGATGCGGTCGCGCACCTCGTCCTCGTACGACTTGCCGCCGACCTTCTCGATGATCAGCGCGGCCAGGATGTCGTTGGTGTGGGAGAACCAGTGCCGGACACCGGGCTGGAACGGCGGCTCGTGGGAGAGGGCCACCTTCACGCGCTGTTCTGGCGTCAGAGTGTCGTACCGGTGCTGGAGGTAGCCGTCGCCCTCTATGTACGTCGCGTCGTACGCCGTGTCGGCGAGGTAGTCGAACAGGCCGCTGGTGTGGTTGAGGAGCTGCCGTACGGTGATCTTGCTGCCGTCGTTGCCGTTGCCCGTCACCAAGCCCGGCAGGTAGCGCTCCACGGAGTCGTCGAGACTGAGTTTCTTCTCCGCCTCCATCTGGAGGAGGACGACTGCCACGAAGGTGTTGCTGATGCTGCCGACGCGGAACCGGTCGTCCTTGCCGCGCGGCGCACCCGTCTCCATGTCGCCCACGCCCGACGCCGACTTCCAGACTTTGTCGCCATCGCGTACTTCGGCGGTGACGCCGGGGACACCGGCCTGCACGGCCGCGTCCATCGCGCTCATCAGCGTCGCTTGGTGGTCGACCGACGTGGGAACCGGGCCCTGCGACGCTAGGGCGGGACTCGTTAAAGCAGTGGCCGCCATCGCGACCGCCGCCAAACCGACCACGGCGGCCTTTGATCTCTTCTGTATCGCCTGTATCGCCATTTCGCACTCCTGAGAGTCGTCTGTACTCGGCTGTACGCCGGACTCGTGCGGTCCGTGGGCGGCAGCGTAGGTCACCCGCTTGGCGTGTGGGGCGCTTGGGCAGCAAGAGCACGGACGATGCGGTGGTTGAGCAGTACGACCGGCAGCGGGCACCGGTAGCAGGATGCGCGGGTCGGGGTGCATCCGTAGTGGTGCCAGACGTCGACCGGGACTGTGGATGCGGGTGAGGTGGTCATTACCCGCCCCATCCTGGACAGGTGGCCGTGGGGTCCCGGCCGTCTGTGGAGTACGCGCAGCGCAGGTGCCGGAACCGCCACTGCGGCAGTGGGCTGCCCAGCACTGCGTCTTTCACATGTTGCGTTTATTTCGATTGTTTCGGATACTAGTGTCAGGCTGCACGTGGCACTGGCCTTCTCGCTCTGACAGAGAGGCGCACCATGACAAAGACGGACATGCGACCCGTAAGACTGCCTCCCGAGAGGGCTGCGGTCGCCGCTCGTGCTCTTGCCCAGGTCCGCAGTTATCTGGCGGCGCACCAAGACCTCACGCAGATCAATGTCAGTGTCGAGGACGGTGAGCCTGAGCCTCTCGCCCTGCCGCGCGAGGCAGCGGAGCTGCTCGCCGGCATGCTCGCTCATCTTGGAGCCGGTCGCGCCGTCTCGGTCGTCCCATCCGATGCGGAGCTGACCACACAGCAGGCAGCGGACATGCTGAATGTGTCCCGCCCGTTCCTGATCGGGCTGCTGGACGCCGGGGAAATCGAGTACCGGACCGTCGGCACACACCGGAGAATCGCGGCGTCGTCGCTGCTGGAGTACAAACGCAGGGACGATCAGCGTCGCCGCGCAGCCGCCGACGAGCTCACCCAGCTCAGCCAGGACATGGGACTGATCTGAAGCATGACCTTCGTCGCCCTCTACGACGCCAACGTCCTTTACCCCAACACTCTGCGCGACATCCTCATCCGGGTCGCGCAGAGTGGCCTCGTATAAGCCAAGTGGACCGACCAGATCCTCGATGAGACGTTCCGCAGCATCCGAAAGAATCATCCGGATATTCCAGTCGGCAAGCTCGACCGCCTTCGGTCCCTGATGATCAGCGCGGTCAGAGAATGCCTGGTCAGAGGATACGAGCCGTTGGTGGACGTACTGGAATTACCAGACCTGGACGACAGGCATGTCCTGGCTGCGGCGGTACGCGCCAAGGCTCAGGTCATCGTCACGTTCAACCTCAAGGATTTCCCTGCCGATGCGTTGTCTCCCTGGGATGTCGAGGCCGTGCACCCGGACACCTTCCTGGAAGCGCAGATCGACTTGGCTCCGCAGGTTGTCTACGCCGCAGTGCAGCGGATCGCGGACAGCTGCAAGAAGCCGGCGAGAAGCGTCGCAGACATCATCGCCCGGTTGGAGCAGCAGGGACTGGTCGCTTCAGCCGCTGCCTTGCGAGCCCTCTCGATCGGGGCCTGATTGAACCCGTCCACCGAGCCAACATCCGACAATGCGGAACGGTCAATAGACTGACAGGCCAGTGACCTCCTGATCTCACGAGCCGAAAGGCAGGCCGATGCAGAAGTGTCCGGACTGCCACCGGGCGGGCGAGCTGGATCCCGAGACAGGCTGACGCTTCTGCTTCGGCTGCGGCACACCGTACGCAGCACCGAAACCTCCACCGTGTACCGGGCCGGATCCCTGGCGGACCACTTCCGTCCGACGGCCGGGCCAACCGCGGGAGCACTGAGCCGAAGGCCCAGTCCCGCTGGGTACGGATGCGGTGCTGATCAGCAGGTCGGCTGTTCGGGATTTCCGGGCGTGGGGGCAGGTTCGCGCGTTGCACGGAGCATGGCGGTGAGGACGGGGCCGTCCGGGGACGGTTGCTGCTCGCCGATTTTCCAGTAACCCCATTCCTCGTAGAGGGTCTTCACCTTGCCGTTTCCGGCGAGTGCATTGACGAGGAGGATGACCTGTTCCTCGGAACGGTGCGCGAGGATGTCGTCGTGGATACGCCGGGCGATGCCTTTTCCCCGCCACGGGACCCGGAGCATGATTTCTTTCAGTGCCACTGTGGGGGTGCCGGTGCAGTCCTCGGGCAATGATGGCGTCATACGCTGCCACCAGCGATCCTTGGACCCGGAGAGGGTGCCGACGTAGGCGTAACCCACTGGCTCAGCTCCGTCGTATCCCACAACGACTTCCCAGCCTGGCTGGGCTGCGTGCTGGGTCAGCCGTTCGGCGTATCGCTCGACGGAATAGTGCGGTTGGTGGAGCTGGTCGGCGCGTACCTCAGCGTAAATGTCGATGAGCGTGTTCCACACGCTGTCGATTTCGACGGCATGGCGTAGTTCGATGCCTTCGGCCTTCACTGCGGATTCCTTCGCGAGTCGTGGACATACTGGTCCCAGGTACGGGTGGGCAGACTGGACGGAGCGATGGTGCGCAGCGCATTTCCGAACTCGTCCAGCATGCCGGCGACTCGGGGATGCTGGCTGGCCCTGTCTCCCGGGATGGACATGGCAGTGGTCACGGCAGGTTCCAGATCGCCCTGCCCAAGCTGGGCGTAGGCGAGGCGGGCCGTGGTGATGACCCGAGAGCGTTGCAATTCCGGGCGGCGTTGAGCAAGGCTGCGGTGGGCGTACGCCTCGGCCTCCTCGTACTTGCCCAGGGTCAGATACGCAGCCAAACCGAGGGCTTCCAATTCGGCCTGATCGTAGAAGACCGTCAACCACATTGGTCGCTGTTGGTCCGGGTCGGCCCGATCGAGCGCGTCCTGCGCGCGGCCGAGAGACCGGCGTACAGCACGGTGGTCGCCGGTAAGACCGTGGATCGCCGCGTGGCGGGCGTGTCCCAGGGAGGCGAACAACGGGTCGCGTTGAGTAATGGGCAGGTGTCGTGCCACATCGTTGGCGGCGAATGCGTCCGATGGACGGGCCATATGACGGTAAAGGCTTCCGGCATGGGACCAGATGCGGAACTGAATCGTGGGATCCCCGGACAAGGTGGCGAGCGCGGCTGCCTGGTGGAAATGACGCTGCGCGGAGTCGAAGCGGCGTCCGTCGATGGCTGCCCACATGGCGCTGGACGTGAAGGAGGCGGCGCAGCCATACAGGGCAGCGCGTGTGCGCTGACCTGCGGATCCTCGCGCCTGGAGCGCGAGTGCTTCCCCGGCAAGGCCAGCCGCGTGTGCTTCGATGGTGGCCTTACCGCCATGCTTGTGATCGTTCACGATGAGGATGGCGAATTTCCTCAACAAGTGCTCCACGTCGCTGCTGCCCACGCGAGGGCGTGCCACGCGTTGGGCAGCGCCGACGGCTCCGGTGGCGGCCAGGGCAGCCCCCGTGGATGCACTGATGAAGCGGCGGCGACGCACATCGTCCTCCGATGGGGCCGAGGACGAGGAATCTCCCCTCGACTGGAAGCCCAATTCGCTAACCGGGCAGTCGAATACTTCCTCTAACGCTGCCCGTTGCCGACTCCGTGGCCAACAGCTTTTTCCGGTCAGCCAATTGCGTACCGTACGGTCGCTGATCGTTCCCTCGTACCCGGCTGCCCGTAGATCCGCGTTCAACGCCTCGGCCAGTTCTGCTTGGTTGAAACCCACCTTGGCCATGCGTTTCCGGAGGATGTGGTTGCGCTCCATGGAGGCACCGTAGAGGCGTCGCGGCGTGGGGACAAAGCGCCCGCGACGGAAGTTTCCGATCAATGCCCCTGACACACACCGTAGAACGGCCCTCACGCCTGGTGATCCACGGTCGTTGACTGACACATCAACCCCCACCCACAGTCAACGAGGACGAGGTCCAGATGACCGTGACCGCCGCCCCCAGCCCCACCGGGCACCCCGCCTACAGCGAGACCTTCCGGTGCGTCCCCGCAAGCGTCTGTGACGCCCGTCGGCTCATCCGCACCGCCCTGTTCACCTGGGCCCTGGACGAACTCGCCGACGACGCCGCGCTCGTCGTCTCCGAATTGGTGACCAATACCGTTCTGCACGCGCCGTGCCGTCTGATCCGTGTGACCGTCACCCGGCTGGCCCCCGGAACCGTACGGATCGGCGTGGTGGACAGGTCCCCGAAGTTTCCGGTGCGGTGCGAGTCGGAAACCGGCGGCACCTGCGGCCGGGGCCTGGCCGTCGTCGAGAAACTGACCACCCGCTGGGGCACCGATCCTCTCCCGTGGGGCAAACGCGTCTGGGGCCAACTCGACCGGTGCGCACCGGAAGGAGCCGCCCGATGACCCCGTGGGTCGGCGACCAGGTCCACGACGCCGCCGCGGACCGCGAGGCCGTCATCACCGACGTATGGGACGGCAGATACATCCTGCGCCCCGTGTTCGGCGCGGGCACCCGGTGGGCCGCCAGCGACCCGTTGCGCCTCAGCCTCACCAAGAGCCGCGAACAACGCGTCGCCGAGGGCCGCATCTGAACGCCCGGACGCGGCCCGTGCGTCCCTCAGCGGCGGACAGGTCACCTCGGCGAAGGCCCCGGGCAACAGGGCGTTTTCAGGAGCCTTCGCCGAGGTACCGGCAGCCGCTCAGCTATGCGAGACGGTCAGCCCGTAGAAACCGACCTTCGCCCCGTTCGTCGTGCTGTCCGAGGACGACTGGTTGTACGAGCCCGCCTTGAAGTACTGCTTGTACGCGTCGAAGGACGACGGGATCGAGTAGTGCGTGGTGCTGCCGTTGACCGTCAGGTCGATCGTGTTGCCGCCGGAGACGGCGATCGTGTAGGTCCATGTCTTGCCGATGGACACATTTCCGACGTTGTGGGTGGTCTGGCCACCGTCGGGCGAGTTCTCCGTACCGGCGACGATGTCACCGTTGGAGTGGTAGTAGAGCTCGATCAGCGGCTTGGTGGACGTTCCGCCGGAGCCGAGGTGGATCTGTCCCACGCAGACGTTCGAGGTCACGGACACCACGCGCAGGGTCGCGCTCAGCTTGTGTGAACCGCTGAGGGACCAGTCGGCGGCGCTGCCGTCGCGGTTCATCTCGCGCAGTTCGGAGCGGGCGTAGTTCGAGTTCGGCGTGGTGACGCCCTTTTCCGGCGCCCAGAAGGTCATCGCGCCATCGCGGGTGTCGGTGTAGAAGTACGAGTCCTGGAAGCCGTTCGAGCCTTCGAGCTGGGACGACGGGATGGTGGTCGGCGAGCCGGGAGAGCCGACCGGTTCCTGGAGTTCCCAGATGCCCAGGTCGAAGTTGCCTCCGGGCGCCTTGGACGGGTCGGCGGCATGGGCGCTGGTGCTGCCGAAGATGCCGAGGGTGGCGGCGATGGCCGCGGCGGCGGTCATCGTGAGGAGTCGGGAGCGGAGTTTCATGTGGGGCCTCCGGCGCTCGCAGGGGTGGAGTGGAGTGGACCGGGCCCTGGCCGATGCTCGACTAGGTCTAGTCCAAAAGGCCGCCAGATGTGGGTAACACGGGTCCGCTTGCGGCGTCAACGGTCCTGTCAGTACGCGGCGTTGACCTCGGACATCGAGAGACCGCCTTCGCGGCCGACCGGCCTCGGCGTCACGACCCTTCGTGGCGTCACCGCCCGTCGCAGCATCACGGTCCGTCGACCGTCGGGACGCCGTAGAGGCGCAGGACGCTGCGCTTGAGAGCGCGGCTCGCTTCCTCGGTCGTCAGCTCACCTGCGGCGGCCTGCGTGCCGGCCGTGTGCCCGAGTGCGACGGTGGCGGCCAGCAGCCAGGAAGGCGACAGTTCGCGGTCGAAGTCGCCCGCGTCCTGCCCGCGGCGGACCAGTCGGTGCAGGCGGTCGAGAACCGGCTCATGGCGGTCGAGGTCGGCCTGCGGTGTCGTCGGCACGGCGTGCTGGCCGAGCAGCAGCGGAAACCGTTCGAAGCTCCGCCAACTGGCTTCCAGAAACCTGAGGAGCGCTTCCGGGGCCGGCCCCTGGTCCAGTTCCGCGGCGTCAAGGGTGCCGATGACTTCGCGGGTGGCCTGGTCGATGACGGCGCCGAGCAGGACATCCCGCGAGCTGTAGTGCGCGTAGACGGTCTGCCGGGTGACTCCGGCGGCTTCGGCGATGTCGTCCATGCTCGCGTCCCGCCGTTCGCCGAGCAGCCTGACGGCGGCGTCAAGGATGGCGGCGCGGCTGCGTTCGGCATCGGCCCTGCGCCGTCGGCGCCGGGGCGGCTGAGACGACTGAGACGGCTGAGGGGACTGAGAAGGCGGCTCAAGCTCGGACACGGTTGTCAATCTTACCGATG
Organism: uncultured Actinomycetota bacterium; assembly: GCA_963761765.1. Lineage (GTDB taxonomy): Bacteria > Actinomycetota > Actinomycetes > Streptomycetales > Streptomycetaceae > Streptomyces. The sequence continues at coordinate 48,718 of CAVXIJ010000004.1, forward strand.
GTTGTTAATTTTGACATCAACGTAAGAGTTAACTGGACTGGTTGCCGGTTGGCGCTGCCGTCGGTGCTACTCCGCGCCCGGCCGCTGCCGTCATGCCCATGTCCGTCAGAGGAGTCGCTGCCATGCCGACCGTCGTCAACACCCACCAGGCCGAGGCCTGGAACGGCTATGAGGGCCACCACTGGGCCGAGCACCAGCATCGTTACGACGCGGTGAACGAGGGCATGAACACGCCCCTGTTCGAGGCTGCGGCCATCAACGCCACGGACCGCGTGCTCGACATCGGCTGCGGTACCGGCCAGACCACCCGGCTCGCCGCCTGCCTCGCGACGCACGGCCATGTGCTCGGGATCGACCTGTCCGGGCCGATGCTGGAGCGGGCCCGCGCGAGCGCCGCAGCACAGGGCCTGGCGAACGTGGCGTTCGAGCAGGGCGACGCCCAGGTGCACACGCTTGCGCCAGGTGGCTTCGACGTCGCCGTCAGCCGTGGCGGGATCATGTTCTTCGCCGATCCCGTGGCGGCGTTCGGCAACATCGGCCGCGCACTGCGTCCCGGGGGCCGCCTCGCCTTCGTCTGCCCGACGAGCCTGCGCCCCGACGACGACTTCGTCCGGGCACTGACACCGCTGTGGGCGCTGATGCGCCGCCACTCTCCCGCCGCCGGCGCGACCGGAGTCCTCGACCCGAGCCCGGTATCGCTGGTCGACCCGGACCGTATCGAGGACGTGCTCACCCGTGCCGGCTTCACGGACATCTCGACGGTGCCGGTCGACGTGCCGATGGTCTTCGGCCACACGGCCGAGGAGGCGGCCGAGTTCCTCTTCGCCATGGGACCGATGCGCTTCAACCTGGCGAGCGCCGGACCCGCGGACGTCGACCAGGCACGGGCCGAGGTCACGGGCGCTCTGGGCGGCTTCAACGTCGCCGGTGAAGTGACGCTACGCACAGCTATGTGGCTGGTCAGCGCCGTGCGATCCGCCCCGGCGGCCTGAGCGCACACACAGCACAGCCCGCTTGAGCCACCCTCATCCGAGAGGACACCCATGACCGACTCCCCGGCCGCGCGCCGCGCACTCTCCCTGCGGCACAGACTGCGCAACCGCGTCATCGTCCGCCTGCACCGCCTCGGTCTGCCGGTCGGCCCGATGTACCTGCTGACCGTGCCCGGCCGCAACAGCGGCCTGCCGCGCACCACCCCGGTCGCCCCGGTCGTCGTCCAAGACGTGCGCTACCTGCTCCAGGCCTATCCGGAGTCCGACTGGGTCAAGAACGCCCGGGCCGCTGGGCACGGCGTGCTCACCCGCGGCTGGCGCACCCAGGCCGTCGACCTGGTCGAGGTCCCCGTGGCGCAGCGCGGCCCGATCCTGCGGGAGTTTCCCCGTCAGAACCACAGAGGAGTGGACGCCTTCCTCAGAAACGGCCTCGTCGCATCCGCCTCCTCCGACAGCTTCGCCGCCGCCGCGCCGCACTGCCCGGTCTTCCGCGCGACGCCCGCGGACCTTGGCCAGTAAGAGCTGTCCTCTTTGCCGGTTTGCCCGACCCCCGGGCCCACGACTGACCAGCTCAGGAGCCGGACTCTGCCGCGACAGCGGCTCGGACCTGCTGGGCGAATCCCTTGGCGGTGAAGTCCGCGGGAGGGCTGTCGATCAGCACGAGGTCGGAGATCGTGTTGTTGGTGCGCAGCGGGAGGATCTTCTGATATTCGGGCGACTTGTACCACTTCTCGGCGGCGGCGCGGTCGGGGAACTCGATGACGACGACGAGGCCGGGCCAGACCCCTTCCATGACGGTGGGCTCACCGTTGGCGAGCCACTTGCCGCCGTAGGGCGCGAGGGTGGCCTCCACCTGTTCGAGGTAGGAGAGGCCGCCCTCGTTGGGAACGCCGCCGGGAATGCGCAGGTGGTTGATCAGGTAGGTGCTCATACCGACCCTCCAGGTCAGGTCAGACGGCTGCGGGCTTTTCCGTCGCGGGCTTTTGCCGTCGCGGGAATGTCCATCACGGGCACTTCCATCGTGGGCTCGTTCCGGCGGCAGGGCGCGTCGAAGGTCAGCTGTGCGGACGTCCCGCAGGCCGCCGCGTTCGCTCTCCGGCTGATCCGCCGGACGGCCGCCGCCAGGACAGACCCACTCGCTAAGGCCTGTCCTGTTGGTCCTGGCCGCCCTGCGACTTGTCCGGCTGCTTTCCCAGCCGCTGGCGCGCGTAGCGGCCCAGTGCGGTCGTCGCCGCGGTGAGGAAGATGAAGCTGTAGAGGATCTGGACCACGGCCACCGTGCGGGCCGACTGGCCGATCGGCGCGATGTCGCCGTAGCCGATGGTGGAGAGCGTGACCAGGGTGAAGTAGACCGCGTCGAGCCGGGTGTGCAGGCCGCGCATCTCGCCGGCCTGGCGGGCGAGGGCGTAGTACGCGGCGGAGAAGACGAGGACGGACAGGCAGACGAGCAGTGGGATGACCAGGCCGGGGCGGGTGGTCGTGCGGCCGATCATGATGTCGCGGATCTGCCAGAGGAGCAGCGCCGCGATCACGGCCAGCGCGGCGATGCACAGGGTCCAGCTGAGGACCGGATGGTGTGGGCCGAGGCGGTCCAGCGGCAGCAGGCAGTACGCCGCGACCATGGCGGCCACGAGGAGGATCGCGAGTGCGTAGGCCCGGACGGACGGCGACACGGACGGGCGGGGCCCGGCCGGGCGGTTTCGGCCCGGTTCCGCGTCCCGCCCGTTCGTCGGCCCCGCCACAGCGGCTCAGCTCCAGGCGCCCCGCCTGCTGTGATCCGTGCACAGCGCCCAGATCACGAAGGTGTCCAGGGCGATGGAGATGATGGCCCAGATCGGCTGGAACGGAAGCCAGATGAAGTTGGCGATGATGCTCAGCGCGGCCATCGCGATACCCACCGCGCGCGCCCAGGGGGCCGCCTTGGTGCCGAGCAGGGACAGGCCCGCGAGGGCGACGACCACGCCGAGGCCGAGGAGCAGCCAGCCCCAGGAGTGGGCGTTGAACCGGTAGATGTAGTTTCCGGTCCGCGCGTACGCGTTGTTGCTGACGATCCCCGCGATGCCCTTGAGCACGCTCAGCACACCGTCCACGAGGAGCACGATGCCCGCGAACATCGTGCCGCCCCTCGCCCAGACGGCTCCGGTGTCGGGCATATGGGTGTGAGGTGGGCGGGGTGCCGCTGTCTGCGCCATGAGGGGCTCCTGAGGTCGGAGGGGCACCGTGGACACGGAGGACACCGCCGCACCGATGCAGCTGACCGGCATCCCACCGCGTCCCTCTTTGTCCCGATGTTGTCCAGATGAGACCAACGTGTGCGCAGGTTCGGCGGACGGCCATCCGGACGCGGCCAAATGGGTGACGGCACGCACGTCATCGCAGGTCAGAGCGGTGCCGTGCAGGTGCTCTGCGACGCCGCGTGAGCCTACCGAGGGTGTGCCGCGCGCCGGGTTTCACCCGGGTGGCCGTCACCCGTGACCGGCCCCATCAGCCCTGCCCCCGCGCCGCCAGGTACTCCGCCCACCCTCCGAACCGGCTGATGTCCGCCGCGCCCGCCGCGTCGTACGCACCGCACAGGAATCCCACGCAGGACGTGCCGTCCGCGAGGTGTACGGGGCCCAGGCTCATGGGAGCGGGGAGGGCGGCGAGGAAACGGCCCAGGGCGGCCGGGCTCAGGAGCCAGCGTTCGCCACGGATCGCGGTGCCGTCCGCGGGGCCGACGTGCACGAGACCGGGTTTGGGCGGGGTGGTGTCGAGTGCGGTGAGGCGGTACTCGGGGGCGGTGACCAGCTCGCCGGCGTACCGGGCGCCGAGATCGACGAGCTGGCCGTTGAGCGGCTGGCCGCGCAGGTGCGCCCCGAAGACGGCCAGCGCGCACCCCGTACCGGGGTAAGGCACGGGCGCCTGCTCGCCGGTGAACCGGGCCGCGATATCAAGGGCGGCCTGGTCATCGAAGGCGCGGACGACCACGGTGACGCCGAACGGCCCGCCGTCCGCCTCGCCCGCCGGGACGGCCACCGCCGCCATGTCCAGCAGATTGACGAAGTTGGTGTAGGTGCCCAGGCGTTTGTTGATGCCGACCGGATCGGCCTGGACGGCGGCGATGTCCGGATGCTCGGTGGTGGTGGGCAGCAGCAACGCGTCGTAACCGGCCAGCAGGCGCGCGGCAGTGGCCTTGTACCGGTCAAGACGCTCCTGATCGGCGGCGAGTTCGTGGGCGGGCAGGGCGGCGGAGGCGAGCACGATGGCGGCCACCGTGGGGTCGACGGCGGCCTCGTCCTCGCCGATGGTGGCGGCGATGAACTCTCCGACGGCCGCGTACCGCTCGGCGACCAGCGCCCCGTCGTACAGCAGCCGGGCCGCCTCAAGCAGCGGCGCGATGTCGACGGTTTCGATCTGCGCTCCGGAAGCTGCCACACGTTCGACGGCGCTCTGGAAGGCCGTCCGATAGGCGGGTGAGAGCGGGGCGAGGTCCTTCTCGCGGGGGACGGCGACGCGGGGCGCGGCGGGAGCGGCGAGGCGTACCGCGTCCGGCCAGGTGCGGCTGCGCGGGTCGCCGTCGTCGGGTCCTGTCATGACGGCGAGGGCGCGCTGCGCCCCGGTGAGGGTGCGGGCGAAGACGGTGACCGTGTCGTAGGGGCGGGCGGCCGGGACGACGCCCGTGTTGGGGACCAGGCCGAGGGTCGGTTTCAGGCCGATGAGGGCGTTGAAGGCGGCCGGGACCCGGCCCGAGCCCGCGGTGTCGGTGCCGAGCGCGATGTCCGCGATGCCCAGCGCCACGGCCACCGCGGAACCGGAGGACGAGCCGCCGGAGACCTTCTCGGGCCTGGCCGCGGCCCGCACCGCCCCGTACGGGCTGCGGGTGCCGACCAGACCGGTCGCGAACTGGTCCATGTTGGTCTTGCCGAGCACGAGCGCGCCCGCGTCGGCGAGCCGGCCGACGGCGGGCGCCGACACCTTCGGCGTGCGGGCGTAGCCCGGGCAGGCGGCGGTGGTGGGCAGCCCGGCGACGTCGATGTTGTCCTTGACCGCGGCGAGCACCCCGGCCAGCGGCAATGCCTCCCCCGCCGCGAGCCGCGCGTCGAGCGCCCGCGCTTCGGCCAGCACGTCGGCCTCGGGCCGCAGGGTGATCCAGACCTCGGGTCGGTCGGCCTCGGCGATCCGGCGGTAGGCGGCGGCGACCCGGTCGGCGACGCTTGCGTACGGCGCGCAGGGTGCGTCCGGTGCTCCCGGCACGTCCGTTGGCTGCGGCTGCGCTGTTCCCATGGTGGTCCCACTCATCAGGCGGCTTCCTCCCCGATCACACTTGTCAACGGCGCCCCCGCGGCGATGTGCTGCCCGGGGCTGACCAGTACATCCGCCACGACACCCGCCGCCGGCGCCCGCACCACGACTTCCATCTTCATCGCCTCCAGCACCACCAGCGGCTGTCCCTTGGCAACGCGTGTACCGGGCTTCGCCTCGATCCGCCACACCAGAGAGCTGAGCGGCGCGTCGACGAGCCGGGCCCCCGGCGGCAGTGGCGGCACCACGACGGCGGGCGCGGGCGGTGCGTCCGCGCGGTCCTCGAACTCTCCCGCCGCCTGCCAGGCCTGCCGTTCCGCCTCGAACGCCGCGGCCTGCCGCGCCCGGAACGCGGCGATCGACGCGGCGTTCTCCGTCAGGAACGCCTCATGTGCACCGAGCGAGAACTCCCCGGCCCCGATGTCGAGCCCGGCGCGGCCCGCGGCGAGGTCCGCGCGGATATCGAGCAGTTCCTCGGGGCTGACGGGATGCCAGATGATCCGGTCGAAGAAACGCAGCAGCCAGGGCAGGCCGTCGTCGAAGTAGCCCTGCGGACGCAGCCCGCCCCAGATGGGCACCGTGCGCCCGATGAGCTGGTAGCCGCCGGGGCTCTCCATGCCGTAGATGCACAGGTAGGCGCCGCCGATGCCGACTCCCGCCTCCGGCGTCCATGTCCGGGCCGGGTTGTACTTGGTGGTGACCAGGCGGTGGCGCGGGTCGAGCGGGGTGGCGGCGGGTGCGCCGAGGTAGACGTCGCCGAGGCCGAGGACCAGGTACTCGGCGTCGAACACCGCGCGCCGCACCTCATCGACGCTGTCCAGGCCGTTGATGCGGCGGATGAACTCGATGTTGGACGGGTTCCAGGGCGCGTCGTCGCGCACCGACGCCGTATAGCGCGCGATCGCCTCGCCGACCGTCGGATCGTCGAACGACAGCGGCAGGTGCACCGCCCGGCTCGGCACCGTCAGTTCGCCGGCCGGCGGCAGCACGTCCTCAGCCTCCTGGAGCAGGCCGAGGAGGGTGCGCAGCGGCAGCACGTCGGGATCGGCGTGCAGGTGCAGGGAGCGCACACCGGGCGTGATGTCGATCAGCCCCGGCGGGCGGTGCTCGGCGAGGTGCGCGGCGAGGGTGTGCACGCGCATCCGCAAGGACAGGTCGAGCGCCATCGGGCCGTACTCGACGAGGATGTTGTCGTCGGCGCCGCGCCGGTACACCACCTCGGGCGCGTCTTTCCGTGCCGCCAAGGCCTGAGAGGTGCCGCGGCCGGTGGCCGGACGCCTGGCGAGCACCCCGTCGTCGCCGTCAGGGCCGTCGGCCAAGTGACCGATCAGCGCGGGCGCACGGCGCGCGGCGGCGGCGGCTTCGGTGACGGGCACCAGGCGGACGGTGTCGCCGGGCCGCAGTTGGCCGGCCTTCCAGCGTTCACCGCTGACGATGGTGACCGGGCAGGCGAAGCCGCCCAGGCTCGGCCCGTCCGGACCGAGGATCGCGGGAGTGTCGCCGGTGAAGTTGACGGCGCCGACGGAGTACGGCGTGTCGTGCACGTTCGACGGGTGCAGACCCGCCTCGCCGCCGTCCGCGCGCGCCCACTGCGGCTTGGGCCCGATCAGCCGTACGCCGGTGCGCGCCGACTGCGCCGACACCTTCCACTCGGCGCCGTACACCGTCGCCATGCCGCGCCGGGTGAGGAAGTCGGGTGCCGGGTGCGGGCCCTCGCTGACCGCGATCCGCCAGTGCGAGGTGCAGTGCGGGCGGTCGGCTTCGGGCACGGGTGCGGGCTGTGGCGCGTGCGCCGCGGGCGCGGCCGGGTGCAGCACGTCGCCGGTGCGCAGCGCCCGCCCGCCGTGCCCGCCGAAGCCGCCGAGTGTGAAGGTGGCGGCGCTGCCGAGATATTCCGGCACGTCGAGTCCGCCGCGGACCAGGACGTAGGTGCGCATGCCCGGTCCTGGCGGCGCGGCGACCTCCAGCAGCCCTTCGGCAGGCACCTCGAACGGTTCCCACTGGGCCGCCGGGCGCCCGTCGACGGTGACTTCGGCGGGGGCACCGGTGACGCAGACGGTGACGGGCCGCGAGAACCGCAGCGCCGGGCCTTCCAGGGTGCATTCGAGCCCCGGTGCGCCCGGTGGGTTGCCCACGGCGGTGTTGCCGAGGCGGAAGGAGAGGTCGTCCATGGGGCCGCTGGGCGGCACGCCGACCTCCCAGTACCCGGTGCGGGCGGGCCAGTCCTGCACGGTGGTCAGGGTGCCGCCGCGCACCACCTCGATCCGGGTGCCTTCCGGGGTGATGCCGGCGAGGGTGCTGGTGGAGTGCCGGGCGGCGAGCACGTCCGCGTCGCGGCAGGCGGCGCGGAGCAGGCCGAGGTTGGTCTCCACGCCGTGGATGCGGGTGTCGTCCAGCGCCTTCGCGAGCCGCGCGAAGGCCTCGGCGCGGGTGGTTCCGGTGGCGATGACCTTGGCGAGCAGCGGGTCGTACGAGGCCGACACCCGCTGCCCCGTCTCGGCCCACCCGTCCACCCGCACACCGGCCGGGAACGCGACGCCGGTCAGCAGGCCGGGGCTGGGGCGGTGGTCCGCGGCGGGGTCCTCGGCGTAGATACGGGCTTCGACGGCGTGCGAGGCGGGGGCGCAGGCCGGGCCGGGAGCGGGGGCGGGGGCGGGGGCGGAGGCCGTGCCGAAGGCGGCGTCCAGGAAATCCTTCTCGTCGCGCGCCAGCCGCAGCATCCATCCCACCAGGTCGACCCCGGTGGTCTCCTCGGTGACCGGATGCTCCACCTGGAGGCGCGTGTTGACCTCAAGGAACGAGACCGTCCCGCCCTCGTCGCCCCCCGTGTCGTAGACGAACTCCACCGTGCCCGCCGACCGGTACGCCACCGAAGCGCACAGTTCACGTGCCGCGTCGTGCAGCCGGGCGCGCAGCCGTGGCGGCAGGCCGGGCGCGGGCGCCTCCTCCAGCACCTTCTGGTGGCGGCGCTGCAGCGAGCAGTCCCGGTCGCCGAGGACGTCCACCCGCCCCGCGCCGTCGCCGAACACCTGCACCTCGACATGCCGGGCCCGGGCCACGTACCGCTCCAGGAACACTCCGCCGTCGCCGAAGCTGCCCCGCGCGAGCCGGGTCACCCGAGCGAACGCCGCCCGCAGCTCCCGCGGCCCCGCGCAGGCCTGCATACCGATGCCGCCCCCGCCCCCGGTCGCCTTCACCATCACCGGATACCCGATCTCTTCGGCCGCCCGCAACGCCTGCCGCTCGTCCGCCAGCAGTCCGCTGCCGGGCAGCAGCGGCACCCCGGCGGCGCGCGCCGCGGCCCGTGCGGTGTGTTTGGCGCCGAACAGCTCGATCTGCGTCGGGGTGGGGCCGACGAAGACCAGACCCGCCGCTTCCACGGCGGCGGCGAAGGCGGCGTTCTCGGAGAGGAATCCGTACCCGGGGTGCAGTGCCCCGGCCCCGGTGTCCCGGGCGGCCGCCAGCACCCGGTCGGCCAGCAGATAACTCTCGGCGGCGGGCGCCGGCCCGAGCCGTACGGCGGTGTCGGCCATCCGGACGTGCGGCGCGGTGGCATCGGCGTCCGAGTACACCGCCACGGTGCGCATGCCGAGCGCCTTCGCACTGCGGATGATCCGGCAGGCGATCTCTCCACGGTTCGCGATGAGCAGGGTGTCGAACATGGCAGGGGTTTCCTCCTGGACGTGAGGCACGACTGATCGAAGCGCGTCCGGTGTTCGCGGACGAGCCCGGAGGGCGAGGACCTGGAGGGCAGGCATCTGGGGGGCGAGAAGCTCGCGCTGACGTTTCGTCAGGTGTGCAGCGCCATCGCCGTCAGCGCACGCTGGGCCCGTTCCAGCACCACGGCCATGGAGTCCCCGACATGCCGGTGCAGGGCCGGAGCCCGTCCTCAAGACGGCCGGCACGGACGCATTCCAAGATCTCGATGTGTTCGGTGACCGTGGTCTCCACCCGGTCCCGGCTGAGAAAGTCGTACATCCGCACCCGGCGGATCTTCTGGTTGACGGCGACCAGCGCATCGGTGAGCGCCGGGTTGCCAAAGGCCCGGGAGAGCGCGGTGTGGAACTCCTCGTCGAGCACCACGAACTGCGGGTCGGGCTCGGATCGTGCGCCGCGAGTTCGTACCAGCGCTTCAGCTCGGCCTCGATGACCGACGGATCGTGCCGTATCGACGGGTCCTCGACGGCCCGTGCGACGCCGCGCAGTTCGAGGGTGACCCGCAACTCGTACAGGTCCCGCAGCCGCGCCAGATCGGGCACGACCGCGAAGTACCCGCCGTCGCGCCGCTCGACCAGGCCATCGGCCCGCAACCGCGCCAACGCCTCCCTGACCGGCGTCCGCGACACCCCGAACCGTCCCGCGAGCCTCACCTCGGCCAGCCGCTCCCGGGGCCCGATCCGCCCGTTCAGCAACTCCTCGCGTAGCTGCACGTAGACCTGGTCACGCCGGGACGGCGGGGCGCTGCCACCCGCCGTGTCCAGCCGTGTATACAGCCCTGTGTCCATGCCGGGGACGGTAAGTGCGGGGTGTTTCCCCTGACGGCGCGCCGGGTGACGGTGGTGCTTCTAGCCGCACCGGTGCGTCCGTGTCCTCATACGCGACCCGGTGAGCCCGATCGGGGTGGTGCGGGTGACACCCCGGAACCTGCGGTGGGCGGTGCGGCAGCCTGCTGTCGCACCGCCCCTGCGGCGGGGTCAGTCCCCGACGGTGTTGACGATCTGTTCCTGGCTGGCCATGGCACCGGCCCAGATGCGGATGTCACTGATCGTCTCAGGCAGATACGTGGCCCCAGGCGGAGTTCACCCATGCCTTGCCGGCGGCGAAGTCGCCCGTGCCCGCGATCGCCGTGTACGCCATCGCGGCACCGTTTCGGCTGTTGCCGACATACAGGCTGATGGCACCATCGGTGCCGGCCTGCGCGTCGAACACCCCGGTCAGACGTACCACGCCGCTCAGGTCCGCCACCGCGTCGGAGGTCACGCCGGTGAAGCTGCCGTCCGGGTTGAGGCGACCGAAGTGCCAGAAGCCGACCGGGATCTCGTTGTCGGTCTCGGGGTCGGTGTCGGTGCCGGTCAACTCGTACCACAGGCCCCACGAGGAGCCGTCGCTGCTGCACTGGCCGATCACCTGGCCCAGGTACCCGGCGGGCTTGGTCACCAGGGCGGCGCTGTCGAGTTGGACGGCGGTGGTGACGGTGAACGATCCCGGTGTCGTCGACCAGCGGGCCTGCCGCGGTCGCCGCGCCGTCGGTCCCGTCCAGGACGAGGCCGGTGCTGTCCAGCGTGGCGCCTCCCGAGAGGGTCAGCGGGGTTCCGTAGCCGGAGGTGGTGTCCGGGACGTCAGCCCCAGTGGCCGCCGTCGGGTCCCAGGCGGCCACCAGCTCTGTCGCCGCATAGGAACCGTTGGTCAGCAGCCGGGATTCGTCGGAGATCTCCTGGTCGGACAGGGCGCGCTGCCAGACCCTGGCTTCATCGAGCTGGCCGCCGAAGTAGTCCGCGAAGGTCCCGGCGGTGGTGCCGTTGCCCCGGCCGAACTCCATCGGACCGGTGTCCGCTTCGGGTTGTCCGCCGGGCAGCGCCTGCGGGTCTCCCTGGGGTCTGCCGTTGACGTAGAGCTGGACCGTGCCCGCCGTCGCGTCGTAGACGCCGGCCAGCTGGGTCCATGCCTTGACCGGCGGTGCTGTGGCGCCGGCGAGCGAACGAACGTAGTGCAAGGTGCCGGCCGTGTCCGCCCAGTGCCAGTCGAAGATCCACTTCTGGTACTCGGTGGATCGTCGAGGGCGAAGCCCGGACCGGTGTTGCCGGCACCGGTCTGCGACAGCACCACCATGTTGTGGGTGGGGGTGGCGTCCAGACGTGCCCATGCCGAGACGGTGTAGGACGGAGCGGGCCTCCAGGACCGGTCCTGCGGTGGCCGCGTAGCCGGTCGAGCCGTTCAGGGCCAGTCCGGTGTCCGTCTGAGGGGTCTCCAGGTCTTCGCTGTCGGCGTTCTGGTGGGAGCTCGCCTCGACGTCCTCGTGTGTCGCGCACGGCACCGTCTGCCGACAGGGTGGCGTTGTCCTGCTGAGCCGCGACGGTGGTGAGCGACGTGTCGAGGGCGGCTCCGTCGGTTTCGTCGAAGTGCCACTGCCCGATGGGTCCCGGGAGCCTTCGGCGACCAGGACGTCGACGGGAGTTTCTGCGCTCCCCATCCTAGGGAGTCCTCTGCCAGCGCACATAGACGATGAAGGTGCCGGAGGAGGACGGTGGGGTGAAGGTGGCGGTCGCTGTCGATCCGGTGATCGTCTGCGACCAGGCGGCCGCGGACGCGAGGTCTTGTACTGGTAGGCCGATGACGCCGCTGTCTCCGGAGGCGGGGGTGAAGGTGAAGGTCACCTTCTGTCACCGGGCAGCCCTGGGCGGTGAGTCCGTGCTGTCACAGCACGGTGTAGGGGCTGGAGAGGGAAGATGTTGGGGGCTTCAGGGACGGGTGGAGTCGGCCTGGAGTGGCGCCAGGCGGTGTTCGATCTGTCGGACGGGGCGGCCAGGTAGTGGCCGCCGGTGGGGTGGGGTCTGCGGTCGCCGGCAGCGCTCCGACTCTCGTCGGCTTGCGCGGTCGCCTGTACGGCCGCGTCGGCAACGCAGCCAGCAGCGCCACCGCCGCCGCCCACGAACACGGACCGTCTGAACCCTCTGGACGCCGAGCGCGAACGCCCGACGAAGCCTCATCCCCCAGCCCAGATTCAACCAGTTCATACGCTGTCTTACAACCACCTCATCAGAACCATCAGTGATCACCGCTCGTCAATGGCTTCAGAGCAAAGAAAGACGAACCAGTCACCTTCCATACATGCACAAGACGAGCGATTAGTGACAGATCCCTGAAAGCAGCTGGTCGAGCGTCCAACTTGCGCAACGCACGCATACACTCTCGCACATCACCACCGGCCCGACGCCGACGCTCGCGGGCAAGGCAACGGCCACCCTCTCCTCTACGCCACCGCCCCTCGGCCCCCCGGCACCCCTGCCCCCGCCGCGTCCGGATGGGCCAACCCCAAGTGGTCGCGCAGGGTGGTGCCCGCGTACTCGTGCGGAACACCCCGCGCTCCTGGAGCAGCGGGACGACCGTGTCGGCGAAGGCGTCGAGGCCGCCGGGGGTGATGTGCGGGACGAGGATGAAGCCGTCGGCGGCGTCGGCCTGGACGAAGTCGTTGATGGTCTCGGCCACGGTGGCCGGGGAGCCGACGAAGGACTGGCGGTTGCCGGTCTCGATGACGAGCTCACGGATCGACAGCTTCTTGGCGGCCGCGCGCTCCCGCCACTCGCGGGCGGTGGCCAGCGGGTCGCGGTACATCCGGACGCTGGCCCGGCCGCGCGCGATGGTGTGCTCGCCGAGGTCGGGGTCGATGTCGGGCAGCGGGCCGTCCGGGTCGTAGCCGGACAGGTCACGGTTCCAGACCTGCTCCAGGAACTTGATCGCGGTCGCGCCGCTGACCTGCTGCCGGCGTACCTCGCGGGCCAGTTCCTCCGCCTCGGCGTCGGTGTCGCCGAGGACGAACGTCGCGGCGGGCAGGATCAGCAGCTGGTCGGGCGTGCGGCCGTGGCGGGCCAGGCGGCCCTTGACGTCGGTGTAGAACGCCTGGCCCGTCCTCGAGGGTGCCGTGCCGGCTGAAGATCGCGTCGGCGCTCGACGCGCGGCGAACTCGCGCCCCTCGTCGGAGTCGCCGGCCTGGAAGATCACCGGGCGGCCCTGCGGGCTGCGCGGGACGTTGAACTGGCCGCTGATGTCGAAGTGCTCGTCCCTGGTGGACGAAGGCTCCGGCCTGGGCGTCGCGCAGGAAGCGTGCCGGTCTCCTGGTCGGCGACGATCTCGTCGCCGTGCCAGGAGTCGAACAGCTCGCTGGCCGTGCTCAGGAACTCCCTGGCCCGCGAGTACCGGTCCTCCTGCGGCAGGAAGCCGCCGCGCCGGAAGTTCTCGCCGGTGAACGCGTCCCAGGAGGTGACGACGTTCCAGGCGGCGCGCCCGTCCGAGAGGTGGTCGAGGCTGGCGAACTGCCGGGCGACCTCGTAGGGCTCGTTGAAGGTGGAGTTGATGGTGCCGGTCAGCCCGAGGCGCTCGGTGACCGCGGCCAGCGCGGCTGAGCACGGTGAAGGTGTCGGGCCGGCCCACGACGTCCAGGTCGTAGATCTCTCCGCCCTGCTCGCGCAGCCGCAGGCCTTCGGCGAGGAACAGGAAGTCGAACTTGGCGCGCTCGGCGGTCTGCGCGAAGTGCGCGAAGGAACTGAACTCGATGTGGCTGCCGGCCGCGGGTCGCTCCAACGGTGGTGTTGTTGACGCCCGGGAAGTGGGCCGCGAGGTGGATCTGCTTGCGGCGGCATGGTGCTCATGGTCGGTCGTCCTCCGGCTCAGACGGTGGCGGCCGGTCGCGGTGGGGGCGTGGGCGCGGTCGGGCTCGCGGCGTAACGGTTGGCGGGGCGGCCAGGCCGAGCAGTCCGCGCAGGGTGCCGGCCTCGTAGGCGCGCCGGAACGACTCCGCGCCGCTGCAGCTCGGGCACCAGGCCCCGGGTGATCGCGGGCAGGTCGTGGCCGACGACGCCGGGACGCAGCCGGAAACCGGTGAGACCCGCCCCGGCTGCAACTCCTGCAGCAGATCGGCGAGTTGGGCGGGGGTGCCGGTGAAGATCCGGGCGTCGCTGGTGTACGCGTCGCCCGCCAGGCCGTCGAGCCGGTCCTTGCGCCGTGCCGCCGCCGGTGGCGGGGTCGTCGTCCAGGAAGACCACCAGGTCGCCGAAGACGTGCAGGGGCTCGTCCGCGCGCCGGCCGCGGCCTGTTCCGCGCGGATCTCGTCGACGATGGCGCGGCGCCTGGTCCGCGTCGTGCGGGGTCACGTATCCGATGTCGGCCGACCGTGCGACGAGCTGGTACGGCACGCTCTCGTGCGCCAGCGCGGTGACGAGGCGGCTGGCCCTGCGGCGGCCGGGGGGTGATCGAGGGGCCCTTGACGCTGAAGTGCCGGTCCCTCGAAGTCGATGTAGTGCAGCTTGTCGCGGTCGATGAAGCGGCCGGTGGCGACGTCCCGTGATCTCCGCGTCGTCCTCCCAGCTGTCCCACAGCCGCCGCACCACCTCGATGTAGTCGGCGGCCTCGTCGAAGAGGTCGGCGGTCAGCTTCCGCACGGCGGGTCGTCCCGGTCCTCCAGAGGCAGGGCGGGGATGGCGCGGCGGCCGAAGTGCGCGGCCTCGTGCCGGCCGGCGCCGACACCTGACGCGCAGCCCGGCGCGCCCGGAGCTCACATAGTCGAGGGTGGCGATCGCCTTGGAGATGTGGAACGGCTCCGTGTGCGTGGCCACCACGGTCGGCACCAGTCCGATGTGCCGGGTCAGCGGGGCGACGCGGGCGGCGATGAGCACCGCGTCGAGACGGCCGCGCACCTGGTCGGTGCGGGCCTGCTGGGCACCGGCAACCGGCACACCGGGAGGGGGCCTGGAGTCCGAGGCCGTCCTCGATGGTCACGAAGTCGAGCAGCCCGCGCTCGGCCTCGGCGACCAGGTCGGCCCAGTAGCCGGCGGTGAACAGCTCCGTGGGCCGGGACACCGGTTCACGCCAGGCGGCCGGATGCCAGCCCGCGCCGTCGAGGGCGACGGCGAGGTGCAGGGCGGTGGACGCGGAAGTAGAGGAAGGGGAAGGAGGGGAGGAAGGGGAGGAGGAAGGAGTGAAGAGCGGGGAAGACGCGGACGCGGACACGAGAGAAATGCCTCCCTGGTCGACCGTACGAAAGCGACACCGCAGCGCACACGGGGTGCGGCGGCGGAGGACAAGTGCGGGTGACGGGTGCGGGTGACGAGTGCGGATGACGGGTCAGGAGCAACGCCGGCGACCGGCTGACGCGGCGCCGGGCGGTTGACGGGTGCCCGCACCGAGTGGCTGGGCGGTGCCGGCACGGAGCGGCAGCCGGGTGCCGACAGCGAGTGGCTGGACGGCGCGCCGCGGGGAATGGTTCAGGCGGTACAGAGTGCGCCGGCCACGCGCTGCAGATCGATATGGGCCCGGCCATACAGATGCACGCGACGGACCGGACTCAGAGCCAGGACACGCAGGACGACGATCCTCGGAACGCACAGACCGTCAAGACCGCGGAGACCGTGAAGACCGCAGAGACCGCGAGGGCCGGACACCGTCAGCATCTCCGCCATCCCAGCCCCTTCCGGTTCTGGCCCGCCACGCGCGCCCGGCGCCGCCCCCTGTGCAACACGGGCGGACGCACCTCATCAAGAGGATGAACACCGCGGACCCGATGCCTATTCCGTACCTGATCCGTTTTCCCGGTAACGGTGTTCAGGCACTCCGGATACAACGCGCCGACGACACAGCCGATTCGGGCGTGTGGATGTGCGGGTTGCCGAGAGGAGAAGGTTCAATGGGAGGGACCGGTCGTACAGGATGAATCCTGTACGTACGTGCGGATGGCCGTGGGCCATAGGGGGTCGCTGTGACGGGTCTGGAAGTTCCCATCGCCTGTGTGGTCGCGTGGGTCTGGCGCAAGGCCCGCCGGGTGGGGAGTGCCGCGGACACGGAGGTGGACCGTGCGCTGGACGCGGGCATGGCGCGCGTGCACGACATGGTCACCGCGAAGCTGGCTGGCGACCCCGCGCTGGTCCGCCTGCACGCCGAGGCCGACGCCGCGGCGCGGGCGGCCGAGCAGGAACCGGCGGCGACCGCATCCGACGCGCCGTCCGCCGAACCCGGCGCGGCGGCCGCGGACAGCACCGCAGGACCGGCTGCCACTGAGCCCGGTGAGCGTACGGTGCGGCGCCTGACGGACGCGTTGGCGCAGGCCGTCGAGGACGACGCGGACTTCGCGGCGGAGCTCACCCGCGCCGCTGAGGACTACGAGCGCCTGAAGGCGGCGGCCGGCCCGCAGGCCGCAGGTAACTCCGTCCGCGCGGACCACAGCGGAGTGACCGCCGGTGGTGACATCACGAACAACGGCGGAGTCATCGGCCGCGACTTCAGCGCTCCCGTTACGGTGGGCGCGCAGGACCCTTCCCAGCCGAGGCCGACCCAGCGCTGACCGGCCTTGGCATCACCCGTCCCAGCAGCAGGAGCACCGCACCCGGCGGCGCGGACACGGCACCGACATCCACAACACCGACACCGACAGACGCAGCCGCACCCGGCCTCCACGTCGCCGGTGACGTCCACAGCACCAACAGCGTCATCGCGAACAGCATCGGCACCCTCGTCCAGCTGACCCCACCGGCCAGCCCCAAGCCCTGGCCGCGCCGGGTCGGCGTGATCCCCTGGCAGGCGGACTGCTTCCAGCACCGTGCCGCCGTCGAAGCCCTGGACGCGGCGGCCGACGACGGTGAGACGGCCGTGCCGAGCCAGGTCCACGTGCTCTCCGGCACCGGAGGTGTGGGCAAGACCCAGCTCGCCGCCCACCACGCCAGACGCCAGTGGGAGTCGAACGCGGTGGACCTGCTGGTGTGGATCACCGCGAGCACCCGGGACGCCATCGTCTCGGCGTACGCGCTGGCCGGCCGGGACGTGACCGATGCCGGCACGGACGACTCGGAACAGGCCGCGCTCGACTTCCTGACCTGGCTCCAGACCACCCGGCGCCGCTGGCTCGTGGTCCTGGACGACCTGCGCGACCTCGGCGATCTGACCGGGCTGAGGCCGCCGCAGCACTCCGAGGGCAGGGTGGTGATCACCACTCGCAGTCTCGATGTGGCGGCCAGGGAGCGGGAGTGGCGGCCGGTTCCGGTCGGCATGTTCACCCGGCAGGAGGCCTTCGCCTATCTGACCGCCAGGCTCGGGCCCGACGCCGACGAGGCCGCGGAGCAGGTGCATGCCCTGGCCGAGGACTTGGGCCGGCTGCCGCTGGCGCTGGCGCAGGCCGCGGCCTACATGACCGACCGTGCGCTGGACAGTGCGGCCTACCGGGTCCGTTTCGCGGACCGCCGACGGACGCTGGCCGAGGTGTTTCCCGAGGCCAGGGCGTTGCCGGACGATCAGCGGCGGACGGTGGCGGTCACCTGGTCGCTGTCCATCGAGCTGGCCGACCAGCTCACACCCGTGGGTCTGGCCCGTCCGCTGCTGCGTCTGGCCGGGATGCTCGACGCCAACGGTTTCCCGCTGGACGTCCTGTGCGGTGCCCCGGCGCTCGCCTACCTCACCGCTCGGCGCACCGCCCCGGACGCGGGTGCGGGCGACCCGGCGGGAACGGCGGCGGTGAACGCGGCGGGAGCGGCACCGGTGGACGCGGAAGCGGCCCGGGACGCCGTGTACTGCCTGCGCAGACTGAGCCTGGTCGAGTTGGACACGGACACCCCTGAGCGCGCCGTCCGTGTGCACGGCCTGATCCAGCGGGCCACGCGGGACGAGCTGACTTTGGACGAGTTCGACCAGGTCGCGTGGGTGGCCGCGGACGCCCTGGTGGATGTCTGGCCCGGCGTCGAGAAGACACTGGGCAGCTTCGTGTTGCGGGCGAACGCGGACGCGCTGCACACGCACGCCGGACCGCAATTGTGGCTGGCCGGGGCCCATCCGCTGCTCCTGGAGGCGGGCCGCAGTCTGGAGCGGGCCCGCCTGCTGGTCTCGGCGGGCGTCTACTGGGACCAGTTGCTCGGCCTCGCGCAGCAGCACCTGAGCCCCGACCACGCCGACACGTTGGCCGTGCGATCCAGCATCGCCACCTACCAGATCCAGGCGGGCAACCGCACCGGCGCGGTGCGGACCCTGCGGGACCTGCTCGCCGACCAGGAACGCCTGCTGTACCCCGGCCACCCCGATGTCCTGGCCACCCGCGCCCGGTTCGCCCACGCGCAGGCTGAGGCCCATGACCACGCCGGTGCGATGACGACCCTGCGGGCCCTGCTCGCCGATCAACAACGCCTGCTGGGCCCGCACCACGCCGACACCATGAACACCCGCACCCGCATCGCCAACTCGCACGGTGTGGCCGGCGACCACACCCACGCAATCGAGACTCTGAAGTCGCTGCTCGCCGACCAGATACGCATACGCGGCGCAGAACACGCCGAGACCATGAACACCCTTACCCGCATCGCGCACTGGCAGGGCGCGGCAGGCGACCATCCCGGCGCGGCCGGCACCCTGCGGGGCCTGCTCGCCGACCAGGTGCGCGTGCTGGGCGCCGACCACCACGAGACCATGAACACCCGCACCCGCATCGCCCAGTCACAAGGCGACTCCGGGGATCGCGCCGGTGCCATCGAGGCCTTGCGGGAGCTGCTCGCCGACCAGATTCGCGTACGGGGCGCCGAGCACGCCGAGACCATGAGCACCCGGGCCCGCATCGCGCACTGGCAGTTCGAAGCGGGCCACCACGCGGGCGACGCGTCCGTTCAGGACGTGCTCGCCGACCAGATCCGGGAGCTGGGCGCCGACCACGTCAGCGCGCTCGCCACCCGGGCCCGCATCGCCCACCAGCGCGGCCGGGCCGGCGACCACGCGGGCGCGGTGGACGCCCTGCGGAGCCTGCTGACCGACCAGGTCCGGGTCCTGGGCGAGGGCCATCCCGAGACCATGAGCACCCGGGCTCGCATCGCGCACTGGCAGATCGAGGCGGGCAACAGGACCGGTGTGGTCGAGGCCCTGCAGGACGTGCTCGCCGACCAGGTGCGCGTCCTGGGCGATGTGCACCCCGACACCATGAACACCCGGGCTCGCATCGCGCACTGGCGCAACGAGGCAGGCAACCACGCCGGGGTGGTCGGAGCCCTGGAGGAGGTGCTCGCCGACCAGATACGCATCCTCGGCGATGTCCATCCCGACACCTTCGCCACCCGGGCCAGGATCGCCCAGCGGCTCGCCCGGGCGGGCGACCACGCGGGAGCGTTGGCCGCGCTGCAAAAGCTGCTCGCCGACCAGACCCAAGTCTTGGGCGCCAGCCATCCGGACAACCTGATCACCCGTGCCCGCATTCTGCACTGGCGTACGGAACGCATCGAAGCGGGCGAGCGGGCCGCGGTGATCGAGGATCTGGAGCAGCTGCTCGACGACCAGGTGCAGACCTTGGGCAGCAGGGTCCATCCCAACGTCGTGCACACCCGCGCCTCCCTCGCCCAGCAGCTGGGGCGGGCCGGCGACCAGCACGGCGCAATCGACGTTCTGAAGGACTTGCTCGCGGATCAGCAGCGCGAGCTGGACGCCGGCCATCCCGGCGCCATGCTCACCCGCGCCAGCATCGCCCACTGGCAGGGCATAGCGCGGGACTACGACGGTGCCGTGCGGACCCTGGAGGATCTGCTCGACGACCAGGAGCGCATCCTCGGCACCGACCATCCCAAGACCGCGGGCACCAGCCGCGCCCTGGCCCGCTGGCGGAACACACAGCGCCGGGAGCCGAAGCCCGCGCGGCGGTCCACCGGCGGTCAGGGGCACCGGGCGGAAGGCGCTCGGGCCGGACAGCGGGGCCGGCCCTGCGATGCGCAGCCGTGCCGGCCTGGACGTTTCTTCCTGCGCTGGCGGGCCGCCGACGGCACCGCGCGCTCTCTGGGACCCTTCGACCGTCCGGACAAGGCGTGGCAGGCCGCTTCCTGGGCCCGCAACGGGCGCGGCACCGACATCGAAGTGGTGCCGGAAGCCGACGACGCCTGACAAGTGCGCGAAGAAGACACCGCGGCACTCGTGCCGTCGCGGCGACCGGCGGTGATCAGCGGTGATCAGCGGCCCGAGCGCGTTCGACACGCGGCCGAGGCCGCACGAGACGCCGGCGTTCAGAGGCGGTGACGTTTCTCCTCCGGTCTCTTCCGCTCTCCTCCGCGCTCTTCCGCTCTCCTCCGCGCTCTTCCGCACTCCAGCGCCGCATGATTTCACAGCATTGTTGAATTACCTGGCTTTTCCTTCCGCCGGATTCACCGGAATATCCGGAATGCCGCCTTCTGAAGGATTAATGGATTACCCGGTCCATGACATTTTGCTTGCCTGTCCTACTACTCCGGGGTAACTTGATTCGAATCCAGCACTTTCCCCACCCCCACCACTTCCCGCACCTCTCATCACTCCTGTAATCCCGTCGCGCGCCGGGAACATATGTCGCCCAGGCCTGTGGCGCGGTCGAAATCTTCGTTGCACGAAATCCCCCCGATCCGGCGCGAGGAGTCCACGCCAGGCCCTTGCGCCCGCATTCGTTGCCGAGGAGCCGGTGTGCGCAGCCTGATGTCAACGCCGATGAACCCCACCAGTACGCCGCGCCGCCCGCGGCCCGGTAGAAGACTCCGCAGATCCGTGCTGACCAGCGCGCTCGGCGCGGTGGCCCTGGTCGTGGCGCTGCCGACCACCGCGAGCGCCGACGTCCTGCAGCCCCTGCCGCAGAACGCCGACGGACTGGAACAGAGCTTCTCGCCCGCCTACGACTACGACGGAGACGGCTGCTACGCGACCGCCGCCATCAGCCCCGACGGCACCCTCAACCCGGGCCTGCCACTGGGCGGCGATGTGAACGGCCACTGCCACGATCAGGCCCAGCTGGACGCCGCGAACACCTACTCGCGCGAGAAGTGCAACAACGGCTGGTGCGCCGTCGTGTACGCCAGTTACTTCGAGAAGGACCAGGCCACACCGGGCCCGCTGCCCATCGGACACACCCACGACTGGGAACACGTCGTGGTGTGGATCGCCGACAACCAGGTCGAGTACGTCTCGGTATCACAGCACTCCAGCTATCAGGTGGCCGCCAGCTCGGCGGTGCGTTTCGACGGTACGCACCCGAAGATCGTTTATCACAAGGACAGCATCACGACGCACGACTTCCGTTTCGCCAACACCAATGACGAACCGCCGGAGAACGCCACCGGCGGCTGGTTCTACCCTCGCCTCGTCGGCTGGAACGGCTATCCGGCGGGACTGCGCGACACATTGATGAACGCCGATTTCGGTGCTGCCACCATCAAGATCAGCGACAGCACCTTCAACTCCGCGCTCGCCAACTCCATGCCGGCCGGAATTCCGTTCGACCCGAATGCCTGATCCATACGTTCACTCCCGGGGCAATACCCGGGAGTGAACGGCCCGGCCCTGCGGCTTCCTCAGCCGCGCACCGCCACCTGCTCCGGGTCGGCCTTGGCCGGCCCCGGCTGCATACGTGAGCGCAGCGGCACCTGGCGGATGAACAGGGCGAGCACGACACCGATCGCCGCGACGGCGGCGCCCAAGGTGAACAGTGCGGTGACGCCTTCGGTGACGGCCTGCTGGAACAGGTGCTGAGCCGCTGCCGGCAGCTGCCGCAGGGCACGAGGCGTCATCGAGGAGACGGACCCGCCGATGCTGCGCCCGCCCGCGCCCGCGCCGGCCAGGGAGTCGGCCAGGTGGCTGGTGTACACGGTGCCGAGCAGGGAGACGCCCAGCGAGCTGCCCATGTTGCGCAGGAAGGTCGAGGCGCCGGTACCCGCGCCCATGTCGCGCAGCTCGATGCTGTTCTGGGCGATGAGCGTGCTGGTCTGCATCATGGCGCCCATGCCGGCGCCGAGCACGACCATGTAGGTACTGGTGACGGCTCGGGTCGTGCCGATGTCCACGGTGGCGAACAGGCCGAGGCCGACGGTGACCAGCGCGGAGCCGATGACCGGCAACGACTTGTAGTGCCCGGTCTTGCTGATCAGCGCGCCGACGCCCAGGCTGACCACCATCGCGCTGATCATCATCGGCATCAGCAGCAGCCCGCTGTTGGTCGCCGAGGCACCCTGGACGAACTGCTGGAACTGCGGCAGGAAGCCCATGGCGCCGAACATGGCGAAGCCGGAGACGAAAGCCACCGCACCGGCCAGCGAGAAGTTGCGGCTCTTGAAGACCCGCAGCGGCATGATCGGCTCGACCGCCCGCCGCTGGACCAGGACGAAGGCCACGAACCCGAGCAGGGCGAGGACGGCAAGACCGATGATCTGCACCGAGCCCCAGGCGTACATGGACCCGCCCCAGCTGGTGATCAGTACCAGCGAGACGATCCAGATGGCGAGCAGTACCGTCCCCAGCCAGTCCACGCGCGCCTTGCCGGCGCCCTTCGGCAGTCGGCCGAGCGTGATCCAGGAGACCACCAGGACGACGACGCCGAGCGGCAGATTGACGTAGAAGGCCCAGCGCCAGTTGAGGTTGTCGGTGATGAAACCGCCGATGAGGGGTCCGCTGATCATGGAGACCGGCATGACGGCCATCATCACGCCCTGGTACTTGCTGCGGTCCCGCGGCGGGATCATCACACCGATGATCGACATCACGCCGACCATCAGACCGCCCGCCCCCAGGCCCTGCACGGCGCGGAAGCCGACCAGCTCGTTCATGTTCTGGGACGTGCCGCACAGCATCGAGCCGATCAGGAAGAGCAGCACCGAGGAGACGAACGTGATGCGGCGGCCGTAGAGATCGCCGAGCTTGCCCCAGATCGGTGTGGCCACGGTGCTGGCCAGGACATAGCCGGTGGCCACCCATGCCAGGTGCTTCAGGCCGCCCAGGTCGCCGACGATCGTCGGCAGCGCCGGAGCGACGATCATGTTGTCCAGCATCGCCAGCAGCATGGCGATGACCAGGCCGCTCATCGTGATCAGGATCTGCCGAGGCGTGAATCCCAGCCCGCCCTGACCCGCCGCCGCACCTGCCGCTTGCTCTCGTGGCGGCAGCGACGCACCCTCGTCCATGGACTTGTCCTTAGCCGTCACTGAGATGCCCCTTCGCACAGCTGCCCGCTTATCGGCCCGTCAACGATATGGACTTACCGGCCGGTTAGCAAGCAAGCGAGCAGGAGCCGGGTAATAGGATTCAGCGGGAATGCCACCGAGGAACGCCTGGCGCACGGCGTCGTGGCGAGCCGATCAGGGAGAGGTGGCGACATGCGGCGCAAAGGCAGTGACACGCGGGCCGAGATCCAGGACATCGCCCTGGCCCTGTTCACCGAGCGCGGTTACGACGCGACCTCGATGCGGGAGATCTCGGAGCAGCTCGGCATCACCAAGGCCGCGCTCTACTACCACTTCGACAGCAAAGAAGCGATCATCCTCAGCCTCTTCGAGGGGCATCTGAGCGCGCTCGACGAACTCCTCGACTGGGCCGCCGACCGGCCGCACTCACCGGAACTCGCCTCGGAGA
Source organism: uncultured Actinomycetota bacterium (assembly GCA_963761765.1). GTDB lineage: Bacteria > Actinomycetota > Actinomycetes > Streptomycetales > Streptomycetaceae > Streptomyces. Next base: position 72,075 of record CAVXIJ010000004.1, read on the forward strand.
TCCTCACGGGCTGGCTGACCCTGGCCGCCGCCCGCGGAATGCGGACCCTGCGCTTCGCCGCGGTGAACCAAAACGCGCTGCGCGCCATCCGCCCGGCAGGTCCCGACGGCGGCATGGTGCAGCGGATCGAACGGGCGACGCTGCTGATCCTGGGGCCCGACGCGCCTCTCCAGGACCGGCTGCGGATCCGGATGGCACTGCTCGCCGGTCATATCGCCGTGCTGGCGTCGCACGGCACAGAGGCCAACGACACCGATGTACTCACCGCAGTCACGGAAGCCGCAGCGCTGCTGGTCGGCGACCTGTTCCCGGCCCCGAAGCTACCGTCGGACGGCCACTGGCGCCCGCCTTCCTGAACGTGACCGGTGCCACGCCAGGACCTGCCCGCCACCGGCCGGCCGAGGACACCACGGCCCCGTTGGCGGCGAGGTCGCCGGGCGCTCCCCGGTCAACCGGGCCGGAAATAAGTCACGCTGCGTCACTGGCTGCCATGGCATCGGCGAGCAGGATGATGGGATCGTCGGCAACCTGCCGTTGAGACCGCTCCGCCGGCCAGGTTGAGAACCCGTCATCAGCCCACCGAGGAACCACATGGAAATGCAAATGAGGCACCGACTGCTCTGAGCCGGGGCCGCTTGCACTGAGGATGTTCACGCCCCCGGCTTTCAATACAGTCCGCATCGTCCCAGAAAGGTGCTGGACCAGCGCCATGGTCTCCGCCAGTACCTCCGGCGGCGTATCGAAGATGTCCACGTAGTGGGATGTCGGAATCACCAGGGCATGACCTGGCGCGAGCGGATCAAGTGGAGCAAAGGCAGATACGGTGGGCCCGCGGAATATCCAACGAGCCGAGCCTTCGCTGATCAAGCAGCAGAACACACAGGTCATACGGCCTGACGTTGCCAGAACCGGGCGGCGCTCACCAATCAATTTCCTGATCGGCTGAGCTCTCGCAGGCCGCATGCGAGAGCTCCACAGAAGCCGCGCCGGAACCCGTTCTCGCGGACAGAGCCAGGACAGCCACAGGTCTCCCCGGCGATCACAAACATCGCAACACCGTAATCGCCAAGACCTGTGGCTGTCCTGATTGCCGGTGCCGGGGAAGCCTCTGCCACCTATTCACGCGATTTCTAAGCCTGGTGCACTTCGAGTGCGGCCCGGATACCCGACTCGACGGCGCCCTCGATCCACGACGGCTTGACCGATGTGTGGTCCCCGGCGAAGTGCAGCGGGCCCTCGGGGACGCGGATGGCCGCGAGGAGCTCCGTGTGCTGGCCAGGCAGCAGAACAGACGCCTCACCGTATGCGTACGGGTCGCGCAGCCAGCTCTGGGTGCGGCCGGCACCCGTGTAGAAGACCTCGATACGCAGCCCGTAGACCTGTTGCAGGCCCCGCAGGGCGTGCGGGTAGCGGGCCTCCTCGTCCAGGGAGTCCCAGCGGGAGGCGTCATCGGCCCAGCTGTAGGAGGCGAGGACGACGCCGCCCTTGCTGCCGGCGACCGGGTGGGACGGGTTGATCATGGCGCGGTTGGAGTTGTCGGAGACCGAGCCGCCGCCGACGATGTGCGACGCCTCCGGCTGGTCGCGGGTGGCCCAGCGGTTGGCGGCGTAGTGGACGCGCTGCGCCGGGCTGATGTGCCCGGGCGGCACCGACGGGTGCGCGCCGAGGAGGCGTCCGTCGGCGGGTGTCCTGCCCTGCTGGTACTCCTCGTACAGGCCGGGGCGCATCGCGTCGAGCTCCCGCCTCCAGTCGGCCTCGGTCAGCTCCCACCACCGGCGGCTGAATTCCAGCAGCACCTTGGTCGCGCTGTCGTAGTGCAACTCGGCGACGGCACGGCGTTTGCCGTACGACATCAGCGGGCTGATCTGCACCTGCCGCAGCCCGGAGAACGGCACGGTGACGACCGCGAGGTCGCCGGTGAACTGCTGGCGCACGACCTTGCCGTCACGCCCCTCGGAGACCGTGTCGATCCACACATGCGGACCGTCGGCGCGCACGTGCGAGGTGTCGTCGCTGCCGTGCCGGTCCTGGTCCCAGTACTCGATGTGCGTCGCGCGCCGGTCCATCCGCACCTGGACGCCGACCTCTCGCAGCAACGCGTCGGGGAGCTCCGCGGTGCCGCCGACCAGCTCCCAGAACGCGGTGTCCGGGCTGATCAGCGACTGGCTGATGAAGCTGTGGACGAACGACAGCGGCAGCCGCGAGGTCAGATTCTCCAGGGTGCCGACAAGGTCGAGGGTGCGCTCGTCGAAACCTGCCTGCTCGGTGAGGAAGCGGTACATGGACCAGTCGCCGTACTTCTGGATCACCCGCGCCCAGCCCTGCACCCGCTCGGGCATGGGTTTGTCGACGCGCTTGCCGTCGGGACCGACCGTGCTGAACTCGTTTCGTACCGGGTCCAGGGCGTCGCGCAGGATGGTGCCGGAGGGTGTGTCCCAGTACTTGGGCGGCACGCCGAACGACCGGTTGATCCGGCGGGGCGCCGCCGCGTATGCGGAGCGGCGCGTGCGGATGCCGTTGACGTGGAGCCACGCGTGATTGACGGGCTTGCCCTCGCCGTCGACGTCCACCAGGTAGAACGGGCGTCGTTTGACGCGGAGTTGGTCGATCAGACGCATCACCAGCGGATGACTGCCGGGGATCCGCATGGCGCCGGCCTCGGCGTACTGCCGTGGATCGGCGAACGGCTGCGCCGCGTGCTCGTGCCCGCCGGTACGGAACGTCTTGATACGGCCGCCGACGCGGTTGCCGTTGGCCTCCAGCAGCGTGACGTGGTGCCCGGCCCGCCTCAGCAGCCAGGCGGCCACCAGACCGGCCGGGCCCGCGCCGACCACCAGGATCTTCTTGGCGCTCCCGCCCTTGGCCCGGGGCAGGCCCGAGGCAAGGATCTTCTCGTACGCCGGCACGAGCGACTGGTCGTTGTCGTCGACGACGAGCAGCGCACGGGCGACCGCGAGACAGGTGTCCCACTCCGCGGTGGACTTCGACGGACCGGAGGCTTGCTGGGACTGAGCGGGCGCCGCGGCGGCCCGCTCCGCCGTGGTTGCACCGAGGGCCGTCGCGGTCGCGACCGTGCCTGCCGCGGTCGTGAACTGCCGCCGTGAGAAGGGCTGACGGCGAGCCGCGGTGCCGAGTTCATCCCCATGTCGTTCATTCATGCGTCCTGAATACGGGCGTTGGCGCACATCTGACAGTGTGATCAACGGGGATCACCTGAACGTGCGAGCGCGCTGGAGCAGAGCCACCGCGGCGGCCACCGGCTGAACGGACACGACGCTCCCGCACGCCCCCTGAGCACCACCACTGACGCCGCGCCCGCAGGTTTACGTCCACGTCCAGAAGCGGCGCGGCCCGCCGGCCGGTGAGCTGCCGAGGAACGCCCAGGGCGGCATAGCGGTGTCCATCCGCGCGTCTACGCATCCGTCGCTGTCAAGCGTCCGGCGGCACGGGCGGTACGGACTTCGCGTCCTCGGCCAGGTGGCGGGTGTCCATGCGCAGGTGCCATCTGTTGCGGCGGTGCGCGGCCGTGAACGCGGCCTCCAGCGGGGACGGCGGCACCACGAGGACCGGGCAGGTGGCGTGCGCCAGGCAGTAGCGACTCACCGAAGAGGAGAGCGCGCGGTGCAGACGGCTTCGCCTGCCTGCGCCGATGACCAGGAGATCGGTCTCGCGGTCGGCGATCTCCATCAGGGCCCGGCCGGCCCGTCCTCGTGCGATCAGCGCGTGCAGCGGCACACCCGGCCCGCCGGTGCCGAACAGGTCGCCGAGTATGCCGAGCAACTCCTCCTCGGCAAGTCGCTCGCAGCGTTCGACCAACAGCGGTAAGAGAGGCGAACGCCGGGCGCCGTACTCACCGTTGGGCGGTTCCCAGGCGAGGGCCGCCCACAGTTCGCCGCCGCGGCACCTCGCCTCCTCAGCAGCCCGGCGCAAGGCCGTCAGACTGCCCGGAGAACCACTCACGCCCACCACGACGCGGGCCGTTCCCCGGACACCGAAATCAGACATGGCTCCACTGCTCCTCGCACACCCGCACTTGAGCTACTCCTTCCAGGTAACTCCTGGCGCGAGCGGCGCGGACAGCGCGTCCGTCTTTTCTTGGCACTCTCCTGACGGCCCGCACCGAGGCCGATCACCGCAGGTGTCAGCGGAGCGTCAGCATCTGCCCGGTCTCCATCAGCATCGCGTCATGAGCCGTCAAAGGACCGGGACGGACGGGCATAGCGTCGAGGACGAGCACCGGTCGGCCTTCCCGCATCGATCGAGCCGCTCGACCTGATCCGACTTCTCCACTCGACCTGATCCGACTCCTCCTAGGAGATATTCCATGGCAGAACCGCTGTGCGGTGAAGACCCGGAGCCCGCCGATCGGTACCCGGCCGGACCGCTGTTCGTTCCGGTCCGGCCGGGTCCATCGGGGTGGGCGACGCGCTTCTTCCGCACACCTCTCGGCGACCGTACGGCCGTCGGTTTCACCTCCGAGCGACGGCTGATGGCGACGCTCGGCCCCGAGCAGGCGTGGATCAGACTCGCCGAACCCGCGCTGCGCGCACTGACCGTGCCGCTCGACATCACCACCGTCACGGTGGACCCCCAGCTCTCCGCCCCGGCGCCCACGCCGGTCAGGCCTGCCGCCCACCCGTCGGCAACGGCGACGCCCCTGCGGGTCGGCTGCGAGGAGACCACACGATGACCACCGTTCACGAAGCCGCGCTCACCGACACCGCCGCCTCTGCCACCGCCACTTCCGCCACCGCCTCCGACCTGTCGATATGGCCCGCCTCTGCCACCGAGCCCCGCCACGGGGAGCTCACCGTGGGCGGCGTGCCGCTCGCCGAGGTCGCCGACCGCTTCGGCACTCCCGTCTACGTTCTCGACGAGGGCGAGGTGCGTGACCGCTGCCGCACCTACCGGCACACCTTCCCCGGCGCCGAGGTCCACTACGCGGCGAAGGCCTTCCTGTGCCGGGCCATGGTCCACTGGATGGCCGAGGAGGGCCTGGGCCTCGACGTCTGCTCGGCCGGCGAGCTCGAACTCGCGGTCATCACCGGGTTCCCGCCCGAACGGATCGTGCTGCACGGCAACGCCAAGTCCCCGCGCGACCTGGAGACCGCCCTGCGCCTCGGCGTCGGACGGATCGTGATCGACAGCCCGTCGGAGATCGCCCGGCTCGCCGTGGCGGTCGGACCCGGCGGCCGTCAGAAGGTGATGGTCCGCGTGGTGCCCGGCATCAGTGCCGGCGGCCACGAGAAGATCCGCACCGGCACCGACGACCAGAAGTTCGGCCTGTCGATCCGCGACGGCTACGCCCAGCATGCCATCGCCCGGATACTCGACCAGCCACAACTCGACCTCACCGGCCTGCACTGCCACTTGGGATCCCAGATCACCAGCGTCAAGCCGTACCTGGCCGCCGTGCGCCGCATGGTGGGCCTGATGGCCAGGCTGCACGAGCAGCACGGTCTCGTCCTGCCCGAACTCGACCTGGGCGGCGGCCACGGCATCGCCTACCGGGCCGGCGAGCGGGCCCTCGACCTCACCGCTCTCGCCCGCAGGGTCCGCGAGGAACTGACCGAGGCGTGCGCGACGGCCGGCCTCCGCGTGCCCCGACTGATCATCGAACCGGGCCGGGCCATCGCGGGCCCCGCCGGCATCGCCCTGTACCGCGTGCTCGCCGTCAAACGCACCGGCGGCCGTATCTTCGTCGCGGTCGACGGCGGCATGAGCGACAACCCGCGGCCCGCCCTGTACGGGGTGCGCTACGCGCCCCGCATGATCGGCAGACACAGCAGCGCGGACCCTGCCGCGATGACCGTGGTGGGCCGGCACTGCGAGGCGGGCGACGTCCTCTCCACCGATGTCGCGCTCCCCGCCGACCTACACCCCGGAGACCTGCTGGCCGTCCCGGTGGCCGGCGCCTACCACCTGTCCATGGCCTCCGGATACAACCTGGTCGGCCGCCCGCCGGTGGTCGCCGTGGCCGACGGCAGCGCCCGTCTCCTCGTCCGCCGCGAGTCCCTGGACGACATCCGCAGCCGCGACGTGGGCCTCTAGGGTCGACTTGACGTTTCTTCATGGCACGCGGAGCCCGCACCGGCCGCCCGGGCGGTGCTCGCCGAACCCGGCGTAATCAACTCTCCCGCTTGATCCACTCATCGCCGCCCAGCGGGTAGTCGTAGCCCGGGCGGTCCACGTTGGCGCTGGTGCGGAACGGGCTGCCTTTGTCGTCGATGTGGACGGTGCCGTGGCGGCTGCCGCTGGACCAGTCCAGGGTGAGGTCCCAGCGGACGTCGTGCGCCTGGGTGTGCGCGGTGACGTAGAAGACCTCCGGGTCGGACTCGCTGACCTTGTACGGGAAGTCGCGCTGGCCGTTCTTGACGGTGACCGAGGGGCTGCCGTTGTCGAGGTCGATGTCGAACGACGCGGAGTCCACGTTGCCGCCGCAGCCGGTGCCCATCGAGAAGTCGTTCCAGGCGAGTGGCGCGCTTTTGGAGAGGACGCGTACGTGCAACGCCTCCAGGACGACGGTGTCCTCGCCGGTGCCCTGGACGGTGAGGGCGATGCGCTGTTCGTCCGAGGAGACCGCCCCGTACGCGGCGGCCCAGCGCGGGGCGTCCTGCTCGCTCGCCGGCGGGCCGACATACCCGGGTTCGCTGTCGACGAGGAAGTACTGGCTGCACGGGTTGTCGTAGACGTAGGGCCGGGTACCGACAGCGAGCGGGACGGCGTCGGTGGCGCTGTCACCGGCAGGCTTGGCCGCGCCCTGTTTGCCGTCGTCCTTCGAGTCGCCGGACCTGGCCGCCTCGGACTCGGTGGCGGACGCGGAGGCCGGTGCGGACGGCTGGTGTCCCCTTGCGCTCGCGGACGGTTTCCCGGCGTCCGCGGTGTCGGTGGTCGCGGCGGCGCCACCCGCCGCCCGACGGTCCCCCGTGTCGTTCCCGTCGCCGGTCGGCAGACGCACGGTGAGCAGCACGACTCCCAGCACGACGGCCATCGCGGCGGAGGCGATCAGCACGGTACGGCGGCGGTGGCGACGCCATGGCGACGCGAGCTCGCGCGACATGTCGACGGCGACCGGTCCCTCGTTCCCGCCCTCGCCCTGTCCGGACGATGCCGCCGTGCCGGGACCCACCGCGCCCGCCGTTTCCACCGCTCCCGGCGCCTCAACCGAACCGGCGGACCTGGCGGAGCCGGCGGGTCCGGCAGACCCGGCGGAAGAGACAGAAGAGGCAGAAGAGGCAGAAGAGGCCCACTGAGTCGAGCCCATCGCCGCGACCCGATCCGCCCTGCGTCCTCGTGCCGCATCCGCCAGGATCCAGCGTCGGTGGAGCTCCACCAGTTCCTGCGGCGTTGCCCGGCAGACCCGCGCGAGGCGTTCCACCGGTGCGTAGTCGGTCGGCACCGCGGTGCCGTTGCAGTAGCGGTGCAGCGTCGACGTGCTCATGTGCATCCGCTTGGCAAGCGCCCCGTAGCTCAGTCCCGAGCGGTCCTTGAACTCTCGCAGCAGCCGCGCGAAACCCTCTACTCCCCCGGCTCCTGTTTCCCCTGACACTTGTTCCTCACATCCCCGTGTCCCAGACACGCATTCCAGGGCAACTTCGTTCTCCCTGGTCAGATAGCGTTTCGGTGTTCCAGCGTCTCCAATTACCCGCCGTGCGTGGCGGTTGGGACGGATCACCCCACAAGCTTCAGTCATCCAAGCACCACCCCCACCCGAACGCCGAAGGGGCACAAGCACATGTCCAACCTCCGCACCTCCCGCACCCGTCTCGTCGGCGCCGCCGTGACCGTCGTACTCGCCGCACTCTCCCTGAGCGCGTGCAACGACGGAACGGGCGTCCACGACGAGGGTGACTCAGCGGCCACCGCCCCGACCGCGACCTCCTCCGCCGCTTCTTCTTCCGGCTCCGACTCCTCCGGGTCCAAGCCCGCCGCCGGCACCACGACGCCCGCCCCGAACACCGCTGCGGCGAAGGAGCCCGCCTCCTCCGGCAAGCCGGTCACTTGCAGCGAGTCCAACACCAAGATGGTCGCGGCCCCGCTGAACCGCCCCGTGAACCACATGCTGCTCACGGTGACCAACGCCAGTGGCAGGACCTGCTACCTCTACGGCTACCCGGCCGTCCGCTTCGGCGCGGACCAGTCCGTACCTCCGGTCATCGAGGACTCGCACCCGCAGGCAGTCGTCACCCTCAAGCCGGGCGAGTCCGGTTACGCCTCGGTGGCCCTGTCCGCCTCCGACGGCAGCGGCTCGAACGGCCGCACCGTGAAGTCCCTGACGGTCTATTTCCAAGGCCCCTCCGGCAAGGGGAGCATCGGCGCGGGCGCCAACCCGCCGCTGCCCGCCAGCGGCACCTACGTCGACGACTCCCTCAAGGTCACGTACTGGCAGCAGTCGATGAACGACGCCATCAGCTGGTGACACCTGCGCCAGGTGATCGTCCCGGGCGGACAACGCAGCGCGTTCCTGGCGGAGTTCCTACGACCACGCGACAACTGATCGAGAAGAACAGCGAAAAGGCCCGGGTCGCCGACCCGGGCCTTGGTCATGGCGCGGACGTCGCCTCCCCGTCGCGCGCCGCGCGAGCTAAAATCCGGGCCATGGCGCTGACCGTGGACGACGTGGACCGGTTCGAGGCATCCAGGCCCCGGCTGGAGGCCATCGCCTACCGCCTCCTCGGCTCCGCGAGCGAGGCCGAGGACGCCGTGCAGGAGACGTTCCTGCGCTGGCAGGCCGCCGACGTCGACCGCATCGAGGTCCCCGAGGCCTGGCTGACGAAGGTTCTCACCAACCTGTGCCTCAACCAGCTCACCTCGGCCCGCGCGCGACGCGAGACGTATGTGGGCCAGTGGCTCCCCGAGCCGCTGCTCGCCGGGGACCCGATGCTCGGCCCGGCCGACACCGCCGAACAGCGCGAATCGGTCTCGTACGCGGTCCTCGCCCTACTGGAGCGCCTCTCCCCCAACGAGCGCGCGGTGTACGTGCTGCGGGAGGCCTTCGACTACCCGCACCGGGAGATCGCCGAGATCCTCGACCTCACCGAGGCCGCCAGCCAGCAGATCTTCCACCGCGCCAAGAAGCACGTCGCGGACGGCAAGACCCGCACCGAGATCGACGAGGCCGCCGCCCGGCGGATCGTCGAGGAGTTCCTCGCGGCCGCCACCAGCGGCCGGACCGAGCCGCTCGTGCGGCTGCTCACCCAGGACGCCGTCTCGATCGGCGACGGCGGCGGGAAGGTCCCGGCCCGCGCCAAGGCCGTTCGAGGGCGCTCTCGCGGTCGCGAAGTTCATGCGGGGTCTGTTCAAGCCCGGCAAGGCCAAGCGCGCCCTGGCCGGCGGTTCGCCCGAGATCTACGCCGACGACCGCCAACGGCGATCCCGCCATCGTGGCGGTCGTCGACGGCCGGGTCATCGGCGTCATGTGCCTGGAGGTCACCGCCGAGGGCATCGCCGCGTTCCGCAACCAGGTCAACCCCGACAAGCTCGATCGCGCGACCGCAGCGGTGGGCGGCCGCCGACCACGGCGAACCCCTGTTCAACGCCTTCTGACCGCTGATGTGAGGTGCTTCACATCGCGTTCCTGTCAGGAAACGGCGGGCTGCCCGGTTCAAGGGGCGAACCCGCGTCAAGACAGGAGCAAGGAAATGCAGCACCGCATCATCGTCCTCGGAGCCGGATACACCGGAGCCATCGCCGCCGGGCGCCTCGCCAAGCGGCTGCGCCGCGAGGACGTCGCCATCACCCTCGTCAACGCCGAACCCGACTTCGTCGAGCGCGTCCGGATGCACCAGCTCGCGGTCGGCCAGGACCTCAAGCCCCGGCCCTTCAGCGAGATGTTCGCGGGCACCGGCGTCGAGCTGAGGCTCGCGAAGGTCACCGGCGTCGACGTCGACCGCAAGACCGTCGCCGTCATCGACGCGAACGGCGCCGACGAGCTGGCGTACGACACCCTCGTCTACGCCCTCGGCAGCGGCTGGAACGACCAGGGCGTCCCCGGCGCCGCCGAGCACGCCCACGAGATCGCCAGCCGCCCCGGAGCGCTCCGGCTGCGTGAGCGGCTGGCCGGCCTGGACGCCGGAGCAGTCCGTGGTCGTGGTCGGCGGCGGCCTCACCGGCCTGGAGGCCGCGACCGAGATCGCCGAGGCCCGCCCGGACCTCGACGTCGCCCTCGCCGCCCGCGGCGGCCTCGGCGACTGGCTCTCGCCCAAGGGCCGCCGGCACCTGCGGAAGGTCTTCGACAAGCTCGGCATCACCGTGCACGAGCACGCCGCCGTCACCGGCGTCGAGGCCGACCGCGTCACCACCGCCGACGGCGAGCCCATCCCGGCCGCGGTCACCGTGTGGACCACCGGCTTCGCCGTCCACCCGATCGCGAAGGCCACCACCCTGGAGGTCACCGGCACCGGCCAGATCGTGGTCGACGAGACCATGCGCTCGGTCTCGCACCCGGACGTGTACGCCATCGGCGACGCGGCCATGGCGATGGGCCCCGGCGACAAGCCGCTGCGGATGTCGTGCGCCTCGGGCGTCCCCGCCGCGTGGCAGGCCGCCGACGCCATCGCGGCACGCCTGACCGGCGGGAACGCTCCCGAACGCAACGCCTCCGCTACTTCAACCAGTGCATCTCGCTGGGCCGCAAGGAAGGCCTGATCCAGTACGTCACCGCCGACGACCGCGCCGTCCGGGCGGCCCTGACCGGTCGGTTCGCCGCCTTCTACAAGGAACTGGTCTGCAAGGGCGCGGCCTGGGGCGTCGCCAACCCGACACTCGGAGCTGCCGACCCGGCGCCGCCGCGTCGTGCCGGAGCCGGCCCTAAAAGGCTCGGCGGTCAACACACCGGCCTGACGCGCACCGCGGGTTGGACGACCGCACCTACAACCTTCTGCCTCGTACAACTTATCGTCTTGGCAGGTCGTCCAACCCGCGCCCGGTGCCGATCATGTGCCGGGGTCTGCTTCTGTCCCATCTGGGAGTTGTCATGAGTTTTATCTCCGTCGGGCGTGTGCTGCGCCGCGCGGCCTGTGCCGGATCCGTAGGGGCGTTGGTCGTCGCCGGTCTCGGCAGCGGGGTCGCCTTCGCCGACGATGCGGCGCAGACCGATCAGCTTTCGGTCCAGGCGCCGTACGAGCAGACGGTCACCGTCGCTCCGGACGGCGACGTGGCGCAGTATCGATCGCTGGCGCTGGGCCTTACCCACTACAACGACGACTTCACCGTGACCGACGGCCAGGTGACCGTCGACGTCTCCGGGCTCGCCGGGGTCGCCGAGGTGGCCTGGCCCGACAACTGCACGCCGAACGACGCCGGCACCGTCGCCGTGTGCGACACCGGGGACGTGCCGACCCGATACAGCACGCAGGTGCAGCTGAAGGTGCGGGCCACCGCCGGCGCCGCCGTGGGAGCGCAGGGCGCGATCGAGTACTCCGCCCAGGCCACCGGTGGACCCGACGGCACGCTCGCCACCCCGGAGAGTTCCGCGGAAACCTCCGTCACCGTCGGGTCCGGCCCGGACCTCGGCATCAGCACCCCGCAGGACATCACCGACGTCGCGCCCGGCACCCACCTCACCGTGCCGCTCTCCGTCACCAACACCGGCAACGAGACCGCCCACGGCTTCAGCGTGAGTATGTGGGCGATGTACGGCCTCGACGTCGCCACCCGCTACCCGCAGTGCACCTACACCGAGCCGGATGACAGCGGCACCCTCACGCCCATGACGTACGCGACCTGCTCCTTCGACACCGACGTCGCACCCGGAGCGAGGGTGGAGCTGCCGGCGCCGCTGCAGCTCGCCGTCACCGATCACGCGCTGTACGAGCGGTTCGACTACGAGGTCGAGCCGGGCGGCGACGCCACCGACCTCGACAGCTCGGACAACAGCCGCTCCTGGCACATCGACGCCGACAACACCGCCGACTTCTCGGTGCGCGGCACCGAGGTGAGCGGCGCGGCCGGTGACACCGTCACCGCCGCCTTCCACTTCATCAACAGCGGCCCTGCCTGGGTCGGCAACGTCAGCTCCGGCGACCCGGTCACGGCGATCGACTTCTACCTCCCGGAGGGCACCACCGCCACCTCCGTGCCCAACACCTGCCGCAACGCCTGGACCTCCGGCGACGACCCGGCCATCGGCCACTACTCCTGCACCCTGTCGACGTGGGCCAAGCCGGATCTGGATGCCAGCTTCCCGTTCCAGCTGCGCATCGACCAGGTCGTCCCCGACGCGACGGGCCACGTCACCGCCCGGTCCTACGACGGCACGTCCTTCGCCTTCGACCCGGACAGCACGAACAACTCGGCCACGGTGATCGTCAACCCGTCCGCCTGACGATGAGGAGGGGGCGAGCCCGCGGCTCGCCCCCTCCCCGTTTCCGTCCCGCGGCGGGCCCGCCGGCATGGACGGTCCAGCCGTCGGTGATCCGGCCCTTGCACCCATGATCGTTGGCCACGCCCTTACAAGCAGTCACTATCTGCAATCACACAGCTGCATTGGGTTATCATCCGTTCGGATGGTAAGCCTGATGACCGTGTGACGTAAGGAACCCCGTGGGTAGACACCGCAAGACCCGCACCACGCGACGAATACCGCTGATGATCTCCGCAACCGCCACCGTGGCGGCGGCCCTAGGCCTGGTCTACGGCCCGTACCTCTCGCCCTCCCCGGCTACCGGTTTCGCGTCGGCCATGGGCACGGCATCAGATCCAAGGTCCATCGAGTCGGTAGCCATAGGCCCGCTGCCAGGCATCGCACCGACCGATCCGAGCGGCACGACACTTCCCGCAGTCCCGGTGTTCGACCACCGGGGCATCCGGCCCGAGAAGGTCACATTCGGCCCCACCAGCAAGACCGGCCGGACACATCCGCCGCATCCACCAGCGTCGCCTCCCGATCCCAGCAGGGCAGCCCCCCGCCCGCCTCCCGCCGCTTCCCCGCCGTCATCGCGCCACCCGATGCCCAGGGACACGGCGTATGCCTGCCTTGCTTCCTCGGCCGCCTGATCAGGTCAGTGCTCGATTAACCGCGGCACGGGCCGCGCACGCGCACAGGACACCGTGGCGACCACATGCACCGTCGAACACGTCGGCTTCCCGCTCGCTTGCCGGGGCGCCGTAGATCGGCTCGGTCGCCTAGGCTGGCGCGAGGTGACGGGATGTACGG
>CAVXIJ010000005.1:0-477760 GCA_963761765.1 uncultured Actinomycetota bacterium
GTGTTAGCGACTCTATCAGAACTTTCGATTCCGACTCCCAGTCACCGGGTTTCGTGTTCCCCGTTCAGAAGAAGTTCCTGAGCGGTTCCGACGAGTGAGACTTTAGCGGAACCTGGTCCCTCCGAGCGAATCGGGGGGCGCGCCCTTCGAGCGCGGATTCCTCATTTCGCAAGAGCACATGGACAGAACAGCAACGCTAGGCGTTGATCTTGTAATGGCTACTGCGGAATGGTGTCCGGGGACTGACCTGGATCAGCGCTCACATCGGACAACCCTGAAAACATTACGGAGCAGGTCGAGGCATGTCAACTTCATTCCCTGCGGCCATCCGGGGGATGTCTGTCGCGCATGACCAGGCATACGTATGCACGGCAACGGCAGTGGTGGCCCGCCTGACGGCAACCCTGCCCACGTATGCACTCACGGCCGCCGCCTCGGCGGCCGTTTTCGTTTCTCCGCTCCCCAGGACCCGAAGTCCGGTCGGCGAGCCGCGGCTGCCCTCGACAGAAGGCTGCGGCGGCGAGCGAAGAGATGAAGCGGATCTTCAGCGGGATCAACCGACCAGGCATCTGACGCTGGGGAACTACCTGGGGGCCATGCGGCGGTGGGCTGACGTGGATCAGCGCCGGGCGGATGCCCTGTTCTGCATCGTCGATCTGCACGCCCTGACCATGACGCACGATCCGGCCCGGGTGCGCAGGCTGACCCATCAGGCGGCGACCTTGCTGCTGGCGGCGAGGCTCGATCCCGAGCGCTGCACCGTATTCGTGCAGAGCCATCTGGACGAGCACGCCCGGCTGTCCTACCTCCTGGAGTGTGTCGCGACGGACGGCGAGATGCGCCGGATGATCCAGTACAAGGAAAAGGCGCCGCGGGAAGAGGCGCAGGGCGACAGTGTGCGGTTGTCGCTGCTGACCTACCCGGTGCTGATGGCCACGGACATCCTGGTCGTACGGCACCGATGACGTGCCGGTCGGCGACGACCAGACCCAGCATGTCGAGCTGAGCCGTGATCTGGCTGTGCGGTTCAACCAGCGTTACGGGCAGACGTTCGTCGTGCCGCGGGCGACGCGGCCCACCGTGGCGGCGCGGATCATGGATCTGCAGGACCCGACGGGAAGATGGGGAAGAGCGAGGGCTGGGCCGGTGGTCGTTACTGCTCGACGAACCGGACGTGTGCAAGAAGGTGATGCGGGCGGTGACCGACAGCGGGCGGGGTCGCCACGACCGGGAGGAGCGGCCGGCTCGCCAACCTGCTGGAGATCTCGCCGCAGGAGCGAGCGCGGCGCGGTACGACTCGTACGGGGCGTTGAAGAAGGACACCGCGGATGCCGTGTGGACTGCTCAGGCCGGTGCGGGACGGCACGGGAGCTGGCCGCGGATCCTGGATATGTCGAGGGTGCTGCGGCGCGGTGCGCGACGCGCCAGGGAGGCGGCCAGACCCGGTCGACGCGGCCTACCGGGCGATCGGGCTGCTGCCGCCGGCCTGAACTCCCCGCTCGCCCGGGCCTCTGCTGTCGGCCGGCGCCGCCTGGGCCGTGGCGTCCGGTGGGCTCAGCCCTTGCCGGAGGCCAGGGCGCGGCTGCGGTCGCGGGCGGCTTCGAGGGCGGCGATGAGCGCGGCCCGTACGCCGTGGTTCTCCAGCTCGCGGATGGCGTTGATGGTGGTGCCCGCGGGCGAGGTGACGTTCTCGCGAAGCTTGACGGGATGTTCGCCGCTGTCGCGGAGCATCACGGAGGCGCCGATGGCGGCCTGGACGATGAGGTCGTGCGCCTTGTCGCGGGGCAGGCCGAGGAGGATACCGGCGTCCGTCATGGCTTCGACGAGGAAGTAGAAGTAGGCGGGGCCCGAGCCGGACAGGGCGGTCGCCGCGTCCTGCTGGGTTTCGGGCACCCGCAGAGTCTTGCCGACGGCTCCGAAGATGACCTCGGTGTGGCTGAGGTGGTCGCCGGTGGCGTGCGTGCCCGCGGAGATCACCGACATGGCCTCGTCGACGAGGGCGGGGGTGTTCGTCATGACGCGGACGACGGGAGTGCCCGCGGCCAGGCGCTGTTCGATGAACGCGGTCGGGATGCCGGCGGCGCCGCTGATGATCAGGCGGTCGGCGGGAGTGTGCGGGGCGAGCTCGTCGAGGAGGGCGCCCATGTCCTGCGGCTTGACCGTGAGGATCAGGGTGTCGGCGGTCTTGGCGGCCTCGGGTTGGAGACGGGCGTGACGCCGTAGCGGGTGTGGAGTTCTTCGGCACGCTCCGTGCGGCGGGCGGTGACCAGGAGGTCGGCGGGCGCCCAGCCGGCCCGGATCATTCCGCTGAGCAGGGCCTCGCCGATCTTTCCGGTGCCGAGGACTGCAACTTTCTGGGTCATGAGCCGTGCCCTTCGGGGAGTGCGTCGTCCTGTTCCATCCTGGCACTGCGTCACGGGTGGAGGACGAGTTGTCCGCAGGTCGAAACGGTGTGGCGGCCGGGCCCGGTCTCGTCGGAGAGCCGGGGCAGGTGCGGATGCCGCCGGGCGGGTCAGGCGCTGCGGCGGCGGAGGGTGGCGGCGCCCAGGCTCAGGACGAGGACGGCGCAGCCCACGACGACCAGGATGTCGCGGACGAAATCGCCGCTGATGGAGGTGTGCCGGAGGATCTCGTTCATGCCGTCGACGGTGTACGACATGGGCAGTACGTCGGAGATGCCCTGCAAGACCGGATGCATGCTGGAGCGCGGGGCGAAGAGGCCGCAGAGCAGGATCTGAGGGAAGATCACCGCGGGCAGGAACTGGATCGCCTGGAACTCGGTGGCGGCGAAGGCCGAGACGAAGAGGCCGAGCGCGGTGCCGAGCAGTGCGTCGAGCACGGCGATCAGGAGCAGCAGCCAGGGTGAGCCGGTCACGTCGAGACCGAGGCCCCAGACGGCGAGCGCGCTGGCCAGGGCCGACTGGAGCACGGCGAGGCCGCCGAAGGCCAGTGCGTAGCCGCCGATCAGGTCGACTTTGCCGAGCGGCATGGCGAGGAGGCGTTCGAGGGTGCCCGAGGTCCGTTCGCGCAGCGTGGCGATCGAGGTGACCAGGAACATCGTGATCAGCGGGAAGATGCCGAGTAGCGATGCGCCGATGGAGTTGAAGGTGCGTTCGCTGCTGTCGAAGACGAAGCGGAGCAGCAAGAGCATCAGGCACGGCGCGAGGAGCATCAGTGCGATGGACCGCGGATCGTGTCGGAGCTGTCCAAGGACGCGGGCGGCGGTGGCCAGGGTGCGCGGGAGGGAGATCCCGGCGGGGGCTCCTTGCGGGGCGGTGCCGGGCGCGGGGCGGTCCGCGGTGGCTGGTGAGTCGTCGGGGGCGGCGGCTGCCGGCTCGCCGGGGCCGGGCGAGATGGCTCCGTCGAGAGGGGTGCGGGGTGACGGGCGGGCGGCGGGTGCGGCTTCGGGAGCGGTGGCGGGAGCGGGGTCGGCCGAGGGTGCCGGGGTGCGGCCCGCGGCCAGGTCCACGAGGTGCAGGAAGGCCGCTTCGACGGTGTCGGTGCGGGTGGCGGCGCGCAGCCCGTCCGGCGAGTCGTCGGCGAGGATCTCGCCGTCGCGCATCAGCAGCAGCCGGTGGCAGCGTTCGGCCTCGTCCATGACGTGCGACGAGACCAGGAGCGTGGCGCCGCGCTCTGCGGCCAGCGAGTGGAACAGGTGCCACAGGTCACGGCGGAGCACGGGGTCGAGACCGACGGTCGGTTCGTCGAGGACGAGGAGCTCCGGGGTGCCGAGCAGCGCGGTGGCCAGCGAGACGCGGCCGAGCTGGCCTCCGGAGAGGTTGCCCGCGAGGGCGTCGATGTGCGAGGTGAGGTCGACGTCGGCGATGGCCCGGGTGACGCTCTCATGGCGCCGGTCGGCGGCGGCGTGGCCGGGGTCCAGGACGGCCGCGAAGTACTCCAGGTTCTGACGAACCGTCAGGTCCAGGTACACGGACGGCGCCTGGGTGACGTAGCCGATGCGGGGGCGCAACGGCGGGCTGCCCGCGGGCCTGCCGAGGACTTCCAGGGTGCCGGTGACCTTGGCCTGGGTGCCGACGATCGCGCGCATGAGGGTCGATTTACCGCACCCGGAGGGCCCCAGCAGGCCGGTGACCTGGCCGCGGGGGACGGTGAAGTCGATGCCGTGCAGCACGGTGCGTCCGCCACGGACGACGGTGAGGTCGGCGGCACGCACGGCCGGGGGCGGGGTTGGGGTCTGCTGGGACTCTTCGGATCGACGGGCGTTCCCGGCGGTGCGGGGCGTGCGGGAGTCCGTGGGCAGGTCCGGGGAGTTCGAAGAGTAATTCATCATGTGATGAATACTGGCCGCGCCTGGAGCGGGCGTCAAGCGGCTCCGCCACGCGGGGGCGGGGCATCTGACGCCGTGATGGCGTGGTGCGGCGGGTTCTTACTGGCAGTCGGTTTCGGGGTTGCCGACGAGTGGCCCGTGGCGTGCGGCGGCGGGGGGCGGGCGCGTTAGGCAGCGTGCGAGGGTGATGCGGGCGTGCGGGAGCGAAGGATGGCGTGAGGGGTGCGTGGGGGCGCATGAGGGGTGCGGGAGAGTGCGGGGACGGGTCGTCAGGGCAGGGGGCGGGGTGTGGTGAGGAGGTCGACGATGTAGGCCTCCGGCACGGTTTCGTCCGGGAACGTGGTGAGCAGGTGGGCGCGTTCCTCGGCGAGGAAGGCCGCACTGTCCTCCTCGCTGAGGACGAGGAGGACCGAGTGGCTGCCGAGGCTGGCGAGGTGGCTTTCGAGCGGGACGCGGCGGCTCCAGTGCACCTGGCGGCGGGTGAGGTGCACGCCCAGGTCCGCGCCCAGCTTCTCGGCCAGCCGGGCGGTGCCGTGCGCGCCCGTTCCGGTGCCGAACCGCTCGGCGATCCGGGCCTGCTGCGCGGCGACCCACGGGACGCTGCGGTCCGGCACGTTCCACCAGGCGGCGAAGGTGCCGCCGGGGCGCAGCACACGCAAGGCCTCGGCGATGGAGCGCTCCGGCTCGGTCCAGTGCCAGGACTGGGCGTAGGTGACGAAGTCGGCACAGGCGCCGGCCAGCGGCAGGGCGTTGCCGTCGCCGCGCACGATCGGCACATCGCCCAGGGTGCGGCGGAACTGCGCCGCCATGCCGGCACCCGGTTCGACGGCGATGACCCGCGCCCCGCGCGCCTTCAGCAGCGCGGTGGCGATGCCCGTGCCGGCGCCCACGTCCACTACCCGGGCACCGGACAAGGCGCGGCCGGCCTGGTCCTCGACGGCGTCGAAGAGGGCGGGCGGATAAGAGGGGCGGTGGGCGGCGTACTGCGCTGCTGCCACATTGAAGGAGTGCGCTCGTGTTGCTCGTGACGAGCCTGACGGAGTGACCATGGGTTCATACGGTAATTCCGGAGATCGAATTCCGTACGCCGACCGTATTGCCGTGCACGCCCCTGAACGCCGTAGGCGGGCCATCGTCGGCGGCGCGCCGTCCACTTGGCCCGCGCGGCACGCCGGCGTTCCCGCACAGCCCGCGACGTCCACTGACCGTACTGCCGTCTGCACCGCGTGTGGCCGTATGCGCCTCATGTGAACCGAATTCCTATACGGAGCATCTTGTACCGGCCAGGGCATGTCGGAGAGTGTTCACGGAGCCGCTAGTTTTGTCTGCGCACGAGGGGACCGGACGGGACCAGATGCCGGGGGGAGGTCGGTCACAGTGCAGCTCCGTGCGGGAGATCCTGAAGCGATCGGTGGATACACGCTCCGGGCGCGGCTCGGTGCGGGTGGCATGGGCACCGTCTTCCTGGCGCACACGCCGTCCGGACGGCCTGTTGCGATCAAGCTCATCCACCAGCAGTTCCTGGACGACGACGAGTTCAGGATCCGGTTCCGGCAGGAGGTGGCGGCGGCGCGGCGGGTCAGTGGCGCGTTCACGGCCGCCGTCGTCGACGCGGACACGGAGGGTGATCATCCGTGGATGGCCACCACCTACATCACCGGCCCCACGCTCGCCCAGCGGATCAACGAAGGCGGCGCGCTCAGCGGTCCTGAGCTGCGCACGCTGGCCATCGGCCTGGTGGAGGCGCTGCGGGACATCCACCGCGCCGGAGTGGTGCACCGCGATCTGAAGCCGTCCAACGTGGTGCTGTCGCCCGAGGGCCCGCGCGTGATCGACTTCGGCATCTCCCGTGCCACCGACCAAAAGACGCTCACCATGACGGGGCGGATCATCGGTACGCCGCCGTTCATGTCGCCCGAGCAGTTGCAGGCGCCCCGCGAGGTGGGCACCGAGTCGGACGTGTTCTCGGTGGCCACCCTGCTGGTCTACGCGGCCACCGGACAGGGGCCCTTCGACGCCGACAGCCCGTATATGACGGCCTATCAGGTGGTGCACGAGGCCCCGGTTCTCGGCCAGGTACCCGCGCCGCTGCGTGCGGTGGTCGAGCGCTGCCTGGACAAGAACCGCAGCAGGCGGCCCAACGCCGACGAGCTGCTGCAGCAGTTGCGGACGCTGCCCGAGAACCTCACGGCTCCGCCGGGGGCGTCGGCGGCGGCTGCGGGCGCCCGGTCCGGGTCCGGGAACGGTGCGCAGGGCGCGCCAGGCGGCGTTCCTGGCAACGGAAGCGTCGGCGCCGACTTCGACACGCGGCTGCTGTCCGGGAAGGTGCGGGCCCGGCTGGCGCGGGCCGGTCTCGGCAGGGCGGTGGGCGCGCGGCGCCGACCGCGCGCCCAGCCCAGCGACGACCGCGCGATGCTCGCCACGCACGCGATGAACGTCCCCGTGGGCACCGGCGCGGACTCCGCCGCCCGCGTGGGATCGTCCGGGCCGGCCGGCTCGGGCAGCCTCTCTAGCGGTCACCACCCCGCCTTCTCGGCCCGCGGTCTGCGCAGGCGCTGGCGGACCGTGGTCGCCGTCGCCGCCGCGGTGGCGGCGATCAGTACCGGTGTCACGCTGCTGGCGACGGACGGCGGCGAGCCCCGGGCGCGCGACGGCTCCGTGGGCGCGGACGGGGAAACGCGCGGCTCGGTCACCGTCGCGCAGGCTCCCCCGCCGAAGGGGTTCAAGCCGTGGGAGGAGACGGTGCGCGGCTCGAAGATCACGGACGAGCTGCGGTGCGTGCCGCAGGAGGACACGGTCTACTGCGGCGGTGGCGGGGTGCTGGCGGCCCGGCTCAGGGCGGCGGACGGCACGCTGGTGTGGCAGCGCACGAGCCCCGGAGTGCCCGTACAGGGCGTGTACATGGTCGGCGTAGTGGACGGCACGGTGATCGGTTACCGCATTCCCGCGGACTCCTCGGCGCCTTGGCAGATGACCGGCCTTTCCACCGCGGACGGCACCACGCTGTGGTCCGCCCCGGCGTCCGACGGCTCAGCGGTGTTCACGGGGCAGCCGCAGGACGCGGCGCTGCTGGGCACCACGGTGTTCTCGGTCGACGTGGCCCGCACCAAGATCGAGGCCCGGCAGGCGCGCACCGGCGAACTGCGCTGGAGCACCCCGTTCCCCGCCGGCTCCGCGTGCATCCCGGTGGTGGCCGCGGCGCACGCCTACGCGATGTGCGCGCCGCAGGCCGAGGTCGCCGCCATCAATGTGGCCCACCCCTCCTTGCGCACCCTCGACCCCGGCACCGGCGCACTGGGCCGGCCCACCCGGGTCGACGGGGCTTTGCGGACGGTGGGGGCGGCGGCGGACGGCTCGCTGGTGGCACTGGAGGAACACCGGCTGAGCAGCGGGTTCGACGGGTACACGCGGATCGTGCGGTTCGACCCGCGCACCGCACGGGTCACCTCGTCGCCCGTCAGGCGCTACTCGGGGAGCACGCCGGGAATGGCGGGCGGCATGCTCTACTTCGCCGGGGACGAGGGGCTGATCCACGCGGTCGACCCGGCGACCGGCAAGCAGAAGTGGTCCGCCCAGACGAGCGTGGAGTCGCCGTCCGGGCCCGTACTGTCGCACGGCGTGCTGTACTTCAGCTCGTCCGGCGGGCGGGTGGTCGCCCTTGACGCGCGCAGCGGGCGGGTGCGGTGGAGCACGAATCCACGCACCAGGTCCAACGGCAGCGACGACATGACCCTAGCGCCGCGCGTCGCGGTGGCCCAGGGCGCGCTGGTTGTGACGGCACGCGACAACAGGGTCTTCAGCTTCGCGGCGGCGAAGCCGCCCAAGGCTCCCTGACGCGGCGGCGCGGCCACGCGGAGGGTCCGGACCTCACCGCGCGGCAGGGCGCCCCATGAGGTCCGGACCGTCCCAGGAGACCGGATGGCAGGGCGTCAGCACCGCGACGCCACGTACCCGTCGCTGCCCGTGTTGACGTAGGTGTCGGACACATAGCGTCCGCTGCCGATCCGGTCCCAGATGTTCGAGGTGCCCAGCGAGCCGGCGACGGTCTGGCCGGAGGTCTGGCAGAGGATGCTGACCCGGCTGCCGGCCGCGACGGTGCCCACCTTCTCGTAGGACGTGCCGGGACCGGAGCGGACGTTGACCGTGGCGACCACCGGATAGCTGGCCGTGGCGGCAGCGGCGGTGGCGACCACATCGGCCGTGTCCGCCGTGGCGACCGCGGTGGCGGCCTGCTCCGGTGCGCCGCTCTCTCTCACGTCGCGCGTCTTCGTACTGTCCGTCATCTGGCTCCCCCTCACAGCACGCCGGCACACCTGCGTACGCGTACCGCGCCGTGCTCCCCCGTTGGATGAACTGCTCGGCGTATCCGTCCCATCGGCTTGTCCGCCACAGACGAAGACGCGCCCCGTCGCATGGCAGTTGCACGTGGGGCGCGTCTGGCGGGACATGGTCCCGGGGCCGGGTCAGCCAGGAGCGTCAGCCAAGACGTGACACGTCTCGGACGGCACCCTTGTCCGCGCTGGTGGCCATCGCCGCGTAGGCGCGCAGCGCGGCCGAGACCTTGCGGTCGCGGTTGGCGGGAGCGTACGTGCCGCCGAGGGCCGCGCGGCGCGCGTCCAGGGTGGCATCGTCGACCAGGAGCTCGATCGAGCGCCCGGGGATGTCGATACGGATCCGGTCGCCGTCCTCGACGAGCGCGATGGTGCCGCCGGACGCGGCCTCCGGAGAGGCGTGGCCGATCGAGAGCCCCGAGGTGCCGCCGGAGAAGCGGCCGTCGGTGATCAGGGCGCACACCTTGCCGAGGCCGCGGCCCTTCAGATACGAGGTCGGATAGAGCATCTCCTGCATACCGGGGCCGCCCTTGGGGCCCTCGTAGCGGATGACGACGACGTCGCCCGCCGTGATCTCCTTGCGCAGGATCTTCTCGACGGCCTCGTCCTGGGACTCGCAGACGACCGCGGGGCCTTCGAACGTCCAGATGGACTCGTCCACACCCGCCGTCTTCACGACGCAGCCGTCGAGGGCCAGGTTGCCCCGCAGGACCGCGAGGCCGCCGTCCTTGGAGTAGGCGTGGTCCACGTCACGGATGCAGCCGCCGGCGGCGTCGGTGTCCAGGCTCTCCCAGCGCTCGGACTGCGAGAAGGCCTTCGCGGAACGCTCGCAGCCGGGCGCCGCGTGCCACAGCTCGACGGCCTCCTCGGACGGCAAGCCGCCGCGCACGTCCCAGGTCTGAAGCCAGGCCTTGATGGAGGGTGCGTGGACGGTGTGCACGTCCTCGTTCAGCAGGCCGCCGCGGTAGAGCTCGCCGAGGATCGCCGGGATGCCGCCCGCGCGGTGCACGTCCTCCATGTAGTACGTGGTGGTGGGCGCCACGTTCGGGGCGACCTTGGCGAGGCAGGGGACGCGGCGCGAGACGGCGTCGATGTCGGTCAGGTCGTAGTCGACACCGGCCTCCTGGGCGGCGGCCAACAGGTGCAGGATCGTGTTGGTGGAGCCGCCCATGGCGATGTCCAGGGCCATGGCGTTCTCGAACGCGGCATGGGTGGCGATGTTGCGCGGCAGCACCGACGCGTCGTCCTGCTCGTAGTACCGCTGGGCCAGCTCGACGACCGTGGTCCCCGCCCTCTCGTAGAGGGCGCGGCGGGCGGTGTGGGTGGCGAGGACGGAGCCGTTGCCGGGCAGAGCGAGGCCGATGGCTTCGGCGAGGCAGTTCATCGAGTTGGCGGTGAACATGCCGGAACAGGAGCCGCAGGTCGGGCAGGCGTTCTCTTCGATGCGGAGCATGTCGGCGTCGGAGACCGACTCGTTCACCGCGTCGGACATCGCGTTGATCAGGTCGAGCTTGCGGACCGTGCCGTCGACGAGGGTGGCCCGGCCTGCCTCCATGGGGCCGCCGGAGACGAAGATCGTGGGGATGTTGAGGCGCAGGGCGGCCATCAGCATGCCCGGGGTGATCTTGTCGCAGTTGGAGATGCAGATCAGGGCGTCCGCGCAGTGCGCCTCGACCATGTACTCGACCGAGTCGGCGATCAGGTCGCGGGACGGCAGGGAGTAGAGCATGCCGCCGTGGCCCATGGCGATGCCGTCGTCGACGGCGATGGTGTTGAACTCGCGCGGCACCGCACCGGCCGCCTTGATGGCCTCGCTGACGATCCGGCCGACCGGCTGGAGATGGGTGTGGCCCGGCACGAACTCGGTGAAGGAGTTGGCGACCGCGATGATCGGCTTGCCGATGTCCTCGCTGGCTACACCGGATGCGCGCATCAAGGCGCGGGCACCCGCCATGTTGCGGCCGTGCGTGACAGTGCGGGACCTCAGCTCGGGCATCGCCGCTCGCTCCTTCTCCGGTGTGGTCTCCGGGTTCGAATCCGGACTCCGGGTATGACTGCCGCTGAGCCTACGCCGCCGCTCCAGGATCCGGACAGGGTGTCCGTTCTGCGGGACGCGGGGTTCGGGTGTGCGGGGTTCGGGTGTGCGGTGTGTGGTGCGGATTTAGGTGATCTGGTGGCTGGCGGGCCGGGGGCGCGGGTGGCTGGCGGGGCGGCTGCGGCGCGAG
Organism: uncultured Actinomycetota bacterium; assembly: GCA_963761765.1. Classification (GTDB taxonomy): domain Bacteria; phylum Actinomycetota; class Actinomycetes; order Streptomycetales; family Streptomycetaceae; genus Streptomyces. The sequence goes on from CAVXIJ010000005.1 coordinate 10,845, forward strand.
GGGTCCGGGTCCGGTTCTTCGTGACCGTCCCGGCGCCGGTCCGGTCGTCTAGTGAGGCTTGTACGGGCGCGTGCGGGCACGGGCGGGCTTCTATGTGCCGCATGTCCCGCTGGAGGCGACTGGGCCGCCGGCGGGGGCCGTGGGCCCGGTCAGGTGATTCTGGACGACGGGGGCGACGCGCGTGATGATCTCCTCGGGCGGCGCGGACGCCAGCGGCTCGATCCTGATCACGTACCGCAGCATCGCGATGCCGACCAGCTGGGCCGCCGCCAGCTCGGCGCGCAGCTCCGCGTCCGGCAGGTCCAGCCGGCGGGCGATCCTGCCCAGCAGCTGGGCGGCGACCAGGCGGCGGAAGACGGCGGTGGCGGCCTCGTAGTTCACGGCGGAGCGGACGATCGCCAGCAGCGGCGTCCGGGTCGCCGGGTTCTCCCAGATACCGAAGATGAACCTGGTCAGGCGCTCGCCGACATCCTCGGCGGGCCCTGCGGCGAGGGCATCGGCGGCGGTCAGCGCGGGTGCGAAGGCGACCTCGACCGCGGCCTCGAAGACCTGGTCCTTGGTACCGAAGTAGTGGTGGACGAGCGCCGAGTCGACCCCGGCGGCCTTGGCGATGCCGCGTATCGACGTCTTCTCGTAGCCGTGTTCGGAGAACTCCTGGCGGGCCGCCTCCAGGATCCGTTCACGGGTCGCGGGGCCCTGGCCCGCCTGGCTGCCAGGCGGACGCCCGCGGCGGCGTGGCACGGCGGCGGTCATGAACGCGGCATCCGCAGCGCGCTGGCGAGGTGCAACCGGGTGAACGCCAGCGCCTCGGCGAGGTCGGCCTCCCGTTCGGCGCTCGACATCGCGCGGCGGGTGTTCACCTCGATCACCACATGACCGTCGAACCCGCTGGTCGCAAGGCGTTCCAGCACTTCGGCACAGGGCTGGTTGCCGCGTCCTGGCACCAGGTGCTCGTCCTTGCCCGAGCCTCCACCGTCGGCCAGGTGGATGTGGCCGAGGCGGTCGCCCATGCGCTCGACCATCTCCAGCGCGTCGGTGCGGGCGGTCGCGGTGTGCGAGAGGTCGATGGTGAAGTGGCGGTAGTCGTGCTTGGTGACGTCCCAGTCCGGGGCGTAGGCGAGCATTTCGCGGTCGCGGTAGCGCCAGGGGTACATGTTCTCGACGGCGAACCGCACGTCCGTCTCGTTCGCCATCCGCCAGATGCCGTCCACGAAGTCCCGCGCGTACTGGCGCTGCCAGCGAAACGGCGGGTGCACGACGACGGTCTGGGCGCCGAGGCGCTCGGCGGCGGAGCGGGCGCGCTGGAGCTTGGTCCACGGGTCGGTGGACCACACCCGCTGGGTGATCAGCAGACAGGGGGCATGCACCGCGAGGACCGGGATGTGGTGGTAGTCGGAGAGGCGGCGCAGGGCCTCGATGTCCTGGCTGACGGGATCGGTCCAGACCATGATCTCGACGCCGTCGTAACCGAGGCGTGCGGCCATCTCGAAAGCCGTTGCCGTCGACTCCGGGTACACGGAGGCCGTCGACAGAGCGACCTTCGCGTTGGGAATGCGTACGGCTGGTTCTGCCACGGGGACCAGGGTACGGGGGGTTGCGGCGGCGCGGACTGTGGGTCTGTTCACGTTGCTTCCGTGCGTGTCTCCGGGGCGCTTGGGACGCGGGGTGCCGCCGAGGCGGCGGTCGCATCGGCGGTACGCGGGTCAGGTGGGGTCGGTCGGCGGCCCGGCCCAACCGGGCACTGCCGCCAGCCCGCGCCGACGAACACTACTCCGGCCGCCCCTGCTTGCCCGATTTCACCGATTTCGCCGACGCTCCCGAAGCACCTGACGTACCTGCTGCACCTGCTCCACCTGCTCCACCTGCTCCACCTGCTCCACCTGCTCCACCTGCTGCAGGTGACGCAGGTGACGCAGGTGACGCAGGTGACGCAGGTGACGCAGGTGACGCAGGTGACGCAGGTGACGCAGGTGACGTCTCCGACGGCATCCGGTCAAGGCGCCGCAGGATGACCCCCTCGCGCAGGGCCCATGGGCAGACTTCCAGGGTCTCCACTCCGAAGAGGTCCATGACGCCCTCCGCGACCAGCCCGCCGGCGACCAGCTGCCCGGCGCGGCCCTCCGAGACGCCGGGCAGCTCCGCGCGCTCGGCCGTCGTCATCGCCGCGAGCCGGGGCACCCAGTCCTCCAGGGACTCGCGTTTAAGCTCCCGCTGCACATACAGCCCCTCGGCCGACCGCGCGGCCCCCGCGAGACGCGCCAGCTGGCGGAACGTCTGCGAGGTGGCGACCACGTGATCGGGCTGCCCGAAGCGGCTGAACTCTCCGACGACCTGGGCGATCTGCGCGCGCACATGCTTGCGCAGCGCCTTGACGTCCGACAGCTGGGGCGGGTCTCCGGGCAGCCAGCCCGCGGTCAGGCGGCCCGCGCCGAGCGGCAGGGAAGCGGCGGCGTCGGGCTCCTCGTCCATGCCGTAGGCGATCTCCAGCGAACCGCCGCCGATGTCCATGACGAGGAGTTTCCCGGCGGACCAGCCGAACCAGCGGCGGGCCGCGAGGAAGGTGAGCCGGGCCTCCTCCTTGCCGTCCAGGACCTGCAGCGCCACGCCGGTCTCGCGCTCCACACGGGCCAGCACCTCTTCCGCGTTGGTGGCCTCGCGCACCGCGGACGTGGCGAACGGCAGGAGTTCCTGGACGCCCTTGTCCTCGGCGGTCTGCAGCGCTTCGTGGACCGTGTCGACGAGCCGGGCGATGCCTTCGGGGCCTATGGCGTCCCGTTCGTCGAGCAGCTGCGCCAGCCGCAGATCCGCCTTGTGCGCGTACGCGGGCAGCGGCCGGGCACCTGGGTGCGCGTCCACCACGAGGAAGTGCACTGTGTTCGAACCCACATCGAGGACGCCGAGTCTCATGTGCGGAACGCTACTGCCCGTCCCGCGGCGGCCCGTAGGGCGGTTGGCCTCGGCCCGTGTCCGAAGGGCCCGGAAGGTCCCCAGCGGGAGCACACCGGCCCGCATACCCTGGAACCGTGCCAAAGACGAAAAAGGCGAAGCTCGACAAGTCAGACAGGTCTCCCGCCGCCTCTCCGGTCGCGGCCCAGCCTGCCGGACGGCCTCCGAAGGAGCTCCCGCAGGTGGATCAGCAGCCGTTGCAACAGGCATCGCAGCAGGTGGGAGCGGTTGAGGAACGAAAGGAAGCGGTGCGGGAGACGGACCGTGCGAAGGAGTCCAAGCGCGTGAAACGGCAGAAGCAGCCGAAGCAGTCGAAGCACCCGAAGTCCACGGCCGGACCCTCGTCCGCAGAGCCGGACGAGCAAGGCCTCGACTTCGCACGCGCCTGGGTGGAGTTCCCGGATCCGGCCGACGGCGAGCAGCTCTTCCGGTGCGACCTGACCTGGCTGACCTCCCGGTGGAACTGCATCTTCGGCGCCGGCTGCCAGGCCATCGACGCGGGCCGCCCCGATGACGGCTGCTGCTCGCTGGGCGCGCACTTCTCTGACGAGGACGACGAGCAGCGTGTGGCGTCACATGTGGCACGGCTCACACCGGACATCTGGCAGCACCATGACGTCGGCCACGAGACGGGCTGGGTCCAGGAAACCGACAGCGCAGAGACCGGCGAGGACGGCGAGGACGGCCCGAACCGGCAGACCAGGCGCTGGCGGGGCTCGTGCATCTTCCACAACCGCCCCGGCTTCGCGGGCGGCACCGGCTGCGCCCTGCACATCCTGGCGGTGCGCGAGAAGCGGGAGCCGCTGGAGACCAAGCCGGACGTCTGCTGGCAGCTGCCGATCCGGCGCACCTACGACTGGGTCGACCGGCCTGACGACACGCGCGTGCTGCGGGTGTCGATCAGCGAGTACGACCGCCGCGGCTGGGGTCCTGGCGGCCACGATCTGCACTGGTGGTGCACGTCGGCGAAGTCCGCGCACGGCGCCGGGGACCCCGTGTACGTGTCGTACCGCGCCGAGCTGACCGAGCTGATGGGCAAGGAGGGGTACGACCAGCTGGCCGGGCTGTGCGCAGTCCGGCTGGCAGCGGGACTTCCCATGCTGGCCCCGCATCCGGCGGACCCCGCGTAGATCCGGCGTAGGGCGCCGCAGAGCGCCATAGAGCGGCGCAAGACGGCATAAGCGGGTGTCGGCGCCATGAGGGTGGCGCGGGCCGGCATGGGGCGGCAGAGCAGGCATGGCGCAGTGCGGGCCGGCGCGGATGCCTGGAGCGTCAGTCCGGTGCCGGTGGCAGGCCGAAAGTCCGCCGGAACCTGCCTAACGACATCCATGTCAGTGCTGGGCGCTAACGTTCCGTGTCATGGCTGTCCGTACGAAATCCGGCAACACCGGCAAGCAGCGTCCGTCCTACCGCTGCACCGAATGCGGCTGGCAGACGGCCAAATGGCTCGGCCGCTGCTCCGAGTGCCAGGCGTGGGGCACGGTCGAGGAGTACGGCGCGCCCGCGGTCCGCACCACCGCGCCGGGCCGCGTCACCACCGCCGCGGTCCCCATCGGGCAGGTCGACGGCCGTCAGGCCACCGCCCGCAGCACCGGCGTGCCGGAGCTCGACCGGGTGCTCGGCGGCGGTCTGGTGCCCGGCGCCGTGGTGCTGCTGGCGGGCGAGCCGGGGGTCGGCAAGTCGACGCTGCTGCTGGACGTGGCGGCGAAGGCGGCCAGTGAGGAGCACCGCACGCTCTATGTCACCGGCGAGGAGTCGGCCAGCCAGGTACGGCTGCGCGCGGACCGCATCAAGGCGATCGACGACCACCTGTATCTGGCCGCCGAGACCGACCTCGCCGCCGTACTCGGCCACCTGGACGAGGTCAAGCCGTCCTTGCTGATCGTGGACTCGGTGCAGACGGTGGCCTCGCCGGAGATCGACGGGGCGCCGGGCGGCATGGCGCAGGTGCGCGAGGTGGCCGGGGCGCTGATCCGCGCCTCCAAGGAGCGCGGCATGGCGACGCTCCTGGTGGGCCACGTCACCAAGGACGGCGCCATCGCCGGGCCCCGGCTGCTGGAGCACCTGGTGGACGTGGTGCTGTCCTTCGAGGGCGACCGGCACGCCCGGCTGCGCCTGGTCCGCGGCGTCAAGAACCGCTTCGGCACCACCGACGAGGTCGGCTGCTTCGAGCTGCACGACGAGGGCATCACCGGCCTCGCCGACCCCTCGGGCCTGTTCCTCACCCGCCGTGCCGAACCGGTGCCCGGCACCTGTCTGACGGTGACGCTGGAGGGCCGCCGCCCGCTGGTCGCCGAGGTGCAGGCGCTCACCGTCGACTCCCAGATCCCCTCCCCGCGGCGCACCACCTCGGGCCTGGAGACCTCGCGGGTGTCGATGATGCTCGCCGTGCTGGAGCAGCGCGGCCGGATCAGCGCGCTCGGCAAGCGGGACATCTACACCGCGACGGTCGGCGGCGTGAAGCTGTCCGAGCCCGCCGCCGACCTCGCGGTGGCGCTCGCGCTGGCCAGCGCGGCGAGCGACACCCCGCTGCCGAAGAACCTGGTCGCGATCGGCGAGGTGGGCCTCGCGGGCGAGGTGAGACGCGTCACGGGCGTGCAGCGCCGGCTGGCCGAGGCGCACCGCCTCGGCTTCACCCACGCCCTCGTACCGTCCGATCCCGGCAAGGTACCGGCCGGGATGAAGGTGATCGAGGTGGCCGACATAGGCGACGCACTGCGCGTGCTGCCGAGCGAGCCGTCGGCGGGAGGCCCCACAGGAGCCACGGGACGCGGTGGAGCGCCGGTAGACTTTGCCCTGGTCTCGCCCATCCGTACGAATGCGGCGGTACACCCCCAGTGCCTTAAGAGCCTGGGAGGTGCCCCAGGGGGCGGCCTCGACCCGCGACCGGAGGAGTGCAGTGGCAGCCAGGCGACCGGGCGTCGGGTCCCGGCAGAGCCGGAGCCGGTGCTGATGCGCTGATGCGCGCCTCCTGAGCGCGGTCGCGCCCGGCACGGCCCTGCGCGACGGCCTGGAGCGCGATCCTGCGCGGCAATACCGGCGGGCCTGATCGTCCTCGGCTCGGACAAGACCGTCGAGTCGATGTGCACCGGCGGTTTCGTGCTCGATGTCGAGTTCACCGCGACCCGGCTGCGCGAGCTGTGCAAGCTCGACGGCGGCGATCGTGCTCGACAAGGACATCACCAAGATCCTCCGCGCCGGCGTGCAGCTGGTTCCCGACCCGACGATCCCGACCGAGGAGACCGGCACCCGGCACCGCACCGCCGACCGCGTCAGCAAGCAGGTCGGCTTCCCCGTCGTCTCCGTCAGCCAGTCGATGCGGCTGATCGCGCTGTACGTGGACGGGCAGCGCCGGGTGCTGGAGGACTCGGCGGCGATCCTGTCCCGCGCCAACCAGGCGCTGGCCACCCTGGAGCGCTACAAGCTCCGCCTGGACGAGGTCGCGGGCACGCTCTCCGCACTGGAGATCGAGGACCTGGTCACCGTCCGGGACGTCGCCGCGGTCGCCCAGCGGCTGGAGATGGTGCGCCGGATCGCCACCGAGATCGCCGAGTACGTGGTCGAGCTGGGCACCGACGGCCGGCTGCTCGCCCTCCAGCTCGACGAGCTGATCGCCGGCGTCGAGCCCGAGCGTGAGCTGGTCGTACGGGACTACGTGCCCGAGCCGACCGCGAAGCGGTCCCGCACGGTCGACGAGGCGCTGTCCGAGCTGGACTCGCTCCACCACACCGACCTGCTCGAACTGGCCGCCGTGGCACGAGCGCTGGGCTACGCCGGCGCGCCCGAGACACTGGACTCCGCGGTGTCACCGCGCGGGTTCCGGCTGCTGGCGAAGGTGCCGCGGCTGCCGCGGCGCGATCATCGACCGGCTCGTGGAGCACTTCGGCGGGCTGCAGAAGCTGCTCGCGGCCAGCGTGGACGACCTGCAGACCGTGGACGGGGTGGGCGAGGCCCGGGCCCGCAGCGTGCGAGAGGGTCTGTCGCGGCTGGCCGAGTCGTCGATCCTGGAGCGCTACGTCTAGGACTTCTCGTTTGGATCAGGCTGGGATCGTCGCGCCCGCGGCGTCCGCCTCCGCGCTGCCCGTCCGCCTCTGTGCCGCCCGTCTCTCCGCGCTGCCCGTCCGTCGGCCAGGTGAGCCCGGCCGGGGCCTGAGCCACAGCCGGGCGGGCGGGCGACCGTCAGGGGTGCCGGATCTCCTTGATCGTCTGAACTTCGCCCTTGGCGTTCAGCGTGACGTCACCGCACTCGGCGGGGTCGCCGTCTGCGGGCCGGACGACCCCACCGCAGGTCTTTGTGCACCGCACGTGTACAAACAGCGGAATCCGGTCAGTCTTTCGCCAGCACGAACGACGTCCGTGCCGTCGCGAACCCGGGCGTCTTCGCCTGCACCAGATACGTACCGGCGCCGGCGGACCCCGCCGAAGGCGTCGCGCAGTGGGGAGCGCTGGGCTTGCGGTTCCAGGTAGTGGTCTGGCTGATGCTGCTGTCGGCCGGGACGCGGAAGAAATGGCTGCCACTGCTCGCAGGACAGTCGTCGGACGCCCAGAGCTGTTCGTCACCGTCGGTGCTGGTGATGGTCATGACCGTGTGCCGCGGGCCGAGGTCGATCTTGCAGGAGGTGCTGGAGGTGTTCTTCGCGGTGAGCTGGATGTGGGGCGTCTCGCCGGGGCCGTAACTGTTGGGGGTGGCGTGCAGCGAGAGCTTCACGGTGCCCGCGGCGCAGGTGGGCAGGCTCGATCCGGCGGGGATTTCGGCGCCGGAGCCGCCGCCGGCCTGGGAACCGCCGCCCGTGCCGGACGTCCCCTCATCACCCTCGGTACCGCCTCCAGTACCGCCCCCGGCACCGTTTCCGGGGTCCTGGGAGCCGCCTTGTGAAGGCGAACCGCCCGACGTTCCGCCGTTGCTCGCCTCGTCCCGGCCGCCCGGGTGTTCGCTGATCGCGGGCCCCGAACCGGACGGGCCCGGCGTGATGGACGGAGCGGGGTTCTTGCCCTCCGCGCGGCCGGTGTCGTACTTACGGCCCCCGTCGCCGAAGGCGAGGAACCACGCGACAAGTAGTCCCACCACCACACACAGGGACAGCATGATGGCCCTCCGTCGCCAGTAGATGGAGGAGGGAAGCGGCCCGACCGGATTGCGCAGAGATCCCACGGCGCAAACCATACGAGACAACGGCACGCCCTCCGCCCCGGCCTCCCTGTCCTACGGCCACTTTCGCCACCCGACACCCCGGCCGGACGGCTCGACCATGGCCGAAAGAGGTCTGAACTGCCGTGCAACGGGCCTGACTTCGATCATTCGCGGCCATCGAAGACAGCCGGATGCGGTCAGATGTGTCCGCTTCGGGCGTCCATAACCACGGCCGGGTGGCGCAGGACATGGCAGGCGGCGGGGCGACTTCCACATCTTCTCCATCGGCAGTACAGACTTCCCGACAGACTTCCGTGCGAGACGCCCGCAGTTGGCTGCGGCGCCTTGCCCAGTGCGGGACGCGGACAGGTCCGATGCGCGCACCGCTCAGGCCCGCGGTCTTAGGCTGTGCGCGCCGCTCAGGCCCGCAACAGCGCCCGCAGCCACTCCTCTTCGCGCTCTTCGATGTACTGCGCGTCGCTCAGCCAGACCTCGCCGTGACCCTCGGCCCACAGGGTCGTCCACGGCTGGTGGTCCTGGGCGGCTTGAGCGCGCAGGAAGTCGTGCATGGCGCGGGTACGGCGGCCGAGCAGCGGTACCAGGGCGCGGCGTTCACGCTCGTCCAGGCCGTAGGCGTCGGCGAAGGTCCGCAGCCGGGCGGCGGCGTCCACGCGCTGCCAGGCGGGGTTGGCGGACAGCGGCAGGAAGCTGTGGGCGGCGTAGGCCAGGTCTTCGAGGCGAGTGCCGGGTGCCGCGCCGTCCCAGTCGATGATCACCCAGGAGTCGGCGCCGTCCGTGACGAGGTTCCACGGGGCCAGGTCGTGGTGGGCGATGATCTCGTCTCCGCCGACCGGTATGAGCGCCTGCCAGCGGGCGTGTGCGGGCGGCGTGAAATCTCTGACGGCATCGTGGAACGCGCGGATCAGCCGGGCCACCCGTGCGAGCCGGACGGCGGGGTCGAGCAGGGCGAAGCGGTCGGGCCAGACGGTGTCGCCCGGGGCGAAGGTCAGCACCTCGCGGCCCCGCTCGTCGATGCCCAGGGGCCGCGGAGCGGCATGGAACCCCACCGCGTGCAGATGCCCGAGCAGGGCATGCACGGCCGGGGTCCACGGTCCTGCGGGCCGCCGTACCGTGTCGCCGACGCGCACCACACCCGCGCTCACGTTCCCGCCGGTCAACGGCTGCTCGGGCTCATGTCCAGAAGATACGAGTCGCATCTGGCCAGTCTCGACGACAGGACGGCGGCGCTCACCCCCTTTATCGAGGCGCCCGTCTCCATGACCGTCTCCATGCGTCTTTATGACCAGCTCCGTGCCCGACACGGCACCCGGCACGGCACCCGGCCCCGCCTGGTCCGTACCAGCCCGGACCAGGCCGAACCCACCACCCCACCCCCCGCCACCCGGCCCACACCCCGGCCGCGTAAACCGCTCCCGCCCCGCCCTCCGTGGGAGGATCGCTCCTGTCATGACTGCGCCCACACAACACACCCCCCGCATCGCGCCCGACGCCCCGACCTCGACTCCCACCCCGACCATGCAGCCCACACCCGCCCCGTCCACGCCCCCCGCCCCGGCTCCCGTCTCCCCCGAGCCGACCGCACCGCCCGTCCTCCCCGCACCCCCCACCGCCCCCACGGCCCCCGCACTCTCCGCACCAGCACCAGCACAGCAGCACCAGCACAATCGCCGACACCCGCACCCGCACCATCACCCCACCCCGCCCTGCATCCCCCCGTCCTCACCTGGTTCGACGAGCATGCCCGCGACCTCCCCTGGCGGCGCACCGAGGCCGGCGCCTGGGGTGTGATGGTCAGCGAGTTCATGCTCCAGCAGACCCCGGTCAACCGCGTCCTGCCGGTCTACGAGCAGTGGATGGCCCGCTGGCCGCGCCCTGCGGACCTGGCCGCGGAGGCGCCCGGCGAGGCGGTCCGCGCCTGGGGCCGCCTCGGTTATCCGCGGCGTGCCCTGCGCCTGCACGGCGCCGCGGTCGCCATAACGGAACGGCATGGCGGCGACGTACCCGCACAGCACGCGCAGCTACTCGCCCTGCCGGGCATCGGCGAGTACACCGCGGCGGCCGTGGCCTCCTTCGCCTACGGACAGCGGCACGCGGTGCTGGACACCAATGTGCGCCGGGTCCTGGCCCGGGCGGTCACGGGCGTGCAGTACCCGCCGAACGCCACCACCGCGGCCGAACGCAAACTGGCCCGCGCCCTGCTGCCCGCGGACGAGACCACCGCGGCTCGCTGGGCCGCCGCGTCCATGGAACTCGGCGCGCTGATCTGCACCGCCAAGAACGAGAACTGCGCCCGCTGCCCGATTGCCACCCAGTGCGCCTGGCAGCTCGCCGGCAAACCCGAGCACGAGGGACCGGCCCGCCGCGGACAGACGTACGCGGGCACCGACCGTCAGGTCCGCGGCAAGTTGCTGGCGGTCCTGCGGGATACCACCGGACCCGTTCCGCAGGCCGCACTCGACCGGGTGTGGCACGAGCCCGTCCAACGGGCCCGCGCCCTGGACGGCCTGGTCTCCGACGGCCTGGTCGAACCGCTGCCCCATGGCCTGTACCGACTGCCCCTCACCTGAACCGACCCCGACCCCGTACTCGAACCCCGGCGCGAACAGCACGGAACCCGGCCGCCGCACACCACCGCGAGCACTCACCAACGCGCCCACCGGCCCCTGCCGCACCCGCATCCACGCCTGTTACACAACCAGCCGTTACACAACTGACCGTTACACAAAGCCTGTTACACAACCGACGGACAGCCGTGCGCCTGCCGCTGGCTGCCTCCCATACGCCCGTGACAACACCCCCGTAGCGTCTGGCTCAACGTCGTGACCAGCGCAGCACCCGCCGCAACAGCGGCACACCGGGAGTGGCGCGGCACGGCAGAACGGCAGGCGGCGGGGCGGCTCGGACACCACGGTCCGGGCCCGGGGGCCGGCCACAGGAAACCGGCCGGCACGGCGCAGGCGACGCAAGAACGGTCCGAGCGGGAGGGGTTTGTAATGGCGCACGGCGAAGTATTTGAGTTCGAGGACTATGTACGCACCCGGCAGGATGCCCTGCTGCGCAGCGCCCGACGGCTGGTCCCTGACCCCGCCGACGCACAGGACCTGCTGCAGACCGCGCTCGCCCGCACCTACGGCCGCTGGGACGGCATAGCGGACAAGCGCCTTGCCGACGCCTACCTCCGCAGAGTCATGATCAATACGCGAACGGAGTGGTGGCGCGCCCGCAAGCTGGTGGAAGTGCCGACCGAGCAGCTTCCGGAGTCGAGCATCGACGACTCCACGGAGCAGTACGCGAACCGCGCTCTGTTGATGGACGCCATGAAAGTACTGGCTCCCAAGCAGCGCAGTGTGGTGATGCTGCGACACTGGGAGCAGATGTCCACGGAGGAGACGGCCGCCGCCCTCGGTATGACGGTCGGCACCGTCAAGAGCACGCTGCACAGGGCGCTCGCCCGGCTCCGCCAGGAGCTGGAGAGCCGCGCCCTCGCTGCACGCGCGCTCGAAGGTAACGAAACCAACAGAGGCAACAAGGAGCGGGAGCGGTGCGCGGCATAGGCAGACGACCCCACCATCCCGCGGGCCCCCGCACCGCAACCGCCCTGGCCGCCGCCACCGCGCTGACGGCCACCCTGGTGCTGACAGCCGCCTGCTCGGCCGGCGGCACCGGCGCCCGGGACGAGGGCCCGGCACACAGCGAACCGGTCAGCCACGCCGCCGCCTCGCCCTCCCCGTCCGCGCCCCTCTCGCCGCCCGCGCAGCGCGTCGACCCCGTCAAGCTCGTGCTGAGCGACCGGGTGGTGAGCCGGCAGGTCAAACGCGGCCTCAGACCCTGTACGGCCAACGGCTATCCCATCGACGTCTCGTACGGCAATCTCACCGGCTCCGCGATGAACGACATCGTCGTCAACGTGATGACCTGCGATTCGCTCAGCGTAGGCTCATACGTGTACCGGGCAGACGACAGCGGGTACCACAACGTCTTCCGGGACGAGGAGCCGCCGGTCTACGCGGAGATCGACCGAGGCGACCTGGTGGTCACCCAGAAGGTGTACGAGAAGGGCGATCAGCTCGCGTACCCGTCCAGCGAGGACGTGATCACCTATCACTGGTCCGCGTCGGACGGCCGCTTCACCGAGCAGGACCGCACACACAACGACTACAGCAACGCGGTGGGCGGCGACAAACCCTCCGTTTCGGAGAACTGACCAGCACACCGCGGCAGACGGCAAGCAGTACAACGGCAGGCCGACGGCACACGGCACAACGCCAAGAGGGAGCGGCGGATTCGCATGGGGCGGACGGCAGAGCACACCCACGTCCTCTTCGTCGAGGACGACGACGTCATCCGGGAGGCCACCCAACTGGCCCTGGAACGTGACGGCTTCGTGGTCACGGCCATGCCCGACGGGCTCTCGGGCCTTGCGGCGTTCCGCGCGCACCGCCCGGACATCGCCCTGCTGGACGTGATGGTGCCGGGGCTCGACGGGGTGAGCCTGTGCCGCCGCATCCGCGACGAGTCCACCATCCCAGTGATCATGCTCTCGGCGCGCGCCGACTCGATCGACGTCGTCCTCGGCCTTGAGGCGGGGGCCGACGACTACGTGACGAAGCCGTTCGACGGGGCGGTGCTGGTCGCGCGCATCCGCGCGGTGCTGCGGCGCTTCGGGCACGCCAGCGGGGCGGGGGCCGCCGCGGGATTCGGCGCGATGCCGCCGCCGCCCAGTGATCCCGCGCCCGGCGGGCACGGCACGCTCGGCGGAAACGGCACGCCCGGCGGGCCGCCCAGCGTTTTCGTCGGCCCCGGCACCTTCGGCGGCCCCAGCGCGCACGGCGCACCCGCCGGGCACAGCGGCCGTCCCGGTCGCGGCGGGCAGGCCGGTCCCGTCGAGCACACCGGTGCCGGAGTCCCCGACCGGGTGACCGCCACCTCAGCGGGCCACCGGGGCGTGCTCCGATTCGGCGACCTGTGGATCGACACCGAGGGGATGGAAGTGCGCCGCGGCGGGCAGCAGATCGCGCTGACGCCGACCGAGATGCGGCTGCTGCTGGAGTTCTCCCTCTCCCCCGGTACCGTGCTCTCCCGCGACAAGCTGCTGCAGCGGGTCTGGGACTACGGCTGGGGCGGCGACACCCGCGTCGTCGACGTCCATGTGCAGCGGCTGCGCACGAAGATAGGCCAGGACCGGATCGAGACGGTCCGCGGCTTCGGCTACAAGCTGAAGGCCTGATCCGCCCATGCGGACACCGCGCCTTTCGAACGCCGCCGCGATGCCGGGCGGCGAGCTGGCCCCGGCAGGTCCAACGGGCCTCGGTCCTCTTCCTCGTACGCCCGCGGGCGGTGGCCGCCGCTCCCGCACGCCCGGCCCACGTCGGCTGCGGACCGGCCTGAGGTGGAAACTCAGCGGGGCGATCGCGCTGGTGGGAGCGTTGATCGCACTGGCGCTGAGTCTGGTGGTGCACAACGCGGCCATGGTGTCGATGCTGGACAGTTCGCGCGATGTGCAGGACGAACGGCTCCAGTTCGCGGAACGGATCTACGAGGCGACGGGACGGCTCCAGTTCGGGACGGCGGTCGACGATCCGAAGCTGCCGTCCCAGCTGCGGCACAAGACCGCGCAGGGCCGGCGGGCCACCTACGTCTCTGACCACCCGTCGAACGGCGGCGAGCCGGACGTGTGGGCCGCGATGCCGCTGAAGGACGGGCACGTGCTGTCGCTGCACACGAAGTTCACCGACGGCAGTACCCGGGTGATGCAGGACCTCGATCAGGCGCTGATCATCGGCTCGATCGCGGTGGTCGTCGGCGGCTGCGGTCTTGGTGTGCTGGTCGGCGGGCCGATGTCGCGGCGGCTGCGCAAGGCGGCAGCGGCGGCCGGTGAAGTGGCGCAGGGCCGGACGGACGTACGGGTGCGGCAGGCGCTGGGCGGGGTGGTGCGCGACGAGACCGACGATCTCGCGCTGGCCGTCGACGCCATGGCGGACACGCTGCGGCAGCGCCTTGAGGCCGAGCGCCGCGTGACCGCGGACATTGCGCACGAGCTGCGCACCCCGGTGACTGGGCTGCTGACGGCGGCGGAGCTGCTGCCGCCGGGGCGGCCGAGCGAGCTGGTCAAGGACCGGGCGCAGGCGCTGCGCACCCTGGTGGAGGACGTCCTGGAGGTGGCCCGCCTGGACAGTGCCACGGAGCGGGCCGAGCTGCAGGACATCATGCTCGGCGAGTTCGTCGCCCGCCGGGTCGCGCTGCTCAACCAGGATGTGCGGGTGCAGGTGCCGCACGAGTCGGAGGCCACCACCGACCCGCGCCGCCTCGAACGCATCGTCGGCAACCTGCTGGCGAACGCGGCCAAGCACGGCAGGCCGCCGATCGAGGTGACCGTCGAGGGACGGGTGATCCGGGTGCGGGACCACGGGGACGGTTTCCCGGAGGATCTGCTCGCCGAGGGGCCGAGCCGCTTCCGCACCGGCAGCGCCGACCGGGCGGGCGTCGGACACGGTCTGGGATTGACGATCGCCGCAGGTCAGGCCCGGGTTCTCGGTGCCCGGCTGACGTTTTGGAACATTCGCGCCCAGGGCGCCTTGAACGACGCGCCGGCCGAGGGCGCGATGGCGGTGCTGTGGCTCCCGGAGCACGCGCCGACGGACACCGGCAGCTATCCGATGCTCCAGATGCCGAAGCAGCCGGGCGGCGCGTAACGGCAGCCCGCGCCGCACGCCCGCACGCCGATGAGCCCCCGGCACGCAGCGCGCGTGCCGGGGGCTCATCGCGGCGGGACAGCCGCTTGTACGGGTCCCGCAGCCGTTGTGTCAGACGGGCTGGGCGACCGGCGTGGCATCGCCTTGAACGGTGTCCCGGCCCCGTCCCTGTCCGTGCCCCCGTCTGTGTCCGTGTACCCGTCCCTGCACTCGGCCGGCTCGGCGAGCTCGACGGGCGCGGGCGCGTCGGAGGCCTCGGCGACCGGCGCCATGCCCCGCAGCGGCGTCTCCTTGACGAAGAGTGCGCCCAGCAGTGCCAGTACGGCCACCACCGCACCCAGCAGGAACGCCGCGTCCACCCCCGCCGTCACCGCGTGCTGGTAGGCGTGGCGGACCACCTTGGGCAACTTGGCGAGGCTGTCCGCGTTCAGCTGCGTCGACTTCTCGGCGATCTTGCTGCCGAGGACTCCGGCGCGCTGGGCCATCTCGTTCTTCACCTGGCTGTTGAAGAGCGCGCCCATGATCGCGACGCCGAAGGAGGAGCCGAGCGTGCGGAACAGGGTGGCCGACGACGAAGCGACGCCGATGTCCTTCAGGTCCACGCTGTTCTGCGCGACCAGCATGGTGATCTGCATCAGGCAGCCCATGCCCGCGCCCAGCACCGCCATGTCCAGACCGGACACCAGACGCGAGGTTCCGGTGTCCAGCTGCGCCAACAGCAGCAGTCCGACGATCATCAGCGCCGTACCGGCCACAGGGAAGATCTTGTACTTGCCGGTGTTGGTGGTGAAGCGGCCCGAGAGCAGCGAGACGACCAGCATCGCCAGCAGCATGGGCAGCAGCAGAAGTCCCGAGTTGGTGGCGGAGGCGCCCTGCACGGACTGCTGGTAGAGCGGCAGGAAGAGCGTCGCGCCGAACATCACGAAACCGGTGATGAAGGCGATCACCGACGTCAGCGTGAAGTTGCGGCTGCGGAAGATATGCAACGGCATGACGGGTTCGGCCGCTTTGGCCTGCACGAAGACGAAACCGGTCAGCGCGGCGACGCCGATGCCGATGAGCTCCATGATGACGGCCGAGTCCCAGGCGTACTCGCTGCCGCCCCAGGTGGTGACCAGCACGATCGCGGTGATGCCGACGGTCAGCAGCGCGGCGCCGAGGTAGTCGATCCGGCCCTCGGCGTGCTTCTTCGGCAGGTGCAGTACGGCGGTGACGGCGATCAGAGCGAGAACACCGAGCGGCAGGTTGATGTAGAAGGACCAGCGCCAGCCGAGGTGGTCGGTGATGGCGCCGCCGACCAGCGGACCGCCGATCATGGCCACGGCCATCACGCCGGACATCATGCCCATGTACTTACCGCGGTCCCGCGGTGGGATCAGATCACCGATGATCGCCATCACGCCGACGATCAGCCCGCCCGCGCCGAGGCCCTGGATCGCACGGAATCCGATGAGCTGGCCCATGTCCTGCGACATGCCGCTCAGCGCGGAGCCGATGAGGAAGATCACGATGGACGTCAGGAAGCTGCCCTTGCGTCCATACATATCGCCGACCTTTCCCCAGATCGGGGTGGAGGCGGCGGTGGCGAGGGTATATCCGGAGACGACCCAGGAGAGGTGATCGAGACCGCCGAGCTCCCCTACGATCGTTGGCATCGCGGTGCCCACGATCATGTTGTCCAGCATCGCGAGCAGCATCGCGAGCATCAGCGCCAGCAGTACGACTCGCACACTGCGCGGCTCTTTGCCACCATCCTTCGGTACGGCATCATCCGCCTGCTGAACCTGTGCCATGCACACCACCCCGTTGGATCAAGGAGAAATCAACACGAACGAAAGAGGAGAGCGGGGCGGCCTTACGCATCACCTTACTTGCCGCCCGGCTAGTTATCGATGCGAGTCAAGGTAGTCTGTAAACTAGCCGGGCGTCAAGTAAGTTCCTGGCGAGAATGAGGAGTCGCCACGATGGGAGCCACCAAACAGCAGCAGCGGCGCGGGAACACCCGCCAGCGCATCCAGGACGTGGCCCTCGAACTCTTCACCGCACAGGGCTACGAGAAGACCTCGCTGCGCGAGATCGCCGAGCACCTCGACGTCACCAAGGCGGCTCTGTACTACCACTTCAAGACCAAGGAGGACATCCTCGTCAGCATCTTCGAGGACGTCACCCGGCCCATGACCGAGCTGATCGAGTGGGGCACCCAGCAGCCGCACACGCTGGACACCAAGATC
Source organism: uncultured Actinomycetota bacterium (assembly GCA_963761765.1). GTDB lineage: Bacteria > Actinomycetota > Actinomycetes > Streptomycetales > Streptomycetaceae > Streptomyces. The sequence goes on from CAVXIJ010000005.1 coordinate 27,866, forward strand.
GAAGTGCTGCGCCGGTACAGCGAGGCCCTGGCCACCGCCGCCCCCATCCTGCGCTTTATGCAGGACAACCAGGCGACGGTGCGCGAGCTGAGCACCGGCGAGACGTTCAAGCACCGGATGCTCTCCTTGTACAACCTGATGAAGGAGCCGGACGCCGGCCTCACCGACCAGGTGCGCTGCGTCAGCGCGATCTTCACCATGCAGGCGGGCACGTTCGCGCTCAAGGACGCCGAAGGCGACCCCGAGGACAAGCGCAAGGCCGTCCTGGAGGTCGCCATGGAACTGGTGACACAGGCGCACGGCGGCCGGTGAGCCGGGCCTGCCCCGCAAGGAGGAGAGTCCCGGCCACCGGCCGCCGTGCGCGCTCACGATCCAGCGTGGTCACGGTGCGGCATCCCGCCGCCCGTCACCCGCCTGTCACACGTGCAGACCGTGGTGGTCGAGGAAGGTGACGGGGTTCACCGCGGAACCGTAGTTCGGGGTGGAGCGGATCTCGAAGTGCAGGTGCGGCCCGGTGGTGTTGCCGGTGTTGCCGGAGAGCGCGATGTGCTCGCCCGCCTTCACGTGCTCACCGATGTGCACGTCGATCTGCGACAGGTGCGCGTACTGCGAGTACGTGCCGTTGCCGTGGCTGATCACGATCGCGTTGCCGTACGCGGGACCGTCACCGCCGCCGTTCGGACCGGCCTTGACGATGACACCGCTGTGCGCGGCGCTCACCGGGGTGCCGACCGGCACGGCAAAGTCCTGGCCGGAGTGCTTGTGCATCCAGTGGCTGCCGCCCTGGTCGAAGGTGGCGGTCAGCTCGTAGTGGTGGACCGGCTTCACCCAGGTGATCGCCTTGTGCGCAGCAGCCTTCTTATGGGCTGTGGCATGGCCACCGGCCCGCCCCTTCTTCTTCTCGCCGGCCGCCTTGTGGCTCGCGACCGTCTTGCCGTGCGTGGCGGCATGGACCTGGACGGAGGCGGTGTGCGCGGCAGGCGCGGCGTGCACGGGACCGTCCGCAGCGGATGCGAACCCGGCACCCAGCGCCGCCGTGGCGCCCAGACCGGCAGCGACGACGGCCGCACGAGTACCGAGACGGGCGGCGGCGGAACGGGGGGAGAGGGTGCGCTTCAGCATTCGGAACCTCCGTACATATTCGGACCCGGTACGCATTTCGCTTATCGACGTACTAGCCGGGCTGACATCACCTTGGTAACCCGGACCCCACCCCCCGCGTCAAAGGGCCGTGCTACTAAGAGAGGCCGTATCACGCGCCGCGGAAATTCAGCTCTCTCCATTCATTCGATACATGGACGAGAGCGATCCAAACATGCTGAATGCGGACATTTGCCTGTATAGCAGGCAGTTGTCGGCGGGCTTCGGCGGCCTCCGCGGCAGTCCGGCGGGCAGGCCCCGACATCCGTTTCCCGCACCATCCATCCGGCCCCACTATCTGGCGTAGTAAGGGCCCAAACGGCTGTGCGCCAAGTCACCGGAAGCGGCCTGGTCAATGGCGATAAATGTGACGGGGGCTACGCCGCGAAATACCGCTATATGTGACCCGGGCCACGCCGTCCAGGCCATCCGGAAACCTCCGTACGCCGCGGGACCGCCCCCTAGGATCGATTCGGCGACGCCGCCACAAGCGCCGGGCGATCCCGCGCGGCGGGGCGGGGCCGGAGCAGACGCGGACAGCGGCAACGGGCAAGCGGGCAGCACCGGGGGGACACCATGGCCGGCGGCACCGAACTCGACGGGGCCTGGCCCGGCCCGAAGACCGCCGCGGACCGAGCCGCGAATGACCCGGTGGCAAGCGACCTGGACGGGATCGCGCTCGCCGACGCCATCGCCTCCGTGCGCGATCAGCTCATCGACGCCGCCACGCGCGCCACCGGTAGCCCGCTGGCCTTCGAGGTGGGTGCCATCGACATGGAGTTCACTCTCGAATTCCGCAGGGAGGCCAAGGGCGGCGCCAAGATCAAGGCCCTGGTGGTCGAGGCCGGCGGCGACGGCACCCGGCCACCACCCGCACCCACCGCGTCGCCTTCACCCTCACCCCGCACGCCACCGGAACCGGCGACCCCTGGCAGGTCGGCAACGCGGACCCGGGTGACACGTCCCATTTCGGTACGCGATGAATCGTGCGCGGAACGCGGCGATGCGGGCCGTCGTCGTCCAGGGCCGCCGGCAGGGCAGCGGGGTCATTCTCAACCGGCGGTTGGTGCTGACCTGCGCGCATGTGATCGAGGAGCCGCCGGATACCGGCCAGGAGCGCGTCGGCACAGGACGCGACGGTGACCGTACGTCTCCGCAGGAGCGTTATGCGGTCATTCCCTATGAAGCCGCCCTCGCCGCACAACATGACGGCGGGCCCGCACCCCGCGCGGACCTGGTCGTCACGCACCCGGTGGACGCCCCGGCCCCGCGCCGCCCCGACGTCACCGTCGTACATCCCGACACGGGCCCCGTGACCTGCTCGCTCGCCTGGATCGACCACGAACAAGACGCCGCCGTCCTCTACGCGGCGGCGGATCTGCCGTTCACCACCCACGTACGCACCGGCCGGCTCGACACCCACCAGCCGCTGCCCGACTGCCAGATCATCGGGTACCCCGAGGTCCAGCGGCGGGCCCGGCGAGTGGCCTGTGACCAGTTCACCGGTACCGTCCTGCCCGTCGCCGGCCGCCCCGGCACGGGCCTGACCTTCGCCTTCGACCAGCTGCCCGCCGAGCCGCCCGCGGACATACGAGAGGTTCGCCCCAGGCTCCAGGGCCCTTTCGGGACCTCGTCCACCGGGCCCGGCAAAACCCTCCTCGCCGGACTCTCCGGAGCGCCCGTCTTCGCGGGCGAGGTGCTGCTCGGCATCGTCACGCACATCCCGCGCGCCCGCTTCCAGCTGCGCGCCGAGGGCACCGCCGTCGTGGACCTCCGCGACCTCCCGTACGACCTGCCCGGCAGCGAGCCGATCACCGAGCACATCACCGCGGACACCTCGTACGAGGCCGAGTACGCTGCCGCCGTCGAGTCGGCGTACCGCAGGACGAAGGTGTTCGGTCTCGACGATCTGAACCGGCGCGAGAGCGAGTGGGACCTCGACATCGCGTATCTCAGCCTGGAGGCGGAGGCGTCGCAGACGCGGCGGATGACCGGCGCCGCGTACACCGCCGCCGGCGCGCAACACGGCCTGGTGGAGGACTTCGCGAGCGGCGCCCGTTCAACCTCTCCCAAACCCGCCGGCCAAGCTCCGCAGCGCATCGACGCCCTGCTGTCCACCCGGCCGCGCGTCCTGCTGCGCGGCGACGCGGGCGCGGGCAAGACCACCCTGGTGTGGTGGCTGGCCGCACATGTCGCGATGGGCACGCTGGGGCCGCGGCTGGCCGAGCTGAACGGCCTGGTGCCCTTTGTCGTACCGCTGCGCACCGTACGCGCCCAGGACGGCGCCTTCCCCACTCCCGCCGGGCTGCCGCGCACGGCCCGCCTGATGATCGACTCCGCCCCCGGCGGCTGGGCCACTCGGGTGCTGCGCGCCGGGCGAGCGTTACTGCTGGTGGACGGCCTGGACGAGGTACCGGGGGCGGACCGTGAGGAGGCCCAGCAGTGGCTGGCGGCGCTGCTGCGGCGCTTCCCGGAGACGCGCTGTGTGGCGACGGTGCGGCCGCTGGCCGTGGAACCGGACTGGCTGGCCACGGAGGGCTTCGAGGAGCTGCGGCTGCTCCCGATGCGCGACGACGACATCCAGACCTTCGTCGCCTCCTGGCACCGGGCCGCCCGGCAGGACGGCGACGACATCGACCACATCCACGAGCTGGAACGTGATCTCCTCCGCCAGTTCCAGCTCAATCACACCCTGCGCGATCTGGCCCGCACCCCGCTGCTGTGCGCGGTGATCTGCGCCCTGCACCGCAAACGCCAGGGCTTCCTGCCGGAGACACGCTTCCGGCTCTACCAGTCGGCCCTGGAGATGCTGCTCGGCAACCGCGACGTACGCCGCAGGGTCGGCACCCCGGACGGCATCGACATGTCCGTCGAGGAGCACCACCAGATACTCCAGCGGTTCGCGGTCTGGCTGGTGCGCTGCGGGCAGTTGGAACTGACCCGTGAACAGGCCGCCCCGCAGCTGGAGTCGGCCCTGTCGGGCATGGCCCGGGTGCGGGAGCAGGGCTCTGCGGAGGACATCCTCACCCACCTCCGCAACCGCTCCGGCCTGCTCCAGGAACGCGCCGACGACTCCTTCCAGTTCATCCACCGCACCTTCCAGGATTTCCTGGCCGCGAAGGAGTTCGTGGAGGGCGGATACCTGGGCGAGCTGGTGCGCAACGCGGCGGAGGCGCAGTGGCGGGATGTGGTGCTGCTGGCTGCGGGGCACTGCGGGCGCCGGGAGATCCACGAGCTGCTGGTGGGGCTGCTGGACCGGGCCGACGGAGCCGGGACCTCCGCTGAGTTCCGGACCGGCCTGTACGTCCTTGCGGCGCGGTGTTCGGAACATGCCTCGTGGCTGGAGCAGGAGGTGGCGGAGCGGCTACGGCAACGAGTGCGGACTCTGGTGCCGCCGTCCGACTCCAAGGGCGTGCTGCGCCTGATCAACCTGGGGCCCTATGTGCTGCCTCTGCTGCCGCCGCCGCAGAAGCTCGACGACGCCCAGACAAATCGCATCACGAATGTGCTCTGTGGCATCGGCGGCGCCGATGCCATCCCCTACGCACGCCGACTCGCCAAGGACGCACCGGACTACGTGCGGGAGAGCCTCGCGTTGTCCTGGAAGAACTTCCCTACCGAAGAGTACGCGCGGGAGATCTTGTGCATGGTCGACCTGAGCCGGGAGACCTTGCTGGTGACCTCCGCCCAACAGTGCGCACAGCTGTACCGGTTGCCACGCCCCCACTCCATCGACTTCGAGGGTGATCTCTCCAGCACGGTCCTCGGGCGGGCCGTGACGTCCTGCCGCCGTGTTTCCGTGCAAAAGAACGGCGCCCTCACGAACCTCGCGTTTCTGCACGACTGGCAGCGGCGGAACAGCACTCGTCCCAAGGGGCCCTTGGACTGGCTCCGCATAGACGACTGCCCGGAACTGCGCGATGTGTCCGCCGTCGCGTCGACCGCTCTTGACTCGCTCCTGCTGGACGCCCGGTGCCTGCCGAACGCGGCTCTGGCGCCGCTGGGCGACATCCCGGGTCTGCGCCGTCTGCGGCTCTACGATCTCGCCGTTGAGCGGGTCAGGGACCTGGCCGCGCACTCCGGTGTCCAGCAGCTGAGGTTGCATACGCGCCGAGAGCTTGATCTGGTCGGCCTGGACCGCTGGGAGTCCCTTACCGATCTTGCTGTGCTCTCCCCGCTCACCCCGGCAGCGCAGCTCCTTGCCCATCTGCGCGGCGCACCCCGGATCAGCTCCGCCACGACGATCATGCCCACGCTCTCCGCGCTCCTCAACCAGCCCGCCGTTCCTCATCTGACGTCGCTCGTCCTGCAAGGTGTCAAGGACTGGACCCACTTGCCCATGCTCCCCGAGGTCTTCCCGGCCCTCACGTCCCTGGCCTTGGACCTGCGTCCCGAGCTCCCGCGCCGCCTCGACCTGCGCCCGCTGAATGCCCTGCCCGATCTGCAGGTCAAGGCCCGGATTCCCGTCCATCCCGCGATCGACGTCGTGGGCGGCGAAAGGTACGGCATCGTGAACTGACGTACTGAGCACGGATGGACGCGAAAAGGGGCTGCCCCGGACCGTGTTCAGGTCCGGGGCAGCCCCTCCTATCTGGCTACAGCCATGCGCACCGCATGCGCGAAGGCCTACGCCTCCTTGCTCAGGTTCGGTCCGGCTCCGCCGGCCGCCTTCTCCATGGGCACGGCATCCGGCAGGGCCGACTTCTCCTCGCCGCGGAAAGTGAAGGTCTTCGCGTCGCCCTCGCCCTCCGTGTCGACGACCACGATGTGACCGGGGCGCAGCTCGCCGAAGAGGATCTTCTCGGAGAGCAGGTCCTCGATCTCGCGCTGGATGGTGCGGCGCAGCGGCCGGGCGCCCATCACCGGGTCGTAGCCCTTCTTGGCGAGCAGCGACTTGGCCGTCGGGCTGAGCTCGATGCCCATGTCGCGGTCCTTCAGCGCGCTCGTCCACCTTGGCGATCATGAGGTCGACGATCTGGATGATGTCTTCCTCGGTGAGCTGGTGGAAGACGACCGTGTCGTCGACACGGTTGAGGAACTCCGGGCGGAAGTGCTGCTTCAGCTCGTCGTTGACCTTGGCCTTCATGCGCTCGTAGTTGGTCTTCGTGTCGCCCTGGGCGGCGAAGCCCAGGTTGAAGCCCTTGGAGATGTCGCCGGGTGCCGAGGTTCGTGGTCATGATGATGACCGTGTTCTTGAAGTCGACGACCCGGCCCTGGGAGTCGGTCAGGCGACCGTCCTCCAGGATCTGCAGCAGCGAGTTGAAGATGTCCGGGTGGGCCTTCTCGACCTCGTCGAAGAGGACCACGGAGAACGGCTTGCGGCGCACCTTCTCGGTGAGCTGGCCGCCCTCTTCGTAGCCGACGTAGCCGGGAGGCGAACCGAACAGACGCGAGACGGTGTGCTTCTCGCTGAACTCCGACATGTCGAGGGAGATCAGCGCGTCCTCGTCGCCGAAGAGGAACTCGGCGAGCGTCTTGGACAGCTCCGTCTTACCGACACCGGACGGACCGGCGAAGATGAACGAGCCACCGGGGCGCTTGGGGTCCTTCAGGCCCGCACGGGTACGCCGGATCGCCTGGGAGAGCGCCTTGATGGCGTCCTTCTGGCCGATGACGCGCTTGTGGAGCTCGTCCTCCATCCGCAGCAGGCGGCGAGGACTCCTCCTCGGTGAGCTTGAAGACCGGGATGCCGGTGGCGGTGGCGAGGACCTCGGCGATCAGCTCGCCGTCGACCTCGGCGACGACGTCCATGTCGCCGGCCTTCCACTCCTTCTCCCGCTTGGCCTTCGCGGCGAGGAGCTGCTTCTCCTTGTCGCGCAGGCGAGGCGGCCTTCTCGAAGTCCTGCGAGTCGATCGCGGACTCCTTGTCGCGGCGGACATCGGCGATCTTCTCGTCGAACTCGCGCAGGTCCGGCGGCGCGGTCATCCGGCGGATGCGCATCCGGGAGCCGGCCTCGTCGATCAGGTCGATCGCCTTGTCCGGCAGGAAGCGGTCCGAGATGTACCGGTCGGCCAGCGTGGCGGCCTGGACCAGGGCCTCGTCCGTGATGGAGACGCGGTGGTGCGCCTCGTAGCGGTCGCGCAGGCCCTTGAGGATCTCGATGGTGTGCGGCAGCGACGGCTCGGCGACCTGGATGGGCTGGAAGCGGCGCTCCAGCGCGGCGTCCTTCTCCAGGTGCTTGCGGTACTCGTCGAGCGTGGTGGCACCGATGGTCTGCAGCTCGCCGCGGGCCAGCATCGGCTTGAGGATGCTCGCCGCGTCGATCGCGCCTTCGGCGGCGCCCGCGCCGACCAGGGTGTGCAGCTCGTCGATGAACAGGATGATGTCGCCGCGGGTGCGGATCTCCTTGAGGACCTTCTTCAGGCGCTCCTCGAAGTCACCGCGGTAGCGGGAGCCGGCGACCAGCGCGCCGAGGTCGAGGGTGTAGAGGTGCTTGTCCTTGAGGGTCTCGGGCACCTCGCCCTTGACGATGGCCTGGGCCAGGCCCTCGACGACGGCGGTCTTGCCGACGCCGGGCTCGCCGATGAGCACCGGGTTGTTCTTGGTGCGGCGGGACAGCACCTGCATGACCCGCTCGATCTCCTTCTCGCGCCCGATGACCGGGTCGAGCTTGGACTCGCGGGCGGCCTGGGTGAGGTTGCGGCCGAACTGGTCGAGGACCAGGGAGGTGGAGGGGGTGCCCTCGGCGGGACCGCCGGCGGTGGCGGTCTCCTTGCCCTGGTAACCGGAGAGCAGCTGGATGACCTGCTGCCGCACCCGGTTGAGGTCGGCGCCCAGCTTGACCAGGACCTGGGCGGCGACGCCCTCGCCCTCGCGGATCAGGCCGAGCAGGATGTGCTCCGTGCCGATGTAGTTGTGGCCCAGCTGGAGGGCCTCGCGGAGCGACAGCTCCAGGACCTTCTTGGCACGGGGGGTGAAGGGGATGTGGCCGGAGGGGGCCTGCTGGCCCTGGCCGATGATCTCCTCCACCTGCTGGCGGACAGCCTCAAGCGAAATCCCGAGGCTCTCCAGGGCCTTAGCGGCGACACCCTCACCCTCATGGATCAGGCCCAGGAGGATGTGCTCGGTGCCGATGTAGTTGTGGTTGAGCATCCGGGCTTCTTCCTGAGCCAGGACGACAACCCGCCGCGCGCGGTCGGTGAACCTCTCGAACATCGTTAATCGCTCCTCAGAGCGGTCAGGCAGTAAGGGGACGCTCCCCTCCCTGTCCTTCCGCAGCTTAGTCCCGCAAGCGGGGACCGCTCATTCCAACTGCCGACTTCTGTCCTGATGACCCCCACCCAAGCGGGGAAACCAGCTGCCGAAGTTCTGACAACTCCTCCAACCTGATGGTGGGAGACGATGTTCCCGCAGGCCAGACAGATAGCCTCGTCTTCAGTACGCCGATGGCGAACGTAAACCGTGCCCGTCCTGCGTGTCGCCCCTCCCCACTAGGGATGTCTTACCCGCAGCTACTGACAGTCCATGCCGCGCGTACTGGTTCCATCCGCTACGGGCGAACACCGTTGCGCCGCCTTGCGCTGCTGTACGCCCCCATTTCACATACGCACCGCGCACGCGTAGACACGGAGAGCGACTGCACGCGAGTGCGGAGGGGCTGTGGGTGAGGATGCGAGCGCGGGGGCCACGGGGCTGCGGAAGCGGTGGGGTTGCGGTGGCTGCGGAGCTGCGGCGGCTGTGTTGGCTGCGTATCGAGTGCGGCTTCACGGCGGCTGCGGCCGGGGGCGGCTTCGTCGCGCCGGAGCTTTCCGCGGTGTCTGGTCGCGCGGTGCTCTACGGCTGCGGGCGGTGTGTGCGCCCGGCGACGGGCCGGGCCCGGCGGCGAACTGCGGGCGGCGGCTGGTGGTGCGCTGGGCCGGGGCCCGGGAGGGGCCGCTCCCGGGGGGCTGGCTCGCAGGGGGCCGCTCGCATGACTGCGACCCCCCGAGCCCGGCTGCGAGGTCGAGCCGACGCTCCCCCGGGCTGCGTCTCCCACCGCACTCTCGTACGGCGTGAGCGCCCCCGTCGGCGGACGGACCGCATCGGCCCGGACACTCGATTTCGTTCGGCTCGCGAACACGGCGACCATCTGGTGCCACCGGTTCCGGCTGCGGTGCGGAACGCCGCTGGTCAGCGGTGGGCGTCCTCGTAAGCCTGGCGGATGTTCGCCGGGACGCGGCCCCGGTCGTTCACCTCGTAGCCGTTCTCCTTCGCCCACGCGCGGATCTGCGCGGTGTCCTGGCTGCTGCCGGCTGCGGCACGTGCCTTTCCGCGGCCACCCGAGGCGCGGCCTCCGGTACGGCGGCCCCCCTTCAGGTAAGGCTCCAGCAGATCACGGAGCTTGTCCGCATTCGACGTGGTGAGGTCGATCTCGTAGGTCTTGCCATCCAGTGCGAACGTGACAGTCTCATCCGCTTCGACGCCATCGAGGTCGTCGACAAGAAGGACCTGAACCTTCTGTGCCACCGCTATTTCCTTTCATCGATAACCTGCGGGCCGGTGTCCCGCGGCTTCGGCCGCTGTTTCGCCGTCCCCTTGTTATATGCAGTACTGCAGTACGTCGGAAAGCAAACCGCTTTTCCCGGAAAAACACAAACCCCTGGCAGAGTCCGACGACCCCAAGAAGCCTGGAAACGTGCGCGTTTCGGACATAGGGCACCCGGGCAGAGTGACGGCGGGAATACCGTCGGCGATCACAGATGCAGAAGCATCCGGCTGTTGCCCAAGGTGTTCGGTTTCACCCGTTCGAGACCGAGGAACTCAGCTACGCCCTCGTCATAGGAACGCAGCAGCTCACCGTAGACATCGGTGTCGACAGGCGTCTCACCGATCTCCACGAACCCGTGCTTCGCGAAGAAGTCGACTTCGAAGGTCAGGCAGAATACGCGCCGAACACCGAGCCAGCGAGCGGTCTGCAGCAACTTCTCCAGGAGATGGTGTCCGACACCCGAACCCTTGAGCGCAGGGTTCACCGCGAGTGTGCGTACTTCCGCGAGGTCTTCCCACATCACATGGAGCGCACCGCAGCCCACGACCTGCGCGTTGTCGTCGCGTTCGGCCACCCAGAACTCCTGGATGTCCTCGTAAAGCGTCACCATCGCTTTGTCGAGGAGGATGCTCTTGCGGACGTACACGTCGAGCAGACCGCGCAGTTGCGCGACATCGCTCGTCCTGGCCCGTCGGACAGTGAGGGCTTTTGCGGTGACTTCGGGCTCTGCTGGCATGCCGGGACGCTATCGCCCGGAGTCCGTGGGCTTGGCGTCGGGGTTCTGGGGGGTCTCGTTCCCGGAAGACGGCGCGTTCTCAGCGTGTTCGGCGTTCTCGGACTCTTCGCCGTTCTCGGACTCTTCGCGGTTCTCGGGGTTCTCGGCCTTCTTGGGAGGTTGCAACTGTTCTGACTGTTCCGCGTTCGCGGGCCGTTCGGCGTTCTCGCCAGGGGCCGGGCTCTCAGGCCCTTGGACGATGCGCATCGCATCACGCAGGGCTTCCCGCTGCTGGGGCGACATCATGCCGAAGAAGGCAACGAGAGCAGCCGCCGGGTTGTCGCTGCGGGACCACGCTGCGTTCATCAGAGCGGCTGCGTACGCCGCACGTGTGGAGACTGCCTCATATCGATAGGCGCGACCTTCCGCTTCTCGGCGCACCCATCCCTTCTGGTGAAGGTTGTCCAGAACAGTCATCACCGTGGTGTACGCGATGGAGCGTTCCTGCTGAAGGTCTTCCAGGACTTCTCGAACGGTCACGGGGCGGTTCCACTTCCAGACCCGTGTCATGACCGCGTCTTCGAGATCTCCCAAGGGGCGAGGCACAACTGAACAATAGTCGGAGAAGTTGCCGAGAGCGTAGCGAACGTGGCTTGATTCGACAAACAATAATAAATAGGACACTCGATGCAGAGATCACTCGAATCGGGTGTTGTTCGATGACAGGGCGGGACGGGACCGGGTGTCGGTGTCGCCGGTTCACCGGTCGGCCGCGACGGGCCACCGGGGCGGGATACACCGGCGACGGGCGGCCGTGGGCAGACCGCCCGTGAGAGGCGGGCCGTCAGTGCGGGGCGGGCCGCCGGCGCGGGCGGCCCGGGGCAGGCCTGCGAGCCCGGCGGAGCGCCGCTTTAGGCGGCGTGGCGGGGCGGGAGGAGAGGGGAGGGGAGGAGACGAGAGGGGCGGTCCCGGCTCAGGCCTGGGATTCGCCGCTCTCACGGCGGGTGATGGCGGCGTCCACGGCCGCGTCCTCCTTGGCCTTGTTGGCCCCACCCTGGCTTTTCACCATCGTCACGATCACGCCGATGAAGAGCGCGGCCATCACCACCGGGGGCACGAGCGCAGAGACATAGTCCATGCGTCCAGAGTAGCTACCCCGCCGCCAGCTCCTCGGGGCACCTCCCCGGGGGCATCGTCGCGCGGTAGCCGGGGGCGGCGCCCGAGGGAGGCGGTGCGGGCCGGCGCTTGGGCGGGAACACCTCGGCCGGGGTCGGCATCGGACGGCCCGGCGCGGCCGGCCCGGCGGGGCGACGGGGTTCGGGCTTGGGTTCGGGCGCCGGTTTCGGCGGGGGCTCGGACTCGGGGGTGCGCTCGGGTTCCGGCGCCGCGGCGGGCTCGGGCTTGGACTCGGCTCCGGACTCGGCCCGCGCACCGGCGGATGCCTCGCGCGGCCCGGCCGGACCGCTCAGCACGCTAGACGCGGCCTGCCCGGGCCATCCGAGCGCCCTGGGTGGCGTTGCGGGCACGGCGGACGGTCCAGGACGCCCGTACGGCGCGCCAGGCAGGGCCGCCTCGGCACCACCGTGCACACCGGGCGCCGTTGGCGCGTCGGCCGCCAGCCCGCCCGGCAGCGCCAGCAGCCGGCGCCGGGCCGGGACGGCAGGGGCGGCAGGGGGCGGCGCCGGCGGTCCGGTGCGGGGCACGGCCGGCGAGCCGGGCGCGTGCTCGGTGCGGGCCGCCGGGAGGGGCGCGCGGCCGGCGGAACCGCTCTGGGCGTGCTCTCCCCCGGCGGCCCGACACCGGTCGAGCAGGGCCGCCGCGGCGGGGGTGCCGCGCAGGGCGCACAGCGCCGCGAAGTCGTCGGCGCCCGGCTCGTACTCGGCGTCCAGAGCATCACTCAGGAGTTCCAGATATCCGCTCGCGGTGCCGGGCAGCGCGGTGCGGTAGCGGGCGAGATCGGCCAGCAGAAAGGCACGGAACCGGGCGCTCTCACGAGCCGCGTCGTCGACGGACTCGGCGAGACGATGACAGTCCTGGACGTCCTGCACGGTGGCGGAACTGGGATGGAGGGCAAGGGCGAGGGCGCGACGGAGCACACGCAGCTCTCCTGCGCCGAACGCCATGCCGCCGCGGGATCCGTATGGCGTGGGCATGGTGTGACGATAGGGGCTAATCCGACAAATTTGTCTTACCGCAGACATTTCGGCGTGTACGACATAAAAAGCCACCACACACGCCGCCCGAACACGCCACCCACACGCCGCCGAAAACCAGCGGCCCACGCCTGTGAGCCGACGGCGCAAACCTTAGAGCCGCGCCACGTTCCGCTCGTACACCAGGCGCAGTCCCACCAGCGTCAGCCACGGCTCGTGCTCGTCGATCACGGATGCCTCGCCCAGCACCATCGGCGCGAGGCCACCGGTGGCGATCACCGTTACGTCGTCCGGGTCGTCGGCCAGCTCCCGAGCCATCCGCTGCACCACCCCGTCGACCTGTCCGGCGAACCCGTAGACGATGCCCGCCTGCATGGCCTCCACTGTGTTCTTGCCGATCACACTGCGCGGCCGGGCCAGTTCGATCTTGCGGAGCTGCGCGCCGCGCATACCGAGCGCGTCCACGGAGATCTCGATGCCGGGTGCGATGACACCACCGGTGTACTCGCCGCGTGCGGAGACCGCGTCGAACGTGGTCGCCGTGCCGAAGTCGACGACGATCGCCGGGCCGCCGTAGAGGTCGACCGCGGCGACCGCGTTGATGATGCGGTCGGCGCCGACCTCCTTGGGGTTGTCCATGAGGATCGGCACGCCGGTCTTGATGCCGGGCTCGACGAGGACGGCGGGCACGTCGCCGTAGTAGCGGCGGGTGACCTCGCGCAGCTCGTGCAGGACGGACGGGACCGTCGAGCAGATGGAGATGCCGTCGATGCCGTCCCCCAGCTCATCGCCGAGCAGCGGGTGCATGCCCATGAGGCCCTGGAGGAGCACGGCGAGTTCGTCGGCGGTGCGCCGCGGGTCGGTGGAGATGCGCCAGTGCTCGACGATCTCGTCGCCGTCGAAGAGGCCGAGCACTGTGTGCGTGTTTCCGACGTCGATGGTCAGCAGCATGGCGGCACACCGTCCTGCGGGGCCGGGCGGTCCGGGGACGTGCCGGGGGCCGGTGGGTGGGTGTGGCCCACGTCGATTGTCAGCAGCATGCCGCCTACTCCGCCCCGTTCCCGGCCGTGCCGGTCTCATCTGCTCGGTCTGCCGCGGCGGCCTCGTCTGCCGTGCCGGCCCTGTCCGCGCCCGCGCCCGCCGCTTCCTGCGCATCGGCTTCCCGCAGATCGAGTCCGATGTCGAGAATCCGCGCGGAATGCGTGAGAGCGCCTACCGAAAGATAATCGACGCCGGTTTCGGCGTATGCGCGGGCATCCTCCAGGGTGAGCCGGCCCGACGACTCCAGGAACGCGCGCCCCTGGACGAGCGCCACGGCCTCCTCGGTCTCCACGACCGTGAAGTTGTCCAACAGGATCAGGTCGGCGCCCGCGGCCAGCACCTCGCGCAGCTGGTGGAGGGTGTCGACCTCCACCTCCACGGGGATGTCGGGGAACGCGGCGCGGACGGCGGCGAACGCCTCGGCGACGCCGCCGGCGGCGACCACGTGGTTGTCCTTGACGAGCGCGGCGTCGGACAGGGACATGCGGTGGTTCACACCGCCGCCGCAGCGCACCGCGAACTTCTCCAGGGCGCGCAGCCCCGGTGTCGTCTTGCGGGTGTCGCGGACCTTGGTCTTCGTGCCGTCCAAGGCGTCGGCCCAGGCGCGTGTGGCGGTCGCGATGCCGGACAGGCGGCACAGGAGGTTGAGCGCACTACGCTCGGCGGTGAGCAGGTCGCGGGTGCGGGTGGTGACGCTGAGCAGCGTCTGACCCGCGACGACCCGGTCGCCGTCCTCGACGTGCCGTTCGACCTCGAACTCCTCCTCGCAGACGATGGAGATCGCCGCTTCGGCGATGCGCAGTCCGGCGACCACGCCGTTCTCCCGCGCGGTGAAGTCGGCGGTGGCGACGGCGTCCTCGGGGATCGTCGCGACGGTGGTGACGTCCACGCCGCCGTCCAGGTCCTCCGCGAGGGTCAGGTATACGACGTCCTCGACGCCCGCGGGATCGAGTCCCTCGTCCGCCAGCAGCGCCGCGAGCGCGGGGTCGAGACCGCAGTCCATGGGGTCGTCGCCCTCTTCGTGCGCTCCGGCGCAGGCCCCGTCCTGACAGCCGCAGGCGTGGTCCGAGGGGGCCGTCGGCGTGGCCGACGAGGGGATGCGGGGAAGGTCGGGGGTGCTCACGTGAGTCACTGCTCCTGGGACGGGGCTGGGCTGGTCTTGGCTTCGGGTTGTGCTGTGCGGCTGGGCTTCCAGGATCCCGCATCGGGACCGGGCTTTGCGGCTGGGCTTTGCGGCTGGGGTTCGGGACCGGGCTTCGGGGCTGGGCTTCGGGCTTCGGAGGCTGGGCCCGGCGGGTGGCCTGGTGGGGGCGGAGACGGACGGTCGGTCGGTCGGGGTGAGCTGCGGTGCCTGGAGGTCGGGCGCCGGCTCTACGGGGTCAGGAGGACGTCGGGCGGGTGGCCGGTGCGGGAGCCGGTGAAGGTATCGGCGGGTGGCCCTGGCCGGACGCTGCGGCCGGGCGGGTCGGAGGGAATGCTTCCGTTTCGGTGGTGCGAAGGTTGAGGGTCAGGTCCGGGTTCAGGCGTACGACGATATGGCGGCGCCAGGTGTCGTCCTGCCGCTCGGGATGGTCTTCGCGCCAGTGGCAGCCGCGGGTCTCGACGCGCCGCAGGGCCGCGGCGACCAGGACCTGGGCGACGCACAGGAGGTTGGTCGCCTCCCAGCTGTCCACGCCGGGCTCCGCGGTCTTGCCCCGCTCGGCGAGAGCGTCACCGGCGTCGGCGTACAGCCGCCTCAGCTGGTCGTCCGCGTGCGTCAGGGATGTCGCGGAACGCAGTACTCCGGCACCCTCGGTCATGATCCGCTGGATCGCGAACCGGGTCTCGGGGGCCAGCAGGGGGTGCGCGGGGGTCGGCGGAATCGCCACGGGAGCGGATACGCGTGCCTGGAGGGTGCCGTCGGCGTGCCGGGCGGCGATGTCGGCGGCGATCCGCTCCGCGTAGACGAGGCCTTCGAGGAGGGAGTTCGAAGCGAGGCGGTTGGCGCCGTGCACGCCGGTGCAGGCGACCTCGCCGCAGGCGTAGAGCCCGGGCACGGTGGTGCGGCCGAAGCCGTCGGTGCGCACTCCGCCGGAGGCGTAGTGGGCGGCCGGTGCCACCGGGACGGGCTCGGTCACCGGGTCGATGCCGTGGGCGCGGCAGGCGGCGAGGATGGTCGGGAACCGCTGCTCCCACATGGCGGCGCCGAAGTGCCTCGCGTCCAGGTACATGTGCTCGGTGCCGTGCTCCTGCATGCGGCGCATGATGCCCTTGGCGACGATGTCGCGCGGCGCGAGCTCGCCGAGCTCATGCTGCCCGGTCATGAAGCGCACCCCGTCCGCGTCGACGAGGTGGGCGCCCTCGCCGCGTACCGCCTCGGAGACCAGCGGCTGCTGGCCCTCCGCGTCCGCACCGAGGAAGAGCACGGTGGGATGGAACTGTACGAACTCGACATCGCTGATCTCGGCCCCGGCGCGCAGTGCGAGCGCCACGCCGTCGCCGGTGGACACCGGCGGGTTGGTGGTCGCCGAGAAGATCTGGCCCATGCCGCCGGTCGCGAGCACCACCGCGGGGGCGTGCACGGCGCCCACGCCGTCGTGCTGGCCCTCGCCCATGACGTGCAGGGAGACTCCGGCGGTGCGGCCTTCGGTGTCCGTCAGCAGATCGAGCACCAGGGCGTTCTCCACCGTGGGTATGCCCTGGGCGCGCACCGCTTCGACCAGGGCGCGGGAGATCTCGGCGCCGGTCGCGTCGCCGCCCGCATGGGCGATGCGGCGCCGGTGGTGGCCGCCCTCACGGGTGAGCGCGATATCCCCGGTGGTCGCCGAGGTGTCGAACTGCGCGCCGGTTTCGATGAGGCGGCGCACCGCGTCGGGGCCCTCCGTGACGAGGATGCGCACCGTGTCCTGGTCGCACAGGCCCGCACCGGCGACCAGGGTGTCGTCCAGGTGCTGCTCCGGTGTGTCGCCCTCGCCGAGCGCCGCGGCGATGCCGCCCTGGGCCCAGCGGGTGGAACCGTCATCCAGACGTGCCTTGGTGACGACGACCGTCCGCAGCCCGGCCGCAACGGCCCGCAGCGCCGCCGTCAGTCCGGCCACTCCAGACCCCACCACCACGACGTCCGCGGTCAGCGACCATCCCGGGGCGGGGGCGTGCAGGCGGATGCCGGTGGGCGCCGGGGGGATCGGCGCGGTGTCCGGGTACGCGGCCGGGGCGGCAGCCGTGCTCCGTGCGGGGTGTCGGATGCCGGTCACGTGGCGGCTCCCAGGGGTCCGAAGGTGAGGGGGAGGTTGTCGATCAGTCGGGTGGCGCCGACCTTCGCGGCGACCGCGAGGACCGCCTCGCCGGTGTGGTCGTCAGCGATCTCGGTGAAGTCGGCAGGGTCGACCAGGGCCACGTAGTCCAGGTCGAGCTGCGGCTGCCGGGTGGCGGCCTCGTCGAGGACCTGCCGGGCCGCGGCGAGCACGACCGCGGGGCCGCCCGGCACGGCACCGGCTCCGGCGACGGCGTGCGCGTCGGCCGCGGCGCGCTCCTCGCCCAGGGCGGTCAGGGCCTCGGCCCGCGCCTCGGTGGCGGACGCGAGGGCGGCACGCGCACGCAGCGCCTCCTGTGCGGCGTGCCGGTCGCGGCCTGCGAAGAGCGCTCCGGACAGCGCCAGCGCGGTGCGCCGCTCGGCGGGCGACAGATAGCGGTTGCGGCTGGAGAGGGCCAGGCCGTCGTCCTCGCGCACGGTGGGGACGACGACGATGTCGACGCCGAAGTTCAGGTCGCGGACCATGCGGCGGACCAGGGCGAGCTGCTGGGCGTCCTTCTGCCCGAACAGGGCCGTGTCCGGGCGGGTGAGGTGCAGCAGCTTGGCGACGACCGTGAGCATGCCGTCGAAGTGCCCGGGGCGGGACGCGCCCTCGAAGCGTTCGCCCATGGGCCCCGGCGCGATGCGGACCTGCGGGCTCGCCGCCTGGGTAGACCTCGTCCGCGGCGGGCGCGAACACCACGTCGGCGCCCGGCCGCCTCGGCGAGCTTCAGGTCGGCGTCCAGGGTCCGGGGGTAGCGGTCGAGGTCCTCGCCCGCGCCGAACTGCAGAGGGTTGACGAAGACGGTGACGACCACCTCGCCGTCGCGGAGCCGGCGAGGCTCGCGGGCGGTGCGGATCAGCGTGGCGTGGCCCTCGTGCAGGGCGCCCATGGTCATCACCACGGCGCGGCGGCCGGTCGCGCGCGCGGCGTGCAGCTCGTCGGCGGTGTGCAGCAGGGCGGTGGTCATCGGCGTCGCCTCCCGTCGGTGCCGGGCGCGTCAGTGTCGTCCCTCGCCTGCCGTCCGTCGGCGAGCACGCCGAGCAGGTCCTCGGCGAGTTCCGGCTTGAGCAGTCCGTGGGCGAGCGCCCGATCGGCGGTGGCGCGGGCCATCGCCAGGTAGCCGGCGACGGTCTGCGGGGCGTGCTTGCGCAGCTCGGTCGACGTGCGCGGCGACGGTGCCCGCGTCGCCGCGCGCGACGGGGCCGGTGAGCGCGGCGTCGCCGGAGCGCAGGGCGTTGTCGAGGGCGGCGCCGAGCAGCGGGCCGAGCATCCGGTCGGGCGCCTCCACGCCGGCGGCGCGCAGCAGTTCCATGGACTGCGGCGACCAGGGTGACCAGGTGGTTCGCGCCGAGCGCGAGGGCCGCGTGGTAGAGCGGGCGGGCCTCCTCGGCGATCCACTCGGGTTCGCCGCCCATCTCGATGACCAGGGCCTCGGCGGCCAGCCGCAGCTCCTCGGGCGCGGTGACGCCGAACGAGCATCCGGCCAGCCGCTGCACGTCGACGGGCGTGCCGGTGAAGGTCATCGCCGGGTGCAGCGCGAGCGGCAGCGCGCCGGCGCGCAGCGCGGGGTCGAGCACCTCCGTGCCGTACCGCCCCGAGGTGTGCACGAGCAGCTGTCCCGGGCGCACGGCACCGGTCTCGGCGAGGCCGTCGACGAGGCCGGGCAGGGCGTCGTCGGGCACGGTCAGCAGGACGAGGTCGGCGCGCGCGAGCACCTCGTCCGGGCGAACCAGCGGCACGTCGGGCAGCAACGCGCGGCCCGGCGCCGGCGAGGCGTCCGAGACCCCGGAGACGGCGACCGGGCGGTGCCCGGCGAGCTGGAGGGAGGCGGCCAAGGCGGGCCCGACGCGGCCCGCGCCGACGACGCCGACGGTGAGGCGAGCGGGGCGGTCCCTGCGGGATCGTGGCTCGGCGTGGGAATGTATTCACGCGACGCCGGCCTTCCCGTTCCAGTCCGCTGGGGGTACCGGACGATTTCTCGTCATGTTAACGCGATTGGTCCCCGGCGCCTGTTCCGTTATCCACAGGCTGTGGACCAGCCTGGCCCGCCGACGTCGCACCGTGCACCGTGCGGAAATCGGGTGCGCGGAGCACGGCCGGCCGGCCCGTGCGCATGATTTCGGGATGAGTGACAGGAACGAAGCGGAAGACGGCGGCGCGACCAGGACGAGCACGGCGAGGCGTCCCAGGAGAGCGCCGAGCAAGCGCCGCCGAGGACGAGCGGCATACGCGCCCGGCAAGATCGCCGGCGCAGAAGGACGGCCCGGCGCTCGACTGCAGACGCATACCGTCGCACCGCGCAGGTCGGCGAACGGCTGCGGCGGCTGCTGGACGAGGGCCAGGAGGTGTACGACCTGGACGAGACCGTCGACATGTACGGCAACGGCGTCGTGGAGACCCTGGAGGAGCGGGTCGCGGGCCTGCTGGGCACCGAGGCCGCGGCGTTCTTCCCGACCGGCACGATGGCCCAGCAGGTGGCCCTGCGCTGCTGGGCGGGCCGCACCGGGAACACCACGGTGGCCCTGCACCCGCTGGCCCACCCGGAGGTGCACGAACGCGGACGCCTTCGGCCGGTCAGCGGTCTGCGCACCGTCCACCCGACGAGCGCGCCCGCGCCTGCCGACCGCCGACGAGGTGCGGGACCTGGACGAGCCCTTCGGGACGCTGATGCTGGAACTGCCCCTCAGGGACGCCGGTTTCGTGCTGCCGTCCTGGGAGGAGCTGACCGCGGTCGTGGCGGCCGCCCGCGGAGCGCGACGCGGTGGTGCACTTCGACGGGGCCCGGCTGTGGGAGTGCACGCCCGCACTTCGGGCGGCCCCTGGACGAGATCGCGGCACTCGCGGACAGCGTCTACGTGTCGTTCTACAAGTCGCTCGGCGGGCTCGGCGGCGCGGCGCTCGCCGGGCCGAAGACGCTCATCGAGGAGGCGCGGGCCTGGCGGCACCGGTACGGCGGACAGGTCTTCCAGCAGTTCCCGACCGCGCTCGCCGCACTGGTCGGCCTGGACCGCGAGCTGCCGCGGCTGCCCGCGTACGTGGCGCACGCGCGCGTGGTGGCCGCGGCGCTGCGGGACGGCTTCGCGGCGGCGGGCGTGCCATGGGCGCGCGTGCACCCCGAGGTGCCGCACACGCACGAGTTCCAGGTGTGGCTGCCGTACGACCCGGACGTGCTGGAGGAGGCGGCGCTGCGGCAGGCCGAGGAGACGGGACCGGCCTGTTCTGGTCCTGGTGGACCGGCAGGCGCCCCCGGCACTGGCGGTCACCGAGGTCACGGTACGGCTGCCTGGCCTCGCCTGGACGGCGGACGACGTGCGAGGCGGCCGTCGCGGACTTCGTGGGGCGGCTGCCACGGTGAGGGCTCCTCGGTGAGGGCTCCTGCGTGACGGCCTCGGGGTGCCCGTCCTGCCCGGCGGGACGGCGCACCCGTCAGAGGCTCGTCCTGCCGCCCGCCCGCACCAGACCCGTCTCGTAGGCGAGGACCACCACCTGTACGCGGTCCCGCAGGCCCAGCTTGGTGAGGATGCGGCCCACGTGCGTCTTCACGGTCGCCTCGGACAGCACGAGCCGGGCGGCGATCTCACCGTTGGACAGCCCCTGGGCGACCAGCATCATCACCTCGCGCTCCCGGCTCGGTCAGCCGGTCCAGCTCCTTGTGGTGCGGCTGGCTGCCGGGGTCCGGCAGCATCGGCGCGAAGCGGTCGAGCAGGCGTCGCGTGGTGGACGGCGCCACCACCGCGTCGCCGCTGTGCACGGACCGGATCGCGGCCAGCAGCTCGCCCGGCGGCACGTCCTTGAGCATGAAGCCCGAAGCCCCCGCCTTGAGCCCGGAGAAGGCGTACTCGTCGAGGTCGAAGGTGGTCAGGATCAGCACCTTCGGCGGGTCGGCACTCCGCGCAGATGCGGCGGGTGGCCTCGACGCCGTCGAGCCGGGGCATGCGCACGTCCATCAGCACCACGTCGACCGCGGTCGACCGCAGCACGTCGAAGCGCCTCCGCGCCGTCGCCCGCCTCCGCCACGACCTCCATGTCGGGCTGGGCGGCGAGCACCATGCGGAAGCCGGTGCGCAGCAGCACCTGGTCGTCGACGAGCATCACGCGGATCGACCTGCCGGGCCCCGACGGGTCGGTGGCTGTGGGCGGCGTCGGGGGCGTGGGCGGCATCGGAGGACTTCCCTTCCTGGGCGTACGGGCGAAGAGCCGGGAGGTACGGCACCGTGAGCGGGCGTGCGCCGCGAGACGGCGCGTGCCCCCGCGTCCGAGCCTCGCGTGCGAAGGCAGCGCACGGCCGGAGCATGTGCATCAGTGTGCGGGTTTGAGCGGCAGCAGAGCACTGATGCGGAAGCCTCCGCCGGGACGCGGACCGGCGTCCAGGGTGCCGCCGACCATGCCGACGCGTTCTCGCATGCCGATCAGACCATGGCCCTGCCCGTCGGCGCTGTCGGCAGCAGCAGCGCCACCAGCGCCTCCCGCGACGCGCCCTTCTCGTTCTCGCACCGCTCGCGTGGGGTGCCCCTGCCGTCGTCCTCCACCAGCAGCCCCAGGCCGTCGTCGAAGTAGACCAGGCGCACGCTCGCCCCGGCCTCGGATCCGCCGTGCTTGCGGGTGTTGGTCAGCGCTTCCTGGACGATCCGGTAGGCGGTGAGCTCCACTCCGCTGGGCAGCGGGCGCGGCGTGCCCTCGACCTTGTAGTCCACCGGCAGGCCGGCGGTGCGCACCTGCTCGATGAGCTCGTCGAGCTGGCCGACGTCGGGCTGCGGCACGTACTCGCCGCCCTCGCGCTGCTCGCCGGTGCGCAGCACGCCCAGCAGCCGCCGCATCTCGGCGAGCGCCTGCCGTCCGGTGCCCGAGATGGTCTCCAGGGCCTTCTTCGCCTGCTCGGGGGCGCTGTCCAGGACGTACGCGGCACCGTCCGCCTGGACGACCATCACGGAGACGTTGTGGGCCACCACGTCGTGCAGCTCGCGGGCGATACGGGCGCGTTCGGCGGCGACCGCCACCTTCGACTGCGCCTCCCGCTCGCGCTCCAGGCGGGCCGCACGCTCCTCCAGCTGGGCGAGGTAGGCGCGACGGGTGCGCAGCGAGTCGCCGAGCACCCAGGCGAGCGCGAACGGCACCATCTGAAAGACCGTGACGAACGCCTTGGCGAGGGCATCGGGCCTGCTGTCCTCGGGCCACACCAGCTGCGACAGCGGAGCCGCGCACAGCCCCGCGATCAGCCCGCAGCGCGACGCCCACCGCGCGCCGTTCGCGGCCACCGTGTAGATGATCACCAGCATCGCGAAGTCTGCGGGCATGACCTTCACGCCGAAGACGATCTGCGCGAATCCGGCCACACCGGTGAGCACCAGCATCCGCTCGGGCATACGGCGGCGCAGGGCGATCACCACGCACAGGACCACCGCGATCGGAAACGATCGCGAGCAACGCCTCCGGACCGGGCCGCCGCAGGCCGCCGGTGGTCATCCGACTCACGCCTTCGACACCCAGCAGGACAACAGCCCAGAAGCTGTCGACCCACGTCGGGTGTCTGCGGAGGAAGTCGTAGAGGAACTGCACATAACCCAGCGTAGAGACGCGTGCAGCGTGCAGAGGTCAACCGAAGGGCCGATCCGTGCGCACGGCTCGTACTCCGCAAGGTGGAGGAGGCGACATCCCTTATGCCTAACCTGGGGCCGTGACGGACGAGCCGAAGACCGGACCGGAAACAGACGATGCGTTCCCGGACGGCGGCGACGGCGTGCTGCCGGGCTGGCGGGCGGCGGCCGAGGCGGCGCTGTACGGGCCCGGCGGCTTCTACCTGCGGCCCGAGGGCCCGGCAGGTCACTTCCGCACCTCCGTGCACGCCTCACGGCTGTTCGCCGGGGCGGTGGCGCGACTGCTGTGCCAGGTCGACGAGGCGCTGGGCCACCCTGCCAAGCTCGCCTTCGTCGACATGGGCGCGGGCCACGGCGAACTCGTGACCGGCGTCCTGGGCGCCCTCCCCGCCGACGTGGCCGCCCGGGCGCACGGGTACGCGGTCGAACGTGCGGCGCCGCCGCCGGGGCCGAACGGCGGCGCGGACCACGACCCCGGACGACGGTCCGCGCATCACCTGGTGCACCGCTCCCCCGCCGAACGTCACCGGCCTGCTCTTCGCCAACGAGTGGCTGGACAACGTGCCCCTGGATGTCGTCGAGACGGACGCCGACGGCGTACCGCGCCACGTCCTCGTACGGGAGGACGGCACCGAAGTCCTGGGCGCCCTGGTCGGCGAGGGACCCGACGCCCGGTGGCTGAGCCGGTGGTGGCCGCCGGCCGCGGAGCCGGGACTGCGCGCGGAGATCGGACGGCCCAGGGACACCGCGTGGGCCGCCGCCGTCGGCACCCTGAGCGCCGGTCTCGCGGTCGCGGTCGACTATCTGCACCTGCGGGCCGCCCGCCCGCCGTACGGCACCCTCACCGGCTTCCGCGAAGGCCGTCAGGTGCCGCCCGTGCCGGACGGTTCCTGCGACATCACCGCCCATGTGGCACTGGACGCGTGCGCCGACGCGGGAGCGGCACGGCTGGTGGACGGTACGGGCGCTGGTGCGACACCGACCGTGCCGGGTGGCGCCGGGCCCGCCGGGCGTCCGCCCCGACCGCGTCTGATCACCCAGCGCGACGCCCTGCGCGCCCTGGGAGTGCGCGGCGAACGCCCGCCGCTCGCGCTCGCCGCCTCCGATCCCGCCGGATACGTACGCGCCCTCGGCGCCGCGGGCGAGGCCGCCGAGCTGACCGCACCGGGCGGACTCGGCGACTTCGGCTGGCTGCTCCAGCCGGTGCGTATGCCGTATCCCACGGAGCTCCCGGACGGCTCACCACTCGCCGACGCTGACGGCAGCGTCGACACCGGCTGAGCGACCTCCCTAGGCGCGCTTCGAAAACCACGTCCCAGGCACGTCTTCCGGACTTCCGGAGCAGGCCACAGGACCGCGCACCGGCCTTGCCGCCCGCCGCACCGCTCTACCTGCCGCCTGCTCGGCGCCTACTTGCCGCCTACTTGCCGCCTACTTGTCGCCTACTTGTCGATGTCTCCGACCACGAAGAACAGCGACCCGAGGATCGCCACCATGTCGGCGACGAGTGTGCCCGGCAGCAGTTCCGTGAGCGCCTGGATGTTGTTGAACGAGGCCGAGCGGAGCTTCAGCCGGTACGGGGTCTTCTCACCGGTGGACACCAGGTAGTAGCCGTTGATGCCGAGCGGGTTCTCGGTCCAGGCGTAGGTGTGGCCCTCCGGGGCCTTGAGCACCTTGGGGAGGCGCTGGTTGACCGGCCCCGGTGGCAGCTGGGCGAGCCGGTCGAGGCAGGCGTCGGCGAGCTCCAGGGTGTTGTGGACCTGCTCCAGCAGGCACTCGAAACGCGCCAGGCAGTCGCCCTCCTGCCGGGTGACCACCTTCAGGGTGTCCTGCAGCTCCCCGTACGCGAGATACGGCTCGTCGCGGCGCAGGTCGAAGTCGACACCCGAGGCGCGCGCGATGGGGCCGCTCACGCCGTAGGCGTGCACCGCCTCAGCAGCGAGCACGCCCACGCCCCTAGTGCGGCCTCGGAAGATCTCGTTGCCGAGCACCAACTTGTCGTACACGTCGAGACGGGAGCGCACGGAGGCCACCGCCGCACGCGCACGGACGGTCCAACCCGCCGGGAACGTCCTCCTTGAGGCCGCCGACGCGGTTGAACATGTAGTGCATCCGGCCGCCCGAAACCTCCTCCATCACGGCCTGCAGTTCCTCGCGCTCCCGGAAGGCGTGGAAGACGGGTGTGATGCCGCCGAGCTCCAGAGGGTACGAGCCGAGGAACATCAGGTGGTTCAGGGCGCGGTTGAGCTCGGCGAGCAGCGTGCGCAGCCACACCGCGCGTTCGGGCACCTCCATGCCGAGCATGCGCTCCACGGCGAGCACCACACCCAGCTCGTTCGAGAAGGCGGAGAGCCAGTCGTGACGGTTGGCGAGCATGATGATCTGGCGGTAGTCACGGGCCTCGAAGAGCTTTTCCGCACCGCGGTGCATGTAGCCGATGACGGGCTCCGCCTCCCGGATGCGCTCCCCGTCCAAAACGAGCCGCAGCCGCAGCACGCCGTGGGTCGACGGATGCTGCGGTCCGATGTTGAGCACCATGTCGGTGCTCTCCGCGGCACCGCCCACCCCGACCGTGGTCTGTGTCGTGGGACTCATAGCGGCAGTGCCTCCATAGGCGTATCCATAGGCGTGGGTCCAGTCTCTCGTACGTACGCTGACACCATGGAAACGGGGAGTGGGGCCGGGGCCGAGTGCGCGGCGGACGGCAGGGCCAGTGATGCGGGCACGGCCACGGAACCAGTGTGGTCCGGGCTGCCGCCCGGGCTGCTGCGGATGCGGCGTCTGGTGCTCGCGGTGTGGCTGGTGCCGGTGACGGTGGCCGCGGGAGTGCTGCCGGGGCTTTACGCCGGTCCTGTGTGGGCGCTGTGGACTGCCGTTCCGTTCGCGGCGCTGCTGGGCGGGTGGCGGATGCTGGGCCGCAACTGGCGCTCCTGGCAGTACGCGGAACGCGCTGACGACCTCCTCATCAGCCGAGGTGTGCTCTGGCGCGAGGAGACGGTCGTGCCGTACGGCAGGATGCAACTGGTGGAGGTCACCTCGGGGCCCGTCGAGCGGTACTTCGGCTTGGCGAGTGTGCAGCTGCACACGGCCGCGGCGGCGACGGACGCCCGCATTCCGGGCCTGCTGCCCAAGGAGGCCGAACGCCTCCGTGACCGCCTCACCGAGCTCGGCGAAGCCCGATCGGCGGGGCTGTGACCGGCTCGGAGGGCACCGACTGCCCACCGCCTCCGGCAGATGCGGCGCGTACGGGCGGCACAGCGGGCCCGGACGACGCACCCGGCGCGAACGACGGCGCTCTGGAGCCCGTACCGGCGGTCATGGAGCGCCGGTTGCACCCCGTCACCCCGCTGCGCCGCGCGTGGGCGCCGATCGCGCTCGTCGTCGGCTGGGCTGTGCACGAGCCGGACGAGGCGCAGCACCGACTCTCCCAGCTCACCACCACCACACTGCTCGACACGCTCGCCGTACTGATCACGGGCGCCGCCCTGTACGGCTTTCTGACCTGGTGGTTCACCCATTTCGCGGTGACCGACACGGAGCTGCGGATCCGCACCGGACTGCTCTTCCGGCGCACCGCGCACATCCGGCTCGACCGGTTGCAGGCGGTCGACGTCACCCAGCCGCTGCTGGCCCGCTTCCTGGGTGTCGTCAAACTGAAACTCGACGTCGTCGGCGCCACCAAGAAGGACGAACTGGCGTACCTGGGCGAACAGGAGGCCCGCGCCCTGCGCGCCGAGCTCCTCGCCCGCGCCGCGGGCTTCGCCCCGCAGACGGTGCACCAGGTCGGCGAGGCCCCGGCCCACCAGGTGCTGCGCGTAGCGCCGCGGACGTTGGCGCTGTCGGTGGTCCTGACGGGTTCCGCCTGGGTTCCGGTGGTGTCCGTGGTGGTGATCCCGCCGCTGGTGTGGATGCTCACCCACAGCCTGTGGACAGTGCTGGCCATGGCCGTGCCGCTGCTGGGCGGGGCGGGCGCACGGAGCGTGGGACGGTTTGTCGCCGAGTACGACTGGACGGTGGGCGAATCGGCGGACGGGCTCCACATCGACCACGGTCTGCTCGACCGTACGCACGAAACGGTGCCGCCCGGCCGGGTCCAGACGGTGCGCCTGGTCCAACCGCTGCTGTGGCGCCGGCTCGGCTGGGTGCGCGTCGAGTTGGACGTGGCGGGCTCGTCGAACTCAGTCCTGATGCCCGTCGCACCGCGCGCCGTGGCGCAGGACATGGTCGCCCGGGTACTGCCAGGGGTGACGGTGCCGCACGACTTCTCGGGGTCGCCGCGGCGGGCGCGGTGGTGTGTGCCTCTGTGGTGGCGGGGCTATGGGTTCGCCGTCACCGACACGGTGTTCGCGGCGCGGCACGGGCTGCTGCGGCGCAGCGTGTCCCTGGTGCCGCACGCGAAGGTGCAGAGTGTGCGGCTCGTGCAGGGGCCGTGGGAACGGCTCATGGGGCTCGCGGACGTCCGGGTGGACACCGGCGCGGGCGGAACCGTCCGCGCCCGCCTACGCGACACCCAGGAGGCCAGAACCCTCCTCTACGCCCAGGCCGACCGCTCCCGCACCAGCCGCCGCACGGCCCGACCGGACCGGTGGATGGTGTGACGGCCTGATGGCCTGATGGCGCAGAGCCTGCGGCGCGGCGAGGTCCGTATCGTCCATCCGGCGAGGCCGCTGTCCAGGCCTGAGTCTTCGCCACGCCTGGCGCCACCGGAACACCTCGGAACGCTTCAGCCGTTTCGCACCGTTTCGCAACGGTGCGGGATGGCTCCGGACCGTCTAGGAGACCGCGTTCCGCAGCCCCGACACATCGATCTGTTCCGTCTCGTCATGGGCGGTGAGGTCGATGACCTGGCCCACGCCCCGCTCGGCGTCACCGGCCGGCTTGAAGCCCGATTCGTCCTCGGCCTTGTGGACCGCCAGCGCCTCATGGCCGACCACATCGGCAAGGTCCTCGTTCTGCACGATCTCCAACGGGGACGGCGACGAGGACGTCACCGCGGCCTCGACCGGGAACTTGTCCGCGGGTGCAGGCCGCAGCGGGGACACTGAGGACACTGCCGAAGCCATCGAAACCACTGAGAATGGCGAAACCGCCGAAACCGCTGAAGATTCGGGCAACGGCGCGATGGCCGCGGACTTGGTGCCGAAGAAGTCGAAAGCGCCCGCGGGCCTCGGCCGTACCGGTGACACGGGCGGAACCGCCGTCGCCGCGGTGGGCATCTCGGGGCGGCGCGCCGTCCTGGACGGGGCCTGAGCACGCTCGTGGCTCTCGTCGCCCGTCCTGTCCTGCGCACGCACCGCGACCCGCCCCTGTGCGGACGCTCCCTTGCCCTGTCCCGCCGTGCCGTCCGTGCTTGCTGCCGGGCGCGGGCCGCTCGGCAAGGCACTCGCCGCGCGGGCACCGCCGGTACGCGAACGGTCCGCCTGCGCAGGCTCAATCCGCGAACGGCTTGTCCGCGCAGGGTCCGGATCCGGGTCCTCGCCAGGCCCCTTCGCCTTCGCCGAGGACTGCACCGAGGCCTGCCGCTGAGCCGGGACCCTGTCCTGGGGCTGCGGCTGCCGCAGGCCCCGGGGTCCGTCGCCGGCCTGCCCCGGACTGCTGCGCACCGTCGGCTGCTGCGCCGCGCGGCCGGAGCCCGCGGCCGCCGTCACATCCGGCGCCGACTCCCCCGTCGACGCGCCGCCGGTCTGCCCGGTCAGCGAGTCGAGCGCGGCATTGGCCCGCAGGAACAACGACGGAGTCGGCGCCAAAGGCGTACGCACCGGCGCCGCCGGCCCGGCGGCCCGGTCCACCACGGCGGCCCGCCGTACCTCGGGCGCCGCCTGGGGTCGCAGCGCCCCGGACGCGAGCCCGGGCACGGACCCGCCAGATCCCGGTGCTCCCAGAGCTGCCGCCCGCGACGGCTGCTGCGGCGTCGTCCCCGCGGCCGTCACCCGGGCTGCCCGGGCCACGGGCGCGGCCTCGATGGCAAGCAGGCGGCGTCCCTCCAGGGCACTGGCCCGCTCGGTCTCCGCCGTCGCGTACCGCCGCAGCAGCGCCGCGTGCTCATTGCGCAGCCCTGCCAGCTCCGAGCGCTTCGCGCGGAGCTTGCGCTCCAGCTTGGTGCGTATCTCGCGCGACTCCTCAAGGTCGCCTTCGAGTTCGGCCACCCGCTCCTCGTGGGTCCACCCTTGTCTTTCCTTCGCGCGGACCAGATCCGCGACGCGCCTACCCGCCACCCGGTCCCAGCTGCGCATGACGACCGCGCCCACGACGGCCGCTACCGCGGCACCCGCGGCCAGCCCGCGCAGCACCACCGGCTCCGGCGAAAACCAGGTGCCCGCCGCACAGATGACGGAGACGCCCGAAATCACCGAAGGTGGCAACAGCTTGTGCAGAGGAGGGGAGTGACGATGACGTCCAGGTGGCATGGCCAGAAACTTACCGCGCGTGCGGGCCGCGTGGTGAACCGCACGGAAAAAATCGCACTACCAGATGTGGAAGGCGATCACCAGACACCGGCAAAGAGACACCGGACACTCCTTTCGCCAGGCAAAAGGCGCCAAACACCGCAGACTTGAAGCGTCCCGCCACACCGTCGCACAGCATCGGACCGTCTCGGCGGCAGAGTCGGAGAGGTGTCCGGAAGCGCCTCTGGACGACGAGGCCGACGACGGTGTAGGGGCCCCGGACGGGGTGGCGGTCGTGACTGCGGCGACCTCACCACGGCCATGCCCGCGACCGCGGCCGTGCTCGCCGACGCGGCCGTGCTCGCCGACGCGGCCGACCGCGCGCCGGCCGGCGGACCTGCGACGAGTCGGCGGCGCGCGGGCGAACGATGCGGCGGGACCAGGTGATGCGAAATCGGGCGATGCGGGATCACGTGAGGCGAGTGAGCTGTCATGTCTTCATGCTGACGGTCCCGTTCCGCACTGCCATCCGGGATCACCCGCACCCGCACCCGGACCGCACCCCGACCCCGACCCCCCGTCCGGATCAGGGGCGCCACCTCACACGTGCGGGTCGCACACGGCGCCGCACTCCAGGACCCAGCGCCGTCGCGCCCAAGGCGCACCACGGCGCGCCACACCCCCTCCTTCAACGGCGTCCACCCTCCCCCGCGTCCACCCATCACACCCATCACACCCGTCGCACCGCACCGCCTCGCGGCACGGCTCCCTACCACAGCCGACCGCACGAAGCCCCGGCCCGGAAAGCGGCACGGTCCATACGCCACGACGGCCCGGCGCCGGGCCTAGGCTGGAGGCATGACTACGTTGCGTGGCCGCGGCCGAGTCGCGGGGCTGCCCGGGTGGGACCGGTGCGCGGTGATGGGGGTCGTCAATGTGACACCCGACTCTTTCTCCGACGGCGGGCGCTTCTTCGAGACCGCCATCGCCGTCAAGCACGGCCTCGACCTGGTTGCCCAGGGCGCCGACCTGGTCGACGTGGGCGGCGAGTCCACCCGCCCCGGTGCCGCACGGGTGGATGAGGCGGAGGAGCTGCGGCGTGTGGTGCCCGTCGTGCGGGGGCTGGTCTCCGAGGGTGCCGTGGTCTCGGTGGACACCATGCGCGCCTCGGTCGCCGAACGGTCCCTCGCGGCCGGTGCAGTCCTGGTCAACGACGTCAGTGGCGGCCTCGCCGACCCCGCGATGATCCCCGTGGTCGCCGCCGCGGACGCGCCCTTCATCGTCATGCACTGGCGCGGCTTCCTTGAGGGCTCGACCATTCGCGGGGTCTACGCGGACGTGGTCTGCGAAGTCGTCGACGAGCTGCACGCGCGCGTGCAGGCCGTCACCGACGGCGGTGTCGACCCCGAGAAGATCATCGTCGACCCGGGCCTCGGCTTCTCCAAGGACGCCGAGCATGACCTGACCCTGCTGGCCCACCTCGACCGGCTGGCCGTCCTGGGCCGTCCGGTCCTGGTCGCCGCCTCCCGCAAACGTTTCCTCGGTCGTGTCCTCGCGGACGCCGAAGGCGCCCCACCGCCCGCCCGCGAGCGGGACGCCGCCACCGCCGCGGTCTCCGCGATCGCCGCGCACCAGGGCGCCTGGGCGGTCCGGGTGCACGAGGTGCGCGCCACCGCCGACGCGGTCCGCGTGGCCCACGCCGTCGAAGGCGCCAGGGCCGCCGCACGCTCGCAGGCCGCGGAGGGCACCCGGTGACCGGTGTGGCAGGGACCGAGGCCGAGCAGGTCGAGGGCGTCAACACCGCCTTCTACGAGGCACTGGAGCGCGGCGACTTCGAGGAACTGGCCACGCTCTGGCTGGCCGACAGCGAGGCCCAGGTCTCCTGCGTGCACCCGGGCTGGCCGGTGCTCACCGGCCGCGGCGAGGTTCTCAGGTCGTATGCGCTGATCATGGCGAACACCGACTACATCCAGTTCTTCCTCACCGACGTCAAGGTCGCCGTCAGCGCCAACAGCGCCGTGGTGACCTGCACCGAGAACATCCTCAGCGGCGGTCCGGCACCCGAGGACGGCACGGAGCCGGGGCCCCTTGTCGGCCAGCTCGTCGTCGCCACGAATGTGTTCCTGCGCACATCCGAGGGCTGGAAACTGTGGTCACACCACGCGTCACCCGTCCTGACCGAATCCAGTGACGACGAGAGTGACGACACCACCGCCTGAGTGGGTATGCGCACTGGTACGCCTGGGGTTTCGGCCTGGTCACCGGAGGCCGTAGGCCGGTCGGCGGCCTGGGTCACGGATGGCGCAGGGGCCGGACCGGTCGGTGCCGACGGTGTGCTGGATCCGTGCAGCCATCAGAAGGTTACGGCTGGTCACAGCCCCGAGGCCGGGCAATGTCAGTGTTCACGGGTAGATTCCCCCGAGGGCCCGTGACCGGCACCGGACACGGCCCGACCATGATCGACATACGGCAGGAGTGATTCACGTGGATCGTGTCGCGCTGCACGGCCTCAGGGCCCTGGGGCACCACGGCGTCCTCCCGCGGGAGCGCGAGGAGGGCCAGCCCTTCGTCGTGGACGTGAGTCTGGGTCTGGACACCCGACCAGCCGCGGCCGACGACGACCTGGCGAAGACCGTGGACTACTCCGCGGTGGCGCAGGAGGTCGTGGCCATCATCACCGGGGAGCCGGTCGACCTCATCGAGACACTCGCGGATCGCATCGCCCAGGCATGTCTGAAGCACGCGGAAGTGCAGGAGGTCGAGGTCCGCGTCCACAAGCCGGACGCCCCGATCACCGTGCCCTTCGACGACGTGACCGTCACCATCACCCGGAGCCGAGCATGACCGCATTCTCCACCGAGGGGCAGAGCGACCCGACCGTACAGCCGGTGCCCGCCTCCGTGGTGCGGCAGGTGGACGCGGCCGACACCACACTGAGCAACCCCAAGCGCGCCGTGATCTCCCTGGGAAGCAACCTCGGCAACCGCCTGGAGAACCTCCAGGGAGCCGTCGACGCACTGGAGGACACCCCGGGCCTGCGCGTCAAGGCGGTCTCCCCGGTCTACGAGACCGAGCCCTGGGGCGTCGACGCGGGCAGCCAGCCGTCGTACTTCAACGCGGTCGTCGTCGTGAAGACCACCCTGCCGCCGTCCTCGCTCCTGGAGCGCGGGCAGGCCGTCGAGGAGGCGTTCCACCGGGTGCGCACGGAGCGGTGGGGGCCGCGCACGCTCGACGTCGACATCGTCTCGTACGCCGAGGTGATCTCCGACGACCCGGTGCTCACCCTCCCTCACCCGCGCGCCCATGAGCGCGCCTTCGTCCTCATCCCGTGGTACGACGTCGAGCCCGAGGCGCAGCTTCCCGGCCGTGGTCCGGTGGCCCAACTGCTGGCCGAGATCACCCGCGAAGGCGTGATACCCCGTGTCGACCTGGAACTCCGGCTGCCCGAGTAGTCGTTAAGGTCTACCGAGAGCTCCGCGGGCAGGACCGAAAAGGACGGGACGACCCGGACGTGACTACTCGGCCCACAGCCGGGCACCACGGCCGGGACCACAGGCCAAGCGGAAGAAAACTGCCGGCACCGGACGTCCCCGGTGGAGCGAGTGCCCGGCACCGTCGGCGAAGGGGCGATGTGAAGCAGCTGCGCATCAGGATGCTGGCCGGGGTGTTCCTCGTGGCCGGGGTGCTGTCCTGGGCGGGTGCCCGGCTGTGGGACTCGGTGGGCACGCTCCCTCAGGTCCCGCTGGCCGCGCCCATCGTGCTCGCGGTCATCGCCGTCATCCTGCTGGCCACCGCGCTCTCGATCCGGGCCCGGCTGCGCGCCCAGCGTGAGCGCCGCCTTGGGGCGAAGGGCGTCGATCCGCTGGTGGCCGCCCGCTCGGTTGTCTTCGGTCAGGCCAGCGCCCTGGTGGCGGCCCTGGTGGCGGGAATGTACGGCGGGACGGGAGCCTTCCTGCTGGGGTTCCTCGACGTCGCCGCCCGCCGTGACCAGGTCATCTACGCGGGCTTCTCCATGGTGGCGGGCATCGGCGTCATAGCGGCAGCCCTCTTCCTGGAGCGCGTCTGCAAGCTCCCGGAGGACGACGACGAAAATCACGGAGCGGGGGCGGCCCGCACCGAGTAGCCGGTCGGGTCGCCCCGTCGCACGGCCGGGCACCGGGCGCCGCCCCGCGGGCGCGCGTTCAGCGCGCCATGATCAGGCTCATCGCCTCATTGCGGGTCGCGGGATCACGGAGCTGACCGCGCACCGCTGAGGTGATCGTCTTGGCGCCGGGCTTGCGTACGCCACGCATCGTCATGCACATGTGCTCGCACTCGACCACGACGATCACCCCGCGCGGTTCCAATATGTCCATGACCGACTCCGCGATCTGGGTGGTCATCCGCTCCTGGACCTGGGGCCGCCGGGCGTAGACATCGACGAGCCGGGCCAGCTTGGACAGGCCGGTGATCTTGCCGTCGCTGGACGGGATGTACCCGACATGCGCGGAGCCGACGAACGGCACCAGGTGGTGCTCACATGTGCTGACCACCTCGATGTCCTTGACCAGCACCATCTCGTCATGGCCGAGGTCGAACGTCGTCGTCAGCACATCCTCGGGCCGCTGCCGCAGACCCGCGAATATCTCCCGGTACGCCCGCGCCACACGTGCCGGGGTCTCCCGCAGGCCCTCGCGGTCCGGGTCCTCGCCGACCGCGATCAGCAGCTCCCGAACGGCGTTCTGCGCACGCTTCTCGTCGAACTCGGCTATCGCGCGGTTGGCGTCCAGCGTCAGCGGGTCGTTCATGTGCTTCTCGCTCCTATGGATGGCTGTGCGCGGTGGCCGGTCCTCGCGCGCGGCGGACGAACGACTCTCGTCGTGTGCGGCACAGATACGCGCGCCGTACGTCCCGCGCTCCGGCCGGCGTGCTCGGTCTCCCGCGCACTCCCTCGGGACGAACAACCGGTGTGACGGTGAACGTCCGGTGTGACGGAGCGTCCCCGGTGCGCGCACACGGCAACGCCGCGTCCCCAGGCTAGAACCTGGAGGACGCGGCGTTCATTCCAGCCGTGTGCCGGAGATCCGGGTGCACCCTGCGCGATCCGCCGGGTGCTACCGGGTCAGCTCTCCGGTCGGTCGTCCGAGACCGTGTCGGTGGGAGTCACGGACGAGGACTCGGCGGGGCCACCTGTGATCGCGGATGCCGTGCCATTCGCCCCGTTCGTCAGTGACAGCTCCCTGGGGGAGAGCACTGGCGGGCGGGTCGACGGCGTGCGCCGTGAGGAGCCGGTCCACGCGGGGCGGGCCGGGCGCTTCACGATCGAGGCGAAGACCTCGGCGATCTGCTCCTTGCCGAGGGTCTCCTTCTCCAGCAGCGCGAGAACGAGGTTGTCGAGGACGTCGCGGTTCTCCACCAGGATTTCCCAGGCTTCGTTGTGCGCGTTCTCGATGAGCTGCTTGACCTCTTCGTCGACCAGGGCGGCGACCTCTTCCGAGTAGTCCCGCTGGTGGGACATCTCGCGGCCGAGGAACGGCTCGCTCTGGTCGCTGCCGAACTTGATCGCGCCCAGCCGCTCGGTCATGCCGTACTGGGTGACCATGGAACGGGCCGTGGCCGTGGCCTTCTCGATGTCGTTGGCCGCACCGGTGGTCGGGTCGTGGAAGACGAGTTCTTCCGCGGCCCGGCCGCCCATCATGTAGGCCAGCTGGTCGAGCATCTCATTGCGCGTGGTGGAGTACTTGTCCTCGTCGGGGAGGACCATGGTGTACCCGAGCGCGCGGCCCCGGGACAGGATCGTGACCTTGTGAACCGGGTCGGAGTTCGGAGAAGCCGCCGCGACCAGGGCGTGGCCGCCCTCGTGGTACGCGGTGATCTTCTTTTCCTTGTCCGACATGATCCTGGTCCGCTTCTGCGGCCCTGCCACGACGCGGTCGATCGCCTCGTCCAGCATCTCGTTGTCGATCAGCTTGCGGTCGCTGCGGGCGGTGAGCAGGGCGGCCTCGTTCAGGACGTTGCTCAGGTCGGCACCGGTGAAGCCGGGGGTACGACGGGCGACGGCCGCGAGGTCGACGTCCGGAGCGACCGGCTTGCCCTTCTGGTGGACCTTGAGGATCGCCAGACGGCCCAGCATGTCCGGGCGGTCGACCGCGATCTGCCGGTCAAAGCGGCCCGGGCGCAGCAGCGCTGGGTCGAGGATGTCGGGCCGGTTGGTGGCGGCGATGAGGATCACGCCGCCCTTGACGTCGAAGCCGTCCATCTCCACGAGGAGTTGGTTCAACGTCTGCTCGCGCTCGTCATGGCCGCCGCCGAGGCCCGCACCGCGGTGCCGGCCGACGGCGTCGATCTCGTCGACGAAGACGATGGCCGGCGCGTTCGCCTTGGCCTGCTCGAAGAGGTCGCGGACCCGGGAGGCACCGACACCGACGAACATCTCGACGAAGTCGGAACCGGAGATCGAGTAGAAGGGCACGCCCGCTTCGCCGGCGACGGCGCGCGCAAGGAGCGTCTTGCCGGTACCGGGCGAGCCATAGAGCAGCACACCCTTGGGAATCTTGGCGCCCACGGCCTGGAACTTGGCCGGCTCCTGCAGGAACTCCTTGATCTCCTGGAGCTCCTCGACGGCCTCGTCACAGCCCGCCACGTCGCTGAACGTCGTCTTGGGAGTGTCCTTGGTGATCAGCTTGGCCTTGGACTTCCCGAAGTTCATGACACGGGAGCCGCCGCCCTGCATCTGATTCATCAGGAACAGGAAGACCACGACGATCAACACGAAGGGAAGCAGTGAGAGAAGGATCCCGACAAACGGGTTCTGCTTCGAGGGCGAGACCGTATAGCCGTCGGTGATCTGCTTGCCCTCGTACTTGGCCTGCAGTGTCTTGGCGAGGTCAACGCCCTGGTCGCCGATGTAGCTCGCCTGGATCTTGCTGCTGCCTTCGACCTTCTGGCCGTTCTTCAGCTCGACCTTGATGGTCTGCTCGTCGCCGGTGGTGAGTTTGGCCTGCCGGACCTGGTTCCGGTCGATCGCTTGCACGACCTGACCGGTGTCCACCGTCTTGTAGCCGCCGGACGAACTGACGACCTGCATCAACACGACCACGGCGAGGACGGCCAGCACGATCCACATGACCGGCCCACGGAAGTATCGCTTCACGTCCATCCATACGGAGCGGTGCCGCCCCGTCCCTCCTGCCATAGTGAGTCTGATAAAGAGTGTTCTTCGGACGGTACCCCAGCATTGTCATCCGTTGCTGCCGGGGACGAATGCCATTCCCGTCCTCCGGATGCTCCAACGGCCAAAACCCGGTGAGGGTTCCCGGATCCGCACCCTAGTCCGAACCCGGGTCCGGACCGGCCTTGGATCGCTGCCGCCTGGGTGTCCGTAGCCGTGTCGTACCGGGTCAGCCGCCGTACACGTGCGGAGCCAGAGTGCCGACGAAGGGGAGGTTGCGGTATTTCTCGTCGTAGTCGAGGCCGTAACCGATGACGAACTCGTTGGGAATGTCGAAACCCACCCATTCCACGTCGATCGCGACCTTGGCCGCCTCCGGCTTGCGCAGCAGTGTGCACACCTTCAGGGAGGCCGGCTCGCGCGAGCCGAGGTTGGAGATGAGCCAAGACAGCGTCAGACCCGAGTCGATGATGTCCTCGACGATCAGGACGTGCTTGCCCTTGATGTCGGTGTCCAGGTCCTTGAGGATCCGCACGACACCGGAGGACTGGGTGCCCGCCCCGTAGGACGATACGGCCATCCAGTCCATGGTGACGGGGGTGGCGAGCGCGCGGGCCAGGTCCGCCATCACCATCACGGCGCCCTTGAGGACTCCGATGATGAGCAGATCCTTGCCCGCATACGCCACGTCGATCTTCGCGGCCAGCTCGGCCAGCTTCGCGTCGATCTCTTCCTTGGTGATGAGCACCGACTTGAGATCGGTGCCCAGGTCTTTCACGTCCACCCGCATCACTTTCGTCGTCCGAGCCGCCGTCCAGGGACGCCCGTGCGCTGGGGGCACCTCCCACGCCTCTGGGGCAGTGGGGGAGGGTGGGCGATCCGGTCAGCCTTGCCGGATTACCAGTCTGCCATCCTGCCGCTGCGCGACGACTTTGCCGGGGAGGTTGATGGCCCCCTGGCCCCGCCAGCCGGTGATCAGACGGTCCACTTCCTCGATGTGCCGGGCGAAGAGCGATCCGGCCGGGGCGCCCGCGCCGATGGCGGCGCGGCGCAGCACACGGCGGCGCACGGCGGGCGGCAGCGCACCGAGCTTGGCGCACTCCAGGCGCCCGGTGGCGTCGCGTACGGCGGTCTCCGCCTGGTCGGCCCAGGCGTCCAGCGCGTCGGCGTCGTCACGGGAGAGCTGGGCGGTGCGCGCGAGCGCTTCGACGACGCCCTTGCCGAGGGCCTTCTCCAGCGCGGGCAGGCCCTCGTGGCGCAGCCGGGAGCGGGTGAAGGTGGGGTCGGTGTTGTGCGGGTCGTCCCAGACCGGCAGGGACTGGGCGAGGCAGGCGCGCCGGGCGGTCTGCCGGTCGAGGTGCAAAAACGGCCTGCGGTAGCGGCCCGCGGCCCCCGAGACCGCCGCCATGCCGGACAGCGATCGGGTCCCTGAGCCCCGCGCGAGGCCGAGCAGCACCGTCTCCGCCTGGTCGTCGCGGGTGTGGCCGAGCAGCACGGCGGCGGCGCCGTACCGCTCCGCCGCGACGTCGAGGGCGGCGTAGCGCGCGTCGCGGGCGGCGGCTTCGGGGCCTCCGTCGCGGCCGACACGCACCGCGATGGAATCGACCGGGCCGAGGCCGAGCGCGCCGAGCCGGTCGGCGACCTCGGCGGCGCGGAGGCCGGAGCCCTCCTGGAGGCCGTGGTCGATGGTGATGCCGCCGGCCCGGATGCCGAGCTTGGGCGCCTCGAAGGCGAGCGCGGAGGCCAGCGCCATGGAGTCGGCGCCGCCGGAACAGGCGACCAGGACCAGGGGGGCGGCGGGGTCGGGCTGCTCGGGGTACGCCGGAGCGACGGGGGCGGGCACGGTGTCGGGGGCGGGCGCGAGAGCGCCGGCGGAGCCGGCGCCCGTGCGGAGCACCGCGACGGCCCGGCGCAGCGCGACGTCGCCGCTCGCGGCGTCGGTACGGGGCGTGAGAGGCGGGGTGTGGGCGGTGTGTGCGCACGGTCCGGTGTCCGCGCGGGGCGCGGTGCCGGTGGGGCACTCGGCGACCGCGCGGGAATCGGCGCCGGCCCGCTGGACGGCGGCGTCATCGGTGAGGACATCGTTGAGGACGTCACGGAGTACGCGGCGGACCGCCAAACGTATCGCCGCGACCGCAGGATGGGGACCCATGTCCGGTTCCCTTCGTGAAGTTCGGGGGGTGAGGCTCGGAAACTGACGCTCGATCGAACACTCGGCCGCACTGTCATCGCGGCCGTACCGGTGACCCGATCGGTCACCGGCGCCAGGCTGCCGATGACCAACCGGCCAGTCACTTAGAGTGTGTCGATGGTGACAGAAGCGAGCCATTCCCTGAGCATCGCACGCCTACCCATGCCCCACGGTCCCTCGGACGGGTGATTGTGCGTGCATTCCGAACCCACGACCGGAAACAACGCGTGACCGTCACTGCTCTGCCTTGCGGTGCACCCGTGCGATCCAGTCCGCAGGTGCGGCAATCTCGGCTTTGGTCGGAAGTGTGTTCGGGGAAGTCCATACACGGTTGAAGCCGTCCATACCGACCTGCTCGACGACGGTCCGTACGAACTTCTCGCCGTCGCGGTACTGCCGCAGCTTGGCGTCGAGCCCCAGGAGTTTGCGCAACGCCTGGTCGAGCCGCGAGGCGCCACGGGCCCTGCGTTGCTGGAACTTCTCCCGGATCTCGGCCACGGACGGCACCACGGCGGGACCGACGCCGTCCATGACGTAGTCCGCATGGCCTTCGAGGAGCGACATCACGGCGGTCAGCCGGGACAGGATCTCCCGCTGGACGGGGGTCTGCACGATCTCCACCAGGGACCGCCCCGCGTCACCCGCGTCACCCGCCTCGCTCTCCGGACGCCCTCCGGCCAGGGACTGGGCGGCCTCCCTGATGCGTTCGAGGAACGTCATCGGGTCGACCTCGGTCTCCACCAGAAACGACTGGATCTCGCCCTCAAGGTGGTCGCGGAGCCAGGGCACGGCCGTGAACTGCGTGCGGTGCGTCTCCTCGTGCAGGCACACCCACAGGCGGAAGTCGTGGGGCGTCACGTCCAGTTCGCGCTCGACGTGGACGATGTTGGGGGCCACCAGCAGGAGCCTGCCGCCGCCGTTCGCCGCGCCCGGCAGGTCGCGGGAGGTCGGTGCGAACGTCTCGTACTGGCCGAGGACCCGGGACGACAGGAACGAGAGCAGCATGCCCAGTTCGACGCCTGTCACCTTGCCGCCGACCGCCCCGAGCACCGCCCCGCCGGGGCCGCTGCCGCGCCGCTCCTGCATCTTGTCCAGCAGCGGCGCCAGGATCTCGCGGAAGCCCGCGACGTTGGCCCGCACCCAGCCGGGCCTGTCGACCACGAGCACGGGTGTGTCGTCCGCCGCTTCACCCGCCATCCGGGTGAAGCCGCGGACATGCTCCTCCGACGCCTTGGCGTGGCGCCGCAGCTCCGCGACGACGGCCCGGGCCTCGTCGCGCGTCACCTCAGGGCCCGGCCGTACAAGTCGGGTCGCGGTCGCCACCGCGAGATTCCAGTCGACCATCCCGGAAGATGCAGCACCACCGATGCTCGTCATGCATCAACGGTACGTGGTCCGCCCCGTGGAGGTGGGTGGTCCGCCCCGGTGCGATGGCCCCGTCCGCCGTCACTCACCCGCAACCGCACTGGGTGAGTGCCGTGGCCAGGTGGTCGAGAGCGGCCTGGGTCGCCGCGGGAGACGTGGCGCCCGCGGTCATGAAGGCGAACGCCAGGAGACGGCCGTCAGCGTCGACGACGGTGCCCGCCAGCGTGTTCACGCCGGTCAGAGTGCCGGTCTTGGCGCGCACAAGACCCGTGCCCGGCCGATCGGCCCCGTTGGCGTAACGATGCTCAAGGGTGCCGGTGAAGCCCGCAACCGGCAGGCCAGTCAGGACCGGACGCAGTCCGGGGTGGCCGGGGTCGCCGGCCGTCGCGAGCAGCGACGTCAGCAGATCGGCCGTCAGCCGGTCGGCGCGATCGAGGCCGCTGCCGTCCGCGAACCGTGCTCCCGACATCGGCAGGCCAAGGGCGGCGAGCCGCGTGCCGATCGCCTTCGCTCCGCCGGCGAAGCTCACCGGCCGGTGCGTGGCGAGCGCCGTCTGCCGGGCCAGCGCCTCGGCGATGTCGTTGTCGCTGTTCGTCAGCATGCGCTCGACCAGCGCGGACAGCGGCGGCGACGACACGGCGGCTAGGCGGCGGGCGTGGCCGGTGGCGTGCGCGGCTGAGGGCCTGTCGCGCACGCTGATGCCGCGCTTCTCCAGGAAGCCCGAGAACTTCTCGGCGGCGTCGCCCGACGGGTCGGCGGTGCGTGGCGCGGGGCCGCTGCTCGAATCGTTCAGACGGCCCTCGTCGGCCATCAGCGCGGTGACGGGGGCCAGGTTCTCGTTCGGCCCGATGGGGTGCAGCCGGGGGCCGGTGTAGAGCGTGTCGTCGTAGGCCAGCGTGATCCGGCTGATGTGCCGTGCGGTCAGTTCCCGCGCGGTGGCGGCGGCGAGCGTGCGCAGGCTCGCTCCCCCGCTGCTTTCGGGGCGTGCGGGATCGTCCGAGGCCTGAGCGCCGGACCGTGCGGTGAGGCTCGGATCACCGCCGCCGACCAGGACGACCCGCGAGGTGCCGCCCGCGCCGCTCTCCAGGACGGTGCGCGTCTGAATGCGGTGGGTGTCGCCCGCCGCGGAGAGCGCCGCCACCGCGGTGGCCAGTTTCGTGGTCGACGCGGGGATCAGCGCCTGCCCCGGGCCGCGCGCGTAGACTTGCCTGCCGGTGGCCACATCGACGACGACGGCGGCACGGTCGCGGCCCAGGGAGGCGTCCGCGAGCAGCGGGTCGAGCAGGGCCCCGAGCGAGTGCTCGGTCGGTGCTGTTCCGGCCGCGCCGTGCGCCGAACCGCCCGCCGGCGCACCCAGTGCGGCGAGCACCGGAGAGGCGCTCGGGGCGGCTCGGGGCGCACTCGGCGGCTTCGGTGCACCGTGATCTGCGCCACCTCCGCGCCCCTGCCCGGTCGCCCAGTCACGCTCGGCCGTACGCTGGCCAGAGGAGTCCCAGGGCCCCGCGGCGAACACCGCACCGGCCGCGATCACCACTCCGAGCACGGCGGCACCCGTAGTGACCTGCCATGTCTTCAGGGCCATGGGATGCGCAAGATCCACGAGTCGTACCGTGGTCCGTACCGCAGGAAGCCTGGCTCGCAGCCTGGCCCACGGCCCCGGCCCCGGTTCAGGCTCTGGCAGCTCCGGCACGATTACCAGCCCCTTTCGCGATCACACACCTGCGTGAGGGACACTTAACCACCAGAAGTATGTGCTGATCATGGAGGAGCCACCGGTGGAGTTCGACGTCACGATCGAGATCCCGAAAGGTTCGCGGAACAAGTACGAGGTGGACCACGAGACCGGTCGGATCCGCTTGGACCGCCGCCTCTTCACGTCGACGAGTTATCCGGCGGACTATGGATTCGTTGAGAACACCCTCGGCGAGGACGGCGACCCGCTCGACGCGCTGGTCCTCCTGGAGGAGCCGACGTTCCCTGGATGCCTCATCAAGTGCCGCACCATCGGCATGTTCCGGATGACGGACGAGGCCGGAGGCGACGACAAGCTGCTCTGCGTGCCGGCCTCCGACCCGCGCGTGGAGCACCTGCGCGACATCCACCATGTGTCCGAGTTCGACCGCCTGGAGATCCAGCACTTCTTCGAGGTCTACAAGGACCTGGAGCCCGGCAAGTCGGTCGAGGGGGCCAACTGGGTGGGCCGTACCGACGCGGAGAGCGAGATCGAGCGGTCCTACAAGCGCTTCAAGGAGGAGGGCGGCCACTGACCGCCGCCGACTTTTTACAAGGAATGGGCCGCGCGATCCTCCGAGGGAGGAGCGCGCGGCTTTTTCATGTGCGCCGTCGGGGCGCGCAAGGCGTGTTGCGCACGCCGTTTCACGCCCTGCGAGCGGTGCACTCCATGAAGGAGCGGCCGGGCCACCGGGGACGGGC
This sequence comes from uncultured Actinomycetota bacterium, assembly GCA_963761765.1. Classification (GTDB taxonomy): domain Bacteria; phylum Actinomycetota; class Actinomycetes; order Streptomycetales; family Streptomycetaceae; genus Streptomyces. The sequence continues at coordinate 69,777 of CAVXIJ010000005.1, forward strand.
GGCCGGACCACCGCGCGCCGTGAGCGCCCCGGCGGAGCGGCCGGTCCACGGGCTCGGCGGACCCTCCCTCCCCTCACCCGGCGCCTTGGTCGGGCCCTCCGCGCGCCGCAAAGGCGCGCCGCACGCGACGATGGATTTTGTACCTGACAGTCGCGCCTGTGCCTGTATACGACATCCTGTACGACTATTGCCATCCATATACCCAAATCCCCCTTATTACCGCAACCATCAATTGAGTAACCACCACGGCGCGCAACCACTGACGCGAGAGCGGCGGCGCCGGCTGGGCGCAGAGAAAGGGCTGTTCCGGTGACCGATTCGGGCTACGCGGGGCCTGCGGGTCCTGCCGGGCCCCCGGGCCATGGCAGGCCCCCGGGTGCCGCGGAGGACCGCAAACCGCCCTCGGACGAGGCGAGGAGCGCGTTCACCCAGCCAAGCGGCGTGCACCCGCACGCCCCGATGCCCGAGGACGAGCTGCACGCAACGTCGGAATTCGCTGTTCCGCAAGGCTTTGAGCCGCCGCAGGTACCGGACGACCACGAAGGCTCCGCGTTCAGCAAACCGAAGACGTACAGCGCGCACACCGCACCGTCCTTCACACCGCCGGCCGGCGTGCCCGGGCTGCGGATGTCCAAGGAGATCCCCTGGCAGGACCGGATGCGCACGATGCTGCGCATGCCGGTCGCCGACCGCCCCGCGCTGGAGCCCAAGCCCCGGCACGCGGAGGACGAGGTCGGCCCCGCCGTGCCGCGCGTGCTCGACCTGACGCTGCGCATCGGGGAACTGCTGCTGGCGGGCGGTGAGGGCGCGGAGGACGTGGAGGCGGCGATGTTCGCCGTCTGCCGCTCCTACGGCCTGGACCGGTGCGAGCCGACGGTGACCTTCACGCTGCTGTCCATCTCGCACCAGCCGTCGCTGGTGGACGACCCGGTGACGGCGTCCCGGACGGTGCGCCGTCGCGGCACCGACTACAACCGCCTCGCCGCGGTCTTCCAGCTGGTCGACGACCTCAGCGACGAGGAGAGCCAGATCTCCCTGGAGGAGGCCTACCGCCGCCTCGCGGAGATCCGCCGCAACCGCCACCCGTTCCCCGGCTGGGCGCTGACCACAGCCAACGGCCTACTCGCGGGCGCGGCCTCGATCCTGGTCGGCGGTGATCAGCTGGTGTTCGTGCTGGCCGCGGTCGGCGCCATGCTGGGCGACCGGCTGGCCTGGCTCTGTGCCGGGCGCGGGCTGCCGGAGTTCTACCAGTTCACGGTGGCCGCGATGCCGCCCGCCGCGCTCGGTGTCGCCCTCACGCTGCTGCACGCGAACCTGGACACCTCCGCGGTGATCACCGGTGGCCTCTTCGCGCTGCTGCCGGGGCGGGCACTGGTCGCCGCGGTGCAGGACGGCCTCACGGGCTACTACATCACCGCGTCGGCGCGGCTGCTCGAAGTCATGTACTTCTTCGTCGGCATCATCGTCGGAGTGCTGCTGATCCTGTACTTCGGCGTCCGGGTCGGCGCCAAGCTGAACCCGGAGGAGGCGCTGGGCGTGGTGGACCGGCCGGGCTGGCAGATCGCCGCCTCGATGCTGGTCTCGCTCGCCTTCGCCGTGCTGCTCCAGCAGGAGCGCTCGACGGTGCTGATGGTGACGCTGAACGGGGGCGTGGCCGGCCTGGTCTACGGGGCGTTGCACTACACGGGCCACCTCTCGACGGTGGCGTCGACGGCGGTGGCGGCGGGCCTGGTGGGTCTGTTCGGCCAGCTCTTCTCGCGCTACCGCTACGCCTCCGCGCTGCCCTACGTCACGGCCGCGATCGGGCCGCTGCTGCCGGGTTCCGCGACGTACTTCGGGCTGCTGGGGTTCGCGCAGAACAACGTGGTCGCGGGACTGGTCTCGCTCACCAAGGCGGCGGCGCTCGCCATGGCCATCGCGATCGGGGTGAACCTCGGCTCCGAGGTCTCCCGGCTGCTCATCCGGATCCCGGCCGCCGCGAACCGCCGCGCGGCCAAACGGACACGCGGCTTCTGACACCGCTCCTTGCCGGCGCGTGCCTCTCGCTGGCAGGAGAGCCGGTTACCGCCTCGCGTGCCGCCCGCGTGTGCCCGCGCCTGGCGGGCGGCGGTCCGCCGCGTACCGGCCCGACGCCGTGGCGCCGGAGGGAGCACGGCGGGCACCCGCGCGCTCCGGTGCCGCGGGGCCCTGGGCAGCGTCAGGACCGCCGGCCGCCCCGGAGCCGTCGCCCCGCGCCGCAGCCCGCTTCGCCTTGCCCCTGGCCCGCAGGAACTCGATGCCGATCGGCACCACCGACACCAGCACGACGAGGACCAGGATCGCCTCGATGTTGTCCCGGACGAAGGCATGCCTGCCCAGCCAAGCACCGAGCAGGGTGACGCCGCTGCCCCACAGGGCGCCGCCTATGACGTTGAACACCAAAAACGGCCGGTACTTCATGCCGCTGACGCCCGCGATGATCGGCGTGAAGGTCCGCACCACGGGCACGAACCGGGCCAGGACCAGGGACTTCGGGCCGTACCGCGCGAAGAAGTCGTGCGCCTTGGTGACGTTCTCCTGCTTGAAGATGCGGGAGTCGGGGCGTCTGAAGAGTGTGGGGCCGACCTTCCTGCCGAACAGATAGCCCGCCTGGTCGCCCAGGACCGCGGCGAGCACGACGAGCGCGCAGGCCGCCCAGAGCGGGAAGTCCAGCTGATCGGTGGCGATCAGCAGGCCGGTGGTGAACAGCAGCGAGTCACCCGGCAGGAAGAAGCCGATGAGCAGGCCGGACTCCGCGAAGACGACGAGCAGCAGGCCGTAGATTCCGAACTGGTTCAGCAGCTGATCGGGGTCCAGCCAGCTCGGTCCGAGCGCAAGCGTCATCACGGTTCCGGGCTCCTGAAGGGGGTGCGGGTCTTGGCTGGTGCGTACGGGCTCTGCGTGCGCCGACAAAGTTATCAACGCGGCACGACTCCGCCGCGTTCCATCGCCCGCCACAGCCCGCGGACCGCGCCCGGTGCGGGATGCTCCTCCGCTGCTCCTCCGCTGCTTCGGCACCGCGGCAGGCGCGCCGACGCCCTTGAGTCGAGTGGGTGAGGCCCTCGGATGTGACAGCGGCATTAAGTGTGCGGCATCACATGTTGCGCGCCGCGTCCCGCCTCACACGCTGCGCACCGCGTTCGCCAGTATCGCGTCCCTCATGTACACCGCGAGCCCCGGCCGGATCGCTTCATATGTGGCGGTGAAGCGCTCGTCCGCGACGTACATCTCGCCCAGACAGGAATGCATCTCATACGAGCAGCTGTAGTGAAAACGACCGATGAAGCGGCGGTGCTCCTCGGCGACGTCCATCGCAGGCCCGGAGTCGGCGGGCAGTCCTCGCGCCAGCAGGTCCGCCATCTTCCGGTGGACGGCATCGAACGCGCCGGTGATCCGCTGCCAGTCCTCCTTGGTGTACGAGGCGGCCCTGCGCTGTGACCCCCGATACGCGTCGGTGTCGCCCCAGCGCGTTTCGACCTCGTCGGCGTAGTCGTCCGGATCGAAGTCGCCGAAGGCGTCGAACTTCTCTTCGGGTGTGAGATTGATGCCCATTGTCCTTGCCTCCATAGCGTCTTCGACCGCGGCGGCCATCCGCTCCAGCTTCTCGATCCGGGAGGTCAGCAGGTCGTGCTGACGGCGCAGATGCGTATGGGGATCCGCGTCCGGGTCGTCGAGCAGCACCGCGACCTCGTCGAGCGGGAAGCCGAGCTCCCGGTAGAACAGGATCTGCTGCAACCGGTCCAGATCCGGATCGCCGTACCGCCGGTGACCTGCGTGACTGCGCCCGCTGGGCACCAGCAGTCCGATCTCGTCGTAGTGGTGCAGCGCCCGCACGGTCACCCCGGCGAACGCGGCGACCTGCCCCACCGAGTACGCGCGCTCCGCACCGCAGCCGCCGCCTGAGAAACCCGCCGCCGAGCCCATGGCCTTCGCCCTTCCTTCTCGGTACGCGTCCCAGGCTGGGCCCTCACGCGGGGTGAGGTGCAAGGCGCCTCTCGTTTCCCGTCTCCAGGGCACTCGCCCGTGGTCCGCCGCTCGCCCGTTCCACCGGGCGGTCTGCGCCTTTCGTCCGTATTCTCCTGGCAGAGGACGGATGGACGAGCGCACCCGAGGCGTCCGGGGAGCCGGGCTGCCGGGCGAGGAGGCCCCGATGCCGTTGCACCACGGACCTGAGCCCGAGGGCGGCAGGCGCCGTACGCGGGCCGTCAATCCGTTCTACGGGGCGGCCGATCCCCTCGCGGGCATGACCGAGGCCCCGCCGAAGCACCGGCTCCCCGACGGCCCGCTGCCGCCCACCACCGCGTACCGGCTGGTCCATGACGAACTGATGCTGGACGGCAATTCCCGGCTCAACCTCGCCACCTTCGTCACCACCTGGATGGAGCCGCAGGCCGGTGAGCTGATGGCGCAGTGCCGGGACAAGAACATGATCGACAAGGACGAGTATCCGCGCACCGCGGAGCTGGAGCGGCGCTGTGTGGCGATGCTGGCGGACCTGTGGCACGCACCTGATCCCTCGGCGGTCGTGGGCTGCTCCACGACCGGTTCGAGCGAGGCGTGCATGCTCGCCGGAATGGCGCTGAAGCGGCGGTGGACGCGGCGCGCCGGCGAGCGCGGGCCGGCTCCCGGCGCCCGGCCGAATCTGGTGATGGGCGTCAATGTGCAGGTCTGCTGGGAGAAGTTCTGCAACTTCTGGGAGGTCGAAGCGCGCCAGGTGCCCATGGAGGGCAACCGTTTCCATTTGGACCCAGGCGCCGCGGCGGAGCTCTGCGACGAGAACACCATTGGTGCCGTGGCGGTGCTCGGCTCGACCTTCGATGGCAGCTACGAGCCCGTGGCGGAGCTCTGCGCGGCCCTGGACGACCTCCAGGAACGCACCGGCATCGATGTGCCGGTGCATGTGGACGGGGCGTCGGGCGCCATGGTGGCGCCGTTCCTCGATCCTGACCTGGTGTGGGACTTCCGGCTGCCGCGGGTGGCGTCGATCAACACCTCGGGGCACAAGTACGGGCTCGTCTATCCGGGCGTCGGCTGGGCGCTGTGGCGCTCGGTGGCCGAACTGCCCGAGGAACTGGTGTTCCGGGTCAACTACCTGGGCGGCCAGATGCCGACCTTCGCCCTGAACTTCTCACGCCCCGGCGCGCAGGTCGTCGCGCAGTACTACACCTTCGTGCGGCTGGGCCGCGAAGGGTTCCGGGCCGTCCAGCAGACGGCCAGGGACGTGGCCTGCCAGCTGGCCGGGCGGATCGGGGCGCTCGACGACTTCCAGCTGCTCACCCACGGCGACCAGCTGCCCGTCTTCGCGTTCACGACCGCGCCCGACGTGACGGCGTTCAGCGTCTTCGACGTCTCGCGGCGGCTGCGGGAACACGGCTGGCTGGTGCCGGCGTACGCCTTCCCGCCGCACCGCCAGGACCTGTCGGTGCTCCGCGTCGTCTGCCGCAACGGCTTCTCCGCCGACCTCGCCGACCTCTTCATGGAAGACCTGGACCAGGTCCTGCCGCAGTTGCGCGGCCAGTCCAGGCCCCTCACGCACGACACCGGGGCGGCCACGAGCTTCCATCACTGAGCCCGCGGCCCCCGCCGGTACCGGCACCCGTGCCTATGCCGCCGCGTCGCGCTCCAGGGCGATCAGTTCGAAGGCGTTCTTGCCGTCCAGGGATTCGCGGATGATGTCGGCGTGGCCCGCATGGCGGGCGAACTCCTCGATGAGATGGAGGACCAGCCAGCGCATCGAGACGACGCCGTCCTTGGGGAACCAGGGTGCCTCGGGCAGCGGGAAGGTGTCGTCGAGGCTGGGCACCGTGTGGATGAAGTCCTCGGTCTCCTGGACGACGCCCGCCCAGAAGGCGAGGACGCCCACCGCGGTCTCGCCGTCGACGAGCTGGAAGGAGTCGGCCCAGGTCTCGGCGGTCCGCGCCCGCTCGTTCGGCTTCTGCTGGGCCATCCGCAGCCAGTTCAGCTCGCACTCGGCGACGTGCTTGAGCAGACCGGACAGCGACAGCTCGCTGGCGCTGGGACGGCTCGCCGCCGCCTCTTCGGTGAGGCCGAGCACGGCGCGCCGCAGAGCGCCGCGCTGTGCGTCGACGAACGCGAGCAGTGCCGTGCGCTCGTCTCCACGGGGCTCTGCGGGAACGTGGGTGACCATGGTGGACCGCCTTCCAAGGGTGCCGCGGCGTGCTCCCGCGCCATGGGCGCTGGAGGTGCCCTGCTCACGCCTTCGCAGGAGTGGCAGTGCTGCCGCCGATCTTCTCGACGTCTTCGACGCTACGGACCCTTGCGGTCAGATCCGGTCCGCAACGCGCCGCGGTCAACGTTGCCTGTTGCGGCACTAGAACGGAAACGTGCTCCGCCCGTGCTGCACCGAGATCCACTTCTGGGTGGTGAACGCCTCCACCATCTGCTCGCCGTTCAACCGCCCGAGCCCCGAGTGCTTGACGCCGCCGAAGGCCACGGCCGGCTCGTCCTGGATGGTGCCGTCATTGACGTGGATCATGCCGGTGTCGATACGGCGGGCGAAGTTCACGCCGCGCTCGACGCTGGCGGTGTGCACGGCGCCGCTGAGGCCGTACGGGCTGTCGTTCACCATGCGTACCGCCTCCTCCTCGCCATCGAAGGGGATGAGCAGGGCCACCGGGCCGAAGATCTCCTGGCGCAGCAGCTCGGAGTCGGGTGGCAGCCCGATCAGGACGGTGGGCTCGACGAGATTGCCGAGTGTCCGGCCGGCGACCAGGGCGGTGGCCCCTTCGGCGAGGGCCCGGGTCACCACGGAGGTGATCTCTGCCGCCTGCGCGGAGTTGATGACCGGGCCGATCACGGTCTCCGGGTCGTTCGGATCGCCTGCCTTGAGGGACTTGACCTTGGCGACGAACTTCTCGGTGAACTCCTTCTCCACCGCGCGGTCCACGAGGATGCGGTTGGCCGCCATGCAGACCTGGCCCTGGTGCACATAGCGGCTGAAGACGGCGGCGTCGACGGCGTAGTCGATGTCGGCGTCGTCCAGGACGGTCAGGGCGCTGTTGCCGCTGAGTTCCAGGACGGCGTGCTTGAAGTGGGCGGCGCAGACGGTGGCGACATGGCGGCCGACGGCGTCGGAACCGCTGAAGGAGATCACCCGGGGCACCGGGTGCTCGATGACCGCGTCGCCGACCTCGGCGATATCGGTGATCAGCACGTTCAGCAGGCCGCCCGGCAGTCCGGCGTCCTCGAAGACCTTGGCCACCAGCGCCCCGCCGCAGATCGGCGCCTCCTCGTGCGGCTTCAGCACGACCGCGTTGCCGAGTGAGAGGGCGGGCGCGACGGACCTGATGGCCAGCAGGAAGGGGAAGTTGAACGGGGTGATGACGCCGACCACGCCCACCGGGACGCGGTAGATCCGGTTCTCCTTGCCCTCGACCGGCGAGGTGATGAGCCGCCCCTCGGTGCGCAGCGGCAGATGGACCGACTCGCGCAGGAACTCCATGGCGAGGTGCACTTCGTACGCCGCCTTCAGCCGGGTGCTGCCCAGCTCGGCGACGATGGCCTCGGTGATCTCCTGCTCGTGCTCCTCGATGATCCGCAGCGCGTTCTCGAACACCAGCCTGCGGGTGTAGGGGTTGGTGTCGCCCCACGCTCGCTGGGCGCGCTGCGCGGCGTGGTAGGCGAGATCGACCTCGGCGGCGGTGGCTATGGTGATCGAGGCCAGCTTCTCACCGTTATAGGGATTGACGTCGATATTGTCCCAGGAGCCGCTGCCGCCCCGCCATTCGCCGTCGATGTACTGCCGGGCCAGGTCGGTGAAGAAGGACATGTCATCCCCTTACTGCAGAAGATCACTGCAGAGTGCAACCACGCGATGCCTTGTCATCGTACTTTGCGTTCAAGACAGTTGACTCGAAGATTCGAGGCCGTGACGCCTCAGGCACAGCGTCCCGACGAAGGCCCGGCGCACCTCCCCGGCGCGCATTCCCATGGCGCGCGCCCCTACCCCGCGCCGCGCGGCGGACGCCGCACACGGCGCCGTGGAAATCCGGCCCGTACCGCCCGTACCGGGCGCGTCTCGCGGGTGCCCGCGGTGCCCGCACTCAGCGGGCCGTTCGCTTCTACCGGCTGGAGCAGTGCTCTCAGACCAGTTGGAGCAGTTCCCTGAGCAGATCGCGGGTCTTGGTGGGGCTCGGAGCGGTTTCCTGGAGCTCGCTCATGGCCCGCGCGTACTGCTCGACGTCTTCGCGCTTGTCGAGGTAGAGCGCGCTCGTCAGCTGCTCCAGGTACACCACGTCGGAGAGGTCCGACTCGGGGAAGCTGAGCATCGTGAAAGATCCCGACTCGCCGGCATGACCGCCCGCGCTGAAGGGCATCACTTGCAACGTGACATTGGGCCGCTCGGAGACATCTATCAGGTGCTGCAGCTGACCGCGCATCACCTCGCGACCGCCGTACGGCCGACGCAGCGCGGCCTCGTCGAGGACGATGCGGCAGTCCGGGGCGCTCTCGGAGACGAGCACCTTCTGCCGCTCAAGACGCAGCGCGACACGGCGCTCGATCTCGGCGCTGCCGACGTCCTTCATGCCACGCGAGACGACCGCGTGCACATAGGCCTCGGTCTGGACGAGACCGTGCACGAACTGCACCTCGTACAGCCGGATCAGGGAGGCGGCGCCCTCCAGGCCGATATAGGTCTGGAACCAGCCGGGCAGCACATCCGAGTAGCTGTGCCACCACCCGGCGACGTTGGCCTCCTTGACGAGCGAGAGCAGTGCCTCACGCTCGGGCTCGTCGGCGACGCCGTAGAGCGTCAGCAGATCCTCGACATCCCTCACCTTGAAGCTCACCCGACCCAACTCCATGCGGCTGATCTTCGATTCGGAGGCGCGGATCGAGTAGCCGGCGGCCTCGCGGGTGATGCCGCCGGCCTCCCGCAGTCGTCTCAGGTGCGAGCCCAGCAGGATGCGCCGCACCACCGAGCCCCCACCGGTGCCCGACGCCTGGGGATAGCCCCAAGACTGCCCTGCGGTCACTACGTCAGCCCTCCTACAACGTCTTCAGATTCTGAAGTCTGCCACTAAAACGCTTCCCCCCGTACTCATCCGGTTACGGAAACAGAGAATCCACATATATGAAGTACGTAAAAGCGTAAGAAGAAATATGGCCGAACTGCCGTGGGTGCCCGCATATCGGACGCGTGCACGTGCATCTGCCCTTGCATCTGCTGTACGCATTGGGAACGATGGTCGCGCACCACTACACCACTGCAGCACCACTGCAGCACCACCGCAGCACCGCTGGTAGCGCTACGGCCGCGATTCACGGGAGTGCCTCGCATGGGGACGAAGAGATCGACCATGCTCGTCGATCCGTTAAGACGGGGGCTTCCTCCGCTCGACCCCGCGGCGGCCTCCAGCGCGGCGTCCTGCGCACTTCCCGCACGGTACGACGCGGTCCATGACGCACGGCAGTTCACCGGCACGACCCTGCACGGCTGGGAGCTGCAGGGCCGCTTCGACGACATCTGCCTGGTCGTCTCCGAGCTGGTCACCAACGCCCTGAAGCACGCCCTGCCGTCGGACACCCCGCGCGATCACGAACCCCCGGTCCGGCTGCATTTGATGCACTGGACGTCACGTCTAGTGTGCGCGGTGCGCGACCCGAGCCGGGAGAGTCCGATCGCCGCCGAGCCGTACGCGGACCATACGGACGACGCACTGGACCTGGCGGCCGAGTCGGGGCGGGGGCTGTTCCTGGTGGAGTCGTTCAGCGACGGCTGGGGCTGGCATCCGCTCGCGGGCACATTGCGCGGCAAGGTCGTATGGGCGCTGTTCCACCTGTGACGCGCCGCCCGCCGCGCGCGCTGCGCTGGACGGTAGGAATGCGCGCCCGGCGGCCGGCGAAGTGACCGTGCGGTTACGGATACGGATCAGCCGCCCGCCACGAGGTGGTCGAACTCACCGTCCTTGATGCCCAGCAGCATGGCTTCTATCTCGGCACGCGTATAGACAAGCGCGGGCCCGTCCGGATAGCGCGAATTGCGTACGGCGACTTCTCCGCCCGGCAGCTTGGCGAACTCCACGCACGATCCCTGGGAGTTGCTGTACCTGCTCTTTTGCCAGGCGACTTCGCGAAGCTCCGTGGCCGCCATGCCGTTGTACACGTGGTGCACAGGTCGCTCCCCGATGGTGCAGTGGTCAGTGTGGCGTTTATTGCAAGGTCAACTGCTTCGGATCATAGCTGCGTCCCCATACAAACGCATGAGCATATGCAACCTGCAGATGCATGCGCAGATGCACGTGCACGCGATGTGGTCTGCTGATTACAGTCGACTGTCCTTGAACTCACGGTTCCCAGATGCCAGTTCCCCCTCATGAGGAGGCCAGTCCTGATTCCCGAAACAGTGGCTTCCGCCCCTCTCGGACACTCCCCGTTCGGGGAAAAAGAACTCCGGCAATGGAGACGAATACAACCCTCTTCTTGTTCCAACCGCTTCATACCGCTGACATCTGGCTCAATCCGGCCCACGGAACTGACTCCTCCTGGCCGCTTCCGGTTCCCTCGGCACCGGTAGCCCGGTTGCGCGGGCCGGTGGTCCCGAGAGGCGGGAGAGAAAGCCGGGAGCCGGAAGACAAGCGTCTCGAAGCGCCGGGATAGACCGGGAAGAGCGCGTCCCCGAGAAGCCCGGAGAAGCCGCGGCGAGCTCCGCGAGATGCCCTGCGCGACTCCGTGCCCCGTGAAGGACCGTAAAGCACCGGGAAGCTCTGAGAACCGCCGAGAAGCTCCGAGAAGCTCCGAGAAGCTCCGAGAAGCTCCGAGAAGCTCCAAGAAGTGAAGAGGAGGACGGAAAAGAAGGGAAAGAAGGGAAAGAAGTGGGTGGTGGCGGCAAGAAGTAACGCCGGGCCGAGAAACGGCGGAAGTCGCCCCGAGTGGCGCCGGGAGTCTTCCCGGCAGACTTCTCGAACGCAGGAGGACTTCCGGTAGCCGGTGGACTTCGAAAGTTTCGCCGCGAGGATACTTCACCGCGGCCCTCTATCCTTGCCGATGTGACCTGGCTGCGGGCGCTGAAGGAGACCGGGCGCTCAGGGCTCACGGTCGAGCGCGGGCGTCTCGATCCCGTGGTGGCGGCCCGTGGCGCCGCGGGCCTGGCGATCATGATCGCCTTCAGTCAGTGGCTGCTCGGGCCGGCGGTGGCTGCCGGCGCCGCCTTCGGCGCTTTCCAGGCGGCCCTCGCGACGCTCCAGCGCAGTTGGCGCCCGCGCCCCGAGCTCGCCATCGCGTCCGGTACCAGCCTCGGCATCTCCACCTTCCTCGGCTATCTCACCGGCGCCCATCACGTCCTCTTCCTGGCCCTGCTCGCCGTCTGGACCTTCCTCGCCGGAATGTGCTGGGCCGCGGGCCCGACCGTCGGCTTCATCGCCACCACCAACGTGGCGATGATGCTGGTCACGGTCACCCTGCCGACCTCGGTCGCCGAGGCCGCCGCGCACGGCGCCATGATGATCCTCGGCGGTCTGGTGCAGGCCGCACTCGTGGTGCTCTTCCCGGTCCGCAGATGGCGCGCGCACCGCGACGCGCTCGCCGACGCGCTGGCGGCCGAGGCCGACTACGCGCGCCGGCTGCGGCACGAACCGGCGACGCCGTTCGACCCGCAACCACTGATGCAGGCCAGGGACGCGGCGGCCCTCACCTCCCGTCAGGCACGCCGCCGCCCCGCCGAACTGCACGGCGCGCGCGGTCTCGCCGAACGCATCCGACCGGTGCTCGCCGCGCTGGCCGACCCGGCGGTGGGCGCACCGGAGACGGGCCCGCAGCGCGAGCGGGTCCAGGAGCTGCTGGCGGCGGCCGCCGCGATCCTGGACGCCGCGGCAGACGCGATCCGGCACGGCGCACGCGCAACGCTCCCTCCGGGCGCCGTCGCCGCGTTCGCCACGCCGGACATCGACGCCGTCCTCGCGGGCCCGGCGCGGCGCGCGGCGCTGCGCCTGGGCGCCCTGCTGCGCGGTGTGGCCGAGGCTGCGGGCGGCACTGCGGGCCGCGGCTCCGCGGCGTCCGGCGGCGCGCGGCCGTCGTCAGGCAACCGCTCCCTGCACCGTCCCAGCTTCTTCGGTCTCGTCCCTCAGGCGCTACGGGCGATGCGCGGGGAACTGCGGGGCGGCTCCCGGATCCTGCGGCACGCGCTGCGCGTGACGGCCGCGGTGTCCGCCGGGTACGCGATCGGCACGGCGCTGCCGCTCGGGCACGGCTACTGGGCGCCGGTGGCCGCCGCCATGGTGATGCGTCCCGACTTCTCGCAGACGTACTCCAGGGCCGTCGGCCGGCTCGGCGGCACCCTGGTGGGCGTGGCGCTCGCCACCGGCATCGTCCGGCTCACGACGCCGGGCACCTTGCTCGCGGGTGTGCTGGCGGTCCTGTCGGCGGGCTTGTTGTACCTGCTGCTGCGCACCGGTCAGCTGGCGGTCCAGGCGTGCGTGACGGCGTACATCGTGTTCCTGCTCGGCATGGGCGGCCAGCAGTGGACGCAGACGGTGCCGCAGCGGGTCCTGCTCACGCTGCTCGGCGGGCTCCTCGCGGTGGTCGCGTACGCGGTCTATCCCGACTGGGAGACACCTCGGCTGCGCGCCAGGCTGGCGGACTGGCTGAGCGCCAACGGCCGGTACGCCGCCGCCGTCATCGACCACTACGCGGCACCTGGTAACGGTGGAGCCGGCGGTGCGGATGACCGCAGCGCGGTCCGCGCCGCGCTGCTGAACGCGCGAGACGCCCGGATCGCCTGGCGGGAGGCCTCGGCGCGGGCCGGGACCGAACCTGTGCGGCACCGCGGCCTGCCGCCCGCCGTGGTGGCGAAGGCGGTGCAGGCGGTACGGCAGCTCGGCCAGGTCACCATGCTGATGGAGGCCCACCTCCCGGACCGCGGCGCCGCCCCGTGGCCCGCGGCGGCCCGCCTCGCCGCGGCCCTGCGCACGGCGACGGAACGCGGCGCGAAGGCGGTACGGGAAGGACGCGTTCCGCACTGGGACGAGGTGCGGGCGGTCCTGGCGCCCGCCGCAAACGGAGCGTCCGCGGAGTACGCGCCGCCCGGGGAGAGCCTCTCCCCCAGGACGGACACCCCGTCCGACGAGGTCGTCTGCCACAGTGCCGCGCTTTTGCTCGCCGCACTGGAGGAGCTGTCGCGTGCCCTGGAGGGAGGCGGAACGGAGGCGGACGACGAGAACGGCGCTGGCGCTGGTGGCACGGAGAACGAGGACGGGCCGCGTGGTCCTTAGCGTCTGAGCGCTGAGGACCGCGCGGCCCGTGGGCGCGTGCGCGGCGTGGGCAGACCGGCGTGCGTGCGCCGGGCCAGGGTTTGTCGTCGGTCAGGACGACGGCAGGCCGGCCGTCGGCAGGCCCTGGGGCAGCTTGCCGTCCTTGGACTTCGTGTACGTCTCGTCGCCGAAGCCCTCCCAGCTGACCTGGAGGGTGGTGGCGTCGACCGACTTGACCATGCCGTCGCTGCGGTCGTCGCTGCCGTCGGTGCACTTCAGGTGGATCATCTGCATGCCCGACTCCTCGCCACCGGTGCCGCTGCACGTGTTGCCGCCGGAGTCGAAGAGCCCTGCCTTGCCGCCGGTGATCACCAGGGCCACGGTCTTGCCGTCCTTGGTCGCGACCCAGCTGCCCGCCAGGCTGCCGTCCTTGGCGGCCGAGCCGTCCGGGGTCGACGACGCGGACACGGACGGCGAGGCGGTGGCCGAAGCGCCGTCCTTGGCGCCGCTGTCGCCGTCGTCACTGCTGCTGCACCCGGTCAGCACGAGCGCGGCGGCGAGGCCGCCGACCAGGGCGCCCAGCCGAACGCGCGTGGGCTCAGAAGCCGAAATCACTGTGTCCCCCTAGGGCACGGACATGTTCTTGGTGTGGCTGTACAGACTGCTGGTGCGGGCCGAGCGGTTGCAGCCAGCGGTTGCAGCCAGCGGTTGCAGCCAGCGGTTGCAGCCAGCGGTTGCAGCAAGCTACCAAGGGTTTCACCATGGCGCAGGACGGGTGGCGCGGAGGATACGGGGACGTGTGGTGATCATGCGTGCGGTGACCAGAGGCGGGGAAGTGTCCGGCAGGCGGCGGTCGGCGGTGGCGCGAGGCGGGGCCGGGAGCGGCGTTCGCGGTGAATGTCAGTGCCGGATGCCAGAATCGCTCGTATGACCGAACGTTGGGCGTTGGCGCCGGTCGAGGGCGGCGGGGCGCGGCTCGTTGTGCTCGGCCCCGGCGGGCTGCCCGCGGGCGAGGTGTGCGAGGAGCTGGATCTCGCGGCGGCGGTCCGCTCCCGAGGCCAGGTCACGCGCTGGGTGTGGCGGGCCACGGCCGACGTCTATCCGCGGCTGCTCGCGGCGGGTGTGCGGGTGGACCGGTGTTACGACGTCGAGGCCGCAGAGCCGCTGCTGCTGGCGCACGAGGGCCGGTACGGCGAGCCGCGTTCCGCGGCGGCGGCCTGGGCGCGGCTGCACCACCAGGCCGTGCCGCCTGACCCGCCGCAGCGCGCCGCCGCGCCCGGCGCGCAGTCGTCCCTCTTCGAGCCGGGCCCCGCGCCCGTCCGCCTTGAGGACTCGTGGAGGTGTACGCGGAGCAGCAAAAGCGCCATGCGGCGACCGCGCGTCCGGACCTGATGACGCTGCTGACGGCGGCCGAGTCGGCGGGCATGCTGGTCGCCGCCGAGCTGCACCGGGCGGGGCTGCCGTGGCGCGCGGACGTGCACCGCGCGGTGCTGCACGAGTTGCTCGGGGAGCGTTACGCGGGCGGCGGTGAGCCGCGCCGGCTCGCCGAGCTCGCGGGTGAGGTGTCGGCCGCGTTTGGCCGGCGGGTCCGCCCTGATCTACCCGCGGACGTAGTGAAGGCGTTCGCCTCGGGCGGGCATCCGGCTGCGCTCGACGCGCCGCTGGGAGCTGGAGTCGGTGGACCATCCGGCGGTGGAGCCCCTGATCGCGTACAAGAAGCTGTACCGCATCTGGGTGGCGCACGGCTGGTCGTGGCTCCAGGACTGGGTGCGCGACGGCCGGTTCCGGCCGGAGTACCTGCCCGGCGGCACCGCCTCCGGCCGCTGGGTGACGAACGGCGGCGGGGCGCTGCAGATCCCGAAGGTGATCCGGCGCGCGGTGATCGCCGACCCGGGGTGGCGTCTGGTGGTGGCGGACGCGGCGCAGCTGGAGCCGCGGGTGCTGGCCGCGGTCTCCCGCGATCCGGGCCTGATGGAGGTCGCGAGCCGGCCCGGCGACCTGTACCAGTCGGTCTCGGACCGCGCATTCGCGGGCGACCGCGGCAAGGCCAAGCTCGCGGTCCTGGGCGCGATATACGGCCAGACGTCCGGCGACGGCCTGAAGAACCTCGCGGCCATGCGCCGCCGTTTCCCCAGAGCCGTCGCGTATGTGGACGAGGCGGCCCGGGCGGGCGAGGAGGGCCGTCTCGTGCGGACCTGGCTGGGCCGCACCTGCCCGCCGGCGACGGCACCCGGGGGCGGTGCGGAGCCGGCCGGTTTCGACGCGGCGGGCATTCCTCTGGAGGCGGGCCCCTGGCAGGACGGCGGGGGCGACCCGGGTGACGGTGCCGGTGCCGGTATGGACGCCGTGGGCGCTGCGGACGGCGGTGGTGCGCGGGCCCGCGCCCGGGGCCGGTTCACGCGCAACTTCGTCGTGCAGGGCAGCGCGGCGGACTGGGCGCTGCTGATGCTCGCCGCACTGCGCAGACGCTGTGCTCCGCTCGCCGCCGAGCTGGTCTTCTTCCAGCATGACGAGGTCATCGTGCACTGCCCTGTCGAGGAGGTGGAGCAGGTGGCCGCCGCCGTTCAGGAGGCCGCGGACGAGGCGGGCCGGCTCACCTTCGGCGAGACCCCGGTGCGGTTTCCGTTCACCACCGCGGTGGTGGAGTGCTACGCGGACGCCAAGTGACACAAGCCGGTGGCCAGCGAGGCGACTCCCGGCGGTTTGCGCTCCCCCGGCACCGTACGAATCGGCCATTGACACCGTTCAGCACGGGCGCTTGGATGCGGAAAGCGCTTTCTGAATCACGTCGTTGAACTGGAGCGTTTATGGAGCTCTCGCGTCGCACCCTGCTGTCCATGGTCCCCGCCGGAGCCCTGCTGGCCCTGGCCGAACCGCTGCGGGCACGGGCCGACGCCCGGCCGGCCGCCGGCACCGGCACCACCAGCGCCGCCGCCGCCGATATCGACACGCTGACCGCCAACATCCTCGCCCTCTACGCCGGCACCGCCGAGTCCAACGCCCGCCCCGACGTGGCCGCGAAGCTCGCCGCCATCCAGGCGACGGCGCTCAGCAGGCTCGCCGCGCTGGACGCGGCCGGTCCTGGCGAGCTCTTCCAGGGGCTCGGCGACCTCGCCACCAGCGACCCGAATCTGACGAAGTCGTACCAATACCTCTACGAGATCGCGCTCGCCACCCGCGTCCCGGGCGGGAGCGGACCGGACGGCGGCGGCAGTCTGCGCGCCGACGAGGACGCCCAGGAGCGGGTCATCGACGGCCTGGTCTGGCTCTACGAGACGTACTACGGCGACCAGTCGAAGGGGTACTACGGCAACTGGTTCAACTGGGAGATCGGCATATCCCAGCACGTCAGCAAGGTTCTCGTGCTGCTCGCGGACAAGCTCGCCGCCTACCGGCCCGACCTCACCGCCACCTATGTGGCCGCGATGGACGCCTATCTGCGCAACGGCAAGGACGGCGACGTCGATCTCGACTCGCGCTTCCACACCGGCGCCAACCTCGCCGACATCACCACGAACCGCGTTCTCCAGGGCGCCGCCCTCGGCGCCCTGGAAAGCTCTGCCGCCGCCCTCGGCGCCGACGCACGGATCAGCAAGGCCGTCGCCGACCAGCTCACCGTGTTCGCCACCGTCGACCCGTACCACCTCCAGCACGGTGTCACGGATGGTTTCTACGCCGACGGCTCCTACCTCCAGCACGCCTCCGTCGCCTACACCGGCAGCTACGGCACCGGCCTACTGAGCCGGGTCGTCCAGACCCTCAAGCTCCTGGACGGCACGGACTACCTGCCGGGCGACGACCTGGCCGGGGTGGTGCGCGGCTGGGTGGTGAACGCGTTCGCGCCAGTGGTCTTCGAGGGCTGGATGATGGAGATGGTCAAGGGGCGCGGCGCGTCCCGCACCAAGAGCGGGTACGGCGACGCGAGCACCGTCGTGGAATCCGTCGTCGACCTCGCCGCGTACACGGCCGCCGCAAACGACGCGACCGCCCTCAAGGGGTACGTCAAGTTCGTGCGGGCCGCGGCGCGCAGCACGCTCGACGCGACCGCCTTCGTCTCGCCGGTCACCGTGGCCCGTTACGCCGACATCCTCGCCGACGCGTCCGTACCTGCGCGGGACCTCAGGGACCCGGCGTACACGATCGCGTTCAACGCCATGGACCGCCATGTGCACCGCCGCCCCGGCTACGCCTTCGCGCTCGCCCGCAGCTCCCGGCGGATCAGCAAGTACGAGTACATGAGCGGCGAGAACCTGATGCCGTGGTTCCTCGGCGACGGCGCCCACTACCTCTATCTCGCCGGCCAGGACCAGACCCAGGCGTACGGCGTCGACTACTACACGGCGCTCTCGCCCTACCGCCTCCCCGGTGTCACCGCCCCGGTGGAGGCCCGTAAGACCGTTCCCGAGCTCTACGGCACGCTGTGGTACGACAATCCGGACGCCGGGTTCACCTCGTCGTCCGAGTCGCAGAACACGTACGTCTACTTCCCGTGCGGGACGAACTCCTTCTCCGGCGGTGCCGTGCTCGGCAGCTACGGAGCGGCCGGATTCGTGCAGTCCGACGACGTGGCGTACCTCGCGAAAACGGCCGGTGAGCTGCCCGACGACTTCGTGGCCTACCGCAACGCCACGGCCACGAAGTCGTGGTTCTTCTTCGACGACGAGATCGTGGTGCTCGCGGCGGGGGTGGGGGACCCGGCGGGCCGCGGGGTGACGACGACGCTGGACAGTCGGATCGCGGGCGCGGCTCAGACCGTCACGCTCACGGGGCGGCTGCGCGACGGCACGCCCTGGCCAGGCCCGGGCGACGCCGGTACGGACCGGGCCGCCCAGCCGGCCTGGCTGCGGTACGCCGACGCCGAGCAGCACACCGCGGTCGGCTATGTCTTCCTCGCCGGTCCGCAGCCCACCGTCGCGCTGGACACGGTCACCCGCAGCCGTCGGTCCGTCAACACCACCAACGCCGACACGCAGGTCAGCAAGCAGGTCTTCGGCCTCTTCGTCGAGCAGGCCCCCGGCGCGCCCGCGATCGCGATGGCCCACGCGCTCGTTCCGAACGCCACGGAGCAGCAGCTCGCGGCGTACGCGCACGGGCCGCTCTCGGTGCTCGCCAACACGCCCCGGGTCCAGGCCGTCAGCCACGCGGGCCTCGGCCTGCTCGCCGCCAACGCCTTCGCTCCCGGCGTCCACCACGCCGGACGGCTCGCCGTCGAAGGCCCGGCGTCGGTGGTGCTGCGCGAAGCGGCCGACGGCACCACCTCCCTCGCCGTGGCCGACCCGACCACGGAACGGGACACGGTCTCGGTCACCGTGCACGGCCGGACGCTGCGGGTCGTCTCGGCGGACGACGGGGTCAGCGTGCACCGGGTGCCGGGCGGCACGCGGATCGACGTCACCACGCGGCAGGCGTACGGGCGGAGTTTCGCGGTGACACTGCGGTGACCGCGCGCAGCCCGGCACCGTGACAGCCCTGCACGCGCTGCCGGGCGGGGCTACCGGGCCAACCGCGGCGCGATGCGTTCGAGCTGGTCGACGGTGGATTCCAGGTCTTTGGCGAGCGGGTGCAGCAGGACGTGGTCGGCGCCGGCTGCCAGGTGGGCCGTCAGGCGTGCGGCGACGGTGTCCTCGTCTCCCCAGGCCAGGGTGGCGTCGATGAGCCGGTCGCTGCGGGTGCCGGCCAGGTCGTCGTCGGTGTAGCCGAGCCGTCGGTAGTGGCGGGAGTACGGGTTCTCGCCGGTGGGCGTGGAGCCCAGGATGGCGCGGATCCGGCCGCGGGCGGCGTCGGGGTCGGTGTCGAGGACGAGGGCCTGGTGCGGGAGGAGCAGGGGGCCGGCGCCGAGTGCGGTCCGGGCGCTCGCGGTGTGCTCCAGCGGCTGGAGGAACGGGTGCACTCCGTCGGCCCGTTTCGCCGCCAGGGCGTGCGCCTTCGGGCCGAGCGCCGCGAGGACCCGTGGGTAGCGCACCCCGGGCAGCACGCGGGTGGCCGCCTCGTCCATCGCCGTCAGGTACTCCTCCAGCTGGGCGAGGGGCCGCGGCCCGGTGTGCCCGCCGAGGCCCAGGATGAACCGGTCCGGATACGCCTCCGCGAGGGTGGCGGCTGCGCTGTGCATCGCCACGGGAGTGCGCATGCCGATATTGGCGATGCCCACACCGAACGCGAGCCGCTCGGTCGCGGCCAACGCCACCGCGAAGAGCGCGAACGGGTCGCGCCCGGCGAGCGGTGCGGCGGCGGGCGGCTCGCCCGTCCACAGCGAGCCGTAGCCGAGCTGTTCCAGCCGCGGAAGCTGCTCGCGCAGCTGTGCCACGGGGACGTCGGCCAAGGTCGCGGGCGCGATCCACACGCCGTACCTGCCAAGGTGCCGCCGGGTCCGCTCCAGGACCTGCGCCACCGCACCGTCCACCCGCCCCGCCACCTGACCCACTGCCTGCTCTGCTGCCATGCGCTGCCTCAACTCCCCCTGGATCGACCGTGGTCGGCCGCACCCAGAGAATACGGAGGCTCCCTCCGGATAGCAATCCGCACCGCTCGGCAGCGCCACGAGCGGCCCGGTACCGAGGACGGCGGCTCCACAGGACCGTCAGGCGCCGAGGAGTTCGGGGACCGACTCGCCGGCTACCGCCGCTCCCTCAATGACGCCGGACGCAGCCCCGCCCGCCGCCCGCCCCACACCACCGACAACGTGAGCAGCAGCGCCGGGATCAGGGCCACCGAGCCGATGGCGTTCAGCGTCGGATAGCCGAACGTCGACACGATGATGCCGCTCGCCGCGGTGCCGCACGCGCCGCAGACCAGCATCAAGGTGTCCGACAGGCCCTGCACCAGCAGGCGGCGTTCGGCGTCGATCGACTCGGAGAGCAGGGTGGAGCCGGTGACCAGGACGCAGGACCAGCCGAGGCCCAGCAGCAGCATGCCGGCCGCCGACTGGACTGTCGGCATCGCCGGTGAGGTGCCGAGCAGCAGGAGCGCGACGCCGCTCAGGGCGAGGCCGAGGAGCAGGGCGGGCGGGCGGCCGAGGCGGTCGGCGGCCCAGCCGAAGACCGGGGAGAAGCCGGACATGCCCGCCAGGTGGATGCTGAAGATCAGGCCGACCAGGCCGAGGCTGGCGCTGGTGCCGTGGTCGTGTCCTGAGTGGTGGCCGATGTGCAGCATGGTCATCGACATCAGCGACACCATGACGAGCTGGCTGGTGGACAGGGCCACCACGCTCAGGCGGGCCCCGGGCGAGGCGAACGTCTCGGCCAGCGCCTGCCGCCAGTGGCGGCCCCCCTCGGGCCTCTTGCCGGTGGCCGCTTCGGCGTCGGCGCGGGCGGTCAGCAGCGGGTCGGGGCGCAGCCGGACGGTTATCAGTGCGGCCGACATCAGGAATCCGGCCAGCGAGAAGAGGAAGACGCCGGACAGGTCGGGGATGTCGATGGCGCGGGCCACGGCCGCCCCGGCGCCCGCCAGGTTGGGCCCGGCGATCGAGCCGATCGTGCCGGACCACAGGACGAACGACACCGCGCGCCCGCGGTTCTGCTCGGACGCCAGGTCACCGGCGGCGAACCTGGCCTGGAAGCCCGCCGCCGACGCGAAGCCGTAGCAGGCCATTCCGACCAGGTAGATCCAGAAACTGTCCGCGACCGCGCCCAATACGCAGATCACGGCGCCCACCGCGCCCAGCAGATAGCCCATCACCAGGCCGTGACGGCGCCCTTTGCGGTCCGCGAGCGCCGCCAGCAAGGTGGCGGCGACGGCGGAGCCGAGCGTGGAGGCGGTCAGTTCGAAACCGACCAGGGTGATCGAGTCGGCGAGCTGGGCGGCCAGCAGGGTGGCGACGCCGAAACCGGTGGCGACGCCCACTCCGGCGATGATCTGGCTGATCGCCAGTGTGCGCACGGTGCGGCGCTGCAGCCGTGCGCGATCGGGTAGGTCACCGGCGACGGGGGTGGTGACTGCCTCGTGCTGGTCCACTGCTGCTCCAGGTTCTGCGGCCGGGAGGTCCGGTCAGCGCTCTGCCGACCGGACCTCGGTCGACGGGTGTGCCGCCCGGACGCCCCCGGTCGGCCCTGCTGCCCCGCCGCGAACTCCCGGCGGTGTGCGCTCGGCGGTGTGCGCTCGGCGAAAGCTCCCGGTCAGCGCGGATACTTCGCGATGCTGTCGTCGCGGGCGATGAGGTCGGACTCCCGCTGGCAGCCCACGCTCCACTCCTCGGGGGTGATGTCACCGGTCATCAGCTGGGCGGTCACGCGTCCGACACCCTTGTACAGATCGCGGTAGCGCAGGTGGAAGCCGAGGACGAAGGTGTGCTCACCGGCTCGGTCGAGCACCTCGCGCACAGAGGTAAGGCTGCTCTGAGGCGGCAGGTCGTCGGCAGCGTCGGCCACCACACTGAGCTCCTCCGAAGTCTCGCTGAAGGCACGGGCGACACGCTTCGAGGTGATGATACGCAGCAGGTCCAGACCGCCGCCGGCGTTTTTCGCCTTGGTGGGCACCATGAACGGCTCCCCGGCCACCGCCATCACGGCGTCGTAGGGCAGCGCGCCGTCCGTGCCGAGGGCCGGGACCGGCGCGAGCCGCATCTCGAAGCCCTCGGGAGTGATGCCCCGCATCTCGCTCTCCAGCCAGGAGCCGCACGGGATGAACGCGGCCTTGCCCTTGACGAACTGCTCCTGCGCCGCCATGTACGACAGGTTCGGCGTGCCCGGCAGGATGTAGTCCCTGCGGACCAGTTCGTACATCGCCTCGGCGGCGGCCACGACGGCGTCGGCCCGCCAGGCGTGCGGCTCCAGGTTGTCGATGTCGCGCATGATCTGCTGGCCGCCCTGCTTGGTGGCCATCGACAGCAGGACCCTGAACAGCGGTGCCAGGAAGTCACCCGCGTACGTCCAGGGCGCGATGCCCGCCTTCTTGATCTCGGCGCACAGGTCGAGCATGCCGTCCCAGGTCTTCGGGTACTCCCAGCCGTGCTCGGCGAAGAGCGACTTGGCGTGGAAGAGGTCGAAGACCTTGTAGGCGTAGTTGATCGCGTAGCAGGTGCCGTTGAAGGTGGTCATCTCCAGCGTGCCGGGGATCAGGGTCTCGGCGACGGTGCGCTGCGGGTCGTCGAGGGAAGGTGACTCCAGCAGTGGCGCGAGGTCGGTCAGTTCGCCCTGGGTGCCGAGTCTGCCGAGATCCATCATGGCCAGGCCCGAGGAGCTGATCAGGTCCGGTGGGTTGCCGCTGGCGAAGCGCGGTTCGAGCGCGGCCGGCACGTCGTTCACACCGGTGTGCGTGACCTCGGCGCCCGGGTACCGCTCCTGGTACAGCTGCTCGGCCAGGCGCACGAAGCTGTCGTCGTACCCGGCCTTGTGCGCGACGACTTCCAGCGGCGCGTCGGCGTCCGTTCCAAAGAGATTGACCATGTCAGTGGCAGTCCTTGCCTTGATGGGGTCCGATCGTTTGATCGGTCTGACCAGGTGTCCCCGGGTCGGGACCGGGAGTGCAGGTGGTGCGTGACGGGTCAGAGCCCGCCGGAGATGACGACCCGTTGGATCTGGTTGGTGCCCTCGACGATCTGCAGCAGCTTCGCTTCGCGCATCCACCGTTCGACGGGATGGTCCTTGACGTAGCCGTAGCCGCCGAGCACCTGGACCGCGTCGGTGGTGACCCGCATCGCCGTGTCGGTGGCGAAGAGCTTCGCCTTCGATGCCTCGATGGAGTGCGGCCTGCCCGCGTCGCGCAGCCGCGCCGCGTACAGCAGCAGCGCACGCGCCGCCGAGACCTGGGTGGCCATGTCGGCGAGCATGAAGCCCACGCCCTGGAACGCGATGATGGGCTGCCCGAACTGCTCGCGGCTCTTGGCGTACTTCACCGCGTAGTCCAGTGCGGCCTGCGCGAGACCCACCGCGCAGGCGGCGTTGGAGAGCCGGCCGAGGTCGAAGGCGCTCATCGCGATGAGGAAGCCCTTGCCCTCCCGGCCGATGCGCCGCTCGGCGGGCACCCGGGCGCCGTCGAAGACCATCTGCGCGGTCGGCGAGGACGACACGCCCATCTTGCGCTCCCGGGCCCCCGGCAGCACCCCCGGTGTCTTCGCGTCCACGAACAGGCACGACAGGCCGCGGGCGCCGCTGCCGCCGGTGCGGGCGTACACGGTGTAGAAGTCGGCGACGCCGCCGTGCGTCGTCCAGGACTTGGTGCCGTCGACCACGTAGTCGTCGCCGTCCAGGACCGCCTTGGTCGCCACGGACGCGGCGTCCGAGCCGGCCTGCGGCTCCGACAGGCAGGTGGCGCCCAGCAGTTCACCGCCGAGCATGTCCCGCAGATGCAGCCCGCGCTGCTGCTCGGAGCCGTAGGTGGCCATCCCGTAGCAGGACAGCGTGTGCACGTAGACCGACTCGGCGACGCACAACCAGCGGCTCGCCAGGATCTCCAGGACCTGGACGTACACCTCGTGCGGTACTGCGCCGCCGCCCACGTCCTGGGGATAGGGCAGACCGAGGAACCCGGCCCGTCCGAGGGTGCGCACCACCTCTCGGGGGAACTCGGCGCGGGCCTCGAAGTCGTCGGCGCGCGGCGCCAGTTCGCCGTCGGCGAGGTCCTTCGCGAGGCCGAGCAGGTCGGCCATCTCCTCGGAGGGCGGGAATCGGTGCACTGTCATCGTCATGGCCTGACCGCCTCGTCCTCGTGGAGAAGTCGTTCCAGCACGATGGCCACGCCGTCGGCGTCGCAGTCGGGCGCCACCTCGTCCGCGAGGCGGTGCAGCTCGGGTCGGCCGTTGGCCATCATCACGCCGTGCCCGGCCCAGTCGAGCATCGGCAGATCGGCCTCGGCGTCACCGAAGGCGACGACCTCGCCGGCCGTGATGCCGCGCGCCTCGCACAGCCGCCGCAGGGTCTCGACCTTGTTCACGCCGGGCGCGACAAGGTCCACGAAGCCCTTGCCGTGGTGGGCGACGTCGGCGACACCGCGCAGCGTGTCGGCGATCTCCTTCGGATACCGCTCGTCGAGCCCGGGCCCGACCAGCCACATCTTCAGCGCCGGAACGTCGATCTGCCGCGGGTCGCCGTGGTACGAGGCGCCCATCAGCAGCCGTTGCGGATAGCCGTGCTGGTAGCCGAGCGCCCCGGACTCGGGCACCCAGCCGAGGTACAGGTCGGGGAAGCGGTCCGCGATGCGGCGCGCGACCTCGGTGCACGCCGCGGGGCGCAGTGGCTCGCTCCAGGTCACCTTGGAGGACGGCAGCTCGCACACCGCCGCACCGATACAGCAGACCGCCTCGCCGGTGAGGTCGAGGTCGCTGACGAACCGTTCGATCGCCGCCGGGTGCCGGGCCGTCACGAAGACCACCGCCACCCCGGCCGCCCGGGCCCGGTCCACCGCGCTCCTGGTCCGCGCCGAAATGGTCCGGTCCGAACGGAGCAGGGTGCCGTCCAGGTCCACGGCGACCAGACGCAATGCGGTCATCTGGCACCTGCCGGAGTGTCGAAGAGCCGCTCGATGCGCAGGCCAGGATCGGCCACCCCGAGGGCGAGGGCCCGGTCGAGATCGTCGAGGAAGGACTGCGCCCATGCCTGGCCGTAGCGGTCGCTGCGGTAGCGGAACTCCAGGGATATGCCGTTCTGCCGGCGAAAGCCCAGCACCCGCAGCCCGCCCCTGGGCACCTCGGGCATCGGCAGCACGACCCGGCGCACCGCGAGCCCCGGCGGCTGCGGGAAGCTGTCGAGCCCGTAGTCCAGGACGTCGAAGTTGAGGTACGCCGGCATCGCCGCCGCGTCGCGGTACCGCGCACCGTACTGCGGGTGCCCCAGCTCCTTCATGATCAGCGAGTGCGGTATGCGCTGGTGGCGCAGGGCGTCCCACAGGGTGCGCCCGACCCGGCCGACCAGGTCCTCGAAGGTGACCGCAGGCTCGAAGACGGTACGGAAGGTCGCCACCGTCGCCAGATAGCCCACCAGGCGCTCGGTCTCCGGGCGGGTGCGGTTGCCGAGCGAGCCGAAGAGCGCGACGTCCGCGGCGGCTTCGTCGCCCTCCGCGGCGCGCCGGTGCTGCCAGACGGTGGCCTTGACGGCGGCGCCGACCACGGAGATCAGGCTAGTGCCGGCCGACTGCGCCAGGGCGTCCAGAGCCGCGGCGCGCCGCTCGTCGATGAACGTGGCGAGCTTGACGAGCCTGGCCACTCCGTTGGTGCCGCCCGCCGGGTCGATCAGCCCGGAGGCGGGTATCGGGTCGATCCCGTCGAGCTTCTTGCGCCAGTAGCCCGTCATCCGCTCCAGCGTGGCGCCCTGGAGGTAGCGGCGTTCCCAGGCGGCGAAGTCGGGGAACTGCACTGGCAGCACGGGCAGTTGCGGCTCTTCGCCCTTGGCCAGCGCGGTGTAGAGGGTGAGCAGCTCGTCGATGACGACGCGCACCGACAGCGCGTCGATGTTGACGTGGTCCATGGTCATACAGAGCACATGGGTGTGCTCGTCGACGCGGACCACCATCCGTCTGAAGAGCGCCCCGGCGGCCAGGTCGAAGGGCCGTACGGCGTCCTCGGCGAGCAGCGCGAGGGCGCGATCGAGGCGCCCGGAGGGCTCGGTGTCCTCGACCGACCGCACCCGCAGCGGCTCCACGAGGTCCTGCTTGACCTCAAGGACATGGCCCGCCGGATGGCCTTCGGGAAAGCACAGGCGCAGCGACTCGTGCCGCAGGCCCAGCGTGTCCAGGCAGCGCTCCAGCAGCGCCACGTCGAGCGGGCCCTCGAAGACCAGGGCGACCGGGATCTTGTTGTTCACCAGCTGCACATGGCGGCCGGTGTCCAGGCGTTCCTGCTGGGTGAACGAGACCGGCAGCGGCCCGTCGCGCGGCACCGGAGTGACCAGCAGGGGTGAGGCGTGCGGCGATGTCACGGCAGGGCCCTCTCGTTGCGCTCGGGTGCTCGGGTCGTGTTCGTACGGATCGCCCGGCCGGTCCCCGCAGGGCCCCGGGCAGGCGGGCGGCGCGTCGTGCGCGCCCGCGGCCGTGCCGGTCACAGCGACGGCCATGCGGCGACCTCCGGCCAGGCGCGGCGGACCCGGCGGACCGCGTAGTCCCAGTAGGACCGCACCGACAGGTCCGCGTAGATGAAGTCCTGCTTGAGCTGCACGTCCTGCGAGGTGGACCAGGCGTACGGGACGTCGCTGGACTCGGCCATCAGCTGGAGGCGGCAGGCCCGCTCCAGCACCTGGGCGAAGATCGCCGCGTGGCGGATGCTCTTGCCGACGACGACACCGCCGTGGTTGCGCAGGAAGACCCCGTTGCCGGTGCCGAGCGCCGCGGCGATCGCGTCGCCGGTTGCGATGTCGAGCACGGTGTTGCTGGTCGTGGTGAAAAGACCCGTCCGGCCGGTGAAGTAGGCGCCCTCGTGGGACACCGGACGCAGTTCGAGATCGGTGGTGCCGAAGACGAGGGTGTACGGGGCGTGGCTGTGCACGATTGCGTTGACGTCCGGGCGGGCGCGGTAGACGGCCTGGTGCAGCGGGAGTTCGGGCGGGGCGAGCTTCGGGGCGGGCAGGGTGTGGTCCACCGGGGCCTCGACGACCTGGTCGGGGGTGGCCTCGTCGAAACCGCACAGGGCGTTCTTGATGACGAACGTGGCGGCGCCGGGCAGCCGGGCCGAGACCTGGCCCTGGTTGAAGTCGTCGTGGCCGTCCAGCGAGAGCATCCGGGCGCCCACCGCGATATGGGTGATCAGCCGCTGCTGGGCCCTGCTCTGCGCCTGGGGCGCGCTCGTGGTCACGGGTTGACCTCCTCGGGCTGCGTCTGGTGATGGCTGATCAGGTCGTCGTAGACGGCGTTCATCGAGACCATCCGGGGCGCCGCAGGCCGGGACGTTTGGCCGTGGGCCCAGCCAACGGCGTGCAGGGCGCCGTTGGCGGCGGCGAGCAGCGAGCCGACCGAGTGCCGCAGGGCCAGCGTCTCGCCCGGCCAGGTCCACTGCACCTCGTGGTCGCTGACCGGCAGGCCACCGCGCTGTGAGCTGATGTCCGCGACCTCGGCGCCGCTGGCCTCGTGCCACAGCCCGGCCAGCGAGACGGCCGTGGCGCTCGGCCGGTGCGCCTTGGTCACCGGATGCCGCTCCCACACGCCCGCGGGGGCGCGGCACCATGCGGGCAGGGCGGCGACGTAGCGCACCAGCAGCCGCTGCACATGGTGGCCAACCGCCAGATTGGTGGCCCGTACCACGGGCACCTGGCGGGCCAGTTCCTCCAGCGCGGCCCACTGCCCGTCGTCCAGGTCGGACACGCACTCCACCAGGGCGGCCCCGGTGTCCCGGCAGTAGTCCCGCACGCGCTCATGGGCTCCGGGCGCGCTGGCGTCGACCACGACATCGGGTACCCGGTCGGCCTGCCACCTCTCGCGGGTCGCCCGCAGCACGACGGCCAGGCCCTGCTGGCGGGCGCGGTCGGCGACGGCCGTGCCCAGCCTGCCCAGGCCGACGACGCCGATCAACGGCCCGGCGCCGCGCGGCCCGGCCGCCCCGCTGGCCTCATACATCAACGGGGTCCATGCCCTGGCGGACCAGCTCGGTCAGGCTCTCGATGTTCTCGAAGAGGGCGTTGTCGGCCTCCGGGTCGAGATAGACGCCGAGTTCGTTCTCGACCGCGTCGATGAGCCGCATGTACGACAGCGACGAGTAGTTGAGGCTGCGCAGCGAGCCCTGCGCGGCGGTGACGTCCTGCTCGCTGAAGTTGCCGTCGCCGGATTCGACGGCCAGCGCGATCAGCTTGGCTCGCAGTGCGTTGGTGTCCATGTCGGTGGTCTCCTTGTTCCGTTGCGACGGAGGGCGGCTTCGCGGGCCGGGCGGGCGGTCAGCGGGGCGCGCGGGCGGTCAGCTCGCGCAGGGCCTGGAGCGATGGCTTTCCGATGGAGTTGCCCGGGATCTCGTCGAGCACGAGGATGCGGGCCGGGATCTTGTAGTCGGAGAGCCGCCCAGCGCAGTGCGCGCGCAGCCCCTCGGGAGTCAGCGTCGCCTCACCGGTCACCGCCGCGGCGACCTGCGTCTCCCCGTGCCGGTCGATGTCTTCGAACACCACCGCCTCGTGCACGCCTGCGGCGCTCCGCAGCAGGTCGGCCACCTCGATGGGGTCGACCTTCCGCCCGCCGACGTTGATCACACGCCCGGTGCGGCCGGTCAGGTGCAGGACGCCGCCGCCGTCCAGGTAGCCCTGGTCGCCGGTGCGGTAGTAGCCGTCGGCGTCCAGACGGGCCTCGAAGACACCGGGAGCGTTGAGGTAGCGGGAACCCATGGACTCGCTGCGCACCCTGACCGCTTTTGGCGCGCCGGGAGTTCCGGCGAGCACGCTGACCCCGGGCAGGGCGGGGCCGAGACCCGCCAGATCGTGCGGGTCTCTGGAGAAGGTCAGCGGTCCCGCCTCGGCCAGCCCGTAGTAGCTGCGGATGCCCACCCCGGTGTGCTCGGCGAACGCCTTGCGGCTCTCCGGTCGCAGCGGCGCGCCTGAGGAGATCGCCACACCGATCCGGCGCACCACGTCCTTCGCGAGGCCGCGGCGGAGGATCGACTCGTACAGGGCGGGAAAGCCCACCAGGCGGGTGGCTTCGACGTCCTCGATGAGCCGGGCGATCCGGCCGCCGGTCGGCAGCCCGCGGCCCAGGTGCAGCGAGGCGCCGGCCAGGAAGACGGAGAGCAGGGAGGTGTTGAACGCCAGGCCGTTGGAGAGCCCGGCGAAGCACGCGACGCGGTCGTCGGCGGTGAGCCCGGTGCCCGCCTGCCAGTTCGCCGCGGCGGCCGACACCGTACGCCCGGAGAACTCGATGCAGTTGGGCTTGCCGGTCGAACCGGAGGTGAAGCGGCACACCTCGGTGTCGGGGAGCAGTTCCGCACGGTCCGCGGGCACCGGCAGCTCGGTCAGCCGCAGCACCCCGGCGCCGGTGGGCACGGTCCCGGCAGGCCGGGCGCCCGGCTGCTCGATCGGCCTGTCGTCGTGCACGAGCAGATCGAGACCGCAGTCGACCGCGATCAGCGCCACCTCGTGCGGGCCGAAGGCGGAGTCGATGAGGAAGGGCACGTTCCCGGAGATCAGGACGGCGAGGTAGGCCACCACGTAGTCGGCGGAGTTCGCCGCGCACACCCCGATGCGGGCGGGCGTTTCGGTGCGCCGGTGTGCGGTGCAGGTGTCCGCCGCCGTGCTGGCCTGCCGGGCGAGTTCGCCGTAGCTCAGCCGGGTGCCGGGATCGGTGAGGGCGAGCCGGGACGCGTGCCGCCCGGCTGCTTCGAGGAATATGTCAGCAAGCATGGGTCAACGCCTGTCCCTCGCATAGGGGGTGGCCAACCGGTCCCATTTCACCGTCCCGGCGCCCGGGACGCCGAAGGACAGCAGGTACACGGGGTCGTGCTCCTCGGGCAGCCGGGTGAACTCGCGCCACAGGTCGGCGTCGAACCCGCCGACCGCGGTGACACCGAGCCCGGCGTCGGCCGCGCCGAGGTAGAGCAGTTGGGCGATGCCGCCGGCCCTGAACAGCAGCTCCCGCAGCTGCGCCGACCGGTCGGCGACCAGGTCCGCGCGGGGCGCGTGGAAGAGGATGAACGCGGCGGCGTCCCGCAGATGTTTCTGGTGCACACAGGCCCGGACGATGTCGTCACCGCTGGGCGGGTCGGACGGGGCCGAGACAGCGGGTTTCGTACCGTCCAGGACGGCACCGTCCGCGACCGTGCCACCCGTGCTTCCCGCAGCCGTCCGCGGCAGCACACCGCCGGGCAACCGGTGAAAGCCGGGCCGCAGTCCAAAGACGGTTCGGGCGAGCAGCGTCATATGGAGCTCGCCGCCGTGCGGAAGATCGGTGCGCAACGGCACGCCGGCCATGGTGAGTACACGTGCAACCACGCTGCTGGGAACGTCGGCGGGCGCGTACTGCTTGCTCGATGTGCGCCGCCGGGACAGCGCCGCCCACTGGGACTCCGGCAGCTCCGGGGCAGAGGGCGGTACGGGGGCCGGTGCGGGGGAGGCCCGCGGGCCGGGCGGCGCGGTGCTCGCCTGCTGAGCGCGTAACGGTCTTGATGCGAGCGAGGTCGGAAGGGTCCCTGCGGGTAGATCAAACGTTTCGCCAGGCCGAGTCAGCGGTGCGCGGCCCGGGTGCGGCTCTCCGCGTCCGCCGGCCAGCAACGGTCTGAGGGACTGCCAGCAGATGAGCTCCAGCCAGGAGGGCTCGCTCGCGCCCGGTGCCGGGATGCCGGGGAGCGGGTGGCGTATGGTCCAGCCTTCGACGACGGGGTCACCGGCCGCGGGTGCGAGGAGCAGTACCGAGTGGATCTCCCGGCAGCGGCCCTCGACGCCGAGCAGCCGCTCCAGCGGCCCCGCCGTGAACCGCGTCCTGAGTTCGCCGTGCGCACCGGCGAGGCCGAGCGCATTGACCGCGACATGGGCCGCGTCGAGCTGCGTGTAGAGGTATCCACGGTCGTCGTACTTGCGCATCGACAGCCAGGGTCGGGTCACCAGCACCACCAGGGCGCCGCCGTCCGGCGCTTCGACGCCCGCCTGCCGGCACTGCTCGGCGACCGCCCGCGCGCTGGTGGCGACCCTGCGGCAGAGCCGCCGCACCGGATCGACGGCGAGCACCACGGCGTCGTCCCGCCCGGCGATCACATAGAACTCGTACGGGTAGATGGCTCCGGCCGACGGTGTCGCCCGGCAGTCGCCGGCGGTGACGACCGCCGCGGTCTCGATGGCACGTAACCCGAGGATGACGCCGGGCGGTGCGGACTCCTGGTCGATCGGTCCCCAGTCGGACGGGGTGAGGACCATCCGGTCCCACAGACTTGCTCCCCCGGGGAGTTCGACGGCAGCCACCGCCACGGCGGCCCGCTCCTGCGATTGATTGATCAAGACACTCCCCCATGCCTTGCCGGCCCGGACAACTCTGACCGCCCGGATCCCAAAGGGCCCAGCGGCATTTCGTGGTGCGGCGCGGTACGCGGTCTTCGCAGATCAGTAAAGCCCGTTATCGCGAAGCCGATTAATCGTTATGAATGATAAACAATGTTACGAAGCGGCACAAGAGTTACTCACTATGACATTGCGGCCGATCCCGCTCCCGCGGCATCCGAACAGCCCGAGCCGACTCCGCCCCTTCGGACGCGGGCCAGCAGCAGAGGTGGCACTGAGTGCAAAATCCTTCTTGGAAGGATGATACGGCAAGATGCAGATATGCCACCGGAAAGCCAAGTGGCTTGATTGAAACGGAAGATTGAAGGACCGAACCTCATCACATCCAGCCCCTCCCAACCCCTCCCGACCTCCCCCAGACCCACCCTCACCCCCGCCAACAAGCCCCCAGGCACCCCGCCGCCCCAGCCAAGACCCCCGACCGAACACGACTCCCCCGAACACCGCCGCCGCCCCCGCGCCCAGCGCACCGCCACCGCCTCACCGTCGCGGCACACCCACGATGTACTGGCCTGATGCGCCCTCACCGCAGCACCGCCATAAGCCGATCACCCATCCGAGGCCCGGCCTCACAAAGGTGAAGGAAAGAGACCTTCCGGTCCGACACCCAGCACTCCACAACCACTCGCAGCCACCCGCAGACCGCAGCCGAAGCCCAGCCAAAAACCCACGCCAGGAACCCGCGCACGCCTCAGAGCCATGGATGAGGCGTGACATTCCGCCGCACAGCTGGCCGATTTTCGGCCTACCGTTTCCGGCAGATTCATCCCTTTCGGATATCTCTTGCTAGTTACCTATGTCACAAGGACTCGCTCGACAACTCCCGCTCCCAGACGTCCCGTTGCCCGTTCCGTTGCACCCAATGCCACACGCGCCGTGCGCGACCACATCACTCGGCTCCGTGTTGTGCTGTCCCGTCATACGCAGCGCCCCGCGCGGCTATACGACGCGAACACGGCCCCGGGCCGCCGGCGGCTCACCTCCTGCAACGTCGACCCATCTCGGACAAACGCCCCGAACCGGCGAGTCCAGCCCCCGGAAGCTCTCCGCGAAGCCCTCCGCCGAACCACAGCGAGCGGAGGGCCCGCGTGCATCGGGCCCTCCGCTATAACGCGTGCGGGTCGGCGAGCCGAGGTAGCCCAGGCGACCGTGGGAGAAGTCAGTTCGTCTACTGGGGGGCGACGTGCACTACGTCGCTGTAGGACGACTGCCAGGACTCGTTGCCCTGGAAGAAGGCCCGGTAGTAGCCGTCCCAGTTGTGGCTGAAGGTGCCCGTGAACACGCCGCCCTCCCCGGGGTCCCCCGCGCCGGCGACCACGGTGCCGATCGTGGACCAGTTCGTCTCGCCGTCGGGCGAGTACTGGATGGCGATCTGCGGATCGCCCGGCTGCGCGCTGGTGGCCCAGAGGAGGCCGCTGACGCTGAGCGTGCGGTCGGCGGCGAGTGTGGCGGTGAAATCCGTGATCCAGGCCTGGAGGACCACGGTGACGTGCACGTCGGCGACGGGACTGGGGTTGAGGAAGATGTCGGGCACCTGGCTGGCGACGGAAACCTCGACCGTGGACGACTCGTCGACCGCCAGGTCGCCGGAGAACCGTCCGTCCGCGTCGGTCGTCGGACGGATCGCGCCGTGGCCGTTGTCCCTGGAGTACACGGCCGCCACGGTGGTGTCGGGCAGCGGCTGCCACACACCGTCGACGTTCATCTGGGCGACACCGGAGATGTGGGCGGGCTGCCCCTCCAAGATGCGGATGTCGGTGGTGTCGAGTTGGACCCGGGTGTCGTATGCCGTGGCATCGACCTGGACCTCGGGCAACTGGCCGTACCCGTTGAGATCGGGGACGTCGGCGCTCACGGTGATGGGGGTGCTCGTGGGAGTGAACGTCGTGGAGAAGCGACCGTCGCTGCCGGTGCTTGTCTGCGGACTGTCGGGCGAGGAGGTGGAGATCACCACCCTTTGGTCCACGGCGGGTGTGCTTTCGCGGGTCCCCGGGTCCTCGACGGTGACGAGACCGGAGACGGTCACCTGCTGGTGGCCGAAGTCCAGATGCGCCGGCGTCACCTGGAAGTCCTCGATGGTGATCGTCTGCCAGTAGTTGAACGTCGTGGAGCTGTCGGCCTGCGTGTGGTCCCCGTCGACGTCCGTGAGGTCCACGGTGACCCGGTAGCTGACCTTGTCCGCCAGTTGCAGGGGCTCGGGCGTGCGCCACTCGCCGTCGGCCGCGGTGCCCGACTGGAGAGTGAACGTGTCGACCTCGGCGATCTCGGGCGACCCCGCGGGAGCGTCGGCCCGGTACAGGTGCGCGGTGATCTGTGTGATGTCACTGTCGGACTGCGCGGACACCGCGAGGATCCCGGGATCGCCAGCGACGCTGTGCGCGTACCGTAAAACGGGAGCCGTGCCCTCGGCGGCGACGGCGGGTACGGCGAAGGCGACCAGGGCGACGGCCGTCACCGAAGTCGCAGCCAGGAGGCGCCGTGCGGCGCGCCTGCCCGCTCCCAGCAGCCGTCGCTTTCCGAACCGCGACGGCTCCAATGATCTCGGCATGCAATCACCTTTCGTTGGTTGTTGACGTGTGCCTCGCACTGGTGGGCGAGGTGGTCACGCGAGCCCGCGACAAGGAGTAGACGCGCATCAAATAAACAAAAGTTTGATGATCGGATCCGACGGTGGAGACGGCGGCGGCGGGCGGCTCCCGGCCGTCGCCCCGCTCGGACGTGAGCATGGCAGGCGAAGGCATGGAGCCCCCCGGCTCAGGCGCGGGCGCGGAGCACGTCGATGGTGCCATTGCGGGTCCGGGCGCGCACCTTGATGGTGTCCTCGGCGTTCTCCGGGGTCTCGGAGGCGGTGAGCCTGTTGCGCACCTGACCGGAGTTGGAGCTGGCGTCGATCCAGGCAGCGGTGCCCTCGCGGATGCCGATCTCGATGGCGCCGTAGGAGGTCTCCAGCTGCACGGTGCCGCGGGCGGCGTCGGCGAGGCGCAGGGTGCCGTGGGCGGTGGTGGCGGTGACCGAGCCCTCGGCGCGCGCGATGTCGATGTCGCCGTGGGCGCCGCTCACCCGAAGGTCGCCGATCGCGGCGCCGACGGTCGTGGTGCCGTGCGAGTTCTTCAGGACGGCGGAGCCTTCGACGGTGCCGACGCGCAGGCTGCCGGTGCTGGTGGTGATCTCGGCCATGCCGTCGACCTGGTCGACGGTGATCGAGCCGTGGGAGGCGGTCAGCTGGAGCGGTCCGGTCGCATCGAGGCGGACGTCGCCGGACGAGGTCTTCACACGGACCTCGCCGAGCCGGCCCTCGCCGAGCACCTGGGCCCAGGCGCCGGTCATGTCGACGCGCGAGCCGGTGGGCAGTTCGACCGTCACGTCGACGGTGCCGGTGCGCCCGAAGAGGTTGCGCGGCTTGGGCGTCCTGACCGTCAGGGTGCCGTTCGCGTAGGTGACCTCGGTCTGGCCGGCCGACCGCACGTCCAGGTCACGCTTCGGGTCGCGGGGCAGCACCTCGACGACCGTGTCGAGCCGGTCCCCGGCGGTGAACCGGATGGAACCGGCTTCCACGTGAGCGATGACCGAAATCGATTCGGGAGTGTCGAAAGAAGACATGGTTCTACCGTCCTTATGAGTCTTTGGGTCGTCCCCGCTGGTGGGACGTGGTGTGGATGAAGTGGGGCGGGCGAGGGCGCTGCTAGCGCACCCAGCCCGTGAAGCTCTGGCCGGTGGTGTGGGTCTTCTCCGTCGTACGTGGCCGCGCGCCACCGTCGACCGCGGCCGACACGGCTCGCACCAGCCACGCGTTGGCCGACAGGCCCTCGCGGCTCGCGGCCTCCTCGGCGCGCGCCTTGAGGTGGGCCGACAGGCGCAGATTGACGCGGGCGGTGCCACCCTCGTCACCGTCGGCGGGCGCCTGCGCCCTGGGCGGTTCGACGGACTCGGCGGCCACCTCCATGCGGCCGGCATCGGCGGGCGGCGGCGTCACCACGAAGTCGGGGTCGAGCCCACGCAGCCGTACGTCGACCGAGCCGGGGGCGAGTTCGCGGGTGATCTCGTCCATCGCGGCGGACAGCACATTGAGCATGGTCAGACGGGTCGCCGACTCCAGAGAATCGGCGAGCCGCTCGGCCAGCTCACGGGCACCTTCACCGCCGGCTTCGGCGGCCACCGCGAGTTCACGGCGGAGGGTGTCGACGTACGGGGTGAGGTCCATGACGTCATCATGGCACCATAGTGACGCCATATGCAAGCCCGGATGACGCCTTGTGCACGACGGACCTAAGCAATGCCGCTCTGAGCTGCGGAAACGCAAAGGAGTCAGCCTGAGTCATTGTGGCGCCATGCGCGCTCACGTGCTTTCGGGAGCCCGGAATGGCGCCACGAGGCAGCACATGGCGCCACGTGATGCCGCCCGGTTGCCAGAGAGTGGCCCGGGCCCTTCGGGTCCGTCGGGTCAGTCGGTTCCGTCAGGCACTCAGAGTTCCTCGGGCCCGCCACGTCCGCCACGTTCATCGGTTTCATCGTGTTCATCACGTACATCGGCTTGATCCCGTCCGGATGCCGTGTCTGAAGGAGCAGCCAGCCGGGTCCGCGCCTCCATCAGGGCGAAGCCGAGCAGGTTCTGGCCGCGCCATCGGGCGGGATCGGTGGCACGGTCGTCGCAAGCGGCGAGCCCGATGCCCCACACCCGGTCGCGCGGGCTGGCCTCGACCAGCACCCGGCGACCCGTGCCGAGCAGATACGCGCGCAACGCGGGCTCCTGCCCGAACTTGGCGACGTTGCCCGCGACGACCAGTTCGAAGGCGGCACCGGCCCAGCGCGCCCCGTCGAAGGCGTGCACCAGCCGGCCGAGGTTCTTGGCCTCGGCGGGAGTGCGGGCCGCCAGGATCGCCGCGAGTGACGCCTCGTCACCGAACAGCCGGGCCTTGCCCGCCATCATCCAGTGCTCTGCGCTGGCGTACCGCACACCGTCCACGGTGAACGCGGAAGGCCACCACTGGCTGAGCGCACCCGGGCCGATCGAGCCATCCCGCTGCGGCTGATGCCCCCAGAACATCAGCCACTTCGGTCGCGCTCCGGCAGCGACGAGCGTCGCGAGGTCCTCTCGGGTGCGGGCCCGGTGCGAGCTGTTCGTGCCGGTCGTCTCCATGCCGCAGATCTTCGCAGCCACCACCGACGCAGGACCAAGGAGTTTCCGCCCGCGACCGGCTCGGCAAGTCCCCCGCGAGAGCCGGACGACACGGCTCGGTGCGCCGGTCCCGCTCTCAGCTTGCGTCGGCCGGCGCCTTTGCGGGCCGGTAGTAGTGCGCCCTCACCCGGCGCAGCCATGCCTCGGCGGGCGCCTCGTCGGGCTCCTTGGGCAGTGCGCTGCGGGCCTCGTCGAAGGCGGCCTCGTACCGTCTGAGCAGCGGAAGTGCCGCCGACGCGTCCTGCGCGACCTGCTCTCCGAAACGGTGGCACGCGTCGGGGTCCGCGACACGGATGCCGAGCCGTCCGGTGGTGTACAGCTCGTAGCCCTGCTCGCACAGGCGCTTGAGGTGGCGGGCGTGCTTGGCGGTGCGCCTGCGGCTTTCGGCCGGGAACGCGCCGTCCCCGTGGCTCGCCAGGCGCTTGAACTGCTGGGTGGCATAGCCCAGATAGGCGGCGCGGACCCGCCCGGCACAGAGCAGCGACTCGCGGATGCCGATCAGTTCGTCACCGAGCGGGGTGCGTATCTCGTACAGCTCGTCGGGCAGCCAGACGAGTTCCATGACTGTCGGGTTGCCGCTGAGGGCCAGTCGGCACCACTTGGCGGCTTCGTGCAGCGTGCGGTCCGGCGCGGTCGTCACGTGCGACTCCCTGGGCCGGTGCAGGCCGTGCAGCTCCTCGGTCGGAGCCGCGAACACGCCTAGTCGGTCCACGTCGCAACCCTCGCGGGCCAGGCCGTATGCGGTGGAGCCGACGATGCCGGACAGGAGCACGTTCGCGCTGGTCATGACCGGTCTCCTCGGCAGGCAGAGCGGGCGGGGCCGTCCCCCGTCGCGGCCCCCGTCCCGTCCTCATGGTGCGGCACACCACCACGCGCACGCACCGGATTTTCCGCCCGCACGGCCACCCGTCCGCCCGCCCCGAAGGCCGTACCGAACCTCCGGGCCTCGCCCGCCACCGGCCACCGCAACCGCCCCGCTCCGCGGCCGGGGCCCGGCATAGGCTCACCGCATGGCAACCGCACTGATCGTGCAGAACTTCGCGAACGGCGGCCCGCGACGCTGGGCGCCCTGGTTGAGCGCGGCAGGCGTGTCGCCGTGCCTGGTGGAGGCCCATGCGGGCGCACCGCTCCCGGCCCGTCTTGAGCATGACGCGCTGATCGTCCTGGGCGGCGCCCTCATGCCGGATGACGATGAGCGGGCCCCTTGGCTGCCGGCCGTACGGCGCCTCGTGGACCAGGCCTTGGAACGTGCCGTGCCGTACTTCGGCATCTGTCTGGGCGGTCAGCTGCTGGCCCAGCACAC
Organism: uncultured Actinomycetota bacterium; assembly: GCA_963761765.1. GTDB lineage: Bacteria > Actinomycetota > Actinomycetes > Streptomycetales > Streptomycetaceae > Streptomyces. The sequence continues at coordinate 107,361 of CAVXIJ010000005.1, forward strand.
GGGCGGCGAGGTACGGGCGTCGCACGGCACGCCCGAGTTCGGCAGCGTGGCCCTGACGCTGCGTCCCGAGGCGGCCGGCGATCCGCTCTTTCGCGACCTGCCCGCGCAGCTGGCGGCCATCGAGAACCACGTCGACCAGATCACCCGGCTGCCGCCCGGCGCCGTCTGGCTCGCGTCCTCAAACGCCTGCCCGCACCAGGCCTTCCGCCTCGGCCCCGCGGCCTGGGGCGTGCAGTTCCACCCGGAGTCCGGGGCCGACCGCATCCCGCACTGGAACACCGCCCGGCTCACCGCGCACGGCGCCGACCCCGACGCCCTGTACCGCGCGGCCCAGGCCGCGGAACCGGCCTCGGCCGAGGTCTGGCAGACGGTGGCCGAACGCTTCGCCCGCCTGGTGACCGGCGGCTGAGTCCGACCCCGGTCGCGGACATGGAGAGCAGGCCACGGCCAGACCATCACAAGGTCAAGAAATGACCAGCTTGCGGCCAAACACCCGTAACGGTTCCGCACGCACCCGGTCCACCGGTCCGATATAGCAGGATGTGCTCCGCCGCCCGCTGGTTACCGTGGGGGCCAACATCGTCCACAGTGAAGAGGATCCGAGGGTGGCGACGCCGAACCGTTCGCGCCTGCTCGACTACGTCGAGGCCCAGCCATCCGCGGGGTCGGCCAGCGCACCACCGCCGGAACCAGAACCCAGGCGTTCGCGCATTCTCGACTACGCCGAGGCCCAGCCGCCGGTACGGCCCGGCGCGGCCCAGGGCCCGGGTCCCAAGCCCGGCGTCCCGCCGTACCACACGCCCGTGTTCGTACCGGCCCATCCCGAGTACGTCGAGACCGCGAACGCCGACGGCCGCCCGGCCCGCCTGTCGTTCATCGCCTACGAACTCTTCGAGCACCCTACGGACGGGACCGTGGCCTTCGCCTTCACCACGCTGGAGAAGCTGGTGGCCGCGCTCGGCGAGGCCCAGCCGTGGATCGCCACCTCGATCGGCCCCCTGGCCGAAGGCATGGGCGAACACGACGCCACCGTCCTGCTCGACCCGCGGGTCACCCCAGGACACCACAACTGGCAGTCGGCCGACCTGGCCGCCTACGCGCAGGAGGTGCGCTGATGGCCGACTTCAAGGCAGTGCTGGGCGATCTCACTTCGATGTCCACCACGTTCCACAAACAGGCCACCAGCTACCGGGAGCTGCACGCCCAGGTCGCCCCGCCCGTCGTCAGCGGCGGCGACGGCGGTCTCGACCATGCCATCAAGGAGGTCGCCGACCTCATCATCGCCATGCACATCGGCTTCGCCGACCGGCTGGACGACCACGGCGACCGGGTCACCTACGCCCGCGACTCCTTCAAACGGCATGACATCGACGTACACGGCCTGTTCGAAGACCTGATGGTGGACGAGGACTGACGAGGACTGATGACCGACAGCTGGATCGGCGGCGACATCGGCGGGCTGCGCACGATGGCCGAGACGTACAAGAACGCCAAGAAGAAACTCGAAGGCGTCATCCATCCGCTCAGCGGCGCCGTCGAGACACTGGTGGACGACGCGAGCTGGAAGGGCGAGGCAGCCGAGAGCTTCCGCAGCCACTGGAGCGAGGACGCCCTGGCCGCCGGCGCCTTCGCCACCCTCGTCCATGAGGCCGGCGACATCCTCGACACCCTCGCCGGCGCCCTCTCCTCCTGCGAGACCGCCCTGAAGAACGCCGAGGACATCGCCGCGCGCAAGGGCGTGCCGATGCTCGCCAAGGGCGTCCCCAACTCGTTCGTCACGGCCAATCCGCCCAGCGCCGACGAGCAGAAGGCGATATCCGCCCTGGCCGAGTACGACACGGTGCGCAAGGAGGTCATGCACACCGCCCAGCACGCCCGGCTGGTCGCCGCCGGCAAACTGAGCGGCCTGTACACCCAGGTCACCGACCCCGTGTCACCCGGCGACAAGATCACCATCGCCGACTATCTGCGCGGTCTGTACGCCTACGACGCCGAGGACGCCCGCGCCGGCGGCAAGAAGGCCCGCGAGAAGCTCGACGACGCCAAGAGCGAGGCGCAGGCGGCCAAGAAGGAACTCAGGGCCGAGCGCAAAGCGTTCCAGAAGGCGGGCCGCGCACTGCCCAAGGACCTCCCCGCCAAGGGCGCCTACGCCGACGCGCTCGCCGACGTCAGGTCACTGGAGGACGACATCCTCCGTGCCGACCACGGCAGCACCGCGCTCCCCTACGACCGGGCCCTCAACGTCAAACTGGCCGACGCCGCGGACGCGCTGCGGCTCGGCAAGGGCCTGGAGAAACTGCCGGACTTCCTCAAGGAGGTCCCGGTCCTGGATGTCGCCGCGGCCAGCGCGTGCGGCATCCTGGAAGCCTCCGACGACCACGACAAGGGCTGGTCCTGGCAGCACTCCGTCGCCGTCGACGGCGGCGCCAACCTGGCCGGCCTGGCCGCGGGCACGGCCATCACCGCGGGCCTGGTAGCCCTCGCGCCCGTCGACGTGCCCGTGCTCGTGGTGGCCGGGGTCGGCGGCGCGGTGGTGGTCGGCGCGACCGGCGTCATCGACCACGCCTTCCACGAGCACTGGAGCGAGGACATCCACGACCACGGCGTGGTCGGCGGAGTGGTGCACGGCAGCGGGCATGTCCTCTCGGAGACCGGCGACGACTTCAAACGACTGGGAAAGGATGTCTGGGGTGGCGTCAAGAGCATCTTCTGAAGTCCCTGCCGCCGGAGCACCCGCCCGGATCCCAGCCCTGCCGGGGCTCGGCACCACCTGGTACAACCGCGGCGTGCGCTACTGGCTGCGCCGGACCCTCACGGCCGTCCTGTGGCTCGCCGTGATGGCCCTCCTGTGCTTTCTCGCGATCAGCCTCTACCAGGGGTTCACCAGCGAGTGGTCGCCTACCGCGCGCACCGTGTCGAACTGGGTGCAGGTGATCGCGTCCTGCGGGACGGTGGTCTGGGGATGGCTGAAGCAGCGCCAGGACCACCGCAAGGGCCTTGCGGACCCGCCAAGCCCCAGCCAGTTCCGCGGGGGCAAGCGGCGCCAGACCGGCCGGACCCCGGGCCTGGTCGCCCTCGGCCGCGGCCTCATGCTCATCGCGACGCCTGTCATGCCCGCGGTCGCCGCGTGGTGCGTCGGTTGGAGCGTGGCCATGCTCACCGTCCGCGAATACCCCAGCGAGGTCGGCGCCCGGCAGGCACTGCAGCGGGAGAACGGGCCGCGTTCCTGAACGGCCCGTGGCCGAGCCGCCGGCTTGCCGCCCGGCCGAGGCGGGGCCGGTCGCCCGGCCCCGTGTCATCCCCGCAGGTCGTCACCCGAACGCTTTACAGCACGGCGGCCTTCGGGCCATCGGGCGCCGCATAGCGTTGCTCGATCACGGCCTCGGCGACCTCGGCGACCTCGTCCTGGCCGAGCCGCCGGTAGCCGTCCGGCGTGACGGCGGCGACGAGCGGGAACAGGCGGCGGGTGAGGTCGGGGCCGCCGGTGGCGCTGTCGTCGTCCGCGGCGTCGTAGAGCGCCTGCACGACCGCGGTCACGATGTCGCGCTCCGGCATGCCCTCCCGGTAGAGCTTCTTCAGCGCACTGCAGGCGTAGACCGAGCCGGAGCCGGTGCCCGCGAAGCCCTTCTCCTCCGTACGGCCGCCGGTGACGTCGTAGGAGAAGATCCGCCCCCGGCCCTTGCCCAGGTCGTAGCCCGCGAAGAGCGGGACCAGCGCCAGGCCCTGCATGGCCATGCTGAGGTTGCCCCGGACCATGGTGGTCAGCCGGCTGGCCTTGCCGTCGAAGGAGAGAGAGACGCCCTCGATCTTCTCGTAGTGCTCCAGTTCCAGCTGGAAGAGCTTGACGAGTTCCACCGCGAGGCCCGCGACGCCGGCGATGGCGATCGCGGAGTGCCCGTCGGACGGGAACACCTTCTCGTACTCGCGGTGTGCGATGACATTGCCCATGGTGACCCGCCGGTCGCCCGCGACCAGCACTCCGTCCGCGTAGGTCGCCGCGACGACGGTGGTGCCGTGCGGCACCTGGAAGTCGCCTCGCGCGGCAGGCAGCTGCCGGTTGGCGGGCAGCAGCCCCGGGGCCTGCATCGCGAGGAAATCCACGAAGGACGACGTCTCGGGGGCCAGGAAAGCGGCCGGCAGGCCGCCTGTTCCGCGCGGATCGGTCATGCACGTTCCTCTCTCAGGGGCACGTCTGGCCTGCCACGGTAGTTCGGGACACACCGGGCAGACACACGCGACGCCCGATCCCACTGGCCGCACAGTACCCTGCGGCAACTCCGATCAATCCACAGTGGACTTCCGGCCGCACGGGTCCGTATCGGACGCCGGCAACCGGGTTCGCGCACACCGTTCGCGGACGTGCGCCCCACCGCCCGGCGCGCCGGCCGGCGGTGGCCGGGAGGTCACTGCGGCACCCGCGCTGGTAGTACCGCGCGTGAGAAGATCCCTCACGGAGTGCGCCGGTTCCACCATGGAGGGTGACGATGTACGCGGTATCCCTGGGCATCGACGACGCACAACTGCGCCCGCTCGAACCCTGGCAGGCCAGTGAGTTCCTTGCGCACATGGACCGCGGACGCGAGTTCATAGGACAGTTCATCGGACTGCCGGACGCCGTCACCGACCTGGCGTCGAGCCGCGCCTATCTCCAGACGTACGCGGACAAGGCAGCCGCCGACACCGGGCGGATCTACGGCATCTGGACGCGGGGCAAGCTGGTCGGCGGCGTCCTCTTTCGGACGATGGACGTGGCGTACGGCACCGCGGAGGCGGGCTGCTGGCTGGAGCCCGCGGCGGTGGGCAAGGGCCTGGTGACCAGGGCCAGTCGTGTGATCATCGACTGGGTCGTGGAGGAGCGGGGCATCCATCGCGTGGAGTGGCTGGCCGCTTCGGCGAACAAGGCCAGCATCGCGGTGGCCAAGCGGCTCGGTATGACGAAGGACGGCGTGCTCCGGGAGAGCCACCCGTACCGGGGCACACGGCTCGACATGGAGCTCTGGTCGGTGCTCGCGCCGGAGTGGCGAGCGAGCAGGAAGACGGCCTGAGAGCCCTGGGCCACTTCGTTCGGATCATGCTGGCGCGCGAGGTCCGGCCCGCGCTCTCCCGGGCGCTGATCCGGACTGCCGATACGGCCTGATCCCGCCTGATCCCGCCTGATCCAGACGAGCGGCCCCAGTGCTCTCGGCGAAATCGGCCGCAACTGGTGCGGCTCCACGGCCCTCGGGCCGCCCGCTCGCCCGGCCTCGAACAGCCTGCCGGCTCGAAGGCCGGGCACAGAAAGCTCCGGTCGAAACGCCGGATGCAACCGGTCCGCGCACTGAGCCGCCAAAGTTCCTGTGCGTCCGGGTCCTGGTGGAGAGCGGCGCGGTACGACACCTACTTCCGCACCAGCACACCCTGGAACCAGGCCAGACCCTGAAGTCCGCACCGGCCCCGGCAGACGTGTCTCACCGGCCGAACTCCACCTCCTCATCAGCATCCAGGTTCGATAGATTTCAGCCATATGTCGGCCGCGCACGTCGGACCGGCTCGGCAGGCGAGTGAGGCGAGAATCCCGTGACCATGCAGGAACTGACCGAGGTCCACGCGGCGTGGCTGCCCCCGGAGGCATTCCGCGCGATCGGCTCGCGCCGGACCCTCGTGCACGGCACCGGACTCCTGGTGGAGACGGTGCACGACGAGGCGGCGCAGGCCTGCGCCCGGTACGGCGGCCAGGTGCGGCGCGCCGGCGGCACCGGACCCTTCGACCTGGTGCTCGCCCTGTCCACGCCCGAGTCCCCGGCCCCCGAGGCGGCAGCCGTCCTGGCCGCGTCCTCAAAAACCGGGGCCGCGCTCGGCGACGAGGGCTTCCTGCTCGCCCGGCAGGACGGCGTCACGGTGGTGCTCGCCGAGAGCCGGCCGGTCTGCTGTACGGCCTGTTCCACGTGGTGCGGCTCGGCGAGTCGGCGTTCGCGCGGTGACCGTACGGCGGAGCAGCACCGGCCCGCCCTGCGCACCCGCATGCTGGACCACTGGGACAACATCGACGTCCATCCGGTGATGGGCCAGGTCGAGCGCGGCTACTCCGGCGGGTCGATCTTCTGGCAGGACGGCGGGGCGCGCGGCGACCTGACGCGGGTGCGGGCCTACGCCAGACTGCTGGCCGCCATCCGGGGTGAACGCGGTCGTCGGTGAACAACGTCAATGTGCACGCCACCGAGACCCGGCTGCTCACCGACCGGCTCGGGGACGTCGCCGCCCTCGCGGACGTGTTCCGCCCCTACGGCATCCGGGTCCATCTGTCGGTCAACTTCGCCGCGCCGGTCGTCCTCGGCGCGCTGCCGACCGCCGACCCGCTGGACGAGCGGGTAGGCGCCTGGTGGGCCGAGGCCACCGCCGGGGTGTACGAGGCGATACCCGACTTCGGCGGGTACGTGGTGAAGGCCGACTCGGAAGGACAGCCGGGTCCTTTCACGTACGAGCGCAGCCATGCCGACGGCGCGAACATGCTCGCCGAGGCGCTCGCGCCGTTCGGCGGCGTCGTGCACTGGCGCGCCTTCGTCTACAACCACCGGCAGGACTGGCGCGACAGGTCCACCGACCGGGCCCGTGCCGCCTACGACCATTTCGCGCCGCACGACGGCGCGTTCCACGACAACGTCGATCCTCCAGGTCAAGCATGGCCCGCTGGACTTCCAGACGCGTGAACCGGTGTCGCCGGTGATCGCGGCCATGCCCGCCACCCGGCTGGCCGTCGAACTCCAGGTGACGCAGGAGTACACCGGCCAGCAGCGGCACGTGTGCTACCTGGGCCCGATGTGGAGCGAGGTGCTCGGATTCAGGCTGTGGGGGCCGGATCAGCCGACGGTGGGGGACCGCGTCTGCGACCGGCCGGCCGACGGCACCGGCCGCTCGGTCGGCGGCGGCCTGGTGGCCGTCTCCAACGTGGGCGACGATCCGTACTGGACCGGCCATCCGCTCGCGCAGGCCAACCTGTACGCCTTCGGACGGCTCGCCTGGGACCCGAACGGCCGACCCGCCGCCGTTGCTCGACGAGTGGATCGACCTGACCTTCGCACCGCTGGTGACCGGCGACCCGGCGCCGCTGCGCCGCACCCTGCACGCGATGATGGACGGCTCCTGGCGCACCTACGAGCGCTACACCGCGCCGCTCGGCGTCGGCTTCATGGTCCGCCCCGGCCACCACTACGGCCCCGACGTGGACGGCTACGAGTACACGCCGTGGGGCACCTACCACTTCGCCGACCGGGACGGCATCGGCGTGGACCGCACCCGCGCGACCGGCACCGGCTACACCGGGCAGTACCCGAAGCCGTGGGCGGACGTCTACGAGTCACTGGACACGTGCCCCGACGAGCTGCTGCTGTTCTTCCACCACGTCCCGTACGGGCATGTGCTGCACTCGGGGACCACGGTCATCCAGCACATCTACGACACCCACTTCGCGGGGGCCGAGGAGGCCTCGGCGATCCGGCGGCAGTGGGAGGAGCTCGGGCGGCGCGGCGCTGTGTCGGACCCGGCGCTGTACGCGCGGGTGCACGGAGCGGCTCGACGAGCAGGTGCGCTGCGCCGAGGAGTGGCGCGACCAGGTCAACGCCTACTTCTTCCGCAAGTCCGGGAGTGCCGGACGCACAGGGCCGCCTGCATCCCCTGACCGGTCCACGCGACGGCGGACGCCGCGGGCCCGGGCCGGGGGCGGCGGCGTTCGCCGTCGAGCCGGGCTTGCTCAGTCTTCGCGCAGCACCAGCACCCCGTACGGGTCCAGACGGACCGGCTGGCCGACTTCGACCCGTGTCGCCGGAGAGCAGGTCGACGCCGGCGCTGCGGCCGGCACCTCGACGGGCTCGGTCGCCGTGGTTGAGCAGGAACAGCAGCCGGGTGCCGTCCGGCGCGACGCGTACGGCGGTCTCCAGATGCGGGCAGGTCCGGGTAGCGGCCCGGCCAGGCCGTGCCGGTCCAGCACCTGGCGGACCACCCAGTCGACGCCCGCCTGGTCGAGGCCCGGCGGCGACGTACCAGCCGTGGCCCGCGCCGAACGCGTTCCTGGTGACCGCGGGCGTACCGGCGTAGAAGTCGGCCTGGTAGGTGCCGACCACCTCGGCGCCCTGCGGGATCACCAGCTCGAACAGCAGCCGCGCCTCGGACCTCGCACGCTCGTCCCCGGCCGCCAGCCGCACCGGGTTGACGAACTCCGGCCCCGCGGGCGTCCCACTCGTCGATCCGGATGCCCATCAGGGTCCCGAGCGGCCCGGGCACGTCCATCAGGAACGCGTTGTCGTCCTCGTCGACCCGTCCCGACAGGTAGGTGGCCAGCACCGATGCCGCCGCGCCGCGGCCACCTCCTCAAGCCGCTGCGGCCAGGTCGCCCTTGAGCATGTGCAGGGCCGGGGCGACGCACCACGTCGTAGCCGGACAGGTCCGCGGTCACCGGGACGACGTCGACGTCGACGCCCGCCTCCCACAGCGCGCGGTAGTAGGCCAGCACGACCTGCTGGTAGCGGACCAGGCGGGACGGGCCGTCGGAGAGCTCCAGCGCCCACCAGCTGTCCCAGTCGAAGAGCAGCGCGACCCGGGCCGGGGTGCGGCGCTCCGAGCGCCGCGCCGCCGAGCCGCTCGAGCTCGGCGCCCAGCTGCGCCACCTCGCGGAACACCCGGGTGTCGGCGCGGCCCGCGTGCCCGATGACCGCGCCGTGGTACTTCTCGCTGGCGCCCCGCGAGGCGCGCATCTGGAAGAAGAGCACCGCGTCCGCGCCGTGCGCGACGGCCTGCCAGCTCCACAGCCGCATCACGCCGGGCCGCTTGAGCGGGTTGACGTCCCGGCAGGCGGTCATGCTGGGCGTCTGCTCCATCAGCCAGAACGGCTGGCCGTCCTTGAGCCCGCGCATCAGGTCGTGGCTGAGCGCCCATCCAGGCCGGTGAGGCGTCCTCGGGCGGATAGTTGTCCCAGGACGCGAAGTCGAGGTGCGGCGCCCAGCGGTGGTAGTCGATGGGCCGGTACATGCCCATGAAGTTGGTGGTGACCGGCACGTCGGCGCTGTAGCTCGCGGATGGCCGCCTTCTCGTCGCGGAAGTTGGCCAGCATCGCGTCGGACATGAACCGCAGGTAGTCCAGGGTGATGCCCTGGAAGGCGGTGTGGTCGGGGCCGCGCCAGTGCTCGGTCAGCGCGGACGGCGGCTCGATCTCGTCCCAGTCGTAGAAGGTGTGCGACCAGAAGGTGGTGTTCCAGGCGGCGTTGAGCGCGTCCAGCGTCCCGTACCTGGCACGCAGCCAGTCGCGGAAGCCGGCCGCGCACAGGTCGCAGTAGCAGGCGCCGCCGTACTCGTTGCCGACGTGCCAGGCGATGACCGCCGGGTTGCCCGCGTAGCGCTCGGCGATGCCGCCCGGCCAGCTCGGCGGACAGCCGGCGGAAGACCGGCGAGCTGGGGCAGGAGTTGTGCCGCTGCCCGTAGCGGTGCCTGCGGCCCTCGAAGTCGGTGCGGGTCACCTCGGGGTGGGCGCGGGCCAGCCACGGCCGGGTGGGCGCCGGTGCCGGTGGCCAGGCAGATGCCGGCGGCCCTGCGCGGCGGCCCGCTCGACGATCCGGTCCAGCACGGTGAAGTCGTAGACGTCCTCGGCGGGCTGGGTCTGGCGCCCAGGTGAAGACGCCGAGGGTGACGGTGTCGATGCGGGCGGCGTCGAAGAGCCGGTAGTCGTCCTCCCACACCTCCTCCGGCCACTGCTCCGGGTTGTAGTCCCCGCCGTAGGGCGTCTTGGCGGTGGCGGGCAGGCTCATGCGGTGAATTCCTCGCGGATCTCGTTGATCATCGGGCGGCAGTTCAGCAGGATCGCGGCGGCGAGCACCGATGCGAGCAGCACGGGCATCGCCTCGGAGCAACGCGATGGTGACGGCGGTGGCGGCGGCCAGCACGCACAGGTTGCCGACGCGTGGCCCTGGGCGGTGCGCACCAGGAAGTACGCGGCCAGCCGGGCGGTGTCGCGGTGACCGGAAGCTGAACAGGGACGTGATCACCAGCGCGTTGGCCGCCCACAGGGCCGACAGCAGCGCCGATGACGGCCAGCAGCACCGCCCACCAGCCGGGGAATGCCCGCCGCATCCAGGTGTGTGAACGTGGTCCCGATCACGGCCAGCACCGACCAGCCACGGCACCCAGACCTTCAGCGACCTCCCGGACGTTGGCCCGGTAGCCGCGCCAGAACGCGCGCGCGCGGGCCGCAGGTCGGTCAGGTCGCGGCTGCGGCGGTGCCAGGCGTACAGCGCCGCGGACCAGGCCGGGCCGACGGGCAGCGCGCAGACCGCGGCCAGCGGCACGTTGCTGGCGTCGCGGTCGAGCAGGACGAGCAGCACCAGGCCCGGGCAGCGACGGTGAGCAGGAGCAGCAGCTCGATCACCAGCAGGCTGTAGACCAGCGCGGCGACGCGGGCGAGCGGGCCCTCGCCGAACACTCCCCGGGTCTGCGGCCGCTGCGCTCATGCCGCGCCTCCGCTCTCCGGCCGCGGTCCGGACCTCGTCCGAGGCCGTCGAGCAGCCGGCGCTCGTCCCACCACGCGGGGGTCTCGTCGATGACGGGGCTGATCTCCAGCAGGGTCACCTCATGGCGGCCAGGGTGATGTCGCAGGTCGACCCGGCCGCCGGCACAAGCGGCAGGCTGTGGTGGCTGCGGGACGGGCTCGGCGGCCTCCCGCAGCGCGTCGAGCTGCCCGCGGACGCGGCGAGCGCGGGCGGCCCATCTCGCACCAGGCGGCCCAGGCGTTGCCGGCCTCCTCGCACACCGACGGAACGCTGCACGTAGGCCGTGCGAGCTCTCGGCCGCGCCGACCGGCACCGACAGCCGAGCGGTGTGCCGCGTCGACGGGGTCCGCGCCGGTGACGTCGACCGGCGCCCAGGCCAGTACGGTGACCCGGCCGTCGTCGTGCCGGGTGACCAGGTGGTCGTCGCCGCGGGCGAGGACCTGCGTCGCCCATCCGGGCCATGAAGGCGTACAGGTGGTAGGTGGGCTTCTTGATCTGCCGGTGGGTGAGCAGGCCGAAACCGCCGTGGAACAGGCGCGGTCGGGATGCCGACCTCCTCGAACATGTCGCTGAAGGTCCAGTACGAGAAGGAGTCGACCAGGTCGCCGCCGGCGGCCAGCACCGGCGCCAGGTAGGCGGCGTGGAAGGCGGTGTCGTGGATCGGGTTGTCGGGCCGGTAGGAGGAGTTGAACTCGGTGATGTGCACCGGCAGGCGGCGAGCGCGGTGCCCGCCAGCTGCTGGCGCGGGGCGGCGAACTGCTCCAGCAGGTTCGACGGCCGGGGCCAGGGTCTGGTGGACCCCGAACGGGCACGTGCTGGGCCGGGCCCGTGGTGTAGGCGTGCCGGCTGACGAAGTCGATCGGCACCGAGCGGGCGGCGACGAAGTCGGCGAACCGTGACCAGCCACTCGTCCTCGTAGCCGGGCGCCAGGCTGCGGGCCGCCGACCTGGAGCGTCGGCGTCCACGTCCTTGACGGCGCGCGCGGTCACCTCGTAGAGGCGGTGGTAGGCGTCCTGGTCGGCGCCGGCCCAGAAGTCTGCTCAAGGTTCGGGCTCGTTCCACACCTCGATGGGCCAGCTCGCGCACCTCGTCGAGGCCGTAGCGGTCGATGAGGTGCGTGACGGTGGCCCGCACCAGGGCCGCCCACTCCTGCCAGTCACGGGGCGGGGTGACGTTGCCCTTCCACCAGAAGACCGTCTGGTCGCCGGAGGCAAGCCCGGCGGGCATGAAGCCGAGCTCCACGAACGGCTTGATGCCGAGTTCGAGGTAGGCGTCGATCACCTGGTCGACGTAGGTGAACGAGTGCCGCACCTGCCGTACGCCCTGGTGCTCGTACGGCCGGTGGACGCCGATGCCGTCGCTCAGCAGGCCGTGGCCCCGGATGTGCCGGAAGCCGATGTCCTGCTGGACCAGCGCCAGCGAGTCCTGGTAGTCGCGCCGCAGCGCAAGGTCGAACCGGCCGGTGCCGACGCAGACGGCGCCACGCGTCCGGCAGCCGTCCTGAGGGCTGGTCGGGAACAGTGATCTGCATGGTCATCCTTTGGTGTCGCGTGCGGGGCCGGGCCGGTTCGCCGCGGTCAGCCGTTCTTCTTGGCGTAGCTGTCGTGGGCCTTGTTGACAGGTCGATGTAGTTCTGGCTGTTCTTCGCCTTCAGCTCGGCGACGTAGGCGTCCCACTCGCTCGAGCGTGCGCTGGCCGAGGACGAACTTCAGCGTCTGCTGGTGGACGTAGTCCTTCAGCGGCGCCTCCCACAGGTCAGCCTGCTCCTGCTCGTCGGCGGTGAGCGGGTGCGGCGGCGGCACGGGCAGCGCCTTGCGGGCGTTCATCACCTTCTGGAACTCCTTCTCCTCGTCGGAGAACATCGACTGCAGCAGCTCGGTGCTGCCGCCGTAGGCGAAGTTGCCGTTGTAGAAGCCGAAGTCCCGCTGCAGGTGCTTCTTGCCGCTCGGGTTGAGCCCGACGAAGTTGACGTCCTTGGTGAGCTTGCGCTTGCCGGCGGAGTCCTTGGTGAAGGTCATGCCCTCGACGCCCCACTTGGCGAACTCCTCGCCCTCGTCGGAGTACAACAGCCAGTCGATGAACTGCATCATGGCCACGAAGTCCTTGCTGTCCCGGGCCTTCTTCGTGATCATCATGCCGTTCTCCAGACGGCTGCCCTCCTTGACGGCGCCCGCGGGCCCGGTCGGGCAACGGATCTTGACGATCTTGGCGTGCGGCACCGTCTTGGCCAGGGCCTTGCGGTAGGTGTTGACCAGCTCCTGGGCGTTGGCGCTGATCACGAAGGACTTGCCGGAGGCGAACTTCGCGACGGCCTGGTCGTCGGTCTGGGTGAAGCTCTCCGGGTCGAGCAGCTTCTCCTTCACCAGCTTGTTCAGGAACGTCAGCATGTCCCGGTACTCGTCCATGCCACCGTTGATGACGAACTTGCCGGCCTTGGAGTCCCAGAACGGGTTCTGGTAGCTCCAGCCGCCGTGCGTCCCGAAGGCCGTGCCCGAGGGTCTGCAGCAGGGCGCCGCCGGGCGTGGGGACATTCCAGCGGTCGGTCATCGGGTACAAGTCCGGGTGGGCCTGCTTCATGGCCTTGAGGACGTTGTACAGGTCGTCCACGGTCTTGGGGATGTCGAGCCCCAGGTCGTCGAGGACGTCCGTGCGGATCGCCAGGGAGTAGTCGGGCCAGATCTCCTCGTGCAGGCCGGGCAGCACGTAGAACTTGCCGTCGGTCTGCCGGATCTGGTCGAGGTCGCCCTCCAGCTTCCACTTCTTGACCTTGGCCGTGAAGTTCGGCATCAGGTGCGATGTAGTCGCTGACCGGGAGGATGGCGCCGGAGGCGATGAACGGGATCTCTCCGGCCGGAGTAGGTCTTCGGGATGATGAACGGCGCGTCACCGGAGCCGATGATCACGCTCCGCTTCTGCTCGTAGTCACTGAGCGGCACCACGGTCGGGTCGAGCGTGACGTTGGTGCGCTTCTTCAGCTCCGACCACAGCAGCCAGTCCTTCTTGGTCGGGTAGCTGGGGTTGTCGTCGTAGAGCGTGCTGAAGGAGATGGGGCTGGTCGCCTTGAACTGCTCGCCGACGTTGAAGTGACTTCATCGAGTCGGTTTTGTTCTTCGCCAGGTCCGAGGCCTTCTTCACGTCGTCGCCACTGCTGCTGCAGCCGGCGAGGCCGAGGGCGGTGGCGCCGACGGCGAACAGCACCGAACGCCGTGACATGTTGTTCATGGGAGCTCCTTTTCCCGCATGGCACGGGAAATTTGAAGTGGTGTGGGTGCCGGGAGGCGTCAGCCCTTGACTGCGCCGAGCATGACTCCGGAGACGAAGTACCGCTGGACGAAGGGGTAGACCGCCAAGATCGGCAGGGTGATGAGAACGATAGCCACCGACTGGAGGCTGGCGGCGGCGGTTACCGAGTCAGCCCTGTCGAAGCCGACCGAAGTTCCCGAGGTCGCCCCGAAGATCAGGTTGCGCAGGTAGACCGTGACCGGGAAGAGTTCAGAGCGGTTCATGTAGAGGAACGCGCTGAACCAGGAGTTCCAAAAGGAGACCGCGTAGAAGAGCACCATCGTGGCGATGACGGCCTTCGACAGCGGCATCACGATCCGCAGCAGGATGCCGTAGGTGCTCAGGCCGTCGATCGAGGCGGCCTCCTCCAGATCAGCCGGCAGGCTCTCGAAGAACGCCTTCATCACCAGCAGGTTGAAGACACTGATCGCGTTGGGCAGCACGATGGCCCAGATCGAGTTCTTCATCCCGAGGCTGTTGATCAGGACGTAGTTCGGGATCAGACCGCCGGAGAAGAACATGGTGAACACGGCGACACCGATCAGGAACTTACGGCCGCGCAGGTCCTTCTTGGACAGGACGTACGCGTAGCACGTCGTCAAGAAGATCGCGATGACCGTTCCGACGACGGTGTAGACGATCGTGTTGCGGTAGTTCGTCCAGAACATCGAGTCGTGTATCAGGGCTTTGTAGGTCGTGAGCGTGAACCCACGGGGCAGCAGATGCACCTGCCCGGCCCGGATGTAGTGGTCCGTACTGAAGGACCGGGCGACGATGTTGACGATCGGGTACAGCGTCGCCACGACCACACCGGTCAGAGCGAGCGTGTTGAACACCTGGAAGACCCGGTAGCCGCGGGAGGGCCGTGGCAGCGACGTCTTGCGCACCTCGCGTATGGCGCTGGTTTCGTCCAAGGTCACCACAGGCTCGTCTCCGTTACGCGGCGTGAAATGAAGTTTGCCGACGTGATCAGCACCAGACCGATCACGGCCTCGAAGAGTCCGATGGCCGCGGCATAGCTGTAGCTGTTGGAGTACACGCCCAGACGGAACAGATAGGTCGAGAGCACATCCGCCGTCGGATAGGTCAGCGGGTTGTACAGCAGGATGATCTTCTCGAACCCTACGGCCATGAACGAGCCGACATTGAGGATCAGCAGCGTCACCATCGTCGGCCGGATGCCGGGCAGTGTCACGTGCCAGGTCTGCTTCCAGCGGTTCGCGCCGTCGATGCGCGCCGCCTCGTAGAGGTTGTCGTCGATGGAGGTGAGCGCGGCGAGGTAGAGGATCGTCCCCCAGCCCACCGTCTGCCAGACCTCGGACGAGACGTAGATCGACCGGAACCAGCCGGGCTGCTGCACGAAGAGGATGGGCGCGTGTCCGAAACCGTGCAGCATCTGGTTCACCGGACCGTCGGCGGACAGGAACTGCATCACGACGCCGACCACGATCACCGTGGACAGGAAGTGCGGCAGGTACGAGATGGACTGCACGAACCGCTTGAGGGCGCGGGTGCGGACCTCGTTGAGCAGCAGCGCCAGGATGACCGGCAGCGGGAAGCAGATGACCAGCGTCAGCGCGCCCAGGACCAGCGTGTTGGTGAACACGGTCCAAAACGAGGGGTCGCTCAGGAACATCTTCACGTACCGCAGGCCGACCCAGTCCTCGCCGAACATGCTGCCGCCCGGCTCGAACCGCCTGAAGGCAATCACGTTTCCGGCCATCGGCAGGTACCGGAAGACGACGAAGAACATCAGCGGCAGGACCGCGAGCGAGTACAGCTGCCAGTCCCGGCGCAGCGACTGGCGCCATGTCCGGCGCCCCGAAGGCTTGGCGGTGCTCGCCGCCGGGTCCGGACTACGTGCGTCAGGCGACGACTCCACCTTGATCGTGCTCAATCTCGGGCCTCCCGTGAGGTGTGGGGCGTGCGGTACGTGCGCGATGTACCGAACGCCGTCGCTGTCACTGGTGGCCGACGAGGACGCTCCAGCAAGCGGTTGAGGAGAAGTGGATGATGCCGAAAATTTTCGAAACTTCCACTTAACGTGCCGGGAGCCTAAGAAGGCAGACGAAGAGGTGTCAATAGGCCTGACCCTGCTATTTCAGCCTGGTCGCACCGATGACCACCTCGTAATTTTGTCGCCAACCTGGCCTAGAGTAGGCATCAACCCGGTGAATGCGTTACCGAAAGTTTCGTCAACTTAGCGTGGGGCTTCCTTGACAAGTTTCGATTCAGCAGGCGGGCCCCGCGCGGCGACGATCGCACCATCGCCCGCGAGGTCGGCGTTTCGGTGGCGACCGTCTCCAAGGTCCTCAACGGGCGGGCGGACGTAGCACCCGAAACCAGGGCAAGGGTCGAGGCCAGCCTGGACCGGCACCGCTACCGCCGCCCGAAGCGGCGGCAACCCCTGCGAACAGGCACCATTCACCTGGTCTTTCACGAGTTCGACTCGGCGTGGGCGATGGAGATCATCCGCGGTGTCGAGGCCGCCGCCTCGACGGTCGGCGTCGAACTGGTACTGGCCCAGCTGAGCGGCCGGCACCGCCCGCCGGACGCCTGGCTGGATGCCATCCTCAACCGCCAGCCGCTGGGCCTGCTGTTGGTCGGCTGCGGCCTGACCCGGGCCCAGCAGGAGCGGCTGAACCGGCAGCGGATCTCGTTCGTCACGGTGGACACCGACAGTGCCACACCCGCGTCGGTGCACTCGGTCGGCTCCAACAACTGGAACGGCGGCCTGATCGCCGCCCGCCATCTGCTGGGACTCGGACACGCCGGATCGCGGTTATATCGGGCCCCGAGGAGCTGCTGTGCAGCAGGGCGCGGGTCGACGGCTTCCGTTCCGCGCACGACGAGGCGGGCCTCTCGGTGGATCCGGCACTGGTGCGGTATGGCACGTTCTACCTGGATGCCGGTTATGCGCATGCCATGGAGCTGCTGCGCCACGCACAGCCGCCGACCGCGATCTTCGCGGGTTCCGACACCCAGGCGATGGGCGTGATGCGGGCGGCCCGCCAGCTCGGCCTGCGACTCCCGCAGGACCTCTCGGTCGTCGGGTACGACAACCTGCCGGTGGCCGCCTGGATCGAACCCGCGCTCACCACCGTCGACCAGCCGTTGCGGGACATGGCCGGCACCGCGACCCGGATGCTGCTCGATCTCGCCGACGGGGTCGACCTGACGACCAGCCGGATCGATCTCGGCACCGAACTGGTCATACGCGAAAGCACCGCACCACCCGCCCCCGGCCGCTGAGCCCGACCACCGCACCCACCCGCACCGGCGACCCGCACCGCCGCACGACACGAAAGCGGAGGACCCGTGGCCCTCTTCGACCTACCGCTCGACGAACTGGAGCGGTACGCCCCGCAGGTGCCGGAACCCGCCGACTTCGACGCCTTCTGGCACGCCACGTTGGAGCAGGCCGAAGCGCGTGGGGTGCTCGTCGACGTCCGGCCCGTGGACACCGAGGACACCGGCCTGAGCCTCTTCGACACCTGGGACGTGACCTTCGCCGGCTTCGGCGGCGACCCGGTGCGCGCCTGGTTCACCCGGCCCCGACAGGCCACCGGCCCGCTGCCCGCCGTCGTGGAGTACCTCGGCTGGGGACGCGGCCGCGGCCTGCCGCACGAGCGGCTCACCTGGGCCGCCGCGGGCTACGCGCACCTGCTCATGGACAGCAGGGGCCAAGGCGACCAGTACGGCTCCGGCGGCGACACTCCCGACCCGCACAGCAGCGCGCTCGGCGGCCCCGGACCCGTGACCCGGGGCATCCTCGCCCCGCAGGACTACTACTACCGACGGCTGATCACCGACGCCGTCCGGGCCGTCGCCGCGGTCCGGGCGCTGCCGGGCGTCGACCCCGCGCGGGTGAGCGCCCTGGGCAACAGCCAAGGCGGCGGACTGGCCCTGGCGGTGGCGGGTCTGGTGCCGGATTTGAGCGCACTCCTGATCTCCGCGCCCTTCCTCTGCCACCTCCAGCGCGCCATCGAGATCACCGACGCCGCCCCGTACGGCGAGATCGTGAACTACCTCGCCGTCCACCGGGAGGCGGAGGAAGTGGTGCGCAGGACGCTCTCCTACGTCGACGGCGTCTCGTTCGCACGCCGCGCGTCAGCGCCGGTGCACCTGGGAGTGGGCCTGCGCGACACCGTGTGCCCGCCCAGCACGGTGTTCGCCGCGTACAACCAGTACGGCACCGCCAACGGCCGCCCGACGCCCCCGGATCGGACCATCCACGTGTACCCGTTTAACCACCACGAAGGCGGCGAAGCCGTCCACACGCGCCGACAACTGCGCTGGTTCAACGCACGACAGGCACCCGCGGCGGCACTACCGCACTAGGTCTTCGTTTGGATCAGGCTGGATCAGGCCACGGCACGGCGCTCCGCGGCGCCGCCTTCCGGAACGTCATCTCCGTCCTCCTGACGCATGCCCGCACCAACCGCGGTGCGGGCAATCGCCCCTGATCAACCGCCGGCCATTAGCACAAAAACGCCCTGCCGACCGCGGACCTCGCCTGCTCACACCGCCCTGGGCCAGCACACGGCCGAGGGGCGGTCTTGCGCCGTTCTATGCGGACCCGAATACTCCTCATCGGGCAAGCTTGTCAGGGGCACGGCGACTCTCGCGAAATCCTGGCGACTCCTGACGCGTCCGCACACTCCGGCGGACCGCCGTTTCCCAGGTGGAGGAAGCAGTGAAGATCTCACGTGCCACTTCGCGCCGCGCCCGGCTGGCCGCCGCGGCGGCCGGCCTCACAGCCGTCGCGGCGCTCGCCGTCCCCGCGGCCGACGCCACGGCCCAGGAAACCCCGGCACCGTTCAGCCCGGCGGCGCTCGCCAGGGTGAGCGGCTCGGTACGGGCCGCAGACGTGGCCGGGACCGCCTGGTACACCGACGAGAAGACCGGCACCGTCGTCGTCACCGCCGACAGCACCGTCCCACCAAGCGACTTAGCGAAGATCAAGAAGGCCGCCGGGGCGAACGCCGACGCCATCGAGGTCCACCGCACCGACGGCAGGCTCACCCCGCTCCTCCAGGGCGGCGACCCCGTCTACGGCGGCGGCACCCGCTGCACGGTCGGGTTCAACGTGGTCAGCGGCGCGACCTACTACTTCCTCACCGCCGGGCACTGCGGAAACGTTGTCTCCAGCTGGTACACCGACCCCGATGAGACCACCTACATCGGACCGACGGTCGACTCCTCCTTCCCCGGCCATGACTACGCCCTCGTGCGCTACGACAACAGCGCCGTCAGCCATCCGGGCACCGTCGCCGGTTCGCCGGTCACCGGGGCGGCCAACGCCTACGTCGGCATGCCGGTCGTCCGGTACGACAGCACCTTCGCTACCCAC
The DNA here is from genome assembly GCA_963761765.1 of uncultured Actinomycetota bacterium. Lineage (GTDB taxonomy): Bacteria > Actinomycetota > Actinomycetes > Streptomycetales > Streptomycetaceae > Streptomyces. Next base: position 126,507 of record CAVXIJ010000005.1, read on the forward strand.
AGCGGCACCGTGACCGGCCTCAACGCCACCGTCGACTACGGCGGCGGCGACATCGTCCAAGGCCTCGTCCAGACCACCGTCTGCGCCGAACCCGGCGACAGCGGCGGCCCGCTGCTCTCCGGCAGCAGCGCGGTCGGCATCACGTCCGGCGGCAGCGGCGACTGCACATCCGGCGGCACGACCTTCTTCCAACCGGTCACCGAGGCGCTCAGCCACTACGGCGTGAGCCTGAATTGAGTCCCTGCGCGCGCCCCGCACCAACGTACCGACTCAGGTGCGAGGCCGATCCATGTCCGATATCCGATTCTTTCAGCCCGCTTTTCGGTAAAGAAATGTCATAGAAAATACTTCTTTAACATCTCTTGGGACTCAACCGGAAACTTTAACCGTCACTCTGAATCGCCACCGCACACCCCCCTTTGCTACAAGGAGAGTTGCATGCGTCTACGCGCGAAGATGATCAGCACCGGAACATCGATCCTGGCTGCCATCCCACTCGTGATCCTCGGCCCGGCCGCGGCGTTCTCGCACGCCGCCACGGCACCCGTTCCGACGAAGGCCACCGCGCACTCCTGCGCCACGGCCAAGGCGGGCCACGCGGCCTGCCAAGCCATCGTCCGCACGGACATAGCCAGATCCGCTGCCGCCAAGCCGCACCGCCACCCCGTCCGGTTACGGGCCCTCGGACCTCCAGTCGGCCTACAAGCTGCCGTCCTCGACGGCGGGTTCGGGCCGCACGGTCGCCATCGTCGACGCCTACGACGACCCGACCGCCGAAGCCGACCTGGGCGTCTACCGCAGCCAGTACGGTCTGCCCGCCTGCACCACGGCCAACGGCTGCTTCAAGAAGGTCGACCAGAACGGTGGCACCAGCTACCCGCGCGACCGACGGCGGCTGGGCCGAGGAGATCTCGCTCGACATCGACATGGTCTCGGCGATCTGCCCGAACTGCCACATCCTGCTGGTCGAGGCCAAGACCTCCAGTCTTCGCCAACCTGGGCGCCGCGGTGAACCGCGCCGCCGCCACCTCGGGCGTCGTGGCGATCAGCAACAGCTACGGCGGCTCCGACGCCTCCGACTCGACCTACGGCTCCTACTACAACCACCCGGGCATCGCCGTCACCGCCAGCTCCGGCGACAACGGCTACGGCGCCAGCTACCCGGCCTCCTCGCACTACGTCACCGCGGTCGGCGGCACCACGCTCAACACCGTCGACCAACTCCCGCGGCTGGAGCCGAGACCGCGTGGAGCGGCGCGGGCAGCGGCTGCTCCACCTACAACACGGCGCTCAGCGGCGCGGCCTCCTTCGGCACCGGCTGCTCCAAGCGCGCCGAGGCCGACGTCTCCGCGGTCGCCGACCCCGCCACCGGCGTGGCCGTCTACGACAGCACCGCCTACCAGGGCTACGTCGGCTGGATGGTCTTCGGCGGCACCAGCGTCTCGTCGCCGATCATCGCCTCGGTCTACGGCCTGGCCGGCAACACCGGCTCGATCGACAACAACTACCCCTACACCCACTCCTCGTCGCTCTTCGACGTCACCTCCGGCAGCAACGGCAGCTGCCCGACCACCCAGTGGTGCAACGCCCGTACCGGCTGGGACGGCCCCACCGGCCTCGGCACCCCGAACGGCATCGGCGCCTTCTGATCCCGAACTGAGCGGCGCGCACCACTGAGCGACGCGCCCGACTGGGCGCCGGACCGGCGAGCCGACAAGCTCCCGGCCCGGTGCCACCCACCGGCAAAACATCCTCATAGCATGCGAAAGCCCAGGTCACGGCCTTCCGTGAGCTGGGCTTTCCGCTGTGTCCTGACCGCAGTTGGCCGACTGATACCGGACCGGCGTACGGTTCGCGGGTGCAACGACTGCGTCACGGAGCGGACTTCAGGCCGCGCCTTCATCCCGACGGTGACGTCCCTCCGCCGCGACGCCGAGAACGCCGGACCCGGGCCAAAACTACCGGGCTGAGCAGCAGGTCCGGCGAGCGCTGTCGCCACGGCCCGTCCGCAACGTTGCTCGTAACGGGCGTGTAATGGAGTCCGGTCCGCCGGAACGCACTCCTCCGCCGCCCGCTCTCAGTGATCAGAACGGCTCACTCGTGATGAGTGAGCAGCGCAGCCCCCCAAAGGAGAAACGATGCGCGTCAAAAAACTCCCCCTCATCGCTCTGGCCCTTGTCGCCGCCGGCCTGTCGCTCACGGCCTGCCAGAACGACGACGACGCGTCCTCGGGCACGACCACCGACACACCCTCCTCCCAGGGCTCCGGAGGTGCGTCCTCCGACGACGGCGCCGCCGCGACACCGTCCACCGCGGGTACCGGCGGCTCCGACGCGGGCGGCACTACGGCTGCCGGCGCCTGCACGACCTCTCAGCTCGCCTTCAGCAGCTCCGGCGGTATGGGTGAGGGCACTCTCATCATCAACCTCAAGAACACCGGCTCCGCCGCCTGCACACTGCAGGGCTTCCCCGGCGCCGACCTCAAGGGCAAGGACGGCACCATCAGCGCCGCCCGCAGCAAGCTGAGCGCACCGAAGGTCAGTGTCGCGCCCGGCAACGAGACCCGCTTCACCCTCCACTTCCCGCCGAACAACTCCGGCGGCAGCGGCGTGACCTTCACCAATCTCATCGTCACCCCGCCCAACGAGACCACCTCGCACACCCTGTCCGTCATGATCAACATCCCGGCCTCGGACGGCTCCACCGGCTCCGCCGTCACCGTCGACCCTGTCGGCACCGGCAAGTAGGCACGCGACCGGCGCCGGCCGGCGAGTCACTCAGGCCGGTCGGCGCACTCTTATCGTCCGCCTGGCGGTCGGGCCTTGCAGCGTCAGACGCTACGGGCGGCGGCCCCATGCGGAGATCATCGGAGAGGTGGCCAGGTCGAGGCGGCCGGCATCCACGTTCGCGAGGTGGCGATCGACTTCCTCGTCGGTCGCGAGTTGGGCCGCCACGAGACCATCGCGGACGTGGCGGACCGTCGCGGCCTCCAGTAGGTCGCAGGCCGGCGATGTGATCGGGAAGTACGCGTCCGCGTTGACACCCGTCAGTCCCGCCTGGCGCAGCAGCCGGGGCAGCTTGCGGCCGTAGGCGAGGTCGGCGCCGCGGGACGCCAGCAGGGAGCGGAAGCCGATCCGCAGCTTGTTGGCCAGTTCCTGTTCCGGCCCGTGCTCGTCCGGGCAGATCAGCGGCTGCAACGCCGGGTCAGCGTCCTCCACCAGCAGCCAGCCGCCCGGCCGCAGCGAGTCGACCATCGCACGCAGGGCTCGTGCCCGGTCACTCACGTGCACCAGCACCAACCGGGCGTGTACGAGGTCGAAGCCGCCGTCGGGCGGCTCGTCACGGCCGACGTCGTGGCGCACGACCTCGACGACACCTCCCGCCGCGGCAGCGGTCCAGGAGGTGTCGATGTCGGTCGCCAGCACCCGGCCACTCGGCCCGACCCGGCCGGCCAGCCAGGTCACCACCGAAGGCCCGCCCGCCCCCACTTCCCAGCACCGCCATCCCGAAGCGATCCCGAGATCCTCGATATGCCGGAAAGTGGAGGGGTCGAAGAGCGCGCTGAGCGCGTCGAAGCGGGTGCCCGCCTCCGAGCGCGCGTTGTCCAGGAGGTAGCCGTCATCCGGGGAGGCTGGCACAGGGGGCGACATGAGGCGATTGTCCCATCTGCGTCTGGAGGGTTTCAAAGGATGGTTCGGCGGTCGGTGTGGCGCGCGGCGGCCGGCCGGTTCACGGATCTCACCGTGTGCCCAAAAGCCCGTCAAGCATCAGGCCGACGGCGAAGTCGAAGCGGTCGTGGACGGTTCCGGCGGTGAGCTCGGCGGCGTAGCGCTTGGTCTGCGGATAGCCGGCGGGCAGCGCGGCGAATCGGCGCAGTAGTTCGTCGCGGCTGACGACCCAGTTGTCGTTGTTGTCGTTGGGGTCGTCGCTGCGGCCGAGCCGTCTGTTCGCCAGCGAGACCTCAAGGCTGTAGGCGTTGACGTAGAGCGTCAGTGAGTCGATCGCCCAGGCGGCAGCCTGCGGGTCGATGCCCCCGGCGAGCAGGATGGCGAGCATTCCCTCACTGACGCGCAGCGTGTCCAGATTGGACGGAGCGGCGGCGAAGGACGCCTGCGAGATGCCCGGGTAGCGCAGATACTGGTCGCGCAGCTGGGTGCAGACGCTGATGATCTGCTGCCGCCAGCGGGCGGGGTCCGGCTCGGGCAGGTCGACCTTGGCGCACAGCCGGCCGATGAGCAGCTCGTCCAGGTCCTCCTTGTTGACCACATGGGCATAGAGCGACGACGGTCCCGTCTCCAGCGCAGTGGCCAGGCGCCGCATCGTCAGGGCTTCGTATCCCTCTTCTTCCACGATGCCGAACGCGGTGCCGATGATGGCGTCGACCGTGATCGGCTTCTTGCGCCCGCCGGACGGTCCGCGCCGGGCCGCGGGTGCGCTCGGGTCGGTGCCGAGTTGGTGCCGCGCTGCGCGCCGTTGCTGCGGAGTCGGTGACATACGGGCAGTCTAGCGAACCGACGAACGGTGTTCCGTATCACACAGAACGGCGTTCGTATTGTTCAGAACAGCGCTCTGCTGTAGAACAGTGTTCGTGTCCATTGACCAGCATCTTTCTCCAGCGCCCACCGCCAGCACACTGCCGCTGCGCACCGCGTGGCTCGTTCTGATCGTCGTGATCATGGCCGACATCATGGATCTGATCGACTCCAGCGTCGCCAACCTCGCCGGCCCGTCCATCCGCGCCGATCTCGGCGGCGGCCAGGTGACGGTGCAGTGGGTGCTGAGCGCCTACACCGCGGCCTTCGCGCTCGGCCTGGTCACCTCAGGACGGCTCGGGGACCTGCTCGGGCGCCGGCGGCTGTTCCTGCTCGGCATGACCGGCTTCACCCTGGCCTCGCTGGCCTGCGGTCTCGCCCCGCATGTGATCTTCCTGATCGTCGCCCGCACGCTGCAGGGCTTGTGCGGGTCGGTCATGATTCCGCAGGGTCTGGCCCTGGTGAAGATCATGTTCCCGCCCCAGCAGCTGCGCAAGGCGCTGACCCCGGTCGGCCCGCTGATGGGCCTGACCATGGTGGCCGGCCCCATCCTGGCCGGCTGGCTGCTCCACCTGGACCTGTTCGGCAGCCAGTGGCGCGCCATCTTCCTGATCAACGTCCCCGTAGGCATCGTCGCCGCCGTGCTCGGCCGGCGTGTCCTGCCCCGCCGCGGCGGAGAGGACCCGGCGGCCCGCCTCGACCTCACCGGCGTCGGCCTGCTCACCGCCGCCTCGGCCCTGCTGATCGTGCCGCTCATCCAGGGACGCGACCTCGGCTGGCCCGTCTGGACCTACGCCATGATGGCCGCCGCGGCCGTCCTGCTCGCGCTGTTCGTCGTCTCCCAACGGCACAGCGCACATCCGGTCATCACACCGTCGCTGTTCCGCAAGCGCAGCTTCGTCGTCGGCCTGGTGATCGTGGCCGGGTTCTACGCGGCACTGAGCGCGTTCGTCCTCGTCATCAACCTGCTCCTGCAGCAGGGCATGCACTGGACGCCGCTGCACACCGGTCTCACGCTGATCCCCTGGGCCCTCGGCACCGCCGTCGCCGTCCTGCTCGCGGGCGCCGTGCTCGCCGAGAAACTGGGACGTGCCAGCCTGCATCTGGGGCTGTCCATCAGCGTCATCGGCCTGCTTGCCGTGTGGTGGTCCCTCGCGCACTGGGGCGACGACATCACTGTCGGGAAGCTGGCGCCCGCGCTGCTGTGCACCGGCTTCGGCTCCGGGCTGGTGTTCGTCCCGCTGGTCGATTTCATCATCGGCGATGCCACCACCGAAGAAGTCGGCACCGGCGCGGGCCTGCTCAACGCCGTCCAGCAGTTCGCCGGCGCCATCGGTGTCGCCGCCCTCGGCACGGTGTTCTTCGCCCGGGTCGGGCACCCGTCCGTCCACTCCTACCTCGCCGCCGCGGAACTGGTCTTCGGCATCGCCGCGGGCTTGAACTTCCTGACACTGCTGCTGGTGGGCCTGCTGCCCAAGCACGCCCAGCAGGCGCACGGCTGAACTTGAACCCTGCCGTGCGACCTCGCCGGTCACCCGACCGGCCGAGATCGGCGGTCGAAGAGGCCAGTCTGCGGCCACGGTCGCGCACCGCGACCGCAGACTGGCCTCTTCGACCGCCTCACACGTCACTGGGCCCGAGACGGACCAGGTGAGGGCCTGGAGGTGGTCAGGGAATGGCGGGAACGGTCCACTGCTGGTTGGCGGCGCCGGTGCAGGTGCCGAGCGCCAGCAGGGTTCCGTCGGTGGCGACGCTGCCGGGGACTTCCAGGCACAGGTTGGAGGCCCGGTTGACGAGTTCGTGCGTGCTAGCGCTGTACGTCCACAGCTTCGTCGTGGTGGTGACCGCACCACCGGTGCCGGTGCCCGCGCAGTCGTTCACCTTGACTGCGGAGCCCGCGGTGGTGCCGCTCGCGGTGAGGCAGTAGTTGGACGGGAGGCGGAGGCTGCCGTCGGCGCCGCGGACAAAGGCCTGGTTGGCGTTGCCGCTGCACTGATAGAGGTCGGCGGAGGTTCCGTCCGAGATCCCGGCGTACGGGTCCACGCACTTGCTGCCGAGTCCGGTGATCGGCCCGCGCACCGAGTTGCCGGTCGCGAGGTTCTGCACGGTGCCACCGGAGACGACATCGGTCCTGGTCATGGACGCGCACGCGTTGCCGTTGTTGGACGTGCCGGAGACCGATGCGGTGACCGTCCCCCCGTTCGCCGTGGGCAGCCCGAAGCGGGCGTCGCTGAAGGGCTGGTCGTAGCAGGTGGCGCGGGTGTCGTTCGACTCGAAGTACTCGGTCCAGTCGACCATCCCGCCGGTGGCGATGGCGGTGGCCGGTGTCAGGATGCTGCCGAGCTTGAACGAGGTGCCCGTGGTGGTGTCCTTCACGGTGGCGCCGAACCAGCCGCCGCCCTCGGCCGCCACGGTATAGGTGTAGGTGTGCCCGGCCGTCCATTCCTGGTTCATCCGGCAGCTCATGCCGGTGCCCTCGCCGCCGAAGTCCTGGCACCAGCTTCCGCTGCTGCCCACGGTGGCCTGGGTGACGCCCCAGACGGAGAAGAGGAACGTGCGGCTCGACCCGCCGTTGGTCTGCATTCCGACATAGGCGCCGTCACCGACGTTGAAGCCGAACTGGTGGCTCCAGAACACGTTCGCGGTGTGGCCCGGGTCGTGCAGGACGGTGGTCGACCAGGTGACGTCGGTCAGCGTGGGCGTTCCGCTGAAGGAGTAGTTGGTGTAGGTGCCGGGGGTCGTGCCGATCGCCGCGGAGGCGGGGGCGGCGGCCAGGCCGAGCAGCGCCGCGGCCACCGCCAGAGCGATCGCAGCCGCTCTCCGCGGCCCGCGAAGGGCGGCTCTGGCTCGTGTGCGGGTGCGGAGGGCAAGATTGCGCAGAGTCATCCGGTGCATCCGTTCTCATGGAGAATGACGGGAATTGCGCTTGCTGGCATACCTGCAGACTGGATGTCGTCTCCGCCCACTACGAGTTCCGACTGAAGGGCGGTCGGCGGGCCGGAGCGACGTTCCGAACAGAGAGCAGTCGGGCGTGTGTTGCGTAGCGGCCGGCAGCAGCCCGGCCGGCGCACCGGACCGGGAATCCGGCCAAGAGCCGGCGTCTGGGCCCTGGATCACGGGGCCGAGATGCGCCGCCCGCTCCTGCTCTGCACTGCTCATGGATATTCCACTGCGGACAATTACGCGTCAAGTCTTGCTGCAAGATTGCCTCTTGGAGACATATGCAAGCATGCGACGGACAGAGGAGTCTCTGTGATGCGGTAATTTGCGTGGAAATTCAATGCCACGTAACGACGGATACGCGAGAGCATTGGATGCTCGAACTTGCCGTGAAAGTGGAGTTTGGCTGCATCAATCGGCCAAGACGGCGGCTCTTCCTGCTCGTCTTCCTGCCGCTCCAGCGCACCGCCCGCCCGGCACGGCCACACGCGAAAGCCCCCGTCGCGCCGCGCCAGGCCTGGCGTCCTCGCAAGGAGAACGTCAGGGCACTGGCCTCGGCGCGGCGAGGGTGGCCGCATGCCGTTAGTCGTGCTGCGACGATCCGGCGGTCGGTTCGAGGCCGTCCAGGGACGGTTGGGTCCGCAGTTCGAGGCGGGGCTCGGCCGGGACGTCGTCCAGCTCCAGAACGGTGATCTCGTTGCGGCCCGCACGCAGCAGCGGCCAGGGCACGTAAAGCGTCTCCTGCGGGCCGCGTTCCCAGTAACTGCCCAGGTGGAAGCCGTTGATCCAGACATGGCCCCGGTGCCACCCGGGAAGTGCGAGGAAGGTGTCGGCGGGTTGCGTGACATCGAAGGCGGTGCGCAGGAAGGCCGGCCCCGCCGCGGCGGAGGGCCTGCCCCAGGGCAGCACGGCGATGTCGTCGAGCGGGACCGGGTCGATCTGCCAGCCGAAGAGGTACTGGCGCTCGTGCAGGACACCGCCGTCGATGCCCTTGCGCTCCCCGGTGAGCGGTCCGTAGTTGACCCGGCCCATGGCTTCGACGACCAGGGTCAGCTCGGCGCCTTGTGCGGGGACCGTCAGCTCCGCGATCTCCTCGGCGACGTCCCGTTCCAGGACCCCGACGGGTGCACCGTCGATGAGCACCTGGGCACGGTCGCGCAGGCCGCGGACACGCAGCGGATGACCCTTGCGGCGCGGTCCCGGAACGCGGGTGCGGTAGACGGCGAGACCGTATGCCTGGCCGAGTTCCTCGAAGGTCGCGGTCGCCGCCGAATGCACAGTCCCCAAGGACAGGACGTCCAGGCAGTCCAGCAGCGCAAGACGCTCACCGGCGCGGAGGTCGGCGGCGGGCAGCGTCGCGGGTGCGTCGGCGGGTACGGGCGGCAGGTCCGTGTACTTGCCGAGCACCTCGCGGTAGGCGTGGTACTTCGGGGTGAGCGAGCCATCCTCGGCAATGGGCGCGTCGTAGTCGTACGACGTGGCGGTGGGCTGGTAGGCGCCGTCGACATGCGGTCCGTCGGCGTTGGCGCCCGCGAAGAAGCCGAAGTTGGTGCCGCCGACGGCCATGTAGATGTTGACAGAGCCGCCGAGCGCGAGGATCGCGTCGAGCTCCGCGGCCGATTCGGCGGCGTCCCGGACGTGGTGGCGCTCGCCCCAGTGGTCGAACCAACCGTTCCAGTACTCCATGCAGAACGGCGCATCGTCGGGGCGGTGATCGGCGAGGGCCGCGAACTGCTCGGCGGCCCGCGCTCCGAAGTTGGCGGTGGCCTGGACGCCGGGAAGGGTGCCGCCGGTCAGCATCAGGTCGCTCGCACCGTCGGAGGTGAACAGCGGCACCTCGATGCCCCGCGCCCGCAGCCCGTCGGCGAGGTGGCGCAGATAGGCGCTGGTCGTTGCCGTAGGAGCCGTACTCGTTCTCCACCTGGACCATCACGACGTTGCCGCCGCGGGTGATCTGGTGCCTGGCGATACGCGGGATCAGTTCATCGAAGAACCGGTCGACGGGCTCCAGAAACCGGGGGTCCGCGCAGCGCAGCGGCCCGGGCAGCCAGGACGGCAGCCCGCCGTTCTCCCACTCGGCGCAGATGTACGGGCCCGGCCGGACGATGGCCTTGAGTCCGGCCTGTGCGGCGAGCCGCAGGAACTGCTCCAGGTCGGCGAGTCCGGTGAAGTCGTAGCTGCCGGGTCGCGGTTCGTGCAGGTTCCACGGGACGTAGGTCTCGACCGTGTCGAGCCCCATCGCACGGAGCTTGCCGAGACGGTCGGACCACTGCTCGGGCAGCGTGCGGAAGTAGTGCATCGCACCGCTGAGAACCGGCACATCAATTCCTTCGGTAAGTAATCGGCCCCTCGCCGGGGCTCGCCCGGCCGCACCGGGGCGCTGTCGTAGGTCAGGCGCACGGCCGTGCGCCGGGCCGTCGCGGTTCACTCGGCCGCGAGGCCCGGCGCTCCGGCTCCGCCGGCCTACCTGACCTGGCCTCGCTCGAAGTAGGCGATCAGCTCCGGGTCGAGCGGCGGGACGTCGTACGGGGCGCCGCCGTCGCGCAGCGAGCGGGTCGCCATGACACCGGCGGCGACGCTCATCCGGGCGGCGACGGGAGAGGTGTCGGTGACACCGCCGTCCCGGGCGAAGCGCAGGAACTCGTCCATGATCCGGCTGTCACCGCCGCCGTGCGAACCCTCGGCGTCCGGCACCAGGTACGTCGATGTCGCGCCTGGGCGCGGTAACCAGACGGGCCGGTGTTCCAGACCTTGACCACGTCGCCGGGCCCGTCGCCGAAGTTCTCAAGACGGCCCTCAGTGCCGATGACGGTGTAGTTGCGCCAGTAGTCCGGGGTGAAGTGGCACTGCTGGTAGGCGGCGACGACGCCGTTGTCCAGCTGCATGTTCATCACCGAGACATCCTCGACGTCCACGATGTGGTGCAGGTCGCGGCGGGCCGTGGGCGGCCAGTCGAACTCGCGCAGCCAGCCCTCGGGCCGCGGGGTGTCGGGCTCGCGGCGCGGCAGATCGCCGTAGACCAGCAGGTCACCCAGCGCGTTGACCCGGCTGGTGTAGCCGTCGGCCAGCCAGTGCAGCACGTCGATGTCGTGCGCGGCCTTCTGCAGCAGCAGCCCGGTGGTGCGGCTGCGGTCGGCGTGCCAGTCCTTGAAGTAGTAGTCACCGCCGTACCCGACGAAGTGCCGCACCCAGACGGCCTTGACCTCGCCGATGTCGCCCCGCGCGATGATGTCGCGCATCAGCCGCACCACGCCCATGTGGCGCATGTTGTGGCCGACGTAGAGCCGGGTGCCGGTCTCGTAGGCGGTGCGCAGGATGGTGTCGCAGCTGCTCGACCGTGATACCGAGCGGCTTCTCGACGAAGACCGGGATTCCCGCGCGGAGCACATCGCAGGCGATGGCCTCGTGGCGTGTCGTCCGGGGTCGCCACGATGATGCGCGTCGAGGTCGTCGCGTTTGAGCAGCTGATGGTGGTCCTCGACGGCGATGTCGGTGTCGAAGTGTTCGGCCTCGCGCCGGCGTACGTCCGGGTCGAGGTCGGCGACGGCGGCGATCACCGAGCCATGGCCGGGGCGGTGGGCGGCGGCGGCGATGCTGCGCCGCAGTCCGAGCCCGACAGCGCCGATACGCAGGTCTGTCACGGGTGCGGTCCTTTCGGGATGGTGCGGACGTCAAAGGTCCGGGGCCCTGGCAGCCGGTCAGGCACCAGGGCCCCGGTACGGCGGTTACTTGGCCGCCGCTGCTATGGAGGCCTCGTACTCCTTGCGCATCTGGTCGCCGCCGCCCGAGCGCCACTGGCGCAGCTGCTCCTTGAAGGCGGACAGCGGCTTGCGACCGCCGACGATGTCCGTGATGCAGTCGTTCATCGCGGTGCCGATCGAGGCGCTCTTCTGGGTCGAGGTGTCGGAGAAGTGGCCGCTGGTCGGGTTCGACTGTGCCATCTTGAGCAGCTGCTGCTCCCAGGCGTGGATCTTCTGGGCCATCTCGGGCTTGCCGGCGAGGTAGATGTACTCGGGGGCGTTGGCGAGGAACGCCAGCGGCATCGCGGTGGTGGTCGCCTCCGCGTTGCCCTTGGACGTCATCTTGATGTCGCCCTTCGCGGTGCGCGTGTAGTGGACGCCCTCGATGCCGTTGTCAAGGAAGAGCCGCTCCTCGGTGCCGAACGGCGCGGACAGGTAGTCGAGCACCCGCAGCAGCATCTCCACGCGCTTGGGGCTGGCCTTCTTGTTGATCGCGGTGTAGCCGACCGAGCCGTAGCCCATGCTGAAGTGCGGGGTGGCGCCGGGCTTGGCGGCGAAGGGCACGATGACGCCCATCGGGAAGTCGTAGGTCTTGGAGTCGATCAGGAAGCCGGGGAACGACTGGACGTAGGCGCCGAGCGAGCCCTGCGACATCTTCTCCATGGTGGTGGTGAGATTGGGGTCGGGCCAGAACAGGCCGGCCTTGGCGACCTTCACCGCGAAGGCCAGGGCCTCCTGGAACTCCTCGGTCTCGTACTGGTTGACGAGCTTGCCGCCCTCAAGACGCCAGCCGGCGGGCGCACCGAACCACTGGGCGAACGCGCCGAGGTGGTTCACATAGGCCGGTTCCAGGACGTACTTGTTGCGCTTGGCGTCCAGCAGTTCCTTGCCCTTGGCGAGGAAGTCCTCGGCGCTGGTGAAGGTGGCGCCGCCGACCGGCTTCCAGAAGTCCTCGTTGACGAGGTACACCTGCCCGAAGGAGCCGTAGGCGACGGTCACGCCGCGGATCTTGCCGTTGATCACGGCCGTCTTCCAGGCGGTGGTCGGGAGGTTCGCGAGGTTGGGATACTTCTTGACCGCGTCACCTGACAGGTGCGGCGTGAGGTCGTGGAACTTGGCGTCGAGGAGTTCCGGGACGTGCTGCAGACCCTGGTTCGGCGGGAACCAGACGAGGTCGGGGATGTCACCGCTGGCGATCACGGCGTTGAACTTGCCCGGATATCCGTCGCCCTCGTCGACCACGATGGTCATGTCGAACTGCGAGCCCAGGCGCTTGTTCAGCTCCTGCCAGTAGGCGTTCTTGCCCACCCCCGGCGCGGGCGTGGTGAAGGTCTCCGTGAGCGCGGTGATCCGGCTGCCGTCGCCCGGCGCCTTAGCCACCGACTTGGAGAGCTTGGTGGGGTAGCGCAGGTAGGCGGCGTCCAGGCCGAGGGCGTTGCCGGTGAGGTCGGCTGGGGCGACCTCGGCGGCGACATAGGTGGGCAGCTTCAGCTTCGCCGATGCCTTGGCGCCGCCCTTGGACGCGCCGACCGAGGCACCGCCGCAGGCGGTGAGGGTCGATAGGCCGGCCACGGTCAGTCCGACGGCGCCGGCCGTACCGAGGAAGCCGCGGCGGGACAGGTTCTGGGACATCTCTCTCCTCTGTGCCGCGGGCGCATGTGCAGGGCAACCCGGGCCGGTCAGGTACGACGGCGTAGGAATGAATCGGTTGAGAAACGGATGAATCGGATGGTTTGAGCATGTCTCCGGTAGGAGACCGGTCGAGTGGCTAGTGGCTACACGTGTCAGGTGGCGTGACCACTCGTATGGGAGCCCTGGGACGGCCACTGGGCGTGGCTCGCGGGCAGGTGGTTCAGCCCTTGACGGCGCCGGTGAGAACGCCCTTCACGAAGAACTTCTGCAGGAACGGATAGACGCAGAAGATGGGCACGATCGCGATGATCAGGACGGCCATCTGCAGCGAGGTGGCCGGCGGCAGTACATGGACGCCCATCGCCTGGGCGTTGATGCTCTGCCCGTTGAGCACGTAGGCCCGCAGGATGACCTGGAGCGGGTACTTGCTGGAGTCGTTGAGGTAGAGCACCGCGCTGAAGAAGCTGTTCCAGTAGCCGACGGCGTAGAAGAGGCCGACGACGGCGAGAACCGCCTTGGAGAGCGGCAGCACGATCCGGAAGAGCACGCTGAGCTCGCCGGCGCCGTCGATCCGGGCCGCGTCGTACAACTCCTCGGGAATGCTCTGGAAGAACGAGCGGACGACGACGATGTTGAAGGCGTTGAGCAGCACCGGAAGGATCAGTGAGGTGTAGGTGTCCAGCATGCCGAACTGCTGCACCACCAGGTAGGTGGGGATCAGTCCCGGGCTGAACAGGAACGTGCCCAGGATCAGCAACAGGATCGGTTTGCCCAGCAGCGTGCCGGGCCGCGAGGTGCCATACGCGATCATGGTGGTGCAGGCCAGGCTGAGCGTGGTACCGACCAGCGTGATGAAGATGCTCACCAGGGCCGCCCTGGTGACGACGCCGCCGGAGAGCACGACCCGGTAGGCCTCAAGCGTCGGGTGGCTCGGCCAGAGTACGTAGCCGCCGTTGGCGTTGAGGTCGGCACGGCTGGCGAGGCTGGTGCCGATCGCCAGCAGGAACGGGTAGCACACCACGACGCAGATGACGACCAGAGCGGCTGCCTTGGCACCCTGCCCGTACCAGTGGGGTCGTTCCATCCACGGCGGCCGGCCCTTGGCGCGGCGCTCCGCGGGGCGCGCGCGCCGCAGTGGAGAAGCGAGGGTCTGCTGGCTCATCGGTACACTCCCTGCTCGCCGAAGCGGTGGGCAAGCTTGTTGGCGGAGAGAATCAGGGCGAAACCGATCACGCCCTTGATCAGACCGGCGGCGGTGCTCGTCCCCCAGCTGCCGTCGATGACACCGTGGTAATAGACGTAGGTGTCCATGACCTCGGAGGCACCGGCGCCGACGGCGTCTCGCTGCAGGACGATCTGCTCGAAGCCGACCGAGAGGATGTCTCCGAGCTTCAGGATCAGCAGCATCAAAATCACCGGCCGGATGCCCGGCAGGGTCACATGCCAGATCCGGCGGGCCCAGCCGGCGCCGTCCATCGCGGCGGACTCGTACAGGCCGAGGTCGATCGAGGCGATGGCGGCCAGGAAGATGATCGTTCCCCAGCCGCAGTCCTTCCAGATCGCCTGCGAGGTCAGCAGCAGCTTGAACGTGTGCGGGTTGCCCATGATGTTGCCGACATCGGCGCCATGGTTGCGCAGCAGCGTCGTCACCGAGCCCGCGCCGCCGAGCACCTGCTTGAACATCGCCACCACCACGACCCAGGACAAAAAGTGCGGCAGGTAGACCACGGTCTGCACGAAGCGTTTGATCTTCTCGCTGATCAGCGAGTTGAGCAGCAGCGCAAGACCGATCGGGGCGGGGAAGAAGAGCAGCAGCTGGATCGCGGTGATCTGGAGCGTATTGGAGACCGCGTGCCAGAAGTCCGGCTCCGCGAGCAGCGCGGTGAAGTTGGCCAAGCCGACGAACGGGCTCTGCTTGAAGCCGAGGAACGGCTGGTAGTCCTGGAAGGCGATGACGTTGCCGGCGAGCGGAAGGTAGAAGAAGACCGCGAAGTAAAGGACACCGGGCAGGCAGAGCAGCAGCAGTGTTCGGTCGCGCCACAAGCGGCGGTGCAGCGGCTGCTTGCGGCGCTTGGGCGCCTTGGCCCTCCCATCGGAGCGCTGGTCCGCAAAGGAGGATTCCTCGGTCTGCGGCGCTGGTGTCCGTATGGAGGGGGCGGACGTGTCTGCCATCGGCACGGGCACCTCACAGAAGTCAGGGGGACAGGCGTGTTGGCACGTCCCTGGGGCTTCTATGCGTCGCATTGCTGCCGCAGCCACCGGACGGGGACGGGCCCCATGTTTCACGATGCACTATCGGATGACAAGAGTTGTTCGTTACGGCTTCTTATCGAAACCTTCCGATCGTCACCCAACGGCTAGGCAATTCAGGACAGGCTGCCGCTATTCCCCGTGAGCGCACAAGATAACAGGCGGACATAACCGGCGAACGACCGGCAGCCGCGTCCAGTCCACTCGACCAGGACCCGTCCGCCGACCGCGCGAGGCCCCGGTACGCGCCGCGGTGCTCACCAGCCGCCCGGAGCCCGCCCTTCGCGGGCCACGCATGCACGCCGCCACCGACCGCGAAACGACCGCCCTCGGCAGCGCAGTCCGCCTCGTCGGGCCGCGGTCGTCTGATGAGAATCACGAGGTCAGAGCCTGGTCGGCCGGCCACCGACGGACGCGCCGCCACATGCCCGCCGCCCTGCGGTCCGCCGCTACGGCCGCCACCCAAGCCCGCCAGGGCCATCAGGGACATCAGGGCCGCCGAGCAGACATCTGCCCCACGAGCGATCGATACAGGACGGACTCCGGCGCGACTGTCTTCACAGGAGGATCCGGACTCACCTCTTGCCTGCCCGCGTCTCGTCACCCCAGGATGTGCCAATGCTCGATACTGCTCGCCACTCGCAGTTTGAGCGCTAATTCGCGCAATCCCTTGAAGGGAAGTTGCATGTTCATGGACTCCGCTCGGCCTCGGGGCCGTCGCAGACCCGGCCGCATCCTCGGGATCGCCGCCGCCGCGCTCTCGCTGGCGGCCGGTCTCGGCCTCGGCATCACGGGCTCCGCCCAGGCGAACGAAGACGGCTGGGGCGACACACCCGGCACCTACACCAACTACGCCTTCCCCGCGGGCACCGGTGACCTGTCCTCCGTCACCTGGAGCACCACGGTCACCGCCGACCCGGGCTTCACCTCGCACACCTTCTGGTCACACCAGTTCGGCTTCAACAAGGGCAACGGCGCCTACGTCGGCATGCAGGACAACGGAGGCGAGGACCAGCTCTTCCTGTTCTCCGTCTGGGACGTCACTGAGGCCAAGCCCGGCAGCGACGGCAGCTGGTGCCAGGACTTCGACGGCGAGGGCATCGGCGAGAGCTGCCGGATAAACGTGCCCTGGAAGGCCGGCGACACCTACACCTACACGGTGGCGTACGAGGGCGACGGCTGGTTCGGCGCGACGATCGACGACACCACCGACGGCACCTCGTTCAAGCTCGGCAGCATCCGCACCCCGGCCACCGGCATCAGCACCGCCGGCATGGTCGACTGGGTCGAGTACTACGAGTGGAGCATGACCCGCTCCACCTGCCTCCAGCAGCCGTACGGCGCGGCCACCTTCGGCCTGCCCGCCGCCACCACCGCGAACGGCGACAAGGTGAGCGCCGCGGTCTCCCGGCTGAGCAACAACGGCGACTGCTCCAACGTCGACGTCAAGGCCGTGCCCGGCGGCAGCGAGCAGATCCTCGGTATCGGCAATTCGTCCCGCGGTGCCATCACCGACCGCGCGGGCAACTGCCTCGACGTCGAAGGTGTCGACTACGCCCAGCTGGAGTGGGCCGAGGACACCGACGTGGCCGCCGACGAGAACCGCCCGGCCGTGGTGGAGACCTGCCACCAGCGCACCGACCAGGGATGGGTGCACGGCGCCGACGGCACACTGCGGCTGGTGAACAACTTCTGCCTGACCGCCGCGCCCGACGGCGGCAAGAAGGTCCCGGTCACCGTCACCACCTGCGGCACCGACCCGGACCCGCTGAAGACCTGGACGTACGGCACCGACGGCACGGTCGTCAACGACGGCACCGGCCTGTGCCTGTACGCGCCGCCCGGCAACGAGACCGGGCACCGCGTCGAGCTGCGCGCGTGCAAGGGTGACGCCGGCGAGAAGTGGACGGCACCCTCGGCCTGACCCCGGCGGCGCCACCGGCGCCCACCGGCGACCACCGGCGCCGCACGGCCGGTAGGACAAGGCCGACCGTTTGACCCGTATGACCCTGCTGGGGCCCGCGCACTCGCGCGGGCCCCAGCGGGTTTTCGAAGGTGCCGCCGGGCTCCGCCCCGGCAGCGCCGCGGCCTCTCAGGCCGTCAGAGCGGTGATGATCGCGGTGACCGTCCGGGCCATCGCGAGGCGGCCCTCGGTGAGGTAGCGGCGAGGGTCGACGGTCTCGGGCTCGGCGGCGAGGTGGGAGCGCACCGCGCCGGTGAAGGCGATGTTCAGCGCGGTGCCGACGTTGACCTTGGTGATGCCGCCGCTGACCGCGCGGCCCAGTTCGGTGTCGGGTACGCCGGAGGAGCCGTGCAGCACCAGAGGGACGCCGACCGTGCGCTGCAGTCGGCCGAGCAGGTCGTGGTCCAGGTGCGCGGTGCGGCTGGTCATGGCGTGGGAGCTGCCGATCGCCACGGCGAGGGCGTCGGCTCCGGTGGCGGCCACGAAGGCGCGCGCCTCGTCGGGATCGGTGCGGGCCCCGGGGGCGTGGGCGTCGAGCGGAGCAGCGCCGTCCTTGCCGCCGACTTCGCCGAGTTCGGCTTCCAGCCACAGGCCGTGGTCGTGTGCCCATTGGGCGGCGGCCCGGGTGGCGGCCAAGTTCTCCTGGTAGGGCAGCCGGGCGGCGTCGTACATCACCGAGCTGAAGCCGCAGTCGGCAGCCTGGTGGAGCAGGTCGTCGCTGTGGACGTGGTCCAGGTGCAGCGAGACGGGCACCTCGGCCTGCGCGGCGGCCTCGGCGGCGGCGCGGGCGATGGGGCGCAGCCGGCCGTGGTGGAACTTCACCGCGTTCTCGCTGATCTGAAGGATCACCGGGCACCGGGCGGCTTCGGCTCCCTCGATGATCGCTTCGGCGTGCTCCAGGGTGATGACGTTGAAGGCCGCGACGGCTCTGCGCCGCCCGGCGGTCTCGGCGACCAGGTCGCCGGTTGCTACGAGGGGCATGGGGAACTCCGGGGTCTTGGGGCTGGGGCTGGGTTGGAGCTGGTCACACGGGCGTGACGTGGACGGCTTCGGTGAAGCGACGGTAGGCCTCGCGGTCGAAGGCCCCGGCCCGCGGGGCCAGCACGGTCGCGGCGGAGAGTGCGAGCGCGTCGGCGACGATCGCGGGCCAGGCGGTGCCGTCCGCGAGGCCGGCGGCGATCGCCGCGACCACGGCGTCGCCCGCGCCGGCGGTGTTGCCGGTGACCCGCTCCGGCGGGCGGGCGTGCCAGGAGCCCTCCGGGGTGACGGCGAGGAGCCCGTGCGGGCCGAGGGAGGCGAACACCGTCTCGGCGCCCGCGTCCCGCAGCAGCGTCGCCGCCGTGGCGGGATCGTGGACGCCGGTGGCGGTGGCCAGTTCCGCGGCGTTGGGCTTGACCACGGTGGGCCGGGCGGCGAGCCCGGCGGTGAGCACCGGGCCGTCGGCGTCGAGGACCACCGGCACCCGGTGGGTGTGGGCGAGGCGCACCAGGTCGGCGCAGGCGTCCTCGGGCAGCCCGCGCGGCAGGCTGCCCGAGACGACCAGCACCTTCGCCGTGGGCAGCAGTTCGTCCACCTGGGCGCAGAGCGCCGCCCACTGCTGCCCGGTGAGCTCCGGCCCGGCCTCGTTGAGCATGGTGGTGTCGACGGGGTCCGCGACGGCGACCGTGCGGCGCGTCTCGCCGGTGATGGTGAGGACCCGGTGCGGGATCTCGCACTGGCGCAGATCGTCCTGCACGGCGGCGCCGGTACGGCCGCCGAGCGGCAGGACGGCGGTGGTCGGGCGGCCCAGTGCGTGCAGCACCCGGGAGACGTTGACGCCCTTGCCGCCGGCCTGCTCGACCGTGTCGGTCACCCTGTGGCTGGTGTGCGGCCGGAAGGACGGCAGGGTGTAGGTGATGTCCAGGGCCGGGTTCGGAGTGAGGGTCAGGATCATCGCGGGACACCGCCTGCCACCAGGTCGGCGGCGAGCAGTCCGGCGCCCAGGCAGCCCGCCCTCTCGCCCAACCGGGCTCTGGCCAGGCGAGGTGGGACCTGCACGCGGGCTCGCTCGGCGAGGGCCGCGCGCAAAGGGGTGAGCAGCAGGTCGCCGGACTCGGCGAGACCGCCGCCGAGGACGACCAGTTCCGGGTCGAGCACCGCACAGGAGATGAGCAGCATGTCCGCCAGTGCGCTGACCGCCTCGTCCCACACCGCGCCGGCCGTGGGGTCCCCGGTGGCGGCAAGCCGCGCGACCTCGGTCGGGTCGGCGGACGCTCCCCCGGCGGCGGTGTGGCGCCGGCCCACGGCGGCCGCCGAGGCGT
Organism: uncultured Actinomycetota bacterium; assembly: GCA_963761765.1. Taxonomy (GTDB): domain Bacteria; phylum Actinomycetota; class Actinomycetes; order Streptomycetales; family Streptomycetaceae; genus Streptomyces. The sequence continues at coordinate 145,864 of CAVXIJ010000005.1, forward strand.
ACCGCTCCGCGCAGCCGCGTGCGCCGCACGGGCACAACTCCCCGTCGGGCCGGACCGGAATGTGCCCGATCTCCCCGGCCCGATGGTGCGCACCGGTCTGTGCCCGTCCTGCGTTCATCACCGCTGCCGCGATGCTGGTGCCGATCGGGACGAACAGGAAGTGGTCATGGCCGACGCCGGCACCGAGGCGCGCCTCGGCCAGGCCGCCGGCGCGCACGTCGTGACCGACGGCGACCGGCAGCCCGGTGCGTTCTGCGACCAGCTTGCGAAACGGCGCGTCCCGCCAGCCGATGGTCGCCGACCAGACGCCGACGCCCGCCGGCTCGTCCACGATGCCCGGCAGGGCGAGGCCGACGGCCGCGGCCGGGGTGCCCGACCTGGCCGCCGCCTGCTGCATCCCGTCGACGAGGTCGACGATGCCGCGGACCACCGCGGCCGCCCCGTGCTCGCGCCCGGTGGCCTGCCACGACTGCCGGACACACTGCCCTGCGCCGTCGAGCAGCGCGGCCTTGATGCCGGTACCGCCGACATCGACGGCGATGATGTGTCCGTGCACACTCACGCCTGGGTGAGGATGACGGAGCGGGTGAGGTGGCGCGGCTGGTCGGGGTCCAGGCCGCGTACGGCGGCGATGGCGATGGCCAGGCGCTGCGCGCGGATCAGTTCGGCGAGCGGGTCGATCTCGCCGGCCACCCACAGCGCACCGGTGGAGCGCACCTGCTCGGCAAGACCGTCCGGGGCCGTCCCGAACATCCAGGTGGCGGTGGACTGCGTGGTCACGCTGATGGGGCCGTGCCGGTACTCCATCGCCGGGTACGCCTCGGTCCACGACAGTGAGGCCTCCCGCATCTTCAGCGCGGCCTCGTTGGCGAGGCCGACCGTCCAGCCGCGGCCGAGGAAGGTGAACTGGGTGCAGTCCACCAGGCCGGCGGGCAGCGGCTCGGCCAGCGCGGTCCTGGCGTCACGGACGACCTGCTCGGTGTGCAGGCCCAGGTGGGCGCGGAGCAGGGTGAGCACGGTGGTGGCGAACCGGGTCTGCACGACGGACTGCTCGTCGGCGAAGTCCAGGACGAGCACCTCGTCGGCCGTGGACATCACCGGCGTGTGCGGGTCCGCCGTGATCGCCACGGTGGGCACTTGGCCGCGCAGCTGGGCGAGCAGCTCCAGCACCTCGGTGGTGGTGCCCGAGCGGGTCAGTGCCACGACCCGGTCGTACCGCCGTCCGGCCGGGAACTCGGACGCGGCGAACGCGTCCGTCTCGCCCTGTCCCGACTCCTCCCGCAGCGCGGCATAGGCCTGGCCGATGAACCACGAAGTGCCGCAGCCCACCACCGCCACCCGTTCGCCCGCGACAGGCAGGCCCGCCGGCTGCGTACCGGCCAGCACCGCCGCCCGACGCCAGCACTCAGGCTGGCTGCTGATCTCGGTAGCGACATGGGTCACGAGAGCCTCCACTGTTCACACGATGATTAATGATGAATGATATATAGAGTTTGCAAGCAGAATCAAGCATTATATGGACAGGGCTAACCATGGTGAGCCTGCGGCCAGACCGAGCAGAAGCGGTGACCGCACGCTGTGCGAAGCTTGACTCCGCCGCACGCGTGCATGCACGCCGAACCGAACGAACGGGAGGGGAGCGCCGATGTCCAGGGATGCACGCTGGAACGCACTTCTGGAACTGCTCGCGGAACACGGCCGACTTGAGGTCGAGGACGCAGCCGCCGCACTGAAGGTGTCGTCCGCGACCATCCGCCGTGATCTGGACCAACTCGCCGAGCAGCGGATGCTCACCCGCACCCGCGGCGGCGCGGTCGCCCACGGTGTCTCCTACGAACTGCCGTTGCGCTACAAGGCGGCCCGGCACGCTCCGGAGAAGGAGCGCATCGGCCAGGCCGTGGCCGACATGGTCGACCCGGGCCAAGTGGTCGGGCTGACCGGGGGCACCACCACCACCGAGGTGGCCCGGGCGCTCGCCGCGCGTGCCGACCTCGCGGCCGCGAGCAACGGCGGCGCAACGGGCCCGCCGGCCCTCACGGTCGTGACCAACGCCCTCAACATCGCCAATGAACTCGCCGTACGGCCGCATATCAGGATCGTGGTGACCGGGGGCATCGTCCGCCCGCAGTCGTACGAGCTCACCGGTCCGCTGGCGAGCGGACTGCTCGGCCAGATCAACCTGGACATCGCGGTCCTGGGCGTGGACGCGGTCGACCCGCAGGGCGGCGTCTTCGCGCACCATGAAGGCGAGGCCCACATCAATCGGATGCTCGCGGAACGAGCCGGGCACGTCGTGGTCGCCACCGACTCGTCCAAGATCGGCAAGCGTGCGTTCGCCCATGTCTGCGGGGTCGCGGAGATCGACACGCTCGTCACCGACGCCTCCCTCACCTCCGACGACTCCGCCCGCTTCGCCGAGGCCGGCGTGAAGGTGACCATCGTCTGACCGTCCGGCCGCCCGACGCGGCGTCACATCACGGTGCTGTGCACGCCCGTGACCAGCTCGAACGGCGCCGGAGGCGAACGCCTGCGGCCAGTCGGCCCGTTCGTCGAGTGCGCCGCACGGACACCGCACGGGCACGTGCACGAGCACAGCAGAACTGCTACTGACGAGAACCGGCAGCCCGACCACCAAGGGCCTGGCTGCGAGCAGACCGCACACGGCGCTCCTCGTGCCGCCCGCCCCGCACACCGGTCCGGCGGCACGGGACGCGCTCGGGTCGGCGGCCAGGGCTGCGCGCTGCCTGGCGCGCCGGAACGGTCCGGTGCGACTGCGCTGCGTACCAGGCCCCGCGCCCCGTGAAGCCGTTCTGTTGGGCGGGTTCAGAAATCCTCGATGGACGCCTGCCGCCCCGCCCGGCAGATTAGGCCCGTCGCCGGTCAGCCGCGCACCGTCGCCTCCCACTTCCTCCTCCCTTCTGTCTTCGATGCCTGGAGTCGTGCCATGAAGGCGCTCGTCAAACAGCATGCCGAACCCGGTCTGTGGCTCACCGATGTCCCGGAGCCCGAGACGGGACCCGGTGACGTGCTGATCAAGGTGCTGCGCACCGGGATCTGCGGCACGGACCTGCACATCCGCGCCTGGGACGGCTGGGCCCGACAAGCCGTGACGACACCTTTGGTGCTCGGCCATGAGTTCGTGGGCGAAGTGGCTGCCGTGGGCGCGGACGTGACGGATATCGCGGTCGGCGACCTGGTCAGCGGCGAGGGCCATCTGGTCTGCGGCAGGTGCCGCAACTGCCTGGCCGGGCGCCGCCATCTGTGCCGTTCGACCGTGGGCCTCGGGGTGGGCCGCGACGGGGCGTTCGCGGAGTATGTCGCGCTGCCCGCGTCCAACGTGTGGGTACACCGCACCAAGGTCGATCTCGACGTCGCCGCGATCTTCGACCCGTTCGGCAACGCCGTGCACACCGCGCTGTCCTTTCCGCTGGTCGGCGAGGACGTGCTGATCACCGGCGCGGGCCCGATCGGCATCATGGCCGCCGCCGTCGCCCGGCACGCCGGAGCCCGCAACGTCGTGATCACCGACGTCAGCGAACCGCGCCTGGAACTGGCCCGCAAGGTGGGTGCGACCCTCGCCCTCAACGTCGCCGAGGCGGGCATCGACGAGGCTCAGCGACGGCTCGGGCTGAAGGAGGGCTTCGATATCGGCCTGGAGATGTCCGGCCGCCCCGAGGCCATGCGGGACATGGTCGCCAATATGACGCACGGGGGTCGTATCGCGATGCTGGGCCTGCCCGCCGCGGAGTTCCCCATCGACTGGTCGAGGATCGTCACCTCGATGATCACCATCAAGGGCATCTACGGCCGTGAGATGTACGAGACCTGGTACGCCATGACCGTGCTGCTTGAGGGCGGTCTCGACCTCACGCCCGTCATCACCGGCCGTTACGCCTGCCACGACTTCGAGGCGGCCTTCGACGAGGCCGCCACCGCACGCAGCGGAAAGATCGTCCTCGACTGGACCGCCTGAGCCTACCGAACCGCCCGAACCGTCCGAGCCGACTGAGCCGACTGAGCCCCAAGGAGAATCGCCTCATGTACGCGTCCGTCCGCGACGACCTGCGCGCCGCCCTGAACGACATCCGCGACAGCGGGCTCGAAAAGCCCGAGCGCGTCATCGACACCCCGCAGGCGGCCTCCGTCGCCGTCGTCGGTGCCTCCGGTGCGGTGCTGAACTTCTGCGCCAACAACTACCTCGGCCTCGCCGACCACCCCGAGGTGATCGTCGCCGCCAAGGAGGCGCTGGACCGCTGGGGCTACGGCATGGCCTCCGTCCGCTTCATCTGCGGCACGCAGGATGTGCACAAGGAGCTGGAGGCCAGGCTTTCGGCGTTCCTCGGCCAGGAGGACACCATCCTCTACTCCTCCTGCTTCGACGCCAACGGCGGTGTCTTCGAGACGCTGCTGGACGCCGAGGACGCCGTCATCTCCGACGCCCTCAACCACGCCTCCATCATCGACGGCATCCGGCTGTCCAAGGCCCGCCGCTACCGCTATGCCAACCGCGACATGGCCGATCTTGAGGCCAGGCTGAAGGAGGCGTCGGACGCTCGCCGCCGCCTGATCGTCACCGACGGCGTGTTCTCCATGGACGGCTACGTCGCCCCGCTGAACGAGATCTGCGACCTCGCCGACCGCTACGGCGCCATGGTCATGGTCGACGACTCGCACGCCGTCGGCTTCACCGGCCCCGGCGGGCGCGGCACCCCGGCCCTGCACGGCGTCGCGGACCGCGTGGACATCGTCACCGGCACCCTCGGCAAGGCACTCGGCGGCGCCTCGGGCGGCTATGTCGCCGCGCATGCCGAGATCGTCGCCCTACTGCGCCAGCGCTCCCGTCCTTACCTGTTCTCCAACTCGCTGGCCCCGGTCATCGCCGCCGCCTCGCTGAAGGTCCTCGATCTGCTGGAGTCGGCAGGTGACCTGCGCGAGAAGCTGGCCGCCAACACCCGGCTCTTCCGGACGAAGATGACCGAGGCCGGCTTCGAGATCCTGCCCGGCGACCACCCCATCGCGCCGGTCATGATCGGCGACGCGGCGCAGGCCGCCCGCATGGCCGAGCTGCTGCTGGAGCGTGGCGTGTACGTCATCGGCTTCTCCTACCCCGTCGTCCCGATGGGCCGGGCGCGCATCCGGGTCCAGCTCTCCGCCGCGCACTCGACCGCCGACATCGAGCGGGCGGTGGCGGCGTTCGTCGACGCCCAGGCGACAATGGCCACGTGATCGACCCGCGCAGACTGAAGATCCTGCGGGCCGTGGCGGACCATCGCACGGTGACCGCCGCGGCCGCGGCGCTCTACCTCACGCCTTCGGCCGTCTCCCAGCAGCTCGCCGCGCTGGAGCAGGAGAGTGGCCACACCCTGCTCACCCGCAGTGGGAAGGGCGTGCGGCTGACGGCGGCCGGCGAGATCCTGCTCACACACGCCAACGCCGTCCTCGCTCAGCTTGAACGGGCCGAGGCGGAGCTGGCCTCCTATGCGGGCGGCGCCGCCGGCGAGGTCACGGTGGCGGCCTTCGCCACCGGCATCGCGGAGGTGCTGGCCCCGGCCATCGCGCGGCTGCGCGCCGACCACCCTGGCATCCGGCTGCGGGTGCGGGACGCCGAGGGCGACGAGGCCCTGCCGATGCTGCTGGATGGCGAGGCGGATCTGGCGCTCGCGGTCGAGTACCGCGGCGCGCCCCGCGAGGACGACCAGCGCCTGGCACGTGTCGCGCTCTACGCCGAGCCCTTCGACGCCGTGCTGCCCGCGTCGCATCCGCTCGCCCAGGACCCGGCCGTCTGTCTGGCGGCACTCGCCAGCGACGAGTGGATCGGCCCCTACCCCGGCAATCCCTGCCACGAAGTGATGCTGCTCGCCTGCGAACTCGCGGGTTTCCAACCTGTGTTGACGCATTCATCCGACGACTTCCGGGCGGTGGTGGCGCTGGTGGGCGTAGGGGCCGGAGTGGCGCTGGTGCCCTGCTCGGCGCTGCGCGGGATGGAGCTGACGGATGCCGTGGCGCGCCCGGTGATCGGCCCCGCGGCCACCCGCCGCGTGTTCGCCGCCGTGCGCCGGGGCGCCGAGGCGCATCCGTTGATCCGTCCTGTGCTGGATGCGCTGGCGCTGGCCGCGGATGACCTGTCGACGCGCTCAAAGCGCTCAGCGCTCACCGTACCGAGCCCCGGCCCTTCTCCTTCCTCACCGCCGCAGGTGGTGGCACGGCCTGGCGTCGCCGTGTCACCGGCCGAGTGAGCAGCCGGTCAGCAGCCCATGGCCCACACATGGGCGTCACCGCGGTCGTTCGCGGTGGCGTTGTAGCCGACTTCGTCGCCGGGACGCAGGCAGATCGTCACGGCGCCGCCGGTTGAGGGCCACTGGATGGCGTCTTCATAGACTTTGACGTGGTCCTTGATGCCCGGTCCTGTGATTCCGTGGTTCGCCCAGGAGGAGTCCTCGTCGGCGATCCAGCTCTCCCACCATTCGTCGTCGCCCGAGGCGTTCATGCGCTGGCCGCCGAAGTTGGCGTCGGTCCAGACGCAGAAGTTGCCGCTCGGACAGTTCGCGGCGGACGCGGGCGCGGCGGCGGTGGTCAAGCCCACTCCGGCGGTGATCAGTGCGGCGACGAGCAGGGCCAGGGAATGCTTCATGGCAGGTGCCTTCCGTGTACTCGAAGTGTTGGTCATGGCGTTTTCTGGTGTTCCGTCTACCCGGACTGTGCGACTTGTCCGGACTGTTCGACGGCCAGCAGCGCTCTGGCTTGGCCGAGTGCGTGGGCGCGCATTTTCCGGTAGGCGGCGCGGTCGCTCGGCTTGGCCTTGGACTTGAGGTTGTCGACGGCGGTGACCGCCTCGAACCAGCGGCGCTGGTCTCCGTAGAGGCGGCGCTCCGCGTCCGCCAGACAGCCGTCGGTGTGGTGGCCGACGACCTGGCCGCTGGGGAGTGCGAGCTTGAGCTCGGCCGGTCCGGTGCCGAACAGCGCGCGGTCGACGCGGCGGGCGTCGGCCTTGTCCGCGGGCGGGTGGCCGGGGCGCGGCGGGGTGAGTCCCTGGCGGGTGAGGCAGCGGTCGGTGAGCAGTTGCTGGGCGGCTCTGACCGTGTCGTCCGGGCTGAGCGAGACGGCCGGCCGGCGCGGCGCGGCGCAGCCGGTCAGGCAGCTCGCGAGTGCGGCCAGCAGGCAGAGCCCGGACAGCGCCCGCGCGTGCCCGTGCCCCGTCGCGCTCACCCCGGCGCACAGTCGGCATGTGGCACGGTGTCGACCCCGTCGAACTTGTCCCACCACTCCCAGTTCTCGGAGTAGTCGCCGCCGTAGACCGTGCGCTGCAGGCAGGGGCCCTGGCGAGGGAAGGAGAAGACGTACACGGTCCTGTCGACCTGTGAGCTGAAAGATTTGGCGTTGCGGTGCACATAGTCGGCGGGCACGGCGAAGCCGCCGGGCGAGGGGTTGTAGCACCAGCCGCCTCCCATCTCCCCCGGCTCGGGCCAGAAGCAGACCTGCCCGGGCAGGGCCGAGGCGGACGGTGTGAGCGGCAGCGCCATGGTCAGGGCAAGGGCCGCGAAGGCGCCGGAAAGTGCGAGGGCGGAACGTCTCAAGTCGACCTCCTGATAAGGGCGTTGAACAGCGCATGCGCTGCCTTCCCTGGCGTTCTCGCAGGCAAGCGCGGTGAACAGCAACGTCACTCATAGGGGCGAATAGTCATATCGCTACCCGCATGGCGATGCGGCGTGCCGCGCAGTGACGCTCACGTGGCGTTCAAAACGAGGCGCGCGCGACAGCACCGCCGTCCGAAGCTCTGCGACTGCCGCATTGCCGCACCTCCGCACTGCCGGATCGTCCCGTATGCGACAACCGGGCCACAGGTGGGTGAGCATCGGAGCGCGCCTTCAATTTTTCTTCCTTGCAGCAAAATCGCCCGGCCCCTTCAAGGTAGCCATGGATATTTGAGCTGTATATCCCTATAGATGACCTCACCTCGGCCTCGTGTCGCCCTCGCATCGCGCCAGTTCGCCGTCGAACCGCGGAGTTGCGGTTGAGTAACGCGCCTTTTTCTTTCTTGACGCATCAAAAACACTGCCTACACACTCTCGTCATGCCGCACGCGTCCCGTGCGGTCACACCGCACTTATCGGAGGTAGAGGGTGACGAGCCCAGTTGGGATCCCGCTGCCGGATCTCATCGGCGAGCAGACCCGCGCGGAGATCTTCGCGACCGTCCTCACCGCCGGGCCCCTCTCCCGCACCCAACTCGCCCAGCGCCTGGGTCTGGTGCCCTCCAGCGTGACGAGGATGCTGCCCCCGCTGCTCGAACACGGCTATCTGCACGAGACCGTCGCGGCGCCGCAGGGACGCGGACGTCCGCAGCGGATGCTGCACGTCAACGCGGACCGGCACGTGGTCGTCGGCATCAAGATCGGTCCCGCGCAGATCTCCGGCGTGGTCACCGACATGGCCGCGAACGTGCTGGCCCACGGCGAGGTGCCGATGGCCGACTGCACCCGCGAACCGCACTGTCCGCCGCCGCGGCCCTGGTCACGGACCTGCTGGCCAAGGCGCCGCAGGGGGCAGGCCCGGTGCTCGGCATCGGTGTCGGTGTCAGCGGCCATGTGGACTCCGCCGCCGGGCTGTGCCGGTACTCCGCGCTGCTCGACTGGGTCAAGGTCGACGTGGCGGGACCGCTGTCCGACGCGACCGGGCTGATGGTCGCCGTCAACAACGACGTCAACACGCTGGTCGTGGCGGAGCGGTGGTTCGGCCAGGGCCGGGACACGGACTCCTTCGCCGTCGTCACCGTCGGCGCGGGCGTCGGATGCGGGCTGCTGCTCGGCGGCTCTCTCTACTCCGGTGCCACCGGCATGGCCGGCGAACTCGGCCACCTGCCCATGGATCCGTCCGGGCCGATGTGCGGCTGCGGACGGCGCGGCTGCCTCGAAGCCCTCGCCAGCGACCGAGCGGTCCTGCGCCATCTGCGCGACGGCGGCATCGAGGACTGCACCACCATCGCGGATGCGGCCGACCTCGCCCGCAACGACCGTACGGCCGCGGGCTCGGTGGCCCGCGCCGCGTTTGCCGAAGCAGGCACCGCACTGGGCCGCGGCCTGGCCGGACTGTGCAACCTGCTGAACCTCCAGAAGATCATCATTGCCGGCGAAGGAGCCGCGGCCCACGACCTGTTCGGCCCCGCGATGACCAAGGCACTGGCGGCCCACGCCTTCTCGGAAGCCGCCCGTGACTGCCGGGTCCTCGTGGGCCCCGTCCAGCACCATCTGTGGGCGCGCGGCGCCGCCTGCCTGGTCATCCGTGAAGCCGTACGCGCCGCCATCTCCTGAACAAGGCCCACCGCACCGCGCCCGGCCGACGACCGGACCATCAGCCCACCTGCCCCACATCCAAAGGTTTCGACGTGCTCCTGAATGACTCCAGTGCTGCCCCCGCATGGTGGCAGAACGCGGTGGTGTACCAGATCTACCCGCGCAGCTTCGCCGACTCCAACGCGGATGGCATCGGCGATCTGCAGGGCATCATCGAGCACCTGGACCACCTGACCCAGCTGGGTGTCGACGTGCTGTGGCTGTCCCCGGTCTATCCCTCACCCGGTGCCGACAACGGTTACGACATCAGCGACTACCAGGGCATCGACCCGCTCTTCGGCACACTGGACGACTTCGACCGGCTGCTCGCCGCGGTCCACGAACGAGGCATGAAGCTGGTCATGGACCTGGTCGTCAACCACACGTCCGACGAGCACCCGTGGTTTGCGGCCTCCCGCGACGGCGGCCTCCAGGGCGCCCGGCGCGACTGGTATGTCTGGCGTCCGCCCCGGCCCGGCAAGGAGCCCGGTGCGCCCGGTGCGGAGCCCACCAACTGGGGCTCGTTCTTCTCCGGCCCGACCTGGACCTACGACGAGGCGAGCGGCGAGTACTACCTGCACCTGTTCGCCCCGAAGCAGCCCGACCTGAACTGGGAGAACCCCGAGGTCAGGCAGGCCGTGTACGCGATGATGCGCTGGTGGCTTGAGCGTGGCGTCGACGGCTTCCGGATGGACGTCATCAACCTCATCTCGAAGGACACCGCACTGCCCGACGGCCCGGTCGCGGCAGGCGGGACCTACGGCGACGGAAGCGCGTCGTACGTCTGCGGCCCGCGCGTTCACGAATTCCTCGCCGAGATGCACCGTGAGGTCTTCGCCGGGCACCCGCACCGGCTGCTGACCGTCGGCGAGATGCCGGACGTCAGCATCGACGAGGCACGGCGCTTCACCGATCCCGCCAACCGGGAACTGGACATGGTCTTCCAGTTCGAGCACGTCTCCCTGGACCTCGGCCCCGGAGGCAAATTCGACCCGCGCCCCCTCAAGCTGACCGACCTCAAGGCAAATCTGGGGCGCTGGCAGGCGGGCCTGGCCGAGACGGGCTGGAACAGCCTGTACTGGAACAACCACGACCAGGCCCGCGCGGTCTCCCGCTTCGGCGACGACAGCCCCGAGCACCGCGTACGGTCGGCCACACTCCTGGCCACCGTGCTGCACCTGCACCGCGGCACGCCCTACGTCTACCAGGGCGAGGAACTGGGCATGGCCAACGCTCCGTTCGCGGATATCGACGACTTCCGCGACATCGAGTCCCTCAACCACTACCGCGAGGCGCTGGCCGCCGGCGCGGACCCGGAGCAGGTGCTGACCGCGCTGCGGGCCCGCAGCCGTGACAACGCCCGCACCCCCATGCAGTGGGACGCCACCCAGCACGGCGGCTTCACCACCGGCACCCCCTGGATCGCGGTCAACCCCGACCACCGCACGGTCAACGCCAAAGCCCAGCTCGGCGACCTGGACTCGGTCTTCCACTACTACCGGCGCCTAATCGACCTGCGGCACACCGAGCCCGCCCTCACCCACGGCGACTTCCGCATGCTCCTCCCCGACGACGAGCAGATCTACGCCTTCACCCGCCACGACGCCGCGAACGGCACCGAACTGCTGGTCATCGCCAACTTCAGCGGCGAGAGCGCCCAGCTCACCGTCCCTGACGGCTGGGCCGGCAGCAAGGCGCTGCTCGCCAATGTCGCGGCCGACGCCCCGCTGGCCGGCCGGCACACGCTTCAGCCCTGGGAGGCACGCGTCCACCGACGCGCCGTTTCCTGAATCCACCCCCGTACCTCAGCAACCATCGAAGGAACACCCGTGAGCAAGATTTCCGCGCGGCCACGTGCCCGCAGAACCACCCGCATACTGTTCGCCGCGGCCTCCCTGGCGCTCCTGGCGCCGATGACTGCCGCCTGCTCCAGCTCAAGCAGCGCCTCAGAGGACGGCAAGACGCTGCGCCTGTGGCACTACGAGGCCAAGGACAGCGCGCTCGCCAACGCCTGGGACGCGGCCATCGTCCAGTTCAAGAAGACCCACCCCGGCGTGAAGGTCGTCTTCGAGCAGAAGACCTTCGACCAGATCCAGAAGAACGCCGGGATGATCCTGAACTCCGACAAGGCGCCCGACGTCATGGAGTACAACAAGGGCAACGCCACCACCGGCCTGCTGGCCAAGCAGGGCCTGCTCACCGACCTCACCAGCGTCGCCAAGCAGCGCGGCTGGACCGACAAGATCAGCAACAGCGCCTCGGTCACCGCCCGCTACGACAGCAAGGGCGAGATGGGCGGCGACAAGTGGTACGGCGTCCCGGACTACGGCGAGTTCGTGCTCACGTACTACAACGACGACCTGTTCAAGAAGTACCACGTCGCGAAGCCCACCGACTTCAAGAGCTTCGAGGCGGCGCTGGCGACGTTCAAGAAGGCCGGCATCACCCCGCTGGCCAACGCCGGCAACGACCACCCGGCCATGCACTGGCTCTACCTGCTCGCCCTGTCCCAGGCGGACGACAAGTGGCTCGACGACTACCAGCTCTACCAGGGCAAGGTCGACTTCCACGGGCCCGAGTGGACGTACGCCGTCAACAAGTACAAGGACTGGCTCAAGAAGGGCTACTTCGACAAGAACGACGTGGGCCTCAAGGGCAACGACATGACGGAGCAGTTCGTCTCCCAGAAGCGGCCGATCATGGTCGGCGGCAACTGGTGGTTCGGCGGCCTGACCACCGACATCAAGGACTTCAAGTGGTCCACCTCCCCTTACCCGGGCAGCACGAAGACTCTCGGCGCCGGCGGCAACAACTGGGTGGTCCCCACCAAGGCCAAGAACAAGAAGCTGGCCGAGGACTTCATCGACATCACCCTCTCCCCGAAGATCCAAAAGCTCATCGGCGAGGACGGCAACGTGCCTCTCGCCGCGAAGGCCTCTGACATCTCCAACCCCGCGTCCCGCGGCCTGATCACGGCGTTCAACGACTACCAGAGCCACGACGGACTGGCCTTCTACCCCGACTGGCCGGTGCCCGGCTTCTACGACACCTTCCTGTCCGCCACCCAGAACATCATGAACGGCAAGGACACCGACTCCATCCTCGACCAGCTCGCCGCGCCCTACGACAAGTACCTCGCCACCCGGCACTGAGGCTCCCGCCGGCCCTCGGCCGGCAGTCACGCCAAGGACGGCGGCCCCCGCACCAGGGCCGCCGTCCAGCCCCTCAAGGAGCATCTGTGAAAACCACCCGCCGCCCACGGCTCATGACCCGTGGCTACGCCGTCTTCCTCACGCCGGGACTGCTGCTGAGCCTGCTCTTCCTCGCCGTGCCGCTGGTGATGACGTTCTACTTCAGCCTCACCACCTGGCAGGGCATCGGCAGCCCTGTCTTCACCGGCCTGGACAACTACGCGAATCTGCTGCACGACGCGGATTTCTGGGCGTCGTTCCGCAACATCGGCCTGGTGATCGTCGGTATCGCCGTCGCACCCACCCTGCTGGGCCTCTTCTTGTCGGCGCTGCTTTTCGACTACATCGGCAAGAAACACGGCGACCGCGTCGTCAACCTCTTCCGCGCCGGTCTCTACTTGCCGCAGGTCATTCCGGTCGCGGTCTCCGGCCTGATGTGGGGCTGGATCCTCGCCCCCGAGGGTGCCGTCAACAGCCTGCTGGAGAAGGCCGGCCTGAAGGGACTGGTCGTCAACTGGCTGGGCGACCCCGATCTCGCCCTGTGGGTGGTTCTCGGGGTCCTGGTGTGGATGCAGCTCGGCTATCCGCTGGTGCTGTTCCTGTCCGGACTGCAGCGCATCGACCCCGAGCTGTACGAGGCGGCCGACCTGGACGGTGCCTCCTGGTGGCAGCGCTTCGTCCGCATCACGGTGCCGCTGCTCCGCCCGGAGGTCTACGTCGTCCTGGTCACCACCACCATCGCCGGGCTCAAGGTCTTCGCCCAGATCTACGTGCTGACCGGCGGCGGACCCGGCAACGCGACGCTGGTGCCCTCCTACTTCGCCTACCAGAACTTCTTCGAGCGTGCCGACGTGGGCTACGGCTCGGCGATCTCCAGCACCATCACCGTGCTGGTCCTGGTCATCGCCGCCTCGTTCCTGACCCGCCAGGCCCGCGAGGACGGATGATCCATGAGCACCGACACCAGCACTGAGGCCCCCGCAGCCACGCATCCTGCGGGCCGGACCACGCGCGGGCTCAAAAAGCAGCCGAAGCGGCGGTCCCTGAGCCCGCGCCGCGGCCCGGGCTCCTACGCCGTCGTGTCCGCGGTCACCATCTTCGTCCTGGCCTTCCTCGCCCCGTTCCTGATCATCCTGGTCAACGCCTTCAAGACCAGCGCCGACTACCGCGCCCACGGCTCGCTGTCCTGGCCCACCGCCTGGAACTGGGGAATCGTCCAGGACGTCTGGCAGCGCGTCGACTTCACCCAAAAGCTCCTGAACAGCGTCGAGACCAGCCTCGGCGTCGTCGTCATCGCCGTCGTCATCGCCATCCTCAACGGGTACGCCCTGGGCATCGGCCGCGTCCGCTGGCGCACCGCGTTCCTCGTCTTCTTCCTGGGCGTGAACGTGCTGCCGCAGGAGGGGCTCATCTACCCCGTCTACTACCTGTTCAAGGAGCTGGGCCTCTACGACAGCAAGCTCGGCTACACCCTGCTCGTCGGGGTCACCTACAGCGCCTTCGGCACCTATCTGCTGTCCTCGGTGTACGCGAGCTTCCCGCGTCAGCTGATCGAAGCCGCCGCGCTGGACGGCGCAGGACGCTGGACCATCCTGTGGCGCATCATCCTGCCGATGAGCTGGCCCACCGTGTCGGTGATGTGCATCTTCTTCTTCGTCTGGAGCTGGAACGAGTTCCTCTACCCGCTCGTCCTGCTCATCTCCAACGCGAACCAGACCGTCCCGCTCGGTCTGGCCGGCATGCAGGGCCAGTACACCAGCGACCCCACGGCCATGAGCGCCGCGGCCCTGCTCGGCGTCATTCCAATGGTGATCTTCTTCCTGCTGTTCCAGCGCTCCCTGACCCGCGGGCTCACCGCCGGCGCGGTCAAGTAGCACCGCCGCTGCCGCCCGCAGCCGCAGCCGCCACGGATCCGGGGGCGAGCCGGCTGCCGCGCGGCAGCGGATCACGGGGCCAGCGGTCGCCGAACGTGCCGACCGCCTCCCGCACCACGAGGCAGGCCGCGCCGCGCGCCCAGATGTCGTCGCGGACCACATTCACGTGGACGGTGCACTGACGCGCGGCGTCGGAGAAGGCGTGCGCCTGGAACGCGGCAGTCATCGCCGGTCCGAACAGGTCGTATGCGGCCGCGCCTTCACCGGCGATGATGATCTTCTGCACATCGAGGATATTGCACAATCCGGCCAGTCCCCGGCCGAGCGCGGCGCCCGCCTCGGCGAACGCGGCACGGGCCACGGCGCGCGCGGTGGTGGAGCCGGTACGGGCCAGGGCGATGGCGTCGGCGCCGGTGGCGCAGTCCAGGAACCCGGCGTCATGGATGTGCCGGAGCACGGCGCGGTCGCCGGCGAGCGCCTCCAGGCAGCCGCGGCTGCCGCAGCTGCACATCGGCCCAGCCGGGTCCATCGGCAGATGCCCGAGTTCGCCGGCCATGCCTCCCGCGCCGCAGAACAGTTCGCCGCCCAGCACCAGGCCGCAGCCGATGCCGGCGCCGATCGTCACCACGGCGAACGAGCCGACGCCCTTGCCGTGACCGAACCAGTGTTCGGCCACGGCAAGGGCGTTGACGTCGTTGTTCACGGTCACGGGCAGCCCGGTGGCGGCGGACAGCGGACCCGCCACGTCCACCTTCTGCCAGTCGAGCAGCGCCGAGTACAGGCAGACGCCGGTGGCCGGGTCCACATGGCCGCCGAGGCCGACACCGATACCGAGCACACGGTCCCTGGCCTGCGGCACCTGCGTCAGGAGCCGGGCGGTCAGGGCCGACGCCGCGGACAGGACGGCCGCCGGCGTGCGGTCGGCGATCGCTTCCTCGGCCCCGGCCAGTGCCCGCGCGGCCAGGTCGGTGACCACGCCAGAGACCTGGCTCGGGCCGATCTTGATGCCGACGACCTGGTGCCGCTCCACGTTGACTTCGAGCAGCCGCCGTGGACGTCCGCGGCCCTGCGACGGGGCGGTGGTCTCCCGCAGGTAGTCGTGCTCGATCAGCGGGGGCAGTACGCGGGTGATGGTGGAAGGGACGAGTCCCAGGCGCTGGGACAGGGCGGTGCGGGAGAGCGGGCCTTCGGTCAGCACCAGAGCAAAGATCTCGGAACTGGTCCGCTCTTTGGCCAGGTTCGCCACCGCGATCCGGTCCGCCACCGCCGCACCCCCGTTACCCGCACGTCAGTTGATGCCGGCGCTGATCAACCGAAGTGCGTTCAGACGCCCAGCTCAATGTAGTTGAGGTTGACCGCCCCGGTGTCCGAGCCGGTACGGCCGATGGTGATCAGGTTGACCCCGGCGGCCAGCTGGATGCTTCCGGTCGCGGTGGCCCAGGTGTCCCAGTCGGCGAGCTGCGGGAAGGACACCTGGAACGGGCCGCTGACGCCGGTCCGATCCTCCTTCTGCGCGGACACCGTCATGGTGCCGGTGGCGCCGGCGCCGTTCGCGTAGCGGTAGCCGATGGAGTAGGTGCCGGCGGACGGGGCCTGCACCGCGAAGGTCACCGTGGGGCCCTCGCTGCCGGCCTCCAGCTTGTCGACGAAGCCCATACCGGCGTACCCGGCGTGGTTGTTGTTGAAGTTGGCGCCGCCGCCCCAGGCCGCGAAGGCCGCGTGGTAGCGCTTCGTTCCCGACTGCGGCACCACCTTGACCAGCTTGCAGGCGTGCGGCGCCAGCGAGGCGGAGACGCTGGTGCTGGTGCCCAGGTCGGTGCGGGCCCACAGGTCACGCACACTCGCCGAACCCGAGATGCCCAGCTGACCGGCGAAGTCGATGGTCTTGGTGACCGTGTCGCTGTCGCCTCGGTTGAACAGCGCCACCACCCAGGAGCCGTCCGGGAGCTGCCCGGCCCAGCGCTCGGTGTCCCGCGAGGCGCCGTCCTGGGAGTACGGGGTGCCGTTGTAGAAGACCGGCTTGCCGACCAGGCCCTTGTTGTGGACGTCCAGGACCTCGGGGTTGGTGTACGCCCAGCCGTTGGAGCCGATGTTGCTGTGCAGGTCGGAGATGGCCAGCGGCGAGCCCGCAACGGTCATCAGGGAGATGGCGGTGCGCCGCTCGTCGTCGTTGGCGAAGGTGTTCATCATCAGGAAGTCGCCGTCGAGGATGAGCTGGCCGCGGCCCGACCGGTGCGCCCATCCGGTGAAGCCGCTGAACGGGTTGAACCAGTCGGGCCACGCGTTCTGCCAGTTCTGCCGGCCGCCGCTCAGGCGCGCCCAGCCGCCGGCGTCGGCGTCCGCGTTGATGCGGACCATGTCGCCGTACTTGATCTCGTTCGCGGCATCGTTGAAGAGGTGCGGCATCACCAGCGACAGTTCGATCCCGTCACCGGCCGCCTCGTGCATCCACTGCAGCGCGCTCTCGTAGGCGGCACTGCCATGGCTGGCGTTCACGGTGCCCAGACCCGCGTCCGTGCCGGTCTCGTACCAGGACAGGAAGTCGATCCGCAGGTAGGTGACGCCCAGGTTCTTGAAGTAGTCGACGTAGCCCTGGATGTACTCCTTGGCACCCGGCTTCGTCACATCCACCCAGTACTGGTCGTTGAAGCCGACGTCCTTGCCGAAGATGTCGCCTGAGGTGACGATGTCCGCGACCTTGATGTCGGGGCGGCCCACCACGGTGTACGAGGGGTTGGCGACCACGTCGGCGTGTACCCAGAGCGGGTTGTGGTAGACGCCGAGGGTCATGCCCTTGGCCGCGAGGTAGTTCACCCAGTACGACCAGTCGTGGCTCCACTCGTCGTCGAAGGTGGTCCGGTAGCCGTTGGCGGTGAAGCTGGTGCAGGCGCCCCACCCGTCGGTGCAGGCCATCTTGTAGCCGGACGGGGCGAAGTCGGTGGCCAGCCAGTCGACGTTGGCCTGCCATTCGGCCTCGGGGATCGGCGCGTTGTGCGGGAAGGACCAGCCGTAGATGTTCCAGTACAGCGGTCCTGTGCCCTTGCGGGTGTAGATGCTGTTGCGGCTCGTCACCGGCAGCGCCACCGCGGCGGCGGTCGCGAGCGCGCCGGCACTCATCGGCGCAGCCGCGAAGGCCGACGGTGCCGGGGCCACGAACACTCCTGCCGTCGCGGCACCAAGTCCGGTGATGAGGGATCGCCGGGAGATCGCCATGGGGGCTCCATCCAGGGAGGATCGGGGCCTCGTCGCCCCGGTTGCCTGCAGATGACGGGAGTGTGTCCTACGTTATTTTTTGCGTCAATGAAGTAAGAATAACTTTCCGTTGAGTCACAGTCGGTGACGGACCATACATTCCATCGCACCTGCCTGCTGTCCGATAGCATCACTCCACCGACCGAACCCTTCGGCATTGCTTGAATATCCACTCATCACGCAAGAAATAAAAGGGCTCTGGCCGTCCAGGGGCAAACCCCTTGCCTGAGCAACCCAGTGGGCGGGCCGCCGGATGCGTGACTCCCGGACCCGGGGCCGTCGTCACCCCTCGGCCCCTCCTCCACAGCCTCGTTCACGACCTCCTCTCACGGCCGACCGCTTTGCGGACGGCCTCGGGCCTCGCCGATGGCCTGGGGCCACGCTCGTCGGGCATGACCGCGAACCGGACGGCACCGGCGGCGGCCAGGACCGCGCCCGCCGCCCACGCCACGAGCGGCGGCCCCGTATCCTTCGCCGGCACGCCCGTGGTCGCAGCGGCGATGAGGAGCAGTGCCGCGACGCCGACCGCGGTGCCGAGCTGGGCGGCGGTGTTGATGATGCCGGATGCGGCAGCACGCCAGCCCGGATCCACGTCGGTGCCGAGGTCGGTGGCGGCGACGGACGACAGTCCGATGCCGGCACCGGCGACGGCCGCGCACAGCGGCACCGCCCACAGGTGACCCGCCAAGGGGATCAGGGCGAAGTCGGCCAGCGCGATCGTCGCCAGGCCCACCGCGATGACCGAGCTGGACCGCAGGCGGCGCTGGAGGGTGGCCGACAGGCCGGATCCGGCGATGACCGCCAGGCTGAACGGGAGCAGCGCGATCGCGGCATCCAGCGGGCTGCGTCGCAGCGTGTTCTGCAAGTACAGGGTGACCAGGGTCATGGCCGAGCTCGTCGTGGCGGTGTTGAGGAATCCGCCCAGCGCGCCTTGGCGCAGCCGCCGGATCGCGAGCAGCGCAGACGGCAGGAGCGGTGCGGTCGCGCGGCGGTCGATACGCGCGAACAACAAGGTCAGTACGGCACAGCAGCCCAGCAGCGCGGCACCGGCCAGGCGTCCGCCGGGTCGGATGATCACCGTGGCCGCGAGGACGAACGCCATGACGGCCGCGGTGAAGGTGCCCGCCACGGCCAGATTCAACGACGCCGTCGGATCGACGGCGGGTTCGGGCGGCACCGTGACCGCGATGACGACACCGACGACCACGGCGAGCGGCAGCGCGGACCAGAAGACGAACCGCCAGCTCGTGAGATCGGTGATGGCTCCCCCGACGACGAAACCGGCGGCCCCCGCCGCCGCGCCGGTCGCGCTCCAGGCGGCTATCGCCCGGCGGCGGGCCGTCGGGTCCGTGGTCAGGGTCGTCAGCAGCCGCAGCGCCGAGGGCACGGCAGCCGCGGCCGCCGCGCCCTGGAGGCAACGCGCCACGGTGAGCGTCACGGCGGACCCGGCCGTTGCGGCAACGACCGCGCCCACCGCGAAGACGCTCAGGCTCGCCAGAATCGTGCGACGGTGCCCGTAGCGGTCGCCCAGCCTCGCCCCGACCATCAGCAGCCCGCCGAAGAACATGGCGTAGCCCGTCGTGATCAGGCCCGCGAAGGACTGGGAGGCGTGCAGGTCGGCCAGCATCGACGGTAGTGATGTGACCACGACGGTCACTCCCAGCACATCCATGAACTGCGCCAGGCACAGCGCCGCCACCGCCGCCCACATGTGCCGTCACGCCTCCTGGTCGGATTTCGTCACGGCCGCACGGACGAGCGCGATCATGTAGTCGACGTCGTCATCGGTCAGCCAGGGATTGATGGGCAGGTTGACCAGCCGCTCGAACCAGATGGTGTCCGTCGTGGGGCACTGGCCGAGGCGTCCGCCGCCGATCCGGTACTCCGGGAGAAGATTGAGCGGGAAGTAGCGCAGCACCATCTCCACGCCGCCCGCGTCCAGACCACGCAGGACGGCGTCCCGGAGCTGTTGCGACTCCGCCAGGAACGTGTAGAGGTGATGAGCGTGCCGCACCCCGGGGCGTGCGGTCAGCGTCTGGATTCCCGGCAGCTCGCCGAGCGCGGCGTCGAGCCGATCGGCGACGGTGGTGCGGACCGCGAGGAACTCGGGGAGTTTTTTGAGCTGCACCCGGCCCACGGCGGCGGCCACGTCGCTCATCATGGCGTTCGTGGCGCCGCGCAGCACCTCGCGGCAGTCGTGGGTGAAGGCGAACCCTTCATGGCCCTCTCCCACCGGGAGCGGCCGGGCCATCGAGTCCGCGCCGAAGACGTTCTCCCGCGGGGTGAGCCTCGCATGGTTCTGTATGCTGCGGAGCCTGCGCAGGACCGCTGCCGCCTCGCGGGAACTCGTCGCGATGGCGCCTCCGGTGCCCAGGGTCGACATGTTCTTGAGGGAGTGGAAGCTGAAACATCCGAAGTCGCCGAAGGTACCGGCCGGCTGGTCGTCCAGCGTGGTGCCGAGGGCGTGCGCGCAGTCCTCGACGAGGACTGCGCCGTGGGCGCGGCACAGCGCAGCGATCTCGTCGATCCGCGCCGCGTCCCCTCCGTAGTGGGTGAGGTAGACCGCCTTGACCTCAGGAGTGAGGAGTTCTCGAAGGTGGCGTGGCGACATGCTCAGGGTGTCGGGGTCGATGTCGCACCAGACGATCTCACAGCCGCGGTCGAGCAGGCTCGCGGTCGAGGCCTGGAAGGTGAGCGGGGAGGACACCACCGTATCCCCGGCGGAGAGGTCGAGGTAGCGGGTGACGAGATCCAGGGCCATCGTGCAGCTCGATGTGACGACGACGTCAACGGCTCCGAGGAAGCCGCACAGGTCCTGTTCCAGCTCTGCGCACACGGCCCCGTCGGCCATGTGCTCGTCGGACAGCAGCATCGCCCGCACCGCTTCGACTTCTTCCTCACCGAAGCGGCTTCCCTTGGGGGAGGCGGGAATGCGGTAGGCGCCGGCGCTCAGTCGTTCGTCGCTCAGCATGATGCTCGCCCGTAGACCAGTCCGTTGATCGACAAGTGACATTCTCCTGTCCGTGGTTCGCAATGGAAGGCCACCGAGGGCGTGGCGCTGCCGGCGTGCGGAGTGAGCGGACGTGTGCCCATCAGCTCCGCCGCGACGTCCAGCCGGTAGATGGCCCCGGTGTGGTGGATGAGGGAGAAGGCATGGCCGCCCAGCCGGAAGCGCAGCCCCTCGTCTCCTTTCTCCACGTGTACCGGTCGTGCCGCCGTACGGGTGTACGTACCGATGAAGGACGCTTCGTCCGGAACGTTCCGGCTGATCGAGCGCTCGCCGCGGCACGCCGGCACGCCGAGTTCCTCGCAGACCGCCGCCATCGCCGCGCGTCTCGCGTCGCTGAGCTCGCGGCTCTCGCCACGGTTGTCGCACCACACGATCCCGCAGTCCTGCGCCGGGTAGAGCACAAGAGAGCACCACATCCCGGTGTAGTAGCCCTCGTGCCCGACGCATTCGGTGTCCCCGGCGCGTGGCCCCACGTACATTCCCAGGCCGTAGTGCCGGTCCTCGACCAGTCCGATGTCGGCGCGGCGGCGCTGCTGATCCTCGATGCTGCGGCGGGTGAGGAAACGCTCGCCGGACTCGGGCACCAGGCCACCGCGCAGATACATGCGACCCAGACGGGACAGGTCGTGCGGGCTCATGAAGGCCATGGCCGCCGGGTACAGGCGCACAGATCCGCTGTACCGGTGCTCGACCTCCGGCCGCCCGCCCACCAGCGGATGGTGCTGGCTGAGCGGGTGGGTCATCGCGACGAGCGGGTCGAAGCAGAGCGAGGTCAGGCCGAGCGGGTGCGCGACGAGATCGGTCGCGACCTGGAAGAACGGCTTTCCCGTCACTTCCTCTATGGCCGCGCCGACGACCGAGAATCCGTAGTTGCTGTACGAGTAGAGGTGTCCCGGTCTCGCGATCGTCCCCATGCCCGCGGCCACCCGCCGAACCTGCTCGGTCAGATCCGTCAGGTCGGTGGGATCGCGGCTGTAGTCACTGATGTCGGTCGAGCCGTCCGACAGCCCAGACGTGTGACTGAGCAGCTGGGAGACCCTCACATCGCCGAGGAGCCCGGGGGCTGCCTGCACCAGGCGCGGCGCGAAGTCCGCCAGCGGGGCGTCCAGGTCGAGCAGGCCACGGTCCCGTAGGCGCAGTGCCGTGGCCGCCGTGACCATCTTCGTCACCGAGTGCAGCCGGAAGAGGGTGTCCAGGGTGAGCGGTGCAGTGTCCTCCGCGCTGCGCCGTCCCCTGGCCACCGAGGCGACGATCCCATCGCCTCGGAAGGCGATGGCCGCGACGCCCGGGATCCGGTGCTCTTCGCCGACCTCCTCGACGTGTCCCTCGAGGAGCCTCTGGATGTCGTGCCGGCTCGTCATGAGGCGGGCACCGTCGCCGAACCCGCCGACAGGGCGGCCGCCAGTGCGTCCTGGAGCAGGATGCCGGGGCGGAAACCCAGTCGGGAGATGCGGCCGATGTCGGCGACAATGGAGTACGAGTCGCTCATGTCCGACAGGTCGGCCTGCCAGCGGACCGGTCGGTCCAGGTATTTTTCGAGGTATTCGAGCAGCGACTGCAGCGATGTCGCCACGCCGGTTCCCACGTTGTAGGAGTGCCCCGCCTCCCCCTTTTCGAGCAGCAGCTGCAACGCCTCGACGACGTCCTGGATGTGGATGAAGTCGCGTACCTTCTTGACCGGGTCGCCGAGTACGGTGATCGGGGCGTCCCGGAGGGCGAGCGCGGAGTACTGGATGGGCTCGATCGGCGACTTCTCCGGATCCTTCGCCGAGCCGTAGACCGTGAACAGCCGGGCGGCGACCACCTGTAAGTCGGTGAACCGGCTCAGTGCCGTGGCGAACGCTTCCGCCGCCAGCTTGCTGGCGGAGTAGGGGTAGATCGGGTCCGGCAGCTCGGTCTCCGATCGCAACGCCGATCCGTTGCGTCCGTAGACGAGGGCGGACGAGGCGATCAACGCGCGCTTCCAGCCCGTACGCGCCGCCGCCGTGAGGACGTTGGCGGTCACGACGGCGTTCTCGGTGAAGTCGAAATGGGGCTCGGCGATCGAACGAAGAGCGTCCGCGTTGCCCGCCAGGTGAATGAGGGAGCGGTATCCGGCCGCGGCCAGCTGGGTGAAAGCACGCTCGACGTCCTCGGTATGCCGCAGGTCCACCTGGACGAGGTCGAAGCCCAGCGCCGCCTGTTCGTCGGTCGGGGTCGCGGAGTCCATAACGGCCACGTCATGCCCCGCTTGAACGAGCGTTCTCACCAGGTGGCCGCCGATGAAGCCAAGCCCGCCGGTGACCGCGATCTTTTCCGTGCCAGTTGTCATTGCCTCTCACCGATCCCGTCAACTAGCCCGTTTTCGGGCATGGATGAAGTGCTGGATGTCGCATCGATCGATGCCATCGAGAAATGCCGGTTCTCGAGTCGGCATGACGACGCCGTGGTGCCCTCACGACGGGTCGGCACCACGACGCCGCGGATGTCCTCGCCTCTCGCGGGGGTGGATGGGTTCGTGCGTCTCCTGACGCGGTACGCGTTTCCTCGCGGAACTCAGAAGGCCGGAGCGGCCGAAGGGGCGCGCAGCGTTCCGAGATAGGGATGCCACAAGTGGTCGGGGTCCTGCTCCACGGCCGTCACGATCTCCCGCATCTGCTGGAGCGCCTTCGGCTCCTCATCGTCGTAGACGTCACCCTGCAGCAGCTTGAGCACGTCGAGCCGGTACCGCGGGTCCTGGATGAAGGCGGTGAAGAGTATGTTGAGCCGGTAGTAGATGGATATGAACTCGTACCAGTTACGGACGCCGCGCCGCAGCGCTGACTCGTACCGGGAGAAGCTCTCCCGCGAAAAGTCCCCCTTTTCGTGCGCCGCGATGATGTCGCGACATGCGATGCGTGCGCTGTTGAGCGCGACGCTCACGCCGCTGGAGAATATGGGATCGACGAACCGGGCGGCATCACCCGCCATCACGAATCTGTCACCGCAGATCTGCCGCATCGCGTAGCTGTAGTCGCCTTCCGGCTTGAACGGTCGTACGCGGGTCGACTTCCTGAGTGCCTTAGCCAGGTCGGGACGGCTTGAGACGAAGTCCCAGAAGAAGCGCTCCCGGTCGGTGTTGGCAGCGGCGAACCGCTCTTTCTGGGTGACGACTCCGACACTGGTGATCGTGTCCGTGATCGGAATCTGCCACACCCAGGTGTCCTTGATGGGCAGGAAGTGGATGAAGATGTAGTCCTGCTGTTCCGGATTTACGGAAAGAGCCTGTCGGTCAAGGTCTTCGAACCAGGTGTGGATCGCGTACTGATTGAACACCGGATCCGGGACCTTCACCTTGAGCTGCCGGCCCAGCAGCGTTTGCCGGCCGGACGCGTCGATCACCATCCGCACCCGGTGGGTGGCCGTCCGCTGTTTGTCCCGGCAGTTGAGGATGACGCCCTGCGGGTCGCTGAAGTCGACGTCCAGCACCCGCGTCCCCTGGAAGACCCGGGCGCCCAGGGAGCCGGCGTGGTCGAGCAGGATCTGGTCGAACTTCCCGCGGTCCACGTGGAAGGTGTAGTCACGGTCCACACCATCCTGGTCCCGCTCGTTGAAGGCGACGTCGGCCGCCCGAAAGTCGTGGATCAGGTGGGAGAAACCGTTGTGCGGTACGTCGCGCGTCTCCCCCGAGGTCCACGCCGCCCCGTACTTCTTGGGGAAGCCCGCTGCCTCGACCTTGCTCATCGCTCCGGTCTGGAGCAGCACGGGAGTGGTGGCGGGCACCAACGACTCGCCCACGTGCGGCCGGGGAAACTCCTCGCCCTCGAACACGGCCACTGACAGGCCCGCTTTGGCAAGGTAAGCCGCGGATGTCGAGCCTGCCGGCCCACCACCGATGATGCCGATGTCGTAGTCGAAGTTCATTTTTGCCCGGCTCCTTCCTGTACGAATGACATCACGGGTTACGTGTCGCCACGGTGCCGGGCAACGCGAGGATCATGGACGTGATGCTGTCCACGTCTTTGAAATTCCTCCCGTTAAGGCTGGACGGTGGCACCGTGCTGTCCAGATCGTCGCGAATGAAACTGAGCAGGACCGCCGTGTTCATTGAATTGAGGATTCCCCACTCAAGCAGCGGCGTGTGCATATCCAGATCGCTCTTCACGTCGTTGTCGAGGAACCTTTCCCTGATGAAATCCAGCAGCCGTGCCGATATCTCATCTCTGGTCATACCGTCTCCTCTCCGTGAACTATGGGCGTGTGACTCCGTGAAACACGGGCGTGGGTCTGGCGTGAACCATGGGCGGGCGTGCGAGGCATGGTCCGCGTGAACGCCGCGCTGTCATGAAGAGCTCTGCTCCGCCACGAGCACCTCGTCGGGGCGAAGCTCGGCCAACCGTGCCCGGTCGGTCTTTCCGGTCCGGGTCCGCGGCAGGTGCGGCACCAGGTGGAACTCATCAGCGATCATGTAGCGCGGAAGTCGCTCCGCGCAGTGCCGCCTGAGTGCGAGCACGCTGGGCCGGCTCGCGGGCCGTGGCACCACGAACGCCTTCAGCCGTGCGCTCAGTCCGGTCCCGCTCACGGTCACCGCGGCCTCCGCCACGTCGGGGTGCGCGGCGAGCGCCGCCTCGACCTCACCCGGCTCGATGCGGTGACCCCGCAGCTTCATCATGTGGTCGCGTCGCCCGAGGTAGTCGAAGACACCGCCGTCGAGGACGCGGACGATGTCTCCGGTGTGGTACGGGCCTCTGTGCGGCTCCCGTCCCCAGTACCCGAGCATCACGGTCGGGCCTGCCACGACCAGCTCTCCTGACTCGCCGGGTCCGGCAACCGTGCCATCCGGCTTCTCCGCCCTGACCTCGTCGCCGCTCGCGGCGGTGCCGATGGGGGCAGGCCGGCCGCGCAGCAGGTCGGCGGGCACCACCTCGTGAGCGGTGCAGACGTTGGTCTCGGTCGGCCCGTAGAGGTTGAGCAGCCGTGCCCGGGTCCAGGAATACAGGACACGGACATGGTCGATGGGGAACGGCTCACCGGCGAAGAGCACCGCGCGCAGCTCTGGTGGCGCCTGTCTGCCAAGGAGATCGCCGTCGCGCATCATCAGGATGAGCGCCGAGGGCACCGAGTACCAGACAGTGATCTCGTGCTCGTACAGGAACTCCGTGAGCTGGGCCGGCGCGTACGCCAGCGTGGGTGGGACGGGATGGACCGATGCCCCCGTCGCGAAAGCCGCGTACAGGTCTAAAACCGACAGGTCGAACGTCAGTGGTGCGTGGTTCGCGAGTCTGTCGTCCGGACCGACTTCGAGGGCCCCAACGGCCCAGTCGACGAAGGCACGTGCGTTGCGGTGGCTGATGCACACGCCTTTCGGTGCGCCGGTCGACCCGGAGGTGTAGAGGATGTAGGCCAGGTCGTCGGGGGCCACCGGCACGGCCACCGGTGCGGCGGGCGAGACGGGCGCGGCGGTGAGGTCGAGGCAGCTCACCGTGGCGGGCAGGTCCAGGGCCACCTGCTCGATCCGCTGACGGGGCGCGCAGACCACCCGCGCCGCGCAGTCCCGCGCGATCACCTGGATCCGACTCGGCGGGGCTGCCCCGTCCGCCGGGACGTAGGCCGCGCCGATCCGCATCGCCGCCTGCATTGCAGCGATGGCCATGACGGACTTGTCGTCCCAGACGATGATCCTGTCGCCGGGGCCGGCGCCGAGCTCGGTCAGCCGGCCCGCCAGGCCGTTGGCTGCCTGGTCCAGATCCCCGTAACGGACCGGACCTTCCGGGCCGACCACAGCGACGCGGTCCGGATGCCGCGCGGCCGTCGCGGAGAGGAGTTCGTGGAGGTTCACAGCCCCGCCTCCCGGGCGACGATCTCCCTTTGGATCTCTGTCGTGCCGGAGAACAGCGTGGTGGGCACCGAGTCCCGCAGGTAGCGCTCGATGCCCGTCGCGGCCAGGTATCCGGTGCCGCCGAAGATCTGGATGGCATCGAGGCTGTTCGCCACGACCGCCTCGGACACGGCGAGCTTGCCGAGCGCGGCGGCGGCGTGCGCGTCCGGCTCCTGGTCGATCGACCAACAGGCGCGGTAGAGCAACAGCCTGGCGCTCTCAAGCCGCTGCTTCATCACGGCGATCCGGTGCGAAACGGCCTGGAAACGGCCGATCGGCCGGCCGAACTGGCGGCGGGACCGCGCGTGGACGACGCACCGTTCCAGCTGATCTTCCATGACCCCGACGTAGGCCGCGAACAGACAGGCGCGCTCCCAGACCATGGAACGGGCGAAGACCGCGCTTCCCTGGCCTTCCTCACCCAGCCGGTAGTCCTGGGGGACCCGGCATCGCCGGAATCTCACCCGGCCCGCGGGACAGCTTTCCAATCCCATCTTCGCCAGCGGTTCGCTCACGCCGACGCCGGGTGTGCCGGACGGCACCACGAAGGCTGAGGTTCCGAGGAAGCCGGAGTCGGGGCTGGTGGTGGCGTACGTCACCAGCACGTCTGCCACCGGTGCGTTGCTGGCGAAGGACTTCTCACCGTCGATGACATAGTCGTCGCCATCCAGGTGCGCGGTCATGCCGAGGGAGCCGGTGTCCGAGCCGGCATCGTCCTCGGTGATCGCGTTGGACGCGATGAGCTCACCGTTGGCGAGCCCGGGCAGCAGCCGTTCACGCGTCTGTGCCGCCCCGAAGTCGCGGATCGGCACGGCACCGGCCAGGAGATGGGCGCAGACCGCGAAGACCAGCCCCGTGTCGCGACAGCCGCGGCCGAACGCCTCCAGGCACAGGGCGGTGTCCAGCGCGCCGAGCCCGCCACCGCCGTACTCGGCCGGAAGGCACAGCCCGGTCAGCCCGAGGCGGGCGGCTTCCTGCCACTGCGCACGGCTGAAGTGGCCGTCCGCCTCGCCGGGTTCGGTCGGCAAAGCCGATGTCGCGTCCAGAATGTCTGCACAGCGCTTCCGCTGCTCGGCTGTCAGCCCAAAATCCATCTGTCTCCCCTTGCCGCAGAAAGCCGGTCGGTCGGCCGGACACGAACGGGTCCGCCGCGGATGGCCGGTCCCACGATCCCGGACCCGGCTGCCCGGTCGTCGACGCTCGCCATGTGGGCCGTTCGGTGAGTCCGGCGACCGTAGGCACGCCACCGGCGCATGACGGGATTTCGCAGACTACGAATCGGGCCCTCGTCGGCGCCCGTCGTTGAATCACCTGTGTGCCGCGCGCGGAGCGCCGGATCGGACGAGCACCCCACGCGCAGCGAGGCACGAACGACGAGCCCCTGGTGGGGACGTCAGCGGCCGAGCCCGGACTCGCGTTCGCGGTCACAGCAGCACAGGGGAGCCATCCGTCCGATGAACGTAATAACGGGTGTGAAGACCTTTTGGGGGGCGATTACAGAATTCTGACGTCCGGTGCGCCGATAGCCGTCTGGACACCAGTCTCGTGCCGCGTGAACAGGGGATCAAAATAGCGGCTCGCAGTGCACGAGAATCTCAACGTAATGGCCGAGCAAATCACGACGTACCCGCCTTTCACGACAAGCCGTTCTCGGGGCTCACAAGGGCGAGGTTGGTGCAGTGCGAGAACTCGACCGCCACCCTTTCTTCGCGGATAACAAATAGGCTGCGATGCGATCGAGCCACAAGCTAGCGCAGAGCCTGAGGCGAGTCAAGGTCTCTCATTTTTCCCCTGTTAAAGAATGCAGCTTCCGTTACAGCAGTGACTGTTGATAATCGGCAGGAGCGGCAAACATCCAGCCCACCTGCGGAAACTCGCGGAGGTCGGCCCACTCGTGACGTTCAATACCGACACATCCACTTCCTCGCGAAACACACGACGAAACCATTCTCCACCATAAACATGCAGCAACACCAAGTATTATGCACCTCGCCTGGAGTAACGATTTTTCGTTTCGATATCTGGCGCCATGCCTATATCTCTACAGGTGAATCATTTGGGGATGTTACGGACGCAAAAACGACCCATACGCGCACGTTCCCGGAGACGCAAGCAGTGGATGCCATCTGGGCATGAGCGAATATCACACGGCTAACTCGAAGATTCCAAAATTCTTCGTAATAATTCCGCATCGGGCAACGTTCGCCCCGTCGCGAAGCCCGGCACGCTCCCCCAAGTTCCTCGGGTTTCTCGACTCCGCTCGAACAAGGGGCACCCCCTGACACGGCACTAGGAAGCGCTCACGGGTGGATCAGTCCCCGTGGGCCGTGGTGGTGGCAGCGGGATCAGGCCGGGACCCCTCGGTCAGGGTGTGCAGCGACGACAGGACGCCGTGGCGGAGCATCGTCGCCGCCGCACCCCGGGCCCAGGTCTCGTCGGGCTGGGGCCGCACCAGCAGGGTGCAGTCGCGGGCGACGGTGGAGAAGGCGTTGCGCTTGACCTCTTCGCGCAGTGCGTCCATGAACAGGTCGGAGGCCGCCAGGCCTTCGCCGGACAGCACTACCATCGGCGGATTGAGCAGGTTGAGCAGCATGGCGATCGCGCGCCCGAGCGCCACACCGGCCTGCGTGAAGGCCTTCTTGGCGACCGGATCACCCGCGTGCGCGAGGGCCACGACCTGCGACACCTTGGTGATCCGCGGTCCGGCGGCATCGGCCATCGCCCGTACGATCGCCTCGTCGCAGGCCACACTCTCCAGGCAGCCGCGCTTGCCGCAGTGGCACTGCGGACCGTCGGGATCCACGACCAGGTGGCCGAACTCGCCGGCCGCCCCGCTGGCGCCGCTCCAAAGCCGCCCGCCGAGGACCAGACCGCACCCGATGCCGGTGCCGACGGTGACGACGAGAAAGCTGGGGAGCGCGCTTCCGGCGCCGAACCACTGCTCGGCGATGGCGAGGGTGTTCACGTCGTTCTCGATGACGACCGGCAGGTGGAGCCGTTCGGAGACCAGCTCGCGCAGCGGCGCCTCGCGCCAGGAGAAGAACGGCGAGCGGTGCAGCACGCCGTTCGGCCCGTTGACGTGGCCGCCCAGTCCTATGCCGACGCCGAGCAGGCGGTCGGACGGCACCGGGCAGCGGGCCAGCAGCGCGCCGGTGATCTCCTCGATCGCCGCCAGGACCCCGGTCAGGCTGTGGTCGTCGAACTTCAGCCGGCAGGAGGACTGGACCTCGGCCTGGAGGTCCACGACCACGCCGACTATCTCGGAGTTCATCAGCTTGAGGCCGACCGCGTAGTGCCGTTCGGGATCGATCGCCAGCGGGATCTGCGGGCGGCCGGGCACACCTGTCTCCGGTTCGTTCTCCACCAGATACCCGTGGTGGATCATCGGCTTCACCAGCTTGGTGACCGACGCCGGCGAGAGACCGGTCAGCCGGGCGACGTCCCTGCGTGACAGCGGGCCGCGGTTGAGCACGGTCTCGAAGAGCAGGCCCAGGTGGTGCTCCCGCGTACCGACGGCACGCAGCTCATCGTGCCCGGAGCGGGTCGGCGGTTCCCAGGTGGTCATGGCAGCCCTTCGCGCAAGGTACGGCACAGCCTAGGGCTGTTAATTTCCCTCGTCAATCAACTCGGCCACCAGAGAGCGACATTCGCACTTTCTGTCCCTATTACTCCCCCCTGTGGTGCGAGAAGTTAGCGAGATTTACTTGACGAGGTGAATCAACCCGGTAAACACTCGGGCCGCCTGACGCCCCGGTGTCACCGCGCAGAGCTGCGGACGTGCGCACCAGCGGACCTGCCACCTGACACCGCAGACCCATGGAGCAACCATGAGAAAACGAAGACCACGCATAGTCAGCCGGCTCAGCACAGCAGTCGCCGTCCTCGCCACGTCGCTGACCGCCGCGATCGCCGTGCCCGGCAGCGTTTCGGCGGCCTCGCCGACCCAGCCGAGCACGGAGACGGCCCGCAGCCTCTACGCCAACAACTGGACCGACACCACCGGCTTGTGGATGGCGTCGCAGCTGGCCCAGACGGACACCAACACGCAGTTCGGACCACGCCTCGCCGAGCTGCACTACTCGCCGAACGGCGCGCAGGCGTCGTCCGCGGTCAACCAGATCAAGGACTACACCGGCTTCTTCCGTGACGAGACGCACCAGACCAAGTACGACCAGGTGCACAACTTCGGCTCCGCCACCGGATACCTCGACTCCGGCGGCATACTCCGCTCGGACTACGGTCCGTACAACGGTTCCGCGACGTCGGTCTCGATCGGCCGCGACTACGCCTTCGTGCCCAACCAGCACTTCACCGTGGTGACCTACCGGCTCACCAACTCCGGTTCGTCGTCGGTCGACATGAACATCCTCGACTCGCTCCACGTGAACAACACCGGGGCCTCGTCGGGCAAGACGGTCAAGGCGGACTGGGACTCCACCCGCAACGCCGAAACCATCGACATGTCCGCCAGCGGCCAGTACCACATGGTCCTCGGCTCGTTCGGCGCGCCGAGTGGCCACCAGGTGGGCGACGACACCGTCTCCAGCACCAGCTCGGCCACGGTGGCGCCGTGGTTCACCTTCGACGCCGACGGCACACTGGCGGGCAACAACTCCGTCACCGCGACCGATGTCGACGCCGCCCTGAGCAAGCGCGTCACCGTCCCGGCCGGACAGACCGTGACCACGTCGTTCTACCTGGCCCTCGCGGACACCGCCGCAAACGCGCTGGCCGCCGCCGACACGGCCCGCGCGCAGACCGGCGACTACTGGAACACCGCCACCACCACCGCGTACACCAACTGGCTGGGCGCCGGCAAGCGGGCCAGCTTCACCGACACCGGCCTGTCCACTGCCTACGACCGGGCACTGGTGGCGATGAAGCAGACGCAGAACCCGGCGCTCGGCACATTCCCCGCCGCGACCAACCCGATCGCCTACGGGTACAAGACCTGGGTGCGCGACTCCGCGGTCACCGCGATGTCCCTGGACACCGCGGGACACCACGCCGAGGCGGACAAGTACTTCCGCTGGCTGGCCAGCATCCAGAATTCCGACGGTTCCTTCGGCACCACGTACGACAACTGGACGGGTGCGCACGTCGACTTCGTCGAACCCGAACACGACGGGATCGGCATCTTCCTGATCGGCGCCTACCGGCACTGGCAGGAGACCGGCGACAACGCCTTCCGTGACGCGCTGTGGCCGCAGATCACCAAGGCCGCGAACTTCGTCGCCACCCATCTGGCGGGCAACGGCCTCGGCCCGCAGGACGCCTCCATCTGGGAGGAGACCCAGGAGTACAACACCTTCACCCAGGCGCTGTACATCGCGGGACTCTGGGGAGCCGAAGGCATCGCGCAGAGCAAGGGCGACACCGCCGACGCCGACACCTGGAGCGACGCCGTCGGCTCGATCTCCACGGCGCTGCAGTCCTCCTCGCTGAACAGCCCGGCCGGTCTGTGGAACGCCCCCGACTCCTACTACAACCGGGCGGTCAACTCCGACAACACCGGGCGGACCACCGTCGACGCCTCCTCCGACATGCTGTTCGTCAGCGGCGCCGTCGACCCCGCGAGCAGCCGTGCCGCCTCGCACGTCGCCAAGGTCAAGTCGACGCTCACACACGACGGTTACGGCGTTGCCCGCTACACCGGCGACGGGTTCTACTACGACTCGCCCTACAGCCCGGCGGGCAACGAGGCCCAGGGCGCCGAGCCCAGCTGGCCGCAGATGAGCATGTACCTCGCGCTGTACTCGCACTACACCGGGGACCAGGCCACCGCACTGCAGGAGCTGACCTGGTACGCGAGCCGTACCGCGGTCGGCTACATGCCGCCCGGCGAGGCGGTGTCCAACGTGACCAAGAAGCCGATCGTCTCGACCATGGTCGAGCCGGTCACCGGCGCCTGGTACGTCCTGGCCGCACTCGGCTACACCGGCCAGGCCGACACCCGCAGCTACGCGCCGATCAGCAAGGCGGGAACGCACGCCGGACTCACCGTGAACACCGGGACCACCGGCGACTGGACGCAGTGGTCCGCCGTCCCCTACTACGTCTCGCCGATCGGCAACGAGGCCAGCGGTGACGCCACCACCGACATCCGCAACGTCGCCGTGGCCAACGACGACAACAACATCTACGTGCGGATCGACAACGCCTCCGGCAGCCTCCCCGCCTACCAGGGCAGCTCGAAGTTCGCGGTCAACGTCTACGCCGGCGACTACTCCGGCAGCACCGGCACGGCCACCAGCACCAAGGGCCTGTACGGAGCGACCCTGAGCCGGCCCGGGGCCTTCATGGTCGGCCGCACATCGGACTCGGCGACCTACAGCCACTACCACGTGTCCGGCGGCTCCTGGGCCAGCGACTCCTCCATCACCTCGGTGCTCGCCCCGCAGTGGGACACCGCGACCGGTCGGATCGAGCTCGTCATCCCGCGCTCGGCACTCACCAGCGGAGCGGCCACCGACGGCTCGACCGTCCCGATCACCATCGCTCTGGGACGGCAGAACCCGTCGACCCAGGCCTGGACCGAGGACGACACGGTCAGCCTGCGCTACCGGCTGACCGGTGCGGTACCGGTACCGGCGCGATCTACGGCAACGTCCGCTAGGAGCGCACTGCCGCGGCGCTAGCAACCACGCGGGGACGGGCAGGGCCGCCGGACTCCGGCCCTGCCCGTCCCTCCGCACGGGTTCAGCCGGCATCGTGCGGCCCAAGCGACCCGTCACGGCAACAAGCAACCATTCCATGGGCATGTTGCTCAGCGCGATCGACCACGCACAGGCCCCACCTGAGCTGCGGTTGGTCATGCTCGGAAGGCAACACGCCTCGTCGGATGGAGAGGCGACGAAAGGGAGAGGCGACGAATCCGACAACGGCCGGCGAGACCGCACAGCCCGCCGCACCTGAGCGGACTCCGCCCCACGCCGCTGCGGGCACCGGTCCACACCGGCGAGCGGGCGTCACTGCCTCCTCCTCGCGGAGAAGAACGCGGAGAAGAACAGCGTCGCCATCGCCTCGAACGAGTCGTTCCGTTGGCTGGACGAAGACCTTCACCGACCCCCGCCATGCGGCCTCCCCTGGGGACTCCCCCGTGATCGGCGGCAACGGCAGCCTGCCCGATGCTGTCACCGGCGACCCCTGCAGCCGCCACCTCGGCAACGTCGCCCACTCCCTCGACGAGTCACAAAATCTACCGCCGCCCCGCCCGCCCACCGCCCGCCGATCGCCCGCCGTCCCGGCCACCCGTCACAAACTGCCTGACAGCGAACCCGACGACGGCACACACGATGGCCAGCGGCATCTGATGGGCCGCATCGGTGCCCAGCACCAGGTCGGTGAGTACAGCAGCGGTGAGGGGAAGCCCGGTGACCACGGCAACGGCAGTGGCCAGACCGAGGGCGAGTCCCGGAGTGACTCCGAGTCCGGGCAGCCCGCCGAAGGCGACACCGGCGGCGGCACCGATGAGAATGGACGGAAAGATCTGGCCACCCCGCAGGCTCCCGAGACCGATGGCCCAGGCAAGACCCTTGCAGAGCACCAGTGCCGTCAGTGCCCCGACGGACCAGGCGCCCGGGTCGGCGGCCAGCCGGCCGAGCTCGGCCTGGCCCGAAAGTGCGGCCTCCTCCGACGAACGTCCCGTGATCAGCGCATATGCACTCAGACAGCAGCCCACGGCGACGGCGCACATGACGGTACGCAGGCCAAGGCGGCGGGCCGTCCAGCTGGCCGTCAGCCGCCCCAGGTGCCGCCCTGCAGTGAGGACGACGGCGATCAGCACCGCCACCGGCACCCCCCAGAGGAAGTCGGCCGCGTCAGGAGTGGTGTCCGGCGGCACCTCCGGCAGCGTGAGCGCCCCCACGTTCAGCCCGGTCCACCGGCCGAACCCGGTGAAGACCAGATCACCTGTGGCGCTCGCCAGCAGACAGGGCAGCAGCAGGGCCACCAGACGCGGGCCGCCGAGCCCGGCCGCCTCGACCACCAGCACGGCGGCCACCAGCGGTCCGCCGAGAATGGTCGCGATGGCGGCGGTGGACCCGGTGGTGCCCAGCACCATCAGCGCCTTTTCCCCGGCGGCCGGCCCGCCCCCGCGCAGAGCCAGCAGAGCCAGACCGCTGCCCAGGGCCATCAGGGGTGCTTCGGGCCCGAGGGGGGCGCCCAGAGGCAGGATGGTGAGGGCGGCCAGCACCACTCCCGGTACGGCCGAGGGCCCGATCGGCCGGCCACCGAGCCCGTCCACGGGCAGGTGCCCGCCGCGCCCCGGCATCCGCGTCACCACCGGGACCAGCAGCAGACCACCGAGCAGCAGCGCCGGCAGCGGCCACCACCACGGCGGTCCCCGGTAACCGACCGCGTGCGGCAGCGACTCCCACACCCAGCCCTGCAGCGTGTGCTGGAAGCCGACGAAGAAGAAGCAGGCGAGCGAGATCGGCACGCCCACCAGCGCCGACAGCGCCAAGAGCCGCAGATAGCCACCGCTGAACAGGGTGTCCCGCAGCTGCGGTGCGGGATCGGAGGTCTGTGGCGGCGGACCTTCGTTCACCTGACTCCTCGCATGCGGCCGGCGTCCGTCAGACGGTAGCCGCCGCGCCCGCGCACCCGGGGCATTGCACCGTCGGCACGCCGACGCACTCCGCTCGTATGGTCCCCCCGGCGGGGCGTCCCTGGCGGGCCCCGGCGTACCGCCCTGTCACACCTCAGGTGATCTTGGGCATGTCCCCCTTCGTCGACTTGAGGTCGATCACGCAGAAGTTCGCGCCCTGGGGGTCGGAGACGGCTGCGAAGCGGCCGAACGGGCTGTCGTGCGGCCCGAAGTGGACGTGGCCGCCACGCTGGGTGACGGTGGCGATCGCGTGGTCGCAGTTGTCGACGCCGAAATAGACGTTGACGTACGGCGGGACCTCGGCGGGCCAGTCCTTCGTCATCTTCATCCGGCCGGCCACGGTGTCCTCGCCGAGGTTGTAGAGCTTGTAGTCGATGGCGTCGTCCTGCATGGTCTTCACCCGGTAGCCGAAGACCGCCGGGAAGAAGGCATCCGCCTTCGCCACCTCACGCGTGGTGACCTCGCACCAGCAGTACGCGCCGGGCTCGCCCTCCTTCTCGAAGCCTTTGTGCGTACCGGCCTGCCAGACGCCGAAGACGACCCCGCTCGGGTCCTTCGCCATCAGCATCTTGCCGAAGTCACCGACGGGCATCGGCTCCATCATGAGTTCGCCGCTGTTGTCACGGATCTTGGCGGCGGTGGCGTCGACGTCCGGCGACGCGAAGTAGACGCTCCACGCCGGTGGGCCCTGCCAGCCGGGCATCTGAGGAGAGAGTGCGGCGACGTTCTTGCCGCCGGAGAACGCCTGCGTGTAGTTGCCGTACTCCTCCAGCGATTCTCCGAAGGTCCAGCCCAGCAGCTCACCGTAGAAGCTCTTCGCGGCCTCCAGGTCGGGGAACATCGCATCGGCCCAACAGGGCGCGCCTTCAAGTTTCACGGCCATGGTCTGCCTGCCTCCTACCCAGCGAAGAATGTCCGGCTTGCCACGATATTCGAGCATCCCGGTCGGCACCCGACATGGGAATCGAACGCATGATCAAGCGACGACCTTGAGCTCGATGCCGCATGGGTTCTCGGCTTCGTTCGTGCGCTACACCCGTCGCACTCCGAACGTGAGAAAACGCCCGCTTGGGAGCCGGTCGCGTGAAGTCTCCGCGAAGGGGCTGCCGGCTGGGTCCGGCAGCCCCGACGTGCGGATATCTGGTTGATCACTGCGTCCGGAAGACCGGGAGACCGGAAGGGTCTCAGCCTTCCTTGCGGACGGGCGAGGTGAGGCATGCCGCCTCGGTGCGGCCCGCCCCATGGTGGTGGCGGCCGTGTTGCTTTCCGGTGGAGCCCGCGACGTCAAGGGTGAGGGTCTGCTCGGCGGCGGTCCGGCCGCCGCCGACCGCGTTGGCGGTGGTGTCGGTCCAGGCCCGGGTGGGGGTGGTCTCGACGTGCCGGCCCGCCGTCCCTGACATCCCGATCACCAGCCCGCTGTAGCGGTTGACCAGCCGGAACGTGTCCGTCGACCGGCCGCCAGCGGTCCGGCCAGGGACGACGAACCACTGCTGGCCCACGGTGGGCCCTCCTGCGGGCGCCGTGGTCACGGTCGGCGCGGTACCCCAGGCACGGCCGGCCGTCTTGCCGGAGTTCACGCCGAGCGTCCGTCCGGTGGCGGCGTTGGTGATGGCGTACGAACCGTCACCGTTCGGCGTGAAGATCCAGCGGTCGAGGGCGGAGCAGTCGCCCGTGGCGCGGGAGGCCGTGGCGGTGCTGTTCTCGACCTGCGCGAGGATGCGGCCGGCGCCGTTGGCAATGGTGTAGGCGACGCCCGGGTCGACGGGGGCGGCAGGGGCGCTGGTGCTGATGGTGGTGTTGTAGTACTCGCCGTCGGCGTTGTCCGAGCAGAAGAACGAGCAGTAGCTGCGGAACGTCTTGCCGACGATGGCGGAGCCGGTCTTGTTCACGGAGTCAACGATCCAGCGGTACCAGGAACCGGACGTGTAGTCGCCGGAGTCGCCGGCGAGCGTCCACTTCTGGGTGGCGAGGTCGTCGGTGACGTAGAGGCGCTGCGGCTCGGTGCCGTCCTGCCGAACTGTCTCCGGTTCGCCCACGTACAGGCCCAGATACGCGTCGTAGGTGATGTTCATGGTCAGCAGGTCCGACTTGGGCGGCAGGAGGCCGGCCGCGGTCTGCTCGGGGACGGTGCCGGGATTCGCCGGGTTGTAGTCGTTCGCGACGGGTGTGTAGCCGGTCGGGTGGTCGGCGTCGACCGGCACCATGTTGCTCTCCAGGCCGCCGATGCCCGGCTGGGACCAGGAGCCGTCGTACCACTTCTGCCACGAGCCCGGCGCCATCTTGGCCGACATGGGAGCCCTGACGACGTGCGCCAGACTGTCGTTGCCGCCGCTGGCTCCGAGCTTCGCCACGACGCGGGAGTTGTAGAAGACGTAGAAGTAGCCGGAAGCGGTGTCGACGAACAGCCGCGGGTCGCCGTCGCCGTAATCGTATGACTGGTTGGGGAAGGCCGCGTCGTCGCCGCGCTCGGTGCTGTACGGCGAAGTGATGACGTGGTCCTTGATGTCCCAGGTGCGGCCCTGGTCAGTGGAGACCGCGTAGTCGATCGAGTCGTAGTGCAGCCCCTCGTCGAACGGCCCCGGGGTGAACTCGTTGTGGACCAAGCCGTACCAGTCACCGGTGTCGGGGTCCACCCACACGCCCATCAGGTCGCAGAAGTTCTTCTGCGAGTAGTAGGAGGTGTCGCTGTTGTAAGTGGCCTCGCGACCGGTCGGGCTGTTGTTGCACCGCCAGGTGGTGTCGCCGTTCATGTCCTGCGCGTTGGCGGGGTTGACGGCGTCGCTGATGGCGTCGCGGGTGGTGCTGTCGAAGTCCTTGCCGCTGTAGAACGTCCAGGTGCGGCTGTCCGTGGGGCCGTACAGGGAGTGGGCGGACTGGTAGTAGAACGTGCCGTCCTTGTCGATGTACGGGCTTGACGGCGTGTCGTCGGGGCGGTCCCATGCACCCTTGGCCCCGATGGTGACGCCGTACGTGGAGGTGTCCGCGGATGCCGGCACGGAGGCCAGCGGGCCGATCAGCGCCGCAGCGGCTGCGGCAAGTGCACCGAGGGTCATTCTTCTGGAACGAACTGGCACTGGTACTCCTACGGTGTCAGGCCTGTTGCAGGGGAGGTGCTTCCCCACAGGTAATTAGTTTCAATAGAATCCGAACTAATAAAGAGCCTGTCAAGGCTCGCGACCGGATCACTCCGGCCCGCGTGCTGCCCACCTGGCGGCAGGACCGCGAGAGGCTTGCCATCATGAAAGTTGTGCCAGCCAGAAGCAGAGACGAGGAACGTGTGAAGGCTGACTCCCGCCCGGTGCGACCGCCGAACGCCGCCCTCGCCGGGCCTTCGCAGCCACGCGACCGGCGATCCATCCGCCGTACCAACCTGGGTTCGGTGCTGCGCATATTGCGCGACGCCGGGCCGCGCTCACGCGCCCAGATCGCCGTGGACACGGGCCTGCCCAAGCCCACCGTGACCAGCCTGGTCGCCGAGCTCGTCACCCTCGGCCTGGTGCGGGAGGGGCCGGCGCAGCGCGACGGCGCCGTGGGCCGGCCCGGCACGCTGATGCATGTCGACGGACAGGGCATCTGCGGCATCGGTGTGGAGATCAGCACCAGCTATGTGCACGTCCTGGCGCTCACGCTCAGCGGCACCGCTGCCTTCGAGCACCGGACCGCGGTGGCGGTCGCCGACGCCGGCGCCGCGGCGGTACTGGATCTGACGGGTCGGTCCATCCGGTCCTGCCTGGCCGCCCTGGAACGGGACGGCATCCGTCCCGTCGGCATCACGCTCGCCGTGCCCGGAGTGATCGACGCGCGCACCGGCACCGTCGAGTACGCGCCCGCCCTGGGCTGGCGAGGCCTGAAAGTCGTCGACGGCCTGTCCGCCCGCCTCGAACAGCCCGCACCTCCCATCGCCGTCGGCAACGACGCGAAGCTCGGGGCCATCGCCGAGTACGTGCAGGCGCGGGGACTGGGCGTGCAGGACATGGTCTGCATCACCGGCGAACGCGGAATCGGCGCCGGCGTCATCACCGACGGACGGCTGCTGCGCGGCTCGACCGGTTTCGCCGGCGAGGTCGGCCATATGCCGCTGGACCCGGAGCGGCGCCGCTGCGTGTGCGGGCGCCTGGGCTGCTGGGAGACGATGGTCGGGCTGGACGCGATCTTCCGGCTCGCCGCGGACGCCGACGACGCGGTCCACGACCCACGCGTCAAACTGGAGGACCGGCTCGCGGAGCTGCACCGCCGTGCCGAGTCCGGTGACACACGCACCCGGCAGGCGCTGAGCCGCGTCGCCGACGACCTCGCACTGGGCATCGCCCTGCTCGCCGACGTCCTCAACCCCGAAGTGGTCGTCCTGGGCGGATACTTCAGCCACATCGGCGACCTGATGCTGGAGCAGGTCCGTGAGGTCGTACGGGACCGCGTCATGGCCCGGGACGCCAGCTGCGAGATAGCGCTGTCCACGCTGGGCTTCCGGGCGGCCGCCCGGGGCGGCGCGCATCTGGCGCTCGACTCGGTGTACCAGGACCCGAGCGCGCTCTGAGACGCCGACTCACTTGCCCACCCCCGCGGTCATGCCGTTGATCAGCCGCTGGCCGAGCACGACGAAGAGGATCAGGACGGGCACCATGATGATGACGACGCCGGCGAACATGCCGCCCCAGTCGTCGCCCTGGTACTGCTGCTGGTCGATGAACGACAGCAGCGCCACCGGCAGCGTCCTGCTTCCCGAGCTGGTCAGCATGACCAAGGAGAACATCGTCTCGTTCCAGGCGCCGATCACCTGCAGGATGAACGCCGTGATCAGGGCGTTGCGTGCCATGGGCAGCACGATCGTCGTAAAGCTGCGCAGCGCACCCGCGCCGTCCAGACAGGCCGCCTCCTCGACTTCGACGGGCAGCGAGCGGAAGTAGCCGGTCAGCAGGAAGACGGTGAACGGCATCGCGAGCCCGACATAGACGAGGACGAGCCCCTGGAGGCTGTCCAGCATCTTCAGATCCGTGTAGTGCTGGACGCGGGCCAGGGCCACGTACACGGGGATGATGATCAGCTGTCCCGGTACTCCGAGACCGAGGGCGAACAGCATCGTCAGCGGGCCGCCGGAGCGGCGCTTGGTGCGGGACAGCGCGTATGCGGCCGGAGCCGAGAGCGCCACCGCGATCGCGGCCGATGCGAGCGAGGCGATGAGCGAGTTGGCCAGTGCCTGGCCGAACCCGCCGGTGTGCCACGCCTCGGTGTAGTTGCTCCACTTGGGGTGTGTGGGCAGCCCCACCGGGTCGTCGAAGATCTCCTTCGTACCGCGCAGCGAGGTGGCGACCATCCACGCGAGCAGCAGGAGGTTCACCGCGCACAGCGCCCGGACCGCGCCGGCGCCCAGCGCGGCCGGCCGGAGGTGGCGGGCGAGGCCGCGCCGGCGGCGGCGCATCGGGGCGGAAATGGGCCTGGTCAGCGGGCCCGGCTGGCGGATCGTCGCGGTCATGGCAGTCCTTGTGCGCA
Source organism: uncultured Actinomycetota bacterium (assembly GCA_963761765.1). Classification (GTDB taxonomy): domain Bacteria; phylum Actinomycetota; class Actinomycetes; order Streptomycetales; family Streptomycetaceae; genus Streptomyces. The sequence goes on from CAVXIJ010000005.1 coordinate 186,450, forward strand.
TCGCATGGCTGAGGTCGGGGCGGTAGTGCGGTCGAACGGTTTGCGCGGCGTGCGGCCGCTCAGGAGAACTGGATGGACTCCCGCCGCAGCACCCGCCGCAGGATCACGGCGACGATCGTGATGAGCAGGAGGCTCTCCAGCGCGGCGGCGGAGGCGATCCCGAAGTCCCGGGCTGTGTTGGTGGAGAAGGCGCTCTCGTAGACGTAGAGCGCGGAGGTGTAGGTGCTGGTGGGCGGCGTCCCGCCGACCGTGCCGCCGAAGACGAGGACCAGTTCGAAGACCTTGACCGTCGAGATGGTCCAAAAGACGGCACAGACGGTGACGACGTCCCAGGACATCGGCAGCGTCACATGCCAAAAACGCTTCCAGGCGCCCGCCCCGTCCAGTTCGGCGGCTTCGTAGTACGAGGCGGGGATCTGCTCCACGCCGGACATCAGCACCGTCGTGTAGAAGCCGGTGCCGGCCCAGACCGTCACCGCGACGATCATCGTCATCAGGTTCTGCTCGCCGAGCCACCTCGGCGGATCACTGACGCCTAGGTGCGCGAGAAGGAAGTTGACGATGCCGCTGGGGCGGAACAGCAGCCCGGTCATGATTCCGAACACCAGCGGGTTGACCAGCACCGGGAAGAACAGCACGTACCGGACGAAGGCCCGGTCGGCCATCTCCCGCAGTACCACCGTGATCGCGAAGCTGATCACGAAGACCAGCACGCCGCCCGCCAGCAGGATGAGCCCGGTGTTCGTCAGGGCCGTGGTGAACACCGGGTCCCTCGCCAGGCTCACGTAGTTGGCGAGCCCCCGGGACTGCATCCGGGTCAGCCCGTCCCAGCGGTGGAAGCTCAGCCAGCCGCTGAACAGGATGGGTGCGACGAAGAAGAGCACGAACATCACCAGCGCGGGCGTCAGGAACGGCCAGAACGTCAGCCGTTGCGCCCGCTCCATCGGGCTGTTCTCCGGACGCCGGGCGGCGCGGCGCGCCCGCCGTTCGGCGCCGAAGACTGCGGAGGAGGCGGCCATCAGCCCTTCGCCTTCCAGTAGTCGGCGTCGGCCTTCGCCCCGTCGGCGGCGAACGAGTCGGCGTCCGCCGTGCCGAACCAGAGCTTGTTGAACTGCGGGACGAGCACCTTGTCCCGCCAGTCGTTGTCGACATCGTCGTCGGCGAGCCGGACCGGGTTTTGCTGCATCTGCCGGGCGGCGTCCGCGAGCTCGGCCGGAGCCTGGATGTCAGCTCGCGGGGTGATGTTGCCGGCCTGGGTGGAGACGCCGGTGAGCTGGTCCTTGCGCAGGAAGTACGCGATGAACCGCTCGGCTGCCGCGGCGTGGTCGGCGCCCTTGGGCACGGCGAACCCGAACGAGATGACGTCCAGGTCCGTACGGCCCGGATCGTCGGTCGCCGGGAAGTCCACCGAACGCATCTGGAACCCGGGGGCGAGGAACTGCTTGGTCTCGCTCGGCAGCCAGCTGCCCATCAGGAAGAACACCGACTTGCCCGAGGCCCAGTTGTTCTGCTGCTCGGGGTATTTGGTGGCGTCGTACTCGTCCCCCAGATAGCCGGCCTTGACGAGGGACCTCACCTGCCGGGCGGTCTTGAGCACCTTCGGGTCCTTGAAGGCCGCGCCGCTCTTGTCGCCCGCGATGTCGGCGACCGACCCGCCGTTGCGGTTGAGCAGGTAGTCGAACCAGTACTGGCTCGCCCAGCCCTGGTCGGCGTCGCTGCCGATGCACACCTTGCCCTGGAACTTGGCCGCCGCGCAGATCCTCATCAGGTCGTCGAAAGTCTTCGGCGGCTGCGCGACCAGCGGGTTCTTTCCGTTGTAGAAGAGCGAGACCGTGGTGGCCTCGTAGGGGATCAGCCAGGTGCGGGCACCCTTGGCTGGCGGGAGGATGGACAGCAGTTTGCCAGGGACGACGTCCTTGACCGTCTTGCCGCCGCCGGTGTCCATCGTCAGTACCGGGCTGAGGTCCTGGAGTTGGCCGTTGGCGCCGAGGGTGGGCATCAGCTGGTCCCAGCCCTGGTCGACCAGGTCGGGCGCGTCGCCGGACAGCATGGCCGGACCCACCTTGTCCAGCACCTTGCGGCCCTGCCACTGGACGTCGACCTTGACGCCAGTGTCGGTGGTGAACTGCTTGATGGCGCTTTGCAGCACCTTGGCCTGCGGCTCGTTACGGGTCCACATCGACCAGTAGGTGAAGCTCTTCGCTTTGCCGCCACTGTCGTCGGAACCGCCCGAGGTGGTCGAGCAACCGGATGCCGTCAGTGCGACGAGCACCGCGGCGAGAGCAGTGGTTCGGCAGAGCTTGGAAGACACGTGAGACATGGGTGATCCCTGTGACGGGGACGACTGCGCGCGGCAATGCGCGACTCGGGAGCGCGAGGACCCCGGGCCTTGAGCAGCCGCCAGCTGTGTGGGAGGGGGTCATGAGCCGACCCCCAATTAATTCGACTAAATACCTAACTAACTCGCGGCTAGTTTTCCCAGTTGCTCTCACGAAAGTCAAGAGTTCGGGTGCGGGCACAGGCACATCCAGCAGGACGGCGCTTGGACTCACCGGCCGCCCGTACTGCTTCAAAACCCCTTCACCGGTACCGGCCTGATCCGATACGCCCGACCGGACGACCGTCCGACATCAGTGGACCAGGCCCCGATCGCCGGGCCGGCCACCGGCATCCGACGAGCCGCGCGACCGGATCATCCGGTTCGACCTCACACGGTAAGCATCAATCCGATGAATTGCCTTCTCTTTGATCCACGACGCATCAATCAATTGAGTACATATCTGGGCAATATGGATTACACGACAGGAGGCACATCACAAGAGATCCGATGTATGGCTTGTCAGGCTCGATTCGCTTTCGTACAGTCCTGGCTGACGCCGATTCATCCGAGGTCGTGGAAGGACTGCTGGCAATGAGACTCATGCGTGTCGGGCCGGTCGGGCAGGAGCGGCCCGCGTTGCTGGCCGAGGACGGCCGACTGCTGGATCTGTCCGGAGTGACCGGCGAGATCGACGGCCGCTTCCTGGCCTTTGACGGCCTCTCCCGAGCCGCCGCGGCGCTGGCGGACGGAGCACTGCCGGCACTCGACCCGGCCGGGCTGCGGATCGGGGCGCCACTCGCCCGGCCCGGCAAGGTCGTCTGCGTCGGCCTCAACTACCGCGACCACGCCGAGGAGACCGGCGCCGCGATCCCGGACCGGCCGGTGGTCTTCATGAAGGACCCGAGCACCGTCGTCGGCCCCTACGACCAGGTACTGATCCCGCGCCGCTCCACCAAGACGGACTGGGAGGTGGAACTGGCGGTCGTGATCGGACGCCGGGCCCGCTACCTGGACTCGCCCGAGGCCGCCCGGGCGGTGATCGCCGGGTACGCGATCAGCAACGACGTGTCCGAGCGCGAGTTCCAGCTCGAATTCTCCAGCCAGTGGGACCTGGGCAAGTCCTGCGAGACGTTCAACCCGCTCGGCCCCTGGCTGGTCACCGCGGACGAGGTGCCCGACCCGCAGGCCCTGGCCCTGCGGCTGTCCGTCAACGGGGTGCCCCGGCAGGACGGCCACAGCAAGAACATGATCTTCGATGTGCCGTACCTGGTCTGGTACCTCAGCCAGTACCTGGTCCTCGAACCCGGGGACGTGATCAACACCGGCACCCCCGCGGGCGTCGCCCTGGGCCTGCCCGGCAACCCCTACCTGCGAGCCGGTGACACCGTCGAGCTGAGCATCGACCGCCTCGGCGAGCAGCGCCAGACCTTCGCCCAGGCCTGACGGCCCCGACCCGAGAGGAACCACTTTGTCGGCAGCGACGGCACGCATCACCGCCGTGGACACCTTCGACGTCCGCTTCCCCACCTCCCGGGCGCTGGACGGCTCGGACGCCATGAACCCCGACCCCGACTACTCCGCCGCCTACGTGGTGCTGCGCACCGACGCCGGGACGGGCTGGAGGGCCACGGGTTCGCGTTCACCATCGGGCGCGGCAACGACGTCCAGGTCGCCGCGATCAACGCGCTCCGCCCGCACGTCGTCGGACGCGCCGTCAGCGAACTGTGCGCCGACCTCGCGGGTTCACTGAGCCGCGACCTGATCGGCGACACCCAGCTGCGCTGGCTCGGCCCGGAGAAGGGCGTGATGCACATGGCCATCGGCGCCGTGGTCAACGCCGCCTGGGACCTGGCCGCCAAGCGGGCGGGCCAGCCGCTGTGGCGGTTCCTGGCCGACGCGGAGCCGCGAGTAGCTCGTCTCCCTGGTCGACTTCCGCTACCTCACCGACGCGCTGACCCCAGCCGAGGCGCTGGCAACCTGCTGCGCGCCGGCCCGGGACGGGCCGCGCGGCGCGGCGCGGCACTGCTGGAGCGACGGCTACCCCGCCTACACCACCTCGCCCGGCTGGCTCGGCTACTCCGACGAGAAGCTGACCCGGCTCGCCAAGGAGGCGCGTGGCCGAGGGCTTCACGCAGATCAAGCTCAAGGTCGGCGCCGACCTCGACGACGACGTCCGCCGGCTGCCGCGTCGCCCGCGAGGCGATCGGCCCCGACATCCGGATGGCGGTCGACGCCAACCAGCGCTGGGACGTGGCCGAGGCGATCGCGCTGGATCCAGGGCGCTGGCCCCGTTCGACCCGTACTGGATCGAGGAGCCGACCAGCCCCGACGACATCCTCGGGCACGCCGCGATCCGCGCCGGTCGCACCGGTCAAGGTCGCCACCGGCGAACACGTGCACAACCGCGTCGTCTTCAAGCAGCTGCTCCAGGCCGGCGCGATCGACTTCCTGCAGATCGACGCCGGCCCGGGTCGCCGGCGTCAACGAGAACCTCGCGATCCTGCTGCTGGCGGCCAAGTTCGGCGTCCCGGTCTGCCCGCACGCGGGCGGGGTGGGGCTGTGCGAACTGGTGCAGCACCTGGCGATGTTCGACTACGTCGCGGTCTCCGGCACGACTCGAGGACCGCGTGATCGAGTACGTCGACCACCTGCACGAGCACTTCATCGACCCGGTCGTGGTCGCGCGGCGGCGCTACCGGGCCCCGCCGCACCCGGCTTCTCCGCCCGGATGCACCAGGCCTCCCTCGCCGCCTACCGCTACCCCGACGGCGCCGTCTGGACTGCCGACCGCGCGGCCGACACCGACGCGAGCAGCCCGAACCTCACGACGACGAAGCCGGTGACCGCATGAGCGACTTCGACGGGCCTGCGGGCCCTCGTGACCGGCGGCGCCTCCGGCATCGGCCTGGCCACCGCCGCGCCTGCTCGCCGCGCGCGGCGCCCGGGTCGCGGTGCTCGACCGTCGACCCCGGCGACCTCGACGGCACCGCTGCTCGGGTTCACGGCCGACGTCGCCGACGACGCCTCGGTGCGCGCCGCCGTCGCCGGGGCCGCCGAGGCACTGGGCGGCCTGGACATCCTGGTCAACAACGCCGGCATCGGCGCGGCCGGCACCGTCGAGGACAACGCCGACGAGCGAGTGGCAGCGGGTGCTGGACGTCAACGTGCTCGGCATCGTCCGCACCACCCGCGCCGCGCTGCCGCACCTGCGCGCGGTCCGCCCACGCGGCCGATCGTCAACACCTGCTCCATCGCCGCCACCGCCGGACTGCCGCAGCGCGCGCTGTACTGCGCCAGCAAGGGCGCGGTCCTCTCGCTCACCCTCGCGATGGCCGCCGACCACGTCCGCGAGGGCATCCGGGTCAACTGCGTCAACCCCGGCACCGCCGACACCCCGTGGGTCGGCCGGCTGCTCGACGCCGGCCGACGACCCGGCCGCCGAGCGCGCCGCACTCAACGCCCGCCAGCCGACCGGCCGCCTGGTCAGCGCCGACGAGGTCGCCGCCGCCATCGCCTACCTCGCCGGTCCGCCGCCGGTCCACCACCGGGACGGCGCTGGCCGTCGACGGCGGCATGCAGGGCCTGCGGCTGCGCCCTGTGGAAGGATGAGCGCGATGCACCAGCGCACCCTCGGCCGCAGCGAAGTGCCCGTGAGCTCGCTGTCGTTCGGAGCCGCAGCCCTCGGAAACCTGTTCACCGAGGTCGGCGACGACCAGGCCCGCGCCGCCGTCGACGCGGCCTGGGACGCGGGCATCCGCTCCTTCGACACCGCCCCGCACTACGGTCTCGGCCTGTCCGAGCGACGACTGGGCGACGCCCTGCGGTCCCGCCCGCGCGAGCAGTACACCGTCTCGACCAAGGTCGGCCGACTGCTGCGGCCGGTGGCCGCAGCCGTCCGGCGACGACCTGGCCAACGGCTTCGCCGTGCCCGCCGACCCACGAGCGGGTGTGGGACTTCAGCGCCCGACGGCGTCCGCTCCAGCATCGAGCACAGCCTCACCCGGCTCGGCCTGGACCGGTCGACATCGTCTACCTGCACGACCCCGACGACCACGAGCGACGAGGCCTTCGGCTCGGCCTACCCGGAGCTGGAACGGCTGCGCGCCGAGGGCGTGGTCGGCGCGATCGGCGTCGGCATGAACCAGACCCGGATGCTCGACCGCTTCGTCCGCGACACCGACGTCGACGTCGTGCTGCTGGCCGGCCGCTACACCCTGCTGGACCAGAGCGGTTGCGCTCCCTGCTGCCCGACGCACACCGCGCGGCGTGTCGGTCGTGGTCGGCGGCGTCTTCAACTCCGGCCTGCTGGCCGACCCCAGACCCGGCGCGACCTTCGACTACGCCCCGGCCCCGGCGGAACTGCTGGACCGCGCGCTGCGGATCAAAGCGGTCTGCGAGAGCACTCCGTGCCGCTGCGCGCCGCCGCCATGCAGTTCCCCCTCGGCCACCCGGCCGTCGCCGGCGTCCTGGTCGGCGCCCGCAGTCGCCGGCGAGGTCCACGACTGCGCCACCATGTCCGACCATCCGATCCCGTCCGGAGCTGTGGGCGGACCTCCGCGCCCAAGGGCTGCTGCCCCGGGACGCCCCGCTGCCCGCACCACGAGAGCAAAGAGCGCGCTGATGCGGATCGCCCTGTTCATCACCTGCTTCAACGACACCCTGTACCCGCAGACGGGCAGAGCCGTCGTCACGCTGTTGGAGCGCCTGGGCCACACCGTCGAGTTCCCGCTCGCCCAGACCTGCTGCGCTCAGCTGCACTTCAACACCGGCTACCGCCCTCAGGCCCTGCCGCTGGTGCGCGGCTTCGCCGACGCCTTCGCCCCGTACGACGCGATCGTCACCCCCTCGGTCTCCTGCGCCGGGATGGTCCGCGACAACCACGCGGTCATCGCCGACCAGTACGGCGACAGCACCCTCCGGGCGAAGGTCGACCGGGTGGCGCCGCGCGTCCACGAACTGAGCGAGTTCCTGGTCGACGTGCTCGGGGTCGACCGATGTCGGCGCGTACTTCCCGCACCGGGTCACCTACCACCCCACCTGCCATGCGCTGCGCGGACTGCGGCTCGGTGACAAGCCGCTGCGGCTGCTGCGCGCGGTGCGCGGGATCGACCTGGTCGAACTGCCCGCGGCCGACTCGTGCTGCGGCTTCGGCGGCACCTTCGCGCTGAAGAACGCCGACACCTCGACCGCCATGCTCGGCGACAAGATGCGCAACGTCGTCAGCACCGACGCCGACGTCCTCTGCGCGGCGGACAACTCCTGCCTGATGCACATCGGCGGCGGCCTGTCCCGGCTGAGGACCGGCATCGGCACCCGCCACCTCGCCGACATCCTCGCCTCCACCGAAGGAGCCCCGGCATGAGCCCCGATACCCCGACAACATCGTGTGGCTGGGCAGCCCCGGCTTCCCGCAGGCCGCCCGTACCGCGCTGGCCGACCCGCAGCTGCGCCGCAACCTGCGCCGGGCCACCGGCACCATCAGGGACAAGCGGCTGGCCGTGACCGCCGAACTGGACGACTGGGAGCAGCTGCGCGATGCCGGTGCCGCGCTCAAGCGCCGGACCCTGCGCCATCTCGACTCCTACCTGCTGCGGCTGGAGGAGAGCGTCACCAGGGCCGGCGGGGCGGTGCACTGGGCGGCCGACGCCGCTGAGGCGAACCGGATCGTGACCGGGCTGGTGGAGGCCACCGGCGAGCGCGAGGTGGTCAAGGTCAAGTCGATGGCCACCCAGGAGATCGGCCTCAACGAGGCCCTGGCCGAGGCCGGGATCCGCGCCTACGAGACCGACCTGGCTGAGCTGATCGTCCAGCTCGGCGACGACCGCCCCTCGCACATCCTGGTCCCGGCGATCCACCGCAACCGCGCCGAGATCCGCGAGATCTTCCTGCGACAGATGGCCGACTGGGGCCGGCCAGCCCCGGACGACCTGACCGACGAGCCACGCGCCCTCGCCGAAGCCGCGCGGCTGCACCTGCGGGAGAAGTTCCTCCGCGCCAAGGTCGCCGTCTCGGGCGCCAACTTCGCCATCGCCGAGACCGGGACCGTCGGCGTGGTGGAGTCCGAGGGCAACGGGCGGATGTGCCTGACCCTGCCGCAGACCCTGATCACCGTGATGGGCATCGAGAAGGTACTGCCCGCCTGGCAGGACCTGGAGGTGTTCCTGCAACTGCTGCCCCGCTCCTCCACCGGCGAGCGGATGAACCCCTACACCTCCACCTGGACCGGCACCACCGAGGGCGACGGACCAGGGACCTTCCACCTGGTCCTGCTCGACAACGGCCGCTCCGCGACCCTCGCCGACACCGTCGGTCGCCAGGCCCTGGCCTGCATCCGCTGCTCGGCCTGCCTGAACGTCTGCCCGGTCTACGAACGCACCGGCGGCCACGCCTACGGCTCCGTCTACCCCGGCCCCATCGGCGCCGTGCTGACCCCGCAGCTGGTCGGTGTGGAGCAGGCGAGCACGCTGCCGTTCGCCTCCACCCTGTGCGGCGCCTGCTACGACGCCTGCCCTGTCAAGATCAACATTCCCGAAGTGCTGACCCACCTGCGTGCCGAAGTAGTCGAGGCCAAGCGCCGCAAGCGGCGCACGCCGACCATGGAGTCCCTGGCCATAAAGGCCGCGACCGCGGTGCTCGCCAAGCCCGGACGCCTCGCCGCGGCGCAACGGGCAGCCGCGCTCGGGGCACGCCTGGTCGCCCGCGACGGTGTGATCGGCGCACTGCCCGGTCCGCTGCGCGGCTGGACCGACGCCCGTGACACCCCCCAGCCTCCCGCCGAGTCGTTCCGGGCCTGGTGGCGGCGGACCCGAGAGACCGGAGCAGACCATGACGGCTCGTGACACCGTCCTCACCCGCATCCGCGCCGCCCTCGGCGATGTTCCCGACGGCGAACATCCCGAGGCCGTGCCCGTGCCACGCGACTACAGCCGCGACCACGCCGGTGCCGATGTGGTCGGGCTCTTCACCGAACGGGTCACCGACTACCGGGCCACCGTCGTCCACACCGCCGCTGAGGACGCCGCCGGCACCATCGCCGAGGCGCTGACCAGACGACAGGTCACCTCCCTCGTCGTCCCCCCGGGCTTCCCGGAGCGGCTACTGCCGCGGGGCTCCTGGCGGCGGATCGACGACAGCGGACCGCTGGGCGTGCAGGAGCTGGACGCCGCCGACGCCGTGCTGACCACCGCCGCCGCCGGTATCGCCGTCACCGGCACCATCGTCTTGGACGCGGGTCCTGGCCAAGGCCGACGTGCGCTCACCCTGCTGCCCGACTACCACCTGTGCGTCCTGCGGGAGGACCAGATCGTCGGCGACCTGCCCGACGCCCTCGCCCTGCTCGACCCCGCCCGCCCGCTGACGTTCATCTCGGGCCCGTCCGCGACCAGCGACATCGAACTCGACCGCGTGGAAGGCGTGCACGGTCCGCGCACCCTCGACGTCATCGTCATCCGGGCCACCCAGCAGAAAGCCTGAGAGTCACCCTGCGCACCCGGTCCGCGCCGACCGCATCGCCGAGTACGAGCGGGCCCACCGCGAGGTCCCGGAGGAGCTGACCGGCGCAACATCCACGTCAGTGCCGGCCTTGTCCCGTCCATGCGTCCGTCCTTTGGTCCTCCTGCCTCGCCAACCCTGTGACCGACGCTTACGTCGCGGACGGCGTGATTCGTTACCGTGTACGAGTTCACGCGTCCGTCCACCTGCCATGGCACTGCCCAAAAGATTGTTAACCGGCTTGAAATGCGATAAATACACCGTCCCCGCCGCGAGCCGCGAGCCGCGAGCCGCGAGCCGCGAGCCGCGAGCCGCGAGCCGCGAGCCGCGAGCCGCGAGCCGCGAGCCGCGAGCCGCGAGCCGCGAGCCGCGAGCCGCGAGCCGCGAGCCGCGAGCCGCGAGCCGGCTGGAGGAGCGGGTTCGGCAGGGGCGGCCGCCTTGTTCGGTGGCTTCGGTAGCCAGCCGCTTCGCGTGCCGGTGGGGCCCGACGCCCACCGTTGGAGCACCTTCCACGGCGAACGCACCCTCGTAGTCGCCGCCCGTACGGTCACCTCGACCGTGCGTGTCCTGGAAACGCTGCCGTCGCTCCTTCGCGGCGACCCTCGCGTGGCCGTCGTCTTCGCCTACGACCCCACGTCCGCGTTCAACGCCGGCGTCCTCGAACTCCTCCACGCTGCCGGATGCCGGGTCATGCCCTGGGAGCAGCTGGCACACATCACCCCTGACCTCGTCCTCTCCGCCAGCGAGAACATCGACGTACCGGACGGCGACTGTCCGGTACTGGTACTGCCGCACGGTGTCGGCTTCCAAAAGCTCGTGCCGGATTCACGGAGTTCGGCGGACAGGCTCTCCGGAGTCGTATCGGACGCCCTGCTGGAGTCGGGTCGTGCCTGGCTGGCCATCTCGCATCCAGCGCAGGAAGAGCAGTTGCGCGCCACCCATCCGAAGGCCACCGGGCGCACGCTGATGGTCGGCGACCCGTGCTTCGACGAACTGGTCGCCAGCCGGCCGCGCAGGACGGCCTACCGAGCGGCGCTGGGGGTCGCGGAGCACCAGCGTCTGGTCATGGTCAGTTCCACCTGGGGACCCACCTCGCTCCTGGGAAGCCGCCCGGACCTCGTCTCCCGGCTCCTCGCGCAACTCCCGTACGACGACTACCGGGTCGGCGCGATCATCCACCCCAATGTGTGGTCGGCCCACGGAGCCTGGCAGATCCACACCCTTCAGGCCGCCGCCCTGGAAGCGGGCCTGCTGCTGATGCCGGCCATCCACGCCTGGCGACCCGCGCTCATCGCAGCGGACGTCCTTATCGGCGACCACGGCTCGGTGACGCTGTACGGCGCTGCCTGCGGTATGCCGCTGCTGCTGGCCGCGTTCGGCAGCGACGCGGTGCCCGGGACGGCCGGCCATGACATGGCGTCCATCGCGCCCAGGATCGATCCACGCGGCGACCTGTACCAGCAGGTGGAGGACGTCGTTCGCGAGCACACACCGCAGCGGTACGCTGCAGTCGCGGAGCAGGCCTTCGCCGAACCGGGGCATGCCCTGGCCCGACTCCGCACCGCCGTCTACCGCCTGCTGAAGCTCCCGGAGCCGGCGTCACCCCCGCCGTCCTCCCTGGTGCTGCCCGTTCCGGATCCGCCCGCCTCACCGGTCACCTCATGGGTGGTGAGCACCGGCGTCACTGGAGACAGCGAGGCACCGACCGTCACCGTGCGCCGCTTCCCGGCAGCCGTGTCCGCGTACGACGAGGCCCGCCCGGACTCCCCCGCCTGCTTCACCCATCTGGCATGCGTGGACGACGAGCGCGACCACCGACTGACCGAGAGCGCCTCCGTACTCGTCCGACGCCATCCCGCGTCCACTTCGGTCGGCGCGCTGCGCTGGATCGAGGAGACACTCGCCCGGTTGCCCGGAAGCCTGCTCGCGGCATCGGCCGTGGCCCGGGGCTGCTGCCTGGTCGGGCTCAGGGACGGCCCCGTCGTGCAGGCGGCAGCCACCGGACCGGCGATGGATCCGAGCCTGTCGGCCGCGGTCGTGTACGCATGTCTGCGCGCGGGCCGTCCGCTGGACGACACCCGGGTGACGCTGCGGATCGGTGACGCGCGGGACGAGGATGTCGTCCTGCGCGTTCGTCCCGCCTCACCACTCGGATAACCGCCCTCCGAGCCGGCTGCCCATAGATCCCGGGAGCCGATCTCAGCGATCGAGGTCTTCCAACCGCCGCCGCAGACTCTCCGCCAGGCGGTCGCCGGTCGCCTCGTGGATCGCGACAGCCCGGCTCAGGCACGCGCGCACCAGGTCCTCGCGGCCTCCGGTCCGCTCCGCGATATCGGCGAGCCGCACCAAGGCCTGCGCCTCGTAGTGCGTCGCCGCCACCTCTCCCAGCACCCGGGCCGCCTCGCGCAGCTCGCGGATCGCCTCCTCGGTCTCGCCGAGATGATCACGCACGACGCCGATGGCCGCGCTCACCCGGGCCGCCATCCGCCGGTCGGGCTCCGCACGGCTCTCCAGGTCCCGCCGCGCGCGACGCAGCGTGACCAAGGCCTTCGCGTGCGCTCCCCGAGCGTCCTGCGTACATCCGAGGAAGTAGGCGGCGATGGCCGCTCCACGGGTTTCGCCGGCACGCTCGTTGAGTTCGAGGGAGCGCTGATACGCCTCGGCGGCGCGGGACGGCTCGAAGAGATCCCGGTACCGCCCGAGGAATTCCTGTACGGAGGCACGCAGGACGAGGTGACCGGCCGCCTCAGCCAAGGCGGCAGCCCTGTCGAGTTCCGCTCCGGCACGGTCGTTCTCGCCGAGGTCCAGCAACGGACGCGACAGCAGACTGCGCAGCCGCGCCTCGGCCGCCGTCGCCGTAGCGATCCCGCCCGCCGTGTCCGCGGAAGCCGTCGCTGCGGCAGCCGCCCCGGCGCCCAGCTCCAGCGACTCCTTCCAGACCCCGAGGTGGCGGTGGTACAAGAACAGCGCCGTGAAGGCCTCTGCGAGTTGCCAGGCAAGGGTGTACAGCCCGTGCCTGACCGTCGTACGCAGGACCGCCAGGATGGCGAAACGCTCGGCGTCCAACCACTCCAGCGGTGGCGGTCCGCCCGCGGCGGCGAAGGGGTCGTCGGCGTCTGTCAGCAGGGCGGACAGGTCGGCGATCCGCAGTCGGTCCCGCCTGAGTGCCCGGTCGGCGAACGCGGTGAGGACGAGATAGTGCGTGCCCACCCGCTCCGTCAGCGCCGTCTCTTCGGCCGCCGGCTCCTGCGCCGACGCACACTCCCGGGCATGCAGACGGACCAGATCGTGCATGCGGTAGCGGCCGTCACCCATGGCCTCTGCCAGGCTCGCCTTCGCCAGGACGCCCAGCAGGCGTTTCGCACTCCGCGTGTCGACATCCGCGGCGACCGCGGCCACGCCGGCGTCGAAGACGCCGACCGGCAGCCATCCCAGCAGACGGTAGAGCCGAGCAGCGTCGGGCGGCAGCAGCCGGTAGGAAGGACCCAGAACAGCGGACACCGAGGACTCCTCTCCTTCCAGTGCCATCCCGGCCAGTCTTCCGGCCTCGTTGTCCAGTTCAGCGGCCAGTGCCGTCATGCTCAGAGCGTCATCGGTGACCAGCCGCGCCGCCACGATCTGCAGAGCGACCGGCAGCCCGCCGCACAGCTCCACCAGACGTGCCGCGGCCTCCGGTTCGGCCTCGACCGCTTCCGCACCGCACCGGTCCTTCAGCACCGTCAGGCCGCCATGCCTGTCCAACGGCTTGACGGAGATCAATCGGGCACCGTCCATGGCCAGTTCGCCAAGCCTGCCCTGGCTCGTCACCAGCACCGCACTGCCCGGTCCCTTGGGGATCAGCGCACGAACCTGCGCGGGCTGGTTCACGTCGTCGAGGACGAGCAGAATGCGCAGGTTGGCCGAGCGCGACCGGAACAGATTGGTCCGCTCCGCGAGTGACGTCGGAATGCCGTTGTCGCTTCCCGACAGCGACCTCAGGCACATGGCAAGGGCCTCGGAAACGTCCGCGCCGACCGCGGTCACCGGCGCGGACGTCTCACGCAGGGCCGTGAAATCCACATACAGCTGTCCGTCCGGGAAGAGCTCTCGGGCCGTTGCCGCCCACCGCCAGGCCATGGTCGTCTTGCCGACTCCAGGGAGTCCGTCCAGCACACCGACATCGACCGACCCGCAGCCACCTGCTCGCGCGCCGAGCGCCTTATCCAGGACGGCGAGTTCAGCAGTCCGATTGCTGAACGGAACCGTCACGACAGGTACTTGATCGGGCTTGACGGGACTGCCCAACGGCGGCGTCGGCTGAACGTTGAAGGTGATGCCACCGTGGATGTGCGATCCATGGAAGGCAGGACCGTAGTTCACCCCGCCGCTGACCAGATTGACGAAGGTACGTGACGCGTCCGGCGCCAGCTCGGACAACAGCAGCGCCAGCTCCTCAACCGCGCCGGGATCCTCCCGGAACATCCGCTCCAGCCGCTGCTGCCACCGGGCTTGGACCACTACCTGAACACCTGCGTCACCCGCCGCCCGGGCCCGGTCCAACTCCGCGCTTGCCGACTGAAGTTCTTCCTCGGCGGCCTCACCGGAAGCCCGTCGTCCGAGGAACCGGGCCACTTTGCTCTTCGCCCGCTCCCACGACTCCGAAACCATCAGCCCGACCAGCGTCGTCGCCCCGGACGCGGCGAGAGCCGCCAACTCGGCTTCCACACGGACCCCTTCGCCCATCAAGCCCCGCAGGGCAGTCGGACACCCACCGTAGAGAGATCTTGGACACTTGGACAGCCCGGCTCGCCGCGCACGTCGCACCCGACGTCCCGGCCGGTTGTGCACCTCTGCTCCTGCGCACGAAAGACCAGCCTGACGTCGCCCACCTCGTCCAACCAAGGCGAGCCGAGACGACATGCGCCGTCAGTGGCCCGCCGCGACGAGGATCACCAGGCCGGTCAACGCCAAGAAGAGCTTCCAGAAGACAGGACAGATGATCACCGGCTCAGACACCCGCCCACCACCAGCACGAGCACCCCACCACGACCTCACACCAGCCGCCGTGACCAGGCAACTTTCAGGACGAACATCGCTCAATGGGGCTGACGCTGGGTGTGGGTGGCCTCTAGGTTCGTCCGCAGGCGACTGGACTCGGGGGAAGTGTGGAACGGTTGAGGACTGGTGACCCGGTGGCTGTCGGCCCGTACCGGATAGTGGCGCGGCTTGGCGCGGGTGGCATGGGGCAGGTTTACCTTGGGGAGTCGCGCAGTGGCCGGCGAGTGGCGGTGAAAGTGGTCCGGCCGGAGATTGCCTCGGATCCCGGCTTTCGGGTGCGGTTCCGGCGCGAGGTGGAGGCCGCGAAGGCGGTCGGGGGATTTTGGACGGCTCCTGTGGTGGGCGCGGATCCGGAGGCCGAGACCCCCTGGGTTGCCAGCGATTACATCCCGGCACCCAGTCTCGCCGAACTGGTCCGGAAGAGCGGACCGTTGGCTGAGGATGCGGTGTGGCGGCTGGGCGCGGGCTTGGCAGAGGCGCTGCATTCGGTCCACGGGGCGGGGCTGGTACACCGGGATCTCAAGCCCGCGAACGTCCTGGTCACGGAGAGCGGGCCACGACTCATCGATTTTGGGATCGCCAAGGCACTGGACGGCGCGACCGCACTCACTCGGACAGGTGTGGCGATCGGCACTGCCGGATTCATGTCGCCCGAGCAAGCCCAGGGCGGGAGCGTCGGCACGGCCAGTGACATCTTCTCACTCGGTGCGATGCTGTGCTTCGCGGCGACGGGGCGAATGCCGTTCGGGGAGGGCAGCGAGGCGGGGATGCTCTACCGGGTTGTGCACGAGGTGGCGAGCCTGGAAGGCGTGCCACAGGGGTTGCGGGCAGTGCTGGACGGGTGTCTGGAGAAGCGGGCGGAGCTGCGGCCTTCGGCGGATGAGGTGTTGACCGCGCTGACTGGGGGTGGGGCGGTCACGGTGGAGGAGGTGGACAGGGCCGTGCGTACGCCGGCGGCTCCGCCCGAGCTACCGTCTCCGCCTGTGTCGCTTGGCGGGTCGGCGTCGCCTGCGTCGCCGACGGTGGATGCGGTTTCTGTTCCGGCTGTTGCTGGCCGAGCGTCAGGGCCGCCCGTCGAGGTGCGGTACGTGATGGGGCACATGCGCGTCGCTGTCGCGGCCTCGCTTGCGGGAGCCGTTCCACTCGTCGTGGCCGTCTACTACTTCAGGGCTCATCCCGTCCTCGGCGGGTTGGCGAGTCTCGTCGCGCTGGCGCTGTTCACTCTGGGAGGAGTGGCCATGGGGCGCGCGGACGCGGCTTGTGTACGGGTGGCGGATGACGGGCTCTACTTCTTGCGTGAAGGCCATGAATGGAGCGCCTCCTGGGGTGAGCTGAGGCAGGTCACCTTGAGGTCGACGCGCTGGGGCCGGGTGCAGGAGTTCGCCGTAATTGCCGAGCTGGCACCGGGTTCGGCGAAGAACGTCGTCTGGGAACGCTTCCGCCCTACCGGTCCCGCCACCAGGTCGGCGGTCACCACCATCCGGTTTTGCAACGAAGGGTTGGCGCGGGCGGAGGTCGGGCGGCTGCACGATGCGTTGCTGCGCTGTGCGGGGAGACGTTATCCGTACGACGGTGAGCTGTTCCCCGTACTCAAGGTTTGAACTGCGGGGCACGGTGGCGGATCTTCTCCACCTCGTTCTTGCTGTCCATCTCTCGGCCCACCGCCCGCGCCAGTTCCACCCCGCTCACCGGGCCTGATGCGGCCACCACCGCGACGAACCACGCTCTCCTCGGCCAGCACCTGAACGAGTTCCTCCCGCCCCACCCGAGCCCGATCGACACACTCCCGCGAGGCATTCACCTCCGCCTGAGCCTGCTCCAGGACCTCCGTCCAGGACTCCAGATCCCGCCTCGCCCGCGCCTCACGCCGTTCCATCAACCCAAGCACCGACGGCATCGCACCCTCCCCGGTCGACAACAAACCGTCCGCTGCCTGCCCCACCACACCGCGATCATGCTCCGAGCACGAAGAAACCTCTGCTCATCGAACAGGGGCTCCGTTTGCCACAACAAACGGGGCAAGCGGAAAATAACCGCCTACGTTACCGGTATTGAGGCTGGGCCACTCGACAACGGATGTCTTCGGAACAGCGGGACGTGATTCCGCGCACGTTGAAGGCCCAGCTCAGTCCGGCTCGGCCAGCGAACGCAGCCGCAAGGAAGACCACATCAGAGGGAGACATCCGACACCTCCGGTGGCAAGATCGGCGCCACTCACTGGCACAGGTAGGCCCTCGCCGGCCGCAGTTATGGAGGCGCCCATGTCCACTCGCTCCGCATTACACCTCATAACCACCACCGCCGTCCTCGCCGTACTTGTGGGCTGTACGAGCACCAAGTCCTCCAATGCGGACGGCTCGACGCTGGACCTGGTGGAGTCCGGCAAGCTCAAGACCTGCACACACCTGCCGTACGAACCCTTCCAGACCCGCAAGGGCAACACCGTTGTCGGCTTCGATGTCGACCTCGTCGATCTGGTCGCCAAGGACCTCAAGGTCAAACAAGAGATCGTTGACACCCCCTTCGAGGGAATCCAGACCGGCGAGGATCTCAACGCGCGCAAATGTGACCTCGCTGCGGCCGGCATGACGATCACCCCGGTACGCGAGGAGAACCTGGACTTTAGCGACCCCTATTTCAATGCGACACAGGCGCTGGTGGTCAAAAAAGGCGCTCCGTACCACTCGATGGCCGATCTCAAGGGAAAGAAGCTCGGGGTCCAGCAAGGCACCACGGGTGAGACTTACGCGAAGAAGCATGCCCCGGGTGTAACCACTGTGCAGTTCGAGGATGTGGCATTGTTGCTCACTGCCATGAAAACGGGCCAGGTTGATGCGGCCATCAATGACAACGGCGTCCTCTTCGAATATGTGAAGAAAAATCCGGACACCACAGTGGCGACAGAATTCCAGACGGGCGAGAGGTACGGCATCGGAGTACGCACGGGAAATGACAAGTTGCGCCAGGAAATCAACAAGGTGTTGAAGAAATCCAAGGCGGACGGCAGTTACGACCGCATTTACAAGAAGTGGTTCCCCACCGCTCCCAAGAAGTGAGGAATCCACTACCGATGCCGATACCCCGCAGGCAGCGGGCCCGCATCATCCGGGCCCTCCAATACACCGTGCTGGCCGCCGCACTCCTCGCGCTCGCCTTGTCCGCGGACTGGGGCGAGATACGCCGCGCCTTCTTCGATGTCGGCGTGGCCAAGGCGCAGTTCCCTGACATCATCAGCACAGCGCTCGTCAACACAGTCATCTACACACTGCTGGGGTTCGGCTTCGGACTGGCTCTCGGGCTGCTTCTCGCACTGATGCGGCTGTCGGAAGTGCCGCCGTACCGCTGGTTGGCCGTCGCGTACATCGAATTCTTCCGGGGTGTCCCGGCGCTCCTCGTCTTCATCGCTCTCGGATTCGGAGTCCCGCTCGCCTTCCAGGTGGCACTCAACCAGTATCTGACCGTCATGCTGGCTCTCGGCCTTGTCGGCGCCGCCTACATGGCGGAGACCATACGCGCGGGAATCCAGGCAGTACCCAAGGGACAGCTGGAGGCTGCGCGTTCGCTCGGAATGTCGCAGAGCCGGGCGATGGTGTCCATCATCATTCCGCAAGCACTGCGGATCGTGCTGCCTCCACTCACCAACGAACTGATCCTGCTGACGAAGGACTCGTCACTGGTGTATTTGCTGGGCCTGTCGCTCGATCAGTACGAGTTGGCCAAATTCGGCAGAGACGCGCTGAATCAGAACCGCAGCCTCACGCCGATCCTCATCGCCGGGCTCTGCTACCTGGTCATCACTTTGCCGCTCGGCCATCTGGTCCGGCGGCTCGAAGCACGTACGGCGAGGGCGAGGTGAGCGCGGTGACCACCGTGCCTGGAACTGACGAAACGGCGACGGGAAAATCCGCACCGGCTATCGAGGTGCGTGGGCTGCGCAAGTCGTTCGGCGACCTTGAGGTGCTGCGCGGCATCGACTTCACGGTCTCGAAGGGGGACGTGGTCTGCGTTATCGGACCGTCCGGTTCAGGTAAGTCGACGCTGCTGCGCTGCGTAAACCGGCTGGAGGAGCCGACATCGGGGACGATCACGGTGGCCGGTGCGGAGGTCACTGACCCCGATGTCGACATCGACCAGGTGCGCCGGCGGATCGGCATGGTCTTCCAGTCGTTCAACCTCTTTCCGCATCTCACAGCACTTCAGAACCTGACGATTGCCCAACGCCGCGTACTCGGCCGCGACAAGGAGGAAGCTGAGCGGATCGGCCGTGAGCGGCTTCACCGGGTCGGATTGACCGACAAGGAGTCCGCCTACCCGGCGCAGTTGTCCGGCGGCCAGCAACAGCGGGTCGCCATCGCTCGCGCGCTGGCAATGGACCCGGAGCTGATGCTCTTCGACGAGCCGACGTCCGCGCTCGACCCGGAACTGGTCGGGGATGTCCTCGCGGTGATGCGCTCACTCGCCGATGACGGGATGACCATGCTCGTGGTGACCCACGAGATGAGCTTCGCCAGGGAAGTCGCGGACCGTGTCGTCTTCATGGACAACGGGGTCATCGTCGAAGAGGGAGAGCCCGCACGGGTGATCGGCGCTCCGCGACATGCCCGCACCCGCTCCTTCCTGGCGCGCGTACTCGATCCGGCCGCGGCCGGGCTGAGCGAACTTACCGACGATGACGCGGGAGGCGCCCTTTCCTCATAAGTGCGCCGTTGCGCGCTCCGGCGCCCGGCAGACCTCCAGCCCGGGCTGGCAGTACCCCACGTCGCCCGGTCCGCCAGTCGACCGGGCCTTCGCATGTCGCAGTACCGCGGACAGAACCCTCTGTCATGCCCAGCACCCGGGACACCGCCATCGCCCTCTGCCAAGAGCTGGACCGACAGCGCGGGGCGTAACCAGCCGAATCGACCTGCTGACGCACCGCCGCGCCCAGCCGGCTGCGCGCGGCGGGCCGGTGCCGCGGCGTGACCGGGCGGCAGTCGAGCCAGGCGCTGCCGGCGAGCTGCCGCTCGCATCTCTCCAAGGACGCGATACGCCGCATGAAAGACGCCTTCCTCCTCCACCAGGCTCTCCCGCCCGAGCCTGCCACCGGACCCACACTTGAGACCAAGACGGAGACCGGGGACACCCGCACGGTACGCCTCCGCCGTCGCATCCGCTAACTACAAAGCCCAGGTCAGATAGGTTCTGACCTGGGCTTCACCGCCAGCCGCCTTCGGGATTCGAACCCGAGACCTACGCATTACGAGTACGGAAGCGATCGTGCCGAGCCGTGTTACGCAAGGCTGCCAGATCTCATTTTGCCTGATCAGAGCACACGAGCTAGAGCCGCTCGTGACACCTCGTGCTGGCACGTTCAAAGGCGTCCGCGCTCCCCTTGCGCTCCCCTGCCGTTGTTCCACGCGCTTTCTCGACGACGGCTCCGGGGACAGCGGAACCACCACACGTCGACATGGCCTGCTCTGTTTGCGGGCAGCTTTCGGCGTCCGGTTCCAGCGCCTTCCCTTGGCGTAAGCCGTTCTTGCTCCCCACGGGCGTGTTGTAGTACGCCTACAAGACGCAAGCCCCCGCCTCTCTCGGTCGGTTCACACGCGTTCTCGATCATGGGCATGCATAGCCGAACCAGGCGCCGGTCGACAGTCCGTTGTCGTCTTTCTTGTCCTCAGCAGCGGGTGACGCCGAGGGCTCGGCGGAGGCCGGGGAGGCGGCCTCGGACTCGGTGGCGCTCGGTTCAGGCTTCGCGTCGGTCGGTTCCGCGCCGGGCGCCGCGGCGTCGAACTTCAGGGAGGGGGCGGGGTGCTCGCTGTTCTCGTTGAGCTCGATCCAGCGGTCGGTGTGGCCGTCGCTGTAGGTCTGCAGCGTCTTGAAGGCCAGCTTTTCCGCGTCCCGAAGGTGACCGCGGTCAGGGTCCGGCTGTCGTGGAGGGTGTGAAGGTGGTCGGGACGTGCGTCATCAAGAGTTCCTCACCGTGCGGTCTGGCTGTCGGTTCGCGGCCCGCAGGCCCGGGGTCGTGGCTACGGCTCGCGCAGCACCCTGATGCCGCCCGGGTCGAGCAGGACCGAGGGCCCGGCCTCGGCCCCGGACATCAGGTCGAACCCGGCGGCCTCGACCTTGTGGGCTTCGTGCGTGTGGTTGATCAGGAAGAGGTACGAGCGGCCGTCGCCGGACCGCCGGACGGCCTCCACCCCGGGCGGCCCCGCCACGGTGCGCGCGATCCCCGCCTCCGCGATCAGCCGGTCGACGACGCGGTCGACCCCGTCCCGCGGCAGGGCCGCGCCGACGTACCAGGCCGCACCCTCGCCCACGCGCCGCCGGGTCACGGCCGGGCCGCCGGCGAGCGGACCCGTCGTATAGCTGACCATCGCCTCGGCCTCCTTGAGGTAGACCCGCTCGGTCCAATCCTCGACCGCGGTGCCGTCGTCGAGCCCGACGCTCTCCCCCACCTGGAGCGGGTAGAACTCGTCGGACCACGCGCCGAGCACGTCGCGGAACGCGGCCGGGAAGGCGCCCGGACGCACCTGCCCGTCGGGAGCGCAGATGCCCGACAGGTACGTCACGACGAGCGTCCCCCGCGCGCGGGCACCGCGCTCAGCCGGGCCGCGGCCTCGTCGTCGACCACGAGGAGCGTGGGGACGATCACGATGTCGTACCCGTCGAGCTCGGTCGACGGCGGCACGACGTCGCACAGCACCTGCCGCTCCCAGAGCGCCCGGTGCCAGGCCCGCAGCTCGTGGCCGTAGCGCAGCCCGCGGTGCGGCTTGAGGCCGTGCTCCAGGGCCCAGCCGGCGACGTCGTCGACGACGAGGGCGACGCGGGCGGGCTCGACGCGGGTCCCGCGGACCTCGGCCAACGCACGCAGCCGGCCGCCGAGGTCGACGACCTCCCGCCAGATCCGCGAGCGCGTCCCACTGTGCGGCAGCATCGCGGAGTGGAACTGCTCGGCGCCCGCGCGCGACGCGCGCCACTGGAAGAACAGGACGCCGTCGGCACCGCGGGCGACATGCCCGATCGCGTCGCGCGCGATCTCGCCCGGGTCCTTGGCGCGGTTGCGCTGCTGCCAGCTCGGCCCGCCCGTCGAGTGCTCCATGAGCAGCCAGGGGGCCCGGTCGCGGGATATGCCCCGCATGCGGTCGCCGGCGAAGGCGAGGTCCTCCTCGCGGTCAGGGTCGTCCACCAGCGTGTAATGGTCGTTGGCGACGACGTCGACGTGCGGCGCCCAGGAGGCGTAGTCGACGATCTGCGCCCCGGCGCCCACCATGAGGTTCGTCGTCACGGGCACGGACGAGTGCCGCTCGATGACCTCCCGCTCGGCAACGTAGTGCGCGAGCAGCGCATCCGACGAATAGCGCTCGTAGTCGAGGAACAGCCCGGGGTTCGGGGCGCCGTGGCGCCCGCGCGGCGGGAGGATCTCCTCCCACTCGCCGTACCGGTGGCCCCACTGCGCCGTCCCCCAGGCCGCGTTGACCGCGTCGAGCGTGCCGTACCGGTGGGCGAGCCAGTCGCGGAACGCGGCCGCGGACACCTCGCAGTAGCAGCGCGCGTTGCCGCCGCCGAGCTCGTTCCCCACGTGCCACAGGCGGACCGCCGGGTCCTGCCCGTACCGGCGCGCCAGCTCCTCGACGTGCCGCAGCGCGTAGTGCCGGTAGGTCGGCGACGCTGGGCACCACGCGAGCCGCCCCCCGGGCGGCTCGCGGAACCCGTCCGCGAGCACCGGGGTGATCTCGGGGTGGGCCGCCAGCAGCCAGCTCGGCGGCGCCGCCGTCGGGGTGGCGAGGTCGATGCCGATGCCGTTGCGGTGGAGCAGCTCGACGGCGTCGTCGAGCCACGACCAGTCCCGCACGCCGTCCGACGTTTCGACGGTTCCCCAGGCGAACACGCCGAGGGTCACGAGGTCGACGCCGGCCTCCCGCATGAGCCGCACGTCCTCGTCCCACACGTCGCGCGGCCACTGCTCGGGGTTGTAGTCGCCGCCGTAGGAGATGCCGTCGGTGGGCCACCGGAGGATCCCGCCGCGCGCCTCCGTCGGGGGACGCACGACCGCACTGACGAAGGTCATGAGGCCTTCCCTAAGCTTGAGATAAAACCTCTGGGCTCTCCCAAGAAGGCGTTCGAGTCCCCCACATGGGCAAATGCCAGACAAGGCGACGGCTACGTCGTAATCCTCGGGTTGTGACACCAACGAAGAGCGACGCAGCCGTCGCCCACAGTGTGCCCGATGGTGACGGCCGCCACGCGGCCCTGCGTGAACTCAAGGAGTTCCGTGTCGACTTGCGTGCCTGTCTCACTCGCTGGGGTGATGCGCTCTTCGAGATCACCGACGCCGTGCTGTGCAGTGAGGGCCCTGTGCGCAATCTCGCCGAGCTGACCCTCGTGCCCGAGCACGCCCGCTCCCACGGCTCCGTGCAGCGTGCCATGAACGACGGACGGATCGACTTCGACCGTCTGCACTGGTCCTTCGCGCTGCGTGACCTCCCGCGCGGTCCCGGCGGCGGCATCGTGCTCGCCGTCGACGTGACTCCCTGGCCACGCCCCGACGCGAACACCAGCAATCAGCGCACCTTCTGCCACACCTACGGACGCGCCGAGGGCACTCACGAGATGATCCCCGGCTGGGCGTACTCGATCATCGCCGCCCTGTCCAGCGGACCCACCTCCTGGACCGCTCCACTCGACGCACGCCGCTTGCGCCCCGGCGATCAGGTTCAGCAGTGCACCGCCCAACAGCTGCGTGAGGTCGTCGCCAGGCTCGTGGCCCTGGGACGGTGGCGAGAGGGCGACGGGCCGATCCGGATCGTGGCCGACTGCGGATACGACGGCCCCTACCTCGCCCACCAGCTCGCCGACCTGCCGGTAGAGGTGTGCGTACGCATGCGTGGCGACCGCGTCCTGTACCGCGACCCACCCGCGAACGGCGGTGTGGGCCCCAAAGGCGGCCGGCCTCAACGCCATGGCAGCAGATTCGAGTTCCACGCCCCGGACACCTGGGGAGATCCCCTGCACGAGACCGAGCACGATCTCGACAAGTACGGTCACATGCGGGTCCGGTGCTTCGAGCGTCTGCACGTCAAACTCAACCGGCAGACGGTCTGGGCTCATCACCCCGAGCCGGAGCTGCCCCTCGTGCCCGGCACCGTGATCCGTCTGGACGTCGAGCGTCTGCCCTCCGGCGGCAGCCCGAAACCCCTGTGGCTGTGGTGGTCACGCACCGACACCGACGCCACTCTCGCCGACACCATCTGGTCGTGCTTCCTCCGCAGATTCGATCTTGAACACACCTTCCGCTACTGGAAACAACACCTCGGCTGGACCCGGCCCCGCCTGCGCGAGGCGGCCGCCGCCGACCGCTGGACCGTCCTCGTCATGGCCGTGTACACCCAACTGCGCCTCGCCCGGCCCCTCGCCGAGGACCTCAAGCGTCCATGGGAGCGCCCCCTGCCCGCCGAACGCATGACTCCTGGTCGGGTACGCCGAGGGTTTCGTCAAGTCCGCAGGTCACTGCCTGTTCTCACAAAGCCCACGAAACCCTCTCGCCCCGGCCCGGGACGCCCGCCCGGCCGCCGCAACAAGCGGAAGACCCCCGTCTACGACGTAGGCAACGCCCTGCTCGAAGGCAGTCAACGAACAGAAGAGCGGCGAACCGAACACCCCGCCCCCTGACCGCCGCAGGTTTTATCTCAAGCTAAGAATGTTGGCGGCCCGGGAGGACCGGTTGTGGCTGATGGTTGGTTGCCGTCTGACGGCTCGAGGAGAATGGCCGCCCGGTCCTCCGGGATGCTCCGACCACTGACTGAGAACTGCGGTCATCGCTGATTAGGGACCTGATGGCGGGGCGTTCCTCAGAGACCACGCAGAGGTGCTGGTTCTGAGAGGGAATCAGCTGACACAGTGGCGCTTCCTCGGAGTGGGATGTTCCTGTGGCGCAGACTTACTTAACTCAACGACGTAACAATGCTGGCGAGCCTATCCGGCCTCGTCCGGAGGTCACCAGGGTCCGGCGACGACGGATGTCCCAGCCGCAGGCTCTTGATCCGACGGGAGTGAACATGGCGCGTACGACCCTGCACGAGGGCTGGCTGCTGAGCGCGAAGCGCGGCCCGGTGCCGGACGCGTCCCGGGGGCGCACGGTGCCGGCCGCTGTGCCCGGCAGCGTGCATCTCGACCTCATGGCCGCGGGCCTCATACCCGACCCATACCTCGACCGGGTCGAGGAGGAACTGGTATGGATGCACCGCACCGACTGGCAGTACCGCCTCACCTTCGAGGCCACGGCCGCGCAGGCCGGGGACGTGTGGACCTGGTCTTCGACGGCCTGGACACCGTCGCGGCCGTCACCCTCAACGGGCAGAAGCTGAGCGCTCCGGAAGAAGGAGTGGATCGGCTACCGCCATCACCCAAGGCGAAACCTGTGGTGATGGTCCGCACGTGATCGTGCAGGTCACCACCCGGCCGGCGCCTGAGCAGGACATCGACGCCCTCGAACAGATCCATCAGGACCTACTCCGGCAGGGATTCACGGACCTGGAGCACTTCGTCGACGCCGGATACATCACTCCTGAATCCATCGACCAGGCCGCCCGCACCCACGGGGTGTACTGACCGGTCCGGTTCGGGCCGACCCGAGGGCTCGTGGTACTTCAGCTGCGCGGCCGTGATCGGCTCCTTCTTCGCCGCGGCCTTCCGCTTCGCAGCTTCCTCGCGGATCCCTCCGTAGTACTCGTCAGTACTCGTCGTTGGCCGCCTTGCGCGCCGCCTCCGCTTCTGGACTTCGGCAGGTGACCTGCACGTCCTCGTGCCAGGTCTGGGTGCCGGGCGGGCTTGCCGGTGACCGCCTCCCACAGCGCGTTGGCCGTCAGCGCCGACTCGTCCACGCCCTCCGTCAGGCCGGGGCTCACCAGGCCGTAGTAGCCGGTCTTGCCCCGGGGCAAGACAGTGAACCCGGCGGGGATGGCGTGCGCGGTGAGCCAGTCCTGTCCGCACCCGCAGTGCGTGGCGTGGTAACGACCCCACTTGCTCTCCAGCGGCTCGTACACGAGACGGTCGCCGTAGAACTTCGTATCCCTCGCGAATCACGACACCGCCGCAGTTTCCCACCGCGCCCACTCCCGGAACACATGGCCGTCCCCCTGCGGTGTGGGTGGGGAAAGCCAGAGCGAAAACCGGTGCTCCAGGCAGCCGTCACAGTTGTGGGTACACAGCGGTCATCGCAGAGATTGACCTTGAGAAGGCCACCGGTCACCCCGGCCGACGTCGGCGCCCTGGCGCTACCGGGCGAGGAAGGCGCTTACGGTCTTGCCGCCCGCTTGGCGGTTCACGGCGGTGGCGCGAGCGAGGCGGTTGACCATGGGCCAGCCGAATCCTCCGGTGCCATCGTTCAGGTCTGGGGTACGCATGCGCGGGGTCTGCGAGCTGCGGTCACGCACGGCCACCTCGATGCTGTCCGGGTGCGCGGTCAGCTCCAGGGTGTAGGTGCCGCCGCCGTGGCGCAGGGCGTTGGTGACGAGCTCCGAGACGACCAGGACCACCGTGTCGGCGGCCTCGGCCGCCATCGCCGGTACGAGCCCGTCGAGGAAGTTGCGGGCGCTCTCGCGTGCGCCGGCGACGGATGTCGCGGAGCGCAGGGGCGCGACGTTGATGCTCATCGTGTCCATCAGGTCCCCCTGGTCTCTGGATCGTCAGTGCCCGGTCCTGTCTGCCCGGGGTTTGTGCCCCGGCCTGCGGCCCGTTAACCCGCCTTGCGCCCGCCCTCCATCATTGTTCGAGGTCGATTACCTCACCGACGAGTACGCGAAAATCTATGTCGGCCGGAGTAGACATTGGGCGGTGGCATGGCTATGGTTTCTCTCGTAGCCGAGATCAACAGGGCCTGGCAGAGACGAACTGCCGGGCAGCAGTACACGCAGTTGCAGTGCGCAGGACGGTGCGGTGGTGGAGTTCCGAAGCCAGGGTTGTTGCAGGACGGCGACGGGACTGGCGACCGGACCGGGCGGCCCGCAGTGATCAGGGGCCGCCGTGAGCAGTACCGCAGTTCATGCAGTAGCAGTTCGGTAAGTGCAGTTCGCAGTACTCAGCAGTGATGTCAGTGAGCAGTATCTCGGTGAAGGCGTCGGCTGAGGACGCGCGCACCGGGAAGTTCGGCAGTGGGGTTCCAAGCCAGAGCAGACGCAGGACGGGCGACGGGGCTGGCTACCGAAGAGTGGCGCTACGGCAGGCCACAGAGCAGTTCGCATCACCAGCAGTACGCAGTACCAGCAGTAGGTAAGTGATTGATCCCAGAGGGAAGAAACGGAGGAGCCGAGCGCCATCAGGATCGCCCGGGCGGAAGTCTTGAGCCCGGGTACCGCAGGACATCGATAGTGAGGTGGTCTCCGGTCAAGCAACCGCGATCCCCGCACTCCCGACAGCATCTCGGTCGGGTCTGCGGAAACAGGAGGCCGGCGCAGTACCAGGGCCGGCAGATGGTGTAGCAGTTCCTTCGGGGCCTTGGTGCCATACGGCACCAAGGCCCCTCCACGCGTTCCACAGAGAGGTGCAAATAACAGCAGACGATTCGTACGACCGTCTCGACGACGACTATCCCGCCTACACGATGGGCCGGGCCGCCGAAATGC
This sequence comes from uncultured Actinomycetota bacterium, assembly GCA_963761765.1. Classification (GTDB taxonomy): domain Bacteria; phylum Actinomycetota; class Actinomycetes; order Streptomycetales; family Streptomycetaceae; genus Streptomyces. The sequence continues at coordinate 213,900 of CAVXIJ010000005.1, forward strand.
TCGGCACCACCCAGGGCGCTTCCTCCGCGCCATCGGCGAAGCCGAGCAATTGTCAAAACTTGTGGATGTCAATCGCGCCAGGTGCCCGTCCAGTCGTAGAGCGGCGCCGAAGTCGCGTACTCCCGAAGGTAGGCGATCTTCTCCCCGTCGAGCCTGGCGATCGTCGCGCCTTCGAACGTGGCGGCCTTGCCCTGCCATGTGCAGGAGAAGATCCATTCTGCGATCAGGGTGACCCCCGCTGTCGCTTCCGAGGTGATCTTCCAGCCGTCGACCGAGCCGCCGGCACCGAGCCAGGCATGCATCCACTGTGCGACCCGTTGCTGTCCGCGGTAGACCGGCCCGTAGCACTCGATGATCATGCAGTCGTTGGTCAACGTGGCCAGCGCTCCGGCCACATCGTGGCGTCGCCAGGCGTCGATGTAGGCATGCAGTTGGTTCATCAGGCCCATTCCTTCCTCCGGACTGACACCAGTCCGCCGAGTTGGGGTAACCGTCAAGAGCAGTAGGTCAGTTGACCTGCCATCAGGCAGCAGCCTGCTCGGCGCGCTCGACGAGGACGCCGTTCTCGAACTTCGCGCCGGAGCGGACCAGGGCGACGAGGGAGGCGCCGGTGATCGCGCGCCAGCGTTCCTGGGCGGACTCGACGAGCTTGAACACCATCGCCAGGGCGGCGGCCGGGCTGCCGGCGCCGCGGGTGACCTTGGTCCGCAGCTTGACGGTGGAGAACGTAGACTCGATGGGGTTCGTGGTCCGCAGGTGGATCCAGTGCTCGGCCGGGAAGTCGTAGAACGCCAGCAGTTCCTCGGCGTCGTCGGTGATCTTCGCGACGGCCTTGGGCCACTTCGCCCCGTAGGTCTTCGCGAACGCCTCGATCGCCTTCTCGGCATGGGCGCGGTCCTCGGCGTTGTAGATCTCCTGCATCGCCTTCGTCGCGCCGGGCTGTGCGGACTTCGGCAGGGCGTTCGTGATATTTCTGGCCTTGTGGACCCAGCACCGCTGGTGGCGGGCGGCGGGGAACACCTCAGCCAGGGCCTTCCAGAGCCCCATCGCGCCGTCGCCGACGACCAGTTCGGGGTCGCGCATGCCGCGTCGGCGACAGTCCCGCAGCAGGTCGGCCCACGACTCGGTCGACTCCCGCAACCCCTCCGCGAGGGCGATCAGCTCCTTCGTGCCGTCCAGCCGGACCCCGAGGAGGACCAGCACGCAGGAGTGCGCCTGCCCGAGCCGCACCTTGGGGTGCACCCCGTCGGCCCACACGTAGACGAAATCGCGGTCCGACAGATCGCGCTCCTGGAAGGCGGCGTGGTCGTCCTGCCACTGCCGGGTCAGCCGGGTCACGGTGGCCGGCGACAGCCCGGCCGTCGAGCCGAGGAACTGCTCCTGCGCCGGGACGAAGTCCCCGGAGGACAGTCCGTGCAGGTAGAGCAGCGGCAGGACCTCGGAGATCTTCGGGGACTTGCGGCACCACGGGGCCAGGATCTTCGAGGAGAATCGTTTGCGCTCGCCGGTGGCCTCGTCGGTGCGGCGGTCGTTCACCCGGGGCGCTCTCACCTCGACCGGGCCGGCGGCCGTGACCACGGTGCGGGGCCGGTGGTGGCCGTTGCGGACCACCAGGCGGTGCCCGTGTCCGTCCCGCTCGGCGGCCAACTCGACTATGTACTGGTTGACTTCGGCTTCCAGTGCGGCGGCCAGCATACGGCGGGCGCCCTCGCGGACGATCTCATCGATCAGGGAGCCGGACTCGGTGGAACCCTCGGCATTCACTACGCTGAGCACGGGCGTGCCTTCCCGACCCGCGCTGCGAACGCGGGCCTACTCGGTGACCTTACGGATCAATCGGGAAGGTACGCCCTCCGCATGCCCTCCCGGGACTGATCCACAAGTCCTGAGCATTGCTCGGCGAAGCCCGCCTCATCACCCCGCTCCGATCCGAGGGCGGCCACCGCCGCTACTCCCGCTACCAGCTGCGCATCGCCGCCCGCGCCCGGGAACTCGTCGACCAGGGCACCCCCATCGAGGCCGCCTGCCGCATCATCATCCTCGAAGACCAGCTCGAAGAAGCCCAGCGCATCAACGCCGAACACCGCCGCAACGCCGCAACGCCGCAACGGCAAACCCCACAAACCGCGGCCTGAGACAGCTGAGACCTGCAACTCCCCCAGGAGCCTGTGGCTGCCGCCCACGCACGCCGCCCGGGACGCACAGCGTTCCGGGCAACTTCGTCTTCTACGGTCCTGGGGGCCGACAGTGACCCACGCACGGAGCGTCACTCTCATGAATGACCGTCTGTGAGAGGGAGTGCCTCCATAGATCTCACGCCCGATGTCGGTTTCCGAAGTCGAGTGCACGGGTGTCCGTAGCTCCCTGCGCACTGTCCCTGCTATTGGCAACCACGGCCGACTAAACCCGGCGAATGAGGTTGGAGACTGCGGTGGGCACTCGCCCTGAAGTGTCCTGCCTCCAGCACATAAGTCGGGAGAGGCGCTCCTCGCCACCTCTGCACCGCGCTCCCCGAACCGGCCTGCTGCGCTCCCCTCGCGCTCCCCTGACCTCCAGTAGGGTCCAACCGCTGCAACTGGCGAGACCGCGAAACGCCAAGGAAAAGGGAAAAGCCCAGGTCACGGGTTATGTGATCTGGGCTTCATCGGAGCCGCCTTCGGGATTCGAACCCGAGACCTACGCATTACGAGACCGTGAGCGTTCGTGCCGCGTGGTGCCCGATCGTGCTGCTGAGTGATGTCTTGCCTGATCAGAGCACATGCAGCTGATTGATCTGCGCTGCCTCGTGTTGCGCTGTCCCAAGGCGTCCGGCCACCGGCCGGCCACCGAAACGGGCACCTCAGGTGACAAGGAGCGGAAGACCGGGGTTGTCGGCCTCCCATAACCCCTGCGAGCGGTCGTCTGCTCCCAGCGAACCGAGCCGGCCACCGGAGTCACCGGGTCAGCTGCGGGTGAGGTCGGACAGGAGCGCGGGCAGGAGGCGTTCCTCCATGACCGCACTGCCCGACTTCGCCATGGCACGGGCCAGTTCGGGGTCCCAGGGGCTGGCTGCGGGCGGTCCCGCGAGCGGTGTGGACTCGCCCTTGCTGAGTGCCGCCGTGTAGTCGGCGGTGGTCATCCGCCAGGGGCGGGCACCGTGTCGGGCCATGGCGTCCGCGGTGATGCGCAGGCCGGCCCAGTCGAAGTCGGCGCGCCAGTGCAGCCGGACTCCCGCGCGTACGGCGTCGCCGAGCAGTTTGTGGCATGCGGCGGACGGGACGCCCTCGGTGCAGACGAGGGCGGCGCCGGCGTCCTGGAGTTCGCCGGCCGCGGCACGCAGTACGGCCGGGTTCTCGCAGACGAAGACGGTGCGGGCGGCGGGGACGACGGGGGCGGTGGCGAGCTGGTGAAGGGTGAGCCGGAAGGGGATGCCGAAGTCGGCGGCGTCGCGCAGCCAGTCGCAGACCACGGCGCTGCCCTCAGCCCCGATGTTGAGGACGAGTACCTGGCTGGCGAGGTCGTCGGCGATGGCTCCGGCGCTCTCCCACAGGGCGCGCCGCCCGGCCCGCTCGCGCGGTACGACCGGGCCGCCGCCGGTGCGCTGGGCGAGGGCGCGCAGGACGAGCTGTTCGAGCGGGGTGCCGGGAACGAGAGCCTTGGTGTCGCCGGTCGCCCACTCGGCGAGGACCGGAAGCGGCAGTCCGTCGCGGGTGCCCGGGTGCGCGGAGAGCCGGTCGCGGTCACCAGGGAACCGTTCCGGGAGGCCGGGAAAGCGGTCTCGGTCACCGGGGAGCCTTTCCAGGACGCGTACCGCCGCGTCGAGCAGAGGTGCGTCCCCGCGGCGTACGAGACGGGTGAGGGTGCCGTCGGCGGCGATCCGCTCCAGCCAGGCCGCGAACCATCCCTGCCCGGCGAGTCGGCTGGAGCGGGCGTTTTTCAGGGCCTGTTCGCGGCACGTGTCCTCGTCGGCACGTTCGGCCGGCCGGTCGCGCAGCGGGCCGTGGAGCCGGCCGAGGGTCGTCAGGAGACCGGTGCCGTAGCAGTCGTGCAGATACCCGTCCAGGTCGCTCAGGGGTACGGCGAGGCGCTTGGCGGTCTCGGGCCGGTAGCGGCCGGTGATGCCGATGACGGTACGGCGTTCGGCCTCGCTGGGCCGCGCGAGCCCGATGTCGCCGTCGAGCACGCCGCCGGTGCGCTCCAGCCTGCGGCGGGCGGCGGCGAGCAGCCGGGTCCAGCCCTCGCCCCGCAACTCGTCGTATGCACGGTACTCACTCCGTTCAGTCGACAACCGCGGCCTCCACGGGCGTCGGAACGCGCCGGGTGCCAGGTGAGCCGAGGGCGGCCGCGAGATCGCCGGTGTCGTCGGCGAGGAGCCGGTCGCCGTCCCAGACGAGCAGCAGCGCGGAGACGGTGTGGTCGACGGCGGTGTGCGCGAGGTCGTAGTGGGCGGCGGCGGACACACAGGCGTGGGCAGCCCACAGGTCGTAACCGGTCATGAACAGGTCGAGGTCGAACTGGGCAGCCAGCGACATGAGTTCGCCGCGCCCGGTGTCGTCCACGCCGGCGAATGCCTCGTCGAGGGCGAGCAGGCGCGGGGCGTGCGGGTCGGCGGAGTTGAGCATGGCGTGCGCGGCGGCGAACAGCGGCAGGTGCAGCGACACGGACTGCTCACCGCCCGACAGCCGGCTGTGTCGGGCCCGGGTGAGCCTCTCTTCCGTCTTTCCCGACTCGCCGGGCCGTACCAGCTGGAACGCGAACTGCCGCCAGCGCCGGTAGTCGAGGACCTCGGCGAGGAGTTCGCGGTAAGGCTGGTCGCGGTGGCGGGCTCGGGCGGTCTTGATCTGCGCGGCGAAGTGGGTGCGCACCCGGGCGAGTCCGTCGGGACCGAGGCGGGCGGCGTCGGCGTCGAGGAGGGCACAGACGGCACGCTGCTCGTCGTCGAGATGGTCGGCGAGCAGCCAGCTCACGCCGACCGTCGTCCCCGAGGACATCGTGCGCCTGCGCATGTCGGTGTTCATCCGCCTGATCAGGTCGCGGGCGTCGACGGTGCGGTCGTGGATCTGCTGGGCGAGCCGGGTGAGCAGGGCGTCCTCCAGGATGCGCTGTTCGGACTCGGAGAGCAGTTCGGCCTGGTCACGGCGGTGGGAGGAGATCTTCTGGGCGAAGGCGGCGACGGGCAGCGGGCCCTCCTCGTCGGCCACGCGTACGAGGATGACCCCATCGGAGCCGTCCCACTCGGGCCGGTAGTCCTGTCCGGCGGCGGCGAGCTGCGCCTGCAGGTCGTCCAGGGCCTTGGTGAGACGGGTGACGGACTGCTTGAGGCTGGTTTCGGTGGGGGTGAGGTCGCGGGTCGCCAAGAGGATCGCCCCGTGTACGGCGACCACGGCCGGCGGGAGTGCAACGCCTGCCCAGTCGGCCTCCTGGGCGGGCCAGGCGAGGCCCGGCGGGCAGCGCAGGATGTCGAGGAGTTCACGGGTGGCGTACGGGCGCAGGCCGCGCGCGGTGTCCTTCTCCTCCGCCGCGGCGACCGACCCGGCCTCGGCCGCGGCCGTACGGCGGGCCTCGGCCGCAGCGGCGCCCGCGATCGCGGTGTGCTGGGCCACACGAGCCGCCTCGGCCTTTTGGGCCAGGGCGTCGATCCCGTCCTCGGCCTCCCGCACCTGGCGCATCACCTCCTGCGCCTCGGCCCCGACGGCCTCCTGGAGGGCCTGAAGTCCCGCGGCCTCCTCGGCGTGCCGGCGGCGTGCCGCGCGCTCGGTGTCCAGCGCCGCCTCCTCGTCCTCGGCGGCGGCGGTGAGCTGGTCGGCGCCTGCCTGGGCGGCCTCGGTCTGGCGGGCGTGTTCGCGGCGGCGGGCGGTGAGGTCGCGTACCGCCGTCTCGAAGGCGCGGGTGGCGGTCTCGACGGCGTCGACGCGCTCGATCTCGATGCTGTGCTCGGCCGCGGTGCGGCGCAGGGCACGCTCGGCGACCGAGTAGGCGGCCACCGACTCGTCGTAGGAGGCCTGGGAGGCGTCGGCGGCGTCGCGCGTGGCGAGCAGTCTCGCCGCGGCCCTGTCGAGTTCGCGCAGCGCCTGCGTGATACCGGTGGTGCGGGGCAGGGCGGCACGGGCGGCGGCGTACGCGTCGAGGGCGGCGTCCGCACGGACCCGGGCGCGCGCCACCTCGTCGAGCTGCGCGGTCAGTTCGGTCAGCAGCGTCTCACAGGCGGCGATCCGGGCGGCGCGCCGGCGCGCGCGAGCGGTGGCGCCGACGTACTCGGCGTGCTCCTTGGTGTGGGCACCTACCAGGACACCGGCCGCGTACCGGCCGTCGGGGCTGATCTGCGGGATCCCGGTGTCGAGGTCGCCGGTGACGGCGACGGAGCGCAGTACGGCGGCGATCCGCGTGGCCGGGATCGCGGCGTGGTACTCGGTGGCCTCGGGGTTCTCGGGGAGCTCGGGGCGCAGGAGGTCGGCGAGGCTCGGTCCGCTCACCGGGGCGCCTGCGCGGAGGTAGCCCTCGCTGCGCCCCGCCGTCACGGGGGTGTCCTCGGCGGTGACGAGGGCGTCGAGGAGACCCGACGCCTCCAGTGCCGCTTCCAGGTCCGCTCGCTGACGGGGCGTCAGCGCGGTATCGAAGTCGACGAGTTGACACAGCGGAACGCCGTCGCCAGGCGATCGCTCAGAGTTACGTCCGCGGGCCGGGGGCGGGGCGTCGTCGTGTTCCGCGGCGATCCGGTCGCGTTCGGCTTCTGTCTCGGCGCGGCGGCGCTCGATGTCGGTGCGCCTGGCACGCAGGGCGGCGAGGGTGTCGCGCAGTTCCTGCACGGCGGGAGCGGTGGCCTCGGTGAAGGCGTCGGCGAGGGTGACCGCATCGGCCTCGCCAGTGCGTTCGAGGGCTTCGGCGAGTCGCTCTGCACCCTCCACCGGCCGCCGGCCAGGGGGACTCTCTTCCCGCTCTTCTCCCAGCCTTCGGCCGGGGAGACCCCCATCTCGCTCCTCCCCCAGCCTTCGGCCGGGGGGACCCCCATCTCGCTGCGCTCGGGCCAGGAGCGCGCCGTGTGCCTGCGTCCACTGACCGAGTGCCGTACGTGCCTGTTCGCGAGCGGATTCGAGGACCGCACCGGCAGCCGTTTCGGCGGTTTCGGCGGCGGCGACGGCCTCCTGCGCGCGGTCGAGCGAGACCCGGGCGAGGTCACGGGTCTGCTCGGCACCGCGTGCCGCCTGCTGGGCGCCGCGCACGGCCCGGACGCCCTCGTGGCGGGCGGCGGCGAGCGCGGCGGAGCGGTCGGCGATGCGGGCGGGCTCGGCATCCGCCGGCGTCCAGGGGAGGCCGGCGGTGTGGGCGTGGTCGGCGACGGTGGCGGCGTCCCGGGAGACGGCGGCGTCGAGTTCTGCGGCGAGCCGGGCGGCGCGTTCGGCCTCGGCGCGGGCGCGGCCGGTGGCGGCCGTGCGGCGTTCGCGTTCGGCGCTCGCCTGCCGGGCGGTCTGCTCGCAGGTGCGCACCAGGCGTTCCAGGTCGGCCAGTTGCTCGATGGCCTGGTAGGCGGCGGAGGAGCGCAGCTGGTCGAGACGGGAGCGCTGGGCGGCGAGCGAGGCGTCGGCCGACTCGGCGCGCATCTCGGCGGCGGCCTGCTGCTCGCGGGCCGCCGCCAGGTCCGTGGCGGCGGCGCGCAGTGCGGCGGCGCGCTCTGCGGTCTCGGCGCGGCGGGCGGTGAGCCGGTCCGCGGCGGTGCGGGCGTGGACCCGCAGATAGGTGGAGTAGCTGGCGAGGAAGGCGCGGGTGGCGTCGTCGGCGGCGGCAAGACCCTCCAGGGTGCGCTGCACGGACTCCATGTCGTCGAAGGAGCGGGCCGCCTCGGCGATCAGGTCGTCGTCGAGCGGGCGCAGACCGGCGGTGAGGGTGTCGGAGAGCTTGGCCGGGTCGAGGTTCTTGGCGAGCTGCGGGCGGCGCAACGTCAGGATCAGGGTGAGCAGCTGCTCGTACCGCTCCCGGCCGAGGCCGAACAGGCGCTGATCGACGGCGGTACGGTAGTCGGCCGTGGAGGCGATCAGCTCGCGTCCGAGCTCGGCGGCGAGCTGCTTCCTCGTCATCGGCCGGTCGTCGTCGGTCAGGAGGGAGAAGTCCTCGCCGACGCGGCCTTCGGCGACGAAGTGCCAACGAGCGGGCGTGTCGCGGTGCCGCTGGGCGTGCAGTCCGATGCCGCAGGTGACGGCCTCGCCCGTCTCCCGGTGGGTGAACTCGATCCAGACGTAGCCGAGCGCGCTGTCCTGCCCGCGGAAGAGCAGGTTGGACTTCATCGTGCGGTCCTCTGCGGCGAACGGGTTGAGCCGCTTGGGGTCGATGCGGCCGTCGAGGACGAACGGGAAGAGGACTTCCAGCGCCTTGGTCTTGCCGGATCCGTTGGGACCGCGCAGCACCAGCCAGCCGCCGGCGAAGGAGAACTCCTCGTCCCGGTAGTCCCACAGGTTGATGATCCCGGCACGGGTGGGGACGTAGCGGGGCGGCTGGGGTGGGGGTGCTCACGGCGTCGGGTCCTCGGTGGTGGTGTCCTCAGCGAACAGGGCGGTCTGGGCGGGTGGTTGGGGCGCCGTACGAGTCTTCACTCGGGCGGTGACCCCGCGGTAGCGGGCGAGCAAGGGGAGCGCGAGGGCTCCGCCGTCGACCCGGGCGATCAGCGACATGGCGGCCAGCAGGTCGAGAGCCTGGTCGAGCAGCCGGTCCGGGTCGCCGCGCAGGTCGGCCGCGAAGCCCGCGCCGTACTCGCCGGTGATCTCCTTGAGCCTGCCCCGGAGCCAGGAGTCCGTGACGAAGGGATACCGGGTCTCGCCCGGCTCCTGATCCGCGTCGCCGGACCGCCTCGTACACCGACCCCTCAGCGGGCTCGGCAGGTTCAGTGAGTTCGGCGACCCGCCCGCGCGACGGCAGGGCGGCGTCGATACGCCGGGCGCGGGCCGCGAGGCGTTCGGCGGCGGTGGGCGCGGGCAGCAGTTCGAGGGCGTGCCGTCCGGATCGCTGCACGGCGGCACTGATCCGGGCGGCAAGCAGCAGCGCGGCCTGCGCGACGGTGCCGCCGCCGGGAAAGCGGAGGTCGGACAGCCTGCCGGAGGTGTCGATGAGCGCCACGCCCTCGGCCCGCCGCTCCACCGTCAGCCCGGTCAGCCGCTCCAGGTCCTCGGCGAGAGCAGGGGCCCGCAGCTGGCCCAGGAGTTCGGTGTCGGCGTCGGCGTAGTACGCGACCGGGTTCTCCAGCACCAGGCGGCGGGCGCGGCGGGCCTGGTCGCGGCGCTGGGCGGCGCGGCCGGCGGACATGCCCAGCGCGCCGGCGGAGTCGAGGAGCGCGGTGACGGAGGTCAGGTGCTGCAGGACGCGGGTCGGGTGGTGGACGGCGAGGAGGATCTCACGGTCGATGTCGTACAGGGCCTCGGCACGCTCGGGATCGCCGGCCCAGGCGGTGGCGGAGCCGTCGGCGAGGGTGAGCGCGCCGCGTTCGGTGAGCCAGGTGACGGCGTCGACGAAGGCGTCCCGGTCGGGTTTGCGCGCGGTGTCGAGCCCGAGCCCGTCGATGCGTACGGCGTCGGCGGCGACCGCGTCGGCCAGCTCGCCCAGCGCCACCTGCGCGCCGTGGCGGCCCAGGGCCGCGAGAGTGAGGACGAGGTAGGCGTAGCGGCGGCGGTCGAAGGGGCGGCCCGCGCGGGTGAGGGCCGGGCGGGTGGCGTCCAGGCCGTCCTGGGCGCGCTGGAGCCGGGCGGTGTCGGCGGTGGTGACGAGCCGGTGGCCGAGTACCTCCATCAGATCGGTGCGCAGTTGCCCGGCCCAGCGGCGCACGGTCGCCAGCGCCGTCCTGTCCGGGTACCCGGGCGTGACCAGCGGATGCCGCAGCACGAGCCGTACCGCCTTCTGGTAGTCGGCGAGTTCGAGCGGGGAGACGCCCTCGGCGACACGGCTCATGCGGTCCTGCCCTGTGCGGCGATCATGCATTGTGCAGCTCATGCAGCTCATACGGTGACCTCCAGGCGCAGCCCGTCGAGATGGAGACGTCCGCGCACGGTGTCGACGGTGGTGGAGCCCTCGGCGGGGGTGAGGGTGAGCCGTACCCCGTGGGCGGAGCCGGAGGCGGCGGTGACCAGGCGGCTGGCGGGGACACGGGCGGCGAGCGCCACGTCCAGGAGGGCGAGCAGGGCCCGCGTCTCGGGCTCGTCGAGCGTCCGGCCGTACACGCCGTCCGATGCGAGGGCGTTCGCGGCACTACGGCGCTCGGCCTGCTCCTTGAGCTGCTCGGCGCGCAGCAGGGCCCGCCGGTCGTCGTTGCGTTCGATGCGGCCGGGGCCGTGCAGGGCGGGGGTCCGGCCGGACTGGACCAGGGTGCGGGCGAGTTCGACCGGTTCGGCCTCCCACCAGGACGTACGCCCCGGGATCAGCTCGGGATCGGCGTACGGGACGGCGATGTGGCGGGGTGCGCCGAGCCCGAAGACCGCCTGGAACAGGGCGTGCGCGTCCTCGTCGCTCTCGCAGGAGGTGAACCACTGGGCGAGGTGGCGCAGCTGGCTCTCCCGGCTCACCCCGCCCCGGCGCGCCTCGGTGACACGGCGCAGCAGGGCGAGGACGGAGCGGATCGCGGTGACGGTGGCGTCCTGCAGCCGCTCGGTCTCGCTGTGCTCGCGCTCCGCGAACCAGTGGACGATGCCGTCCCACCGGTGCCGCCAGTCCGCCAGGCGCTCGGCGGGGCTGCGGAAGAGCCGCTCGTCGGCCTCGGCCGCGTACTCGATCATGCGGTCCACACCGGTGGCCGCGGCCTTCTCGACGGCCTCGGCGAGCAGCGGGGCGTAGCGGCCGAGCTCGGCGGTGAACTCCCGCATGTGCGCGAGGAGCGCGTCCTTGTGGGCGAGGAACACCTCGGGCCGGGTGTCGTTGGTGCGCGCCAGGTCGCCCAGCATGAGGTAGAAGCGGGCGGCACGCTGCGCCATCTCGTTCAGCACGGAGTCGAGACGGCCGAGCTTGCGGTACACCTCCTCGGCGTCGCCCGCGGCGTTGGCCTCGGCCAGCGCGTGCAGGTCGCCGAGGATGTCGGGGAAGACGAGGCGGGAGAGCTGGGCGTCCTCCAGGCTCGCGCCGAGTACGTCCTCCACGGCCCGGTACGCCCGGTATCCGGCCTGGGTGAACTGGTACACGTAGTGGCGGTTGCGGTACTCGGCGAGGTTCGCGGCGCGCGTCCCGTCGTACGACCGGTCCAGGACCTGCCACTCCGCGAGCGCGTCGAGCAGCGGCTGAACGGCGGCCGACACCGCCGACGGCGCCCGCGGCGGGATGGTCGGCGGCGAGCCGCTCCAGCAGCCCCACCGCGTCCGAAGCGTGCAGCAGCACCTGGTAGTTGGCGCGTCCGCGGTCGAAGGCGCGCAGCAGCCACAGGTACTCGTGGCGCTTCTCGGCGGCGGCGAAGTGGAACAGCCGCAGCCGGTCGTCGAGGGAGAACGCGTCGATGCCGAACGCGCCCTCGTCGACGGGCTCGCGTGGGCCGGTCGCGGACTCGTCACTCACGGATCTGGCGGCTTCCCTTGCTGCGGCTGCGGCACGTACTCGTCCGGCCGGACAGCCGTGCCGCGGTTCCGCACCAGTCTGCCGCACCCCGACCGGTGCGGGTAAGCCCGCTCCCCGGCCCACGCCACCTGTGCTACCGTTGCGCCCGTTCTCACGTCCGTGGCACGCAAGGGGCGGACCTCCCGATCCCTGGATCGGCCATAGGCCGCTGTAACGGGGCCGACCACGTTCGCGCCTGGCGCCTGGTCCGGGTCGTCCCTCGCGGTCGGGCATCGGCCCACAAGCAAACGGGCGGCCGACGAGTGACGCCAAAGGGAGGGGACTGCCCCTCATACGGGCATGACCCGCACGTCGTACTGCGGTATCCACTTGTCCCTCGTCATCAGGGTCATCCCTTCGATCTGTGCTTGAGCGACCAGTATCCGGTCGAAGGGATCCCGGTGATGCACCGGAAGCCGACCTGCCCGCACCCCATGGCCGGCGGTGACGGGCAGGCCGGTGAACTGGCTGTCGCGTACCCGCTCGGCCAGGTCTTCCGGGCCTTCCAGTTTTCCAAGGGACTGTTTGATGGCGATCTCCCACGGTGACACGGCACTGACGTACACCGCGGGTTCGGTGTCGAGCAGATTTTTGATCTCACCGGACAGCTCGGCAGAGTCGTCCAGCCACCAAAGGACCACATGAGCGTCGAGCAGCAGTCGCATCAGCGCATCCCGAAGGCGTCGGCGATGTCGTCGGGCAGTTCATCGAAGTCGTCGGGGATGTGGATCTGCCCCCGGAGCGAGCCCCGGCCGGTCCGCTTCACCTTGGGGCGCAGCGGCACCACCTTGGCCACCGGCTCCCCCGCCTTGCTGATCACGATCTCCTCACCGGTCGCGACCTGCTCCAGGATCCGCGAAAAGTGCGTCTTGGCTTCATGGACGTTGTACTGACGGGCTGCTTCCATGACTGCCTCACGATACGATCACCGGGTGGACTAAGCACTGGACTAAGGATAGCTCTCCGAGCGGCGCAGCGCACTCATCACGCGCGCAGGCCAGGTGAGCGGGTGGCCGCGTACACCGACCCGGCACCGGGGTCAAGGACGGATCGCCGCGTACGTTCCGAGCCACCCCGTCGCCGGCCGCTCGCCGCCCCGGACGAAGGCGGGCGTGCCGCTTTTGCCGGCCGAGATGCCGGAGGGGCCTCGGGCGCCAGGAGCAAGGTGGTCTCCTCGCCGTTGCCGATGCGCAGGGTGGTGGTCGCGTCCACCACCGTTCGGCCTCGTGCAGCGCGGTCACCGTTCTGGACGGCCGCGGCGAGGAGGTGGCCGCCCAGGTGGTCGCCCATCCGGGACCGTGCGGTGCATCCGGCGGCGAGCCGGGCCTGCCAGTGTGCGCGCGGCCGCGTCGGTGCGCAGGAAGGCCCAGCCCGCGCGCTCCCCGGCACCGATGCGGCCGGCCCGCCCGAACATCTCTGCACCATGGAAGCGATCCCGCACGGCAGATCGCCTCGAACTTCTCCGTGGTCGCCACCCACATGTCGGCCGCCCGGATCAGCTTGGTGTCCACCACCGCCTCACCGGTCAGCCTCACGCCCCTTGCACCGCCACAGCTCCAGCCCACGGTCGAGTTCGTCGGTGAGCGAGCGCTGCGGCACCAGCCAGGCGGCCTTGCCGGCCCCGGGCGTACGCGCAGGCGAGGCGTCGCTCTACGAGCGGATTGTCGATCGCCCCAGAACACGTTGGCTTCCGCCTTCTCGCCGCCCGCCGCACCGACAAGGACGAATCCGACCTTCCGGTAGCGCGGTGCCGTCTGCACGGCGGCCGTGGTCTCGGGCCGGCCGACGGCGAGGACGATGTCGCAGGAGCGCTGGAGCAGGCCGTTGAGGTAGGGACGGGCGTTGGCGGCGCTCCGCTCCCCCGTCACGGGCGCGTAGCTGACCCGTGCGTGGTCTTGAGCGAGGCGTCCTGCATGCCCTGCCACACATCGGCGGCGGTGCCGGCCGTGATGCCCTTCTTGTCGGTGAGCAGGCAGGCGTCGACGTCCTTGTAGTGCCGCGCCCGGGTGTCCAGGATCGGCGGCCGGTCGTCGTGCCGGAAGAGAAAGAAGCCGGCCACGGCCACTGCGGCGACGAAGGGTCGTGGTCGTTCCGCGTGGCGACCTGGTCGTCCGGCGTGTACGAGACGCTGGTGACGCGGTCCACGCCGGTCGGGTCGACGGCAGTGGAGGTGGTGCGGGAGGCCGCGTCGACCGTGTAGTTCGTGACGGTCTCGCCGTTGTCCGTCGCCTGGGAGACCAGGTTGCCGGCCGCGTCGTAGGTGTCCGACTCCAGGACGTAGCTGCTGGAGTCGTCGGCGCTCTTCTTCGTCGCCGTCGCGAGCAGGCCGTCGTCGGTGTTGGTGTACAGCGTGCTATTGCCCATCGCGTCGGTCACCGACGCAAGACGCCCGGACGGGTCGTAGGCGCGCGAGGACTCGGTCAGCAGGGTCGCGGTCCCCGGGTTGACCGGGTCACCCGTGTAGCGGAGTTCCTTCAGGGTGCGCTCGGGGTCCACACCCGGTCGGAGGTCTTGTCGGCGAAGGTGTCCAGGAGCAGGGCATCGGCGGGACGCAGTCCATCGAGGGCGACGATGACGAAATTCGGCAGGCCCTTGATGCCGGGGCAGTCTGTGTCGACGGTGTCTGGCGCGGGGATGTAGGCGGGGGCGCGGCCGGTGGCGTACGCGCCGAGTGGGTTCAAGCACAGGGCGAGCAGGCCGTCACAGCGGGAGAGTTGGTCGAGGTCGTCGCCGCCCCAGTTGTCGCGGTAGTCCTCGCGGGCGCCGACGGGCGCAACGTACTCGATGCCGATGAGGCCGAGGGTGGCAGCGTATTCGAACAGGACGGCGAGCATGTAGCGGTCCTGGAGCAGGGGCCAGTCGTGGAATCCGTCGTAGCCGAGGCTGTCGTATGCAGCGCCCACCATGGCAGCGCCCGGCATTCACGTGTTCGAGTTCAGTAGCGTGGAGGGATGAGGACACGTGGGGGGAGGCTCGCCGCCGTCGCGAGTCTGGCAGCCAGTGTGGCCCTGGTACTTGGCGGCTGCGGCAGGATCAACGCAGGGGACACCGGCACGGGGGACACGAGCGCGGCAGAGCTCGGGTTCAAGGAGTATGCGGGCGCGGTGGACTACCCGTCGGTGACCGGCCCGCACAACAAGGGATACGTGGCGCCCCGCGAGGGTCTGCGCCAGCTGGTGCCGCTGGGTGACTGTGCCCTGGGCGAGGGGACATTCGCCAACGGGTACCGCTATGTGAACGTCAACTGGACTGGTTCCGACGGCTGTACGAAGCTCTCGATCACTCCGAAGCCGGGCGCCGACGACGAAACCGACGTGCCGTACTCCATGCGCAGCGGCTGGCCCGGTGGCGGCCTGCCGGGCGACGTGGTGGTGCCGTGGGACGACGGTTCGCTGATCGGTGTCGGCGCCACGTTGACCCGCCGGGCGCCGGACGGCGAGCAGTTCCGGCGCGCCACGCTGCCGCTGACGTTCAACACCCGCCCCGAGCAGGAGACCGCGGACGACGCCTCGGTGAACACCGCGGTGAAGGTCGGCTCGCTCCTGCTGATCGGCGGCGGCCAGACGGTCGACCGGGTGGAGTCTCCGTATGTGTTCGCGTCCGACGACGCGGGCAAGACCGTGCGTCGCGTGCCGCTGCCGCCGATCGACGGTCGGCAACCGTCCACACCCGTGGGCGGCTTCGGCGTCAACGGCAAGGAGGTCGTCGCCTTCGGCGCGGCAGCGACCAACGCCTTCGACTTCCACTCCTCGGGCACGATCCCGTTCTGGCGCAGCGCGGACGGCGGCGCGCACTGGACGTCCGGCGAAATCACCGGGATGCCACCGGGCACACAGGTGCACAGCATCCTGTACGCGTCGGACCACTGGTTCGCCGTGGGTGGCTATGCCAGGGCCGGCGCCTTCTACGACTCCCTCCCGCTGGTTCTCACCAGCAAGGACGGCACCCACTGGACCCGGATGGACACTTCGGCAATGGGCACCGGCGAGATCACTGCCGCGACCGTCGACTCCGCGGGCCGCCCGGTCCTGGTCGGCTCGGCCCCCCGGCCCAAGTCCAAGCCGAACACCCGCACAGTGCTGTGCGGTTCCATCTGGGTCGGCAACGGGACGACCACGGGCTGGAAACGCGGCGGCCTGGGCTGCAGCGAGGACCCCCCGAGAACGGTGGTCACCCTCGCGGACGGGCGCGTGCTGATCGCGGGCAACCGGGACCTCTGGCTCTCTCGAAGCCCGGGGCCGGGGCGCGGTCACGGGTCTTGATCTCTTCCCGCGGAAGGCGGGCGTAGCCGAGTCGGGCCGCAACCCGTTGTCGTACCCCTGTGGTGAGGTGAAGTCGGACGACGGAGAGCAAGAGGCGGAGGGGACGTTGGGTGAGCGTACGACGTGGCGGCCGTTTCTGGAGCAGTGGAGCGCGGAGTGGATCGCGGGGCACGACCCGGACAAGGACGCACCGCTCGCGCAGGAGGTCGTGCGGGACGCCTGGCTCGGGTTCGCGCCGGCCAGTGAGGACGAGGTCGCTGCGGCCGAGGCCCGACTGGGGCGCCTGCTGCCGCCTTCGCTGCGGGAGTTCCTGCTGGTCACCAACGGGTGGCGGGACGCGGGCAACTTCATCTACCGGCTGGCGGGCGCCGCGGAGCTGGAATGGCTGCGGGACACCGACGACCGCACCTGGATCGAGGTCCGGGAAGACCTCGCGGAGGACGATGTCGAAGAGGACGAGGACGGTGAGGGGGCGTTCGGCGTTCAGGAGGCGAAGGTCCTGGCGCGCTGCCTGCGCCTGTCCCTTGAGGGTGACGCGGCGGTCATGCTGCTCGACCCCGACGACGTGGACGTAGACGGCGAGTGGGCGGCGTACTGGCTCGCCTCCTGGTCCGGCGAGGGACCGGAGCGGTACGGCTCCTTCCACGGCCTCATGCGCCGACAGTGGGTGTCCTTCCACGCCCTGCGCAAGCCACCGGGCGCCACCCGGGACCACTGGGACGCGGAGGTCGAGCGGGCCCGATGCGAGGCGCTGGCCTGGGCGGTCGACGGACCGCTGTCCGTGTTCGCCCAGGCGCACGAGTACGGGCGGGAGCGAGCAGACGTGCTGAGCATGCAGATGAAGGCGATGCTCGGCGACTGGCGCGGCCACATCGCGAGCCTGATGTGGTACCGCCCGGGGAACGACGACCTCCTGCTCAGCCCGCTCTTCGCCGCGGAACTCCTGCCGCTCCTGGTCCGGCAGGACCAGCTCGCGCACCCCCACGACCTGCGGCCCCTGCCGCGGCTCAAGGAGCACGCGCCCGCACCCGTGCGGGCGCTCGTCGCCGACTACGAGGCCCGGGCGGCCGAGCCGGGCTTCCGGCTCACCTTCGGCGGACCCGAGTTCGACGCGGCCGTGAACGCCGTCGCCGACCGCCTCGCCGGGCAGCCTGGCCACGCCCTGAGGTACGGGCCCCGGTGTCCCGTAGGCTGGAAGTTCCGGCCGCCAGGGACAGCAACACCGTACGGGGGAAGTGCATGACCGAGGAAAGCGACGGCGTCGTGATGTACTGGCGGCCCGGCTGCGTGTTCTGCATGAACCTGCGGCTGCGCCTGCTCTTCACGCGCCTGCGTTACACCAAGCGGAACATCTGGCGGGACAAGGACGCAGCGGCGTTCGTCCGCTCCGTCGCGGACGGAAACGAGACGGTGCCCACCGTCACCGTCGCCGGGCACGCCATGGTCAACCCGTCGAAGCGACAACTGCTGGATGCGGTCCGCGAGTACGCGCCGCACCTACTATCGTCCTGGCCTGGCGCTGAGAGCAGAGGGCCGGGGCCGACGGCCTGTGGTCGGCCTGGTCGCGGTCGAGGGCCGTCTGACGCCACTCCAACGCGAGCCCGCTCCGTTTCGCCTCGCACAGCACCTGGACCATGCCGTCGTAGAACCCGGAACACGACGGTCGAGCGGGAGGGAAGCCATTTCCAGCCGCAACACCCACTCCGCGGTATCGGCCTGCGCCGCGCGCCCCGTCGTGCAGAGGCAGTCGATCACGCAGACCTGCCACTACAGGGACGGCGACGGCGTCATAAACAGCTCGCCTGACTTCCTACCGGGTCCGCACCCTCGCGGATCCCCTCCACCTGCGCCAGATGGACAGCGGACACCGGCACAGGGTATGCACGCGTATCGCCCTGCTTCATCATCCCGGAACTCGAGGACAAGCCGTGCGTCAAACCCAGCTCATACCCGGAGTGGCCGTCGTGCTGCTCGCAGCCGCTCTCGCGACCGGCTGCTCTGGTGGACA
This sequence comes from uncultured Actinomycetota bacterium, assembly GCA_963761765.1. GTDB lineage: Bacteria > Actinomycetota > Actinomycetes > Streptomycetales > Streptomycetaceae > Streptomyces. The sequence goes on from CAVXIJ010000005.1 coordinate 231,705, forward strand.
CAGCGCTGAGGCCGGGTCCGGGCCCGCGGATTCCTCCGTCACGGCGACGCCGACGCCCGGGAGCACTGCGGCAAAAATGATCGGGAGTTCGTCAACGCCGAGCACCGCCACATCGAATGGCTACCCGACCACCCCGGCTGCTCCGGGCGCGGCCGTGCCGCAGGTACGAGACGCCTTCGCAGTACTGCAAGCAACGTACAACGACAACTGTGGGACCCCCGGAAACTGCCAGTACTTCCTCAACCGCCTCCTGACCAACCTCGACGACCTCGGCAACTCCATGAAGGCCAGCCCGAAGGGCACAGCACACTTCGGGCAGCCGCTCGCCTGGATCGGGCAGATGCAGACCGCGCTGGACGGCGACTTCACGTTCGACAACCTCCACAAGCACCAGAGCCTGCTGGTCACGACCCGCGACAAGATCAACACTTGGATGCAGTCGTACCCGGACGACTACCGCTAGTCAACGAACATGTCACCAACCGCAAAACAAGAGGGAAGCTGCAGGTGAGCGCCACGGCCAGGAGATGGCCGCCGTGGACGGCTGAGGTCAGTGGCCGCCGATGGACGGGTCGCAGCCGGAAGGGCGGGGTAGCTGGCAAGGCAGAGTAATAGTCAAGACCTGTGGTCCAGGTAGCTTGTGCTCCTGGGCTCGCCGAGGCGATAACAGGTGTCATCTGGAGTCTGTAGCATCGCGGCTGTGCCCGACGTATGGATCGGTCTCGACGCTCATGCCCGGCGTAGGAACTGGTGGTGGACCGGATTCCTGACCCTCGTTTGCGTCGCCGCAGCGGCGGCAACGGCACTGTCCGCGCCGGCTACAGAACGATGGTGGTGGGTCGGTGGCGTCGGCGTGTTCTGGCTGATCGCGCTCTTCTACATGGTCAACCGTGGATACGGGCGGACGCTTCTGACGCCCAACGGGATGGAGTTCCGCACCTTCGTCAGTCGCAGATCGATCCGGTGGGACGAGATCGCCCGGATTGAGAAACGACGCCACCAAGCACGGAGTGGTGAGTGGTGGGACCTGTGTGCCGTCCGGGCTCATGGACGGTCACTCACGATTCCAGGTGCCTTCGCCAGCAGTCAGTGGGATGCCGACCTCGAGGAGGAGTTGGCACTGATCCACAAGTGCTGGTCCCACGCAGTCGACGGTTGATGGCGCTCAGGCCGCAGTGACTTCAGGCTGCTCTACGAGCAGTCCGCGTTCGAAGCGGGCTCCGGCCCGCACGAGGGCGACGAGGTGGGACGCGCTCACGGCCCGCTACCGGGCCTGGGTGAGCATTGCTCCAGTGCCGCTGATGCCTCGTACGAACGGTGACGGCAGGGAGAGCCCCGCTCCGTGAAGGGCTCAGGGGCGGCATCATTGGCTTGTGCCAAAGGGACGGGTATTCGCAGTCGTCGGTTATGCCGCGGTCACACTGCTGTGCGCGGCAGCGGCAGCGTGGACAGTATTCACCGGCATCGCACGGCTGGACCTGTTGGGGAACGCTGTGGAGGTTCGGCTCGCAGAGTGCCACCGTGAAGACGGAGCACGAAACACAACCCACACCGCATGCAGTGGCCCACTACGGAACACCACGAACCCTCGCACCATGAAGGTCAGTTACAACGGCCACAAGGGCGAGACCATCCGAGCTGCACAGAAGCCCTGGGGAAGCTACGAAGCGGTGGACACAGGCCTTGTTTCATGGGGGATCGCGGTCTTGATGCCCGTTTTGCCGCTCGGCACGGCAGTGGCTGCGGGAACCTTCACTGTCAGAGCGTTTCGCCGAGCAAGGCAACCAGCCGCCTCCGATGGGGCGGCGTGAGTTCCCGCTCGCGAAGGCATCCGTCTGGGCGAAGTCGCGGTTCATCGTGCCCTCAACTCACGGGGAAGGCCTCAATGAGGAAGCCGGGGCGTTTCCCCTTGAGCGTGGACACCCTGATCATTGGATCGTGATGATCCATAGGACAGGAGTTCCCGTTGGGGACGTCGAAGTACTCGCCTGAGTTCAGGGCCGATGCCGTCGCGCTGTACCACGCCAGTCCGGGTGGGACGTACGCGTCGGTGGCCAAGGACCTGGGCGTCAACCACGAGACGCTCCGCACGTGGGTGCGGGATGCCGAGCAGGCCGCCCGGCCCGGGGCCGTGGAGGCCACCGCGATGGAGAAGGAGAACCGGCAGCTGCGGGCGCGGGTGAAGGAACTCGAGCTCGAGCGGGAGATCCTGCGGAGGGCCGCGAAGTATTTTGCGGCGGAGACCAGCTGGTGAGCAGCCGCTTCCAGTTCGTCGAGGATCACCGTGGCGCCTTCGGCGTCAAGCGGCTGTGCCGGATACTCGCGGTCTCGCGTTCCGGCTTCTACCGGTGGCTGGCCGGCGCGGACGCGCGGGCCGGCCGGGCCCGGGCGGATGCCGAGCTCGCCGAACGCATCGCCCAGATCCATCAGGAATCGGACGGCACCTACGGGGTCCCGCGCGTCACCGCCGAGCTGAAGGACTCCGGTCGGCGGGTCAATCACAAGCGCGTCGAGCGCGTCATGCGCACGTTCCACATCGTCGGGCTGCACCTACGCAAGAAGGTCCGTACCACCATTCCCGAGCCGTCAGCGACACCGGTGCCGGACCTGCTCCAGCGGGACTTCACCGCCCAGGAGCCGAACACCAAGTACGTGGGCGACATAACCTATCTCCCCGTCGGAAACGGCCAGTTCCTTTATCTGGCAACGGTGTTGGACCTGTGCTCGAAACGCCTGGCGGGCTGGTCGATCGCCGACCACATGCGCACCGAGCTGATAACCGACGCGCTCAAGGCCGCCGCGAGAGCCCGGGGTGCCGACGGCCTGCGCGGGGCGATCTTCCACAGCGACAACGGGGCGCAATATGTGTCGAAGGAGTTCGCCCAGGTCTGCTCGGCGCTCGGCGTGACCAGATCGCGCGGCGCGGTCGGCACAAGCGCGGACAACGCCGCCGCGGAGAGCCTGAACGCGACCATGAAACGCGAGACGCTCCAGGGCCGCAAGCGGTGGAACGGAGCGAGTGAGGCCCGCCTCGCGGTCTTCCGCTGGGCGACCCGCTACAACACCCGCCGACGGCACTCCGGCCTCGGTCAGATCAGCCCGATCACCTATGAACAGCGATCAACTACGCTGGCCACCGCCGCATAACAACCGGTGTTCACAATCATGGGGAAGGCCCCGCCGACCCCGGTGGGGGCAGTTCTGGCACGACGGTTCTGGCACGACGGCACGTTCCCGGCGAAGTAGTCGAGGCCGGTGAGGGCACTGCGGGTGCTCACCGGGTCAAAATCACCGCGCCTACGCAGCGGTTCGAGCCCACCCGCGACGCACCCGACAGCCGCGAACCCGTCGCAGCGGCGCTGGCCGTCCAGCGGAAAAAGGTCAGGACGACTGACTCGGCAACGCTCAGCCGACTTCACGTATGCACTCACGCCTGGAGCTGAATGGCCCCGTGCCGGACATCCCGGTGCTGTGGGAACTCTGCACAGGCCTGGTCGGGCACAGGCCCAGGAGAAGATCGTCCAGCCCGTCCTACTGAGCGTGGTCAAGAGCCGGACCAGGGACAGCCCGCCGAGGTCAGCGGGATACTCCGTAGCCCGACAGTGCACTCACCGGCCACAATGAACAGGTGAAAGCCCTGCCCCGTGGCCTGCCGCCGGCGAACTCCCGGAAGTGGCACAGCCGCCGGCGGTGGGATCAATTGGGATACCTGAGGGTGCGTTCCTTGGCGAACCCGAACTGCCCCCGGGACATACCCTGGCTGATCCAGTGGTTCCGGCGCGAGCGTTCGGCCGCGCTCCCAGAAGAACAGGTCCTCTACGACAGGGCCATCACCGCGGCTCAGGACTATGCGCGCACCCCCATCGACTCGGCCGACGCCGAACCGGCGTGGGACCGCGTGCTCGTGCCCGTCGACGAGCTGCTCACCCGGCGGCAGGCGACACACCTGGACAGGGTTCGTCAAGCTCAAGCCGAACACGGCGATGCCAGTACCCACGACCACCGGGACCACTGACTGACGCGCGCTCCTGGTCACAGGAGGAACGCCGCTGCCGTCCACAACAGGTAGAAGGCGGCCAGCACCGGCCCCAGCGGCACTCCCCGGTCGCGGGGACGGCTGTCGGCGCCGGGCCGCAGCTCCGGATGCGCGTGCATGGCCGCGATCTCCTCAGCCGCGCGCAGGTGCGCGGGACGCGCACCCGAAGCACGGCCCGGCCGCCGTCGGCCCATGTTCGCGCGGCGCCACCGCGCACCCCCGGATCTGGAGATCTCCACGACTCCGCCCTGGGTGCAGGCCACCCGCGTCACCGCCTGCCACGAAATGTGCTGGACCCTCCACACGCCCCTCAGCCACACGCCGCCGCCGTCGGCCGTGATCCGCCAACCGCCCACCATCGGCGCGGCCCACGTCGCGACCACCACCCACAGCAGCGCCGCCCCCGAGCCGACGCCCGCACCCGAGCGGACCTGGACGGCCAGGCCCACGACCATCGCGGCCGCCATGAGGACGATGAATGTCGCCCCGGCACGGGCGCTCATGCCCGGCCCCCATCGCCGCACCGGGCCGCCCTCCGGCAGCCGGGTCCCGGCCTCCTGGACCCACTCGGGTGCGGGGGCGCGCACGGCGCCCGGATGGACCCGCTGCGGCGACGCGCCCGGGCCTGGCAGCCATAGCGGCCCCGATCTCAGCACCCTCGTGCTCCGGTCGGGAGCCGCGGCCACCAGGACCACCGGGGAGCCGGCCCGCGGCACCCCGTACACCAGGACCTCGCGCGACAGGCCGTCGCCCGCGGCGTCGCCCTGCCCGTCCGAAGACTCCCGTGTCTGGGCGTCGCCCCCGGTCCCCGCCACCGCACCGTCCCCCATCCGTTTGCCCAGTGGTTCGACCCAGCAGCGGAAGGCGGCCGGCCGGGTGCCGGCGTCGCCGACGGGCCGCACCCAGGCGTCACCGCGCCTGTCGAAGTCCACCACGGCGCGCTGCACCGGCACCGGGTGGCGCAGCAGCGCCGCATCGCGGCGGCGTGCGCGGACTCCGGAGGCGAGCAGGGTCAGCGCGGGCAGGACGGCACCGAGGGCGAGCAGCTGCCAGCCGGACGGGTCATAGGGCTCCTGGGCAAGCCGGACCCAATCCCCGTCGACCAGCACCTCGACCTGCTGGCCGGGCGTGTAGTCGCCGGGGGACCGGGCGTCCAGCATGCGCGTCGTGCCGGCGGCGCGGACGCGGATGCTCACGTCACCGGTCCCCACGACCCGGCCCGCCAAGTGGACAGCGCCCCGGGCCCGGCGAGCGTCGTCGTGGATGCCACTCAGCGCCATGCCCAACGCGCCGACCCCGATCGCCAGCAGGACGAAGGCCACCACGATCCGGATCGTGCCGCGCGGCACGGCTGTTTCGGCACCCGGCACCCGATGCCGCGACGCACCGGCCACCCGGTCGGCCTGGAGCCGCTGCCGCGCCACCAGGCGCCACACCGCCGCCGCCCACGTCGCTGCCGAGGCCGACAACACCAGAACGGTGAGGCCCGTGTAGGCGCCGCCCGGCAGCGGGAACGTCGCGGCGACAACCAGCCCCGCGAGCGCCGGGGAGGCCGGCATCAGCAGCTCCGGAAAACTCCACGACCACAGCGCCTGGCCCAGAAGCAGACCGAACACCCACAGCCCCGGCCAGTCCGCCCCGCACGGATTGCCCGCGCTGCACGCCGGCCCGGTATCCGGGAGGAACACGGCGGCCAGCGCCGCGGCCAACGCCACCAACGCCGGCCAGAACGGGCGTGCCCAACGGGGCGGGTGCAGCACCGCCCACCGATCGGCATCCTCCGCCGTCCAGTCGGACACCCCGTCCGGTATGAAAGCGAGGGGCAGCGGAAGAGGTCTGTCGGTCTCGATCACGGATTGAGTATGACGGTGCCATCGTCTCCGAGCGCCTGTCCAAACGGCCACTACGAGCCAGAGGACGCTATCCCCTCGTACGACGGCGTCGCTGACAGATAGCCGTCGTTCCCCGACACTGAAGTTGTCAGGGCCAGGCAGTCCGGTCGCTTCCGATCGCCCCATCGAAGACGGTCGCACTTCCACCCGCCGGTCCAGGTACAGCGACAGGCCGCTGATCGGGTGTCACGCACGCCTGTCCACCGGTTGTCCACCGAACCTCATTGCGCATGCCCGGCCCGACACTCCCAGATGAGAAAAAGCCCAGTTCAGAGACGCAGGCCGTCTACACGGTCACGGAAACCGAACCCTCGACCTACGCATTACGCTCACAGACCGCAGAGGCGCAATTCAGGTCGATTTCAAGGTCATCCGAGACACGAAACCCCAGGTCAGAAGCCCGACCTGGGGTTCACCATGGAGCCGCCTTCGGGATTCGAACCCGAGACCTACTCATTACGAGACCGTGAGCGTTCGTGTTGCGTAGTGGTTGGTCGTGCTACTGAGTGACGTTTTTCCTGATCAGAGTACGTGCGACTGGTTGGTCTGTGCTTTCTCGTATTACGTCGTCCAAAGGCGTCCGGCCACCGGCTGGCCACCGGAGGGGGCACCACGGACGACAAGAAGTGATGCCACGCGGGTTGTGAGTCTCCCACAGTGCCTCCTGCGGCCGATCCCACTCCCTGCAGTGCCGCCACTGATCACGGGATGAATGTGGGATGCCCTCCAGGTCATTCGCAGGTTTCCTATGCGGGGAGCTTTGCCACCATTGCCACCAATTCACCATCACTACTTACAAGTATCCGACTGTTCGCGCACACCAAGCAAGATTCCACCTCGCCCGACGAAAGGAACAAATATACCTGATCCGACTCCACGGAGTAAGACATCTCCCCAACAGACGAAATTAGATTCACCTTAAATTTCGAATAGTCGGGATTTTCGGAAATTCCCCAGGGGCTGCAATCAATGACGGCAACCCCCTCTTCAGCGGAAAATCCTTCGATCTCGATCCCTGACCGACTCGCAGGTGGAGCAGTAATCACAACAACTTCCCGGAGAGCCCCACTGATCGGATCGACCTTCACCTCTACCTCACCGCCATGGCTCCCCGTGATCCGCCAGTACAGCGGACGTCCGCCATACGCATTTCCCCAAGTGACGGTGAGCGGAACATACGGATCAATCTCCACCTGCACGCCAGCGCATGCCGTCTTGCCGACTACTTTCACCATGACCCCGGCCAATCCTTACCCCGTATATAGCGCATGCACCAGCGCAGGAAGCGCATCTTCAGGACGCTGGCTGAATTTGAGCTCCCAACCATCGACCTCGACCATCCTATTGAGCGGGACCCCGCCCTGCGTGGCATCCTCCACGGCAGCCTGCAGACTCTTCAGATTTGCCTGAGTGGCGATTTTAGCCTGCTGAGGACCGACTCCATCGGCAATTCTTCCCTGAACGTATTCATTTATATGCTTGCTCGCGTTTCCGTGAACCCACACCCGATGCTCCCCCGCTTGCATCTCAAATGATCTCGGGAGCTCAGTTCCCGGATAATTGGGCTGCGTCGCCTTGATATCCTTCCATACGGTACTGCAATCAGGGGCAAGACCGAGAACGTCTGCCCACGTGTATGGATTTCTTACGTAAGCTACTGGGTTAGGGGCAGCTTCAAGGCCAAGCGGGTCCGGAGTAAGGTACTGCGCCGTTTCAGGATCATATATCCTGAAGTAATTATAGTGAAATCCTGATTCCGAGTCATGGTATTGGCCAGGGAACCGAAGAGGGCAATGGACCGCGTCAGCGTCGGGAGCGGCAGGCAGGTCGGTGCCCCACACTGTCGTGCGGTGCTGCCAGCCGAGGCTGCCGTCCGGTGTGACCAGTTCCGTGGGCGTTCCCAGGGAGTCGGTGACGAAGACGTGGAAACGAGTGGCATGGTCACCAGCGTCCTCGTCTAACTGGGAGAGGACAGACTTTCCTGGTTCCAGGACGAGAGGTCTGTGGTTGGTTTGCGCAAGAGGATGGTGGGTTCCAGGAACGTAGTCCCAGGTTGTCACTGTGGTGCCGGAGCTCCTCTGTTCAGCCAGACGAGTGCTGTCCCAGTCGAAATCTGTCCGGCCGACAACTGAGCCGTCTTCTGCCAGGTGCTGCTTGGAGATGCGCCGACCGAGCGGATCGTATGTGTATCGCCATTTTTCGTCGTTCGGTGTCAGGATCTCGGTCAGACGGTCCTCAGCCCCCCAGACGTAGGTCCATACCCGCTTCTGGCCGCTGAGGAGCCGCCTGGTCTTGCGCATCAGACGGCCCTGTCCGTCATATTCGTACGAGGTACGGCCCGCACGGCGCAGACGTGTGCCGTCGAAGGAACGGTCACCGGGGGAAGCATGTGCGGGCGCCGTGGCATGGGTGAGGTTGCCCGTCGTGTCGTAGGCGTAGGTCTCCGTCCAGCCATGTGCCTGCACGCCAGTGACACGGCCTGTGGTGTCGAGGGTAAAACGACGGGTGCCGGCAGTGAGTTCACGGACCTCAGTGAGGTAACCATCGGCGCGATAGGCGTAGGTGCGGTGTTGGAGGAGATGGCCTGCGGTAGGGGCGGTCGCAACTGCTCCCGGTGCCGCAGGCGACGAGAGGTGTCGTGTGAGGGACTGGGTAGTAAGACGATCGGCCTCATCCCAGGATTGGACCAGTGAGGTGCTGTTTCCGATGTGACGCTCAACCTCGCGGCCGGTTGCGTCGTAGGTGAGCTTCACTGTGCCCGATTCGGAGCGAAACTCACGGGGATGTCCGGCCGGATCATAGGTCCACTGGGAGATCAGTCCTGACGGCGTTGTACGTCGGATGCGTTGCCCCAGGGCATCGTACAGATGCGTAATCTTCCGGTTGTTGATTACTTCGGTCAGCACTCGTCCAACTGCGTCTCTTTCAAAGCTGATCTCTGCTCCGGCGTTCGCGGCGCATATCAGACTGCCCGTTGCGCTGTATGTGTACGTGGTGACGTCGCCGGAACTCTCCTCGTCCCACTGACGGGTCACTCGCCCCAGCACATCCCGCCCGAAATGCAGGGTTTCTCCTGCCCCGTTCGTCCGTGCGACCAGGCGACCTGCGGCGTCATGCGTGTAAGTGAGGCTGCGGCCGTTGAAATCGGTCTCTGCAGTGAGGCGCCCTGCGGTGTCGTACGTATAGGTCCAGGTCAGCCCTTGAGGATTGGTGACGCTTGTAAGGCGCAGTTCGGTGTCATGGGCGAAGGTGTACGTACTGCCGTCGGGGTCGGTACGGGTGGCAGGGACGTCGAAGGGGCCGGAGGTGTGCTGGGTGACGTTCCCTGTGGGGTCGGTGTGGGTGAGGAGGTTGCCCTCGCCGTCCCACGCCCAGGTCTCACGGTTGCCGTTCGGATTCTCGCGCCACGCGGGTTTTCCCTCCATCGTCCAGCCCATGCGGGTGACGTGGCCCAGTGCGTCCACTACCTCGGTGATCCGGCCGAAGGCGTCGCGCTGGATGGTGGTGGTGTGGCCGAGTGCGTTGGTCACGCTGGTGGGGAGGCCAGCTGCATTCGGTGTGCTGTAGCTGGTGTGGCCAAGAGCATCGGTGACGGTGGTGAGGTGGCCAGCCGCGTTGTACGTGTAGTGCGTTTCTGCACCGAGTGGGTCAGTGGTGGTCCGCAGGTTGCCGCAGTCGTCGTAGATGTGCCGCCATTCAGCGCCGCCGGGATCGGTGACCTCGACGGGTTGACCGAAGGTGTTGTAGCGGGCATGAGCCGTTGAGCCGTCAGGGAACGTTGTTGTGGTGAGGTTGCCGTCGTCGTAGGTGTAGGTGGTGGTGTTGCCGAGTGGGTCCGTGACGGAGAGGGGTTTGTCGCCGAGGACATTCCATTCGGTGTGGGTGGTGTGGCCAAGAGAGTTCGTTTCCTCGATGGCCTGGCCTTGAGCGTTGTATCGGTGCAGTGAGCGGTGGCCGAGGGAGTCGGTGTAGGTAGTGGTGCGGTTCTCGTCGTCGTACGTGAGGGTGCCGGAAAGGAAGCCGTCGCTGCCCTCGGTGCGCTCGACGCGGCCCCCGGCATCGTAGATGTACGCGAACGAGGTGCCGTTGCGGTCCGTCCAGGAGGTGACCCGGCCCTCATCGTCGTTCGTGAAACGCAGGGGTTGGCCACTGGAGTTGATCACTTCGGTGAGGCGGCCGAACTCGTCGTAGCAGTAGCGCATGACCACCGAGCCCGCCGTAGCGGCAGCCGGGCCGTACATCTCGTACGGAGACGGAGCCTGGTTGAGCAGGCGCAGGGCGGTGATGCGCTGTCCGTTGGTGTCGATGGCAAGGTAGTAGCCGCCAGAGTGGCGCAGGGCGGTGGGGATGCCCTGGTGGTTGCGTTCGACGTCGATGCGGGTGTTGTTGCGGTCGTGCCAGCTGTCGACCGGCAGGCGGAAGACTCCTGCGGTGCCGGAGCGCAGGGGGGTGCTGAAGGTGCGCACGACTCCCGTGGCTGGATCGGTGATAGTCATGACGCCGTCGGGTTTTCCGTCCCACTCCAGCGGCCACCGTGCCCCCTTGAGGGGCAGAACGGTCTGGCCGGGCTGCGGCACGGGGTAGACCAGGCGCATGCCGTCGGTGGCGGCGAAGACCACTCCCTCGCCATCGATCTGCACGCACTCGTCCAGCGTGGAGATCCAGGTGGGGCCGAAGCACAGCCCGGCCCGGTACGAGGACAGGTGGGTGCGCTGGAAGATCAGCGGCAGACCGACGGCGGGGAGGGTGAGGTCAGTCTGGGTCATCAGCATGGCGCCGGTGGCGATGTCGATGGGCTCGCCGACACACGGGGTGCGCTCGGCCTGGCGTGCCGCAGGGCCCAGTTCGACGAGGTCGGGGCGCAGGGACGGTGGGCGGGCCAGGAAGGGGGATTCGGCGAGGGCGGGGTCGATGCCGTTCTTGACGACGCCGAAGCCCGCGCCGAAGGCGGCACCGTAGAGCATGCCGTCCCTGGCGGCCTGGTTAATCTCGTCCAGGCTCATCCCGGTCTGCATGCCGGCGGCGATCTTCATCGGCTGGGCGACGGCCACATCCACCGTGACCGACTCCAGTCCGCCGAAGACCGCGGCCACGAGCGTGCCCGCGGCGAGGTCGGCGACCGCGGTGGAGACCGCGATGCCCAGTGTGCCGCCCAGCTCGATGATGGCTTCGGCCGCCACTGCCGAAGCCGCCGTGGACAGACCTGCCGTGAAGATGGCCAGACCGATACCGGCCAGGATCACCGCGGCGTCGATAGCGATCTGCGTTTCCAGCTTGTTGACCGCGTCATCGACAGCGTCCGCGAACGTGTCCAGGGCGTGCGCCATTTTGCGCGCCGCGCCCGACAGGTCGCTGAGCCAGCCGGCGTCCTTGCCCTTGGCGTAGCGGTCCCAGAACTTCTCGAACACCTCGATCGCTTCACCACGGTTGTGGTGGATGATCCCCCGCGCCGCGCTGTTGACCGGACCTCTCACGTCGTCGACGGCATCGGCGAAGGTCCGCCAGGCGTCCGCTGCCTTGCGTAGCTTGCCGGAGTCGGCATCGGGCCACCACAGGCCCATCTTCATCAGGATGTGCTTGGCCTCGTCCTCCGCGCTCACCGGGTGCCGCTCCCACCGTCGGTGCCGTCGTGCCCCGGGGTGGTTTTCACCTTCTTGAACATGCCCTGGATCAGCAGATCGTTGTCGACGTGCCCGTCCGACATGTCCACCAGGGCCTCATGGATACTCGTCAGCCCCAGCACCAGGATCCCGGCCGACGACTCAATCGTGTGCTGGTTCGGCGAGTACTTCTCCCCGAACTCCTTGCCCTGCTGATCCTCACCCCACGGCTTGCCCAGCCCGTCCAGCGTCGTGATCAGCGTCGTCAACGCCTTGCCCAGATTCTTGGCCTGCGTGTGAAAGGTCGGCGCCGCCGCCTTGATGTCCGAGATCTTGATGTCCAGGACCTCGCCGTCACCCTTGCCCCCGCCACCCATACCCTCACCCCCGGTCGGCCCTGCCTCTGCAATCATTCACTCTTACACCGGACACGACAATGCGGCGCTCCCCATTGACCAGCCCATGGCTGGATGTTCACCATGGATCACGCGCGAGATATGCTCCGGCCTCTCCTCCCGTCGCTCTGACCTGGCGCTTCAACCATGTCTCCATAAGATCGGCATGTGCAGGGAGGCTCCTTCGCCTTGCGGAAATGACTTGTCCAGTACAACGCCGAAGCGTTCAGGACGGTGGAATACTCCCTTGCCGTTTTCGATTGCTTCCTGTGTCTGGTAGAGATCGCGGGAGGGGTGCAGGTGACGTGCAGGTGACCGACCTGAAGCTGTTCCGACGGGATGCCGATGGCCGGGACGTCGAGCTTCGCGGCTCGACGGTGGCGCTGGAGGTAGAGCTGCAGCGCCGAATCGAGGCCGGATTGGAGTCGATGCTCGGTATCCGTTTCCTGGCGTCCGAGTACCCGACCGGGCCGTGGCACCGGGGGCGGATCGACACGCTCGGGCTTGACGAGAACAACACGCCGGTCGTGATCGAGTTCAAGAAGGGGGCGGACGCCGGGGTGCTGTCGCAGTCGGTCTCCTACCTGGCATGGCTGGACTCTGCACATCACGAGTTCGAGGCGCTGGTCAAGGAGAAGCTGGGCACCGAGGCCGCCGAGGCGATCGACTGGCGAAGCCCGCGAATGGTCTGCATTGCGGCCGGCTTCTCGCACCACGACCGGGTCGCTGTACAGCGCCTGCGTGAGCGTATCGATCTGGTGCGCTACCGCCTCTTCGATGGCGGGCTGCTGAGCCTGCTGCTGGTCGAGTCCGCATCGGGTTCAATCCGTCCCGCACCTTCTCGGCGGCAGCGACGGGAGAGGGAGGAAGTGACCAGTGCCGACGGAGGAGACGGGATGCCATCGACACCGGTGGCCCCGAGCATCATTCCGGCTTGCCTGCAGGACCTGTATGCCGAGCTGGACGAAGCCCTCACACAGTGGGGGGAGGTCGAGGTGGCTCCGCTCCGGCACTACATCGCCTACCGACGCATGGTGAACCTCGCCGAGGTGATCTTCCGCCCGAAGCACGAGGTGATCGTGGTCTACCTCAGAGTCGACCCGGACACGGTCGAGCTGGAGGAGGGTTTCTCCCGCGACATGCGCGGCATCGGCCACCTCGGCACGGGCGACCTGGAGGTACGCATCTCGTCGGCGGCCGACCTGGAAAAGGCGGGCCCGCTGATCCGTCGGGCATTCGAGGCTTCCTAATGCTGTTGTCAAGCAGCCGTCGTGACTGGCGGTGCCACTTCGTAGCACCGTCGGTCACGAATCAGGGCCCAGATGACGTTGACGCGTCGGCGGGCGAGGGCGAGAACAGCCTGGACGTGCTTCTTGCCCTCGGCGCGTTTGCGGTCGTAGAACTTCCGCGAGTTCGGGTCGTAGCGGACGCTGACGAGCGCGGAGGTGTAGAAGACCCTCTGAAGTCTTCGGTGATAGACCAGCGGCCGGTGGAGGTTGCCGCTGACCTTGCCCGAGTCGCGCGGTGCGGGGGCGACACCAGCGAAGGCCGCCAAGGCGTCTGGGGAGTCGAACTCGTCCAGGCCACCGCCGACGGCGGCAAGGAACTCGGCTCCGAGCACGGTGCCGATGCCGGGGACGCTCAGAACGATGTCGGCAAGCTCATGCTCGCGAAACCGGCCCTCGATGAGCTTGTCCATCTCGGCAACCTGCTCGTTGAGGGCCATCACCTCCTCGGCCAGCGTGTGGACCAGCTTGGAGATGGTCTTCTCTCCGGGGACGGCGGTGTGCTGCCGCTCGGCGGCCTCGACGGCCGCTTCAGCGAGGGCTCTGGCATTTCGAACCTTGCGGTTGGCCAGCCATTTCGCCAGCCTTGTGGCTCCGGCCCGGCGGATCGCGGCCGGGGTCTGGTAGCCCGTCAGCAGCCTGAGCGGACCCGTGTTGGTCACGTCCAGGGCCCGTTCCAGGGCCGGGAACATGGACAGCAGGGTGCCGCGCAGGCGGTTGACCACGCGGGTGCGGTCCTCGACCAGGTCGGCCCGGCGTCCGGTCAGCAGTTTGAGTTCGATGGCGGCTTCGTCGCCAGGGCGGATGGGTCGCAGGTCGCGGCGCATCCGGGCCTGGTCGGCGATGACGTAGGCGTCGCGGGCGTCGGTCTTGCCCTCGCCGCGGTAACCGTCGGAGGCCCGGTTGACCAGCCGGCCAGGCATGTAGAGGACTTCCTGACCGTGGTTGACGATCAGGGCCAGCAGCAGCGCGGGCTCCCCTCCGGTCATGTCGATCGCCCAGGTGACCTCGCGGCCATCGGCCAGATCCAGGACATCCCCGATCAGCTTCAGCAGCTCGGGCTCGTCGTTGGCTACCCGCCGCGACAACAGCGTCTCGCCGTCCGCGTCCAGGGCGAGGCCGTGATGGTGCCCCTTGCCGCTGTCGATCCCCACCCATATCCGGCTCATCATGCTCCTGACGTGTGTGTTCGTTCTCTCCGCGCCACGGACGACCTCGCCGGCATTGCTCTACACAGCGACTTGTTCGCACTTCCTAATCGGCGGCCGAGTCGTCGTGGGGTGCCGGACGGCAAAGCCTCGAGAGCCATGAGACGGCAGCAGCCTGATAGCCACACCCAGCACCCCTGGGCGACCCAACCTGTCGGCGTACACGTGAACGTACACAGCCGCGTACGGATGAACGTGCTCAGTTCTTGATGCGGTGAGGTCGGCGCCTCGGCAGTCTGCTCCTGTGTCTTCGGGGTGGCAGAGAGGCGGCTGACAGTGGTTCTGGACCCGCATCGCTGGCTGGAGTTGAGGCGTTTTCGCGGCCTCCACGAGTCCGGAGCGATGAGCCTGTCGGAGATCGCCAAGGCGACCGGGCTGAACCGTCGCACGGTCAGCAAGTACCTGTCGGGGCAGGCACCGATCGCGCCGCCGGAGCGGGCGCCGAACGGGAAGCCGAAGGCTCGGGTGGTGGACGAGGTCGCGCCGCTGATCGACGCGATGCTGCGGGCCGAGATCCTCATCAAAGGGGCGGTGGTCCACGAGCGCCTGGCCAAGGAGTACGGCTTCACCGGCAACTACCAGCGCGTGAAGATCTACCTGCAGGAAGCCCGGCCCCGGATCGCGGACGAACTGGGCATCAGCCCCGGCGAACTCGCCGGTCTGCACCGCCGGTTCGAGGTCGTCCCCGGTGCTCAGGCACAGGTCGACTGGGGCGACGAGGGCAAGATCCTCGCCCATGTCGGGATCCCGAAGGTCTACTCGTTCCACATGACCTTGTCCTACTCGCGCGACCCGTTCTGCTGCTTCACCACCAGCCAGGACCTGACGACGTTCTTCGACTGCCATCGCCGCGGGTTCGAACACTTCGGTGGAGTGCCGATGACGATCGTCTACGACCGCACCAAGACGGTTGTCCGTCGCCACGTCGCTCCTGGTGAGGCGGTTCCGCTGCATCCGGAAGCGGTGGCCTTCGCCGGGCACTACGACTTCGACATCGACGTCCTGGCCGCCTACCGCCCGACCGGGAAAGGACGGGTCGAGCGCCAAGTCCTGATCGTCCGCGACCATGTTCTGGCGGGCCGGGCGTTCTCTTCAATCGAGGAGATGGACGCCGCGTTCACCGCCTGGGTGCCGATGCGGCGGGCGAAGGTCCACGGCACCCACGGCGAGGTCATCGGGCACCGTGCCGTCCGTGACCACATGACCTTGCGGCCGCTGCCCAGGACACCGTATGCGGTCGCTCAGCGGCATCTGCGGCACGTCGGCAAGGATTGCCTGGTCGCCTTCGACGCGAACCTCTACTCGGTGCCGGCCCGCAAGGTCCGCGCCCGTCAGCTGGTCGAGATCCGGGCCACAAAGTCGCAGATCAGCCTGCACTCCACCATCGCCGATGCCAACGGCGAGACCCTCCTGGCCGTCCACCCGCGGGCTGTTGGCCGCGGTGCCCGCATCGTCGACGACAGGCACTGGGACGGCCTGCCCAAGGGCGACAACCGGCGCGTCACCACCGGCGACGTGATGCCCCGGCCCCGCCACCGAGACGCCATGGGCGAGGAGGCCGGACCGCTCAAGGCCCTGCTGAACCGGTCCGCCGCCAGCCGCATCGAGGTCAGCCGGCGTCCGTTGTCGGTCTATGACGAGCTGACCGGCACCCGCCCCTTCACCACCAATTCGACGACGAGGGAAGCCCGTTGAGCCAGCTGGTCACCGCCCGCATCCGCAGCACGGCCGCCAAGCTCGGCCTGCCCCACCTGGCCGAGAGCCTGAACCAGTACGCCGAGCGGGCCGAGGAGGGCAAGCTCGGCTACCTCGACTTCCTTGACCTGGTCCTGGCTGAAGAGCTTGCGGTCCGCGATGACCGGCGTTTCCGGCAGGGCCTGCGACTGTCGAAGCTGCCGCACCACAAGACGCTGGACGACTACGATTTCTCCTTCCAGCCCGAACTCGACCCACGCAAGGTCAAGGACCTGGCCACCCTCTCGTTCATCGAGGCGAAGGCCAATGCAGCTCTTCTGGGCCCGCCTGGAGTAGGCAAGACACACCTTGCCGTCGCCCTGGCCGTCGCGGCCTGCCGGGCCGGGTTCTCGATCTACTTCACCACGCTCGACGACATGGTCCGTCAGCTGAAGACCGCCGAAGCCGCGGGCCGGCTGACCAGCAAGCTCCGTTCCTACCTGCGGCCCAGCGTTCTCGTCGTCGACGAGGTCGGCTACCAGCCCCTCGAACGCGCTGAGGCGAACCTGGTCTTCCAGGTGATCTCCAAGCGTTACGAGAAGGGCTCGATCATCCTGACCTCGAACAAGACCTTCAGTGAATGGGGCCAGGTCTTCGGCGACGAAGTCCTCGCCACCGCGATCCTCGACCGCCTCCTGCACCACTGCGATGTCATCGCGATCAACGGCCCCAGTTACCGGCTGAAGAACCGACTTGCCGCCATCGAGCGCGAGACCGAAGTTGCCTGAGAGCTGAGCACGTTTATCTGTACTTGGCTGAGCACTTCAGGGAGTACGCGGACACCCAACCCTACGAATGGCTCGATCAACCCGATCAAGAAGGTAGAGCAGCCTGACACAAGAGGAAGGCGGACGAGCATCGGTTTCTCGGTGCACCAGCCGCCCATTCGCGTTTGTAGTCCATCAGCCCTGACCTGATTGCTCCCCCACGCTCATGCTGCGTGAGATGCTCACGTCTGGCTGCGCCTGATCGGCTTGGAGAGAGGGTGTCAGGGTGCTCAAGGACTCTTCGTTGAGGGGCTACTTGCTGGAAGAGTCACTGGCCTGGTTGCTCCGGTTCAGCGGCTACCGGCTGCTCGTCCACGAGGACCAGGATCCCGCCGAGCTGGTCAGTGAGAACAACACTCTCCGAGTCCGTGGGCGTGGCGCCCTGCATCAGGTGGATGCGCGTTCGTGGTGGGCCGCAGGGCGGCGAACCGCCGCTACACCTACGGCTACGGCCGAGCCGAGGACCTGGCCGGCATCGCCATCGTGCTGACCATCGCCGCATCCTCAGCCCTGGCCGCCTACGAGGCCGTCGACCGGCTCCTCAATCCGCGTGACATCACGCATCTGTGGGCCGTCGCGATCGCGGCGCTGGCCGGGTTCGCCGGCAACGAATGGGTGGCCCGCTACCGCATCCGCACCGGACGCCGCATCGGCTCCGCCGCCCTGGTCGCCGACGGCCTGCACGCCCGCACCGACGGCTTCACCTCACTCGCCGTCCTCCTCGGCGCCGGAGGTGCCGCGATCGGCTGGCGCTGGGCCGATCCCGTCGTCGGACTGCTCATCACCGTCGCGATCCTGATGGTGCTGCGCGATGCCGCCCGCGAGGTCTACCGCCGCCTGATGGACGCCGTCGACCCCGAACTGGTCGACACCGCCGAAGGCGCCCTCCACGACGTCGACGGCGTCCTGGACGTCGGCCAGATCCGCATGCGCTGGATCGGTCACACGCTTCGCGCCGAAGCCGACATCGTCGTCGACCCCCACCTGACCGTCATCGCCGCCCACGAACGCGCCGTCGCCGCAGAACACGCCCTCATCCACGCGATCCCCCGCCTGAGCGCCGCCACCGTTCACACCGACCACCTCCCGCACGGCACCGACCCCCACGCGCCACTCGCCCACCACAAAGCGGCACCGACCACGGCCACCAAGGGCGGAAGTGACATCACTTCTCACCGGCATTGATCATGCGAGAGCGTCGCGAGTGACTCCCGAACTGTCCGTTGTCAGCGAAGCCAGCCGCTGTGCCATCCAGCCCAGTCGACTAACGGTGATCTTCTTGGTGCCGCCGCAATGGACACCGCCGCCATGCCGTTACGCGTGAGTTGCGCACTCTCGGATGGGACACTTGTTCACATGAAAGAGGTGCGCTGCGAGCGATGCGACAACATCATCGGCATGGGTTGCGCCTGTCCTCCTGATGGCAGCGTGCCCAAGGCGCACCCGGAGGAAAGGCGTGTTCAACAGGAGTGGCGGCGGTTCCCCGGCAACGCCATCTTGATCAAACAGAATGGTAAGGCGCACGTTCCAGGCGCCTGCGATCACATGACGGAAGACGAGGTCCGGCCCCCGAGGTGGGGTTGGATTCTCGATCCGTCCCCCGGGGGTTGGGGCCGTATCAGCGAAAGCAGCCCAGCCATCGCCACTGGAGGGAACACGCAGTTGCGGGCGACGAGTCGGTGCATGACGTGCATGGGGACTCTCGGCGGCTGATGAGCTGCACGTCGGTGCTGTGCTGTGGGATAGCTGACCAGAGGGCCGACGGCTTGCCGTCGTCCCTCGTTTGTTTCGTGGTTCTGGGCATGCCGGATACGGCACGACCCGGTTCGATGGCAAAACGACTGGGTTCGATGTCAACGGACACGAACTCGCGTCGAAACGACATCCACGAAAAGTGACACAGCCACTTGTTTCCGCACGTGTCTCCCGGCATGAAATCGGAACTTGGATGAGAAGAGAGGACGGCCCGAACCTGTTCGGTCCGGTGGCTGCCATACCCCAAGGGGAGTAATTCCTCATCTGGAGCGGCTCACTGTCCGGAGCTCTCACTTATTTCGTTGCGATCACATAGACGCTGCCCCACTTCCGTTTGGGGTTCGCCAAGGTCTCGTCGAATTCCCACGGCTCCACGGAGCAGAATCCCGTGTCAGAGAAAAGCTGGACAAGTTTCTGCTGGTCGTAGGCCCAATAATGCGGGGTGTACTTAGGATCGTCGTCCTGGTCGCGGAAAACGTAGTTCACCAGGTCAATGTACGTCTCGATATCCCCCAGGCAGTTCCGCTTCGAGTACCAACGTTCAACCATCTCCTTGCCGAGCGCAGGACTGTCGGGATACTTGCTCAGGACGAAAGCCGCGTCAGGTACGCCCGTGATGATCTGGCCTCCAGGGGCGAGCACACGGCTGGCCTCTCTTACGTACTGCTTCACTGAGTTGGGATAGTCGATGTGCTCCAGGAAGTGTTCTGAAAAGATGACACGCACGCTGGAGTCCTTCAGTGGTATTCCCTCGCGCACATCCCACAGTAGATCCGCAGGTGGCACAGCATCTATGTTGTAGAAACCGTCGATGCGGTGCCTTCCCCCACCGATCTGCACCTTCTCGGGTGCGTCATCGATGCGCCCTTGCGGCCAAGCCCGACTGCTGGCCTGGTGGTAACGGCTGACCTCGATCTCTTTCATCGCTGCACGCAATGTGCGAGCAAGGCCATGACCGGTGGATGGGGCCGTCAGGACTGCACCGATCTCCTCGGCAAGGAGATCAAGCGAGGGCGCGGAGTTATGCAAGGACATTTTGCTCCCGATAGGTGATTACTTTGACGGGGCGTCTTCTGTCGACCATTTGTTGTTGCGCATCAGCGTGTACTTGATGTCGACCAGACGCGGAGCGATGGCCAGATTCAGCTTTTCGACAGGGCGCACGTAACTGTTTCCGTCTTGCTCCGCAAGCCAGATGTTGCACTCCAGCTCAGGATAGGCGGGATTTATTCCGACCTCTCCCTTGGGAATCGTCCCGTTGAAGGGAGTGAAAACACCCAGGTGGTTCCAGTAGTTCCAGGCCTGGAGTGCCTTGTGCTGGTCGAAGTAGAAGTAGAAGTCGGGGTAGCGGCCAAACGTCCTCAGCTCCCGGTGGATCAGGTGACCGAGGAGCGGAGCGAGTTGGACGGCGAGATCGTCAAATTCCCAGCGCGTGTGGCGCCAGACCTCTGGGATCTGCCCAGGTGTGAAGAGCCTCGTTACGGTGAGATGACTGATCCGGTCGCGGAGATAGGCAGCAGCATGAGCAGCATCAATGCTGCTATCCACTCTACCCAGAAGCCTCTTGAGATCCCTCACAGGAGGACGAAATTTCGACAGATCGAATTTCCCCGCCATATGGGGGAAGGCGGCAAAGAGCAGTTCTTTGTAGAGCCAGTTATTGAGCTCACCACGGTCCGCAAACTGCTTGGTTTGCTCGCTGGCCGAGTGGAGCATCATGTATTCAGCCAACGCTTCGAAGTACAGATAGCCAAGGATCGGAAGGCGCGGGATCGTGGAGTCAAGCAACTCCAGAAAAGCCACAGGGCTTACAGCGGCGTCTTCGAGAGCCACTGCCGATGCGAGTGCGAGGAATGCCGCAGAGTTTTTAGCCCGCGAGACTACGATCTCACTCAGCTCATACCGCTCGGCGTTCGACAGGAGGTATTCGAGGTGTTTGAAGATGCCGAGGTGTATTGATCCCATTCGCAGGTAGTCGATGCCCGCGAGACCCTGATAGGAGCGAGGCGGGCGAGCGATCTCGAAGATCAGTGGCGTCGGTGTACGGCCACTCCCAATCTTGGCAGTGAAGGCCGGCGCTTCCCTATTGAGCACATACTCGCCCAGATTATGCATCCGGAATCTGTCACCGTCGAGGGTCAGTGGAGCGCAGTAGATGCTGCCGACCAAGCACCCTCCAGATGGGTACAGGAAGCCGTGTTCGCTGATCTCTTCGAGAGCATGAGTGACGTGCAGCAGGTACAGCGGCCCATCTCCACTCAGGGAGTCAAACAGAGCATTCTTGCGCAGTAAGGAGCCGTTGGGTGTTTCGTTTGCCAATCGCATTTCCCAGGCAGCGGACTTTTGCTCCAGGGGATCGGCGTGGTTGGCGAAGCTGGAGGTCAGTGGGGAGTCGTAGAAAACGTGAGCGTCAGCCCATCCCTGATACCCGATGAGAGCTTCCATCAGTTGACTAACCCCTGCTGTTTCAGTGCATTGCTTACGGCTTCGGTACTGGTACATCCGGCAAGGTGGGCCGCCTCAGAAGACACCACTAGCTCAAAGGCCACAGGACGCAGCGCATCGAACGCTGGCGCATGGACGAAGGAACTATCTGGCCACCATGACAGTTTTGGCTGCTGGTACCGGTCGAGAGCGTCAGCGGCTTTGAGGAGATCTACGATCTGGCGGACTCTTGGGCTTTCGCTACTCATGGAGAACTTCTCGTAGGAGATGTCATGAGCGAACACTGCGAACACGGCGGCACGAATATCGTGCGCGTCGGCCTCTTTGTTGAAGTGTCCCCAGACGCTCGCAGCATTCTTTTCGAGCCAGAAGGCCGATCTCGCGCCGTGGTCGCGATCATCTTTGTCGTGCCAACGACGGCAATCGTGCAGTGCCGCCGCAATGACAAGTGTGACCGTATCGTTTTCGGCCAGACCGGTAGCCTCGGCGAGAAGAGCGGCGAAGGCAGCGGTGCGCATCGAGTGACGGATACCGTGCAACGCATCGATACGTTCCGGACCAGTCAACCAATTAGCCGGTATAGCCGACCTGTGCAACAGGTCCTGAGATATATCGGACAGCTCTGGAACTTCGTAGTCTTGAAACTCTGGCCGGTTCTCCTCGATCCACATCAGGGTGGCGTGGTCGATGTATTGGTGACGCGGCAGCTTCTTACGTCTTGCCAGCTCAACCAGGCTGTGGGTCGATGGTGTGGTAAGCATCGGACTGCTCCCTTCATGGTTGTCGTGAAGTTCGATCAAGTCTGCGATTCGCTCCGAATAGGGCCGTTATCCGGTTCCTGCTGGGTGGCCTCAAAGGCCGCGGTGAATTCGGCGAGTTCCTGCTCGGTCATCAGAGTGATGTCCAGCTCCCGGGCCACCGCGGTGATCCGCTCGCCAGCCTCCTCACACTCGGCGTCGCCTGCGCCGTCGTCGAGCAGTACCTCAAATTCGGCATGATGCCCCCACGCCTCGCTCCACTTGATGGCGATATCCACGCCGCGGAAGCGATAGTTGTGACGCCGGTTGAAGGCCTGGTGCATCTGAGGTTCGAATCCGAGGGAATTGAAGATCCGCACCGCGGCGGGGACATCCGCCGGGGCGATGGCGATCTCTGTCTCAGGGAAGGCAGCTCCATGGCCGATCTTGCTGTCCTTCAGCGTGATCTTCGCCGTCCCGGCAGCGATGTTGTCGGTGACCTTCAGGAGCTTGTCCTGAAGGACATAGAAGTAGATGTGCTTGTCATCGCGGCCTAGGTCGGTACCTTCGCTCTTCAGCCGGTCGGCCAAGCGTTCGTGGGTCTGTTCGTCGAAGCGAGCGCGCATCTCGATCTCGATCGGCAAGGGTTCGTCCCTTCTTCAGGCATGACTGATCCGCCCGAACCCGCGAAGGCGGGGCCTGCTGGTCCGGTTGGTGTGCTGTATGGGGTTGTGGGAAGTAGCGGCGGTGCGCTCAACGCACCTCGCACCGCCGCGTCTGCCTTACAGGCAGGAAGGTGTCAGACGAGTTCGCCGAATCGTTCGCGGACAACGCCCTCATGCAGGTAATTCGGAAGTGAGACACCGCCGATGGAAGTGCGGGTGGTGGCCACCTGATCCAGCGTGTCGGCGGGGAGTCCGTCCAGGAGTTGGAGGCACTGCTTCACCCACTCGCGGGACTTATCCCAGTTGCCGTCTTCCTTGTGCCGAGTGGCGAGGGCGAACGCGCTCTCTGCGGCGGCCCACCGGTCTGTCGCCAGTTCCTGCTGGAAGGTTGCTTCCAGTTCCGTGGCGGAAGCTACGCGGGTCTGGTCGGTCATCGTGCCCTCTTCTCTAACAGTGGTGCCAGGTGGTGCTCAACGCGTCGAAGCGCCAGAGGTGACGTCGTCATGTCAGTAGGTGAAGATCTCGGCGAGCGTGCGGTAGTCCTGCAGTTCGTCCTTGTCGAACCACAGCTCCACCTCCTGCTGAGCTTCCTCCCTGTTACCGGAGGCGTGCACGAGATTCGCCACCGCCTTTCCGCTCACGTCACTGGCTCCCCTGCTGTAGTGCGAGAGGTCGCCGCGGATCGTGCCGGCCGGAGCCTCATTGGGGTACGTGCTGCCTACGATCTTGCGAACGGTGGCAATGGCGTCGAAGCCTTCGAGTACCAGGGCAATGACGGGCCCCTGCTGCATGAAGCGCGAGGTGACCTCATAGACCTGGGCACCCAGCCGCTCTTCGAGGTCGAAGTAGTGGCGCCGGGTGAACTCGGCGTCCATCTGCTTCATCTTGACTCCGACGATCTTGAGAGCCGCGTCCTCGAACCGGGTGATGATCTTCCCGGCGAAGCCGCGTACCACGGCGTCTGGCTTGAGGAGCACAAGCGTGCGCTCCACCGTCTGATCCTGCTCGGGCGGCATAAGTTCCCTTTCAGCTCTTCCGCGCGTGATATGACAAGGTTTCAGCGCGTCAAACCGAGGTTACCTGCGCCACAGCGGCCGGTTGCTTCACGCGATGGGACACTGCCGCGGGTGTCTCCTAGCCCCCACCATCCCCCTCGCACACGTATTTGAATATCGGCGGTTTGTGATCTCGGCCGGGCCCCGCCGGCACGGTCGGTTGTCTCCGGCCCGTCGCCGCACGCCCGCACTCTTCCCCCTCACTCATTCAGTAGTAGGTCCCTCAAAGCCTCAGATCTCGCAAGGTGGTCCGTCTTCGGATCCGGCGGCCGGAGATCGGTGACCACGGCCGTCCACTCACGCCCTCCACCCCGCGGACGCAGCCACACGCACTGCGACGGCGGCCGAGTCCAGGCCATCTCATCGAGCTCCTGCACCACCGCTTCCCGTCCCGTGGCCTCGTCCATGACTTCCAACCCGGGAGACGGCCACGAGGGCAGATCAGTCGAGGTGGCACCACCAGCTCTTCCTTCGCACCGGCCGACGACCACGCCTAGCTCCTCCAGCTTCTCGGTGGGTTGTCGGCCCGCGCCTGCCCCGGGGGATGAAAACAGGCGCGGGCCTTCGGCCGCCCGAGACCTGAGAGCGTGACGTCAGATCTGGGCAGCGGCTCGGGGAAATGCGTCCTCCAGGGATGCACTTCAGGACAAGAGCTGCACGACGCTGTCCAACTCAGCCAAACCCACACCCGTGTCTGGAATGCTCAGGAGCGCGTACACCGCCTGAGCACAGGCCGCGGGTTGACCAGTGATGCTGCCGTGCAGCGGAACACTTCAGAGTCAACCGCTACATGAGTCGCAGTGCCATGAACTGCCAGTGCACCAGGCATGCAGCTACGGGCCATGGATCATGCATGCAGGCCGACACGATTCGGGAGCCACGATGGAAGTGATCGACGTCTGGACTGGCCGCCACGCCTGCAAGCTCCAGGCGGCACTCCGCCTCACCAACGAAGCGTTCGCGGATCTCCTGGGCATCTCGACGCGGACGGTCGCCACCTGGCACTCCGACTCCGATGTAACCCCTCGCCCAGAGATGCAGCAACTGCTCGACTCCGTCTTCGAGCGCGCGTCCGCTGCGGTGCGCCAGCGATTCGCCCTGTTGTTGAACACCAATCCCGCCCGTAGCGGCCAGGGGTCATCCGGTGTCCAGGCGCAACCACTACGGGTCGCGATCGTGGTACTCATCCATGACGGACGCGTTCTCCTCGTCTGCCGCCGCGGTGACGACGGGTCAGGCATCAGCTGGCAGTTCCCTGCCGGCGTCATAAAGCCCGGCGTCAAAGCGGAGACCGCAGCTGTTCGCGAGACCCTGGACGAGACCGGAGTGCACTGCGCCGTCCGACGGAGCCTCGGCCAGCGCATCCACCCAGTGACAGGCGTCCACTGCGTGTACTTCCTGTGCGAATTCCTCGCGGGGGATGCAACGAACAAGGACATCGTAGAGAACCAGTCCGTCGCATGGGTGCCAACCAAAGAACTACCCCGATTCATCCCGCCCGAGAATATCCACGAACCGATTCTAAAATTACTGGAGGAAAACACATGACCGAACAGGAAGCGAAGGAACGCCCCGGAATTTCCGCAGCGATCATCACCCTGGGCAATCAAGTTCTTATGGTGCGTCGCCGGGTCTCCGAAGGCCAGCTCTCCTGGCAGTTTCCTGCGGGCGAGATCGAACCAAACGAAACGGCAGAGCAGGCCGCCATCCGGGAGACACGCGAAGAGGTGGGCCTGGAAGTGAATGCCGTCAAGGTACTTGGCGAACGCGTACATCCCAAGACTGGTCGACGCATGTCCTACGTCGCGTGCACTATCGAATCGGGGACCGCTTACGTAGCGGATGACGAAGAGTTGGTCGAGCTTGCGTGGGTAACCCTTGCAGATATCCCAAGCTACGTACCCTACGGACTTTTCGGAAGTGTCCAGGAATACTTGGACAGCGTACTCGGTGCAAAATCCTAACCGAGAAGCCTCCTCAGTCCGACCGCAATTTCCCATGCCCTGTTCCTCTGAATCGAGCGAAATCTATAGCTGACAGCGAGCCACCGCGGCACTTGCTGCCCTTAGGAGGGAGCGGTCCCGGCGCGGGTGACCCCGCTCCGGGCTGACGGGGCAGACAGCCTCGGAGCCAGCTGCCCTCGCGCCGGGACCTTGCCACCTGAAATGTCGACCCCCAGCCTGGTCAGGACATACAAGTGGCAGCCTGACGGGTTGAACCGAATGAGTGAGTTCTGTGAGGAGGCAGGCCCACCTCTGCGCGCCGACGGTCGAGTCCATCGGGCTCGGCGATCGGATAGGGCTGAATTCCGTGCGGCCCGTACTGGGACTGGGTGCCGTAGACCTGCGGGCGTCCCTGGTGAATGCAGCATCGGTCATAGAGGTGGGCCCACTGCGCTGGCGCGACTTCCCCCTGCCGAACTGCGTCGGTGACCAGCCTCAGCAGCATCTTCTGAAAGTTCGGTTTCTCATCAGCGTGTATGGCAATCGCCAGCGCAGCCTCGGCCGCTGACTCTCCCACCAGGGTGCGATCAGGCCAACCATGTTCAAGCACGATGCGTCGGAGTATTTCAGTGTTGCCACGATTCACTTTTTGCATGGCGGCCAGCTCCGCTGCCGTCGCCTGAGCCAGCTTCCCTACAGGTACGCACCATCGCCGTACTCTTTCTGCGCAGTCAAGAAGATCTCGTGCCATCTCCGAATCTTCAGGCGGGACGGCGTCAGCATCTGTCTGGGCACCGCCCTGACGAACTTCGACCCGGATACTTGTGACCGTCATGCAAGTTCCCATTCAAAGCAAGCGGCATACCGCAACAAGACTTCATTTGGGCAGGATCGGAGAGCAGACGGCTGTGGTCAGCCGTGAGGTTGAGAATCCGCTGCCCCTGCCATGGGCAACTCGTAGACCGGCGACGCGACCCAGGTCCAACGAGATCCGCTACATTCCAGGTCGAACTGATACCGGTTTCCACTGCGCAGGTCCCGGATAGCTACTCCAGTTCCTTCGTGATCACCGAGCCAAGCCCACGTGATACAAAAGGCTGCGCGACCCAGGATCGTCGATACAGTCCGTACTGACGATCTCATCCACGAAAGGGCTCTCCCCGGATACGGGGTGACCATGCCGGAAGGTGACGGGCCTTGAAGTGGACCGGAGTAGTCCACGTGGCACCAGTAGACCTGTGGAAGCGTCATGCCGATCGCCTCGCGTGCAGTGAGACGACGGCTGCCGGCTCGCTCCTGGGCGCATCGCGTTCCAGCCGAGGCCGGAAGACGGGGCGCAGACTGAGTTCGTACTGCACTCCTTCTTCGGTGAACACATGCACATACATCTGCATGTTCGCCACCGTCGTAAGCGCCTCGCGCATAGCGGTACGGTCGCGAAGCCACTCGAAGGCCGCCGCCGCCGAGATTTCCCCCATCCGCCACCCAGCGCGGCGGACTCGGATGCGCAACCAGGCCAGGGACCTCGCGCCCGTGACAGCAACTGCCCCGCCGAGTTGGAAGGCCTGGGCAGAGCCATGCTCGTCCTCGGTGAACGCAGTGAGCCCAGCCCAGTACCCGAACACCTCGGGGCGTGCGTACGAACGAGAGGCATCCTGGCGAGCTGTCGGTCCGTCGACCGAGCGTATTGCACCGGATGAAGCCTTGAGGACATGGACGCTGTCATCGAGGCCGGCACACGCGGGCCAACGAGCAGAATCGGCTTCCGATCGCTGGGTGGGCTTCATCATGGTCCGACACCTGTCACAGTAGGTAGTACGGGAGTCGACCGGGGCCCCACTGCACTGCTGTGAAGAACGATTCGCTGCCGTCGCCGCAGCAGCGCAGCAGGTACCGCCGGCTGAACCACTCGACCGCCCGCTCCTCTTCCAAGAACCGATCGTCGGTGGCCCAACTACTGTCATGCATGTGCTACTTACTGTGCAATCTCAACGGCAGATGCATGAAAATTGGCAAATGCCGGAGCACCAACAAGGTCTTGTGCGAGGGGGGACAGGGGGTGTCACACTCAGGGGCACGGCACACGTCGACGCCCCACACACCCCGCAGCGAGCACCGACAGGGGTCCTGCTGAAGACCCACAGGCTCGAACGCGAAAGGACGACAAGGTGGCAGCGAAGCGCGGAGCGACGTTCCGACGCCGGGAGTTGGGCAAGGAGCTGAAGCAGCTCAGGGAGAAGCGGGGCGAGACGCTGCAGAAAGTGGCTGCAGAACTGGGGTTCTCGCACACGAAGCTGGCGCGTGTCGAGCAAGGAGAGAACGACCTCCCACGGGTGAGTGATCTCGAAGCTCTCCTGGACTACTACGACATTGACCTCCCGAAAGGAGACCGGGAGACCCTGCTACAGCTCCACCGCGAGTCACTGAGCAAGGAGCCCTGGACCCCGTACAAGGCGTACATGCCGTCGAAGATGCCGACCTACCGCGGGTTGGAACAGGACGCCACGGTCATGCGCGCCTACCAGCCGAACTTCGTCTTCGGGCTCCTTCAGACAGAGGGCTACGCCACGGCGCTCTACCAGATCGCCAAGCCCGTCGACGAAACGACTACCGAATACATCGAGCAGAACGTACGCCTGCGACTGGAACGGAAGGAGCTGATCACCAGGTCGGAGAACCCCCTCGAACTGCGCGTCATCATGGATGAGACGGCGGTGCGGCGCATGGTCGGCGGCCCTGAGGTCATGCACGAGCAGTACGCCGAGATCGTCGACCTCAGCCGCCTGGAGAACGTCACGGTCCAGATCCTGACGCATGACGTCGTCACTTACCGTTCCGAGAGCAACTTCACCCTGCTCGACTTCTCAGACGCGCTCGACCCCATCGTCCAGTCGGACATGTGGAACACGATCAGCGTCACGGATGATCGGCGGGATGTGCAGCGGAACGCCCGGCGCTTCGACGCCATGCGCGACAGCGCCCTGCCGCCGGCCCGTACGGACGGCTTTCTTCAACAACTAGCACGAGAGTGGAAATAGCCATCAACGCACATGCAGCGGCCACCGACGTGGCCGAAGAGACCGTCTGGTTCAAGTCCTCCTACAGCAACGACTCCGGGGGCTCCTGCGTGGAGATCGCGAATCTGACCGGCCAAGTCGGCATACGCGACTCCAAGGTCGAGCAGGGCCCTGCCCTGGTTGTCACCAAGTCCGCCTGGTCGGCGCTGGTCGGCTTCGTACAGTCCAGTACGACCGACATCGCGTAGCCCGCGGGTACCCATCGCGCATGAAGTCGGGGTGTTTCTCCTACCTGAGAACGGAAGGGGGAACACCTCCGCAGTTCCTCTTCGCGATCTTGCCACCGTGGTCGCCGACGGGGCATGGCGCCTCAACGGCTCTGAGGATGGCGCAACAAGAATGGCCGCTCAATGCAGGGCTGCCCCAGTATCAGCGCCACTCTGCGGCGAGCCGCACACGCGCAGAGGCGTCTTCGGGGCCACGTCGTCGACACCTTTAGGCGTGATTGAGCGCTCCCATTGGCAAGCACACCATCTGATGTGGCAACCCGAGCGTGCTGAACCGCCCGAACCTCACATGAACCGGGCGTTCGGATCCTCTGGAACACGCCGACCTCGTTCCGGAGCAGCAGCCGTGAT
This sequence comes from uncultured Actinomycetota bacterium, assembly GCA_963761765.1. Classification (GTDB taxonomy): domain Bacteria; phylum Actinomycetota; class Actinomycetes; order Streptomycetales; family Streptomycetaceae; genus Streptomyces. Next base: position 260,878 of record CAVXIJ010000005.1, read on the forward strand.
CGTCTCTAGATGCTTCGGCAGGATCGGTGCGGTACTGACGTCGTGTGCGCCGGTCACACCGTCCATGAGGACCACCGCGGGCCCTTCCTCGGTCAGGCTGATACGCGGGTACCGCGTAATCAGGCTCCACCAGCCGCCCTGGATCCGTACCACGCGCTTCGGCTGCCGAGGTGCCCACGAGTCATAGACGGCCACCACGTTCGCACCAGATGGATCTCCTGCGGCGTATTCGGCAGCGTATTCACCAAGCTCCTGCAGCATGGCGATCACCTTTGGGTCCTGGAGGGGGATGGGCGCCACCATGTCGACCAGGCGCAGCTCGCACGGGTCCGGATCAGTGATGCCGTCGTTGTACTCCGACCACAGATACCGCTCGCGGTACGCCTCCCAGGTTCTCCAGTCCGCAAGCTCCCGGATGACCCGATTTGCCAGCCCCTTGCGGACGGCTACGGCCGTGTCCTGCGGCGACGTCCCGGCAGCGGGCGGCAGCGATCCGATCCCGCGCTGATGGTGTTTGTGACGTTTGCCCATCCCGTCACCCTGGCAGTGTCGCCACCTCAGCGGCAGGGCGCACAGGCGTGCGAGCCCGATTGCGCACGGATGCTGAACTCGCCAATCCCGGATCACAGCCTCGCAAGGTCAGCCCCCTGTTCGGTTGACGTCTCTAGGCGACAAGCCCGTGACCCTCGTTTCCGTTGTCACCCTGATCGCCGCCTGCGTGCTGGCGCTCCAAGCCCAGCAACTTCAGCAGGTCAGCCGTCACCACCCGGTAGGCATTACCGAGGCGCAGCACCCTGACCGGGTACTCCCCCTGCTTGGCGAGTCCATATCCCGTGGATCGTCCGATCATCAGCGCTCGGTTCGAGGTGTCGAGGTCGATCACGGCAGGAAGGGCAAGTAGCTCGTCGCCCGTCAGTCCTCGCACCTCACGGGTCGAGCGGGATACCGCCATGGCGCCCTCCTGCGAATTTCTCGTGTGCCAGTGGAACAATATGTGTATCACGCAGTTGCGGTAGCACTTTTTATCTGCCTAACGTGTTGCTATGACACCTGAGCAATGGCCGACAACGTTCACCAGTCGGATCGCCCATCGATTGCGGGATTCGCGCAAAGCCGCCGGCCTCACCATGGCGGAGGTCGCCCAAGGTTGTGCCGACCGCGGCTTGCCGGAGTTCACCGAGCACTCCATGAAGAATCTGGAGTCCGGGCGCAAGGCAAGCATCACCGTGGCGGATGTCGTCGTGCTGGCTGACGTCCTGGGCGTTCCGCCGGTAACTCTTCTCTTCCCGCTTGGGTCCTCGGCCACGGTCGAGGTCCTCCCGGGCCGCGAAGTGTCCACCTGGGACGCAGTCGCGTGGTTCACCGGCGAGTCGCCCTTGGACGAGCCCGCTCTCGAAGGTTCCGCACGGGACGTCCTCGACGTCTTCCGTCAGCACGGTGATCTGGTGGCTGCCGCGATGTCCTCCTATGCCCTCGCCAGGGAAAGGCGACGGGCGGCCAGCACCACCCTGGACCGGGCCCGCAGAGCCACACTCCTCCAGCGCGCCGAGAGCTACGAGGAGCACGCGTTTGAGGACTGCCAGGAACTGCGTGCGTTCCGCGACCGGATGCGCGACCGCGACCTGGCACCTCCGGCTCTGCCAGACGAGCTGGCCTTCGTCGACCAGCCCGAAACACTGACCCACTGGGAGGACAGCGAGTGAAGAACGGCAACCTCATACGACGATGCCGGTGCACCGACCCGAAGACCAAGAAGGAGTACGGCGCTTCCTGCCCCAAGCTCAAGTCCTCCCGCCGGCACGGCACCTGGACCGCCTCTCAGGAACTTGACTCCGCGCAGGACGGCCGCCGCAGGCGGTTCCGTCGTGGCGGCTTCGAGACCTCCACCAAGGCTCAGGAGGAGCTGGACAAGGTCCGTGCCCTCATGGCAATTCCCGAGGAGGACGACTCCTGGGGCAAGACCCAGATCAGCGACCTCCTGGAGAACTGCGTCAAGGACAAGTCTCCGGTCCCGGACTACGACGAGACCCGCCGCCGCTTCAAGTCAGGACAGTCCCTGAACTCCAAGGTCACCGTGGCGGAGTGGCTTGACACCTGGCTGGCGGGACGCAAGCGTCTGCGGCGCGGCGGGACAGCTCGCTATGAGTGCGATATCCGCGTCCACCTGAAGCCGCATCTCGGCCACCTGCGCCTCGACAAGCTCCGCGTGCACCACATCGATTCGATGTTCGATGCGATCAACGAGCGCAACATCGAAATCCAGGAACAGAACGCCCAACGGCGCGCGGTGCGCGACGACCTCAAGGCCACGCCGAACAAGGGTGCCGAGAACCGCGCCCGACGCCATTGGCTGCGGGCCCAGCTCGCCGCGATGCCTCCCTTTCGGCGGATTACGGGCCTCAACACCCAGCCGCACATCCGAGACACCCTGCGCGCCGCGCTGAACGTCGCCATCGCCCAGCAGGTGATGCCCGCCTTCAACCCGGCCGCCCATGTCGAACTGCTGCCGGGCACGAAGCCGAAGGCCCTCATCTGGAGCGACGAACGCATCGCGCGCTGGAAGGAGACCGGCGAGAAGCCCTCGCCGGTCATGGTCTGGACCCCCGAACAGACCGCAACATTCCTCGACTTCGTCGCGCAGGACCGGCTGTACGTGCTCTGGCGGCTCATCGCCTTCCGTGGCACCCGACGCGGCGAAAGCTGCGGCATCCGCTGGGAAGACCACTCGGCCAAGGCACGCTCCCTGGCCATCGCCACCCAGCTCGTCCAGGACGGCTGGGAGATCCACGAGGGAGCCCCCAAGACCGACAGCGGCATCCGCCTGATCGCCCTCGACGAAGAGACCAACCAAGACCTCCTGGCCCACAAAGCCCACCAGCAGCAGGAACGGGAGGCGTGGGGCGAGGGCTGGCAGGACACCGGCCGGATCTTCACCCAGGAGGACGGCTCCCTGCTCCATCCCGGCAAAGTCAGCGACCTCTTCGGGCGCCTGGCGGAGGCCGCCGACCTTCCTCCGATCCGGCTCCACGACCTTCGCCACGTCGCAGCAACGCTGATGCTCGCTGCCGGAACCGACATCAAGGTGGTCTCCGAGACCCTCGGCCACTCAGACACCCGGATCACCCGGGACACCTACCAGTCGGTCCTGGACGACCTCGCCCGCGACGCCGCAGAGAAGGTCGTGCAGCTCGTGCCCCACGCCCGGAGGCCTCTGGCAGCCGTCAAGGACACAGAGCCGACGGCCTCGCCCCGACGCCCCAGGATGACGCCGCCGCGCAAGAGCGACGAGCCCAAGGAAGAACGCTCCGCCTGATCCAAGCGAGAAGGAGCCCCGGTCAGCGGGAATCTGACCGGGGCTCCGGCATGTGATGAACAACCGCCGAGGGCAACCGGTGATCGCACAGTGTGACCATCTTCCTCCCTCGTGACGGCCAATCCGAAGCGCTCCGCGCACCCCACGCCGCCGACGACGCTCCCCGGCGACCACCGAGCTGCCCCCGGACGAGCCACCGGCGCATCGATCTTGCGTGGGGCTCTGGAGGGTCCGCTTCACTCTCCGGGCGATTTCGCCACGGCCGAAGGCGAGCCTCATCCGTGCGGCCGAGCGCGAAGAGGAAACCCTGGCAACGATGCGGATTCGCGCTGCCCGCGCCTCGGCGCACGCCTTCAGGACTACTGGACCCGGCCGAAGCCCCAATGATCAACTGCAAGCGACGGCGCCTGGCAACGACTTGTAGGGATGGAACAACGACCGAACGACCGTCCACACGCACCCAGCGGTGCGCTCCGCCACCGCCGCTGCACGCCGTTTGCACGCTTGGCCACCGGGCGGCCACCAGGGGACGCGTGACGGAGCCTGTGGACTGACGCACCAACAAGAGCAAGGTCACGGAATAGTAAAAAGCCCAGGTCAGGGACTATCTGACCTGGGCTTGATCTGGAGCCGCCTTCGGGATTCGAACCCGAGACCTACGCATTACGAGTGCGTTGCTCTGGCCATCTGAGCTAAGGCGGCTTGCCCTGTCGCACTATGGTGCGATCAGGGGCGCGGCCAAGTCTACACAGTTTCCGGGGGTGCTCCGTACAGGGCTGGAGAGTGCTGCTCTCGGGTCAGGAGCAGCGTTTTCCGTCCTTCGGTGCGGTGCCGGTGACGAGGTAGTGGTTGATCGTGGAGTCAATGCAGGAGCTACCGCGGCCGTAGGCCGTGTGGCCGTCGCCGTTGTAGGTGAGGAGTCTGGCGGAGTCCAGTTGGGCGGCGAGGGAACGGGCCCAGCGGTAGGGAGTTGCCGGGTCGCGGACGGTGCCGACGACGACGATCGGGGCTGCTCCCTTGGCCTCGATGCGGTGTGGGCGGCCGGTGGCGTGTACCGGCCAATAGGCGCAAGAGAGGGAAGCCCAGGCCAGGCCCTCACCGAAGACGGGGGATGCCTTCCTGAAGGCAGGCAGTGCCTGTCTGACCTGCTCCGGACCGGTGAAGGCGGGGGGTAGGTCGAGGCAGTTCACGGCGGCGTTGGCGGACATCAGGTTGGCGTAGCGGCCGTCGTCCGCACGTTCGTAGTAGCTGTCCGAGAGGGCTAGCAGAGCGGAACCGTCGTGGTCCTTCAGCGCCGAGGTGAGGGCGTCGCGCAGCTGCGGCCACGCGCCTTCGTCGTACATGGCGGCGATCACTCCGGTGGTCGCCAGGGCCTCACCCAACTGCCTGCGTCCGCTGCGTTGTCCGCGTTCGATGCGCTTGGCGCTCTTTTTGTTCGTGCTATTTGCATTACTTGCGCTGTTTTTGTTGCTGTTTGGCATACTTTCAGGGCTTGCTGCGAGCTTGTCGGGGCCGGTCGCGGGGTTGCCGGGGCTTGCGGAGCTGCCCGGCGTTCCCTGCGTCGAAGCGTCCGCGGGGATGGGGGCGCGGTCCAGTTGGCGGAAGAAAGACTTCAGGCGTTTGCCCACCGCGGTCGGGGTGGTGGCGCTGCGGCGGCCCCTGCCGTCCGGGCCCTGGTCACGCGCGGGCGCGCTGGTGTTCGTGTCGTCGCTGATGCTGGTGCTGTTGTCGCTTGCCGTGCCCGTGTCGTCGGTGCCGGTGAGGGGGCAGTCGGGGCGCTTCGCGCAGTCCTTGGCGAAGGACTGGAAGGCGGTCTCGAATCCGGCCGTCTGGTCGAGGTTCATCCGACGGGCCGACAGGCTCGGGTCCATGGCGCCGTCCAGGACGACGCGGCCCACCCGGCCCGGAAACAGGCCCGCGTAGGTCGCGCCGAGGAATGTGCCGTACGACGCACCGACGTACGTCAGCTTGCGGTCGCCCAGCGCGGCGCGCAGGACGTCCATGTCGCGGGCCGCCTCCACGGTCGAGACATGCGACAGGATCCTGGCGGAGTGCTTCGCGCAGGCCGCCGCGAACGCCTTGTACGACGCCACCAGCCGGTCCCGCTCGCCCTTGCCGTCCGGTGTGGTGTCGGCCTGCGTGAACGTGTCCATTTGCTTGCCGCCGAGACAGTTCACGGGCTCGCTGTGGGCGACGCCGCGCGGGTCGACGGCGACCATGTCGTAGCGGGCGCGCACCTCAGGCGGGTAGCCGAGCGCCGCGTACGACTGGAGGTAGCCGATCGCCGAGCCGCCCGGGCCACCCGGGTTGACCAGGAGGGAGCCGATCCGTTGGCCGGGTCCCGTGGCCTTCTTGCGGGCGACCGCCAGCTTGATGTCACCGGAGCCCGACTTTCCGTAGTTCAGCGGGACCTTCATGGTGGCGCATTCGAAGCCAGGAACCTCGCACCGGTGCCAGCTCAACTTCTGGCCGTAGTAGCCCGCCAGAGCCTTCGGTGTGGACGCGGGCAACGGCGCCACGGTCGCCTTCTCGGTGGCGGACGTCCCCGATGTGCAGCCGGAGACGAACAGGCCGGCGACGGCCGACAGGATGCCCGCGGTGCGCAGCATCCGCCGGACGGCCAAGGGACGGCGAGCGTCCGGCTCTCCGCCGCCGTCACCGGGGTCGCGAGGACGTCGACGGCCGGCGCGACGGGGGCAGCCGGGCGGGGCCTGGCGCGGTCCGGTTCCGGAAGCGGCCGGGGTGACGGCGGTGGGACCGGGGCGAGGACCGAAGCGGGAACCCAGGCCGAAGCGGCCGGGTCGGCGACTGGTGTTCACCAGCTGATTTTAACTCTGTGCACGCAATTGATCGCGTTGAGTGCCTCTTGTTCGGTTGGTGTGGGGACGGTTGGGCGTGGGGACGGTTGGGCGGGCGGTCGTCTCCGGCCACCCGGGCATCACCCCGCGCGAAGCGCCAATGTCATGGCCTCCACCGCGAGCAGCGGGGCGACATTGCGGTCGAGGGCTTCCCGACAGGCGGCGATCGCTTCTATGCGGCGGAGAGTCGCCTCGGGGGAGGCGGCGTGGGCCAGCCGCTCCAGGGTGTCCTGGACGTCGGTGGCGCTCAGGGCGAGCCGGGAGCCCAGCTGGAGGGCGAGTACGTCGCGGTAGAGGGCGGTGAGGTCGGTCAGGGCCAGGTCCAGGCTGTCGCGCTGCGTGCGGGTCCTGCGGCGCTTCTGCCTGTCCTCAAGCTCCTTGATCGCGCCCGCCGTGCCGCGCGGCATCCGGCCGCCCTGTGTCGCGCCGAGGGCGGCCTTGAGCTCCTCGGTCTCCTTCACGTCCGTCTCCTCGGCGGCCTGCTTGGCATCCTCGGTCGCCGCGTCGATCAGCTCCTGCGCCGCTTTGAGACAGCCGCCGACGTCGTCGACGCGGAGCGGGAGTCTGAGCACGGTGGCGCGGCGGGCGCGGGCGCGCTCGTCGGTCGCCAGACGGCGGGCCCGGTCGATGTGCCCCTGCGCGGCGCGGGACGCCGCTTCGGCCGCGGAGGGCTCGACGCCGTCCCGCCTGACGAGCAGGTCCGCCACGGCGGCCACGGACGGGGTGCGCAGGCTCAGGTGCCGGCAGCGGGAGCGGATGGTGGGGAGCACGTCCTCCAGAGAGGGCGCGCAGAGCAGCCAGACGGTACGGGGGGCGGGTTCCTCGACCGCTTTCAGCAGGACGTTTCCCGCGCCTTCCGTGAGGCGGTCGGCGTCCTCCAAGACGATGACCTGCCAGCGGCCGACCGCCGGGGACAGCTGCGCGCGGCGGACCAGGTCGCGGGTCTCCTTGACACCGATGGAGAGCAGGTCCGTACGGACGATCTGCACGTCGGCGTGGGTGCCGATCAGCGCCGTGTGACAGCCATCGCAAAATCCGCAGCCAGGGGCACCGCCGAGCGCGCGGTCGGGGCTGACGCACTGGAGTGCAGCGGCGAAGGCCCGGGCAGCGGTGGCACCGCCGGAGCCCGGCGGGGCGGTGAAGAGCCAGGCGTGCGTCATCCTGGACGCCTCGGGGGGCGGGGCACCTTGTGTTATGGCTGTGACGTGCGCGTCGGCGTCCTTGGCCGCGGCGGCGAGCTGAGCGCTCACCTGGTCCTGGCCCACCAGGTCGTCCCATACGGGCATGGGGTCACCGCCTTCGCTTCGTACCGGACCCTGGCCGTAGCGGCGACCGAGCCTCGCAGGAATCCGTCACCGACCTGCATCCATCCATCACGTCACCGCACGTCATCGCCGCATTCATTGTGGAGGACGGCACTGACAATCGGACTCGGATAGGCCTTGACCTGCAGTTTTCCTACCCGAGTCGGGTCAGGGTCCTGAACCGTCAGCCCGTCAGCCACCGGGCCGGCCACCGGCCACCGGCCGACAAGCGACAAGCGACGCGGCAACGCTGCGGTCCACGAGATGGCGCCCCGAGGGGCGAACGCATCCCGTGAACCTCGGCATCCGTGCCGCCCCGCGGGCCTCAGCGCCTGCGGCGCCTGCCGTCCCGGCCGTTCTCGTCCTCATGGGCGCCGAGGAGTTCGTCGGCGAGGGTGGGGAGATCGTCGAGCGGGGTCTCCTCGGCCCAGTCGGGGCGAGGGCGGGAGCGCGGGGCGCCCGTCTCGGCGTCTATCTGGGGGAGCTTGTGGGTTTCGTCGTTCGCGCCAGAGCCGGTGCCGGCCGGCGCTCCGGTGTCCTGGGCGGACTGCTCGTCGCGGAAGTAGCCGGGCGGCACACGGTCCGCCGGGCCGTCGTCGCGCACCGGCGGGAGCACGGTGGTCTCGTCCAGCGCGCCCGGGGTGCCGGAAGCGCTGGTCTGGGGCAGTACGGCCGTGTCGTCGGGGCCGAAAGCCGACGGGCGCATCACCGGGGTGGGCACCGTCTCCGCGACATCGGGAGATCCGTACGCGTTACCACCGGCGGCCGGGCCACTGTCCGTGCCCGATCCAGGACCGGAACCCGGCGCCGTACCGGACGCACCGTCCCCGCCCGGTGCCGATGGACCACCCGCGTCCCGGGAACCGTCCGCACCCGGCGCACGCTCCTCGCCCGCAGACCCGGCCGGACCGGAGCCCTGCTCCGGACGCCGGTCCCGCTCCGCGCGGAGCAGGGCCTCTTCCGTCCTGCGCTGCTCCTCCATGCGGTGGGCCTGCTCCGCGGCGCGGACCCTGGCCTCGTCTTCGGCCTGCCGACGGCGGCGCTCTTCCTCGGCGACGCGCTCCTGCTCCGCTGCGAGCACCCGCGCGCGCTCTTCCTCGGCGCGCCGGCGGGCGTCCTCGGCGCGCTTCTGCGCCTCCGCTGCCTGCCGTTCCGCCTCACGGTCGCGAGCCTCGGCCAGTTCGCGCTGGACGCGCGCCTCCTCCGCCGCGAGGCGCTCCTGGCGCTCGCGCTCCTGGCGTTCCTCCTCGGCCTTGCGGGCGGCCTCCGCTTCCGCGCGCCGCTTGGCTTCCTCCACGGCCGCCTTGCGGGCCTCCTCCTGGGCCTGCATCTCGGCTTCGGAGAGCGGCAACATCGCGTCGAGGCGGCGGCGGATCACCATCGAGACCGCTTCCGGCTCCTGACCTGCGTCGACGATGAGATAGCGGGCAGGGTCCGCGGCGGCGAGGGTGAGGAAACCGCTGCGCACGCGCGCGTGGAACTCGGCGGGCTCCGATTCCAGGCGGTCCGGTGCTTCGGTGAAGCGTTCCCGCGCGGTCTCCGGGGCGACGTCGAGCAGCAGCGTCAGGTGCGGCACGAGGCCGCCCGTCGCCCAGCGCGAGATCCGGGCGACCTCGGTCGGCGAGAGGTCACGGCCCGCGCCCTGGTAGGCCACGGACGAGTCGATGTAGCGGTCGGAGATGACGACGGCGCCGCGCTCCAGGGCGGGGCGCACGACCGTGTCGACGTGTTCCGCGCGGTCGGCCGCGTACAGCAGGGCCTCGGCGCGGTGCGAGATGCCCGCCGACTGGACGTCGAGCAGGATGGACCGCAGCCGCTTGCCCATGGGGGTGGCGCCGGGCTCGCGGGTGATCACCACCTCGTGTCCCTTGGCGCGCACCCATTCGGCGAGGGTTTCGGCCTGGGTCGACTTCCCCGCGCCGTCGCCGCCTTCCACGGCGATGAAGAAGCCGGTCGCCGACGGCGCCTGCACCGGGTCGGAGCCGCGCATCGCATCACGCAGGTCGTGCCGGAGTGAGACGCCGGAGCGGTCATCGACCTTGGCGAGCAGCAGCGCGGCCACCGGCAGGAGCAGCGCGCCGACCAGCATCAGGGTGTACGCGGCGCCGCCGTGCGCGAAGACGAACTTGCCGTCCGCCACCCGGTGCTGCCCGATCGCTCCGGCCAGCACGGGCGCCAGCAGCGCGGCGAGGGCGACGAAGATCCGCACCATCGCGTGCAGATGCGCCGTCGTACGCGCCTCGCGGTTCGGCTCGGTCTCCTGGACGAGGAGGGTGTGGCCGGTGTGGGAGACGATGCCCGCGGTGAGGCCGGCGATGGTGACGATCCCGATGACCGTGGCCACGTCGGGGACGAGGCCGGCAGCGAGCAGGGCGATGCCGGTGAGGGCGGTCGCGAACGCCATCAGTCTGCGGCGGGAGAGGAACGGCAGCACGGACGGCGCGGTGCGGATGCCGATGGCGGTGCCGCCGGTCAGCGCGAGGACCAGCAGACCGAACGTCACGGGGCCGCCACCGAGGTCGGTGGCGTGCAGCGCGGCGACCGCGACGGCGGCGGCGATCCCCGCGGCCACCGCGGCACAGGCGAAGACCAGCAGCGGAACAGCCCCGGTACGGCCCTTGTCGACACCGTCCGGCGTCCTGACGCGGCGCAGTCCTTCGAGCGGGGACCTGGGGCGCGGGGTCTCGACGGCGGGCAGTTCGAGGGAGGTCAGGACGGTGAGCGAGGCGGCGAAGAGGCCCGCGGCGACATACGACGCCAGGGCGGCCTGGTGCTGGTCGAACCAGACGACTCCGGTGCCGAGGAGGTTGCTGATCAGAGTGACGACGACGAGCGCGCCGCCGGCCAGGGGCAGCGTGAGGAAGCCGGTGCGCAACGAGAGGCGGCGCAGCGCGTCCATGTGGTCCGGCAGCGGTCTGACGGCGGCGCCCTCGGGCGGGGGCGCGGGCAGCAGGGCGGGCGCGGCGCCCTCCCGGCAGACGGTCCACAAGCGCTCGGCGACCCCGGTGACGAACGCGGTGACGAGCAGCAGGGCGGGCGCGTCGCCGGGGACCCACTCGATCCACAGCGGTGCGACGATCAGCAGCAGGGCGCGCACACCGTCGGCGCCGAGCAGGGTCCAACGGCGGTCGAGCGGGCCGTCGGGTGCGGTGAGCGTGCTCAGCGGGCCCAGGAGTGCGGCGCCGAAGAGGAGCGTCGCCAGCAGCCGGGCGGCGAAGACGGCGGCCACGGCGAAGGCGACGCCGCGGTAGTCACCGCCGAAGGAGCCGTCCACGATGGCGGCCTGGAACACGAGGACGACCAAGACGAGGACGGCGAGGGCATCACCGGTGCCGCCGACGAGGTGCGCTCCCCAGAGTCGTTTCAGCTGGGGCTGGCGCAGCAGGGAACGCAGGGCGCGCTCCCTGGAGTCTGCGACCAGGGCGGCGTCGGGGGCGGCGTCGACCGTTGAGTGCTCGGCTCGCGTCATCCGTCCAGCCTATCGGGAGGGTCCGACAGCGTGTCGCGGGGCCGGGTCAAGCCGCCCGGCGACCCCTGCCCGGACGCGCCGAGACCTGGATACGCCGGGCTGCCGACCCTTCCGACCTGCATCTTCACGCGAGTGCCGTGGACGTCGTGCATGGACGCCGTACGTGTACGACGGACCACCGCGGCAACCGAGTGTGAGGCAGCCGCTACTTGCCCGTCGTCTTCTTCGCTGCCGTTTTCTTGGTGGTGGTCGTCGTCTTCTTGGCCGCCGTCGCCTTCGCCGCCGTCTTCTTGGCAGGGGCCTTCTTGGCCGCCGCCTTCTTCGCGGGGGCCTTCTTCGTCGTCTTCTTGGCGGGGCTCTTGGCGCGCTTCTCCGCGAGGAGTTCGTAGCCGCGCTCCGGAGTGATCTCCTCGACGCTGTCGTCGGACCTGAGGGTCGCGTTCGTCTCACCGTCGGTGACGTACGGGCCGAAGCGGCCGTCCTTGACGACGACAGGCTTGCCGCTGACCGGGTCCTCGCCGAGCTCCTTGAGCGGCGGCTTGGCGGCGGCCCGCCCGCGCTGCTTGGGCTGGGCGTAGATGGCCAGGGCCTCGTCCAGGGTGATGTCGAAGAGCTGGTCCTCGGTCTGCAGCGAGCGCGAGTCCGTGCCCTTCTTCAGGTACGGGCCGTAGCGGCCGTTCTGCGCGGTGATCTCGACGCCTTCGGCATCGGTGCCCACGATCCGCGGCAGCGACATCAGCTTCAGGGCGTCGGCGAGCGTGACGGTGTCCAGGGACATCGTTTTGAAGAGCGAGGCGGTGCGCGGCTTGACCGCGTTCTTACCGGTCTTCGGGGTGCCCTCGGGCAGCACTTCGGTCACGTATGGGCCGTAGCGGCCGTCCCTGGCGATGATCTGGCGACCGGTCTCCGGGTCGTTGCCCAGCTCGAAGTCGCCACTCGGCTTGGCGAGCAGTTCCTCGGCGTACTCGACCGACAGCTCGTCGGGGGCGATGTCCTCGGGGACGTCGGCGCGCTGGTGGCCCTCCTCGTCGCGGGCACCGCGCTCGACGTACGGGCCGTAGCGCCCGACGCGCAGCACGATGTCATTGCCGACCGGGAACGAGGACACCTCGCGGGCGTCGATGGCGCCCAGGTCGGTGACGAGCTCCTTGAGGCCGCCGAGGTGGTCGCCGTCGCCGTTTCCGGCCGCGGATGCGGATGCGGATGCGGATGCGGATGCGGACGTGCCGCCGCCGGCCCCGGTGCCGTCGCCCTCACCGAAGTAGAAACGCTTCAGCCACGGCACGGACTGGGCCTCACCGCGGGCGATGCGGTCGAGGTCGTCCTCCATGCGGGCGGTGAAGTCGTAGTCGACGAGCCGCCCGAAGTGCTTCTCCAGGAGGTTGACGACGGCGAAAGACAGGAAGGACGGGACGAGCGCGGTGCCCTTCTTGAAAACGTAGCCGCGGTCCAGGATGGTGCCGATGATCGACGCGTAGGTCGACGGGCGGCCGATCTCGCGCTCTTCGAGCTCCTTGACCAAGGACGCTTCGGTGTAACGGGCGGGTGCCTTGGTGGCGTGACCGTCGGCGGTGATCTCCGCGGCGGAGAGCGCGTCGCCCTCGCTGACCTGCGGCAGCCGGCGCTCGCGGTCGTCGAGCTCGGCGTTCGGGTCGTCGGCACCTTCGACGTAGGCCTTGAGGAAACCGTGGAAGGTGATCGTCTTACCGGAGGCGCTGAACTCGGCGTCCCGGCCGTCGCTGGAGCGACCGCCGATCTTCACGGTGACGCTGTTGCCGACGGCGTCCTTCATCTGGGAGGCGACGGTCCGCTTCCAGATGAGTTCGTAGAGCCGGAACTGGTCGCCGGTCAGGCCGGTCTCCGCCGGGGTGCGGAAGCGGTCGCCGGAGGGGCGGATCGCCTCGTGCGCCTCCTGGGCGTTCTTGACCTTGCCCGCGTAGGTACGGGGGCGGTCCGGCAGGTAGTCGGCGCCGTAGAGCTGTGTGACCTGCGCACGTGCGGCAGTGATGGCCGTGTCGGAGAGCGTCGTGGAGTCCGTACGCATGTAGGTGATGAAGCCGTTCTCGTACAGCTTCTGGGCGACCTGCATGGTCGCCTTGGCACCGAAGCCGAGCTTGCGGCTGGCCTCCTGCTGGAGGGTGGTGGTGCGGAACGGTGCGTACGGAGAGCGGCGATACGGCTTGGACTCCACCGAGCGCACGGAGAACGCGGAACTCTCCAGGGCGACGGCGAGCGCGCGGGCGGCCGCCTCGTCGAGGTGGAGGGTGCCCGGGTTCTTGAGCTGCCCGAGCGAGTCGAAGTCGCGGCCCTGGGCGACGCGGCGGCCATCGACCGTGGTCAGCCGGGCGACCAGCGACGCCGGGTCCGTCGCGTCACCCGCACGGCCGGATGGGGGTCCCCCCGCCGGAGCGAAGCCGGAGGCCGGGGAGAAAGTGCCGGTGAGGTCCCAGTACTCGGCGGAGCGGAAGGCGATGCGCTCGCGCTCGCGCTCGACGACGAGGCGGGTGGCGACGGACTGCACACGGCCCGCGGACAGCCGTGGCATGACCTTCTTCCACAGCACCGGGGAGACCTCGTAGCCGTAGAGCCGGTCGAGGATGCGGCGGGTCTCCTGTGCGTCGACGAGCTTTTGGTTCAGCTCGCGCGGGTTGGCGACGGCCGCACGGATGGCGTCCTTGGTGATCTCGTGGAAGACCATCCGGTGCACGGGGATCTTCGGCTTGAGGACCTCCTGGAGGTGCCAGGCGATCGCCTCGCCCTCGCGGTCCTCATCAGTGGCGAGGAAGAGTTCGTCGGACTCGCGCAGCAGCTCTTTGAGCTTCTTGACCTGGGACTTCTTGTCGGCGTTGACGACGTAGACGGGCTGGAAGTCATGCTCGACGTCGACGCCGAGGCGGCGCACCTCGCCGGTGTACTTCTCGGGGACCTCGGCGGCGCCGTTCGGGAGGTCACGGATGTGCCCGACGCTCGCCTCGACGATGTATCCGGGCCCGAGATAGCCCTTGATCGTCTTCGCCTTGGCAGGCGACTCGACGATGACGAGTCGGCGACCGCCGTGTGCGGTCTCACTGGTCGGGGACAACTTCGCTCTTCTCTCCGGTCGACGCTCGGTGGGCATGTGCTGACGCTGCGGAGTGTGACGGTACATCCCGCCCCCGTGTCAAACGGGAAAAGCCCACAATGGCCACTCGAACGGTAACCCGACTTCCGTTGTTCCTGCCGCCCGGAGTCACGACCTGCCGTGTTGCACATGCGGAGGGTTATCTATCAGTTACCGGAGTGCGCCGTCCGGAGCAGGCCCGGAACTTCTCGGCGCGGCGTTCGGCCAAGCCGGGCGATCCCAGACGCGGGACGGGCCGACAGGTCCCGAAGGCAGTCGGGCGAGTGGCTCAAACCTGGGTGAAACACCACCAGCCGAGAGCCAGCGCGCCCGCGCCCGCGAGTGCCGCGACGGTCGCCGATGCGAGCTGATTCACACCTTCGGCCACCGGCGCGTGATGCCGTAGCCGTATCCCGGTCCACAGCAGCAGCCCCGCTCCGAACAGCACGAACACCGCCCCCGCGAACACCACGGGAGTGCTCTCCAGCTCCATGCCGCCTCCTGCCCGCCTCGCCCGCGTCTGCCGGGACCGTCGTTCCTTCTGCCGTTACTTCTGTGGTTGCTTCTGCCGTTCTTTCTGTGGTTGCTTCCGCTGGCCCTGCTGCCTGGGGCTTTGTACCGCCTGGCACTGCTGCCACCTGGTTGCTCCGCCCGGCTCTGCCTCCGCCCGGATCTTCGCTTCCTTCGGACGTGGTTCTCCGCGGATGGCTGCCCGACTGCACTGCCGGGGCGAACGCCACCAGATCCAGCCGGGCCGGACAAGAGGCACGCCCCTGCCGGGCCTACCGCACCGGCCCACCGAGCGTCTCCGTGACACCTGACGGTTCCGCGCCCGGTTCCAGGAAGCCCTGCTCGATCAGCAGCCGGAGCTGCGCGGGAGTGCGATCCCGCAGCCGCACCGGGTCCTCACCGAGGAGCTGCGCGATCGCGTCGAGGATCCGGCCCGCGCTGAGCGTGCCGTCGCAGACTCCGGCGAAACCCGCGCCGACCGTGTCGACCTTGGTGGCCCTGCGCATGCCGCGGTTCTGGCGGAGCACGACGTGCTCGGGGTCCTCGGCTCCGGGCAGGCCGACCTGCTCCTGGACGACCTCGGACGCAAGCCGGAAGTGCGCGGCGAGCAGCGCGGCGTCGTCATGTGCGCACAGATAGTCCTGGCGGCCGAAATGCGCGCGTACGGTCTCGCCGAGGGGCTGCTCCACCGGGTGCGTCCACTCCTCGACGGTGACGGAGGGCACCCGGGAACCCGTGCGGCGCAGGGTGATCCAGCCGAAGCCAACGGCCTTGGTGCCGCGCCGCTCGAATTCGTCGAGCCAGGCGTCGTAACGCGCGGCGTACTCGGCCGGGTCGGTGCGGTGCTCGCCCGCGTCGCGCAGCCACAACTCGGCGTACTGGGCGACGTCCTGCACCTCCCGCTGGACGATCCAGGCGTCGCAGCCGGACGGCACCCAGGAACGCAGGCGGTCGGTCCACGCTTCGTCCGCCACGTGCTGCCAGTTGGCAAGAAACTGCGCATAACCCCCCTCGTTCAGCCGCTCCCCCGCTCCTTGAACGAGCGTCCGGCAGAGATCGTCCCCGCCCATTCCGCCGTCCCGGTAGGTGAGCCGGCGGCCGGCGGCGGCCTGGGGGGACATCACGAACGGCGGATTGGACACGATCAGGTCATATGTCTCGTCGCCCACCGGGCCGTAGAGCGGGCCCTCTCGCAGGTCGGCCTCCGGGACGCCGGAGAGCGCCAGTGTCAGTGCGGCGCAGCGCAGGGCTCGGGGGTTCACGTCGGTGGCGGTGACCCGGGTCGCGTGGCGGGTGGCGTGCAGCGTCTGGATGCCGGAGCCGGTGCCCAGGTCGAGGGCGGTGGCCACCGGTGTCCGGACCGTGAGCTGGGCGAGCGTCATGGAGGCGCCGCCTACGCCGAGCACCACGTCGGCGTCGGGCCGCCCGCCCCGGCCGCCGATGCCGGACGCCCCGCCGACCGCGCAGCCGAGGTCGGAGACGATGAACCAGTCCTCCCCCGCCGGGCCGCCGTACGGCCGTACGTCCACGGTCGCCGCGACCTGGTCGCCCTCCCCAGCTGACGCAGGAGCGCGGGACGTGCCTCCAGGGGCTAGCCAGCCGCCCGCCAGGCACTCCTCCACGGGCAGCGCGGCGCTCGCGCGGGCGCGCGGCACGGGCTGCTGGAGCAGGAAGAGGCGGACGAGCGTCTCCAGCGGAGTGTCGCCGCGGGTGGCGCGCAGCGCCGGTACCGTCTCGCCGCGGGCCAGGGCCGCGTAGGAGGCGGCACCGAGCAGGTCGAGGAGACCGTCCGCGGTGAAGTCGGCGGCCAGCAGCGCCTGGCGCAGCCGGGCGGCGGTCCGGGCACCTTGGGAGACGGGTCCCGGCCGGGCCGCCGGGGACGACGCCCGGGCTGAGCCGGTGGGCGCCGACGGCTCGGCGGACTCTGCGGAGGAGGTCGCCGAGGATCCGGCGGAGGCGGTCGAGTCGGACGCCGGGACGGGCGGCAGGGGCAGGTCCGTCAAGCTGGAGGTACGCACGGGACCCATTGTGTCGGCTCGCACTGACAATCCGGGCACCCGCTCGCCGTCGCCGGGGGCGGCGGCGAGGCCGGCCGCCCGGCGACCGAGGCCGGCGGTCCCGGGCGGCTGCCGGATGCGCGGTGGCCGAGGCCGGCCGCACCGGACCGGGGCTTGTCCCGATCGAAGCCTGCCCGCCCGGGTCGCACCGGAGCGGTCAGCTCACCCGACCACCCCGCCTCACCCGACTACCCCGCCGACGAGCTCTTGCAGCTCCCCTGTTTCCCCATGGCCTTGCCGACGTCGCCCTCTTCGAGGTTCTTCAGGGCGTCGTCGCCACTCTTGACGAGCTTGCCCAGCTGCGTCGCGATGCCGTCGAGGCCGTCCGCGAACTTCGACTGGTCCTTGGTGTCCAAGTCGTCGACCTGCTTCTTCAGGTCGGCGTAGGACCGTGAGGTGCTGTTGAGCTCCTTGACGGCGTCCTGCTGCTTCTTGGCGCCGCCGTCGACGGGCGGCGGGCCCGCCTTGTCCACGGCCGAACCGATCGCCTTGTATGCGTCCGACATGTCCTGGAAGGCCTTGGAGTCGGTCTGGCGGACCTCTTCCGGCTTGCTGTTGTCCGAGGTCACGTTCTGGATCGCGGTATTGGCCGAGCCGATCTTCTTCGCCTGCGGCTGCACGGAGTCGCAGACGGACTTGGCCCAGGCGTTGAGCTCCTTGTTGCTGTCGCATCCCGACAGTGCCAGTACCAGTACCGCGCTGCCGCACAGCGTGGCTGCGAACTTCTTGTTCACCGGGCGGGTCCCTTCCATGGCTTCCGGCCCCGGAACTTACACGCCACACAGAGGAAGGGCGCATACCGTATGACCCTTTATAAATACTATTAATCGTATTTAGGTGAGAGGAGAGATGACTCACGGAGTCCAGAACCGTCGATCCGCCGCACCCGCCCCAGCGGTGCACCCGAGCCGAGCGCCTGAGCTCCCCGAGAGGTCCACAGACCCTCCCCGGAAAGGCCGTGAGCCGCACCGCCGGGCCCGGCAGCCCGCCGGACGTGTTCCAAGGGCCGCAGAACGTACCTGGGCCCCACTGCACAGGTGGGCGGGCAGCGCACCAGCGTGCACTGCCCGCCCGTTTGTCGGCAGAGACCGGCCGATCTCCGGCCGCCGGCCGACCACATGCCAAGTACCGACCGGATCGCCGACCACCGACCGACCGGGTCGCCGACCGGAGCCGTCCGGCGTGACGGCGGTCAGGACCCGTCCGGTGGGGCGGCGGCCGAAGCCGTCGCGCGGCGCTACGACACCACGGCCGCGTCCGCCGACTCGTTCACCTGGTCTCCCTTCCCGTTGGCCTTGTTCTTGCCGCTTTTCCCTTCCGTGCTGTCTCCTTTGCCGCTGTCGCCGTCATCGCTGTCGGCGTCGCCTACAGCGATGCCGCGCCGCTTGGAGACGTAGACCGCCGCGACGATGACGCCGAGAGCGAGGATCGCGACGATCACCCGCACGGGAACGCTTGCGCTGCCGCCGTAGCTGAACTTGATGACCGCGGGCGCGATGAGCAGCGCAACGAGGTTCATCACCTTCAGCAACGGGTTGATCGCCGGGCCCGCGGTGTCCTTGAACGGATCGCCCACGGTGTCGCCGATCACTGTCGCGGCATGCGCCTCGCTGCCCTTGCCGCCGTGGTGGCCGTCCTCGACGAGCTTCTTGGCGTTGTCCCAGGCACCGCCGGAGTTGGCCAGGAACACCGCCATGAGGGTGCCGGTGCCAATGGCGCCGGCGAGGAACGCGCCGAGTGCCCCGACACCGAGCGTGAAGCCGATCGCGATCGGCGCCAGGACGGCGAGCAGACCCGGAGTCGCCAGTTCCCGAAGCGCGTCCTTAGTACAGATGTCGACGACGCGCCCGTAGTCGGGCTGCTCCGTGTAATCCATGATCCCGGGCTTCTCACGGAACTGCCGCCGCACCTCGTAGACCACGGCGCCCGCGGAACGCGACACCGCGTTGATCGCGAGACCCGAGAAGAGGAAGACGACGGCCGCGCCCGCGATCAGGCCGACCAGGTTGTTCGGCTGCGAGATGTCCATCACCAGGTTGAGCGGGCCGCCGTTGCCGACCTTCTCGCCTACGTCGTGGGCCGCTGTGGTGATCGCGTCCCGGAACGAGCCGAAGAGTGCCGACGCCGCCAGGACGGCGGTGGCGATGGCGATGCCCTTGGTGATCGCCTTGGTGGTGTTGCCCACCGCGTCCAGGTCGGTGAGTACCTGCGCGCCCGCCCCTTCGACGTCACCGGACATCTCGGCGATGCCCTGGGCGTTGTCGGAGACCGGGCCGAAGGTGTCCATGGCGACGATGACGCCGACGGTGGTGAGCAGTCCCGTACCGGCGAGCGCCACCGCAAAGAGCGCCAGCATGATCGACGTGCCGCCGAGCAGGAACGCTCCATAGACGCCCAGACCGATCAGCAGCGCCGTGTAGACGGCCGATTCGAGCCCCAGGGAGATACCGGAGAGCACGACGGTGGCCGGTCCGGTCAGCGAGGTCTTGCCGATGTCCCTGACGGGGCGACGGTTGGTCTCGGTGAAGTAGCCGGTCAGCTGCTGGATGAGGGCGGCGAGCACGATGCCGATGCCCACGGCGATGACCGCGAGGATCCGTGGATCACCGTTCTTGGCATGGATCGCCGCATCGGTCACACCGTCCAGGTCCGCGTAGGACGAGGGCAGGTAGACGAAGACCGCGACGGCGACCATCACGAGCGAGATCACCGCGGAGATGAAGAAGCCGCGGTTGATCGCGGACATGCCGCTCCGGTCGGCGCGCCGGGGCGCCACCGCGAAGATGCCGATCATCGCGGTGAGCACACCGATCGCGGGCACGATCAGCGGGAACGCCAGGCCCGCGTTGCCGAAGGCCACCTTGCCGAGGATCAGCGCGGCGACCAGCGTGACGGCGTACGACTCGAAGAGGTCGGCGGCCATTCCGGCGCAGTCGCCGACGTTGTCGCCCACGTTGTCGGCGATGGTCGCGGCATTGCGCGGGTCGTCCTCCGGAATGCCCTTTTCGACCTTGCCGACCAGGTCGGCGCCGACGTCGGCGGCCTTGGTGAAGATGCCGCCGCCGACACGCATGAACATCGCGATCAGTGCGGCGCCGAGGCCGAAGCCCTCCAGCACTTTCGGAGCGTCGGCCGCGTACACCAGCACCACACAGGAGGCGCCCAGCAGACCGAGCCCCACCGTGAACATGCCGACGACGCCGCCCGTACGAAATGCGATCTTCATTGCCTCGTGCGAGACGGTGGTGAGATCTTTTTCCGGCTCGCCCTCGCCTGGTGTCGCCTTTCTGGCGGCGGCCGCCACACGCACATTGCTGCGCACGGCGAGCCACATGCCGATATAGCCGGTGGCAGCCGAGAAGGCCGCACCGATCAGGAAGAACACTGATCGTCCGGCGCGCTGATTCCAGTCGTCCGCGGGCAACAGCATGAGCAGGAAGAACACCACGACGGCGAATACGCCGAGGGTGCGCAGCTGACGTGCCAGATAGGCTTTCGCGCCTTCCTGCACGGCAGCTGCGATCTTCTTCATACTGTCGGTTCCTTCGCCCGCGGCGAGCACCTGGCGCACCAGGATCCCGGCGACGGCGAGGGCAGCGAGGGCGACGATCCCGATGACCAGCACGATCAAGCGGTTGTCGTTGGTCAGTACTGCTGCTGCCAGGGTTGAAGGGTGATCAAACTCTTGTGGGGTAGAAAGCCCCGCCATTCGTCCTCCTTGACGCTTGGGCTGAGCTCAAGATGTGGACGGATTGTAGGGAGCAGAACCCGATCTAAACAGGGCGCCGTAATCAGAATTGGGCCGCATCCGTTCTCCTGCAAAGATCGCCCGGCATCGACCACCCACGAAAGATGTAACGCCTTAAAAGCATTGACGCGTGGCTAATGATCGATAAACAGTTGATCAATCATCCGGAAAGGTCCAGAAAAATGATCTGGATAATGACCCATGGAGTGATGAATGAAATGATCAATGGATTGATCGAGAGATGGTCGGTTGTGATTTTTGAGAAATGAGAAACGTGACGGGTCAGGGCAGGCATGCGGGGCGCGCGGGTGTGCAGGGGCGCGCGAGGCGGCTGCGCCGCACGAGGCCGTGCGGGACGACTGAAGCGTACGAGGGCGCGGCCGGGGCGGCTGAAGCGTACGAAGGGGCAGCCGGGGCGGCTGAGTCGCACGGGGATGCGGCCGGGCAGTTGAGTCGCACGGAGATGTGAGGGGCGCACGGGGGGCTGAGACCGAAGGGCGTGCGGCGCCACGGGGAATGTGCGGGTGGTGGTGTGCCAGGGCCGAGAAGGGGGCTTTACGGCCTTCTACGAAGGTGCCCTCGGCCGGGCGAGCGCGCCCGAAAGTCGCTGTGCATGACGGAAGGCACCGGAACGCCGTCGCGGATGGCGACCGAAGTCGGCGGTGCCTCGCGCCACACGGGCGCCAGCCCGGCCGCTGAGCGGCGGGAGCGGCCTCTGCGGGAACGGCCTCTGCTCGAAGAGGTCGAAGGGATCGGACCGGTGGCCGTCGGGCCCCGGCCCGGATCGGTGATCGTCAGGGCAACAGCGCGGTCGGCGGGGTGGGCCACCTCATGCGGATGTGGCCGCCGTTCTCGTCGGCGCCGACTTCCACGTCGTCAACGAGGCCGCTGATGACCGCAAGGCCCATCTCGTCCTCGCTCTCCGCCTCCACCTCGTCGCCTGGCGCGCCATCGGCGCCGGACGCGCCGATGGCGGAAGCCGGGCGCGGCGCCTCGTCACCGACCTCGATGGAGAACTGCTTCTCCTCCTCGATCAGCAGCACCCGCACCGGCGCCGAAACACCGTTGCTCTGGTGCAGGCCGACGGCACGGGTACAGGCCTCGCCCACGGCGAGCCTGACCTCGTCGAGCACGGCCTCGTCGACTCCTGACCTGCGCGCCACTGCCGCCGCCACCAGACGTGCGGTCCTGACGTGCTCGGGCAGCGCGCTGAAGCGGAGTTCGACGGTGGCCATGCATCCCCCTCTGGCATACGGACGTGCGTGAGGGGGCCGGGCCCACGGCCCGGTCCCCCCGGGTAGGAACGCCCCGGGCTCCCGGCCCGGAGCACACCGGCTCAGTCGGTGGCCGCGACCGCTTCCTCGACCGAGGTGTGGATCGGGAACACCTTCGTAAGGCCGGTGATACGGAAGATCTTGAGAATGCGCTCCTGGTTGCAGACCAGACGCAGGGAGCCCTCATGGGCACGTACCCGCTTCAGGCCGCCTACCAGCACGCCGAGCCCGGTGGAGTCGAGGAAGTCCACGCCCTCCATGTCGACGACGAGATGGAAACTGCCGTCGTTCACCAGCTCGACCAGCTGCTCCCGCAGCTTGGGCGCGGTATACACATCGATTTCGCCACCGACCTCGACGACCGTACGGTCGCCGACAGTACGGGTCGACAGGGACAGGTCCACGGATCCTCCAGCACCTTGCTATCGAGCGGTCGTCCCTAGGGACATCTCGGCTTGAACCCCGGGACGGATCGCCGGCCGCGATGGCATTCAATCACTTACGGCAGACCTGCACGACGCCTTGGGGCCATTGTCCGTCGTGCCGGTGACACACTCGGTGCCGATGGCCAAGAATCACCGTCCCGACCGTTCCTCGGCGGGCACCGCAACCCGACCCTCCCCGCAGGCGGTCCTGGACCGCCTTGCCCCGGGGCGGGGCCTGGCCTCGCGCATCACTCATACGGAGCACTTGCCCCCGCGTGCGGGGCGGCATGCCGTCTGGCCCGACCGTATCCGACCGGAGATCATCCGCGCTGTCGAAGCGGCAGGAATTGCGCATCCCTGGGTCCATCAGGCGCTCGCGGCCGAACACGCGCTCGACGGAGAATCAGTGGTCGTCTCCACCGGCACCGCCTCCGGCAAGTCCCTCGCCTACCTCGTTCCCGTGCTGAGCACCCTGCTGGACGGTTCCCAGGCGCCGAACGGGCGAGGCGCGACCGCGCTCTACCTCGCCCCCACCAAGGCCCTCGCCGCCGACCAGCACCGCATGGTGAAAGAGTTCACCCGCCCGCTGGGCCATGCGGTGCGCCCCGCCGTCTACGACGGCGACACGGCCGTCGAGGAACGCGAGTGGGTGCGCCAGTACGCGACCTATGTGCTCACCAATCCCGACATGCTGCACCGGGGCATACTTCCGTCCCATCCCCGCTGGTCCTCCTTCCTGCGCGCCCTGCGCTACGTCATCGTCGACGAGTGCCACACCTACCGAGGTGTCTTCGGCTCACACGTCGCCCAGGTGCTGCGCCGCCTGCGCCGGCTCTGCGCCCGTTACGGCTCCGATCCGGTCTTCCTGCTCGCGTCCGCCACCGCAGCAGAGCCCGCCGTCGCCGCCCGGCGGCTGACCGGTGTGCCGGTGCACGAGATCAGCGACGACGCCTCGCCCCGCGGCGAACTCGTCTTCGCCCTCTGGGAGCCGCCGCTCACCGAACTGCACGGCGAGAAGGGCGCCCCGGTCCGCCGCACCGCCACTGCCGAGACCGCCGACCTGCTCACCGACCTCGTCGTGCAGGGCGTCCGCACCGTCGCCTTCGTGCGCTCCCGCCGCGGCGCCGAACTGATCTCGGTGATCGCCCAGGAACGGCTCGCCGAAGTGGACCGCTCGCTGCCCGCCCGAGTGGCCGCCTACCGCGGCGGCTACCTCCCCGAGGAACGACGCGCCCTGGAGCGCGCCCTGCACACCGGCGAACTCCTCGGCCTCGCTGCCACCACAGCCCTCGAACTCGGCGTCGACGTCTCCGGCCTGGACTCCGTCCTCATCGCGGGCTATCCCGGGACCCGGTCCTCGCTGTGGCAGCAGGCGGGCCGGGCGGGGCGGGCCGGACAGGGCGCGCTCGCGGTGCTGATCGCCCGCGACGACCCGCTGGACACCTATCTCGTCCACCACCCGGAGGCGGTGTTCCAGCAGCCCGTGGAGTCCACCGTGCTCGACCCCGACAATCCGTATGTGCTCGCGCCGCATCTGTGCGCCGCCGCGGCGGAGCTGCCGCTCACCGACGAGGACCTGCCGCTCTTCGGCCCGGCCGCTGCGGAACTGCTGCCCCAGCTGGAGTCCGCGAAGCTGCTGCGCCGCCGCACGAAGGCCTGGCACTGGACCCGCCGGGAGCGGGCCGCCGACCTCACCGGCATCCGCGGCGAGAGCGGCCCACCCGTCCAGATCGTGGAGGCCGCGAGCGGACGCCTGCTCGGCACTGTCGACGCCTCGGCCGCGCACACCACCGTCCACGAAGGCGCGGTCCACCTCCACCAGGGCCGCACGTATGTGGTGCGGCAACTGGACCTCGACGACAGTGCGGCGCTGGTCGAGCGGGCCGATCCGCCGTACTCGACGATGGCCCGTGACACCACCTCCATCTCCATTCTCGATACCGACACCGAGATCTCCTGGGGCGACGGCCGCCTGTGCTACGGCTCCGTCGAAGTCACCAACCAGGTCGTCTCCTTCCTGCGCCGCAAACTCATCACGGGCGAGGTGCTGGGCGAGACCAAGCTCGACCTGCCGCCCCGTACGCTGCGCACCCGCGCCGTGTGGTGGACCGTCACCGAGGACCAGCTGGACGCCGCCCGCGTGGGACCGGAGCAACTGGGCGGCGCCCTGCACGCCGCCGAGCACGCGTCGATCGGCATCCTGCCGCTGTTCGCCACCTGCGACCGCTGGGACATCGGCGGCGTCTCCGTACCGCTGCACCCGGACACCCTGCTGCCCACTGTCTTCGTGTATGACGGCCATCCGGGCGGCGCCGGGTTTGCCGAGCGCGCCTTCCACACCGCCAGCGAATGGCTCACCGCCACCCGTGAGGCCATCGCCTCCTGTGAGTGCGACGCCGGCTGCCCGTCCTGCATCCAGTCCCCCAAGTGCGGCAACGGCAACGACCCCTTGCACAAACGGGGGGCCGTGCGGTTGCTGACGGTGTTGCTCCGGGGTGCAAGGGAGAGCGGGTGGGGAGAGGGCGGGCCGGAGGCCGCGCCCGGGGCGGACGGGTGCGGGGCGGCGGACCAGGTGGACCACGGGGACGGTCTCGGCGGCTGAACCGTCAGCCCGGCGGGTCGGTGGCCGGTGGGCGGGATTCATCCCGCCGGGTCGGCTTGTTCGGCTGGGGCGGTTGCGTCCGCCGGTCCGGCTGCGTCCGCTGGGCCGGCTCGGGACCTGGCCTCTGGGCTGAACGGGCCGAGATCCGTGGCGGCCGTGACGTCCGAGACCTCGCCGAGGAGCGCGCACCGCACGAGTCTCGCGCCCTGCGCCTCGGCCACCCGTCTGGCTCTCGCGCAGGCCGTCGCGTGCCCCTCACCCCAGTGATCCGCAGCCGCGAGTGCGGCGAGGTCGGCGGCGCCGCCCGCACGATGCCGGGCCACCACCACCTGCGCCATCATCAACAGCGCTCCGAACACCACGGTCAGCACCACCATCGCCGCCACAGCCCCCACGGTCGCCGAGCCCCGGTCTCCCCGACTGGTCAGGACGGCGCCGGTGCCGGCTGCAGGAGGCAGCTCGGCGGGTTTCAGCTCCACCGTCCCTCGTGGCTCGGCGTCCGGGTCGGCGGCCGTACCGGCGCGTGGCGGCTCCGGCCGGGCGTACGTCAGCCGGTCATGTGTCATGAGTCCGCCCTCCGGATGGTTCCGTTTGGTCGGTCCCTGGCCCGATTGCGTTTCGGCGGGGCCTGGTGTCGTCAGCCGGTGGCCCTCCCGTGGCGTCCGTCGAGACGTCCGTGCCCACGGTGTCCTCCGCCAGAGCCACTGCCTCCTGGTCCAGATGGAGAGCGAGTCCGGCCGGCCCCGGCGTGCGAGCCGTCACTCGAACCCGTACCACGTCACCGTCGCGCCGGACCGTCACCCGGGCGCCCTTGGGTGCCGCCTGTTCGGCCACTGCCATCGCCACCGCGTAGGGATCCTGCCGGGCTGCCGAGCGGGCCCCGGCTCTGGCCGCGTCGACGCACTGGATCTGCGCGGCCACGGCCAGCAGCGCCCAGACGAGACCCATCGCGAAGAGGACGAGTACGGGCAGTACCACCGCCGCTTCCGCCGTCACGAACCCGGCGTCCCGTACCGGCCGAGCACTGCTCCCACGCCGGTGCACGGATACGCCCCGGACCGGCACACCGCACCTCTCAGAACGGGACTCAGAACGGGACATCGAGGGCCCTCTCCACCACGCCCTCCAGCAGCGCCCGCACGGCCGAACTGGTCACCACCTTGTAGAGCACACCTGCGAACCCGACTGCGGCAACCACACCCACCGCGTACTCGGAGGTGACCATTCCAGCGTCGTGCACGGCCGCCCGCGCCGTTACCAGCGGCCGGCGTGAGCGCACCGGACGGCGTACCTCTTCCAGGCGGCGATCGCCTCCCGGACATCGCACACCGGCCAGCGGTGGAACACCCCGCAGACCGGATGCGCCCGCCCCGCCGCGTACGGCCGCCAAACGCCGGATGCCGACGACACGGGGTAAGCCCGGCTTACGGC
Source organism: uncultured Actinomycetota bacterium (assembly GCA_963761765.1). Lineage (GTDB taxonomy): Bacteria > Actinomycetota > Actinomycetes > Streptomycetales > Streptomycetaceae > Streptomyces. The sequence continues at coordinate 286,969 of CAVXIJ010000005.1, forward strand.
GCCGCCCGGCCAGCTGCGGCACGCCAGGCGGCCGGTTCAGGGCCGGAGCACACGACTTGCCCGGTGGCCCCTGCTCCGACGCCCTGCAGGACCGGGAATCCTCTGCCCCAGCGTTGCGGAACTCAAGATTGGTTGTCGCGGAATGCCGCGGTTCGGGTGCGTGTGACCGGGACGACTCGGGCGCCTGGGCTTTGCGGGGCTGGGCGTTACGCCCCTTGGCAGATGTGCTCCGCCCGGTTCGTGCCCCGGTCCGGCCCTTCGCGGGCCGGACGGTGGCCGGGGTGACCGGTTCCTGCTGCGCTTCTGCGGCCTGTGCCGTCCGTAGGGCTCGCTTCATCGTCCCAGTTGTCTGCTTCATGGTCCCGGTCGTCTCCTTCATCGCTGTGACTTGCTTCATCGCTGCTGCGTCTTCCATTTCGTCGGCCTTCCCTCTCCCGGTCTCGCGGGCCTTCCCGGCCCTGCGCACGGTGCCGCCGGTCCGATCAGCTCGCCGCCGCTCAGCCGGCGCCTGCGTTCAACAGCCGGCCGGCCAGGCCGATGACGACCGGCAGGACACCGACCGCGAGGAACGCGGGCAGAAAGCAGAGGCCCACCGGGGCGGTGATCAGCACGCCCGCGCGACGCGCCGTCGCCGTCACCGACCGGCCTCGTTCAGCTCTGGCTTCTGCGGCCAGGCGGGCGACCGGGGCCGCTGCGGGGGCGCCCGAGTCGCCTGCGCGCTCCAGCAGGCGGGCCAGGGGTGCGGCGGATGGAATCACCGCCAGTGGGCGCCATGACGCTGCCGGTACACCGCCGAGTCTCATCTCCGCCGCGCCCCGCGCCAGCCGCTCGCCGACCGGCCCGTCTAGGCACTCACCCACCACACGGGCCGCCGTGACCGGGTCGGCTCCGGCAGCGATGCAGGCAGCCAGCAGGTCGGCGGCGAGTGGGAGTTCCCGTGCGGCACGGTCCTTGTCGAACGCGTCGACTGGTCGCGGTCGGCGCTGCCACCACCAGACCGCACCTGCGCCCAGCACCCCGAGCGAGCCCCCGAGAACTCCTCCTACCAGCACGTATCCCGCGCACATCGCACCGGCCACCGGCAGCCACTGCCGCGCGGCACCCCGCACGAGGACACCCCACCCAGCGACACCCCGCGCCCTGTCCTCCGAGCCGGCCTCCCGCCCCGTAACGGCCGCATGCTCGCCCCACCCGGCAACCGCCGTGTCCCGGGATCCGGGGCGCTCAGGGGCCGCTCCGGCAAGTACCGCATCGAGTCTGCGACGTGTCCGCCACCGCTGCCGGCCCGCACCGACGGCGCTCACCAACCAGAGCACTCCCGTAGCAGCGCACATCACTACCCCCAGCCTGTGGACAACGTCCGCGTTCATCCGTCCTCCGCATTGCCTACGATGCGCAGCGCCCACCACAGGCCGACGCTTTCCAGGACGCCGCCCACCGCCAGACAGCCGAGACCTGCGCCGGTGTGCAGCAGTACGTGCAGCGGATCAGCTCCCAGGGCGGTGCCCAGGAGCAGCCCCAGGACGGGGAGCCCGGCAAGCAGCGCCGCTGTCGAGCGCGCTCCGGCCAGCTGGGCACGCAGATCGGCTCGCTGGTTCCGTTCGGCGCGCAGGGCGCCTTCCAGGCGTTCGAGCCCCGCGGCGAGACCGGCGCCACTGTCGACGGCGACCCGCCAGCAAGCAGCTAGCCCCAACAGCCCCTCAGCTCCGGGCTCGTGAGCCGCACTGCCGAGCGCCCTGGGCACATCCCCTCCGAACCGAGCGGCGGCCAGCACGGCGGAATGCGTTGCGGCAAGCCCGTCCGAGTCCCGGGCCGCGGTCAGCAGTGCCTCTCCGGGATGGCGTCCGGCCCGCACCTCGCCCGCGAGCGCGCCGCACAAGGCGATCACTTCATCGGCGCGCTGCTCCCGCGCTCTGCGTGTCTGGCCCGCCTTCGCCGCGCGCCGCGCCACAGGCAGTGCTCCCAGGCCGAGCAGCAGGGGCAGTGCGGAATCACCCAGGACCGCCATGACCGTCCCGGCCATCAGGCACCAGGCACCGGGGTGCCGCACCGCCCGGCGCAGTAAGTCGGCCAGCGGCGGCCATCGCCATCCACACCGCCATGGCACCACCCTGGCTCCGGCGCCGATTCCGCCCCGAAGAGTGCCCGGTCCGCCCCCACCAGTCGGCCAGCCGTCCCACGCCGGGCCGCTCCTGAGTCGTTTTGTCCCGATCATCCCGAGACCGTCCGTCTCACGGCCGCCCACCGAGAGCCCGCCCAACCGGAACCCTGCCGTCCATAACGGTGCCCCGAGCCCGTCCCCCTCCTGCGCCGCCCCTCTGGTACCGGCTCCCTCAGACGCAACGCGACCAGGCCGCCCGCTGTCCCGCACCGCGGGCCCGCCGGCCGTCGGCCCGGTGCTCCCGGGCGAGTGCTGGCGTGGCGCGGCGTCGTCTCCGAAGAGGACCCGGGCCCGGCGCGCCATGTGGTCCCGCGCGACCAGCAGCCAGACGGCGAGAGTGGCGCAGGCCGCTGCCGCACCCGCTGCCGCCGCTGCCACAACCGGCCTCGCCGACAGAGGTCCGTACGCCATGGCCAGGACGTCGGGTTCGGGCATCAGCCGCAGCATCATGGCTGGTCACCGCCGAGCAGTTCCGCGAGCCGCGGCCAGCCGGTCTCGTACGTGAACGCCTCCGCTCCCCAGCGCAGTGCGGGCACGGTCACCACCAGCCCCGACGCGTCCCGCTGCACCACGTGCACCTGCGCGATGCGACGCCGCCCGTCCTGGTCCCGTACGAGATGGAGCACCACCGAGAGGGCGGCGGCCAGTTGGCTGTGGAGCGCTGCACGGTCGAGTCCGGCTGCCGTGGCCAGCGCCTCCAGCCGGGCGGGCACGTGGGCTGCGGCATTCGCGTGCACGGTGCAGCAGCCGCCCTCGTGTCCGGTGTTGAGCGCGGCCAGGAGATGGACGACCTCCGAGCCTCGGACCTCGCCGACCACCAGGCGATCGGGGCGCATGCGCAGGGCCTGGCGCACCAGGTCCTGGAGCGTGACGGCTCCCGCGCCCTCCTGGTTGGCGGGTCTGGTCTGCAGGCTCACGACATGCGGGTGGTCGGGTCGCAGTTCGGACGAGTCCTCGGCGAGGACGATCCGCTCCCGGGGCCTCACAAGGCCCAGCAGGGTGTTGAGCAGGGTGGTTTTGCCTGATCCTGTGCCGCCGCTGATCAGGAACGACAGCCGGGCATCGAGCAGGGCACGCAGGATCCGGTCACCGCCGGGCGGGACCGTGCCGGCCGCCACGAGTTCGTCGAGCGTGAAGGCATGCGGTCGTACCACGCGAAGGGACAGGCAGGTCGATCCGACGGCCACCGGAGGAAGTACCGCATGCAGCCGCGTGCCGTCCGGGAGACGGGCGTCCACCCAGGGCCTGGCGTCGTCCAGGCGGCGCCCGGCCACCGCCGCGAGACGCTGGGCAAGACGGCGCACCGCGAGGTCGTCGGGGAAGGTGACCCCGGTCAGTTCGAGCCCGCGGCTGCGGTCCACCCAGACCCGGTCGGGCGCGCCAACCAGGACATCCGTCACGGCCGGATCGGCGAGCAGCGGCTCCAGAGGGCCGGTACCGACCAGTTCGGAACGGAGCCGTTCGACAGTGCGCAGGACTTCGGCGTCACCGAGGACCTTGTCCTGCGCCCGTAGCGCTTCCGCGACCCGGGCCGGGGTGGGTTCGTGCCCGCCTCCGGCGAGCCACTGACGCACCCCGTCGAGCAACCCCCGCTCGGTCAGCGCTGACACCGCCTCTGTCCCGGCCGAGGGCCCCGGACCGGCCACGGGTCCCATTCCGCCTCCTCGCCACACTGTCCCGTTCACAGGACACCGCCCGGATGTGCGCCCGCGGCCAGGTCCGCGCCCGGATCCGGCAGCCTGTCCCACAGGGCCGAGCAGAAGCGGGCGAGCGGGCCCTTCGGATCGCGAGCGGGTGGCACACCGGTCTCCTGGGCGGCGGACAGACCGGGCTCCTCGGGGAGTTCGCCGGCGAGCGGCAGCTCCAGGAGGCGGGCCACGTCGTCGGCGGTGAGGTGGCCCGTGCCGCGGCCCGGCGGGCTCGCCCGCACGACAAGCCGAAGGTCCCGCAGCACCATGCCCGCCGCCGGGGCGACCCGGGCGGCGGCGGCGATCGCGCGCAACTGTGCGGGCACCACGAGCAGCCCCAGGTCCACCTGGGCAAGGGCCTCGGCCGTGCCCTCGTCCACCCGCCGCGGCAGATCCACGACCACCACACCGCCACGACGGCGAGCGGCAGCGAGCACCGCGCGCATGGCCTCCGGTGCCACCGCGACCGCGTCACCACGGTCCCAGCTGAGGACGCGCAGAGCGTGCAGCTCGGGCAGCGACTCCTCCAGAGCACCGCTCCCGACCCGGCCACGGGAGGCGGCGAGATCGGGCCAGCGCAGGCCCCGCGCCGACTCGCCACCCAGCAGGACGTCCAGGCCGCCGCCGAGCGGGTCGGCGTCGACGAGCATGGTGCGCCGCCCGGCCCGGGCCGCGGTCAGGGCCAGGGCACAGGCCAGGGTCGACGCCCCGGCCCCGCCGCGTCCGCCGATCACGCCCACGGTGAACGCGGGCCGCCCCACGCCCTCGGCCACATCGGCGATCCGGTCCACCAGCCACTGCTCGCTGTCCGGCAGCCTGCAGACGTGCTCTGCGCCGATCTCCATGGCCCGCCGCCATACATCGGGGTCGTCCTGGTCGCGTCCGACGAGCACCACACCATCGCGGCGGGTCGCGTCGTGCAGCCTCGGGACGGCGTCGTCGCCGACCAGGACGAGCGGCGCCTCCTCCCAGGTGCCCCGCCGCTCGGGGAGCCCGTGATGCACTTCCGGTCTCGCTCCGGCCGCCGCGCACAGCCGCAGCAGATCGTCCAGCAACCCGATGTCATCGGTGAGGATCAGCGGGACGCACCGGCGTGCTCCGGTGGTCTCGCGCCGGTCGTTCGCGTGCGCTCCAAGCACGATTTCCAGCCCCTTCGCCGCGCAACTCGCGACGCCCCTCGCAGGCCCGCGAATGCCCTTCTCCCGAAGAAACCGACCAGTGGACGGCTTACGACGCGTCGATAAGAACCAGCCATTGGACCGGGCCCACCGAACGCTCCTGAACTTCGTGAGCAGGGCGCGCTGGAATCACGGTGCCGCGATCCCTGAAATCGTGTGGATCTTGATCGAAAACTGTGGACGAGCGGGCGGTTGTGAATAACTTCATCACCCATACCGGCGACACAGGGGAGACAACGCGACGCCCGCCGCCGAGCGGCAGAGACATCACGCAGCGTAACCATTCCCGATCAGCAGCGACGAGGGCAGAGTCGACCGCCGAGCGGCGCGCAGAGAAGCGCGAGAGGGTATGAAACCCATCCGGACATGCGACGACCCCCGCCGGGGGGGAGAGCGGGGGTCGTCCCCACGGCCGACTCGGGGGGGGAGGAGTCGGGCCGGGTTAGCACGGTCGCGAACGATCCGTGACTTCCATGGTGTACCCGAGAGCCTTCTCAGGCAAACCCACGCGCCGCAGCTTACGCCGAATGGCGGGCGCATATGCTCAGCTTGTGGAAAACCACTCCTTGCCTCGCACCGCAGCCTTCTTTGACCTGGACAAGACGGTCATTGCGAAGTCGAGCACGCTCACCTTCAGCAAGTCGTTCTACCAAGGCGGTCTGATCAGCCGCAGGGCGGTACTGCGTACCGCATATGCGCAGTTCGTCTTCCTTGCGGGCGGCGCTGACCATGACCAGATGGAGCGCATGCGCACCTACCTGTCGGCCCTGTGCCGCGGGTGGAATGTCCAGCAGGTGAAGGAGATCATCGCAGAGACCCTGCACGATCTCATCGATCCGATCATCTACGACGAGGCGGCCTCCCTCATCGAGGAGCACCACTCCGCGGGCCGTGACGTGGTGATCGTCTCCACGTCCGGCAGCGAGGTCGTCGAGCCCATCGGAGAGCTGCTCGGCGCGGACCGCGTCGTCGCCACCCGGATGGTGGTGGGCAGCGACGGCTGCTTCACCGGGGAGATCGCCTACTACGCCTACGGCCCCACCAAGGCGGAGGCGGTCAGGGAGCTGGCCGCGTCCGAGGGGTACGACCTGGCCCGGTGCTACGCCTACAGCGACTCGGCGACGGATCTGCCCATGCTCTCGTCGGTCGGCCATCCGCATGCCGTCAATCCGGACCGCGCACTGCGGCGTGAGGCGCTGGCACGCGAATGGCCCGTTCTCGAATTCCACCGGCCCGTCCGGCTGAAGCAGCGGCTGCCATCCCTTTCCGTGCCGCCGCGTCCCGCGCTCGTCGCCATGGCGGCGGTCGGCGCGGCAGCGGCCACGGCAGGTCTCGTGTGGTACGCGAGCCGCCGCCGGGCCGCCACGACGACCTGAACCAGTCACCCGATTTGCGCAATTTGAACATAAAAATAAATAAATGTCCACTGAGGGTTTCCCCTCGTCCGACACAGGAGTACAAAGGACTTAGCGGCCCGCGAGACCAAGGAGAGCCGAAAGGAACTCCTAGAACGCAGAGAGGCCCCACGGACCGATTGCATGAAGGCCGAGCACCCACGCGACGTCGACCCGTCGAATACGGGCCGGTTGCACCAGGAGACGGGCAAAGTCCCCGACCTGATGGGCTAGATATCGAGGACGCATGGTAACCCGGTTGACATGCCAGCGGCGGTACGAGAATTCGTACCGCCGCAGCCCTGTTCCAGGGCAGTAGAGGCAATCGTTCGCCCTGGGAGACGTGGTTGAGAACGTGCCGTCACCCTGGAAGTGCGCGATCACTCGGGACACACCGCCGGCCAGAGGCGGTGCTTTACCCGCGACCCCCAGGCGATGTCATATGGCGCCGCGCTGCAGCGCCTCGCAGACCGCGGTCGACTCCCTCGCACCCAGCCCGACCGCGCGCCCACAGTGCGCGATCCAGGACGCAATCCCCTGGGGCGTGCCCGAGACGTATCCGTGGAGCGCGGCAAGATAGGCCGCGTGCCCCTGCTCGGCGTGTCCCACCTCTGCCGGGCAGACCGACTTGGGATCGAGACCGCTGCCCACCAGGACGATGCGCTCGGCCGCGCGCGCGACCAGCCCGTTGTGCGAGGCGAAGGGGCGCAGCGCCAGCAGTTCTCCGTGCACCACGGCGGCGGTCACCAGGGCCGGGGCCGCGGTGGTGGCGACGATCAGCCGCGACAGGCCCGCCAGGCGGCCGGAGAGCTCCTCCGCGTCCGGCAGCGGCAGGTCGACCCACGGCTCGTCGACCCCCTCCCCCGCACGTCGCGGGCGGCCCACCCGGTCGTCCTGCTCCGCGGCGGCCACCAGATGCAGCCTGGCCAGCACCCTCAGCGGCGACTGCCGCCAGATCGACAGCAGTTGCCCGGCCTCGGCGGTCAGCCGCAGGGCCGCGCCCACCATGCGCGCCGCATCGTCAGCACGGAAGTCGGTCCGCCTGCGCACTTCTTCGAGCGCCCAGTCGGCGCCGGACAGCGCGGCCGAACCGCGCGCACCTCGCAGTGCCGCCTCCGAGGTGATCTCCTGGCTGCGGCGCCGCATGACCCGGTGTCCGTAGACACGGTCCACGGCATCGCGTACGGAAGCCACCGAGTCCCCCACACCGGGCAGCTCACCCAGGGCTGCGAGCGGATCGGCGGACGCACCTGTCGTACTCATGAGTACGACACTACGCACCCTCGAGACATACCCCACGATGGAGTGGTCTTCCCCACTCCGGATGGACACGTAGGGCATTCAACTGACTACCCTAGGTGAACATGAAGATCGCTTTCGTGGGAAAGGGCGGCAGTGGCAAGACAACACTGTCCTCCCTTTTCATTCGCCACCTCGCGGCCGTCGGAGCCCCCGTCGTCGCCGTGGACGCCGACATCAACCAGCACCTGGGGGCCGCGCTCGGCCTCCACGAGGACGCATCCGCCGCACTGCCCGCGATGGGAGCCAGACTGCCGCTGATCAAGGACTACCTGCGCGGCTCCAATCCACGGATCACCTCCGCCGACACCATGATCAAAACGACACCGCCCGGCAGGGGATCGCGGCTACTGCGACTGCGCGAGGACAACCCGGTGTACGACGCGTGCGCCCGACGGGTGGAACTCGACCAGGGTGCGGCGCGCTTGATGGTCACGGGATCATTCACCGAAGCCGACCTGGGCGTCGCCTGCTACCACTCCAAGACCGGCGCGGTGGAGCTGTGCCTGAACCATCTCGTCGACGGTCGCGACGAGTACCTGGTGGTCGACATGACCGCGGGCTCGGACTCGTTCGCGTCCGGCATGTTCACCCGCTTCGACATGACCTTCCTGGTGGCCGAGCCCACCAGGAAAGGCATCTCCGTCTACCGCCAGTACAAGGAGTACGCACACGACTTCGGCATCACCCTCAAGGTCATCGGCAACAAGGTGCAGGGCCAGGACGACATCGAGTTCCTGCGCGCCCAGGCCGGAGACGACCTGCTGGTGACGGTCGGACACTCGGACTGGGTACGCGCGATGGAAAAGGGCCGCCCGCCCTGCTTCGACCAGTTGGAGCCCGGCAACCAACGCGCCCTGCACACCCTCAGGGCTGCCGCCGATGCGACATACGCGGCGCGCGACTGGGAGCGGTACACGCGCCAGATGGTGCACTTCCACCTGAAGAACGCACAGAGCTGGGGGAACGCGAAGACAGGCGCCGACCTGTCCGCTCAGGTCGACCCCGGGTTCACCCTGCGCGAGACAGCCGGCACTTCCTCGGTGTCGTCCGGTTCCGCGCCGGCGGCCGGTCCCGCAGGCGCAGCGCCACGCAGGGCCGCCGGGACGGAGGCGGCTCAGCCCGCCTGACCACCGGACACCGCGACCACCGGACACCGCGAGGCAGCCCGAACGGACAGACAGACAGGACGGGACGGACGAACAAGACGGACGGGCCGACAGAGAGAGTCGCTGAACACATGGGGCAGTTGGGCGAGCATCGCGCCCTCTGCCCCTTCGCCGTGTCCGACACCGGGCCTCCGCGGCTCCGTCCCGCACCGCATCCGGCACCGCCCCGGCCAAAGCGTCGCGCCGGGCGACGCGGCGCAGGAACAGCTGATTCGGCAGGACAGGCAAACCGGTACTACTAATCACCCATGCGAGTGGATACCTACCCCATTTGCCTCTCATTTCCAGACGCCATCTTTACCTTGCATTACTGTCTATTTACTGAGAGTTGAGCAAGTCCGGGGGCGCCTGCTGCCGTGTCCTCGGCTGCGCCAGGCCGTTCCACCCACCGTTCCATGACCGCCGCCGCCCCTCAGGAAACGGGGACCCATGTCGTCCTGCCTCCCTCCGCGCGCCGTCGGCCCGACGCCTGCGGCACGCGGCCAGAAGCCGCACGGACCGCCTTCCACACCGACCCGCGGATTCCGCGTGTCCGGCGCCGATGTGTCCGCCTCGCTCGTGGTCTTCCTGATCGCGCTGCCGCTGTCCCTGGGGATCGCGCTGGCCACCGGCGCCCCCCTCCAGGCGGGACTCGTCGCAGCAGCGGTGGGCGGCCTGGTCGCCGGGCGGCTCGGCGGATCGCCGCTTCAGGTGAGCGGGCCCGCCGCTGGACTCACCCTCGTCACCGCCGAGCTCATCGACCGCTATGGATGGCGCACGACCTGCGCCATCACGGCCCTCGCCGGCCTTGCCCAAGTCTGTCTCGGCTGCCTGCGCGTGGCCCGTTCGGCGCTCGCCGTCAGTCCGGCGATCGTGCACGGCATGCTCGCCGGCATCGGCATCACCCTCGCCATCGCCCAGTTGCACGTCGTCCTCGGAGGCACACCGCAAAGCTCCGTCCCCGGCAACCTGCGCGCCCTCCCCGGCCAGTTGGCCCACCCGCACCCGGCTGCGCTCTCGATGAGCCTGGTCACGCTGGCCCTGCTGCTGGCCTGGCCACGGTTGCCGGGGTGGGCGGCAACGGCAGGGGCGGCCGTAGGAGGCAGGCCGAACCGGGCGACGCCGGGGAGAGCGCCGGTGGAGCGGGGTGGTTCGGGCGAGCCGGATGGAATCGTCCGGCGTTACGGATGGGTCAGGCGACTCGGACGGGTCGTGGGCGGGGTTCCGGCGTCGCTGGTCGCCGTGGCCGGTGTAACCGCCGTCGCCGCTCTGGCCGGGCTGAGCCTGCCCAGAGTGGACCTGCCCTCATGGCGCACTCATGTGCTGGCCGGCATCCCGGACGAGCCATTGTCCGGCATCGGCACGGCCGTGCTCACCGTGACACTGGTCTGCAGCGTGCAGTCGCTGCTCGGGGCCGTAGCCGTGGACAAGCTGGCCGCCGGGCGCCGTCCGCAGGGCCGCGCGAGCCGCTCCGATCTCGACCGTGAACTCCTCGGCCAGGGCGCGGCCAATGTCGTCTCAGGGCTGTTGGGCGGGCTGCCCGTCGCCGGAGTCGCGGTCCGCAGCTCGGCGAACGTGTCCGCGGGCGCCGTCAGCAGAAACTCCACCATCCTGCACGGCGTCTGGATGGCAGCCGCCGCTCTGCTGCTAGTCCCCGTCCTGGAGTTCATCCCGCTCGCCGTGCTCGCCGCCCTGGTGATGGCCGTCGGCATCCGGATGGTCTCGCTGCACCACATCCGCTCCGTCACCCGCCACCGCGAAATGCTGGTCTACGCGGTGACAGCGCCCGCCGTGGCCCTGCTCGGGGTGCTGCAGGGTGTGGCGCTGGGCATCGCGACAGCAATCGTGGTGGCCCTGCACCGCCTCACGCACGTCCGCATCACCCACACAGAGGGCGCGGACGGCGTCCACCGCATCCAGGTGCGCGGTCAGCTCACGTTCCTCGCCGTGCCATGGCTGAGTCGCGCCCTGCACCGCGTACCGGCCGGGGCCCATGCCGTGGTCGAGGTGGAAGGGACGTTCATGGACCATGCGGCCTTCGAGTCACTGCAGGACTGGCAGGCGGGCCAGCTCGCGCAGGGCGGCACGGTCGAGTTCGCCGGGCTCGCGGGCAGCCGGTTCACAGCGCAGGGGAGCGCATCCGCCTCCCACGCGCACTGCCATCTGTGGACTCCTTGGCGCAACCACCAGCTCATGCCCGAGAACGGATCCGGCGACCACGACGACCCGGCCCACCCCGACGGACCCGAATCCACCACCGACCACCCCCACACGCACCCCGACCGCGCCCCCGCATACCCGCAACACCCGCAACACACCGAAGCACCACACGGCCCCACGGACGCTCCTCAGGACTCCGACCGCGCGCACCCGGACCTCCGCCGCGAGCACCGGAACCGGTCCGGCGCGCGGCCGTACGCCGACCGTTCCGGGGCCTTGCCGTGCACCCGCTCCCTCGCGGACACCGCCGACCCGCGCTTCGCTGCCCGGCCGAGCGGGCTGCGCCAACTGGCCAGCGGCATCAGCATCTTCCAGCGGCACACCGCACCGCTGGTCCGCGAGGAGCTTGCCCGGCTCGCGCGCGAGGGGCAGCGACCCTCGCAGCTCTTCCTGACCTGTGCCGACTCCCGGCTGGTCACCTCGATGATCACGTCCAGCGGTCCGGGTGACCTCTTCGTGGTGCGCAACATCGGCAATCTCGTCCCGTTGCCGGGCGAGGAGAGCGGCGACGACTCCGTGGCGGCCGCGATCGAGTACGCGGTGGAGGTACTGAAGGTGCGCTCCATCACCGTGTGCGGGCACTCGGGCTGCGGGGCGATGCAGGCGCTCATGGCTACGACCACCGAGGCCGGTCCGCACACCCGGACGGCAAGCTCGACCGAAAGCCCCCGCCTCGCCCACCCCAGCGCCCCCGTCCGTCCCGGCGGTACCGCCCAGACCCCGCTCAAGCGGTGGCTACGGCACGGGCTGCCGGGGCTGGAGGCGATGCGGGCCGCCGGGCATCCGGTGGTGCGGCTCGCGGGCCGGGCGACGGCCGACGCCGTCGAGCAGTTGTGCCTGACCAATGTGGTGCAGCAGTTGGAGCATCTGCGTGCGCACGAGTCGGTGGCGCGCGGCCTGGCCTCGGACACACTCGACCTGCACGGGATGTACTTCCACGTCGCCGAGGCCCAAGCCTATCTGCTGGCCGACGACGGCACGATCTTCGTTGGGTGCAGATCTTCTGAGGGCGCCTCGTTGGGGTGATTCGCAGAGGTTCGGGATGTAGCTGGTCGTGCTGGCTTCTACCGTCGCCGGGGTCGAGCCTGCCGTGAAGCGTGCGGGTGCTGAGCGAGGGTGGGTGTGGTGTGCCGTCGTTGATGGAGGCGTTGGAGGCCAGGCGGGCTGAGGTGCTGGGCCAGGCCGAGCGGTTGCGTGAGCAGATCGCTGGTCTGTCCGAGGAGTTGTCGCGGGCTGAGGAGCGGCTGTCGCGGTTGCAGATCGCGCGGGAGACGGTGGAGGAGGTGCTGGCCGCGCCGTCTTCGCCGGTGTCGGACACGGACGCCGCGGGTGGGGGTGACGGCGGGGTCGCTGTGGCGCTGGTGAAGGCCGAGGCAGAGCTGGATGTGACGGTGATGTCGCCGGAGTACCGGGAGATCATCGCTTTGTTCGCGACCTCGGGGGCGTCGATGCGCTGCAAAGAGGTCTGCCAGCACCTGGGTCTGGGGACCGAGCCGCGGCATGTCGAGGGGATGCGTTCGAAGCTGAAGCGGCTGGTGGAGCGCGGGATCCTGGCCGAGCCTTCGTCCGGGCTGTTCAAGGTGGACGGCAGGAAGCAGGGGTGGTGAGCGTGGTCGGGCCGGCCCAGGGTGTGCTCGCGGAGTGTGAGGAGGCCTTCGCCGCCTCGGCGGGTCTGTTCGCGGCGGCGTGTGCGGAGCTGGCGGTCCCTCAGGCGGCGGTGATGACGCATGCGCAGCTGGAGGAGCTGCTGGGGACGCGGATGCGCGAGGTCACCCGGCAGTTGTTCCAGGATCACCTGACGCTGCGGGCCAGCAACGAGGCGCGTCGTGAAGAGGTCGTGGACGCCGCCGGTGTCGGGCGCTCCCGGATCGAGCGGGGCCGGCGCCGGATGCTGGCCACGGTGTTCGGCAAGGTCACCGTGGTCCGGATTGCCTACCGCGGCACCGGCGTGGCGGACCTGCACCCGGCCGACGCGGTGCTGAACCTTCCGGACGGGATGCACTCGCACGGGCTGGCCAGACTCGCCGCGATCGAGTCCGCCCGCGGCAGCTTCGCCGACGCCTGCGAGCGGATCAACGCCCACACCGGCTCCGGCATCGGGCACCGGCAGGTCCAGGAACTCGCCGTCGGCGCCGCGGTGGACATCGACGCTTTCTACGACGCCCTCGTGCCGGCTCCCTGCACCGACACCACGCCGCTGATCTTGTCGGTGGACGGCAAGGGTGTGGTGATAAGGCCCGAAGCGCTGCGTGAGGACACTGCGAAAGCGGCAGCGGCCAAGGGCGGCAACGCGATGAAGACCCGGCTGGCGTCCGGGGAGAAGCACGGCAGGAAACGGATGGCCACCCTGGGAGCCGTCTACGACGCCGAACCCGCGCCGCGCGCGGTCGACGACATCATCGCCGACCCCGACCGGCAGGACGCCGGCCACGGCGTGGCGCCCGAGCGCCGCCAGGGGCCGAAGGCCCGGTCGAAGTGGTTGTGCGGCTCGGTGACCGACACCGCCGCACAGGTGGTGTCCGCCGTGTTCGACCAGGCAGAGCACCGCGACCCCGGACACCGCCGTTGCTGGGTCGTCCTGGTCGACGGTGCCCGCCATCAGATCGACCTCATCAAGGCCGAGGCACTACAGCGCGGCGTGGACGTCCACATCATCGTCGACCTCATCCATGTGCTCGAATATCTGTGGCGAGCGGCCTGGTGCCTGCACGACAGCGGCGATGCCTCCGCCGAGAGTTGGGTCGCCCGTCACGCCCGCGCCCTGCTGGGCGGCGGCGTGCAGCAGACCGCCGCCGCACTCGAGGAAGCCGCCCGCGCCGCCGGACTGCGTGGTGCCCAGCGCAAGGGCATCGACGAGGCCGTGAACTACCTGTCCGGCAAGGCCGAGCATCTGCGCTACGACACCGCCCTTGAACGCGGCTGGCCCATCGCCACCGGCATCATCGAGGGAGCATGCCGGCACCTGGTCAAAGACCGCCTGGACATCACCGGCGCCCGCTGGGGCCTGTCCGGAGCTGAAGCCGTGCTCAAGCTGCGTGCTGTCCGCGCCAACGGCGACTTCGACGCCTACTGGGCCTGGCATCAGCAGCAGGAGTTCGTCCGCAACCACCAGACGCGCTACCGCGACCAGCTCATACCCACCGCCTGATCGACAGCACCCTCATTGGATCTGCACCCATCTTCGTTCAGGTCGCCCCGGCTGCCCACCGGAGCCGCCCCGCGCCGAGCCCGGCCACCGGCTCCACATCCGCCATCCCGTCCATCGCCGCCCAGGGCCCGACCGGTTCCGGATCCGGGGGCTCCATCAACTCCGCCTGAAGCCAAGCCATTCGAAGCGGAGCCGGTGCCGCCTGCACCAGGCCCGCGATCGCAAGCCACGCCGAACCGGAACCGCCCCCACCGGTAACTCGCGTGCCCCCTGCCATGAACCGGGGCGAGGGCGCCTACCCTGGCCGTGAGCGTCACCCGGATGACCCGCACCCATTCCCATCAGGAACGGGGACAGGTCTAAACCAATTTTTCATCAGCTCTTGTCACCAGGGGTGTGCGTCTGATGAGCTGTGGCGTTGGACACAACGGACACCCTGGGAAAGGCAGATGTCGTGAGCAACGAAAGCCTGGCCAACCTGCTCAAAGAGGAACGCAGGTTTGCGCCCCCCGCCGAGCTGGCCGCGCACGCCAACGTCACCGCGGAGGCGTACGAACGGGCCAAGGCTGACAGGCTCGGCTTCTGGGCGGAGCAGGCCCGTCGGCTGACTTGGGCAACCGAGCCCACCGAGACCCTCGACTGGTCGAATCCGCCCTTCGCCAAATGGTTCGCCGACGGCAAGCTCAACGTCGCGTACAACTGCGTCGACCGGCATGTCGAAGCGGGCCACGGCGACCGGGTGGCGATTCACTTCGAGGGCGAGCCGGGCGACAGCCGGGCCATCACCTACGCCGAGCTGAAGGACGAGGTCTGCCGGGCGGCCAACGCGCTGACCGAGCTGGGCATCGGCAAGGGCGACCGGGTGGCCGTATACCTGCCGATGATCCCGGAGGCGGTGGTGGCGATGCTGGCCTGCGCCCGGATCGGCGCCGCCCACTCCGTCGTCTTCGGTGGTTTCTCCGCGGACGCCATCGCGGCCCGCATCGACGACGCCGCCGCCAAGCTCGTCATCACCGCGGACGGCGGCTACCGCCGAGGCAAGCCGACCTCGCTCAAGCCCGCCGTGGACGCCGCCGTGGCCCGTACCGAAAGCATCGAGAAGGTGCTCGTCGTACGCCGCACCGGACAGGACGTGAGCTGGACCGAGGGCCGCGACCTCTGGTGGCACGAGATCACCGGGCGGCAGTCCGCCGAGCACACGCCCGAGGCGTTCGACGCCGAGCAGCCGCTCTTCATCCTCTACACCTCCGGCACCACCGGGAAGCCCAAGGGCATCCTGCACACCTCCGGCGGCTACCTCACCCAGGTGTCGTACACGCACCACGCCGTGTTCGACCTGAAGCCGGAGACCGACATCTACTGGTGCACCGCCGACATCGGCTGGGTCACCGGACACTCGTACCTCGTGTACGGCCCACTCTCCAACGGCGCCACCCAGGTGATGTACGAGGGCACCCCGGACACCCCGCACCAGGGCCGCTTCTGGGAGGTCATCCAGAAGTACAAGGTCACGATCCTCTACGCGGCGCCCACGGCGATCCGGACGTTCATGAAGTGGGGCGACGACATCCCCGCCAAGTTCGACCTGAGCAGCCTGCGGGTGCTGGGCTCGGTCGGCGAGCCGATCAACCCCGAGGCATGGATCTGGTACCGCAAGCACATCGGCGGCGACCGCTGCCCGGTCGTGGACACCTGGTGGCAGACCGAGACCGGCGCGATCATGCTCTCGCCGCTGCCGGGCGTCACCGAGACCAAGCCGGGCTCCGCACAGCGCCCGCTGCCGGGCATCTCGGCCACCGTCGTCAACGACCAGGCCGAAGAAGTACCGAACGGCGGCGGCGGATACCTGGTCCTGACCGAGCCGTGGCCGTCCATGCTGCGCACCATCTGGGGCGACGACCAGCGGTTCCTGGACACGTACTGGTCGCGTTTCGAGGGCCGGTACTTCGCGGGTGACGGCGCCAAGAAGGACGAGGACGGCGACGTGTGGCTGCTCGGCCGCGTCGACGACGTCATGCTGATCTCCGGTCACAACATCTCCACCACGGAGGTGGAGTCCGCGCTCGTCTCGCACCCCGCGGTCGCCGAGGCGGCAGTGGTCGGCGCGAAGGACGAGACGACCGGACAGGCCATCGTCGCCTTCGTGATACTGCGCGGCACGGCAAGCGAATCCGCAACCGACGCCGACGACGCAGCCCTCGTCGCGGAGCTGCGCAACCACGTGGGGACCACGCTGGGGCCGATCGCCAAGCCCAAGCGGATCCTGCCGGTGGCCGAGCTGCCGAAGACCCGCTCCGGCAAGATCATGCGGCGTCTGCTGCGGGACGTGGCCGAGAACCGGAAGCTCGGTGACGTCACCACGCTCACCGACTCCTCGGTGATGGAGCTCATCCAGTCGAAGCTGCCGTCGGCGGCCAGCGAGGACTGAGCGGCCGGGTCAGCGGCACGCCGGTTCGCCGGTTCGTGGCTACCGGGGTGGAGGCGCGTCATTCGGCGCCCTCCACCCGGGCGAGCGCCCCGAGTTGCGCCGCGCTCCCCCGCACCCTCAACGGGCGGACCTCAGCCGGTCCTGAACGGAAAACCCCCGCAGGAGTGGACAGTCCCTGGGGGGCGACGCAGGTGAAGTGCGTGAGGTGACCGGAGGTGCGCCGGGAAGTCCGGTCGGCAAAGTGGTCCCGTAGTGGATATGCATCCCGTAGGGGATATGCGATCCCCTACGGGACCCCGTTGCCGAACGTATCCCGGAGGCTCCCGTGGCCGTGCCCAGTGACCGCCGCAAGGTGTTCGGACGCCTTTCGCTGCCCGAGCGGAACTTCGTGGCGGACGCGCTGCGCACCGAGACAGTCGGCGGCATCATCCTCCTGCTGGCCGCGGTCGCCGCGTTGATCTGGGCAAACACTCCACTGAAGACGAGCTACGAGTCGGTCAGCCACATCCATGCCGGGCCTTCGGCGCTCGGGCTGCACCTGACCATCCAGTACTGGACCGCGGACGGCCTGCTGGTCTTGTTCTTCTTCGTCGCCGGCATCGAACTCAAGCGCGAGCTGGTCGCGGGCGATCTGCGCGACCCCAGAGCCGCCGCCCTGCCCGTCATCGCCGCGATCTGCGGCATGCTGCTGCCCGCGCTCGTGTACGCGCTGGTCAACACCGTGGGCAGCGGCTCACAGCGCGGCTGGGCGGTGCCCACCGCCACCGACATCGCCTTCGCACTCGCCGTACTCGCGGTGATCGGCACCTCGCTGCCGTCCTCGCTGCGCGCCTTCCTGCTCACCCTCGCCGTCATCGACGACCTCTTCGCGATCCTGATCATCGCCGTCTTCTTCACCAGCCAGCTCAACTTCCTCGCGCTCGGCGGCGCCATGGCCGGTCTGGTCCTCTTCTGGCTGCTGATGCGGCGCACCAAGGTGCGCGGCTGGTACGTCTACGTACCGCTCGGCCTGGTGATCTGGGGCCTGATGTACAACAGCGGAGTGCACGCCACCATCGCCGGCGTCGCGATGGGGCTGATCCTGCGCTGCCACCGTGAAGAAGGCGAGGACCACTCTCCCGGCGAACACATCGAGCACCTGGTGCGCCCGCTCTCCGCAGGACTCGCCGTACCTCTGTTCGCGCTGTTCAACGCAGGAGTGGTGGTCTCCGGCAGCGCGCTCGTCGATGTCTTCCGTATGCCGGAGACGCTGGGCGTGGTATTCGGTCTGGTGGCCGGGAAGACGCTCGGGGTGTTCGGCGGTACGTGGCTGACGGCCCGTTTCACACGTGCGGAGCTGAACGAGGAGCTGGCCTGGGCCGATGTCTTCGCGGTGGCGGTGCTCGCGGGCATCGGGTTCACCGTCTCGCTGCTCATCGACGAACTCGCCTTCGGCTCCCATCCGGCCCTGGCCGAGGGAGTCAAGGCGGCGATCATCGTCGGCTCCCTTATCGCTGGGCTCACCGCGGGCGCTCTGCTGAAGGCCCGCAACATCAAGCATCGCAGGCTCTGGGCGGACGAGGAGCGCGTGGACGGTCCCGGCGGTGTCTCCGGCATCCACCGGGAGGGCGAGGCGTGATCGGTCAAGTGAACGAAGGGTGATCGACCGAGTGGCCGAAGACTGATCGGTCGAGAGGGCGAAGCCCGTCCGCCGAGAGGCCCGACAGCCCGGTAACGACGACGTGCCGGTAACGATGACTTGCCGATGCGGCGGGCGGGTCACGCGGCTGGAGCGGCCGTCCGGCATGATCTGGGGCAGGCGGGTACGTGCCCGGCAGGCCCAACGGTCCAGGGTCCACAGGTGACACGACGAGCCCACTGCGCCACGAGCCCCATGGCACCGTGTCCGCATGGCACCGCGGGCCGCATGCGGAGCACGAGGCCTACGGGCCCGATGGCCCACGGCATACGGCCACGGCCCGTCGGCCGAGCGGACCGCAGCGGGAAAACGCCGGACGAACCGGCAGAGGAAAAGCAGGAGTAGGGAGCACGCGATGAGCGCATCCGCAGCCGACGAGGCAGTCGACGAGCCCGTCGGCGCCGAGCGCAGCCTCGGCGCGCTGGTGGCCACGGCGACCAGTGAGCTGTCCGCGCTGGTGCACGACGAGATCGCGCTGGCCAAGGCCCAGTTGCGGCAGGACGTCAAGCGCGGCGTGGCCGGCGGCGGTGCGTTCCTGGCGGCCGGGGTGCTGCTGACGTTCTCCCTGCCGATGCTGAGCTTCGCGCTCGCCTACGGCATCCAGGCCTGGAGCCACTGGCCCCTGTGGGCGTGCTTCTTGTCGTCCTTCGGGGCCAGTTTCGTCCTGACGGCGCTGCTCGTGCTGATCGGGATGGCGTTCGTGAAGAAGGCCAAAAAGAGTCACGGTCCGCAGAAGGTGGCCGCGTCGGCGAAGGAGACCGCCGCCGTCCTGCAGAACGTCAAACCGCACCCGCGTACGGCGCTTGTCGCGCAGGACGCGCGCCGCCCCGGCCGCGACACCGGCACGACTGTGACACGCTCATCCTCATGAGCGACCCTGCAACACCCTGGGTACAGCCAGCCTCTGCGGTGCGGATCGAGGGGCCCTGGACCCACCGCGACGTTGCCGCCAACGGTGCGCGTTTCCATATCGCGGAGCTGGGCGACGGGCCGCTGGTGCTGCTGCTGCACGGTTTCCCGCAGTTCTGGTGGACCTGGCGGCACCAGATGGTGGCACTCGCGGACGCCGGTTTCCGCGCGGTCGCCATGGATCTGCGAGGGGTCGGCGGCAGCGACCGTACGCCCCGGGGATACGACCCGGCCAACCTCGCCCTCGACGTCACCGGAGTCGTGCGCTCGCTCGGCGAGCCGGACGCCGCGCTGGTCGGCCATGACCTGGGCGGCTACCTGGCATGGACGGCGGCCGTGATGCGGCCCAAGTTGGTGCGCAGACTCGCCGTCGCCGCCATGCCGCACCCGCGGCGCTGGCGTTCCGCGATGCTCACGGACATGAAGCAGACCTCCGCGAGCGCCCATATCTGGGGGTTCCAGCGGCCCTGGGTGCCGGAGCGGCAGCTCATGGCGGACGACGGCGCGCTGGTGGGGCGGCTGATCCGGGACTGGTCAGGGCCGCGGCCACCGGACGACGACGCGGTGGCGGTGTACCGGCGGGCGATGTGCATCCCGTCGACGGCCCACTGCTCGATCGAGCCGTACCGGTGGCTGGTGCGGTCGCTGGCGAGGCCGGACGGCATCCAGTTCAACCGGCGCATGAAACGTCCCGTCCGGGTGCCGACGCTCCATCTGCACGGATCACTCGACCCGGTGATGCGGACCCGGAGCGCGGCGGGCTCGGGCGAGTACGTGGAGGCCCCGTACCGCTGGCGCCTCTTCGACGGCCTCGGGCACTACCCGCACGAGGAGGATCCGATGGGGTTCTCCGGGGAACTGGTGAGCTGGCTGAAGGATCCCGAGCCGGACCGCTGAGCGCCGCGCTCCGGCCACCGGTCGGCGAGTAGGTCAGGTCGGTCGACCGGTCGACGGTCGGTCAAGTATGCCGATGTCCGAAATCTGCCGACGGTCGGCCGAAGTCTGCCGGTGGTCGGCCGCATCCGGGGCCTCCCGGGGTATCCGGGATCCGGGACCTCCCGGCGGAGTCCGGGGCGTTCGGCGGTTTTCGGCCGCAGCGCGTACGCCTGATCGCTGACACTCGGCCGCCTGCGGTCGTCCATGTGCCCGAAATATACGAGTTACACATTGATTGCCGCAGCTTTTCAGCCAACGCGCCAAGTGCCTCGCGCATAGGCCAATTGGGGACACGGGGCGCGGTTACCGACCTTGCGGCACGGGCAGAGGTCCGGGTATGGGCTGGACGCACGACTACAGTGACGTATCAGGCAATCGCCGCTCGGCCACCTCGCTGAACAGTTTCCGCGGAGGTGGCTCACGGGAGGCAGGGCATGTACATGGCCCCTCCCCCGAAGCCATCGGGATCCCCCGCATTCTGCGCCGCCGGGCCCGCTGGGTCTCGGCGCGCCTACGACACACCCGGGACTAGCCACCAGGCCGGTCGAGACCGGCCAAGGCTTGAGGCCGGTTGAGGCCGGTCGGCTCAGTACACGGCATCGCACACGATGCGGCATCGCACACACGCCGCTGACGCGCGGCGCCGTTCGGACACGCGGCGTATGCAGGCGTGCTCGAATATCACAAGCGCACAAGCGTCTATTGTCGCGCGCCCGCACTTCGAGGCGACCGGCACCCTGTAGGCCACCACCGGATCCCGGCTGCCCAGCTGCCCGGCGGATTTGCCGCGGTCCCGCACAGGCCCCACCGGAACGCACTTGCCCCGCGCAGAGGCCGCCGAGAGTGCGCCGGCCCCGCACGGACCGCTGGGAACGGGAACGCGGCGCCTACAGCGCGCACTCGTCGCTGTCGACCTGCTGGTTCGCGGTGCGTCCGGTGCGGATGTCGGTGCGGATCTCGTCCGCGGTGAGCGCGTAGCCGGTCTCCGGGTCGTCCAGGGACTTCGCGAAGACCACGCCGTAGACCTTGCCGTCCGGGGTGAGCAGCGGGCCGCCCGAGTTGCCCTGGCGCACTTCCGCGTAGAGCGAGTAGACGTCCCGGCGCACAGTGCCGCGATGGTAGATGTCCGGGCCGTTCGCCGCTATGCGGCCACGTACCCGCGCGGGGCGCACATCGTATGCGCCGTTCTCCGGGAAGCCCGCGACGATCGCGCCGCTGCCGCTGTTCGCGTCCGACGACGCGAACTGCAGCGCCGGTGCCTGAAGACCCGGCACGTCGAGTACGGCGATGTCGCGGTGCCAGTCGTAGAGCACGACCGTGGCATCGAGGAGCCGGCCCTGGCCGCCTATCTGGACGGTCGGCTCATCGACGCCGCCGACGACATGCGCGTTGGTCATGACGCGGCGCGGCGCGAACACGAAACCGGAGCCTTCGAGCACCTTGCCGCAGCCCTGCGCGGTGCCGACGACCTTGACGATGGAGCCCTTGGCGCGCGCGGCGACGGGGCTGCCGCCGAGCGCCGGGTCGGGGGCCTGGACCTCGTTGATCGGCTCGTTCGAGAACGGGCTGAAGACCTGCGGGAAGCCGTTTTGCGCGAGAACCGACGAGAAGTCCGCGAACCAGGTGTCGGCCTGGTCGGGCAGCGCCCGGGACACGCCGAGCAGCACCTTCGAGTTGCGGACTTCCTTGCCGAGTGTCGGCAGCGTGGTGCCGGCGAGCGCGGAGCCGATCAGCCAGGCGACCAGCAGCATGGCCACCGTGTTGACCAGCGCACCGCCCGTAGCGTCGAGAGCGCGGGCCGGTGACCAGGTGATGTATCTGCGGAGTTTGTTGCCGAGGTGGGTGGTGAAGGCCTGGCCGACGGAGGCGCAGACGATCACGATGACGACGGCGATGACGGCCGCGGAGGTGCTGACCTGAGCGTCGTTCGTGAGGTTGTCCCAGATCACGGGCAGGAGGTAGACCGCGGCGAGCCCGCCGCCGAGGAACCCGATCACGGAGAGGATGCCGACGACGAATCCCTGTCGGTAGCCGATCCACGCGAACCAGACCGCTCCGGCGAGCAGCAGGTAGTCCAGTACGTTCACCGTGCGAAGCCTCGCGCTACCCCGCCGAGGTCACAGCGGGACGTCCGGACGGCGGCCATGCGGCCACGGCCGCCGATACGACCACCGCTGTGCCGACGGCTGCCGGCACGGTCGCACCTGCGAGCGCGACCATGACCGTCCGTACGCCCGCGACTGCGAGCGCCATCGCAGCCACAGCCGCCGGCGCGGCCGGTACCCGCCTGGATGCCGGGACCGGCACTGCTACCGGTACCGGTGATCACGCCGGCGGGGATACCGGTGATCATGCTCCTCCAGTGCCTTGAAGGCCTGGGAGGTACCCCCATCGCGAAGCCTCTGACCATGCGTTCCTCGTCGTTCACTGCCTGCAGCTCACTGCCTGCCTCCATCAGCCGCGCCGGGACGGTGACCGTCGGCCGCACTGCCGCTGTCCCTGTGGTGTCCCTCGCTCGCTGTCCGGCGGCCCTGTGCCGTCCGGCGGCGCCGCTCCGACGGCCTACCTTGTCATGCGCGCCAGTCGAGCGGGACCTGCTTGCCACGGTCCCAGGGGCGCTCCCAGCCGGCGTAGTAGAGGATCCTGTCGATCACGCCGGCCGTGAAACCCCAGACCAGGGCAGATTCGACGATAAACGCCGGGCCCCGGTGACCACTGGGATGAACCGTCGTCGCACGGTTTTCCGGGTCCGTGAGATCTGCCACGGTGACCGTGAACACCCGGGCCGTCTCCCCCGGGTCCACGACGCCGACCGGGCTCGGATCGCGCCACCAGCCGAGCACGGGCGTGACCACGAAGCTGCTCACCGGGATGTAGAGCTTGGGCAGCACACCGAATATCTGGACGCCGCCAGGATCGAGGCCGGTCTCCTCCTGCGCCTCCCGCAGGGCGGCGCGCAGCGGCCCCTCGGCGGCCGGATCGCCGTCTTCCGGATCGAGCGCGCCGCCGGGGAAGGACAGCTGCCCGGCATGTGATCGCAGTGAGCCCGCACGCTCCATGAGCAGCAGCTCAGGGCCACGCTCGCCCTCGCCGAAGAGGATGAGCACCGCCGACTGGCGGCCCGCCCCGTCCTCGGGCGGCAGGAACCGGCTCAGCTGAGCCGCGTCCACCGTCTCCAGGGCATGCAGTACGGGGTCCAGCCAGGCCGGCAGGCCGTCGGTGCAAACGGCCGCGCCAGGGTCGGTTCCAGGACCGGAGCCGGGCCCCGGAGTGGCGCCCGCAGGTCCGGAGCGCCCGGTTTCGGGACCGGCCTGCGCCGTGTCGTGGCCGCCCGTCATGCGGCGCCCAGCGGTGGCGCCGGGATGCCGCCCGCCTCCAGGTATGCCGCGGGTGGCTTGAGGCGCTGGCCCGGCAGGCCTGCTTTCTCGTACTTCAGGAGCTTCTTCGCCTTCTCGGGGTCCGTCTCGCCCTCTCCGTACGCGGGGCACAGAGGAGCGATGGGGCACGCGCCGCAGGCGGGCTTGCGGGAGTGGCAGATGCGGCGGCCGTGGAAGATCACATGGTGCGAGAGCATCGTCCAGTCACTCTTCGGGAAGAGCTCGCCGATGGCCGCCTCGACCTTGTCCGGGTCGGTCTCCTCGGTCCACTTCCAGCGCCGCACCAGCCGCCCGAAGTGTGTGTCCACGGTGATACCGGGGACGCCGAAGGCATTGCCGAGCACCACGAACGCGGTCTTGCGGCCCACCCCGGGGAGCTTGACGAGCTCGGCCAGGCTGCCCGGCACCTCGCCCTCGAACTGATCACGCAGGGCGATGGCGATCCCTATGATCGACTTCGTCTTGGCACGGAAGAACCCGGTCGGCCTGATCAGCTCCTCGACCTGCTCCGGATTGGCCGCGGCGAGGTCCTCGGGCGTCGGGTACGCGGCGAAGAGGGCGGGGGTCGTCTGATTAACGCGCAGGTCGGTGGTCTGGGCAGAGAGCACCGTGGCAAGGAGCAGCTGGAAGGAGTTCTCGAAGTCCAGCTCCGGATGCGCGTACGGGTACACCTCGGCCAGCTCGCGATCGATGCGCCGCGCGCGGCGCACCAGCGCGGTACGGGACTCGGGACTCGCCGCCTTGGAGCTCGCCGTCTTGGTGGCGGCGGTGTCCTTCGCTGAGGCGGCGGACTTGGTTGAGGCGGCGGACTTGGTTGAGGCGGCGGACTTCGCGGCTGCCGCCTTCTTCGCGGGCTTCGCTGCCTTGGCGGACTTCGCGGGCGCCGCGGCCCGGCCCGACTTCGCGCCGCCCGCCTCCGCGGACTTCGCGGCCCCGGCGGACTTCCTGGACGCGGCGGGCTTCCGGGCGCCCCCGGCCTGCCGCGCGCCTCCGGAAGAGGCCACCGCGTGCCCGGATTCCGCCGCGTCCCCGGAGCCCCGAGCGCCGGCTCCCCGTCGCTCCGGCTCCCGCGCACCCGCGGACCCCGCGGCCTGCACAGCCTTTCCCGACGTCTCCTCATGCACCGATCCCACCGATTTCACCGCTGCCCCTGCCTCCGTCTCCGTGCCGCTTCCGCCCGCGACGTCGGATGTACCGGATATGTCGTGCTTGCTCTTCCGTGGCCTCGATCGAGGCCTGTTCGCCCACAGCAGAAATTTGGTGTTCAACCACTGGCCCGCCGCCCCGGGCCTACGCTCTCACCGGCTGTTTGGAACACTCGGCCAGCCTAGAGCCAGCCACTGACATCCGCCCCGGACCTCGGCGATCAGCGCCCAATTGGCCCCCTCCCGCACGGCGCGCCAGGCCGGTACGGCAGACTTGTAACTGATCACACTGTTTGGACCGTCCAGCACAATGGGGAGCAGGAACCCCTGACAGGGAACCCCGGACTCAGTCCCTCAGTGCAGGCCGACAAGGAGAGAACTCGTGGACGACGTTCTGCGGCGCGCCCCGCTCTTCGCCGCGCTCGATGACGAGCAGGCCGCGGAGCTGCGCGCTTCCATGAGCGAGACGACCCTCGCACGCGGCGATGCACTCTTCCACGAAGGCGACCCGGGAGACCGCCTCTACGTGGTCACCGAAGGCAAGGTCAAGCTGCACCGCACGTCGGCCGACGGCCGGGAGAACATGCTGGCTGTCCTGGGCCCTGGTGAGCTCATCGGCGAGCTGTCGCTGTTCGACCCCGGCCCGCGTACGGCAACGGCCACCGCCCTCACCGAGGTCAAGCTCCTCGGCCTCGGCCACAGCGATCTGCTGCCCTGGCTGAATGCCCGCCCGGAGGTGGCGTCCGCCCTGCTGCGCGCTGTCGCCCGACGACTGCGCAAGACCAACGACCAGATGTCCGACCTGGTCTTCTCGGACGTCCCAGGGCGCGTCGCGCGTGCGCTCCTTGACCTGTCCCGCCGCTTCGGCGTGCAGTCCGAGGAAGGCATCCACGTGGTGCACGACCTCACCCAGGAGGAGCTGGCCCAGCTGGTCGGCGCCTCCCGCGAGACGGTCAACAAAGCCCTGGCGGACTTCGCCGGACGCGGCTGGCTCCGCCTGGAGGCCCGCGCCGTGATCCTGCTGGACGTGGAGCGCCTGGCCAAGCGGTCGCGCTGACCCCCGGGACACGCTCCAGCCCGGACCTCGCCGGCACCGACACCCTGCCGGTGCCGGCGTAGCTGACGCCCCGGGGCGGCGCCCCGCCAGCGGGGCCAGTCCGTCGCTACGGAATCAGCCCGTGCTCCCGCAGATAGTCCAGCTGTGCCGCCACGGAGAGCTCCGCGGCGGGCCACAGGGAGCGGTCCACGTCCGCGTAGACATGAGCCACCACCTCCTGAACGGTGCGATGGCCACTCTCGACCGCCGTCTCGATCTGGGCGAGGCGGGAGGCACGGTGGGCGAGGTAGAAGTCGACGGCGCCCTGGGCGTCGTCCAGGACCGGGCCGTGCCCGGGCAGCACCGTGTCCACTCCGTCGTCGACCGTCAATGAACGCAGCCGGCGCAAGGAGTCCAGGTAGTCGCCGAGCCGCCCGTCCGGGTGCGCCACGAGGGTGGTGCCGCGCCCCAAAACCGTGTCGCCGGTCAGCACCGCGCGGTCGGCGGGCAGATGGAAGCAGAGCGAGTCGGCGGTGTGGCCGGGGGTCGGAACCACGTGCATCTCCAGCCCGCCGACGCCGATGACATCACCGGCCGCCAGGCCCACGTCGCCGAGCCGCAGAGCCGGATCCAGAGCGCGCACCTTTGTACGCGTCAGCGCCGCAAGCCTTGCCGCGCCCTCAGCATGGTCGGAGTGCCCATGCGTGAGCAGGGTCAGCGCGATGCGCTTGCCCGCCTCCTCAGCGGTCCGCACCACCCGCCGCAGATGGCTCTCGTCGAGCGGCCCCGGGTCGATCACCACGGCGAGTTCGGAATCCGGTTCCGAGACGATCCAGGTGTTGGTGCCGTCCAGGGTCATCGCGGAGGCATTGGGCGCCAGGACGTTGACGGTGCGGGCGGTGGCGGGCCCGGACACGGTCACGCCACGCGGCTGGCCGGGCAGAGCGGTTGCGTCGGTCATGCGGAGCCCTCTTCGGGTGCGTCGGCCGGACGGAGCGCGGCAGGGACGGCGGCACGGTCCGCTTCGTCGTCCGGCGGACGTACCGGGATGCGCCAGGTGAACTCGTCGTGGCCCGGCCACCTGAGCACCATCTCACCGTTCTCCATCCGGGCCTCGGCCATGACAGCGGCCAGGTCACGCCTGGCCGCGGCCGTGAGGACCTGCTCGACGGTGTCGTAGGGGCTCAGCTCGCGCAACGTGGCGATGGTCGGCGGCAGCATCATCAGCTCGCCGGCGTCGAACTGTGCCACGGCCCGGGCAGGCGTGATCCAGACGGTGCGGTCTGCCTCACTGGACGTCCTGGCGGTGCGCTGGCCCGCGGGGAGCGCGGCCACGAAGAACCACGTGTCGTAACGCCGGGGCTCGAACTCCGGCGTGATCCAGCGCGCCCAGGCACCCAGCAGATCAGAGCGCAGCACAAGACCGCGGCGCTCCAGGAACCCTGCGAACGACAGTTCATGGGCGATGAGCGCCGCACGGTCCGCCTCCCAGTCCGGGCCCGTGATGTCGGACACCAGGGCGTTCGACGTGGGCCCCGCGAGCAGCACGCCCGACTCCTCGTAGGTCTCGCGCACCGCAGCGCACACGATGGCCTGGGCTGCGGCCTCGTCGACCCCGAGCCGAACCGCCCACTCGGCCCGTGACGGTCCCGCCCAGCCCACCAGGAGATCGTCGTCGCGCGGATCGATACCACCACCGGGGTAGGCGTAGGCGCCCGCGGCGAACGGCATCGAGGTACGGCGGCGCAGCATGTGGACGGCGACGGCTGGTCCGGGTGAGCGGGCGCCGTCGAGACGGGCTCCATCGAGGGGAGCGGCAGGGGTGCCGGCGGCGGAAACCGCGGCAGGCCCCAACGGGACGCGGGCACCCGGGGCGACGAGCCCGGAGACGGAGCTAGGGGCGGCCTTATCGCTCGCTCGTCCGGCGGAGCCCGCTCCGGCCTCCGGCGCGGAGGAGCCCGCGGGGCCGGGCTGCGGCTCGTCCCTCAGCAGCATGACGGTGGCAGCCCGCCGTGCGGGGGCGACCACCAGTTCACCGCTCGCCAGGGCACAGATACGGTCGGGCCACTCCGGGGGATACCACTGACCAGATGCCATGCCCGGAGGCTAACCCGCACACGGCCTCCTGTTCGAGTCCCCACCGTCCGTCGGCCCGACCCTTGATCACACCTCGGCCCGGCCCCCGACAGCCGACCCGGTCCTTGGCGGCCGGCCCGATCTCTGACGGCCGCTATGCCCTTGAGAGTCGGCCTCGATGACCAAGACAGCGATCAGCCCAGGAGTGTGGGCATGTGAGAACACTGGAACAAAGGCGTCAGGGACGGCTCAGAGGCCACGATGCGACGCTAGGGCAGCCACTCTGAGGGCGTCACTAAGGAGAGCGCCTGGGGGCGGCCACAAGAGGTCGACGGTGCCTGGGGTGGCACAGGACGGCCAGGGCGGTGCGGGGAGGACGACGGAGGCGGCGCAGAGAGAACGACGAAGCCCGTCAGCCCGTCCGCGGTGGAGCAGGGCAGCACGTGGCTGCCCCGCGCCCGGCGGCGACGTCAATCCGCTACCAGCTCCACCTGGATCTCGACCTCCACCGGTGCGTCCAACGGCAGCACCGCGACTCCCACAGCGCTGCGCGCATGGACGCCCTTGTCGCCGAGGACCGCGCCCAGGAGTTCGCTTGCGCCGTTGATGACGGCGGGCTGGCCCGTGAAACCGGGAGCCGAGGCCACGAAGCCGACGACCTTCACCACCCGGGCAATGCGGTCCAGGTCGCCCGCGACCGTCTTGACGGCCGCAAGGGCGTTCAACGCGCAGGTAGCGGCGAGTTCCTTGGCGTTCTCGGGAGTGACCTCCGCGCCGACCTTCCCGGTAGCCGGGAGCTTGCCCTCCACCATGGGGAGCTGGCCCGATGTATACACATAAGAGCCGGTAAGGACAGCGGGCTGGTACGCGGCGAGCGGCGGAACGACTTCGGGCAGCACAAGGCCCAGCTCGACAAGCCGGGCTTCCACAACGCCACTCACGCCTGCTTCTCCCGCTTCAGATAGGCCACCAACTGCTCGGAATTGGGCCCGGGCACGACCTGGACCAGCTCCCAGCCGTCCTCGCCCCAGGTGTCCAGAATCTGCTTGGTGGCGTGCACGAGCAGAGGGACAGTTGCGTATTCCCACTTGGTCATGAAGGTGACTTTAGCCGCTGCGCCGGCCACTCCGGCATGCGCGTGTCGGGGACGGGAGGCTGAGCCCGGGAACGGCGCGGCACGAGCTACTTCGGGGGGCCACCCCCCCTCCCCCCTCCCCCCGCCTCCGCCGCCGCTGCGTCCCCCGCCGCACCAGCCCGTTCGGCCCGCCTCGGCAGCGTCCCCGTGGCTCTCGGAAATCACCGTACCCATGGTCCGCACCGCGCCCTTGAGTTATCCACAGGCCGGTTCGCTTGGCTGGGTTATCCACAGGAACGGGCGGCCACCTGCGTACGTCGCCGCGGCACTGGTTAGGCTCGAATACGTGAGCAGGTTCCAGGTCGTCAGCGGCAAGGGCGGTACCGGTAAGTCGACGGTCGCCGCGGCCCTTGCGCTGGCCCTCGCCACCGAGGGGCGGCGCACCCTTTTGGTCGAGGTGGAGGGCAGACAGGGCATCGCACAGCTCTTCGAGACAGAGCCGCTGCCGTACGAGGAGCGCAAGATCGCCGTGGCTCCGGGCGGCGGGGAGGTGTACGCGCTGGCGATCGATCCCGAGTTGGCGCTGCTCGACTACCTCCAGATGTTCTACAAGTTGGGCAGCGCGGGCCGTGCCTTGAAGAAGCTTGGCGCCATCGACTTCGCGACCACCGTCGCACCAGGTCTGCGCGATGTGCTGCTCACCGGCAAGGCCTGCGAGGCTGTCCGCCGCAAGGACAAGCGCGGCAGATTCGCGTACGACTACGTGATCATGGACGCGCCGCCCACGGGCCGTGTGACCCGTTTCCTGAATGTCAATGACGAGGTCGCAGGCCTCGCCAGGATCGGCCCGATACACAATCAGGCCCAGGCCGTGATGCGCGTCCTGAAGTCTTCGCAGACGGCGGTGCATCTGGTGACACTCCTGGAGGAGATGCCGGTCCAGGAGACCGCGGACGGCATCGGTGAGCTGCACGCGGCCCGGCTGCCCACCGGCCGCGTCATCGTGAACATGGTGCGCCCCGCGCTGCTCGACGAGCCCGCCCTCGCGCTGGTGCAGAGCGGTGTGCCGCGCACCGCTCTGGCCAAGTCGCTGTCGGCGGCAGGGCTCGGCGGGGCGCGCCGGGGTGGCGGCGCGGAGCGGTTGGTCGCCCCGCTGCTCGGGCAGGCGCAGGAGTACGCGGCGCGTCATGTCCTGGAGCGTGACCAGCGGGCCGTGCTCGCCGAGCTCGGCCTGCCGCTGCATGAGCTGCCGCTGCTGGCGGGGGGCGTGGATCTGGCGGGCCTTTTCGAGCTCGCCGTTCAGCTGCGGGAGCAGGGGTTTCATAAGGCTCAGGGAGTTCATGAGACTCAGGGAGGTTCATGAGATTCGCGGAGTTTCATGAGGCATATGGAGCATTTAAGACAAGGGATTAGGCAAGGGGTTTCATGACGTCGTCCGCCCAGGAGAAGCCGTCTCCGGACAGTCTGGGTTCCGGCCGTGGGCTCTCCGTGGATCCGCTGCTGGACGATCCGGGGACCCGCATCGTGGTGTGCTGTGGTTCCGGCGGCGTCGGCAAGACGACTACGGCCGCGGCTTTGGGGCTGCGTGCCGCAGAGCGCGGCCGGCGCGTGGTGGTGCTCACCATCGATCCGGCGCGCAGGCTGGCCCAGTCGATGGGCATCGACTCGCTCGACAACACCCCCCGCCGGGTCAAGGGGATCGATGACTCGGCCGGCGGCGAGTTGCACGCCATGATGCTCGACATGAAGCGCACCTTCGACGAGATCGTCGAGGCGCATGCGGACGCCGAGCGGGCCCGCGCCATCCTGGCGAACCCCTTCTATCAGTCCCTGTCGGCCGGTTTCGCGGGTACGCAGGAGTACATGGCGATGGAGAAGCTGGGCCAGCTGCGGGCCCGCGACGAGTGGGACCTGATCGTCGTCGACACTCCGCCGTCGCGCTCCGCGCTCGACTTCCTGGATGCGCCGAAGCGGCTGGGTTCGTTCCTGGACGGCAAGCTGATCCGGGTGCTGATGGCGCCGGCGAAGGTCGGCGGCCGGGCGGGGATGAAGTTCCTGAACGTCGGGATGTCGATGATGACCGGCGCTCTGGGCAAGTTGCTCGGCGGTCAGCTGTTGCGCGATGTGCAGACGTTCGTGGCGGCCATGGACACGATGTTCGGCGGTTTCCGTACTCGCGCGGACGCCACGTATCGGTTGTTGCAGGCTCCGGGTACCGCGTTTCTTGTGGTGGCCGTGCCCGAGCAGGACGCACTGCGCGAGGCGGCGTACTTCGTGGAGCGGCTCGCCGCGGAGGACATGCCGCTCGCCGGTCTGGTGTTGAACCGTGTGCACGGCAGTGGCGCCGTCCACCTCTCGGCCGAGCGGGCCCTGGCCGCCGCGGAAGCGCTCGACGAAGACGAAGCGGACGCGGACGTGGCACCGCAGACAAAGCCGGAGGCGGACGCAGAGACGGAGGCAGGGAATTCTTCCGGTGTGGGCCGCATGATGAATCGGATGGAAGGGAAAGCTGGACGTCGTACGTCTCCCGAAGCCTGTCTATCCGACCCGCCCCCAGCATCCGGGTCGGCACACGTCCAAAACCCGTCCTCCAGCCATCGGACCGTGCACCCCCACACCGTGGCTCAGCTGGCGTCCGGCCTGCTGAAGCTGCATGCCGAGCGCATGCGGCTGCTCGCGCGCGAGCAGCGCACCCGTGACCGCTTCATCGCCCTGCACCCTGAGGTCGACGTGGCCGAAGTGGCCGCGCTTCCCGGCGACGTCCATGACCTCGCGGGACTGCGCGCCATCGGCGACAGACTGACCGCCGACACGCCGCACTGACCACGTTCGATCCGCCGACACGACCCAGCCCGATCCGCCGACACGACCGCCCGATCACCTTCACGCCGCACCCGACAGCGACCGCAGCGCCCTCATAGATCATGGATCGCAGTCCGGAGGGCATCTGGAGGGCAACTGGACCACGGGCCAGGCGCACGACACCTCACGGCCGCGGCCAACCGGCCACGCCCCGTGCGGCAGCGCAACGTCACGCCCGGTGCATCGGTGCACACGGCGCATGGTCACGACCGGCATGCGGACGCGACCCACCCGCCCCAAGGGCAGGACCGTGACGGGCGAGGACCACGAAAGCAGAGCCAGGAACCTTGGCGTTCCGGCGAGCTCACCGAGGCGGTGTCCGTGAGGGGACGACGCCGCACACACCTCAGCTGACTGCCGCGTAGCTCTCGTACGCGTTTTCGTAGGTCTCGTCGTCTTCCGCGTCGATGGGCAGCAGCCCGGCACCGCGCTCGTACTCCGTACGCGCGGTTTCCAGCAGCCTGCGCCATGAGGTGACGGTGGGGCGCCTGCGCAGCAGCGCACGGCGCTCCCGCTCGGTCATCCCGCCCCACACGCCGAACTCGACGCGATTGTCCAGCGCATCGGCCAGGCACTCGGTCCGCACCGGGCATCCGGTGCACACCGCCTTGGCACGGTTCTGCGCTGCTCCTTGCACGAACAGTTCATCCGGATCGGTAGTGCGACAGGCAGCCTGCGCACTCCAGTCGGTTACCCAGCCCATGCCGGCGCCGTCCTCTCCCGAATCGAGGCTCCCCCACGGCGGCAGCGGCATATTCACCGCTGCCAGTTGAGGACGTTACGGAAGGCGGGCAGAGCGCAACACCCCCCTCGGGCCCAATCTTGAATGGCCCGAACGGACTATGCGTACGCGGCAGATCACCCAACGGAGTGAGCTGAGGACATACGGACTGCATCACGGCGAAGCAGGACACTTCGGCCACCGTTGCAGCCAGCGGCTCGTCGTGCGGACCAGGTCACACGCGCGTCACGGGGAGAGTTCGCGAAACCGTCCGGGTGACTGAGGTGACCGACGGGATGGTGGCCTTGAGGTGACCTCGGCCGGATTCGGGGACGACAGAGGTTGGTGAGCCACCGCACTGCTGTGACAGCTGAGAGCAGCTTAGGCCAAGGCCTGTACGCCTGTCCGGCGAATGAGAACGTAGGCTGCGCCCATGGCAAAGAAGCGCTCGGGCGGTGGCGGGCTGTCCCCGGTCACAGCAGGCCGCCAAGTTCCTCGGTGTCAGCGTGCTCGCCGGAGCCGTGCTGGCCGGTATCGCACTCCCCGCGGCGGGTGCACTGGGCCTCGCCGCCAAGGGCACGGTCGAGGGCATTCGACGACATCCCGGCCAATCTGAAGCGCCCGCCGCTGAGCCAGCGGACCACGATCCTGGACGCCAAGGGCGGACAGATCGCCGCGGTCTACTCCCGTGACCGCACGGTCGTCGACCTCTGAAGAACGTCTCTCCGTACATGCAGAAGGCGATCGTCGCCATCGAGGACTCGCGCTTCTACGAGCACGGCGCGATCGACCTCAAGGGCATCCTGCGCGCGCTCAACCAGAACGCGCAGAACGGCGGGGTCTCCCAGGGCGCCTCCACCCTCACCCAGCAGTACGTGAAGAACGTCTTCGTCGAGGAGGCGGGCGACGACCCGACAAGGTCGCCCAGGCCACCCAGCAGACCCTCGGCCGCAAGGTCAAGGAACTGAAGTACGCGATCCAGGTCGAGGAGAAACTCGGCAAGAAGCAGATCCTGGAGAACTACCTCAACATCACCTTCTTCGGGCAGCAGGCCTACGGCGTCGAGGCCGCCGCCCAGCGTTACTTCTCCAAGCCCGCCAAGGACCTCAGCCTCCAGGAGTCGGCCCTGCTGGCCGGCCTCGTCCAGTCGCCCAGCCGCTACGACCCGGTCAACGACGCGCAGGAGGCCACCAAGCGGCGCAACATCGTCCTGCAGCGCATGGCCGACCTCGGCGACATCTCCCAGGCGCAGGCCGACAGCGGCCGCGAAGACGCCGCTCGGCCTGAAGGTCAGCAAGCCGAAGAACGGCTGCATCACCGCCGTCAACGGCGCCGGGCTTCTTCTGCGACTACGTGCGCAAGGTCTTCCTCACCGACCCGGCCTTCGGCAAGACCAAGGAAGACCGCGCGCAAGCTCTGGAACCAGCGGCGGCCTGACGATCCGCACCACCCTCGACCCGCAGGCGCAGAAGTCGGTCCAGAGCGTCGATCAAGAAGCACGTCTACGCCAGCCGACAAGGTGGCCACCGCCGTCACTCTGGTGCAGCCGGGCACCGGCAAGATCCTCGGCATGGGCCAGTCCCGCCCGTACGGCTTCGGGGCGAACGAGACGCAGATCAACCTCTCGGTCGACCACGACATGGGCGGCGGCGCCGGCTACCAGACCGGGCTCGACGTTCAAGCCGATCATCGCGGCGGCCGCCCTGGAGCGGGGCATAGCCGGCGACCAGGACGTACCCGTCGCCGTACAAGATGCCGTACCCAGCCCCGTGCAGACCTGCGACGGCAGCAGTGGACGAGCACGCGGGCTC
The DNA here is from genome assembly GCA_963761765.1 of uncultured Actinomycetota bacterium. Taxonomy (GTDB): domain Bacteria; phylum Actinomycetota; class Actinomycetes; order Streptomycetales; family Streptomycetaceae; genus Streptomyces. The sequence goes on from CAVXIJ010000005.1 coordinate 321,259, forward strand.
GACGCCAGAACGAGAACGAGTCCGAGGTCGGGCCCGTACGGCGATGAAGGAGGCCACCGCCGAAGTCGGTCAACACCTACTTCGTGCGCGCTCGATCAGCGACATCGGCATCTGCCCCGTGGTCGAAGATGGCGGAGCAAGATGGGCATCGAGCGCGCGCCGACGGCAAGCCGATCGAGCAGGTGCCGTCGATCACGCTCGGGCACGCAGGAGATGTCGCCGCTGACCATGGCCGACCGCGTACGCCGCCTTCGCCAACCGCGGCGTGTACTGCACGCCCGGTCGCGATCGACGTCGATCACCGGACGCCGCACGGCAAGCGATGCCGGTGCCGAAGACGACCTGCCAGCGCGCCATGTCGCGAGAAGACCGCCGACACCATCAACACGCTGCTCAAGGGCGTCGTCGAGGACGGTACGGGCCAGCAGGCCGGGCCTGCGCGGACCGGGACAGCGCGGGCAAGACGGGCACGACCGACAACCGGTACGCGGCCTGGTTCGTCGGCTACACCCCGAACATGGCCGGCGCCGTCTGGGTCGGCGACCCGCACGCACAAGCGGCAGATGGACGAGCATCACCATCGGCGGCGTCCCCACGACAAGGTCTACGGCGCCGACGTGCCCGGCCCGATCTGGCGGGACGCCGTGTCGCGGCGCCCTGGACGGCAGGCCGGCCCCGGGCTTCCACCTCGTCACATCCGCCCCCAAGGGCGACAGGACAAGCACAAGGAGCGGCGGCAAGAGCGGCAAGCCGACGACGGCGGCCTGCCGGCGGCTCGGACGGCGGCACCTCCGCTCCCGCCCGACATCATCGGCGGCACGGCGCAACGGCGGCACGGCGACGGCGCGCCGATGAACGGCGGCGGCGCCAACGGCGGCCTCACCGCCGGCGGCGCGAGCCCCGGCGACCGGCGGAACGGCCGGGCCGGCGCGGCAACCGGGTGGCCTCAGCGGTAGCGGCGACGGGCGGCCGCTGGGAGCCGCCGGGTCGGCTCCGCGACCTGCGCCGGTCCGACGGTCCGCAGGCGGCCCGAAGCGCGCTGCGCGCGCGCCGTGCCCGACCGGCCACGGCGCCGCTCCCGGCGCCGCCCCCCGTACCCGGGCAGCCGTCAGACGCGCCTACGCGGTCAGCCCGCGGCCCCTCAGCCCCGGCGAGCAGCTTCTTGACCGCTGCGGCGACCCGGCCGCCCTCGGCCCGGCCCGCCACCTTCGGGTTGACGATCTTCATGACGGCGCCCATCGCCCGCGGCCCCTCGGCACCCGCGCCCGCCGCCTCCGCGACGGCCGCGGCGACGATCTGCTCCAGCTCGTCGTCCGACAGCTGCTGGGGCAGGTAGTCCGGCGAGCACCTCGCCCTCGGCCCTCTCCCGCTCGGCCTGCTCAGCGCGCCCGCCCTGCGCGAAGGCCTCCGCGGCCTCCCGGCGCTTCTTCGCCTCACCGGCGATCACCTTCTGCACCTCGTCGTCGGAGAGCTCGCGCGCGGACGTGCCCGCGACCTCCTCCTTCGTGATCGCCGAGAGGGTCAGGCGGAGGGTGGCGGAGCGCAGCTCGTCGCGCGCCTTGATCGCCGTGGTGAGGTCTTCCTGCAGCTTCGACTTGAGCGTGGTCATGGCCTGATTGTGGCAGCTGCGGGGTGTCCGGTGCCCGGACATCTGCGGGACGGCGGTCACCTGCCGGGACGAGCGGCTGAGCGCGTGCGGCGTATGGCCACATGCGCGCGCGGGTACGGCGCCCTCCGCCGGGTCTGCGACGATGGACGCATGCGCGCGCGATACGGAGTACCCCTGGGCCTCACGGCGGTCGGCGCGGCCGGCCTGGTCTACGCGGCGGGCTTCGAAGCCCGCTCCTTCCGGCTGCGACGGGTCACCGTCCCGGTACTGCCGCCGGGCATGCGGCCCGCTGCGCGTCCTCCAGGTCTCCGACATCCACATGGTCAGCGGCCAGCGCAAGAAGCAGCGCTGGCTGCAGTCCCTGGCCGGGCTGCGCCCGGACTTCGTCGATCAACACGGGCGACAACCTCTCCGACCCGGAAGGCGTCCCCGAGGCTGCTGGACGCGCTCGGCCCGCTGATGGAGTTCCCCGGCGCGTACGTCTTCGGCTCGAACGACTACTACGGCCCCAAGCTGCGCAACCCGGCCCGCTACCTGATCGAGAAGTCCCAGGGCAAGCACGGCCTCAACGGCAACGCGCCCGCCGTCGGCGCCGTCCACAACCCCTGGGAGGGCCTGCGCGACGCCTTCGACGCGGCGGGCTGGGTCGGCCTGACCAACACCCGCGGCCGCCTCAAGCTCGACGGCGTCGAGATCGCCCTCACCGGCCTGGACGACCCGCACATCAAGCGCGACCGCTACGCCGCAGGTCGACCGGCGGCCCCGAAGCCGGCGCCGACCTCTCCCTGGCCGTCGTCCACGCCCCCTACCTGCGCGTCCTGGACGCCTTCACCGCGGACGGCTACCCCCTGATCCTCGCCGGTCACACCCACGGCGGCCAGCTCTGCATCCCCTTCTACGGGGCCCTCGTCACCAACTGCGACCTGGACACCGACCGCGTCAAGGGCCTCTCCACCCACACGCGCCGGCGGCCACACCTCCTACCTCCACGTCTCCGCCGGCTGCGGCACCAACCGCTACACCCCGGTCCGCTTCGCCTGCCCCCCGGAGGCCACCCTCCTGACGCTGACGCCACGCCGAGCATGACGGACGACGACACCGCCCGCCCTCCACCGTCCAGCGCCCCCACCCCGCAAAACCGGATTTCGCCTCGGGCTCCCGGTGGGCTAAAGTAAGCGTCGTCGCCACGAATACGGCAGACACTCGGGGTGTAGCGCAGCTTGGCAGCGCGCTTCGTTCGGGACGAAGAGGTCGTGGGTTCAAATCCCGCCACCCCGACGCTGGTCAGAGGGCTAATCGCGTGATCGCGATTGGCCCTCTTTCATGCCCGGGGACCCAAACGGGGGGCCAACCGAATTTGATCAGGCCACCGCGTCGCCCCCTGCGTCCTCCTCTTCTGGATTCCTCGGCGAGGATGTCATCCATCGCTTCGACACCTTGCGTGATCACGGGCCGAAGCTGCTTGCGGTAGACCGCCTCTGTGGTCGCCTGACTGCTGTGACCGACCAAGTGGCTCTGTTCACGTCGCAGAGCAGCATTTCGACGGCAGTTCGGAAGGCAGTGCCTGCGCCGGATGTTCACGACTTCGAGCAGCAGCTCGGTGGTGACCGGGAAAGAGCTGTCTGCCGCCCGTCCGGAGCCCGGAGCAAAAGCGCTGGCTACGGGCGTAGGTGGCAGCCACCGCCGCGCCGTTGCCGGGTACCGACTCACGCCTCCCGAACTCGTCGACATCACCATTTGGGTCCACGAAGGTGTTATCGAGGTCGAAGAGAACCAAGAGGCGCTGCACATCTTGCACCCCAATTTGTCAGAGTCAGCTCTGCGACTTGGCACAGCCTTCAGGCTGTCCCGCACAGCACAACCGCCCGCCGCGGCTATGCCGCCACCCGCCATATCCCGGCCTGAACGGTGGAGGGCAAAGTGGAAGCGATGCCGACGACCTCGACCTGGACGCCCCATGCTTCAAGCGTTCTTGCTGTCTGCACCAAGGTGACCTGCGAGAACGGGAACAAAGTGTCGGCAGTCAACGTCGTGCCGTCCTTCAGCAGGATCGCGAAGACGACCTTCGAAGGCCGGAAGTCTTCGGGCAGGCCGTGCCCCTTCCGGGCCGTGGTCACCTTCTCGGCGAACCGTTGCCTTCCCTCCGGGGAGTTCCGCAGAGTCTGTACGGCGACGAGCGCCTGGCTGAAGAGATGACTCAGTGCATCGGACCCCTTGGCGCGCTTCACCATGACCAGGACGTTGTCCGGGCTCAGCAGATCGCAGATCTCCACGCCGTTCCCGCGGTGCAGTGCGGTCTGGACGTTGTCGCGATCGAAGCAGACGTACCCGGGCCGCTGGTCCGGCACGGACTCGTTGTAGCTGCGCTCCTCCTCTCCAAGGACCCACGGAGGCAGGTCAACCGACGGGGAGTCGGTGATCAGCCGCTCGGCGTGCGAGCGGATCGCCTTCAGATACTCCTGGTCGATCTCGTACCAGTGCTCGTCCATCAGGAAGAACCGGTGGGCGTCAAGGGACACTTCCGCCTCGATCCATCGGAGTGCACTGGACATCCAGATCTCGTCGACCCGGTCGGCGCGGCTGTGCCCATAGAGGGTGACGAATCCTTCCCGTAGTGCGGTTACCCGCATACCGGCACGCTGGACGCGGGCCCGACAAAGGATGTAGTCGAGGTCGAAGTCGTCGGTCGACCGGCCGGCCACATCGCTGTTGATCTTGGCCCTGAACGCCCGGGTGGCCGTGTAATCGTGCCAATGGTCGGCGGGGACGGCGACGCTGATCCTCCCGTCGGGCTCCTGGCCCAGGAGGTCATCAAGGACGGCCTCCAGGCGAGTCACAAGGCTGGGATCGTCGACGGGCACCACGTGCTCTACGAACTCCAGCTCCGGGCTCGGCTTCTCCTCGCGCAGCACGCGGGCAATCGCGCGGATGTCGGCAATCAGGTCGGCGCCCTCCACACCCAGTCGCATACGCAGGCCGACGCCTCCCTCAGCGCTGGAGATTTTCGCTGGGTTGTCCCGGGAGATGGTGAGCGGAATGTTGTCCAGGTGACCGCCGAGACGGCGCACGATCTGGGCGTGCTCGACGATGCCCAGGCTCCACACCGAGGCGCCGCCCGGGATCAGGGTGATGTCGGTCCGTCCTCCGCCCGGGGTGTGCGACACCAGGTCTCGGATCTTCCCGGGGTCCACCCGGCGGGACGCGAAACTCAGCCCGAAGCGGTGGTCCTTCAGTCGGTCGGGCACCAGGCGAAAACCCTGGTCGTAGCCGATGGCATACACCTCGCCGTCGACGGCGAACATCAGCAGTCCGGCAGAGCGGTTGACCGGCCGTGACACCTCGATACCCGTCGTACGGAAGATCTCGTCGCACCAGCTCGCGACGGGCTGCTCGAAGCTGCCGGTGACCAGCACCGCCGGTACACCGAGGTGCTCGGGGACGTCGAAGTCCGCGTCGACCCGCTCCAGCTGTTGCGTGTCCAGGGCGTCGAACATCGCGTCGACGGTGGGAGTGACGCCCCTGAGCCGGTACAGGGTTCGCGTAGACGTACGGGTTGCCATGGCGCTGCTCCTTGTGCGAGGCGGCGACAACCGCCCTCGTGGTGTTGTTCTCACGTGCTTCTCCTCATGGCGACGGCCCTCGCGCCGCACCGGATCACGCCCGTCTCGTCTGTGACCGGCCCAGCAGCCGACATCGACCAAGCCGTGACATCAGCCAAGCCGTGCTCAGCGGGCCAGCAGTGCGACGACCGCGGCGACTTCTGCACGCCACGTGCGCACCTGGTCTTCCGTGGGGCCGATCTCGTACTGGTGGTAGTGACAGCCGAGGCAGAGCAGGCACCACACGGCCTTCGCCCGACGGGCGGTTCCGGCTTCTGCGCAACCGCGGAGCCAGAGGAAGCGCGGCTCGCATCGAGCCCTCCCGGATAGTTCGGGGCGCGCCGTGCGCGGTGAGACGCGCGGCGACCGCGCTCTCCAGAGCTGCGCGGAGGGCGAAGGCCGCACCGCGACACCGGCTCGCTGCGGTGGCAGTGAGCGCGGTGGGCGGGACGGGCACGACTGCACCCGCGTCCGCGCCGGTGAGGCCAGCGGGGCCGCCCGTGACGGGACCGGTGGTGGCGGAACCGCCGTCGTCCTGGATGAGCAGGTCGGCGGTGTCGAGCAGCTGGCGGATCGTCCCGTTCACCGGGTGGCCTCCCCCGGCTCGCGCACGGTCTGCGCGACGGCCGCGATGTCCCTCACAAACCGAAGGGGGTCCGGTATCGAAGTGCCGGACGGGTGCGCGCCCTCCTGGCACTGCCGGATGAGATCCAGCGCCCCGGGGCCGCATCTCCTGCGCAGCTCGCGGTAGACGTCCCGCCGTCCTGGACGGGTCTCCGAAGAGTCCCAGGGCGGCGATGTCCATCAGCTTGACGGCGGCCGTGACGATCTTCTCCGCCTCGTGCTCAACCAGGCCGGCGCGATGCAGCCGCAGCCATGCGGCCTCGGAGAAGGCCCGCTCCAGGACAGTACGGGCCAGGCTCGGCAGCACGTGGGTGATGGCGACGGGCGGCAGGTTCGGCGTACGGGCGAGGGCGCGGGCGTCGTCCAATGCCTGGCCGACCGGGTCGGTCACGCGGCGCACGGTCACCGCCGAGCGCGCCTCCCGCTCCACCTCCAGGACCGTCACCGGGAGCTCCTGGTTGGTGAAGGCACGCTGGAGCCGCGTGTCGTGGGTGAAGACCACGACCTGGCGGGTCTGACCGAGGTCGTGCAGGACCTTCGCGAGGCCGTGCACCTTCGCGGGGTCCATGGACTGCACGGGGTCGTCGATGACGACGAACCCGAAAGGGCTGTCCGGCGCGGCGGCGCGGGGCAGGAACAGCGAGAGCGCGAGGGAGTGCAGCTCGCCCTGGCTCATGACGCCCAGCGCGGCGGCCTCCGTGCCGTCGACGGACACGTCCATCACGAGCTTGCGCACGGTGGCCTTCTCGCTGCCGGTCAGGCGCACGGAACACAGGTCGACGTTGCTCTGCTGGCGCAGTTCCTCCCAGATCCCCTGCGAGTGGTCCTCGAAGGGCCGCAGCCGCTCCTCGCGCAGTTCGGCGCACGCCTCCTTGAGCCACTTGCGGGCCGCCCTGACCTGGCGCAGCCGGGGCTTTCCGGCGTGCGCGGCCCGGGCCCGGTCGTGCCAGGCGGCGAGGCGGGTGACGCAGCACCGCCACTCCTCGTCGAGCTTCTCCAGCTCCCGGGCGGCCTCTTCGTGCAAGGCCGCGCAGGCGTCGGCGAGGACGAGCGCGGCGGTCTCGGCGCGGGCGGCGAGCCGCTCGGCATCGTCGATCGCCCGGCAGGCCGCCCACTCCTCCCACGGGTCCACGAGCGGGGCGGGCAAGGCACGCGGGGACTGGCGTGACGAGGTATCGCACGGCGTCCATCGCGGCCCGCAGTTCGGTGCGGGCCTGCTGCGCGGCGGTGGCATCCCGCCGCAGGGTCGCCACCTGTTCGGCGGCCCGCTCGGCCCACGCCTCGTCAAGCGGCCGGTCGGATCCGCATACCGGGCAGGTGTCCTCGTCCGGGTGCCGACGGCTGTGGTCCAGGGCCCTGGCCAGCAGTTCGGCGCGCTGGTGGGCGTCCTCGGCGCCCGAGGCGCGTACGTCGTCGAGTACGGCGAAGGCCTCGCGCAGCCGGTCCACGGCCGCGCCGACCGCGTCGAGGTCGGGGCCGGTCAGCTCGACGGTCGCGCGCAGTTCCCGAAGACGGTCGTCGTCCGTGTCGGGCAGTCCGGTCACGAGGGCGTCCAGCTCGTCGAAGTCGGGGGTCCCCGGCCCGCTGACGGCCGCGAGCGCGCGTGCCGCCCGGGGGTCGTCCAGCGCGGACAGCGCCTCGACGAGCTCGGGCAGTTCCGCCTCGGCCGACTTCACCGCCGTGTTGAGCGCCTTCTCGACGGCCTGGAGCCGTTCGTCCGCGGTCGTCAGGTCGCCGAGCCCGAGGATGGTGGCGACGGAGTCGTACAGCTCGCTGGGCTTGCCGCTGATGACCTTGTCGAGATCGGAGTACGACAGGAAGGGCCGGTAGTCGTTCAGCGCCCGCTCCCAGCCGACGTCCTTGAAGGGCCGCCGGCCGTGCCCCGGCCGCTTGAACGCGATGTCGGGGGCCGTGACGTCGTCGCCCGGCCAGGTGCACGTCAGCGTGGACGGCCGGGTGTCGCCCGCGAAGCGCGAGGCGGACCTCGACCTTCGGCTCGGCCCCGTCGTGCAGGTTGCGCCAGTGCCGGCGCCACACCTCGCCGCGCTGCTTGTCGAGACGAGCGGTCCGGCCGGTGAACGCCGTCTCGGCTGCCCTCGGCGAAGCTGGACTTCCCCGAACCGTTGCGCCCCACGACGAGGGTGACGCCGGGCTTCGCGGCTCAGCGGCAGACGCGCTTTGCGACCGATGCCGCGAAAGCCGCTGACGCTGATGGATTCGAGGAACACCCGCTGGTCCGGGCGGCGGCCGGCGCCCGCGTCCGGGTCGGTTCCCGATTCCGCCCAGCGCCTCGCGAAGCATCGCCTTGGGCGCCTCGGCGAGGGTGGACGCTTCGAGGCGGTCGGTCAGCCGGGGGAGGGTCGAGGAGCCGCCGCTGCCGGGTTCTGCGGTGTGCCCGGTCTGCGCCTGCTCATGTGCTCCGGGGTCGCGTTGTGCTCGGGGTGTTCGGCCATGGCGTTCTCCGCCTTCCGTCGGTCCATTCCGGGTAGGGAGTCGGCCGGGCGGCGCCGTGAGCGGGAGGGGTGGTACCTCCGGCGGTGTGCGCGCCCGGTGTGACGGGACAGACGTTAGAAACGGAGAGATGTCCACTCCACAATGTGAGTGATAACCGTGTTATCGCAATTCTGCGGACCACAGAGAGTTGATGCGTCAAGCGGAGCCTCCGCCCATACCGTCTTGCCGACGGGCAGGCGAGGCACCGTCCCCCAACGTGCGGCCAGGACGTCCACCAGGAGCAGCCCTCGGCCGGACTCACCCTCGGGGAACAGCGAGGGTGGCGGCAGCGGGTGGCAGTTTCTTGGAGGCAGCGTCCGCGACCTCGATCCGAACCAGGCCCGCAGCCGCGTCGTCGGGCTGAGCCGGAAGCTGAAGTTGCACCCCGGAACTCGGCCGTGTTGTACGGCGTTGGCGGCGAGTTCGCCAACGACAAGGGCGACCGTGCACGACGCGTCAGACGACGGCAGGTAGCCCCACTCCTCCATACGCCGGACGGCGAGGCGCCGCGCGAACCGCGCACCTCGCGATGAGGAGGCGAACTGCACTGCCGATGGCGTGCGTGGCGTGGCTCGTCTCCAGGCGTGGTCGTTCCTGTCAGCACGGCTGTCCGTCCTTGTGTGCTCGGCTCTGGCCATCCCGTGACGTAGCTGAGTCGTCACGTTCCGTGCTCAAGAGTCGTCTAGGTCGCCCTACTCTCGACAGGTGACACAGCCTTACATTTCAGCCCGTAAGGAACGGAAGTGACGCTTTGGCCAACGGAATTGACCCCAGTACGTCGATGGCGGCGCTGTTCGGCGCCCGGGTGCGCAGGCTCCGTACGGCGGCCGGACTGACCCAGGCCGAACTTGGCGACAAGACGCACGTAGTGAGCACGCGCATCACGCAGATCGAGCGGGCATCCGGAGCGAAGCCGACGCTGGAGCTGGCGCGTGCGCTGGACGCGGTCCTCGGTGCGGATGATCTGCTGGTCGAGTTGTGGCCGTACGTGTACCGGGAGGCGTTTCCGGACTGGTCGCGGAAGTTCATGGAGTACTCGGAGCGGGCGGTGGCAATCAGGCAGTACGCGGCTCATGTGGTGCCAGGACTGTTACAGACGGAGGACTACGCGCGGGCGGTGCTCAGCGTCGGTCGAACGCTGGATGGCGAAGAGCAGTTGGAGGAGCGGCGTCACCGCCCGCATGGGGCGGCAGGAACGGCTCGGTGCGCCGGATCGGCCCGAGACTGTGGGTGGTACTGGACGAGGCGGTACTCCGGCGTCCGATCGGCGGTCAGGCCGTGATGCGGAAGCAGTTGGCGCGGCTGCTCGGCGCTGCGGCGGAACGTCATATCACCGTGCAGGTACTGCCGTTCGACCAGGGCGGGCACGATGCCATGGGCGGTTCGCTCACGGTGCTGACCATGCCGGACGGCTCGGAAATGGCCTACACGGAGGGCGCGCACTTCGGCCAACTCATCGAGGAACCAGCCGAGGTCAGGCGTTTCGCGGTGACCTACGATCGGCTGCGGGCGGCAGCTCTGCCCCCGCTCATGTCGCTCGACATGATCCGGTCCATGATGGAGGGCAACTACCGTGGCGCGAATGTCCCGTCCCGATCTGAACGGCGCCGCCTGGCGCAAGAGCAGCTACAGCAATCAGGAGGGCGGCAACTGCGTGGAGGTGGCCGACGGGTTCCGCGGCGTCACCTGGCGTAAGAGCAGCTACAGCAACCAGGCGGGCGGCGACTGCGTGGAAGTGGCCGACGGGTTCCAAGCCGTCGTCCCCGTCCGTGACAGCAAGGTGCCGAACGGCCCGGCGCTGTGCTTCGAAGCCACCGCCTGGGCGGCCTTCATAGGCGAGTTGAAGGCCGGACACCCCGCCCCTGACGCGGACACCCCGCCCGTCCCTGAGGTGGCCGGGCTCCGGCCGCCGTCCGCCTTCCGGCCGCACCGGGCCCTTGCCCGCGAGGGCCCGGCTCCCCACCGGCCTCCTCAAAGAACCAGGTAAAGAACTACCCGCCCACCCACCCTCCGTCCCGCTTCACCCATCCGGGTGAGCAGCTTGCGACGGAACGTCACGGTTGGTTACGTTCACCGCGACAACCACAGACAAATGCGGCCCCCGGCCGGGACTGGCATCCCGAACGAGGGCCTCACCGATCAGGAAGCGAACCCTTCCCGATGGCTGAACCGCAGTCTAACGCGCGCCTACGCGCCGATGCCGGAGCTCCGACCTCCGGCGTGATCCACGTACGCACCCGGCTCACCGCCGACTTCACGGTGATCTCCAACACCCTCGCCCAGCGGCGCGGCAGCGCGGTCACGGTCGGCGTCGCGGCCTACATCCTCTCCCTCCCCGACGGCTCCCCCGTGAGCGTCACCGCTCTGTGCGCACACTTCAGCGAGGGCGAGATCCTCATCTCACGAGCCCTCAGGGAACTGGAAGCGGCCGGTTACCTGGAACGCCGCCGCGAACGCACGCCCACCGGGCGGATCCGCACCCGGACGTACTTCCACGACGTACCCGGCGACTCGGATGACCAGGATGGGCCGGACGGCCCGCCCGAACCGCCGAAGGCTCCCCCACCCCGGAGTCGTCCCGCCGCCGAGAAGGCCACGGCCGCTCCGACATCCGCCGCGGAAGCTGACTCCACCCCCGCTCGGGGCCGGTCGAAGAAGCCAGCGTCACTCACCGACGCCGACCCACGGGCGGTGGCCGTTCTGACCTCGCTCCGCCACGTGGACCCCCGCCTGATCCTGTCCGAGCGGGAGGCCGCCCGTCTGGCGCCGGCCATCGCCGAGTGGCTGGCGGCCGGTGTCGGACCACGCGAGATCACCGCACTGCTGACCACACGGCTCCCCGACCACTTCCTGACCCGGCCTGCGGGCATCCTCGCCTTCCGCCTCCGGGAGACGCCCCTACCCGCGCCGCCGCTGCGCCCGCTCACCGAGCAGGCGACCGCCTCGACCGTGCTGCCCTTCCAGACCTGCGACGGCTGCGAGCGCGCCTTCCGCGGCACTGAACCCGGGCGCTGCCGCGACTGCCGGCAACCCAACGGTCTGCCCGCCGCTGCCTGAATCGACGCCCCACATAGCGCTTGACCAGCCTAGACAGGAGAGCGATACTCAATGTACGACATTTGTCATACACGAATGGGACGGGAGGCAAGGATGACCTCAAAGACCGAACAGAAGAGCCGCGCTTCCCATGCCACGACCAAGAAGCGCACCTCGTCCGAGGCCCGGCCTGCACAGGAACGCCAGAAGCAGGGCGGAGGCGGTGCGACAAGCGTGGCCCAGGTGCGTCTGCGCCCGGATGAGCTTGAGGACCTGCAACGTGTGATGCAGACCCTCAAGCTGCACTCGCTCTCGGATGCCCTGCGCGAGGGTCTTCGGCTGCTCTCCCGCGAGGCGACCGAGGTCGCCGCCGCTCAGGAGATCCGAGACTTCTACCAAGGCGCCGAGGCTCCGACTCCTTCCGGCGTGCTGCCCGCGACGGCGGACGAGCTGGCGACAGCGGACGAATCGGAATGGTGAACATCGGCCCCGCACTGCGCGGCGAAGTGTGGGGCTGCGCCTTCCCTAGTCCCATCGGCCCGCATCCTGCGGTCGTGCTCACCGTTAACCGCATCGCCGAACCGCTGTCGGCGCTCACCGTCGCCGTGATCACCGGAACGTCTGGCCCCGCCTCCACCCATGTTTCGATCGGTCCTGACTGCGGGGTGACCAAGTACGACGAGTCGTACGTGAACTGCACCGACCTGCACACCGTGGACAAGCCGAGGCTCCGACGACGCCTCGGCCTGCTCGATCCGAGCGAGATGCGGCGTGTAGAGGACTGCGTTCGCGTGATCTTGGGGCTGGTGTAAGCAGTCGTCCGCCCCGGGAACCCCGTCTCCGTCGCGCTGCCGCCCCTACTGCTCCTTCGCCCCAGGAGCCCACAGAGCGGCCACGACCTCCATCTGCTTGAGGACGAGGTCGACCGCCTCGCGCTCCTCCTCCGGCGGGTAGTCGAACATCGCCAGCACGCGGCGGATGCGGGTACGGAGCTTGGCGCGGACGGGTTCGCGGGAGAGCCAGTCGACGGAGAGGTTCTTGCGGATGTCGGCCACGAGGGCGCGGGCGATCTTCGCGAGGGTGCCCTGGCCGCCCTCCATCAGCTCGGCCATGTCGCGGTGGGCGACGGCGTCGTAGAAGGCCAGCTCGGCGTGGTTGAGCGGCGGGTCGAACTTCTCGCCGCGACGGGCCTCCGCCGACACCTCCCTTGCCAGGGCGGCGAGTTCGGCGATGACCTGGGCGCTGGTGAGCTGCTGGAGCATGTACCGCTTCATCAGGTCGTCGAGGCGCTGGGCGAAGCTCTCGTTGCGGACGATGTTGTGCTTGGTCACCTCGCGCATCTTCTGCTGGATCATGCGCCGCAACGCCTCGGTGACCAGGTGCGGGGTCTCGGAGTTCTCCAGGTTGCGCAGCTGCGCCTCGTTGAGGCGGGTGATGTCGAGACGGCCGATACCGGCCTCCGCGTACAGGTCGGTGATGTCGTCGGCGTCGACGACCGAGGCCGCCAGGGCCTGGAGGTAGCGCTGCACCTCGGCGCTGAGCGGCTGACCGCTTGCCTCGCGCTGCGCAGCGTCGAATTTGATCATCCAGGCCCGGACCTCGCTGAAGAACGCGATGTCGTGGCGCCAGTCGTCGAGGTCCTCGCAGCGCTCGGCGATCTCACGGCTCATTGCGCAGACGCGGTAGAAACGGTCGAGCCGGGCGGCGCTGTCCTTGAAACGGACGGAGAGCGGCTTGACGCCGGGCTCGATCTTGTTGTTGCCGGGTGTGTCCGGGGAGCGCACGTAGTTGGCAGTTAGCCCCAGCGCCCGCTTTCGACGATCGGGCCGGCCGGTGTCGGCGAGCCACTCCCTCCATCTGCACCCGGCCAGTAACCCCTTGATGGTCGACAGCTCGTTCTTGACCTCGGTGATGGCCCGCTCGATGTCCGCGCCGAGCGTCTTGTCCTCACGGTCCTGGTCCGAGTACTCGCGCAGGGCCTTGGCGAGGTTGTCGGTCAGGGGCGCGTAGCCGACGAGGAGGCCGTCCTGCTTGCCTCTGAAGCGGCGGTTGACGCGGGCCAGGGCCTGCATCAGGTTGGCGCCCTGCATCGGGCGGTCCATGTACAGGGTGTGGATGGGGGGCGCGTCGTAGCCGGTGAGCAGCATGGAGTGCACGATGAGCAGTTCCAGCTCGTCGTCAGCATTCCTGGCTCGTTTCTGGACGACCTTCTGCTGTGACTTGCGCAACGCGTGCTTGCGCAGGTGCTCCGGGTCGGTGCGGTCGCCATGGAAGACGATCTTCATCACGCCCTTGTCGACCTCGTCGCTGACCCACTGCGGACGCCGCTCGGCGAGCGCGTCGAAGAACCGGACGCAGATCTCGCGAGTGGCACATACCACCATCGCCTTGCCAGGGGCGCCGATGTCGGGCCTGACGAGCTCCCGGCGCTGCTCCCAGTGGGCGATCAGGTCATCGGCGAGGGTCGCTATCCGGTCGTCCGCGCCGTACACCGTGTTCATGGTCGCCGCGTACTTGATGGCGCGGCGTCGCTCGGCGTCGTCCATGCCCTCGGTGAGGGCGTTGGCCTGTTCGTCGATCTTGTTCGGGTCGACGTCGGGCGGCAGGGACACGTCGATGACACGCGGCTCGTGGAACACGCGGACTGTTGCCCCGTCGTCGACGGCGCGCTTCAGGTCGTAGATGTCGATGTACTCGCCGAAGACGGCACGGGTGTCGGCCTCGGCCTTGGAGATCGGCGTGCCGGTGAAGGCGAGCAGGGTGGCGTAGGGGAGGGCGTCGCGCAGGTGGCGGGCGTACCCGTCGAGGCTGTCGTAGTGCGAGCGGTGCGCCTCGTCGACGATCACCAGGATGTTCCGGCGCTCGGAGAGCAGCGGGTGGTCCCTGCCGGCGTGCTTCTCCTCCTGTGCTCAGACCGAACTTCTGGAGGGTGGTGAAGACGATCCCACCGACGTTGCGGCTCTTCAGATCGGTGCGCAGTTCTTCCCGCGTGTTGACCTGGACGGGCTCCTGCCCGAGCAGGGTTTTGCTGTCGCGGAAGGTGTCGTAGAGCTGGTCGTCGAGGTCGTTGCGGTCGGTGATGACGACGATGGTGGGATTGCTCAGGGCCGGGTGGCGGGAGACGAGCGCGGCCGTCTCGACCATCTCCTCCGACTTGCCCGCACCCTGCGTGTGCCAGATGACGCCGGCCTGCCCGGTTGAGCGGGACGCCTCAACGACCGCGTCCACCGCCTTGTTCACCGCGAAGTACTGGTGCGGCTTCGCGATCCGCTTGCCGGAGAGGGGCTCGCCCGACTTGGGCGGGGGGAAGTTGACGAAGTTGCGGGTGAGGGAGAGGAATCGGTCCTGCGTGAACAGGCCGTGCAGGGCCAGGGTGAGCGCGTCCAGACCGTCGTAGCCGGGCGCGTTGGTGTCGACGGGCTCGCCTTCGTGGTCGACGTTCCAGGGAGCGAAGTGCTCGTACGGCGTGAAGACCGTGCCGTACTTGGCGGTTATGCCGTCGGAGACGAGACAGAGAACGTTGTAGCGGAAGGCGATCGGGAACTCCGACACGTATGTCTGGAGTTGCGCGTGCGCGGACTTCAGCGTTGCGTTCTCGTCGGAGGCGCTTTTCAGCTCGACGACGGCTAAAGGCAGCCCGTTGACGTAGAGAACGATGTCTAAGCGGCGGTGGGAGCCGTCGGTTTCCCGGACCGTGACCTGGTTGACGGCGAGGTAGCTGTTCGCGTCGGGGTCCGTGAAGTCGACGAGACGGACGGTCGGGGTCTGCTCGGCGCCGAACTCGTCGGTGTAGGTGAGGCGAATTCCGGTGGTCAGGTTCTCGTGGGCCTGTTTGTTCTCGGGGTACGCCTCGCGGGAGGTGGGGTCGGTGGCGATGCGGAGGGCTTCGTGGACGGCGGTGGGGGTGAGTTCCGGGTTCAGCCGTTCGATGGCTGCTTCGAGTTCGTCGTGGAGGATCAGGTCGTCCCAGTCGCGGCGGTGTCCGGTGCCGGGGGCGAGGTCTTTACCGGGCTTGACCTGCCAGGCGAGTTCGCCGAGTTCGTCCAGGGCTAAGTGCTCCCAGGTGGACTCGGTCATTTTGGGGTCTTGGTGGGCGGGGGTGGGCTCGTCGTGGTTGCCGCCGTCTTCGGTGGTCATACAGCGTCCTCCACGATCTTCTCGGCTTCGGCGACTCGGAGCTTGCCGGACATTAGTTGTGGGAGGAGGGCGTCGCGGAGGGTGGCTAGAGCGCGGGACTCAGCCAGGGCAAAGACGCGCCTGCGGTACAGCGGACGGGCGATCTGGTTGAAGCGGTCGGCAGCCGTCTGCGCAGGAATAACAACCCTATGGGCAGACAGCACCGCTTTGCTGATGTTCTGCTGCGCCGCACCAACCGCGATCTTCTGCAGACCGTGGCGAGTTGCTTTGATGGTCTCGTAGAGAATGAGTTCCCCCAAGGCTCGTTTGGCCCGCAATCCACTGCACGCTTGATTGAAGGCTGCCCGGTGTTCCAGTATTCCCATTCGACCGACGGTGGGCGAGGCGTAAAGCGCGACGAGAACTGTACCTGCGGGCCAGAGCTTGCATGACGACTCGGCCAACCCTGTATCCGTGATGCGTTCGGCCGATTTGAGTAGGGGCCCGTCCAAGAGTTCCCCGGTCTTGTACCAATCGATGGTGCCGCCGTCCCAGTAAGGACCATTCTTGCGTTTTGGGGTGGCACCGTTTCCGATCGCCTCGCACATGTCCTGCACCTGCCCTTGCCGATAGCCTTCGGCCAGGGCCCCGCCACGTGCATAGTTCCATACCCGCTCCCCGAAGTGCTGCGAGATCAGATCGGCGGTCAAGACAGCGATGCGCTCGTTGATCGCGATCTTGTCGTCCAGCGCCCCAAGCACGGCGACGATTCCTTCCTGCACTCGACGCGGCGGCAGTGGGACATGCAGCTTTCGGATCGAAGTCAGCGGGGTCGCGATACCCGGGACTCCCACGGTCGAGGAATTGGCAAGAATCGATCGCTGCCCCTCACCCGATTGGAACCAGTAGTAGTAGAACTCAGGCAGCGCAAGCGTTGCATCGAGTCGCGTCTTGACTTGACTTGACCCGATGACATATCGATTGAACCGCGGAGCCCGAGGGATCATTGACACCTGCCCGATGGTGCCGCGATGCGTAAAGATCAAGTCGCCTGGCTCGACGTTGGCTGCCATAATCTCGTCGGCCTTCTCTTCGGTGATGAAGACGAAATCATCGTCAACGAAAATACCGCGTGCCAGGTTGACACCTCGAACGACTGGCACACCGGTGGCCACATAGTTGTCTTTTGTAATCTTGGAGCCAAATGGCCCCATGGAAAAGGCGGATCGTTGCTGCGCAGAAAGTTCCTGGTACTCAACGTACCGCCACTCAGCCATCGATTTTCTCCAGCTGCTCCCGCACCACCGCATTCAACCGTGTCGACTCGTCCAAACATTCGAACAATTCTTTCGTCAACCGCGTAATTCGCTCCCGCACCGGCTCCGCATCCGGATCCTCCGCAACCTCCGCCGCCCCCACATACCGCCCCGGAGTCAGCACATAGTCGTGCTTCTCTATCTCCTCGATCGTCGCGCTGAAGCAGTAGCCCGGAACGTCCTCGTACGTAAGGCCCTTGTCCCGCGCCGACTTCGTCCCCCGCCACGCGTGATACGTGTCCGAGATCTTCTCCAATTCCTCATCCGTGAGGATCCGCTCCGTGCGGTCGACCATCGTGCCCATCGACCGCGCGTCGATGAACAGCACCCGGCTCCGCCGGTCCGCCAACGCTTTCGCGCCCTGCGGCCCCTTGTCTTTCGTCAGAAACCACAGGCACGCCGGGATCGCCGTAGTCCGGAAAAGGTTGGCCGGCAGCGCGATCATGCAGGACACCAGATCCGCCTCGACCATCGCCGCGCGGATCTCGCCCTCGCCCGACTGCTTCGACGACATCGACCCGTTGGACAGAACGACGCCCGCGCTGCCCCGGTCCCCCAGCTTCGAGACGATGTGCTGGAGCCACGCGTAGTTCGCGTTCGACTGGGGCGGGACGCCGTACCGCCACCGCCGGTCGTCCGTCTTCCTCTCCCAGTCCGACATGTTGAACGGCGGGTTCGCCATCACGAAGTCGGCCTTCAGGTCCGGCAGCTTGTCGTCCGCGAAGGTGTCCGCCCAGCGGTCGCCGACCCCTTGGGGTCCATGCCGTGGATGGCCAGGTTCATCTTCGCCAGGCGCCAGGTGCGCTCGTTGGCCTCCTGGCCGTACACCGCAAGGTCGTGCGTGTGGTCCTGGCCACGCCGCTTCGCGACGAACTTGCCGCTCTGCACGAACATGCCGCCCGACCCGCACGCCGGGTCGTACACCCGCCCCTCGTACGGCTCCAGCACCTCCACGATCAGGCGCACCACACTCGCCGGCGTGTAGAACTCGCCGGCCCGCTTGCCCTCCGCCCGCGCGAACCTCTCCAGGAAGTACTCGTACGTCTCACCCAGCACATCCTGCGCCGGACGGTCGCCATGCCCCGTGAAGCGGGCGTCGCTGATGAGGTCGACGAGCTCCTTCAGGCGCTTCTGGTCGACGTTGTCGCGGTTGAAGATCTTCGGGAGGACGCCGGTGAGGGCCTTGTTGGCCTTCATCACCTCGTCCATGGCCGTGTCGAGGAGTTGGCCGACGCCGCCCTCCGCGCTGGCCGCGTTCTCGGCTATGTGATTCCAGCGGGCGGTCGGGGGCACCCAGAAGACGTTCTCGTTGGTGTACTCGTCCTTCTCCTCCAGGAAGGCCGCCCGGCGGTGCTCCGGTATCTGGGCCAGCTCGGGGTCGGCGGCCAGTTCCTCGCGGCGTTCGGCGAAGGCGTCGGAGACGTACTTCAGGAAGACCAGGCCGAGGACGAACTCCTTGTACTGGGCGGCGTCCATGGAACCGCGGAGCTTGTCCGCGGCCTTCCACAGGATGTCCTGGATCTCCTTGGTGCTGGAGACACTGAGCAGTTCGCCCTGTCCGGCGGCTGCCGCGGCTCGCTTGCGGGGAGGCATTGTTCCTTCTTCCGATTCCCACTGGTCGGTGGGTGAGCTACGTGTGATCGGTGGAGGGGCGTGGATGGGCTACGCGCGGTTGACGTGTCGGGCAGGCGGCGGGCCGGCGAGGGTGAGCGTGCCGTCCGCCAGGCCGGCGACCGTCAGGCGTCGGGCGTCGGCGAGGGCGTCGTCCTGGGCGTGCAGCAGGCGTTCGCGGCGTTCGAACTCGGCCAGCAGGGCGTCGAAGCGCTGCACCTCGTCCGGGGCGAGGTCGGGCAGCTGGTAGTCCTCGATACGGCGGGCGGGGCGTACCGCGCTGGGGCTGCGTGCGGTGCCCCGGGCGGCGCCCAGCAGGGCCGCCAAGACACGCGGGGTCAGCGGCCGGGCGGCGTCGGGGTTGGTACGCAGGACGCGGGCCGGGAAGGCGACGACCGAGAAACCGTCGTGGTCGACACGCAGGCCGAGGCGGGGCGCAAGGGTGTAGACGACGTCACCGGGCTCGGTGAGGGCCACCCGGTCATACTCGGCGGCCAGGACCAGCCGGTCGATGCGACGCGCACCGACGGGCCGTTCGCCCGTGATCTCCTCGGGGCCGAGGACGGCGTGGTGGCCGTCCGTGGTGATATGCCGTTCGTCGACACGGTGGCCGGGGAGCCGGGTCACCTTGTGCCCGGCGATCAGTTCACCGAGAGTAATACGCCGAGGTAATCGGCCGACGCGCCGGAGCACGCCTCCGTGGTAGGGGCCGCGCTCGTTCTCGTACGCGCGGGTGTCCGTGGCCGCGCGCTCCAGGCGCGCCTCGGCCTCGGCGATCAGGGCGGGGCGTGCGGTGACCTTGTCGGACCAGATCGCGGAGACGGGCGGCGCGGGCGGGGTCAGCGGGCCGCCGAAGGCCCGCTCCAGGTCGGCGACGGGAACCACGCGGCCATAGCGCGGGTCGTGGCCGTCGAGCGCCCGGAAACCTTCCGCTCGCCACAGGAGGACGTCCTCGGCGAGCCGCATGCCCACGTTCCCCGTGAGCTCTTCGGAGCTGATGTCGGCCAGTAGGACCTTGCCCTCCGCCTCGCGGACCGGCCCGCGGGTGAGCGTCCACAGCGCGGGGCGGTAGCCGGGGCGGAAGGGCACGACCCCACCCGGGAGCGCGATGACGGACTCGACGACGTTGCCGCGCAGGAGGGCCGAGCGGAGCCGGGACGCCTCGGTGTCCCTGAGCGGATCCACGAGCGCATCGGCCGGACCCAGGACGAGGGCCGTGCAACCGGGGCGGAGGAGGTCGGCGACGCGCTCGACCTGCGCCAGGGCGGCGAGCACGGAACGGTCCTCGCCGGGGCGGTAGGGGAGCTGGGTGACGACGAGGTCCGGGTCCGCAAGGCTCTCCTCCAGGTCGTGGCCGGTCTGGACGTCGAGGGCGAGCTCGCTGACGCCGGCGAGAAGGAGACGGCGGCGGGTGATGCGGGCCAGCCGCTCGTCGGGATCGGCGGCGAGAACGGTGACGCGCTCACGGTCCTCGGCGTCGTCGAGAAGCGCGGCGAGCAGGTCGCCGGCGCGGGCGTGCGGGTCGGCGAGAGTGAGGGGCTCGCCATGCTCCAGCCGGACACGGAGATCGGTGAGCTGGGTCAGCAGGCGGCGCAGCTCGGGGGCGACCGCGTCGGCGGCGAGGGAGTCCAGGCCGAGCCGGGAGCGGGCGGCGAGCAGCCACTCGTACGCGCCGCGCTCGTCGTAGGCGGCCTCAACCAGATCCTCGGCGAGGCGGACGAGCGGGACCGCGGTGGCGTCGAGGGAGCGCAGTTCCCGGAGGACGAAATCGTCCTCCGCATCGATCCGTTCGGCACGGCGCAGCACCGCGGACCACAGGACACCGTCCGTTGCGACCTCGCCCAGGGGGCCGTTCGTGCCGTCGGTCAGCGGCCGGCCGCGATCGAGGTGGCGCAGGCACAGGAGGCTTCCCAGTGTCTCGACCAGCTGCCACGGCGTGAACCGGTCCCGCAGCGCGAGGACACCGAACAGGGCCAGCTCCGAGTGGAGTTCCGTCGGGTCGGCGTTGCCCAGGCCGGACGCGATCAACCACTCGGCCACCTGGGCACCGTCGAACAGTGCCCGTCCTAATTTCTCGGACACGGCAGCGGGGAAGTCCGGGTGACGGCGGCGCCAAGTGGACACGACGGGGCGTTTCACCCGGGCGAAAGCGGCGATCTCGGACATCGACACCAGGAGGGGCTCCGGGGAGCGTAGTGTCGCGTCCGAAGATCCAGTGACCATCGGTATGCGCTCCTCCCCGTCCTTTTCCCGTCGCATGAGCCACTCCGACCGGCAGGCCGGACCTTGTCGCACGCCGTCGGCTCCGCCTTCTGCGGCCCTCGCTCGACACCAGAGAGCGATACGACTATCACAATTGCTATCTCCTGTGCCTGTTTGTGATTGATAAGACGGGTTATCAGCCTCTGGGTATCTATGGCGCATTGGCTTCAGCACAATGGCCGGCAACGTGAGCCGGGGGCAGCCGTCACCGTGGCCGGATCGCAGCGGACCGGGCAGCCGTCGTCATTGATCTGCCTCCGGAGAATGCGACAAGCGCGAAGATAGGGGGACACGGAATGGGCGATCCGGCCAAACCGGTGGCTGGGCTTGAGGAGCAGGTCGAGCACGTCCGCGAGCTGCAGCGGATCGTGCGGGCACGCCGACAAGTGCGGGGAGGCGCCAGGTCCGATGGTTGAGACGACGGTCGCCATCGGCGGGGAGTGGAAGACCCCGGGGCTCGTAGAAGGGCCGGCCTGGAGCAGTTCAGGGCTGGATGTAGCCGCGGGCCGTTATCCGCTCTCCGTGGAGCGGCACGTGATGCGAATGGTCGATCATCTCGTACCGGAAGTCACCGCAGTGACTCCGCACGCGCCTCGCTTCTCTCGGCGACCAGCTGTGCGTGTACGTCGGCGGGGAGCACCCTGACGGTGAGCTTGTTCCGCCTTGACGGACACCATCGGTGTGGTGGCCGGGCTGCGAGTGCGGTCCCGTATGCCAGCGGGACTGCGATAGGCGAGGCTGCCGTGCAGTCGGTGCACGGTGAAACAACCTCGGTGAAGTCGACGATCGCAGTGTGGGCGGAGGTTTCTCGCGGAAGGTGGCCCGGGGAGGCCAGGGGACAGTGGCCGTTTGACGGTGGCGAAGAACGACTCGGCGAGCGCGTTGACCAGCACGGACCGGTGCGACCGACGGACAGCAGGACACCGAAATCTGCTGCCAGAAATGTTGAATTGTGCACTGGCTGTACTGTCGGCCTCGATCCGGGTGAAAGAACACCGGCTGGATAAGAAGGCGTCGGCTGCAGGCGGATCCGACACCCGCTACCAACCCACCAGCAGACGGCTCATCCGAAAGGCCGGCCGCCGCTGTTCATCGCTCCGGCCGGTACTCGGCCCATGTCTTGGGGGTCTCGGAGATCCTGACCGCCCTCAGCTCCGGGAAGTGCTCGGTCCAGAGGTCGAAGATCCATGTGGCCAGATTCTCGGCCGACGGTGAAATACCCCCCCCCATCGCCTCATTCAGGTGGCGGTGGTCGAGCGTGTCGTCCATCCACTTCTTGAAGGCATCGAGCTCGTGGTAGTCGCGGACGAAGCCTGCCTCGGTAAGGTCCTCGCGGCGGGCGGAGAGTTCCAGCACGACGATGTAGTTGTGGCCGTGCATGCGGGCGCATTGGTGCCAGCTCGGCAGCCGGTCGAGGACATGGCTGGCCGAGAAGTGGAACTCCTTGGTGATCGTCAGCATGGCCGCTCCAGTCTGCCACCTGCGGTCAGAACCTCTCCCTGGCCGTCCAAGCTGGTCACTGGTCGATCCCTTCGCCCTGGAGGATGGCGCGGTTGACGGGGACCTGCATACGGAAACGGTTGCGCAGCGAGTCGCCGGTGACCAGCTCCGCCTTGCGGGCCACCTCGCGCCGGGCCCGTTCCAGGAGTGCCGACGCTTCCTCCCGAATGCCTGCGGCAGCCAGTACCACGGCGGAGTGGTACAGAACCTCCTCCGTACGGAGAGCCGGCATGTCCCCGACCTCGTCCAGGATACGAACGGCCTGGCGGGCCTGCTCCTGGGCGCCGGCCGTGTCGGCTTGCCGGAGCAGGATGCGGCTGCGCAGGGAGTGCGCGGCGATCTCACTGCGGATCATGCCGCTGCGCCGGGTCTCGACGCAGGTGGCCACAGCCAGGCGGTCGGCCTGATCCAGGAAGTCGCCGGAGCCGCCGGAGTCGTCGGTGGTGAGCAGCAGGATCTCGGCGTACAGGTTGCGGACGATGGGGACGAGATTGGCCAGCCAGGTCCGCTCTGTCTCCGCCCACGCGTCGGCGATCAGTTCCAGAGCCCGGCCGCGCTTCGTCGGCTGCCGGATGAGGAGATGCGCGAGCAGGGCCTTGTTGTAGGCGTGCCAGCCGCTGTCGCCTCCGCGGTCGGCCTCGAAGGCGAGAGCTTCGCCCAGGACCTCTTCGGCATCCGTGTGGGCGCCGAGGCCCGTGTGCACCTGCGCCAGGTAATTGAGCGCTATGGGCAGCTCGGCCTTGAGCGGTTCGTCGCGCAGCCGCTGCACGCAGCGGCTCAGCCGGGTCACCGCCTCGCTGAGGTGTCCGCTGTCGAAGAGGGTGATGCCGAGCTGCATCTCTCCCAGGTTACGGGCGTGCTGGAGCACCGGATCACCGGTGCCGCCGAGGTGCGGGTCGGAGGCGTACATGCGCTCCGCCTCCCGCAGCTGGGCCAGACCGTCGGCCAGCCGCCGCTTCGACACCTGCCGGCCGTATTCGACCCGGGCCACGAAGAGGGGGACAGGGTCCCCGTTCTGCTCGGCCAGTTCCACGGCCGCGCGCAGTTTACCGAGGGACGGCACCAAGCCCTGGGTCGCGAGGAGAGTCTTGCCGCGCAGGAGTGTCGTACGGATCGCCAGCTCGGGTGTTCCACAGCGCGCCGCCGCGGCTTCGGCCTCGGCGGCCAGGGCATCGATGTCGGGGCCGCCGGCCGGCTGGTGCTGGCCCCGCCAGCGCACCTCTGTCAGCGAAAGCAGCAGCTCCACGGCCTGGATGAGCCGGCGGTCGCGGCTCTCCTCGTGCTCCGGCAGGTCCCGGACCGCCTTGATCACTTCTTCGCAGTGCCGCTCCGCCTCGGCGAAGGACAGCCCTTCCATCGCGGCGTCCCGAGCCAGCCCGTAGTGCACCTCGGCCGACGCGAGCAGGCACTCGGCTCCGCCGCTCCGCAGATGGCGGGCGATCTCCAGCCGGCGTTCCAGCGGCAGACCGTCCAGTGGCTCAGAGGTGAGCGCCGCCGCGATACGGGCGTGGCGAGAACGCATCTGCTGCGGGGTCTGCTGGTGGTACACCACGCCCCGCAAAGCGCTGTGCTCGAACCGATAGCAGTCGGACGCTTCCAGGTGAGCCCACTCGGGAGGCTGTGCCGGCAGGATCAGCCGATGCTGAGCGGCCACGAGCCGCAGCCGCTCCATCACCTCGTCGTGCGGCGTTCCCGTGACCGCGGCAACCGTACGTGACAGGAACGTCTCCCCCTGGGTCGCGCCGATCACGAGCAATTCGCGATCCGGCTCGGAGAGCAGCCGGAGTCGATCCTCGACCACGCGCGACAGACTGCGAGGCAGCTCGACGGTGGGCCCGGCGTCCGGGCGCCAGTCCTCCAGGCAGAGAGCGACGAAGACGGCATGGCCGGCGGTCAGTCGGCTCAGCTGTTCCGCCAGGGCCGACGGGGCATCCGGGTGCCGGGAACGCACCATCTCGGCGACCGCGTCCCGCGGCAGACCGTCCAGAACCCGCCGTTGCAGAAGTCCGTCCTTCGCCCAGTCGTGCAGCAGATCCTCGACTGCGGGTCCCGGGCGGTCGGCGTACGCCCCGTTCGTGGTATGGCTGAGCACCAGGCCGAGCGGCTCGCCGGGCAGCCGTCGCAGCAACCGATCGAGTACCAGCAAGCTGCTGGGATCGCCGTATTGCACATCGTCGACGAGCACGACCGTGGGCGGACCCTGCCGAACGAGATCCAGCAACGCATCCACGATCTGCGTGGCCGCTCCCTGCTGGAAAGGCAGCAGGCTGTCAAACGGCATGGAGCCCGAGGCGAGAGATGTTTCCGCCACTTCCCTGCCCAGGGTGAACAGTGCTCCCAGCCCGGGCACCATCGCGGACAGCACCTCGGGCGCAGAGCGGACGGCGCCCTGACCGACGAGGTGCAGTAGCCGGCGGAAGACACCGGGCTGCTTGAGCTCCTGGTCCCGGACCAGTTGCAGGAGCAGATCGACGATCGCTCCGTAGTGCAGCCCGGACCCGATCAGTGGATGGCACCGCACGGATACAACTCGGCGGGCGGCCGGCCCGCGAGCGGCGGCAACCTCGTCCTCGAACGCCCGCAACAGCGCCGACTTGCCCATGCCCGAGACGCTGTCGACCACGATCGCCCGGCCACCGCGCCCTGCGGTCACGTCCGCCATCAGGGAGCGCAGTTCGTCCATGTGCTCCATGCGGTCGACAAACCCGGTCCGCACCACAGCCCCCGTCTCAGTCATCTGTCGCGGAACTTCCTTACCCGCAGCGGTACTTGCAGCCCACGGTAGATCACATGAAATGCGTCTCCCACTCGACTCAATCATGTTGGCTGCCGAAAAGCTCGGGCACAGAAGAGTGTTTTCGGCCAGCGGCTCGGCGTGTGCCCGCGATGTGCGAGGAAGTACCAGTGCGCAACAGCCGTGTGTCGGATGCGACCCGCAGACCTGCCTGAATGCGAGTTTGCCAGGCTGTCCTCAAGAGGGCGTAGACGGGACCCGGTCGCTTGTCAGGGGGAGCGGTGGCAGGGCGGGATCTTCGAACGTTGTTCAGTTCGAACGACCGGAGCATCTCCGCCGATGAGGCGTTCACGAACCGGCAGGCACAGTGGCAGGCGGTGACAGCGGGACTCGCAGAGCACATACGGCACGTGACCCGTGCGGACTTCGACGTGGAGGACCTGGAAGGTCCCCGCGTAACATCCTTGTCTTCCACGGCGTGGGCGAGATCGGCAAGTCCACGCTCTCCCGCAAGACCGAGGCGTCGCCCGCTCGCAGCGAGCACCGCCCCTCGCAAAGGGAACCGCCGTCCCGCGCCGAGGAGCGGACGCTGCCGGTGCGCATCGACCTCGCGCGCGGCGGGCATCGATTTCGAGCGTGTCATCCTCAGCGTCCGCCTTGCCGTCGCCGCGCTCGGCCGGCCGATGCCCCGCCTTTGACCTTGCCCTGCGCCGCTACTGAGGGCACAACCACCCGGGCGAACCGATCGAGGACCACCGTGTGGCCCTTCCATGTCCACGACGTGATCCGCGCCGCCATCCGCAACGCGGATATGACGGCAGTGACCACCGCTGGTCGGAGCGGGACTGGCAGCGCGCGGCCCAGCGTGCCTTCCACGCCCTGGGAGCACAGCGGCGCCAGGACCTGCGACGCACGACCGCGCAGTCCTGTTCGGCTGCCTCCGGCAAGGAGGGATACCCGTGACTCGACCGATCTACCGATGGAGCGGGGACGTCCTGGTCCTACGTGCCGCCGTACTGCCGACGACGGCACAGTCCGGCCCGGCCCACAGACTGGCCGGACGCGGACTCCCCGGCTGCCTGCCGACCGGTAGCCGGCGTGCAAACCGCGCGGCTCGCTCCAGATCCACTGCCCTAACCGGTTGAAGTGGGCCAGCGCGCCGGGAGCCACCGCCAGCTCGGCAATCCGACCGTTCAGGACCAACTCCATCAGCGCGCGCAGCGTGCGGGAGCAGATTGCTGCCCTCCCCGTGGCCGCAGGTCAGCAGCCCGCTCGAACAGGCGCAGATCACGGTGTCCGGCCTGATGCAGACTGAGGGCCGTGATAAGCCCGCCGGTGCCGCACCGGTGATCACGGTCGAAATCTGAAACCTCCCCCAGTTGGTAAGTAGTTTTGAGATAAAACGAACCTGCAGTGCAGGGGGGGTTCACCTATTCCGTCGGGAGCGTGCGGGCCACACCTCGCGCCGCGGTGGACGACAAGACGGCCTCGCCAAGACCCGGGCCGGCACGGACCGGCGAGGACCGGCGAGGACCGGCGAGGCGCGCGACTGCGGTGGCCGTGCCCCTCGTTCACGCCGCCATCGCGCGGCGGGAAACCTGGCGGCCTAGCGCTGCAAGGACTCAAGGGATCGCGCGGCACGGAACGCAGTCGGACGGGCACGGTCGGCAGAGGGTTTCGAAACGTTTCGGTAGCCAACCCTGACAAAATCGTTCGCAAGTTTCGTAGAACTTTCGAAAATGATTCATTGACTGCCGCTTTACGCCGAGCGCATACTCTCGATCGACCGGCCCCCCGCAACGGAGGCGACTCCGTACGGTCACACCCATCCACCTCGCACGTTCACATGTGCATGCCCGCAGCCGGAAGGCACGGGTTGCAGTGTGGCCGTCGCAAATTCATACATGTACCCGTCCCTCCCCTGTTGCCATAGCCGGCCTGCCGCTTGAATGCCCAGATCAGCGCGCGTACGAGACTCTTGGCACCCAACAGACCATTACTTTGCGCAAAATCTTTGCACTCATTGCGTCTATGACGTCAGATCAGGGAGTCCCCATGATGACGAGGAAAATACGCAGCGCGACGGCTGTCGCGATCAGCTTGGGCATCGCACTCGTTGCCACCGGATGCGCCGGCAACGGCGACGACGGCAGTGGCAGCGGTTCGTCCGGCGGCAAGGTCACGGTGACCTTCTGGGAGAACGCGACGACCGGGCCCGGTGTGCAGTACTGGAAGGACGCCGCCAAGGCGTACCACGCGCTGCACCCGAACGTCACGATCAAGCTCCAGTCGATCCAGAACGAGGACTTCGACGGCAAGCTGCAGACCTCGCTCAACTCAAGCTCGGCGCCGGACATCTTCATGCAGCGCGGTGGCGGCAAGATGCGGGCCATGGTCGACGCCGGTCAGATCCAGGCGCTGGACCTGACCGACGCTGACAAGACGAACGCGGGTGCGGCGGCTCTCGCGGGCAACACGGTCGACGGCAAGGTCTACGCGATGCCGACCGACACGCAGCCCGAGGGCATCTACTACAGCAAGGACCTTTTCAAGCAGGCCGGCATCACCTCGACGCCGACGACGATGGACGAGCTCAAGGCCGCCAGCGAGAAGCTGAAGACGATCAAGGTCGCGCCGATCGCGGTCGGTGCCAAGGACGCCTGGCCGGCTGCACACTGGTACTACAACTTCGCCCTGCGCGAGTGCAGCCAGGACGCCATGACGGCGGCTGCCAAGTCGCTCAAGTTCGACGACCCGTGCTGGACCAAGGCCGGCGACGACCTGTCTGCGTTCCTGAAGTCCAACCCGTTCCAGAAGGGCTTCCTGACGACTCCGGCGCAGCAGGGCGCCGGGTCGTCCGCGGGCATGCTCGCCAACCACAAGGCAGGCATGGAACTCATGGGCAACTGGGACCCCGGTCAGATCGCCGCCCTGACCCCGAACCAGAAGCCGCTGCCCGACCTGGGCTGGTTCCCCTTCCCCGCCGTGGCCGGCGGCCAGGGCGACCCGAGCGCCATCATGGGCGGCAGCGACGGGTACTCGCTGTCCAAGAACGCACCGAAGGAGGCCCTCGGCTTCGTTGAGTTCCTTGTGACCGCGGACCAGCAGAAGCCCTTCTCCAAGGCCTTCAACTCGATCCCGGTGAACAAGGAGGCGCAGTCGGTCGTCACCGACTCCTACAACGTGTCGGCCCTGACGGCCTTCAACAAGGCCGGATACGCCATGCAGTTCCTTGACACCGAGTACGGCCAGAACGTCGGCAACGCCATGAACACCTCCGTCGTGAACCTGATGGCCGGCAAGGGCACCTCCGCCGACATCGTCAAGGACACCAACGCTGCCGCCGCGAAGGGCTGAGTAAGCAGACCATGAGCAACCCCCTGGGTACTGACACGGCCTTGGGCCGCCAGTCGCAGGGCACGCCCGGAGTCGGGGGCGCGGCGAAGTCCGCGTCTCCGACTTCGCCGCGAGCGGCTGGGCGCCGCCGCGGTCGTGCCAAGATGCGACTTGAGATCGCGGTCATGTCCGCACCGGCGATCATTATGTTCTTGGCGTTCGTGATCTTCCCGGTGGCGCTCGCTGCGTACTACGGCTTCTACCGGTGGCACGGTTACGGGGCGGCCACCGACTGGGTCGGCCTGAACAACTACAAGCTGATCCTCAGCGATCCCGCGTTCCAGCAGGTGCTGTGGCACAACGGCATCATCCTGGTGCTCTCCTTGGTCATCCAGGGCCCGCTGGCGATCATCCTCGCGCTGCTGCTCAATCAGAAGATCCGCGGCCGTTCGGTCATCCGCATCCTGATCTTCGTGCCCTACATCATCTCCGAGGTCATCGTCGGTACCGGCTGGAGCTTGATGCTCACCAGCGCCGGCGCCATCAACGACTTGCTGGACCACGTCGGCCTGGGCTTTTTGCAGGCTGACTGGCTCTCCAACCCGGACTTGGCCATCTGGACGCTGATGGGCATCATCTCGTGGAAGTACATCGGCTTCGCGGTGATTTTGATGCTCGCCGGCCTGCAGTCGATCCCCGAGGAGCTCTTCGAGGCCGCCGAGATCGACGGCGCCTCCTACTGGCAGATCCAGCGCCGCATCACGCTGCCGCTGCTGGGACCCACGATCCGTATCTGGGCGTTCCTGTCGATCATCGGCTCGCTGCAGCTGTTCGATCTCGTCTACATCATCTGGGGCCAGTACGTCTCGGGCACCGCGGGCACCTCGACCATGGCGATCTACATGCTCGCCCAGGGCCGCAACGCGGGCAACTACGGCTACGGCAGCGCCATCGCGGTCGTGATGTTCCTGATCTCGCTCATCGTCGCCTTGATCTACCAGC
Source organism: uncultured Actinomycetota bacterium (assembly GCA_963761765.1). Lineage (GTDB taxonomy): Bacteria > Actinomycetota > Actinomycetes > Streptomycetales > Streptomycetaceae > Streptomyces. Next base: position 350,497 of record CAVXIJ010000005.1, read on the forward strand.
GCTTTATCCTGCGCCGCGACCTCAAGGGCGCCGTCACTGAAGGAGCCGCCTGATGAGCGCGACGACCGCCAACTCCTGGCCCTCCTCCGCCGTGGACCCGAACGCACCCGCCGGCCGTCGCAACCCTCGCGAAAAGCCGGAGAAGTGGGGCAATCCTGTCACCTACTTCATCGCGCTGATCTTCATCGCGGTCTGCATCGCACCGGTGCTCTACATCGTGGTCGGCGGATTCCGCACCAACTCGCAGATCACCACGAGCCCGGCCGGCCTGCCGCACCCCTGGATCTTCAGCAACTACATCAACGTCCTGAAGTCGCAGACGTTCTGGGGAGAATTCGCCAACTCCATCGTCGTCGCGCTCGCCAGCACCATCGGCATCGTCATCCTCGGCCTGATGGTGAGCTTCGTGCTCGCGCGCTATGACTTCAAGCTCAAGGGCGCGATGTACTCCCTGTTCGCCGCCGGCCTGATGTTCCCGATGGTCATCGCGATCACCCCGCTGTACATCGTCGTCAAGGACCTCGGCCTCGTCGACAGCCTGTTCGGCGTGATCGTCCCGCAGATCGCCTTCGGCCTGCCGACGACCGTCATCATCCTGGTGCCGTTCCTCAGAGCCATTCCGAACGAGATCGAAGAAGCCGCCGCGATCGACGGTACAAGCCGACTCGGATTCTTCTTCCGCATGGTGATCCCGCTGTCGCTGCCCGGCGTGGTGACCGTCGGCATCCTCTCCTTCATCGGCAGCTGGAACAACTACGTCCTGCCCCTGTACATCCTCAACTCGCAAGCGAACTTCACCCTGCCGCTCGGCGTGCAGGCGTTCTCCTCGCAGTACTCCACGGACACCGCGAAAGTCCTCGCGTTCACCTCACTCGCCATGCTGCCCGCACTGATCTTCTTCTCGATCTTCGAGAAGAAAATCGTCGGCGGTCTCACCGGCGCCGTGAAGGGCTGAAACCGAACACCAAGACCCACACCGGACCGCCCAGCACCTGCCCCTGCCGCGCCTTCGGCAGGGGCAGGCCGCTTGCCGGCGGCAACGTCGCCACACGAGGCGTCCTGCCCGCCTTGGACCTGCTTGAGTACGCCGAACGCCCGTCTGGCACGGTGCTTACTCTCTCCGTCTCAGTCCAGGTCAGCTGCGGGTCCCGAGCACGGTGGCTCGCGGTGCAAAGTGGCGGCTGGCGCGGCTGGCTTCGGCGGCGGCTTCGCGGAGTCGGAGGATCTCGTCGTGCTGTGCGGCGAGCCGTGCCAGGGCCCGGACGCGGAAGTCCGTGAGCTGGTCGACCGCTTGCTCCGAGCGGCCCAACTCTGTCCTGAGCTTGGTGTTCTCCGTCTTGAGGCGGCTGATCTGGACTTGGCGGCGGTCGGGGATCTCTCCGGCCTGCTGCAGGGTCTGGAGCCGTTGTTCGAACTCGGCGCGCAGGACAGCGTAGGGGCGGGTGCCGTAGAAAGCGGTGCGGTCGACGCCTGCTTCGCGGGCGAGAGTCTTGACGTCGCGCTTTCCGCCGGGCGGGAGGTCGCCGCGCAGGACGCGGTCCATGGCGGCCCGGATGCGGTTCTCGTTCTCGGTGCGCTGGGCTACGGAGATTCTCATGCGGACTCCTCGTCGGGCGTGTCGACTTAACGGCTGCTCTTGGTTGTTCAGCGGTCAGTTGTTGTTCGAAGTCAGGCGGCCCTCGAAGGCAGTCCGAAACGCCGGCGGAACCCTGCCCGCGGCTGTCGCCCCACTCTCGAACGCGATGGCCGGCCAGGGCGAGCGGCAACGCCTGGCCACCCCAGCGGTTGTGCAGCCTCGGCCGAGACTCCGTTGACGCGGTCGCACGAGTCGATCTAGGGTCCCCCAACACGTTGCGCCGATCACCGCCGTCTGTGAGGAGCATCGCCGTGGCCAGTGGTGCAGGCCCGCACGATCCCTTCGACCCGGAGTCCGAGCACGGCCGGGTCTACCGGGCGCTGGTCTGTGCCCGGCAGGGCGACACCGCGGCGGTGGCCGACCTTGCCGGGGTGGCGCCCGGACGGGTGGAGGAGGTGCTTGCGGACCTTGGTGAGCAGGATGCCGCGGTGCGGCTGCCCGGCGGCGACGCCGACCGCTGGGAGGCCCGGCCGCCTGATGTGCTGCTTGAAGCGCGGGTGCGTGCCGAGGAGCACCGGCTCGCGGATCTGCGTTCCACCGGAGGTGAGTTGGCCAGGCTCTTCCGGTTGGCCCGACAGGAGGGTTCGGAGTATCAGGGTCTGGAAGTCGTGGACGATCGTGCGCTGATCCTGGCGTACTTCGAGCGGTTACAGCGGGACGCCCGACACGAGGTACGGGCCATCAACCGCCCGCCCTACGTGGGTGGGGATGCGACCGAGCAGGCACAGGCCGAACTGCAGGCGGCCCGGATGGCGGCGGGGGTCCGTTACCAGGCGATCTACCATGATTCGGTCTACGCGGATCCGTTGCGCTGCGCGGGAGCGATGGCGGCTATCAGCGCCGGGGAACAAGCCCGGGTGCTGGTCGATCCGCCGGTGAAGATGCTGATCAGCGATGATGACCGGGCGCTGGTGGCGCTGGACCCGGTCGGGGCGAGCGGGCCGGTGTCGCTGATCGTGCATCCTTCGGCGCTGTTGAACGCACTGGTGGGGATCTTCGGCTCGCTGTGGCAGCTCGCCGTACCGCTGTCGCTGGAGCGCCCGGCGGAGGGGCTGGACGCCCCGGACCGGGCGATCGTGACGCTGATGGCCGCCGGGGCGACCGACGAGGTGATCGCCCGCAGGTTGAACATCTCACGTCGCTCGGTGGTGCGGCGGACCGGTGCGCTACTGGAGCGGTTGGGGGCGACGACCCGTTTCCAGGCCGGTGTCCAGGCGGCCCGACGCGGTTGGCTGTGAGCAGGCCCACCGTGTTCGGTACCGCCCGGACGCCGGGTTCCCGTGGGGGGCTAGAAGGCGCCAAGGCCGTTGGGGACGCCGAGGCCGGTGACCCCGTCCCAGCCGGGCGCTCCGGTGCAGAGCGCGGCGCTGTAGGTCTTGCAGTCGGCGGCGCCGCCCTGGGCGTTGGAGCCGCCGGTGACGTCGGTGAGGGCGCCGGCCGGGGCGGCGTAGAGGGTGTTGGGGCCGTCCACCGTGGTCAGGTTGCCGACGCGGGCGTAGAGCCCGGCCAGGTAGAGGGACGCGGCACTGCTGCCGCCGACGACCGTCCAGCCGCCGCCGGACCCGCTGTTCGGGGTGTAGGTGTCGTAGACGGCGACGCCGGTGAGCGGGTCGGCATCGGCGCAGGCATCGGCGACGGCTCGGTGGCCGCCGCAGATCGCGGCGACGGCGGTGGGCTGGCCCTGAGCGGCGAGCAGCGCAGCGCCCCATCGTGCTCTGTTCATGCGGTCTCCTGGAGGCGTGACAGGGAGGCGCCCGGGGCGGGCGCCCGTGTCCAGTGCTGGATGCACCTGCGATCCTGGAGGACGCGAACATGACATAAAAGGCTTGGAGCACGGCGCAAGTGAGCATCGGCGCACATGCGTCATCCATTCTTCGAGCAAGAAGGGCGCACAGATGGGCGATGGGCCCTGCGACCGTGAACGTGCGGTGTATCCGTTTCGGTGATCCGATCGGCCATAGGCACAGGTAGTCGTACGTCTTGAGAAAGCCTCCGGCGAGGCACTCAGGCTCCGAGGGACGTCGGCACGAGAACTGCGACCTAAGCGCCGGCGGCGGGGGTCTACGGGTGGCCTGTCACGGAAGTCCGGTGGGTTTGTTCGTGAACGGTAACGGACGGATCCCGAGGCGGCTCGCTCTCATCCTGACGGGTGCAAAGGACGCAGGAGTCGGCACGGAGGTGAGCGGACATGGCACTACAGGGCAGACGCGGATGGTGTGGCCGGTTGATCGCCACGGCGGTGGCCGTGACGGTGCTGGCCGCAGCCTCCGTGGTGTGGGCCGCGCGAACGGGTCCGGTCAAGGGCCGCTGGGAGAAGGTGGGCGCCTCGGTACCGGCGCGAGTACCAGCACCGGCACCGGCACCGGCATCAGTGCCGGTCGGCATCGCCCACGCCTCGGACCGCGGCGCCAAGGGCATCAACATCACCATCGACGACGGTCCTGACCCGACCTGGACGCCCAAGGTGCTGCGGGTGCTGCGGGAGAACGGAGTGCGGGCCACGTTCTGCATGGTGGGCACGCAGGCCCAGGCGCACCCGGAGCTGGTCAAGGAGGTGGTGGCGGCCGGGCATCGGCTGTGTGACCACACGGTGGCACACGACGTCACCATGGACAAAAAGCCCGAGGCGTACCAGTCGCAGCAGATCCTCGACGCCGAACGCATGATCACGAAGGCGTCCGGAGGTGTCCGCCCGCTGTATTACCGGGCCCCCGGCGGTGCCTTCACTCCGTACAGCCGGCATCTCGCCGCGTCCCGGGGAATGCGGCCGTTGGGCTGGAACGTCGACAGCAAGGACTTCGAGCGTCCCGGCACGGACGTCATCGTCGCCACCGTCAAGAACGAGATTTCCAACGGCCCGACCATCCTCTTCCACGACGCGGGCGGAGACCGCTCCCAAACCGTGGCCGCCCTGCAACAGGTCCTGCCATGGCTGAAGCAGCAGGGGTACACCTGCGGGTTCCCGGTGCGCTGAGGCGGGTTGCCGGCTCGCCATCTGAGGAGATCACCGGGTCACCGGGTCCAAGACGCCAACGCGGCCTGCCAAGTGATGCCGATGTTGCCGCAACGCTTGTTCCGCAATCCGGTAGTGATCAAGGGTGACGGCAACCCCACGTCCCACCCGCCACCGCCCCCAGGTCAGCCGGATGAACCAAGCGAAGGGAAAAGGTCGAGGAACGGCTGGGTCGTGACGCCGAGTCCGCGGCCGAACGGATCGTCGAGGTCCCAGATGAGGAACAGCAGAAAGGCGATCAGCGCGCTGAACATGCCGGCCAGCAGGAGTTCCCGTGCGGACCTGCGGATCTGCAGGGCGAAGATCAGGCCCACGGTGACCAGAGCGCCCGCGATCAGGCCGAACCACACCACGCCGGGCATCGTCGGCCCCGCGTTCTGGCCTCGGTTGTGGCGCGCTTCGTCGGCGGCGGCGACCAGATCGACCATGGACTGGTACTGCTGGTTCTCGATCTCGCTCTTGGGCGCGCGGTCGGTGACGTCGTGCCGCACCCGGTTCAGCAGCGTCGTTCCGTGCGGTGCGAGGGAGTCGTCCTGCGCCATGTGCGTCCACTCGGTGTGCACGACGTAGGAGACGTAGGCGTCGATGTCGGATCGGACCCGGTCGCGCACGGGCGCCGGGTAGATCTGCGCACGCGCACTCAGCTCATGCAGTGTCTGCGCCTCGCTGAACGCGTCGTCCTGCGCGGCGTCCCTGGCCTCCCACACGCCCGCGATGGCGAGACCGATGACGATCGCGTAGATCACCCCGATCATCATCACCATGTACTCGATGACGTCCGGGGTCTCGGACGGATCGTCGTCCTCTCCCACCCGTCTCTGCTGGAGGACGACGACGGCGATGACCACGGCGCAGGCGAGCGCCATGGCGATGACGAGTACTACCCATTCCGACATGCACAACTCCGAGGGAAGGTCGGTCGACGAATACCGGGGCCGGGAATACCGGAGGCCGGTACACCGGGGCCGGGCTCCGGTCAGGAGGCGCCGGCGCCGCGGGAGGAACGTGAACGGGAGCGCGGGCGCAGGGCGGCGGCGGCGAGCAGGGCGGGAACGGTGATCACCAGCAGCGTGGTGAGCAGCGTCGACTTGCCGTGCCGTGGCGGAGAGAGCGCCTGGTGGGACGGGATGCGAAAGGTGGCCGTCGGGTGCGGCGCGGGCTTGCCTGGCGGTGCCGGCGGGCCGGGTGCCGCGGTCGCCTTCGGCGGAGTGAGCGTCGGCGTCGGCACGGCCGCCGGTGTCGTCGTGGGGCGGGGCCGCGGGTGGACGGGGCGCTGCGGGGGCGAGGGTGAGGGTGTGGTGGGAGTGGGTGTCGGGGTCGGGGTGGCGGGCGGGGTGCGGGTGGGGGGCGGCGGGCCGGGGCAGAACGGGGGGTGCGGGGGCCTGGGCTTCGGCGGCAGGTGCAGCCATGCCCCCAGGTCCACGCCCACCCAGTTGAGCGGCCATGGAAGTCTCAAGTGGACGCAGACCGCCACCCGGACGCCTGGCCGGTCGTCCCCGGCATCCCGGTCGGCGGGCTTGCCCGACGCTCCGACGAGTAACGTGCACAGCAGGAGAGTGCCCAGCGCGGCACCGGCACGTCGGATCGTGGGTAAGGCCGTTCGGCGCTTGCCGAGGCGCGGGAGTAGGTCGCGTCCGCTCACATGGCGGATCGTCCCACGGGGTCGGCCATGTGATCACTCGTTAGGCCGTTTTTGGCGCGGAAGCACCCATGGGCAGACATAATGCGCGCGCACGTCGCCCAAGGACCCGGGCAGACGCACGTAGTTGGCGGCGTCGGCACGGCACGAGCCGCGCGCGGTGCGCACGGTGGCGGGCCGCACCATGCTCTTCCGTCCAAACTGCCCGCTCGTTTCCGCACCGACGGCTGACGCGAGCCGTCCGGCGCCCGCACGCGCCTGAGGGCCGGCCGGAGCCTCGCGCGCACGGGCTGCCGTCGTGCCCGGTCCGAGTGGCACGAGGTACCAAGGCGGGCCGTTGGTACGAGCATTTCCCGCCAGCCCGACCACGGTAGTGATCGGCGCTCTAGGAGCGCACTGAAGATCTATGCCGGGCTCCCGGCCTAGATCTTCAGCACACTCCTAAGCCACCAGCTCGCGAGGTTCCCGGGCCATGAACTCGCTTGCCTTGTCGATGAACAGGCGCATCTCCCTGGTCAGCGGGGCGCGCCTGCGCCACACCAGCTGGGTGTGCGTCTCCAGCGGTGGCCGCCAGTCCAGCAGCACCAAGGCGCCCGCGTCGATGTCCGCGCGGACGGCCACCGCGGGCAGCAGCGCGATGCCGAGCCCGCCGGCCACCCAGCGCTTCGCCGACTCCACGGTCCCGGACTCCAGCAGCTCGGCGGACGCCCGGCCGTTCCACAGCACCCGCTGCAACAGTCGTCGGTAGCCGGGGCCCGACTCGGGCGCGAGGATGGGCACACCGCGCAGCCGCTGGGCCGTCACCCGTGAGCAACCGGCCAGTTCATGGCCCGGTTTGACGACGGCGACCACGGGTTCGGAGCGCAGCACGACACCGTCCAGACCCTCGTGCCGGGTGCCGGCCTCCGTCAGCAGTCCGAGGTCGACGGTGCCCTGCCGCACGGCTCGGGCGGTGTCCGCGGCGACGCCGGGCCGCAGCACCACCCGCAGCCGCGGATAGCGGCGGTGGAAGTACTCCATCACCGGCGGCATGCGGTAGGTGGCGATGCTCTCGATGGTGCCGACGACCAGCCGTCCTGACGGTTCCGTACTGCCTCGGGTGGCGGTGCGTGCCTCGTCGGCCAGGGACAGCATCCGCTCGGCGTACGGCAGGAGTCGCTGTCCGGCCTGGGTGAGCTGGACGCTCCGGCCGGAGAATCTCTCGAAGAGCTCGACGCCCAGCGAGCTCTCCAGGCCCCTGATCTGCCCGGTGACGCTGGACTGTGCGTAGTTGAGCTCCGCTGCCGCCCGGCTGAAGCTGAGCAGGGTGGCGGCCTTTTGAAACGTCGTGAGCTGGCGGATGTCCACATCGTCCTCCGGGGGTTGTGATTCGGCCACCTGCGGGCCGGTTGCTGAGTCCTGGGGGGTGTGCCACCGCGTCAGCAGTCCACTGCCAGCGGCCGGCCGTCCCGTCGGTGACGCACCTCGTACGAGAGCCGTGCTCACTGCGGATGCCAGGTGAGGCCGTGGCTGTCCCGGCGGACCCGGCCGAAGACCACGTCCGCGAAGTAGATGCCGAAGCCGAGCGTGTTGGGTCGGCGCAGTTCCGCGATGAGGCGGCGGCGGTGCTCTGCGGCCAGCGACGCGCTCTTTGCGTCCGCGGGGCCCGGGAGGTGCGCGTGTCCTGCGGGCGGCGGCGGAGCGTCGGGCTCGGCGAACACGGTCCAGTCGGGATGGCCGATCTGGAGCGGTGAGTGCAGTGCGGTGCCGAAGGCGAGCAGGCGGCTGTCCTTCGAGGTGATGGAGAAACCGGTGTGGCCGGGCAGGGCCACGACGTGGACGCCCGGGAAGATCTCTTCGTCCTCGGCCACCAGACGCAGCCGGGATTCGAGGGCCGCGGTCTCCTCGGGCAGCAAGTCGGATGTGGAGTGACGATTCTCCCAGACGGCTTTGGGGACGACGACGGACGCGCGGGTGAACAGCGGCGGCTGCGCGTTCAGCCAGCCGAGGTTCTCCAGGCGCAGCCGGGTGACGGCGATGGTCGTCACGTCGTCGGGGTGGCGGCCGAGGCGGGCGAGGTTGGCCGGCAGCGAGCCGCCGTGCGCGGCGGCGATGCCGGGCTCGGTGCGCCCGTGCGCCGCGGGCACCGAGCGGGGGCCGAAGCCCGCGTCGATGAGCAGCGCCTCGGTGCCGTGCTCCACCAGTAGCCCGCCGGTGTTGGCGACCAGGTGACCGGTGTCGTTGCGGTAGGCGCGGGAGGCGTCCTCGTCCTGCGCGGCGGCCGGGGCCGTGACGACCAGCGGCCCCACCGGTTTGAGTAGGAGGGCGCCGTCGGGGACGTAACTCACCTTGATGTCGCCCACGTACACGGAGCGCGGTGCGGACGGTCTGCGCAGTCGCCGGTCGTTCAACGGGCTTTCTCCTTGCCGGGCGGGCAGTCACGGCCCGTGCCCCGCGATGTGACGCGGGGCGGTGCGGTGCGGCTGCCAGGACATGCGGTGCGGACGACGGACGGCGCCGTGCGGGTCCAGGCCCGGCCCGCCGCACCGGGGGGGTGCGCGGCGGACCGGGGGCTCATGGGTTATGCGTTGGTCCGCCTGCGCAGCACGGTGCCCGCGAGCACCGAACCGACCAGGGCGACGAAGCCCGCGGTGACCATGCCCGCGTGCAGACCGCCGAGGGTCGCGGCGTGGCTGACGGGAGCGCCGCCGGCCAGGGCGTTGGTGCGGGCCGCGGCGATGGCGCTCAGGACCGCGACGCCGATGGCCGCGATGTACTGCGGCAGTTGGGACAGGCCGCCCACCACACCCTGGTCCGCCTCGTTGACGTTCGTGGTCATCACGGTGATGAACGAGACGACGCTGAACACGTGGCCGAGGCCCGTGATCGAGGAGGTGATGAGCAGGGCCGCCAGGTTGCGGTGGTCCGGCAGGGTGAACATCGCAACGGTGCCGATGCCCTGGATCGCGAGGCCGGCGATCAGCACGACGGCGCCGGACAGCCGGGCCAGCAGCCGCGAGACGTAGAGCCCGCCGAGCACGGCGGCCGCGCCCTCACCGAGGTAGCCCAGGCCCGCGGCCAGCGGCGAGAAGCCCAGCACCTCCTGCATGTAGAGGCTGAGCAGCACGGTGGTGCCCGCGCACATGCCGAACGTGATGACACCGAACAGACCCGACCACTTGACGGTGGGACGGTTCAGCACGCCGAGCGGGATGAGCGGTTCCGGGTGGCTGCGCTCAACGATCAGGAACAGGCCGAGCAGGACCACACCGCCGACGATCGTGCCGAGCACGTCCGGACGGGTCCAGCCTTTGTCGCCGCCGGTGGAGATGCCGTAGACCAGACCGAACAGACCGACCGTGGCCAGAATCGCACCGGGAATGTCCATCCGCTTGGCGGCACCCGGCTCCCGGATGGCCGGCAGGGCGAGCGCGCCGACCAGCGCGAGCGCACCCATCGCGCACAGCACGACCATGGTCCAACGCCAGCTGAAGCCACTGGTGATCACACCGCCGCCGAGCGCACCGAGCACGAAGCCGAGGGACATCACGGCACCGTTGAGGCCCAGAGCGCGGGCGCGCCGCGGTCCCTCGGGGAAGTAACCGGTCATCAGGGCGATGGCGGCCGGGGCGATCATCGCGGCGGCGGCGCCCTGGCCGACGCGGGCGGCGATCAGTGTGCCGGGGCCACTGGCCGCCGCGGCGCCCAGCGAGAACACGGTGAACAAGGTGACGCCGAGCGTGAAGAGCCGCTTGCGGCCGATCAGGTCGGAGACACGGGCGAACAGCGGAAGGAGGGAGGCGGACGGCAACAGGGAAGCAGTGGCGACCCACTGCAGGGTGCCGACCGAAGAGAATCCGAGGCCCGAGCCGATGTCAGGCAGCGCCACGGTGACAATGGAGAAGTCCAGCCCACACATGAAAGTGGCGCAGCACAGTGTGAGCAGGACGAGCCATCCGCGGGTGCCGAAACTGCTGTCATCGGCTGGTGTTGACGGTGGTGCCACCACGTTTCGTGGGGTAGCAGTGAGGGACGGGGATTCAGTGACGGTCATCAGTCATCCTTTCGATACTGACTGGCCTGACCAGCATCGAAGCGCCGCGCCTGCGCAACAAGAACGTTCTGTGGAACGATCGATTCGCTGGACTCATCGTTCGAGGCAGAGTGCTGGCATGCACCTGGCAGAAATCCAGCACGGGGCCGCACGCAGGCCGCAGAACGGCCCGGAACACCCAAAGAACACGGCCTGACAGGGACCACAGCACAGCGCACACCGCGGCACACGGCACACGGACGAGCGTCACGGCACACAGGGCACGGTCCGTAACGGGCGTCGAGGCGGAATCCGGAGCAGGATTCCCAGCAGGGGGGACGGGCAGCACAGTGGAACGGCAGGAGATCGAGATCTTCCTGGCCCTGGCCGAAGAGCTGCACTTCGGCAGGACGGCCGAGCGGGTGGGCGTGTCGCAGAGCCGCGTCAGCCAGACCGTCGCCCGTCTTGAGCGCCGGATCGGTGCCAAGCTCTTCGAGCGCAGCAGCCGCCATGTGACCCTGACGGTCATCGGCGAGCAGTTGCGAGACGGCGTCGCGCCGGGCTGGCAACTCATCGAGGAGTCGATCGCCAAGGCGATGGCGGCCGGGCGCGGTATCACCGGCACGCTGCGGATCGGCTTCTCCGGCGCCTTCACGGGGCATCTGCTGCACAACATCGCGGAGACCTTCAGCCGCCACTATCCGGGCGTCGAGGTGCAGATCCGGCAGGTGCAGATATCCGACCCCTACGGGCCGCTGCGCGCCGGGACCATCGATCTCCAGGTGACCGAGCTGCCGGTCACCGAGTCCGATCTCACCGCCGGGCCCGTGCTGGTCTCGCAGCCCCGGATGCTGATCATGGCCGCGACGCATCCCCTGGCCAGGCGGACGTCGGTGCGCGTGGAAGATCTGGCAGAGGCGACCCTACTGACCGTGGCAGCACCAGTGCCGCAGCACTGGCTCGACCACCACTTCCCGCGGCACACGCCGACGGGGCGGCCGATACCGCACGGGCAGGCCATGACGCACTGGGAGGACGCTCTGTCCCTGGTGCTGGCCGGAAAGGGCGTGACGCCGGTGTCGGCGGCGGGGCGGCGCTACTACGCCCGCCCTGGCCTGGTGTTCCGGCCGTTGTCCGACGCGCCGCACATCGAGTACGCGTGCGTCTGGCCGACGGACAGCGAGACGGGCCGGCTGCGGGCGTTCGTCACGCTCGCCGTGGACCAGGTGCGCGCGATGGGCGGGCCCGGCCAGGCCCTGGACACCCTGTGGGCGACGGACGCTCAGTGAACGGGCAGTACGGCCGTCCGTGGGCCGTCGAGGGCCGCACGTGCCTGCTCACGCGGTGCAGACGGACCCGCTCAGCGGACCGCCCCGGACGCGGCGAGATACCGTGGATCGGGCCGGTCCTGGAGCATCTCGTGGTGCAGCGAACGGGTGGCGGGGGACGGGGCGATGCCCAGGTCCTCGGTCATCCGCCGGCGCAGCGCCTGGTAGACCTCCAGGGCGGTGGCCCGCCGCCCCGACGCATACAGCGCACGCATCAACTGGGCGTGCAGGTTCTCGTGGTACGGATGCTCCTCGACGAGCGCGATGGTCTCACCGACCGCGTCCCTGAAGCGCCGGGACAGCAGCAGCGCCTCTACCCGCGTCTCGCACGCGGCCAGGTAGGCCTCGTTCAGGACGCGGGCGTGGGCGGCGAGCCGGCTGCCCTGCTGAACGTTGCAAAAGGGCGCGCCGCGCCAGACCGTGAGGGCCTGGCCGAGCACCTCGGTGGCGCGCCGCGGATCGCCGCCGTTCAACAGCTCGTGGCCGGTGAAGACGAGTTGTTCGAAGCGTGGCTGGTCGCACTCGGAACTGTCGACCCTGAGCAGATAGCCATTGCCGTCGGTGACGAGACGGTCCTCGGCGACGCGCCGCGCGGTGCGTCCGGTGGCTGCGCCCAGGGTCTTGCGTATCGAGGCGACGTAGGTCTGCAGTGCGGTGGTGGCCGTACGAGGTGGGTCGCAGCCCCATACCTCGGCCAGCAGGGCTGGCACGGACACCCGCCGGTTGGCGCGCGCCAGAAGCAGGGCGAGCACTTGACGTTGCTTGGGGGCCGACGGGGTGATGTCACGCGCTTGTTCATGGACATCGACGGGACCAAGAAGACGGAAATCCACAACTCCTCCTCATAACGGGTATACCGCTGACGGGCAAACCGCCCATGCATCTCGGCAACGGGCCGTACCGCCCGGAGCACAGGCAACCCCGGGATGAACGGGCAACTGGACACACGAGCGGGCGAACAGGCGCACTAGCAGGCAACTCCGGTCACATCGAGCACCGCATGGAGCAGTGGAGAACAGCGAGACAGCACAAGAGCGAGACAGCGAAGCAGCGGGGCAGCGGGACAGCGGGGCCGGCACAGACAGCGGAACGGCGGGGGGCGCAGACAGCGCAGGCAGCGGGACGGTCGAGTTGGTGTGACGCCGAAGTGCGCCGGATACGGGTCGGCTTCGGCGGGCGGGCCGGGATGCGCGCCGCCATGCCGCGGTTTCGGTCACGGGCCCGTCGTGCCGTGGCGGCTTCGGGTGCGGGCCGCCTTCCTCCGCCGCGACGGCACGACGTCGGACGCGGCCCACATCCATCGGCCGGGACGGCGCGGCGTCAGACGGGGCCGCGCACCTGCGCCATCGCGGCACGGCAGCGGTCGGGCGGCGTACGGGTCCGCGGGGCGCGGACGAGTGCGGGCGCGGGTTCTGTGCGCGGCCGTCAGTCAAGGTCGGCCGCCGCCGCGCGTACGGCAGTAGGCGCACGCAGGCCGCCGGCAGCGGGCAGGTAGAGGCCGCGGTCGATGCTGCGGTGCGCACAGGCAGCCGACACCAGCGTCGCGTGGCGGTGCCATCCTGGATAGGACCGGCCGCCGAAGTCGCGCAGTCCCAGACCGGCTTCCTCGGTCTCGGCCCGCGCCGCGGCGTGCGCGGCGATCAGCGCCCGGGCCTGTGCCTGCCGGGTACGGGAGAGGTTGCTCAGCCAGATCCGGTCAGGACGGGACGACTGGGACGACCACTCGCCGACCAGCAGGCAATCACGGCTGCGGCCGGTCAGCTGCACGATGGTGCGCAGCACGCTCAGGCGTACGGCGCCGGGCGGCGCCATGGCGGCGTGCAGGGCGGCGTCCGGTGCGGTGTACCGGCGCAGCAGCACCTGCACGGTGTCCCCGCCGGACTCCGGGCCCGCGGTGCGGCGCAGGCGCAGATGCTGATCGGGCGCCAGGGAAGGCACGACACGCAGGGTGCCGGGCACGGCAACGATCCAGTCGTGGCCGCGGTCCTCGATGCCCGCGATCAGTGCTTCCGCGTTGATCTGGCCCTCCGCGTCGACCACGACGGGCAGCGGATGGTCCCCGGCGCGCGGCAGCCGGTCGAGCAGACTCAGGCACAGGGCGGTCACGGAGACATGCGCCATTCCGTCGGGGATGCGGGCCCGGGCCCGCAGTTCGACGTCCTCGGTCCACTTCCGCGGCAGATAGAGCTGCCAGTCCACCGGCACCTCACCCAGCTCACTGGAGAGGAAGGCGCCCACGGCGAGCTGGCAGTTGACGGTGCGGCCGAGGGCGGGCACGAAGCGCCGGTGCACACCGACCGACATCCTGCCGCGCTTGGGGACGACGACCGGGGACAGCGTCCAGGCGCGCACGGCGGCGTGTTCCTCGACCCATTGGGCGAGTTCGGCGCGGACCGGCTCCCACTCCCAGGGGCTGACGTTGATGAACTGCTGGAGCGACTGGGACGCGGTCGGCGAGTGGGTGACGGAGGCCGCCATGCGTCGGACCGACTTCTTCCCCGGGGTGCTCAGCAGCCCCCTCAGATAGACGCTCGCCCACCTCCGCTGGTCCGCACGGGGCAGATGAGCGAAGAGCCTGCGGGTGAGCGGCGGGGGCCCCGCTTCGGTGCCGGTGGACCCCGAGTGGTCCCTAAATCCGTTCATGGCGATGATCTCCCCTCCCTGACCGATACCCCTCAAAATAGCGAACGTTCTCTATGTTTCCAAGGGGTATCGGAACTCCCGAACACCTGCACGGGAGTGGGGAGGAGCAAAAAGACGTGCTCTGCTCGGCGCTTCAGCCGGGCAGTGTGGCCCTTGACGTGCCTATATGCGGGGCACGGCGTCCAAGGAGATCAGTACGCTCAGGGCTTTCGTGAGTTGACGCAAAGCGTCCTGTGCGTCACAGCCGGTGGCCGAGCGAAGGACACCCCTACTGGCCGAGGTCGCTTCGACGCCGACCACCAGATAGCTGAGCAACGCGGCGACCGCACCCGGGGTCAGGTCGGACTCCAGGTGCTCCTCACGCCAGACGCGTTCGAGTTCGTCGCGTAGGCGCGGGACCCACGAGGCGTACCAGTTGTGCCCGACGGTGCCGCTTTCGCGGCCCTCGCGAGCGAAGCGGGCGGCGGCCCGCATGCTGGGCGTGGTCTCCACCACTTCGGCCAGCGCCAACGTCTCACCGAGCACACCCTGGAGCCCGCCAGGGGCGGCCCCGGTGCCCAGCACCTCTGCCGTGGCGGCCTCGCCGGCCTGCTGAACAGCGTCCGCGAGCGCGGCCTTAGATGGGAAGTGGAACGTTAATCCTCCCATCGTGACCCCTGCCTCCCGAACAACGGCCTGCAGGGTGGAACCGGCATAACCGCGCTCGGCAAATTCGGTGGCCGCGGCCTCGACGAGCCGCTGGCGCGTATGCTCTGCCCTCTCCTGACGTGACACGGGCAGCTTCACCTCCTTCCTCGTGAGCCCTCCGCAGCCGATGGCCGCGAGGCACAGGGACAACGGGAAGCGTCGGCCAAGACGACCGACTGCCATTCCACCGTAGCCATGGTTTACCCAAGAGCGCTGGTCGCAGGCCATCCTCGGGACATTCTTGGCAGGTTGACAGCGTGTTAACAGCGAGCTTCAGCCAAGTCGGCTGGCGTCCAGCACCTCCCGCGGCGCGAATTCGAATGCTTGACTGCCCGCCATGACTCTTCGCTTAAAAGAAATCCACGACCGAGTAGTAATGATCACGGGTGCCTCAACCGGCATCGGTGCGGCGGCGGCACGACTCTTCGCCGAGCGGGGCGCCGCCGTGGTGCTGATGGCAAGACGCAAGACGCTCCTGGACGCACTAGTCGAGGAGATCACGGCGGCGGGCGGCCAGGCGATTGCTGCGGTCGGCGACGTCCGCGACCCGAATGACGTCGGCCGGGCGGTGGCGAGCGCCGTCGAGCGCTTCGGACGGCTCGACGGCGCCTTCAACAACGCGGGCTACGTCACCCTCGGCCAGGACCTGCACGAGACGCCGGACGATGACTTCGACGCCGTGCTCGATGTGAACGTGCGCGGAGTGTGGAACTGCCTGCGCCACCAGATCAGCGCCATGCTCCGGGCCGGCGGCGGGGCCATCGTCAACACCGCCAGCACCGCAGGTCTGATCGCCACCGGCGTCGGCGCGCCCTACGTCGCCGCCAAGCACGCGGTGATCGGCCTCACGAAGGCGGCGGCGGCCGAGTACGGCACCCGCGGCATCCGGGTCAACGCACTGGCGGTGGGGGCCACTCTGACCGAAATGATGGAGTCGGTACTCGACGCGGCGCCGGGCGTCGAGGAGAAGTTCTACGCGCGTGCCATCCAACAGCGGATGGCGGCGCCGCGCGAGGTGGCACAGGCGGCGCTGTGGCTGCTCAGCGACGCGTCGTCATTCGTGACGGGCACGACCATGGCCGTGGACGGCGGGGTTCTCGCCATCTGAGCCGGGTCGCGCCCGCCAGGACCAAAGACGGGAGGACTAGTGCCGCAACAGGCAACGTTGGCCCCGGGCAAACGCTGCCTGCCGCGGCACTAGGACGCCGCGGCGGCCAGCGTCGGCGGCGTCCGATCCGTACTCCACACCGTTCCGGCGGCCGCCTCGCGGTCCAGGGCGGCAAGCAGGGCGGCGTCGATCTCCCCCAGGAAGCCGACGACATGCCGCACCCCGGCCTGCTGCATCAGCTGCGCCTGATGGCAGTGCTCGTACTGGCTGGGGTGGCCGACGAACGCCGTACCGAGTCGTTTGGCCTCCTCGGCGACCCGGGCCACGTCATCGATGAAGAGCGCCTCCCCGTGCCGCACTCCGAAATGCTGGGTGATCTCGTGGATACCGGGGCGTATGTCGTTGGTGCAGATGTACACCGGGTCGTCGAAGAACACGGCGTAGTCACCGAGGTGCTGATCGAAGTGCGACTTGTCCAGGCCGCCGTAGCAGACCGTGCGCAGGCCCGCGGCGCGCAGCCGGTGCAGCAGCGCGGCGGCGCCCGTGACGGTCTGCACCGGGTGTTCGACGAGGTAGGTCTCGCGCTCGGCGAAGTAGGCCTCCAGCGCCTGCTGCCCCGACATCGGCTGGGGCACCGCGTCGGCCATCGCCTGCCCGGCGATGGCCTGGGGCTGCGAGAAGATGCGGCGCTCGACGTCGGCCGAGTACCTGCCGCCATGGCCGGTGATGAACTGATGGATCAGTGGACTGAAGGTGTCCGTGAGCAGTACACCGTCGATATTGACAGCAGCCAGTTTCAGATGGCGCAACCGTTCAGTCATGGTCTCCCCTTCGCTTCTGGGCGGTGGTCTTCTGTGCGCCGGACCGCGCCGCGCCGGCCGGCTCGACGCTGTCGTCCTCGGTGCCGGCGCCGGCCTCGGAGTCGACCTCGGAGTCGGCCTCGGAGTCGGTGGTGTCGGTGTCGGCGGTCCGTCCGGTGTCCCTGGCTCCGATGCTCTGGGCATTGACAGACGTCCAGAGGGTTTCAGCGCGGTCCTGGCTGTACAGAATCCGCTCGTACGTTTCCTTTGTTGCGATCCCGGGCAGCAGCACATGCCACATGTTCACGGTGCGCCGCGGCAGGTCGATGCGGCCGGTCGCCACCTGCGCGTACTCCTGCATGCCCGTGCACGCGCCGACCACGAACTCGGCCAGCACATCGGGGGTCACGTGATCCTGGAGTTCACCGTGGTCGCGCGCGGCCTCAAGGCACTCCTGGAAGCTGCTGGTCCAGACGGCGTACGGGGTGGCGTCGCGCATCCCCATGCTCGCCTGCTCGCCCGTCAACCGGACGCCCGCGCGCAGCAGGGCATCCGCCTGAAGGGCGTGCGACCAGATAAGAGTGATATCCACCAGACGCTGCAGCCCCGTCGACGGCACATGGGGTTCAATCGTGCGGCGCTGTGCGTTCATAACCTTCAGCGCGAGGTCCTGCTTGCTTTTGAAATGGAAGTAGAGCGCGCCGGCGGTCACTCCGGCCCGCTTAAGGATCTTGTTGATCCCCGCGCCGGCGTAACCGTACTCGTCAAAGACCTCTGCCGCGGCCCTAAGGATCTGCTCGCGGGTCTGCACCGCACGTTCTTGCTTAGGAGGCATTGCTATGTCCCGAGTCTCGACAAAAAAAAGAACATCCTCTATGTTACTTGCCACGGCGGAAACTCGCCAGACAGCGGCAGCCACACGTTGACGGCATTCACAACACAGGGGGTACGTGCAATGAACCACATGACCTCTGCGAGAGCAGCGGCAGGGGGCCGGATAGCCAAGGGCCTCGTTCACAAGCACAACGCTTCCCAGGTCCTGCTCTCCAACCTGGAGCGCACCGGAGAAGACGAGTTCCTCATCTCCGTGGACTGGGCGGAAGCCGGCCGTCTGATGGGCCCTCGGGAGAGCACTCACGATCGTGCGGTGCTGCTCACCGAGACGATTCGGCAAGCTTTCCCGCTGGTGTCCCACGCAGGCTACGACGTGCCGTTCACGGATCACCTCGTATGGGACCAGTACCGGTACGTGCTCGCTCCGGGCACCTTGGGCGCGGACGCCGACACCGCGTCAGGGCCCTCCCAGCTGCGGGTGCGCTGCTATGACATAGTGCGCCGACGCGGACGGGTGTCAGCCCTCGCCCTGGACATCGCCGTGGAACGGGACGGCGAGCGCCTCGCCTCCGCTCACTCGCGGTTCAGCATTCAGTCCCCGGCCGTCTACCAGCGGCTTCGGGGACGGCAGGTCGAGGCGCGGCATGTGATGGACTTCGCCCGCAGCCGCCCCCTGCCGCCGCCGATCTCCGGCGGCAGCGAGGACTTCCGCGACGCGGTGCTCTCCGCCACCGACGAAAGGACCCGGTGGCAGCTGCGGATCGACCTCAACCACCCGCTCTACTTCGACCATCCCACGGACCACACACCGGGCATTCTCCTGCTGGAAGCGGCACAGCAGGCGGCGCGCACCATCCGCCATCCGCGCCCGGGGGTCACCGAGGCGATGGAAGCCCTCTTCCACCGCTATATCGAGCTCGACCGGCCATGCCGGGTGGAAGCCCGGCCGCTGCCCGACGACCAGCAGGGCCGGACCCGTCTCTTGGTGACGATGCACCAGGAGAACACCCTGTGTTTCACCGCTCTGGTGTCGGTGGCCGGCACGTCGTCCCGCTGAGCACCGCCACCCAGAGCCCCCGGCTGAGCTGCCGAACCCCAGCTCCAGCCTCATTTCGCCCGCTGCGTGACGCTCCGTATGCCGGGCAGAGTGCCGCCTCCCGTCCGCGCCACGTGCGCGCCGAGGACCGAGTCGTCACCGACCACTACGGGACGTCCCACCGCACGCAGCAGGGGAAGGTCCGAACTGTGATCGGCATAGGCGACGGCTCGATCCGGCGATACTTTGTGCCGCTCAAGCACTTCCACAGCAAGCCGGCCCTTCTCCACCCCGATGACAGGGTGCTCAAGATGCCCGGTGTAGTACCCGGCCACAATCTCAGGTTCGCTGCACACGATCTCCTCGACGCCCAGCAGTTCGGCAAGCGGCTCCACACACGGCCGGAAGGATCCCGAGACCAGTACGATCGCCGCGCCTTCGCGCTGGTGATGCCTGAGCGCGGCCACCGCGGGCTGGTGCAGCAGCCCACCGCCGGCAAATTCGGCGTCGAACCACGCCCGACCGTTCGCCAGCGTCTCGTCAACCGGCCGCCCGGCGAACAGCCGGTAGTACTCGCGATTGGTCTGCTGCCGGGACACCCCGGCAGCAGACCTCGCCTGTAGTGCCTGCGCGGCCTCCTTGTAAGCACCGCGCGACAGCCCACGCGCCTTGAAGTCGTATACCAGGAACCGGAACATGCTCTTGACGGTGATCAGCGTCTCGTCGACGTCGAAGAACGCGATGGCGGCCGAGCTGCGGTAGGCGTAGGGCGCATCCGCCGCGTCGGCGAAATCGTACGAGTCGTAGCCGGCTGGCGAAGCGGGCACGCGGGACGGGTCGGAGTCGGCCGCGGACAGGGACATGACTGTCTCTCCTTCTCTTGACGGTGATTGCAGAAACGGTCCTTCGACGGTGTGCGGGGCCGGGGCGCGCACGCGCCGGGCGTCCCGGACGCGAGCGCGCCCCGTACGCCCGGGCGGACTCAGGCGCCCGGGCGGGCTCAGGCGCGCGGACTCAGGCGGCCGCGGGCACGTGTAACGGAGCGGATGCGGCGGCCGAGGCACGGGCGGTGAGGAACGCGCGGACGCCCTTGCCGCCGCTCTTGCGGCCGAGGAAGCCGCGCGCCACGAGCTGTTCGAGCAGCGGCACCGGTGCCGCCGCCTTCCGCGGCAGGTCGTGGTGGAGCCGCCGCTGCACCTGAAGGGCCACGTCCGAACCCACGACGTCCAGCAGCCGCACGGGGCCCAGCGGCTGCCCGCCCACCGACTTGACCACCACGTCGAGCTGCGCGGCGGACACCTCGCCCTCGTCCAGCAGCCGCAGCGCCTGGTTGAGGTACGGGAAGAGCAGAGCGTTGACGATGAAGCCGCAGCGGTCCGGGCACTGGACCGCCCGCTTGCTCATGCGCTCCACCACCGCACGGGCGCGGGCGAGGGTGTGCTCGCTGGTGCCGGTGGCGGGGACCAGCTCCACCAGCGGCATGACCGGGGCCGGGTTGAAGAAGTGCAGCCCGAGCACCTGGGACGGGCGTCCGGCGGGCTCGGTGCAGGCGTCCACCGGCAGGCTGGAGGTGGTCGTGGCGAACAGGGTCTGCGGGGCGCACACCCGGCCGAGCTCAGCGAAGATCTCCCGTTTGACCTGCAGGTCCTCCACGACGGCCTCGACCACGATGTCGGCCGCGTCGAGCACCGAGCGGTCGGCGGTCGCCCGCCAGCGGCCCAGCGCGTCACGCAGTTCCTCGTCGCCGGCGCCGCCGCGCTCCAGCGCGAACGCCACGGTCTCGGCGGCGGTACGCGCCTTGTCCGCGGTCCTGGCCAGCAGCGTGGTGTGGAATCCGGCGTGCAGGAAGCTCTCGGCGATCCCGGTGGCCATCGCGCCCGAGCCGACGACGACCACGGCCCGGCCCGGTGGGAGCACGGGCGCCATCGGCGGGCGTGCACCCGCGCTCGGATACGTGTGGAAGCCGCGGCCCGACTTGCGTCCGAGCGCGCCCTCGGCGATCAGCCGGTCGAGGATCGGGGCCGGTGTGTAGTACCCGTCGCCGCGGTCGCCGAGCCGCCCGAGGACGTCCCGTGCGGTGTCCAGGCCGATGGCGTCGAGGACGGCCAGCGGCCCGTCGCGCCAGCCGCAGCCGAGGCGTACGGCGGTGTCCACGGCCTGCGGAGTGGCGTAACCGTCGTGCACCATCCATGCGGCCTGGTTCAGGAAGCCGAACAGCAGCCCGGGAGCGAGCGAACCGGCCCGGTCCTTCACCCGGTGCACCCCGATGCCGGCCAGCGCGAGGACCCGTTCGGTCGCCCGGGCCGCACCGTCGCCGACCCCGGCGGGCCGGACCAGTTCCGCGGCGTCCAGCGCGTCCGCGCGCAGGAAGCGCAGGGCGAGCAGTTCGCCGCCCGCCGCGTCCTTGAGTTCGGCGGCGGGGGTGGTCAGCGCGGTGGTGACGATCGTGGTGCCGGGCCGCACCTGCCCGCGCAGGGCGGCCAGCACGGACCGCTTCACGGCGGGCGACTCCGGCACCGCCTCGATGACGAGTTGGGCCAGGCCGACGGCCGCCAGGTCGCCGTGCACCTCCTGGGGCCGCTCGGCGGCGTCAAGACGCTGCGCGCGAGCCCTGGCCGCGGGATCGGTGTCGATGCCGATCACCCGCACTCCGGCCCGCGCGAGACGGGTGGCCAGAGCGCTGCCTGTCGTGCCGAGGCCGACGACGGCGACCGTGGGCGTGTCGGCCCCGGCGGCCGGATCGGCGCCCGCGGCGAGGGAAGAATGCCCGGACATCTCGTGTATCTCAGACACAGCGCCTCCGTAAAAATCCGTAAAAGTGAGAGGCCCGGGGGCCTGGAATGGCTCCGGGAGCACGGCTCTTGGACTTCGGGCCGCCGTACTGGCCGCTAAATCCGGGAGCCTGGAGCCGGGATTCCGCATATCCGGGATTCCGGAAATCAGAGAATCCCGGAATCCCGGAGAACCGAATCCGAGAAGCTGAATCCGAGAAGCCGGGACCGAGGCGCTGCCGGAATCCGCGACGCACTCCGGAATTCGCCGTTCGCTGCCGACTGATCGTTTCCTTTCCTTTCCTTTCCGTTCAGTTCAGTACCTGCTGCCCGTCGCGGCCGGTGCCGCTTCGAGTTCTCGCAGGTCCCGGTCGGTCAGGCGCAGATCGGCCGCGCCCAGGTTGTCCTTCAGATAACGCAGTTGCTTGGTACCGGGGATGGGCACGACGTGGTCGCCCTGGGCGAGCGTCCAGGCCAGGGCGGTCTGGGCGGCGGTGGCGCCGTGCCGCGCGGCGACCGCCTCGATCGTCTTGACGATGCGCAGGTTGGCGCCGAACGCCGTGCTCTGGAAGCGCGGGTTGGCGGCACGGAAGTCACCGGCCTCGAAGTCGTCGGGCCGGGTGTAGCGGCCGGTGAGGAAGCCCCGGCCGAGCGGCGCGAACGGCACGAAGGCGGCACCGTTGGCCGCGCACCAGCCGACCAGACCGGTGTCCGCGTCCAGTGGCTCACGCGTCCACAGCGAGAGTTCGCACTGCACGGCCGCCACCGGGTGGATCCGGTGTGCCTGATCGGCCTGTTCGCGGCTGACTTCGCAGAGTCCGAGATGGCGCACCTTGCCCTGGCGCACCAGGTCCGCGAGTGCGCCCCAGGACTCGGCGAGCGGCACGGTCGGGTCGACGCGGTGCAGGTAGTAGAGGTCGATGTGATCGACGCCCAATCGGCGCAGCGAGGCGTCCGCCGAGCGCCGGATGTACTCGGGCGAGGCGTTGCGGCTCAGGGTGCGGGTGGCCAGGTCGTCCACCACGATGCCGACCTTGGTGGCCAGCACCGCCCGGGACCTGCAGCCCGCGAGGGCCCGGCCGACCAGGGTCTCGTTGTGGCCCGCGCCGTAGGCGTCCGCGGTGTCCAGCAGGAGCGGGGCGACGGCGTCCAGGGCATGCCGGAGCACGTCGGCGGAGGCCGCGTCGTCGCGCTGGGATTCGGCGTAACCCCAGCTCATCCCCATGCAGCCGAGGCCGACAGGGAGAACCGAAGAGGCGATCTGACCGAAACGGCGGGTGTGCACGCGAACTCCAATCGTCCAGGAGGAACAGTCCGGGAAGAGAACCGGGTGGACCGGCAGGCGGTAACCGACAGGGCGCAGGAGTTAACGGACCCTGACGCGGGATCACACGGGAGTTGCCACGAGCCGGGGCGGAGGAAGGCGCCCCGGCCCGTGCGCTCATGCCGCGGTGAACACCAGCGCCGCGTTGTGCCCGCCGAACCCCAGCGACGTACTGGCCGCCAGGCTCATGCGCTGGTACCGCGGCGCCCCCGTCACCACGTCGATGTCGACGTCGATGTCCGGGTCCACCTTCTCCACGTTCGCGGTGGGAGGCACCGCGCCGTGGTGCAGCGCCAGGGCGCTGGCGCCGGCCTCGACGGCGAGGTCGGAGGTGGCCTGGCCCGGCGCGATCACATCACGCCTGCCGATTCCGGTACGGGTGCGTATCCACCGGTCGGACGTGTCGAACCGGGCGGCCAGGTCCTCCTTGGTGACGGCCGTGTCAGGCAGCGCGCCGCCCAGACCGCAGAGCACCGCTGCGGACGTCATGACGCCAGCTCCTCGCGGGTACGGGAGACGAGCTGCACGGGGATGAGGACGGGGACAGCTCCGGGGACGGGGATGGGAGTGGCGGCGGTGGCGAGGACGGGCCGTGCGGCGGCCGGCCGTGGCGCGGTGAAGGCGTGCCGGGCGTGCCGCAGCGCCACCCGCACCTCGCGCGGGTCCGCGTCGGTGAGCGCCGCGACATGCCCGTCGGGACGCACCAGGACGACCACCGGGTCACTGCCAAGCAGCGGTACGAAGCCCGGCCAGCCCGAGATGTCCCGGACGACGACACCGTCCGGCACACCCTCCTGCACCGCGCGACGTCGCACCACCCAGCCGGCGTCCTGGCGCTCACCCGCCCACAGCAGCGCCGTGAAGCGCGCCGGATCGATGTCGGGCCACCGCTCGGCGCCCGGCTGCGCAGTGCCGTAGGCGGTGAACGCCGGGAGCCGGTCGCCGGTCCGCACCCGGCGGGTGAGACCCGGCAAGGTGTCGCTCAGCGTCTCGGCGGGCCGGTAACTGACGTCGTGCTGGGCCATCAGCGGGGCACCGAAGCGCTGGAGCAGGCCGGTGCGGTGCGCGAGGCGTACCGCGTTATCGCGCAGTGCGATCTCGTGGCGGCGCCGGAACAGGCCCCAGCTGGTCTGCTTGGCGGTGGTCAGCACGATCCGCTCGGCGGCGATGTGCCGTTCGGTGTCGTAGGTATCCAAGATGGTGGGTTCGAAGGTGCCGTTGATGACACCGGCCAGTTTCCAGGCCAGGTTGACCGCGTCCTGGATACCGGTGTTCATGCCCTGGGCGCCGGCCGCGCTGAACACATGGGCGGCGTCCCCGGCCAAGAAGACCCGCCCGGCCCGCATCGTCGCGGCCACCCTGCGCCGGGCGCGGAAGATGGTCGACCAGTCGAGCTCGCCGACCAGTCCCGGAACGGGCGAGCGCTCGTCGAGGAAGTGCTGGAAGAACTCCGGCGACGGGCCCTGCTCGTCCTTCCAGTCCGGCACGCTGATGGCGAGCCGGAACTGCCCGTGTCCGAACGGCGCGATGCCGAGGGCGCCGGTACGGGAGTAGCAGTACAGCAGCGCGTGCGGGTTCATACGGCCCTCGACGGGGCCGTCACCGATCGCGAAGAGCACGTCGGTGCCGCTGCCGAGGAGTTCGATGCCGGCCAGCTCGCGCACCGCGCTGTGCGCCCCGTCGGCGCCCACCACCCAGTCCGCCTCGATCTGCTCGCTGCGGCCACCCTCCCGCTCGACGGTGGCCACCGGGCGCGGCCCGGACACGTCGAGCCCGGTGAGGGTGCCGAACTCGATGGTGCCGCCGCGTTCGGCGAGCCGGGCACGGATCACCTCTTCGGTGCTGTCCTGCGGGATGACCACACCGAACGGGTACGGCGTGTCGGTCAGCCGGCTCATGTCGATGTCGCCGATGTGGCGCTTGCGGGAGAAGTAGCGCACCGAGTCGAGCCGGTTACCGGACTCCACCAAGGGCGCCGCGGCGCCGATGCGGCCCAGGAGTTCCAGGCTGCGCGGCCAGATCACGCTGGCGCGGGAGTGCAGGGCGGGCCCGGCGGCCGAGCTGTCGATCAGCCGGACCGGCACGCCTTGGCTGAGCAGCTCGGTGGCGAGCACCAGGCCGACCGGTCCTGCGCCCACGACGAGAACGGGGCGCGCGGGGCTTCGTCCACCCGAGTTCTCGCTAGCAGAGAGGGTCATCGCGATGTGCCTTTCCTTCCATTCACGGCAGCCGTGGCAGGGGCGGTGCGTGGTGACGGACGGGTCTTCGGTGGTCAGGGGCGGTGTACGACGATGGCGGTCCAGGTGAATCCGGCGCCCGCGCTCAGCACGGCGGCGTGCTCTCCGCGGGCCAGGCCCAGCGGCCCGGTGTCGTCGGCAAGTGCGGTCAGGTTGGCGAACAGGTCGCCGGCGCCCAGGTGTCCGGTGCGCTCGCCCAGTTCGTGCAGGGGCGCGTCGGTCAGGCCCAGGGCGGCGGGCCCGTACACCTCACGGGCGGTCGTCCGGCCGAGCCGCGGCAGCAGCACGAAACGCAGCGCGCCGGGGTCCTTCTCCAGGCCCGCCTGGCGGAGCGCGACGGCCAGCAGGTCATGGGTCTCCTGGCGCAGCAGGTCCAGGAAGCGGGACTTGCCGTACGCGGCCAGGAAGGCCTTCTTGGTGCGGCGGACGTCCACGGTGGCGGTGCGGGTGTGCGGCGCGGCGTGGAAGGCGTCCGTGTCGCGGTGCGCGGACTCCAGGCGGGGGGCGGCGCGGGTGGCGAGCGCGCGCAAGGTCAGTGCGTGCGGTGGGACGTCGGCGGCGGTGGCGGCGCGTCCGATGACGGCGGCGGTGGCGCCGTCGCCGTACCAGACGCCGTAGTCACCGCCCCACCGGTCGAAGCCGGGTGCCGTGAACCGGTCCGCGGTGGTGGCGAGCACCGCGCCGCTCTCCGGTGCTCCTGGCTCCAGGGCGGTCGGGGCCGAGAGCCGGTGCACCGCGGCCTCCAGTGCGGCTGCCCCGCCGTTGCACATCTGCTGGATGCCCATCGGTACGGCCTGCTCCGCGCCCACCTCGGCGGCCACATAGTGGGCCGGGGACCAGAAATCGTGGCCCTGGTAGTACGTCCAGGCGTGCAGGACGGCGGACAGGTCGGCGGCGGCCACTTGGGAGCGGGTCAGGGCGTGGCGCGCGGCGCGCACCGCCATCTGGGGTGCGGCGGCGTTCGGCGACACGGGCAACTGCTCGTATCCCATCGCGTCGACCTCCTCCGCGGTGACGCGGCCCTCGGCCAGCGCGTCGACGGTCTTCTCCGCGGTGGGCGGCAGCCACTCGCCGGGCACCAGCCACACATGGTCCGGTATCACAAGCACTCCCTGCCGCCCGGAATGGTGTGCGCCCAGGCCCGGGTCGTGGTGTGCATCCGGCCAGCGGCGATGACGTCGCCCTGCTGCTCGAACTCGATGTAGAAGGTCCGCAGGTCCGGCAGCAGCATCGGGGCGGGGGCGCCGAGCCGCGAGGTGTGCTCGGTGTAGTAGGCGTGCGAAGGCGGCAGTTGGGCGGCGGCCAGATATTCGTCGTCACCGACTTTCCTGCCGTCGGTCAGAAATATCTCGGAAAGCGCCCAGTGATGCAGCAGTGAACGGTCCACCGTGTGCATGAATTCGAGGTTCACAGCGCCTGGAAGGCAGGATCTCTTCTCTGTTTCTGAATTCATGTTAGGGCCTCCTGATGCGGCGTGAGTCCGTGGAATTCAGTTCCTGGATTCTCATTTTCATCACGTTCCCTCACGTGCTTCCATTGTGCAGGGGGGCCGCCAAGTAACGGCCATAAGCAGCCTCAAGGCGATCTCACAGCGCTCTCACAGCGCTCTCACGGCACTAGCAGACGGCCCATGCGAGTGGGCCGCGGTAGTCCGCGCGTCGGGGTCGTCCCAGGAACACGGGGGACGGTCCGCGGGTGGTGCGGCGGCCTCGTCGGGGTCCACCGCGTCCGGTCGGCCAGCAGCAGCAGGACGGTCGTCAGCGCGGCGAGTTCCTCGGCGCTGGGGTGGCCGCGCAGCACCCGGAAAACGGCGGCAGGTTTTTCGACCACAGTGGTCATTCCTGTCCTTCCAACGGTCGGCGGCACACATCAGGTGCCGCCGGAATGAAAGGGTTCGGCATCCCCGACAAGGCCTCGCTCAAGCCGCGGAAAAGTGCACCTCCCTTTTCCAGGGCTTGAGCACACCGGCCCCAGGATGTGTCCAGCCGAATCGAAGGGAAGATCATGGCCTCGCAGTCAGACGGGTCCGCAGTACCGCCGCGTCTCGCCGTCCTTTTCCCGGGCCAGGGAATACAGCGGCCCCGGATGGGCGAGCCGTGGCTGGCCACCGAGTCCTGGCAACTCGTCGAATGGATCTCGCAGGCATCCGGACACGATGTCGCCGACCTGCTGCTGACGGCCGACGAGCAGGCCCTGGCCCGCACCGACCGGGCCCAGATCTCGGTGTTCGCCGCCGCTCTGCTCGCCTGGTCCGAGTTCTGCAGGACCCAGCCGAAGGCGCGGGTGGTGGCGCTGGCCGGGCACAGCCTCGGCGAGTACACGGCACTGGTCGCCGCCGGGATCCTGACGGTGGCCGACGGTGCCTGGCTGGTGGGCGAGCGCGGCCGGGCGATGGCCGAGGCCGCCGCGCGGCGCCCCGGGGCGATGGCCGCGGTGACCGGCGGCACCACCGCCGAGGTGAGCGAACACGTCGCCGCCCTGCGCGCGGACGGCGCGGACCTGTGGACGGCCAACCACAACAGTCCCCAGCAGACGGTGGTGGCGGGCAGCATCGGTGCCGTCGCCGCGCTCGTCGACCGGCTGACCGGCACGGACTTCGGCTGCCGGGTACTTCCGGTGAACGCGGCCTGCCACAGCCCCTACATGGAGCCCGCCGGCGCGGTACTGCGCGACGCGTTGGCCCTCACCCACTTCGCGGCCGGCACCTTGCCGGTGGTCGCCAACGTGGACGCCTGCTGCCACGGCGGCGGCAGCGTCTGGCGCGATCTGAGCGCCCGCCAGCTCACCAGCCCCGTCCGCTGGGCCGACTCACTGACCTGCCTGCACCACAACCTGCGCGCCACCGCCTTGCTGGACATCGGCCCCGGCCGCGTCCTCGCGGGCCTGTCCCGCCGCACCCTGCCCGGCGTACCGTCCCAGCGCTTCGCGGTACCCGAGCCCATGGCGGAGCTTGCGGCGTAACGCACGCACGGCAGCGATGCGGCGCCGCAACGGCGACCACTCGCCTACGACAGCAGCCGACCCGCGGAAGACCACCGCAGGGAAGACCACCGCAGCCCGGATATGACCCGGCGCGGCCACCAGACCGGTCACGACACCAGTCGTGACCTCGGCGGCGGCCCGTCCGGCCCTGGTACTCCCGTTACCTTTTTCGTGGCCCCGCAATGGGGCGCCTGGCCCCCGGGTCCGGTATGGCTGTGTGCCCCCTGTCGAAGTCGATGACCTGGGGGGTGTTGCCGCCGGGCTTCGGGGCACCGCTTGACCGCTGATGAGGGGCCTGACGACCGCCTGGTCCGGCGCAATGCCGGACCGCTTGCGGGTGGGGATGTCTGCGTAACGTGGCTGCCGGCGTGTGGTGCCGCAGGGACGGCTGGGAATTGAGGAGACGAGAGGCGAAGGGCACGCACACATGGTCGACACGACCGCGATAGATCTCTTCCTCGGTCTGGACCTGGGCAAGGAGTTCCATCACGCCCACGGCCGGACCCAGGACGGCAGGACCGTGCACGACAAGCGGCTGCCCAACACCGAGCCGAAACTGCTGGAGCTGTTCACCAGGCTGGTGGCGAAGTTCGGCACCGTCCTGGTGATCGTGGACCAGGTCGCCAACATCGGCGCGCTCCCGCTGACGGTGGCCCGCGCGGCCGGCTGCCGAGTGGCCTACCTGCCCGGGCTGTCGATGCGGCGGGCCGCCGACCTGCACCCGGGCGAGGCCAAGACCGACGCCCGCGACGCGTTCGTGATCGCTGAGACCGCCCGCACCATGCCCCACACCCTGCGCGCGGTGGACCGCGACGACGAGGTACTGGCCGAGCTGACCATGCTCACCGGCTACGACAACGACCTGGCCGGCGAGGTCAACCGCACCACCAACCGGCTGCGCGGCCTGCTCTCTCAGATCCACCCCTCCCTCGAACGCGTCCTCGGCCCCCGCCTGGCCTACCCCTACATCCAGGCCCTCCTCCAACGGCACGGCTCCCCGGCGAGACTGAAGAAACTGGGCCGGGCCCGCTGCGAGGCCCTGCTCAAGGCACACGGCTCGCGCAAGGCCCACCACCTCACCACCGAGATCTTCGACGCGCTCGCCGAGCAGACCCTCGTCGTTCCCGGCACCGAGGCATCCGCGCTGATCGTGCCCGGCCTGGCCGCCCAGCTCGCCGCCGCCCACACCCAGCGCCGGGCCACTGAGCAGGAGATCGCCGCCCTGCTGGAGGCCCTCCCTCTTTTCCACCTCCTGACGTCTCTGCCCGGCCTGGGCGTCAGGACCACGGCCGCCGTGATCGTCGCGATCGGTGACGGCACCGGCTTCCCCACCGCCGGACACCTCGCCTCCTACGCCGGACTCGCCCCGGCCACGAAGTCCTCGGGCACCTCGATCCGCGGCGAGCACGCACCCCACCGCGGCAACCGCCTCCTCAAACGCGCCCTGTTCCAGGCCGCGTTCGCCGCGATCGGCTGCAAAGCCGACCCGTCCTCCCGGACCTACTACGACCGCCAACGCGCACGCGGCAAGACCCACACCCAGGCGATCCTCCGCCTCGCCCGCCAACGCGTGAACGTCATCCACGCGATGATCCGCACCGGCGCCCTCTACGAACCACGCACCCCCAGCGACGTCGGCCTCGCAGCCTGACGGCCCCTGCCTTTGGCGACCACATCCCGCCCGCACACCGGCACGGCCACGAGCCGAGCCGCCCACCAGGCTGCCCAGCAGGCACCTGATCCACCGGGGACATCCCGCTTCGCAGGACGTCCCCGAAAACCCGGATCAACTCCTACAAGTCAGCCCCACCAGGGTTGACGAAACAGATAGGGGCACCCCCCCGGCGCCAGGGCCGGGCGGCCGCCATCACTCATGACCGCCGCCACACACAACCACCGCCGCCGCTCACGAACCACCGCGGCTTACGACCGCGGGCCGCGGGACGCGCACCCGCGGCGCACGGCCCGGCTCACATCGCCCCCGACACCTCCGCCGCCCACTGCCACGGCGCCGCCGTGCCGCCCGGCTCGGAGTTGAAGTACTCCCAGCCCGCGACCCCGCCGAAGTCGTACCTGGCGGAGAGGCTGGACAGGGTCGACTTCAGAGTGTCCATGCTGACGTAGCCGCTGCCGCAGTTGGCCGGATTGGTGAGGGTGCCGGCGACGACCTTGTTCGCGGGGATCGTGCCCCGGGCGACGATGGCGTCATAGCCGCTGGTGGAGGAGAGCGAGCCCCAGCCACAGTAGAACTGCGCGTTGAACCAGCTGATGGAGTCCGCGCGGTCCCGGTAGAGCTGGTCGTAGCCGAAGCCCGACAGGTTGCCCCCGCCGCTGAGGGCGGTGGCGACCGGGGCGAGCGTGACGATGAAGCCGCTGCCGAAGTCCGCGTGCAACTGGTCGATGAGGCGCTCGACACCTCCCAGCGACATGCTCTCCTCGACGTCCAGGTCGAGCCCGTCGAGGTGATAGGTGGTCACGATGTTCTTCAGCCGCGGGTAGTACGTGCCGAAGTCCGAGTCGAGCCGCTGGAAGCTGCCCTGCGCCGCACCGCCGACCATGCCGAGCGCATGCACCCCGTCGGCCTGCATCGCGGCGATGTCCTGCCACATCTGCGTGAACGAACTGTCGTCGGGGGTGTGGTCATTGAGCGTGACATCGTTGTCGTTGAGATGGAAGGCGCCGACGAGGAGGTCCGTCACACCGGTGTTGTTGTCGGTGAGCGCCTTCGGGGAGACGTAGCTGCCGTTGCTGTACTGCGTCTGGTAGTACACGACCACACGGTGGTTCGCCGCGGCCGTCGCGGGTGAGCCGCAGGCCAGGGCGGCTGCGGCGGCGAGCAGTGCGGCGGCGCAGACGGCCAGCGCCCTGCGCAGCGCGAGGGCCGTGCCGCGCCGAGGGCGGCGGGCCGTGCCGGTCCGTGCTCTGTTCCTGTGCGCATGCCTGTCCAAGGCTGTTCTCCTCGTCAGTGGGGGCGCGTCGCCAAGGACGCTTCGGAAGAAGAACCAGGTGTGCCAAGGGCCGCTTGAGGCCCGATTTCGAGCACGCCCGTGGGCGGGACTATGGCCAAGGGCTCGGCGCGTGTCAACGGCGCCTTCGCCACCGCGCCCGGAACACGCCCGCTACGGCGCCGGTGCGTGCGCGGTGAGCAGCGGCTGGAAAAAGCCCGTCTCCTGCGGTGTCCGCCACCTCAGGGCCACGAATCCCGCGTCGGCCGCGAGGCGGGTCAGCCGGTCCTCGTCCAGCGCCCAGTACGTGGTGCGGCGGACGTGCACGCGCCACTCCCCGTTCGCCGGGACGAGCCTTTCGTGCGGCGCGCGCAGTGGCAGGGGCGCTGAGGTCGCGACGGCTCCTCGGTGCCGACGTCGGCCCGGTCACGACGGGTGGCGCGGCCGGGAATCGTCGCCGTCCGCGCCTGCCGCCATCCCGGATTCCCGCGCCTCGCCGCGTACGGTGAACAGCGCGCCTGCCCCCGAGGCGTCACACCGTACAGAAAGGCCCGGCCCATGCGCGCCGTCAGCTACGACTCGTACGCCACCGACAATTCCACGCTGACCGTCGGCGAACTGCCAAAGCCCAGGCTCGGTCCCGGGCAGGTGCTCATCGAGGTGCGGGCCGCCGGGGTCAACCCGGTGGACTGGAAGCTCATGGCGGGCGGGCTCGACGGGCTGATGGACACCGTGTTCCCGGTGATTCCGGGCTGGGACGTGGCCGGGGTGGTGACGGCGGTCGGCGCGGACGTGCCGGAGTTCGCGGTCGGCGACGAGGTCATGTCCTACGCCCGCAAGGACACGGTGCACGGCGGCACGTTCGCCGAGTACGTCGCCGTCGCGGCCCAGTCCGTGGCCCGCAAACCCGTCTCCTTCGACTGGCCGCAGGCGGCAGGACTGCCGCTCGCCGGGCTGACCGCGCGGCGCAGCTTCGAGCGGCTCGGCCTGGGCTCCGGCGACGTGCTGTTGATCCACGGTGCCTCCGGCGGGGTCGGCAGCCTCGGCGTGCAGCTCGCCGTCGAACGCGGCGCCCGCGTCATCGGCACCGCGTCCGAGCGCAACCACGACTTCGTCCGCGGCCTCGGCGCGGAACCCGTCGGCTACGGCGAAGGACTCGCCGACCGCGTACGGCGGCTGGCCCCGGACGGTGTCACCGCGGTGGCCGACTTCGTCGGCGGCCAGTTGGAGACCACCCTCGCCGTGCTCGCCCCGCACGGCCGCCATGTCTCGATCGCCGATCCCACGGTCGAGGGGCACGGCGGCCACTGGGTCTGGGTCAGGCCCGACGGCGCCGGGCTCGCCGAACTCGCCGCGCTGGCCGACCGCGGCGCCCTCACCGTCGACGTCGCCCGCACCTATCCCCTGGCGGAGATCGCCGCGGCCTTCGACGCCAGCCGGACGGGGCACACCCGCGGAAAGCTCGTGATCACACCCTGACGCCGACTCACCCGCACGCCGTGCCGCCCGCACCACGCACCGCTCATCGGCAATCCGGCACACTGGCCATCTCATCGTGCCAATACCGGACAAACCGTACGCTAGACAGGAGCGTACGACGGGACGGTGAGCACAGGTGTCAGGGACAGGAGCAGAGGCGGGACCGGGGGCAGAGGCGGAAGCGAGGTCGGGGTCCGCTGGCGCGCGCCGGCCGGACCACGGTTTCCGTACCGCCTGGATCCGCCCCAACCTGCGCTACCAGTGGGAGAAGGACCGCGCCCGCCTGCCCGAGACGCAGCGGATCCGGACCGGGGTCACCGAGCGCGACACCGGTTACGACTCGCGCGAACTCGTCTTCTCCGCCTCCTACCGGACCGCCGAGGCGGACCGTGACCTCGCGGAGGCGTTCGGAGTGCCCGAGGGCACGGCGCTCATCGAGCGGACGTACCGCACCCGCCACGCCGCGGAGAGCCCGCCGTTCTCGCTGGTGATCTCGCGTCTCGTACGGGCGATGGTGGCCGCCAATCCGGCCCTGCTCGACGAGACCAGAGAGCCCTGGCCGGGCGGCACTCAGCACCAGCTCTCCACGGTCGGCATCGAACTGGACCGCGTGGAGGACCGGCTCCGCACCCGCCCGCCGACCCCTACAGAAGCGGCCGAACTCCAGTTGCCGCCCCGGGCGGCGGTCCTGCTACTGCGCAAGATGTCCTTCGACACCGCGGGCCGCGTCGTGGAACTCTCCGACATCACCCTGCCGGGCGACCGCGCGGAACTGGTCTTCACCACGCGCCTGACGCGCTGGCTGTGACGGCCACGGCACATCCGACGCACTGGTGAACGGCGGATCGCCGAACGCGCCGACGAGCGGCGGACCGTCACCGCACCGGTGCACGCCACAGCCGGACGGCGGCACATCAGCGCACGGGCAACCGCCGGCGCACACGCGCACAGCGGACCGTCGGCGCATCGGTGAACGCCGCAGCCGGGCCGCGGCACGGGCACCCGCCAGGCCCCGCCCGGCAGGCTTCGCCGCGCCCCGGCCGCTCTGCGACAGAACCCCGACGGCCCCTTGACTGCGTACGGGCGGGTGCCCGACAGTCGTGAGCAGTCGACTTTGAGAGCGCTCTCAAAGTCGACTGCTCAGACGATTCTGCCGCACTGCCCACCTGTCCCTCCGAGTGAAAGCAGCCCCCCATGCGCAGCATCGCTTCCTCAGGAAAACCAGCAGAGGCAGAGCACGACCGCCGTCCGGGGCCCCACCCCCGGGCGCCGCGACTCCGCTCCCGGCGGCGCCTCGTCGCCGCTCTGACCACCCTCGCGCTACCGCTGATCGGTCTGCTCGGCCTCACGGCGTCCTCCGGTACCGCCGCGGCGACCACGACCACGACCGCCACCGCCTCCTCCGCCGCAGCCTGGACCACCGTGTTCAGGGACGACTTCAACGGCGCCGCGGGCACCGGCCTGAACGGCGCCGACTGGCTCTACGACATCGGCACCAGCTACCCCGGCGGCGCCGGCAACTGGGGTACCGGCGAGATCGAGACGGCCACGGACTCGACCGACAACGTCTACCAGGACGGCGTCGGGCCACATGGTCATCAAGCCGGTCCGGGACGGCGCCGGGCAACTGGACCTCCGGGCCGCGTCGAGACCCAGCGCACCGACTTCGGCGCGCCCGGCGGGCGGCCAGCTGGAGATCAGCGCCTCCCTCAAGCAGCCCGCCCCGGCCAGCGGGCTCGGCTACTGGCCCGCCTTCTGGGCGATGGGCGCCGCCGCCCGTCCGGTCGGGGCGACCAACTGGCCGAGCATCGGCGAGATGGACATCATGGAGGACGTCAACGCGCTCAGCCAGCACTCGACCACCTTCCACTGCGGCGCAGTGGGCGGGCGAGTGCCATGACCCGGACGGCATCAGCAGCGGTCTGCAAGGCTGTTCCGGCTGCCAGAGCGGCTACCACACGTACTCCGTGATCGTGGACCGCACCAACACCTCGGCCGAGCAGCTGCGCTTCTACCTCGACGGCACGCAGACCTTCACGGTGAACCAGAACCAGGTGTCCGCCGGCACCTGGCAGGCCGCGGTCGACCACGGCTTCTTCGCCATCTTCGACGTCGCGATCGGCGGCTCGTACCCGAACAAGGTGTGCGGGTGCACCTCGCCGTCGGCGGACATCAGCCCGGGCGCGGGCATGAGCGTGGACTGGTTCCAGGTGAACGTGAGCTAGGGCTTCTCGTCTGGATCACGCCGGGCTCGCGGCGCGCGTGCGCCGGTGAAGACACCGATCAGTCGGCCGGCCACTCCCCGGCCGGCTGACCGGTCTCCACCGCCGTTGCGCCGCCGGCCCGCCACTCCCCTCACGTACCGCGCACCACCCCTCCACAGTCCCGCACGGCGCCTTGTGCACCACCGCGCGCGGGGCCCGCGCAACCGCCACCACCTGCAAGAACCTGCACCCGCAGCACCCTGCCTCGGCAACACCGCGCCCAGGCGTGGGCGTCCGGCCCCGCGAGGGCTAAGGTCGGATACGTCAAGGCCAGAGGGATGAGGGGGGCCAGTATGGCGCAGGACGAGGCTGTGCTCGGCCTTACGGGGGTACTGACCATCGGAACCCGCGGAGCAGCCGGTCCAGGCGAAGTCCTGGTACGGATCAGAGGCGGCTCGGAAACCTTTCTCGCCTGGTCGACCGAGCCACTGTCGCGAGGCGCGACCGTGCTCGTCATCGAGTCCCGTGGCACTCGCCAGGTCGAGGTCATCGAGTGGACTGATCCGTTGGACGCGCCGGTCCCTGGCACCGGCGGCGTCGGATAGGAGTGAAGGATGTTCGGTTACCGCGTTCCTGCCCCTGACGAGGCGATGCTGATCTCCGGCGGCAAGCGTGGACTGGGGGGAGCACCGTTCCGTGTGGTGACCGGTCACGGCAAGTTCGTTCTGCCCGTCTTCCGCAAGACCCGTTTCCTGACGCTGGCGATGTGTGAGGCCGAGGTCGCCGAGAAGTGCGTCTCGCGGCAGGGCATCGCCCTGACCGTCCGTGCCGTCATCGCCTTCAAGGTCGGCAACGACCACGAGAGCATTGTCAACGCGGGCCAGCGATTCCTGTCCGACCAGGATCAGATGTCGATCCTGACCGGCCGGATCTTCGCAGGCCACCTGCGGTCCATCATTGGTTCGATGACGGTCGAGGAGATCGTCACGGAGCGCCAGAAACTGGCCACCGAGGTCCTGGAGACGTCGAAGGCCGAGATGGCGAAGATCGGCCTGACCGTCGACTCGCTCCAGATCCAGTCCATCGACGACGGCGCCACCGGCTACATCGAGGCGATGTCGGCCCCGCACAAGGCCGCCATCCAGCGCCAGGCCCAGATCGCGCAGGCCCAGGCCACCCAGGCGTCGGCCGAGGCCCAGCAGGACGCCACCCGCAAGCAGGCCGAGTACGCCCGCCAGACCGCCGTGGTCCAGGCGCAGTACAGCGCCGAGGTGGACCGCGCCCAGGCCCAGGCCGCGCAGGCGGGGCCGCTCGCCCAGGCGCACGCCCAGCAGGAGGTGCTGTCCGCCCAGACCGAACTGGCCGAGCGTCAGGCCCAGCTGCGCCAGCAGCAGTTGGTCGCCGAGATCGTCAAGCCGGCGGAGGCGGAGGCGGAGCGGATCAGGGTGCTGGCGCTCGCCGAGGCGGAGCGCATGAAGATCCAGGCGGAGGCCGCCGCCTCGCACGGCCGCGTCGCACTGGACCGGATGCTGATCGACCAGCTGCCGCAGATCGTCAAGGAGGCAGCCGCGGGCCTCGCCAACGCCAACGTCAACGTCCTCAACGGCAGCGACGGCCTCGCCGAGCTCGCGGCCGGACTCGTCGGCCAGGGCCTGACCATCCTCGACTCGGTCAAGCAGAACCTCGGCACGGGGGCGGCGCAGAGCCAGAACGGGGTCGCTGGTGCGGGGAGCAAGACCATAGGCATCGAGTGATCACACGATCGGGGGATCGAAGACCGCCCGGCGCATGACGGCGTCGCGCGACCGAGAGGACGCGCGACGCCCGCACCCTGTTCGCGCGTCACGGCTCCCGGGCTCCCGGACCGGGGTTTCTCATCGGAAACCCCGGCCGGGAGCCCGGCAAGCCGTAACCGCGCGGCCTGCTCAGTACCCCGGGCTGCCGCTCCCGGTCGCGCTGCCCGTCGGACTGCTGGTCGGGCTGCTGGTCGGGCTCGGGCTGCCGCTTCCGGTCATCGTGTTCTTGCGGCCCGAGGAGTCGAGCACCCACCATTTGGCGCCGAACTGGTTGAGCCCTTGGCCCTTGGTGTCACCCGCCTTCATATCGCCCGAGAAGTAGTACACGGGATGTCCGTTGACGGTGACCTGCGTCCTGCCGTCGGTCCGCTGCGTCGTGCCGAGGTGCAGGCTGCCCGCGCCGGAGCCGGCCTTGGGCGTGCCCTTCGTGGTCAGTGGCGGCCAGGCCGCCGCGCAGGTTCCGCTACAGGTCGACTTCGATGTGGTGTCGGCGTCGAAGACGTACAGCGTGAGGTGCTGGGCGCCGACGAGGACGTTGCCGAGCTTGCTGCTCTTGCCGACCGACACCATGGCGGGTCCGGTGGGCGATGCGGTCACCGTCGGGCTCGCCTGAGCCGCCTGCGCCGGTGTATCGGCGGCCTGTGCCGAGGACGTGGCCTGCGACACGCTCGACGACGAGCTGTGCTGTCCACTGGAGCAGCCTGTGGTGACGACGGTGGCCAGACTGACGGCGGCGATCAGTGCGGCACCGGCCGCCCGGTCGGCCACCGAGGAGGTGCGTTTCATACGGGCCTCTCGTAGTTGGTGCGGAGCCGTCGGTACGACATCTCTTCCGCTCCCTCCACTACGGGGCAGCCTCGCGCCGGCCGCAATCCGAGGCAGCCATTCGGGCGACGCGGGGGCACGGACGGACCCGCCGCCACCCGCCGCACCTGTCACCCGAATCTGCGGCGCCGGTTCACTTCCCGCACCCGGGCCCGCAGCAGTTCGCCCGGCCCCGCGTGCCCTAACGCGGCAGGTGGACAGTCCCACTCCTGCCCGCCGCCGGGCGGCCTCAACTGCACATAGCCGCCGTCGAAGCCCCTCACCTGCCCGACCCTGCCGTCCCGCCCGTCGAGCACGTACGAGCCGACGTCCGGCATCCGCTTACCGCCCCACCGCAGCCCGGTCACCGCCGCACCTCGCTCAGCACGGCAACCAGACACAAGGCCGTCTGAAGATTGCAGCGCCCCAACTCCACCAGCGGATAAGACTCTTCGCCCGCCGCGGTCAGAGGGTCGACGCACAGCGACGGCAGCACCACCCCGAGCTCGCCGAGAACACCGCGCAGCCGCGCCACCACGTCCTCCGCGGCCCGCGTCCCTTCCACCGACTTGGCCACCATGATCTGCAACCTCCACGCTGAGTGCTGTCGTTCCATACACAGAGTGGCGGATGAACGGTTACTGTGACCACTGTCGGTGAGCAAGACCACTCTCTGTGGCACAATGCCGGAGGTATTCATTCCGGAATCAGCGCTCCGGAGCAGCCAACTCGACTCTCTCGCACTGTCGTTCTCCTACGGGTTCCGTTTCGCCTGGTTTCACCTCGGAACGGCCGCCGCGTCCCCGACGACCTCGTCACGAAACCGGCGAATTCACCCCCGCCGGGCGCCCGCCGCATGACCACCGCTCACTCGAAACCGGTTCACTCGAAACCAACCCGTTCGAGCCAGAAGGCGAGCAGCTGTTCATCACCGATGACCTCCACTCGTCCGGTACGGGCCCCAAGGCGCTGGTAGATCAGCAGCAGCAGATCCGTCAGCGGCCCGCGCACCGCGACCGCGGCCTTCTCATGGGCGCGGCGCCATCGGATCACCTCACCCGTGAGGTCGACGACCCACTCCGCGCACGCCTCGGGCGGCGTATCGGTCGCGTGGAAGTGCAACGTGCGGCCGGGGCCGAGCAGCTCGCGCATCTTCGGGTGAACGTCGAAGTGCATCGGCAGCGCGCAGAGCGTCATCCACTCGTCGATCCCGTCGAGCGCCAGGTCCGCTGCGACGGTGTACTCGGCACCGGCGGCCAGGGTCGCGTCGGCGCGGTGCATGACCGTCTCATGGGTGAAGCGGCGGGCGTAGAACTCCGTCGTACCGCCGGGCACCGGGGTCCACAGCCGGGCGCCGGGCCCGGCGGCACGCAGCGTTTCGGCCAGCCGCTCGGCGCCTTCGGTGAGCCAGAGGCCGACCACGGCAAGGTCCTCGTCGGCATACGGGGACAGGTCGCGGAAGAAGTCGTCGGGCAGCGGCCCCATCACCCGTTCGCGCACCATCTCCTCGGCCCACCGATGGGCGCCGCCCAGATGCCGCAACAACTGCCCGGTATTCCAGCCCGGACAGGAAGGCACCGCAGCCGTCGGGTCCGCCCCCGCCAGGCCGCACCTCAACAACTCGGTCTGCGCCACGATCTGCGCGCAATACCACTCATAGCCCAACCCGCCGCCCAACCCGCTCATGAGCACACCGTAGGACCTCGCACCGACAGCGCGAGGGCGCCGCGCACCGCCCAGTAGGCTGTCCGATCATGATCCTGCTCAGCGACCCGCGTGTGCGTGCCGTGCCCGTACTCGACTGCGGTGAGCCGCTGGTCGAGATCGGCACGGCGCCCGAACTTCGCCTCGATCCCCGCGAGCGGGATGCCACGGGGGCGTACGGGAGGGTGCGCGGCGGTGTCCTGGCGCGGCTGCGCAGTGCGGCGCGGGAGCTGCCGGCGGGCATCGGGCTGCTCGTCGTCGAGGGGCACAGGACCGCTGCCGAGCAGGCCCGCAGATTCGCCGGGTACGAGGAACGGCTGCGCCGCGCGGGCATCGACGACCCGGCCGAACGGCACCGGCGCGCCAGCGCCTTCGTATCGCCCGTCGACGTCGCGCCGCACTGCGCGGGCGCCGCCGTCGATCTGACCTTGGCGGACGCCGCCGGGATCGAGCTGGACATGGGAGGTGCGGTGAACGGGCACCGGACCGGCGACGAGGACCGCTGCCCCTTCGACGCCCCGGGCCTGTCCGACGCCGCCCGCCGCCATCGCGCCCTGCTTGCACAGGCCCTGCGCGCGGCGGGCTTCGTGAACTACCCCACCGAGTGGTGGCACTGGTCCTACGGCGACCGGTACTGGGCACTGGCATCGGGCGCGGACGCGGCGGTCTACGGTCCGCTGTGAGCGATGCCGCCGGCCCGGCATCCGCCCGTACGCGGCGGAACGCGCCCGAGGGCGGCACCCCTGGAAGGAGTACCGCCCTCGAAACGTACTGCTGTGCAGGACCGTGCGGGACCCGCAAAACGGGTCCCGGAGCCGGGGTGGCTCAGAAGTCCATGTCTCCGCCCGGCATACCGCCCGGGGCAGCCGCCGCGGAAGCCTTCTCGGGCTTGTCGGCGATGACGGCCTCGGTGGTGAGGAACAGCGCGGCGATCGACGCGGCGTTCTGCAGCGCGGAACGCGTCACCTTGGCCGGGTCGATGATGCCCTCGGCGATCAGGTCGACGTACTCACCGGTCGCGGCGTTCAGGCCGTGGCCCGGGGTGAGGTTGCGGACCTTCTCGACCACGACGCCGCCCTCAAGGCCGGCGTTGACCGCGATCTGCTTGAGCGGGGCCTCCAGGGCGAGCTTCACGGCCTGTGCGCCGGTCGCCTCGTCACCTTCGAGCTCCAGCTTCTCGAAGACCGAGGAAGCCTGCAGCAGGGCCACGCCGCCACCGGCGACGATGCCCTCCTCGACGGCCGCCTTGGCGTTGCGCACGGCGTCCTCGATGCGGTGCTTGCGCTCCTTGAGCTCGACCTCGGTGGCGGCACCGGCCTTGATGACGGCCACGCCGCCCGCGAGCTTCGCCAGGCGCTCCTGGAGCTTCTCGCGGTCGTAGTCGGAGTCGGAGTTCTCGATCTCGGCGCGGATCTGGTTGACCCGGCCCTGCACCTGGTCGCTGGAGCCGTTGCCGTCGACGATGGTGGTCTCGTCCTTGGTGATGACGACCTTGCGGGCGCTGCCGAGCAGGTCCACGGTCGCGTTCTCCAGCTTGAGACCGACCTCCTCGGAGATGACCTCGCCGCCGGTGAGGATGGCGATGTCACCGAGCATGGCCTTGCGACGGTCACCGAAGCCCGGGGCCTTGACGGCGACGGACTTGAAGGTGCCGCGGATCTTGTTGACGACCAGGGTCGACAGGGCCTCGCCCTCGACGTCCTCGGCGATGATCAGCAGCGGCTTGCCGGACTGCATGACCTTCTCCAGCAGCGGAAGGAGGTCCTTCACATTGCTGATCTTGGAGTTGGCGATCAGGATGTACGGGTCGTCGAGCGACGCCTCCATACGCTCCATGTCCGTGGCGAAGTACGCCGAGATGTAGCCCTTGTCGAAGCGCATGCCCTCGGTGAGCTCAAGCTCAAGACCGAAGGTCTGCGACTCCTCGACGGTGATGACGCCTTCCTTGCCGACCTTGTCCATCGCCTCGGCGATGAGCTCGCCGATCTGGGTGTCAGCGGCGGAGATGGAGGCGGTGGAAGCGATCTGCTCCTTGGTCTCCACGTCCTTGGCCTGCTCAAGCAGGGCGGCGGAGACGGCCTCGACGGCCCGCTCGATGCCGCGCTTGAGAGCCATCGGGTTGGCGCCGGCCGCGACGTTGCGCAGGCCTTCCTTGACGAGGGCCTGGGCCAGGACGGTCGCGGTCGTCGTGCCGTCACCAGCGACGTCGTCCGTCTTCTTGGCGACCTCCTTGACGAGCTCGGCGCCGATCTTCTCGTAGGGGTCTTCGAGCTCGATCTCCTTGGCGATGGACACACCATCGTTGGTGATCGTGGGGGCGCCCCACTTCTTCTCCAGCACGACGTTGCGACCCTTGGGGCCGAGGGTGACCTTGACGGCGTCAGCGAGCTGATTCATGCCGCGCTCAAGGCCGCGCCGTGCCTCCTCGTTGAACGCGATGATCTTGGCCATGTGAAGTGGTCCTCCCGGACAACAGAGGTCTCCCCCAGGCCCTTACCAAGGGCTCGGGGGCGGATTGCTCCGGACCGCGCTGGCGCCCGCGACGGACGGCCCTCCGCCGCCGTGGATCCATGCCCCACGTGCCCGGCGGACCTCACCGACCCGGTCCTTCTTTTGTCACTCTCACCTTCAGAGTGCTAACGCCAATGATTAGCACTCTGCCCCTTCGAGTGCAAGGCTGACCGCGTCAGGTCGGCGGGTGTACCGCGTCAGATGGGCGGGTGCAGGGCGCATGCGGGGGTGCGCTTCGGCCACCGGGAGAGCGGGCGGAGCGGTGCGAAGGCGCAGGCCAGCGGGAGGGCCCGCGCACAGGGCGGGCACCCGCAGCCGTGTGGAGACGGTGCGCAGGCGTTAGTGCGAGACGGTGCGCAGGCGCAGAACAAGCGGAAGAGCCCGCACCCCATCGGGGTACGGGCTCACCGCAAACGTCGCTGCAGTCAGTCGGCGCTTCAGCCGGCCACACGGACCATGTCCGCCTGCGGTCCCTTCTGGCCCTGCGAGATCTCGAACTCGACTCGCTGACCTTCTTCCAGGGTGCGGTAGCCGTCCATTTGAATCGCGCTGTAGTGGACGAAAACATCCGCACCACCGTCGACCGCGATGAAGCCGTAGCCCTTCTCCGCGTTGAACCACTTGACGGTGCCCTGAGCCATGCCTAACTCCCCTATTACTGGCCCTTGCGCAGGACCGCACTTCGCGGACCCGGGTCAGAACTCACGCCCCAAATGATTGGGGGGTGTGTGCGCCGGAAGGCGTCGACCGCGGCTGAATGTATCTGTCCAACTGCCGTCTGCAACAGGTCAAGCGGACGAGAATTCTGCGCAGCGCAGATCGGTAATATAGAGAGAATTCATCGGAATTCAGGGCAAGTCGGGCCGGATAAAAGCCATGAAAGGCTGAAAAACGCCGGGCACTTTGGCCATTTCTTGTCGCTGCATGGCCGTACTTACTCTGCGGTCGATCGGTGGGAAAACGCGCCGCTTCCCCAACTCTACCGCCTTCAATCACACTGAATTGCCCCCTCCGCTTCTGAAGCGGAGGGGGCAGGGCGCCGAAGCGGATGCGGAGGAGGACGGTTCAGCCGCCCGCGACCGCCGGAATGATCGAGACGCCCGCGCCGTCCGGGGTCGCCGTGTCGAGACCCTGCTCGAAGCGGACGTCGTCGTCGTTCACGTACACGTTCACGAAACGGCGGAGTTTGCCCTGGTCATCGAGGACGCGGGCGGCAATTCCGGCGTGCCGTGCCTCCAGGTCGGCGATGACCTCGGCAAGAGTGGCGCCGTCGGCCGGGACCTCGGCCTTACCGCCGGTATAGGTGCGCAGGATGGTCGGGATTCGGACGTTGACGCTCATGTTCAAGCCTTTCTGGTCCTGGGCGTGTCGTGGGCTGGGAGCTCCCACGCCCTCTTTGCGGCAGTTGACGGGCGAGTGGACGCTTCGCTCGGGCGGCAGCGGGCGGGCCGGCGCGGCTGGGCCGGCGGTTCAGTCCGCGAGACCTGCGGCGCGGAACGCCTCAAGGCTGGGCGGAATGGTGGCGGTGGGCCCGGTGGTCGGGGCGACGGCGTCCAGCGTCTTCAGACCGTCGCCGGTGTTCAGCACCACGGTGGTCAGCGTCGGGTCGAGCACGCCGGACTCGACCAGCTTCTTCGTCACGCCGACCGTGACCCCGCCCGCGGTCTCGGCGAAGATGCCTTCGGTGCGGGCCAGCAGCTTGATCGCGTCGACGATCTGAGAGTCGTTCACGTCCTCCACCGCGCCACCCGTTCGGCGGGCGATGTCCAGGACGTAGGGCCCGTCGGCGGGGTTGCCGATCGCGAGGGACTTGGCGATGGTGTCCGGCTTCTGAGGGCGCACCACGTCGTGGCCCGCCTTGAAAGCCGTCGAGACCGGCGAGCAGCCCTCGGCCTGCGCACCGAAGATCTTGTACGGCTTCTCCTCGACGAGGCCCAGCTTGATCAGTTCCTGGAGGCCCTTGTCGATCTTCGTGAGCTGGGACCCGGACGCGATCGGGATGACGAGCTGGTCGGGCAGCTGCCAGCCGAGCTGCTCGCAGATCTCATAGGCGAGCGTCTTGGAGCCCTCGGCGTAGTACGGGCGCAGGTTCACGTTGACGAAGCCCCAGCCCTCGCCGAGCGGGTCGCCGATGAGCTCGGAGCAGAAACGGTTCACGTCGTCGTAGGTGCCCTTGATGCTGACGACGTCGCCGCCGTAGACCGCGGCCATGACGACCTTGCCCTGCTCCAGATCGTGCGGGATGAAGACGCAGGAGCGGAAGCCCGCGCGGGCGGCGGCGGCACCGATGGCACCGGCCAGGTTGCCCGTCGAGGAGCAGGACAGGGTGGTGAAGCCGAAGGCACGGGCGGCTTCCACGGCCTGGGCCACGACGCGGTCCTTAAAGGAGTGCGTCGGGTTGCCGGAGTCGTCCTTGACGTAGAGGCCACCGGTGATGCCGAGTTCGGCGGCGAGACGGTCCGCCTTGACGAGCTTGGTCCAGCCCGGGTTCATGTTCGGCTTGTCGGCGACGTCGGCGGGGACGGGCAGCAAGGGTGCGTAGCGCCAGAGGTTGGCGGGGCCCGACTCGATCTTCTTGCGGAGTGCTTCGGGGTCGCCCAGGGGCAGCTCGTACGCGGTTTCCAGGGGGCCGAAACAGCTCTCGCAGGCGAAGCTGGGGCCCAGCGGGAAACGTTGGCCGCACTCGCGGCAGGCCAGAGCGACGGCGTTTCCGAGATCCACGGAGACAGGAACAGAAGCGGAGGCGGTGGAGCCGGCGGCACCGGAGGATCCGGTCGAGGCGGCGGTGGTGGACTGATCAGCGGCAACAGGCTGCGCGGCCATGGTAGGCGAGGCCCTCTCTCCTCATCTTCCTCGCGACGCGTCTCGCCGCGAGACGGAATTGGCACCTTCCCAAGTCGGGGTCTCGCCGCCGCAGACGTGCGCTCCTGGCGCTGATCTGTGCGGCAGTGAACTACCGCAGGCTTGGCGTGGCCGACTGGAGGGTTGCCGGGGCTTCAACGGGCCGTATCCCTCTGCCCCTCTGGATGAGCGGTATGGCTCCGGTGCATTCGTGGCAGCACCGGCGCGTTTATGACAGGAAACCCGTCGCACACCCTCCCCCGGAGCCCGATGGGCCTGGGAGCTACTGCTACGGCATGCGAAGGCAACCTGCGTTGTTCAAGACTGTAACCGAGGGCCCGGATAGTTGAGGAAGCCGTCCGAAC
This sequence comes from uncultured Actinomycetota bacterium, assembly GCA_963761765.1. Taxonomy (GTDB): domain Bacteria; phylum Actinomycetota; class Actinomycetes; order Streptomycetales; family Streptomycetaceae; genus Streptomyces. The sequence goes on from CAVXIJ010000005.1 coordinate 395,196, forward strand.
CGCGAGATGGATCACAGTGTGCGCGATCCACGACACACACTGTGCGAGCAGGACTAAACCAGTACTGGTCCGGGGTCCGGTACGGGACCCGTTCCCGGACGGTCCCGCCCGGAGCGGGGCACGGCGGCGCCGTACCGGCCGGGCCGTCCGGCCGAAGACGCAACCGAGCAAACGATCGCGACGTCGACTGAGGGGACGTGAACCGTGCTGGAAGAGGTCGAGCAGTGGCTTGCCGGGCGGTCCTGGTCCGTGGGCGACCGCCCCCGGCAGCATCTGGCCGCCGCGAAGCGCGCCTCGGGCGCCACAGTGAGCGTCGTCTTGCCCGCACTCGACGAGGAGGAGACGGTCGGCGACATCGTGGCCGTGATCCGGCGGGAGCTGATGGCACCCACGGGGCAGGACCGGGCTGCGGCGGGCCAGGGACAGGAGCCGGGGCCCATGGGCGTCGGCCGGGGTGCCGTGGACCTCGCCGGGGCCGTGGAGCTGGCGGGCGGCGAGCGCGCGGGCGGGCCGCATCCCGTCCCGGTGCCACTGGTGGACGAGCTGGTGGTGGTCGACTCCGGTTCGACGGACCGCACCGCCGAGATGGCTTCGGCGGCGGGCGCGCGGGTGGTGCACCGGGACGAGATCCTGCCGCGCATCCCGACGGTGCCGGGCAAGGGCGAGGTGCTGTGGCGCTCGCTGCTGGCGACCAGCGGCGACATCGTCTGCTTCGTGGACGCGGACCTGAAGGAGTTCTCGGCGGACTTCGTCACGGGCATCATCGGCCCGCTGCTGACCGAGCCCGCCGTGCAGCTTGTGAAGGCCATGTACGACCGCCCGCTGGGCTCCCAGCCGGGCCAGGGCGGGCGGGTCACCGAGCTGATGGCCCGGCCGCTGCTGAACATGCACTGGCCGCAGCTGGCGGGCTTCGTGCAGCCGCTCGGCGGCGAGTACGCGGCCCGCAGGTCGCTGCTGGAGCAGCTGCCGTTCCCGGTCGGCTACGGGGTCGAGCTCGGACTGCTGGTGGACGCCCTGCACACGGTCGGCCTCGACGGGCTCGCCCAGGTCGACGTGGGCGTGCGCAAGCACCGCCACCAGGACGGGCACGCGCTCGGCCGGATGGCCGCGACGATCTACCGCACGGCCCAGGTCAGGCTGGCCCGCGACCACCTCATCAGGCCCGCGCTGGTCCGGCCCGTACTCACCCAGTTCGAACGCGGCGCGGACGGCTTCGAGCCGCGCTCCTACGGCGTGGACACGGAGGAACGGCCGCCGATGGCCAAGATCCCGGAGTACGCGGCGCGACGGGTGGCGTAGGGCGGGCGAGGCAGCAAAACGGGGCTGCTGGGGGCTGGGCTCGGCAGGGGCCCGGCGGCGGATGCTGCTTGCATCCGGTGGCCCGGCGAGCCGGGTCCCGGGAGGATGGCCGTGCGGCCCGGGCCCCGGTGGTGTCACCCGTTCGGCCGTCCCCTGTGCGGCGATTCCGTTTCCTGCTCCGGCGGAAAACCGGCGCGGTCGTATACAACGCTGGATACGACCGTCCCTCCGGTGCCTGAATGGCCTGGAAGGTACCCCCACCCGCGGTCTCGTACGTTTGAGCGTTTCCCGGGCTGGCTAGGTTCGCCACATGGCTTCCGCTTCCACGCCGCGAGGCGCCCAGGTTCTGGTGGCGTCCAACCGCGGCCCGGTCTCGTACAAGGTGCTCGACGACGGCTCGCTGCACGCCAAGCGCGGCGGCGGGGGCCTGGTCTCGGGGCTCTCCGCGATCGGCCCGGACGCGGGCGCGGTGTGGGTGTGCGCAGCGCTCGGCGACGGTGACCACGAGGCCGTGCGGCGCACGCAGGGCAGGCTCGACGCGGGTGACACGGGCGGGCAGCAGGTGCGGATGCTGGGCATCGCGCCCGAGGTGCATGCGGACGCCTACAACGGCATCGCGAACTCGGTGCTGTGGTTCGTCCACCACATGCTGTACCAGACGCCGCTCGAACCGGTCTTCGACGCGGAGTTCCGCCGCCAGTGGGCCGCGTACGAGGAGTACAACGCCGCGTTCGCCCAGGCGCTCGCCGAGGAGGCCGGCGCGGGCGCGGCCGTGCTGGTGCAGGACTACCACCTGGCGCTGGTGCCCGGGCTGCTGCGCGAGCTCCGCCCCGACCTGAAGATCAGCCATTTCTCGCACACCCCCTGGGCGCCGCCGGAGTACTTCCGGATGCTGCCGGACGACGTGGCCGGGCAGCTGCTGAACGGCATGCTGGGCGCCGACCGGCTCGGTTTCCTGACCCGGCGCTGGGCCGCCGCGTTCACCGCCTGCTGCGAGGCGGTCCTGGGCGAGGACGCCGTCGGCACCCAAGGCACCGCCATCGGGGTGCACGGCCTCGGCGCGGACGCGGACTTCCTACGGGAGCGGGCGCACCGCCCGGACGTCGACGACCGCCTCGCGACGCTGCGCGCCCAGATCGGCACCGATCCCGAGGGCCGCCCGCGCCGCACCATCGTGCGCGTGGACCGCACCGAGCTCTCCAAGAACATCGTGCGCGGCCTGCTGGCCTACCGTCAGCTGCTCGCCGCCTCGCCCGACTGGCACGAGCGCGTGGTGCACGTCGCGTTCGCCTACCCGTCCCGGCAGGACCTCGCGGTCTACCGTGACTACACGGCCGAGGTGAGCCGGCTCGCCGACGAGATCAACACGGCGTACAGGACACCGGGCTGGACCCCGGTCGTGCTGCATGTCCAGGACGACTTCGCGCGTTCGCTCGCGGCCTACCGGATCGCGGACGTAGCGCTGGTCAATCCGGTGCGGGACGGCATGAACCTGGTCGCGAAGGAGGTGCCGGTGGTCTCGGAGGCGGGCTGTGTCCTGGTGCTCTCCCGGGAGGCCGGGGCGCACGAGGAGCTGGCCGACGAGTCGATCACCGTCAATCCGTACGACGTGATGGACACCGCCGCCGCGCTCCGCGAGGCGCTGGCCGTCCCGGCTGCCGAGCGCGCCGAGCGCACCAAGCGTCTCGCCGCGGCGGCGACGGCCCTGCCGCCCGCCCAGTGGTTCCTGGACCAGCTGCGGGCACTGCGGGCGGAAGGGACGCGCTAGGACCGCGGGCAGGTACGTGCACCGGTACCGGCTAGGACCGTCCGATGGCCGCGGCCAGCGCGGACAGCAGGGCCACGACGCCCTGTGGTCCGTCCACCACCAGGTCGGCGCGTTCGGCGACTTCGGTGACCTCCGCGCTGCCGCTGCACACCAGCAGGCCGGGCATGCCGGCAAGGCGGAGCTCGTCGACGGCGCGGAAGGCGGGCAGGTCGCCCAGGTCGTCGCCCGCGTACAGCACCGAGGTGGCGCCCACCTCTTGTACGTACCTGGTCAGGGCCACGCCCTTGTCCATGCCCGGGGGACGCAACTCCAGGACCAGGCGGCCCGGTTCGACGGCCAGCGCGTGGCGGGCGGCGAGGTCGCCCAGAGGGGTCCGCAGTGCCTCGAAGGCGGCCTGCGGGTTGGCGGCGCGGCGAGTGTGCACGGCGAGGGCGAAGCCCTTCTCCTCGATCCAGGCGCCGCGGGCCTCGGTGGTGCGCTCCAGCACTCCGGGGAGTTCGGCGCGGAGCGCGGCGATGCCGGGGTGCGGCTCTGGCGCGGTGACGGTGTCGGTGGCGGCCTCCCAGCGTTCGGCGCCGTAGTGCCCGAGGATGACGAAATGGCCGAGTCCCGGCACCCCGGCGAAGGAGCCGTTCTTTACCGCGGTGGCGACCGGTCGGCCGGTGACGAGCGCCACGGAGCGCACCAGGGGCGCCAGCGCGGCGAGGGCGGAGACGGCGCCGGGGTGCGCGCGGGCCTGCTCCGGGTCGGGCACGATCGGCGCGATCGTGCCGTCGAAGTCGAGGGCGACCACGGCACGCGCGGGATCGGCGAGGAGTGCGGCGAGGCCGCTGCGCCCGGCCGCGGTGACGGGGGCCGGCAGGGCGCCCGCGGCGAGGTCCTGGGCGCCGGGTGCTGGTGCCGGTGCCGAGTCGTGCGGTCCGTCGACTTCACCGTTTCGACTGAGGTCCTGACTACGGTTGCTACCCATGGGGCGACTGTAGCCAGCGCGGCCCACCACCTCGTCGATGAAGCGCCGAAAGCAGCCACACTCCGCCCCATGCGGCCTGCCGCCCTGTCCAACTGGCGCCAGCACCCGCCTAGTTGAACTCTTGACGAACACTGCAAGTGTCCTTGACCACATCGCCCCGGAGTTCATCTCCGACTCGTACATTCGTCCCCCCTGAAGGCACGGTCCGGTCCGGCACGGCGGGTCGGGCACCGCACCGGGCACCGCGTACACGGCACAGCCCGGCAGTTGTGGTGTGCCGGCCCTGAGCCGTCGGACGGCCCTGGCCGTCATGGCACGGGGAGTTCCACGGGGGGCGTCATGGGATGGTTTGAAGATCTGCTGGTTCCGGAGAATCTGCTGGCGCTGCTCGGCGTCGTCGTCACCGTCGGGGTGCTGTCGTACGAACGGCTGATCCCGGGCCGCAAACGCATCGGCTACCGCATCCAGATGGACACGGTGATAGACGACAGCGACCGGGACGACGGACCGCTGCACCAGCGCCTGTCCATGCTGGAGGACCTTCCGGACCTGGCCGGGGCCTCACTGGTGCTGCTGAGGATCGAGAACGACGACTTCCGCGGCATCGACGCGGGCGACTACATCACCGCCCCCGAACAGAGCCACGGCCTGACCGTCACCTTCCCGGGCCGCACCGTCAGGGATGTGGCGGTCACCGAGCCCAGCCATCCGGCCCTGCTGCGGTATCTGCCGAGGAACGGGACTTCAGAGAGTCCGGGTGTGGCCTGGGAGGCGGCCGAGATCTCGCTTCCGCGGGTGCCGATGAACCGGGGCGACCACTTCAAGCTGCTGGTGCTGCTGACCGGCCGGGTGGCGGCAGGGACCCGCAGCTCGTCGGCCGCGTCAAGGAAGGCAGGATCCGCAACAACGAGAAGTTCCGGCGGCCGAGCAACCGTATGCTCGGGCTGATCGGCAGCCTCTTCCTGCTGGTGATCGCGCAGCCGTTCGCCTTCCGGGCGCTGCAGGACAAGCCGCTGCCGCAGGGCTGCACCAACGGCAGTCTCACCGTCGTCGGCTCCACCGCGTTCGAACCGGTGATGCTCGACCTGGACAACGCCTACGAGAAGAACTGCAAGGGCGCTCCCAGCATCGACGTGGAGTCCCGGGGCTCCGGCGGCGGCATCAGCACCCTCCTGGACGAAGGGGCCAGGGAGCCGGCGGCGGGCGACGCGTTCGCGCCGTATCTCTCGCTCTCCGACGGCCCCGCGCAGAGCGAGAATCCGAAGCTTGAAGAACGCTTGGTCGCGGTCTCCGTCTTCGCTCTGGTGGTGAACAAGGACGTACCGCTGTCGGACATCAGCCTGGTCGACCTTCAGAAGCTGTACTCCGGCGCCGTCGTCGACTGGAACCGTCTCACCGCGCCCCGCACCACCGCACCAGGGCCCGGCCTCCAGGTCACGCTGGTGGGCCGGGACGGCGAGTCGGGCACCCGCAACGTGTTCGAGGACCGTGTCCTCGGCGGCAGTACCGAGCCCCCGCGCACATCGAGCGCCGACGACTGCGCCACCCGTACCAAGAACTACAACAACATCACGCGCTGCGAGCAGAACAGCACAGACCGGCTGCTGAAGACGGTGGCCGCGACCCCTGGCGCCATTGGCTACGCGGAGCTCAACTCGGCCCGGCAGTACGCACAGCAGGGCAGACTCAGTTGCTCGGCCTGGGCGGCGAGCAGCCCTCCATCGATGCGGTCAGACAGCGCGCGTATCCGTTCTGGGAGCCCGAGTACGCGTACACCTACGGCTCGCCCCCGGACAATTCCCTGATGTCCAAGTTCCTCGACTACATGGCGAGCGACACCGGCCGGAACATCATCGAACGCCACCGCCATCTGCCCTGCTCGGCCGCGGAGAACCAGCAGGCATGCCAGGAGGCGCGCAGGGACGGGTAACGCGGACGCCCGGACGCGGCTAGGGCCTGTATGGAGTCGTGATCTGGGCTCGCGGGGCGTGGCACGCACTCCCCCACTGCCCTGAACGGGCGTGGGAGGTGCCCCCAGCGGCGTTGCCGAAACGCCCGCATAGCTCCGCTATGAGGGCGCTCCGGCGCCTTGCGATCGCACGCACCACGCCCCGCTCCCTGATCCAGATCACAACCCCACACAGGCCCTAGGTGTGGGACAGCGGTGGCACGTGGGACGGCCTGGCGGCTGGCGCCGCGGAAATGAGGTGCCGTTGTGCGTCCGGTCCGCGCTCTTCAGCGTTCCGCGCGCCGGCTCTCGCGGACGCGGCGCAGGCGGTTGACCGTGACGGGGTCGTGTGCGAGGGCGCGTGGATCGTCGAGCAGGGCGTTGAGGAGCTGGTAGTAGCGGACCGGCGCGAGGCCGAGCTGTTCGCGGATGGCGCGCTCCTTAGCGCCGGGGCTGAGCCAGCCGCGGCGCTCCAAGGCGAGCACGGCGCGGTGCTGCGCCGTCAGGTCGCCGGGGGCGTCGTCGTCCGGTGGCGCGGTGTCATCGCCGGGCCGCGGCCCGGTACCGGTGGGGAGTGCGCTGCCGTCGTCCGGCTCGGTGCCGCCGGGGTGCGGCTCGGTGCCGTCCATACCGGGACCGTACCAATTCGGGGCACGCTCGGCGGCGGGCGCTCAGGCGGCGTCGGCCTGCGTCGCCGCGTCCTGCAGCCGGCCGAGGACCGAGGCGGGGTCGCCACCCGGGGCGACCGCCTTGCCGATCGTCTCCTTGATCTCCGCGCTGACCTGCGCCCATGACGTCTTGGCCACCGGATAAAGCTCCGAGCTGGGCAGTTCGTCCAGGAACGGGGCGAGTCCCGGGCCCTTGGCGCCGGCGGCCTCCTCGTCGACCATGGCCTGGGAGGCGGATGCGGTGACCGGCAGCAGGTCGTACTCGTGGCAGAAAGAGAGCACATTCTTGTCGTTGTAGAGGTAGTCGAGGAAGGTGCGTACCTCCTTGCGGTGCCCGCCGCTCTTGAAGGCCATCAACCAGTCGGCGACGCCCATCGCGCCCCGGGCCTTGCCGTTCACTCCGGGCATCGGCACCATGCCGAACTTCACTCCCTTGTCTGAGGCGATCTTCATCAGCGTGGGGTGGCCGTTGAGCATGCCGACGTCACCACGGGCGAACGCGGCGAAGGCCTGGGCGCGATTGAGCTCGGCCGGCGGGGTGGGCCCGGTCAGCCGGCGGCCGACCAAGTCGTTCTTCAGCCAGTTGAGTGTGGCGATGTTCAACCTGGAGTCGAGGGTGTAGGACCCGGCTTCGTTCACATAGCCGTCGCCGCCGCTCAGCAGCCACATCATGGTCTCCGCCTGCGCCTCCTCAGGACCGAGCGGCAGCGCGAACGGGATCTTCACCCCGTTCTTCTTAAGTATCCCGGCGTCGGCCTGGAGGTCACGCCAGCTCTGCGGCGGCGCGGTGATGCCGGCCCGCGCGAAGAGGGTCTTGTTGTAGAAGAGCAGCCTGGTGGAGGCGACGAACGGCAGGCCGTACTGGATGCGCTGCACCATGCCCGCTTCGCTCAGCGTGCGCAGGAAGTTCGCCTGGGTGGAGATCGAGAGCACGTCGTCGGCGTGGTAGAGCTTGTTCTGCGCGGCGTAGTCCGCGTACGCGCCGATCTGCGCGATGTCGGGCGCGTCGCCCGCGCCGACCATGTCCTTGACCTTCTGGTCGACATTGTTCCAGGAGTAGACACTGAGCTCGACCTTGATACCGGGATGCGCCGCCTCGAACTTACCGACCAGCGCCGACCAGTACTTCTTCGAACCGTTCGCGGACGAGTCCCCGTAGTCCGCGGCGACGAGGCGGAGGGTGACGGCACCGGAACCGCCGGATCCTCCGCAGGCCGTGAGACCCGCCGTCCCCGCCACAAGGCCCAGCGCGGCCACCACCGCGGTCAGCCCCGACCTGCGACGACTAGTGCCGTGACAGGCAACCGCCATAACTCGCACCCTCGCCGCCCCTCCCCGTTTTCCGCTTCCGGGTCCTGCTCGTCTGCGGTGCCTGTCGGTTGTCTGCGGTGCCTGTCGGTTGTCTGCGGTGCCGTCGGCTGTCCGGCGGTGCCGGTGTCCGCCGGGCCTGTTCGTGAGGCGTCCGGTCGCGTGCGGGGCTTGTTCGCCGTGCGGTGAGATCTGCGGCCTGTTGCGGCACTAGCTTCATAGCTTCTTCTTGATGTTCTCGGTACATCGTTCAGATGGCCGGAAACGGCTAAACTCCCCGTTCGTATAAGGTCTATACCAACGCGCACGAGTTGGCAACGGAGACCGAGTCCGGGCTGCACAGATGGCCCATTGCGTCGACTGGACTAGACCTCTTGCCGGTACGCGCGCGAGACTGTCCCCGTGAGACATGTCATCGCCCTCGACGTGGGCGGCACCGGAGTGAAGGCCGCCTTGGTCGGTCCTGACGGCGCGCTGCTGTACAAGACCCGCCGGGCCACCGGCCGGGAGCACGGCGCGAACGCGGTCGTAGCCGGAATCCTCGATCTGGCCGCCGAACTGCGCGCGCACGGCGAGGCGGAACTCGGCGGACGTGCCGTGGCGGCCGGTGCCGTGGTGCCCGGCATCGTCGACGCCGACCGCGGCATCGCCGTCTACGCGGCCAATCTGGACTGGGACCACGTACCGCTGCGCGACCTGCTGAGCGAGCGGCTCGGCTCGGTGCCCGTCGCCCTGGGACACGATGTGCACACCGGCGGGCTCGCCGAGGGCCGGATAGGCGCAGGCCAGGGTGCGGACCGGTTCCTCTTCGTGGCGCTGGGCACCGGAATCGCCGGCGCCTTCGGCGTCGACGGGGTCATCGAGCCGGGTGCGCACGGTTCTGCGGGGGAAATCGGCCATGTCGTGGTCCGTCCCGGTGGGCCGGTCTGCGGTTGCGGCCAGCGCGGCTGTCTGGAGCGGCTTGCGTCCGCCGGCGCGGTGAGCAGGGCCTGGGCCACGGCCTGCGGGGATCCGTACGCGGACGCTGCGGACTGCGCCAGAGCCGTCGTCGCGGGCGACGCGCGCGCCGCGGAGGTCTGGCAGCAGGCGGTGGACGCGCTCGCCGACGGCCTGGTCACCGCGCTCACCCTGCTCGACCCACGCATCCTGATCATCGGCGGCGGGCTCGCCGAGGCCGGAGACACGCTCTTCGTCCCGCTGCGGGCCGCCGTCGAGCGGCGCGTCACGTTCCAGCACCTGCCGCAGATCGTCCCGGCGGCGCTCGGGGACACGGCGGGCTGCCGGGGCGCGGGGCTGCTCGCCTGGGACCTGGTGACGGCGCAGGACTGCGCGAAGGCGGCCGGCCGCGATCGCGCGGGCGCGCCGCACGACAGGGACGAGACGACCGCCGCCGGTTCCACCGACTCCGACGAGGCACTCCCACTCGCTCCCGAACGCGGGCACCCGAACGGCGGCGCACTCCGCGTCCCTGCCGGCCCCGCCGACCCTCACTCATCACCCCTGCCGCCCACACCCCCCACGACTCCCCGGAGGTAACCACCTGATGGCCGCACGAGGTAGCCACGTTCTAGCCGGTGCCAAGGTGGTACTGCCCGGCTCCATCGCCGACGGCGGCCAGGTGGTCGTCGAGGGCACCAGGATCACGCATGTCAGCGGGCGGGCTGCGGGTACCGCGGATACGGATGCGCCTGTCGCGGACGCGGGCACCGCGCAGCCGCACACACCGCACTCGCCGGACGCCAGCGAGCCGCCTGCCCGCCTGCCCGGCACCGTCGACCTGACCGGACACTGGCTGGTCCCCGGCTTCGTCGACATCCACAACCACGGCGGCGGCGGTGCCTCCTTCACCAGCGGTTCTGTGGACGACATCCTCACCGGCGTCCGTACGCACCGCCTGCACGGCACCACCACCGTCGTTGCCTCCACCGTCACCGGTGAGATGGCCGCCCTCACGGAGCGCGCCGGGCTGCTGTCGGAGCTGGCGGAGCAGGGCGATATCGCGGGGGTCCACTTCGAGGGTCCGTTCATCTCGCCGTTCCGCAAGGGCGCCCATGCCGCGACGCTGCTGCGTGCCCCTGACCCGGCGGAGATCCGCAAACTGCTGGATGCGGCGCGCGGCCAGGCCCGGATGGTCACGCTCGCCACCGAGCTGCCCGGCGGCCTGGAGTCCGTACGGCTGCTCGTCGAGCACGGCGTGATCGCGGCCATCGGGCACACCGACGCGACGTACGACCAGACGGTGGCCGCCATCGAGGCGGGCGCCACGGTGGCCACGCACCTGTTCAACGCGATGCCGCCGCTCGCCCACCGCGCCCCGGGCCCGGTCGCCGCGCTCCTGGAAGACGAGCGGATCACCGTCGAGCTGATCAACGACGGCACGCATCTTCACCCGTCCGCGCTGAAGCTCGCCTTCCACCGTGCGGGCCCGGCCCGGGTCGCCTTCATCACGGACGCGATGGACGCGGCCGGGTTCGGTGACGGCACCTACCGGCTCGGCCCGATGGAGGTGGAGGTGAAGGACGGCGTGGCGCGGCTCGTCGAGGGCGACTCGATCGCGGGCTCCACGCTCACTCTGGACCGCGCCTTCCAGCGCGCCGTCACCATCGACCGCCTCGACGTCCAGGACGTCGTCCGCGTCCTGTCCGAAACCCCTGCCCGGCTCCTCGGCCGCTACGACACCGTGGGCTCCATTGAGCCCGGCAAGGACGCGGACCTGGTCGTGCTCGACGCACAGTTCGAGGTGGCCGGTGTGATGCGCAAGGGCGAGTGGGTGATGGAACCGAAGGGCACACGGCACTGACGGGCCGGGCGCCCGCAGGGTGCGGCGCCCGGGTACGGCGCGGCGACTCGTACGGCACGGCGGCGGCGACACGGGGGACGTGGCGCGGCGCGTGGACACCGGTGGGGGCGCCTCGTTCCGCGACGCGCCGCGTGTCCGTCCTGCGGCGCGCCGCGTGTCGCGCGGCGCGCTTCAACGGGTCTTGTGCTGCGACGGCGCCTTTCGCACGGTTGCGACGCCTGGCAGGCCGAAGGCACACACCAGACGCCGCTTCTCGACGGCGCTGGCGTCGCCTATCGGGGCACTAGTGCCCCTTCTTCCAGCCCTTTTCCAGCCACACCTGGTCGAGGTTGACGTCGCACTGGTTGCCCTGTTCGCAGGAGATCTTGATGGTGTTGGTGCCCTTGTTGAGTTCGATGAAGGTGTAGGAGCTGGTCCAACCCTTCTCCCAGTCGCCTTCCTTGGCGCTTGCCCAGTTCTTCAGGCTGAGCGGTGAAGTCTCCGGCTGGCCGTTGACCGTGAGGGTCACGCTGGCGTCCTTGCCGGGGACGCCGTAGCCGATGTCGAGGGTGTACTTGCCGGCTGCGGGGACGTCGTTCACGGTCCAGGTGGCCGAGGCGCCTGGGGTGTTGAGTCCGGCCACGTAGACGCCGCCGTCGGCCTGGGCGCCCTTGATGTCGGAGGCGGTGACCGTGCCGCCGTCCAGCCTCAGGGCCTTGGCGTCGATTTTGGGCAGTTCGGCGGGCTCTTGGGTGTGCTTGCCTGCGCTCTGGCTGGGTTTGACGGTGTCGGCGGGCGGCGGTGTGTTGTTGGCCTGGCTGCCGTCGGTGTCGTCGTTGCCGGAGAGGACTGCGATGCCGATGCCGATGGCGACGGCCGCGACCACGGCGACCGCACCGATCAACAGCCCTTTGGTGTTGGGGCCGCGGCCTCGGGGTCCTTCGTCGTAGCCGGGCGGGCCTTGCCTGTTGCCCGGTGAGCTGCCGTGCATGGTCTCAGGCGCCTGGTAATGGGCGTTGGGCTCGCCGTAGGCCTGTCCGGGGACCCGGCCAAAGGCGGCGGTGGTCTGGCCTTGGCCGTCCTGCTGGCCGTGGCCGGGGTTCTGGGGTGCGCCCGGGCGGCCCTGGGCGGCCGGGTAGCCGTAGCCACCGCGTGTCTGTTGTCCGTACTGGCGCTCGCCGACGGCACGGACTTGGTGGTAAGAGGTGCGGGGCGCGGGGTAGCCGTAGCCACCGCCTCCGCTGGGCGGGGTGGCCCCGGATGCCTGGCCGTCGGCGTACAGATAGCCGAACGGGTCGTCGTCCTCGGGCGTGCTCGCGCCGTCGTTGCCGGCCGTCATTCCCTTGGTCACTCCTTGGCGCGGGGGCTGGTCTGTGCGGTCTGTGCGGTCCGTCAGGTCCCTGGACCTGCCGAGCCTACCCGCTCGGGCCACGCTGCACGGCTTCCATGTCCGGCCCGTTTTCCCCGGCAACGCTGTGAGCTGTGGTTATCCGGCTCGTCTGTGCTGTTTCGCACGTGACCGCTTCTCGATGTACATCCGCTGGTCAGCTGATTTCAACACTTCGTCTGCCGTCATTCCACAGTGTGCCCAGCCGATGCCGAAGCTGGCGCCGACGCGTACCGGTCTGCCGTCCACCCGGATCGCGGGGATGATCGCGTTCCGCAGGCGCACGGCGAGGTCCTGGGCGTCGGCGCGGCCGAGTCCGTCGGCGAGTACGACGAATTCGTCGCCGCCGAGTCGGGCGACGGTGTCGCCGTCGCGTACGCCGTTGGTGAGTCTGCGGGCGACTTCGATGAGGACGGCGTCGCCGGTGTGGTGGCCGAACCTGTCGTTGATCGACTTGAAGCCGTCGAGGTCGCAGAAGAGGACGGCGAGGCCTTTGGTGCCGTCGTCGGTTTCGTTTTCGCCTTCGAGCGGGGCGATGGCGTGTACGTGGTGGTCGTAGGTTCCTGGCCGGCCGGTCGGGGCGGGGGTTTCGGTGGTGTAGGTCTGCGTCTGCTCGGCAGGGGGTCCGCTGTAGGCGGCGTCGAGCGTGTCTATGTCGGTGAGGGGCATCGACTGGGGGCGTCCACAGAGCCGGGCGCTGAGGCGGGCGCGCAGTTCGGCGGAGTTCGGCAGGCCGGTGAGGGAGTCGTGGGAGGCGCGGTGGGCGAGTTGGAGCTCGCGGCGCTTGCGCTCTTCGATGTCTTCGACGTGGGTGAGCAGGAACCGCGGTCCGTCGGCGGCGTCCGCGACGACGGAGTTACGCAGCGAGACCCACATGTAGGTGCTGTCGCGGCGGGCGAGGCGCAGCTCGGCCCGGCCGCCTTCGGCGGAGGTGCGCAGCAGGGTGCCGATGTCCTCGGGGTGTACGAGGTCGGAGAAGGAGTAGCGGCGCATCATGGAGGCGGGGCGGCCGAGCAGGCGGCAGAGGGCGTCGTTGGCGCGCAGGATGCGGCCGTGCTGGTCACCGCCCATCTCGGCGATGGCCATGCCGCTGGGGGCGTATTCGAAGGCCTGCCGGAAGGACTCCTCGCTGGCGCGCAGGGCCTGCTGTTCGCGTTCGAGGCGGACGAGGGCGCGCTGCATGTTGGCGCGCAGGCGGGCGTTGCTGATGGCGATGGCGGCCTGGAACGCGTACATCTGAAGGGCTTCGCGGCCCCAGGGTCCTGGGCGGCGGCCGTTGCGCGGCTGATCGACGGAGATCACACCGAGGAGTTCGCCGCCGGTGGAGCCGGGCGCGCCGCCGATGGCGGGGGCGTAGAGGGGCGCGAAGAGGCGGTCGGAGGGGTGCCATTCGTCCTCGAAGCGCGGCTCGGGGCCTTCGGTGAACCACTGGGGCACATCGTCTTCGTCGAGGACCCAGCCTTCAGTGTGCGGTATGAACCTGAGGTCGCCCCAGGCTTCGCCCATCGACAGCCGGCGCTCCCAGGCGACCCGGGGGCCGACGCGGCCGGTGATGAGGGCTTCCGCGGCGGCGTCTCCGGCCAGCGCGGCGACGACCAGGTCGCCGTCGGGGCGTACGAGGTTGACGCAGGCGAGTGCGTAGCCGAGGCCGTTGACGACGCCGTCGGCGACGGTCTGGAGGGTGTCTGCGAGGCTGCGCGCGGTGTTCATGTCCGCCATCACCTGGTGCAGCTGCCGCAGGGTCGCCAGGCGGACGTACGGCTCGGATTCCGTATCCATGGTCGCCCTCCCCGACTCTCGACAGCTACTCCGGATATGTCAGCTTGTGTCATCGGCGTACGTTCGGCGGGTGCCCGGGGTGTCCGGGGTACGTATCGCAGCGTCCCCGTCACTGAATCACAGCGAGCTGCTCAGCCGGTACACAGGGTCAACAAAATATGTCAGCTGTGACTCAAGTCACAGCAAGATGTGAAGGGTTGACCACGTTGTCTTCGATTGCACCGTGCGTTTCCTGAACGCAAATCGGAGTGCGGTGTGGGATGGCTCACTGTGCGTGAGGACTTGGCGGCTTGTGGGTGAGGACTGGCAGGCAGGCGAAATAGGGGGCGCGCGGAGGCGTACTCGGGCGGTGGACCTAAGTCCTGGCTCGGGCGGTGGTCCGATGCGCGGGCACTGGGCGCGTGGTTAGCGTGACGGGGTGCTGAACACTCCTTCCGCCCCGCAGGAACCTCCGCCCTCTCCGTCGACCCCGCTCCGTCAGGACCTCCACCGCGCCGGGCATGCTGAGGGAGTGAGCAACGACGAGTTCCGTGCCGCCATGTCCCGGCTCGCCGCGGGTGTGGTGCTGGTCACCGCGTATGAGCCCGCCCTCGATCCGGAGGGGCCGGGCGGCGAGGACGCCGGCATGACGGCGACCGCCTTCATGTCGCTCTCTCTCGACCCGCCCCTGGTCCTGCTGAGCGTGCGCGACGGCTCCCGCATGGACGACCTGCTCGCCGAGCAGCCGCTGTGGGCGGTCTCCGTGCTCTCCGAGAGCCAGCGGCACATCGCGGGCCGCTTCGCGATGAAGGGCCGCCTCAGCGATCGCCTGCTCTTCCAGGACGTTCCGCACACCCGTGGCGCGATCTCCGGCGCCGCGCTGGTGACCGGCGCGCTCGCCACCTTGGAGTGCCGTACCGAGCAGCGCGTTTCCGCGGGCGATCACACCGTCGTCATCGCCCGCGTTCTCACCGCCGACGTGACGGGGACGGCCCCCGGCCCCCTGGCCTACTTCCAGGGCCGCTACCGCGGCCTGAGCTGACCTCTGCCCCGCCGCGACCACATCGCCGCGCATCGGAGCACCCGACCGATCAGCACACCCTGGCGTCGCAGACCGCGCCCGCCTTCCCCAGGCCTCCAAAGACTCCTGAATGGACCCAGCAAGGGACCCGCTTCGGCAGCCGCGGAACGATCGCCCACCGGGCGAGCAGGAGTACGTGACTGGCCGGAGACGAGGTTCCGCAGGCCGCACCGGCCGACAGCCGTCGACGAGACGGGGCGGGACGCGAGCGCAACAGCAGGCGCCGTCCACAGCCCTCACAGCCGCAGCCACAGCCACAGCCACAGCCCGACGAAACCTGGAGCGCACCCGCCCACGGCGCACGCCCGCAAGCACACCCCGTACCCGGGCGTACAGTGACCCCGAAGGCGCCAGGCCCGCGGCGAAGCCGATGGACGATCGGTAGACGTCTAAGAAGCGCGCCGAACGACCACCGAAGAACAGGTCGAGAGACGGGTCGAAGGACCGGCCGAAATCAAGCCGCGAGACAAGACAGAAACAAACCGCCTGGGACCCGCGGACCCCTGGGGACCCGCCTGGGACCCGCGGACCGCCTGGGGAGCCAGCCTGGAGACCGCCTAGGGACGCCAGGTCCCTAGTCCCAGCGACCAGAGCGCCCCCGCTTGGTGTCCCCCCGCTGCTTCTTCTCCCGCAACCGCCGCTCATTGATCCCGCGCGGTATCCGGGTAGCCCGCCGCGCCCGCGGCGGTGGCGCCGTCGCCTCCGCCAGCAACGCGGCGAGCCGCACCGCCGCCGTCTCGCGGTTGCGCCACTGGGAGCGGTGCTCGGAGGCGCGTACGGCTATCACTCCATCGACGAGCCGCCCGGCGAGACGCGCGAGCGCACGCTCCTTCCACACCGGCGGCAGGGCCTCCGTACCCGCAAGGTCGAAACGCAGCTCCACCTGCGAGTCGGTGGTGTTTACATGCTGCCCGCCCGGCCCGGACGACCTGGAGAAACGCCACATGAGCTCGGCCTCGGGCAGCGAGACGGAGCCACGGATGACATAAGGACCGGACATGCACACCATGGTCCCCCGCTCACCGCCCCGGGTCACCTGCTTTTCCGCCACGCTCTATGTCTCGATCGCGCTCCCGGTCCCCGCGCCCCGTCTGCCTCTCCCATCACTTCTCGAAGACATGTTCGCGAGGAAAAAGCCTTGGCAAAGAAAGTAAAGGGACGGGGAACCCTGCGGCTGCCGGACAGCGTTCTTAGGGATGACGTAGCTTCGTCGGCAGCGCCGGTCCGTACGGACCGGCGCATACCACCCGATGGCACCAAGCATTCCATTATGGAAGGGACTTCCCGATATGGCTGTAAGCCTGTCCAAGGGCGGCAATGTCTCGCTCACCAAGGAGGCACCGGGCCTGACCGCCGTCACGGTGGGCCTCGGCTGGGACGTCCGCACCACCACCGGCACCGACTTCGACCTCGACGCCTCCGCGATCGCGGTGAACCCTCAGGGCAAGGTCTACTCGGACGGCCACTTCGTCTTCTTCAACAACAAGCAGACCCCCGACCAGACCATCGTGCACACCGGCGACAACCGCACGGGCGAAGGCGCCGGCGACGACGAGGCGATCAACGTCAATCTCGCTGGCCTGCCCGCCGACGTCGACAAGGTCGTCTTCCCGGTCTCCATCTACGACGCCGAGAACCGCAGCCAGAACTTCGGCCAGGTCCGCAACGCCTACATCCGCGTCATCAACCAGGCGGGCGGCACCGAGATCGCCCGCTACGACCTCAGTGAGGACGCCGCCACCGAGACCGCCATGGTCTTCGGCGAGCTGTACCGCAACGGGGCGGAGTGGAAGTTCCGTGCCGTGGGCCAGGGTTATGCCTCGGGCCTGGTCGGCATCGCCCAGGACTTCGGCGTCAACGTCTGACACCGGCGGCCACACCCGAGGGAGCCGACCGGATGCCACCGAGCCCGTCTCGGAGGCACCCGGTCCCCGGCCGCCGGCCGGACCGGCACGGCACGACGCAGCCGTGTGAAGACGCGACCGTGTGAACGGGACAGCGCGCACGGCGCGAGGCGGCACCGTCGCACCGCAGCACCATGCGAAACGGTCCGCGCGGGACACTGCGGCGCGGGCGGGGCCTCGGGCAGCGGGGCCGTCCGGGGCGGAGCGGCGGTGGCCGCGGGCCCCGGGGCGGGTCCGTGACACCATCACCCCGTGCTCGACATCGGCTATGCCCTCACCTCCCGTTTCCCCGACCCGCCCGCGGCCGACTACCGCCGCGCGGACGTTCGTGCGCTGCGGTACGACCTGTTCTGCGGTGATGTGTACCTCGCCGACACCAAGGCGGACCGGGAGTTGTCCACAGCCTGGGGATGGGTGCCCGTCCTGGACTTCGCGTGGGCGCTGTGCGACATCGTCGAGCAGTTGGACCAGGACCCGCGCGGCGGCCGGGCTCCGGGCCCGTACCACGCCGATCTCGACTTCACCGAGTCCACCGACCGCATGCGCTTCGAACGGCGCTTCGGCTGGGTCGAGATCGAGGCCGACTGGATGCCGGGCGACGAGCCCCCGCTGACGTTCTCCCACGCGGAACTCCGCCGCGAGTCCCGCGACTTCCTGCACGACCTCCTCGCCGACCTCACCGACCTGCACGACGACCTCGCCGAGAACCCGGCCGTCTGGCAGCTCCAAGCCTGCTTCCCACGCGTCTGACGCGGCTGTGGCCGGGGCCGGCGCGGGGCCTGTCCCAGCGACTCCCAGGAAGGCAGACGCTGGCGGCCAAGCCCGCCTACATCACCCGCACCCCGATCTGCGCGGCGAACACCGGAGCGAGGTCCACCAGCTGGGCGGGGCTGATGACGGCTCCTGAGAGGCGTTCCACTCCCCGCGCGATGTCGAGGAGCGCCGCTTCGCGCAGGTCCACGTCCACCATCGAGGCACCGGTGAAATCCGCGCCCTTGAGCGTGCAGTCCCGGAACTCCACGCGCTCAAGGCGCGCGGCACCGAAGTCCGGCTCGACCAGTACGCAGCCGTCGAAGACGACGTCCCGCAGTCGGGCGGCGCGCAGATTCGGGTAGTCGATCTTTCCGCCGCGCACCACCACCCGCTCCAGGACGGCGCCGTGCAGCTGCGCCCCGCCGAGCCGGGCGTCCACCAGCTCCAGGTCGCGCAACGTCGCCCCGGCCAGGTCGACGCCCACCCCCCGGGGCGCACTCACCCGTGAATCGAGCAGCCGGGCGCGCGGCAACCGCAGCTCGTCCATCAGGCAGTCCGTCAGGGCGCAGTCCAGGAACCGCGCGCCGCTCGCGTCCTGCCGCGTCAGGTCGCAGCTGTGGAACTCCACGCCGTCGTAGTCCCCGTCCTGCTCCAGCTCCCGCGCGCCCCAGGCGGCGAGCGGCGGCAACCGCACCTCAGGACGCCGCGCCCGCTTCACGGTCTCCCCCCGCGCCCCCTTCGTCTCTTTCACCGCATTGACTCCTCTCGCTTCCGGTGCCGACATCGCCACCACTCCTGCCCCACCGCCGCAGCCTCCCGGTCCCGCTCGCCCACCTCACCCCCTCCATGCTGCACGCCCCCACTGACAACCGAACCGCGCCACCCGCCCCCTGCCCCTCTCCCGTCTCGGCCCCGACCCGCCGGATGTCACATCCGCCGTGCCCTGCGTCGTCATAGCTGTGGACGACGACGTGCCCGATCCGCAGCCAGGCCCCGCCGCAGCAAAGGAGCCCACCGTGCCCGACCACCCGTCTCGAATCCCGGCAGCCCGCGCACCCCAGGCCGCGCCCGCACACCCCGCACGCCCCGCACCCGGCCCGGCCTCGGTGCGCCGTGTCCGCTCTGCGCGGCGCCGGATCACCGTGGTCGGTGGCGGGTTCGCCGGGCTCACCGCGGCCATCACCGCGGCGGAGGCGGGGGCCCAGGTCACCGTGTACGAGGCGCACCACACGCTCGCGGCCGGGCGGGCACTGCCGAAGGCCCGTACCGGACGAACGAGGGACCGCATGCCTTCTACAGCAGCGGTCCGCACTGGACCTGGCTGCTCCAGCGGGACCTGCTCGGGCCGCTCGCGGTGCCGTCCCCGCTGGAGGCCGCGCGGCTGCGGCTGCACTTCCGGGGCGCGCTGCGCAGGACGCCGCCACTGGGGATGCTCAGGCTGCTGCGGCGCAGCCCGGAGCGGGCGCCCGTGGACCGCGACTTCCTGTCCTGGGCCACCGCGGAAGTGGGCGAGGTGGGCGCACGGGCCGCCGCGCACTACAGCGCCGCCGTCGTGTTCCATCACCGCCCGGGCGCGTTGTCCGCCGCGTTCGTGCACGAACGGCTCCGCAGGGCCGCCAGGATGCCGCCCGAGGCGCGCTCCGTGCAGGGCGGCTGGGCGACGGTCATCGACCGGATGGCGGCCCGCGCCTGGAACCTCGGTGTCCGGGTGGAGACGCTGGCCCGCGTCGACAGCCTGCCCACCAACGCGCCGGTCGTCGTCGCGACGTCGCTGCCCGCCGCGCGCCGGCTGCTCGGGGACGACTCGCTCGTCTGGGACAGCGGCCGTACCGCGCTGCTGGACCTCGCGGTCCGCACCCGGCGCGGCGATGTCCTCACCCTTTCGGACCTCGACGCCCCCGGCCGCCTGGAACGCCCCACCGCCCAGGACCGCAGCCTCGCCCCGCATGGCGAGCAGCTCATCCAAGGACAGTTCCCACTGGCTCCCGGTGAGCCCGTCGAGTTGGCCGTCGCCCGCGCGGAAAACCTGCTCGACCTGGGCTTTCCCGACTGGCGTGCGCGTACGACCATGCGCCACCAGGCGGTCGCCCAGGGCCGCACGGGCGCGGTCGACCTGCCAGGACACACCTGGCGGGACCGGCCCGCGATCGACCGGGGCGACGGGGTGTACCTCGCGGGCGACCAGGTCGCGGCGCCCGGGCTGCTCTGCGAGGTGTCCTTCAACAGTGCCGTCGAAGCCGTGACCCGAGCGCTGACCGTCACCCGTTTCGCCCCCTGGCCGCCGCCCGTCCACGACCAGCGCACGGCCTGATGCCCCGCGCCCCCGCGTCCCGCCCACGCGCCCGGCACCGCATCTGCCCGCCCGGCGCCGCGGACGGGGAACGACCAGTTCCGGGAGTACTCCGGAGCCGCCGGCGAGGTCCGCGGGCGGGCGTTCGGCACGACGGCGACGTCGGCGCCACAGCCCTGATTCGTACGCGAATGCAAACGCCACTCCGGCCGCCCGGCGCGTGGCGCGGATGCGACCCCTTCTGATCCATGATCTGCTGGCGATGTGACTTTCACCCGATCAGGTGAGCGGGACGAGTCCGCGCAGGGACCCGATCCGCACCGCTGGTGGGCGCTGGTCGTCATCGCGCTCGCGCAGCTCATGGTCGTCCTCGACGCGACGATCGTGACCATCGCACTGCCCTCGGCCCAGCGCGCCCTGCACATGTCCGACGCCAACCGGCAGTGGGTCATCACCGCGTACACCCTCGCCTTCGGCGGTCTGCTGCTGCTCGGCGGCCGGATCGCCGACTACGTGGGCCGCAAGCGCACGTTCATCATCGGCCTCATCGGCTTCGCCGTCGCCTCAGGACTCGGCGGCGCGGCGAGCTCGTCCGGCATGCTCTTCGGCTCCCGGGCGCTTCAGGGCCTCTTCGCCGCCCTGCTCGCGCCGTCCGCGCTGTCGCTGCTCACCACGACGTTCACGAACCCGTCAGAGCGCGCGAAGGCCTTCGGGATCTACGGGGCACTCGCGGGCAGCGGCGCCGCGATCGGCCTGATGGCGGGCGGGCTGCTGACCGACTCGCTGAGCTGGCGGTGGTGCCTGTACGTCAACATCCCCATCGCCGCCCTGGGAGTCATCGGGGCGCTCACCCTGCTGCACGACCGTCCGGGACACGAGGAGGCGCGGCTCGACATTCCCGGTGTGCTGCTCGGCTGCGGCGGCCTGGTCGCGCTGGTCTACGGCTTCAGCGAGGCACAACCGCACGGCTGGAGCAGTCCCTTCGTGCTGGCGCTGCTCTCGGCCGCGGTCGCCCTGCTGGTCTGTTTCGGCTGGTGGCAGACCAAGGCGCGGCATCCGCTGCTGCCGCTGCACATCATCCGGGAGCGCAACCGGGCGGGCAGCCTTCTGACGATGTGCCTGGCCACCATCGGCATGTTCGGCCTGTTCCTGTTCCTGACCTACTACTTGCAGGGCATTCTTCATTACTCACCGCTGAAGACGGGTCTCGCTTTTCTGCCAACCGCGGGTGCGATCATCATCGGCTCCACCCAGATCTCCGCCCGGCTGCTGCCGCACACCTCGCCGCGCTCCCTCATGGTGCCCGGCATGGTCCTCGCCGCGGGCGGCCTACTGATCCTCACGCAGCTCACCGTCGACGCCGAGTACGTCACCCATCTGCTGCCCGCGATGCTGCTGCTCGGCTTCGGAATGGGCCTCACCTTCATGCCGGTGATGGCCACTGCCACGGCGGGCGTGGCCGCCCGTGACTCCGGGGTGACCTCGGCGACCGTCAACACCGCGCAGCAGATCGGCGGCTCCATCGGCACCTCGCTGCTGAACACTGTCGCCACCAGTACGGCCGCCTCGTACATCACCAGTCATCTGCGGCAGCACCCCACGCAGCGCTCCGCGATCATCCTGGCGGGTGTCGTGCACGGCTACGCCACCGCGATCTGGTGGGCCGTGTGCATCATGCTGCTCGGCGCACTGATCGCCGGCCTCCTGGTCACCGGCAAAGGACCTCAGCAGCCGACCGCCGCCGAGCAGCAGGTACCGCAACCGGTGCGCTGAAGCAGCCCGGCGACGCGGCGGCCGGCGGTGTGCGGCGGCTCAGGCCGGGCCCGCGCCCGCTCCGGCCTCCGTGGCCGCGGCCGGGCGCACCCCGGTGCCCAGTGCGGTCAGCGCGTCCTCGGTGAGCCGGTAGACCGTCCACTCGTCCTGCGGGCCGGCGCCCAGCGCGCGGTAGAACCTGATGGCTGGCTCGTTCCAGTTCAGTACGGACCACTCAAGTCGTTCATAGCCGCGCTGCACACAGATCCTGGCGAGTTCGGTGAGCAGTGCCTTGCCATGACCGGCGCCGCGCCGCTCGGGCCGGACGTAGAGGTCCTCCAGGTGGATGCCTTGCACACCGCGCCAGGTGGAGAAGTTCAGGAACCACAGTGCGAAGCCGACCGGCTCGCCCTCTCCCAGCTCCGCGGCTCCGCTCGAAGAGGAGGCACTCTCCTCGTCATCCACCGCGATGAGCGCGTACGCGGCGGGCTGCGGCCCGAAGAGCGCCTCGGTGAGCTGTTCCTTGGTGGCCTTGGCCTCGTGCGGCGCCTTCTCGTAGTCGGCGAGCTCGCGGATCATGGCATGCAGAGCGGGGACGTCGGCCGGGGTGGCGGTACGAATCATGTCCGCAGGCTAACCCGTGGGCCCGCGGCACGGCCCTGACCAGCACGTCCGTGCCCGCGGACACGGTTCATCCGGCCAGCAGCCGCCGCGCGATCTCCAGGAATTCGAAAGAGGGCCGTCGGCCCTGGTCGACATCCCAGAGGCAGCGCTGAAGTGCCCGGGCGAGGGTCCAGACGCGAGCCCGCGACCGGTCGAGACCCATGACGTCGGTCATCGCGTCGAAGCGCCAGCGGACCTCGGCGGCGTCGAAACGGTTGAACAGGGCCGGGCAAAGTTCGTAGCCCGGGTCGCCCGCGAGTGGCTTGGGGTCGATGGCCAGCCAGGGTTCGCGGTCGGCGGCCAGCACGTTCTCGAAGTGCAGGTCCCAGTGGAGCAGCCGGTCCCCGCAGGCGCCGGGTGCGCAGGCCCGTCCCTCTGCCGTCGGGTCCGCGTCCGCGAGCAGCTCCCGCAGTGCCGCCGCGCAGTCCGCCAGCAGGCGCCGTTCCTCAGGGTCCGCCACCTGCGGCAGTGCGTCGGCGGCCTGCCGCACGGTGGCCTGTGCCACGTCCCCGAGCTGCCGCAGTCCACCGGGTGCGGGTACCGCGGTAAGCCGGGCCAGCAGCTCGGCGATGACGAGGACGGCGGCCCGGGTGTCGTCGACCGAGGCGAGCAGCCGTCCGGAGTCCAGGCGCTCCAGCAGCATCGTGCCGGTGGCCGCATCGTGCGCGAGCAGCCGTACCGCGCCGTCGCCGTCCCAGGCGCGCAGAGCGACCGGCTCGCCCGCGGTCTCCTCGTCCACGTGCTGCAACTTCAGTACGGCAGGTGTGCCGTCCGCCCGCACCACCACCGGCAGCACCAGTGCGCACACCCCGTACATCGAGGGCCCGTCGAGCCGCAGCCCCCAGGCGTCGAGAAACCGCTCCGCGAGCTGCGGCAGCGCGGCGAGGAAGTCCCGTCCCGTGTCGCCGTTGTACATGAGCTGTGAGGCCGTGAGCGCGTCCGGGATCTCTATCACTCAGCCGAGCCTAAGGGCTGTCCCGTCCCGTCGGCACGGATGCTGCACGGCCGCTGTCACCGTTGTCAGGTTCCCTTGACAAGCCTGTCGGGCGTCAGGCTAACCTGACACACATGACAGCCGAGAACACACCGGCCGCATTGGCCGGACAGGTGACCAACAAGGACCCGGCCGTGGGACTGCGGGCGGTGGTCGCGCTGCGGCGCCTACTGGAGGAGCTGGAGCGCCTGCACGTCGACAGCGCACGCGACCAGGGCTGGTCATGGCAGGGCATCGCGACGGCACTGGGCGTCAGCCGTCAGTCGGTGCACGAGAAACACGCGACCAGGCGCAAGACCACCGGCAAGGAGGATTGAAGGTGTTCGAACTCTTCACCGACCGCGCGCGACGCGTGGTCGTCGCAGCCCAGGACGAAGCACTCACCCTGGGGCACGACTTCATCGGCACCCAGCACATGCTTCTCGGGCTCGCCGCCACCGGCGACAGTCTGGCGGCTGAAGTGCTCAGCGAACACGGTGTGGCGGCCTCGCGGGCGCGCGATGAGACGGTGCGGCTGCTGACCGCCGCCGGCGTGCCGGTCACCGGCGGGCAGGCGGCGAAGGACGCGCTGTCCTCGATCGGCATCGACATCGAAGAGATCAAGCGCAGGGCCGACGACACCTTCGGCGCCGGCGCCTTCCAGTATCCGCGGCCCGCGTTCACGCCGCGCGCGAAGAAGGCCCTGGGGATGGCCTTGGGCGAGTCGCGCGCCCTCGGCCACGACTACATCGGCCCCGAGCACCTGCTGCTCGGCCTTCTCGCCGAGGCGGAGAAGCACCGCGCCGCGACCCAGCCGGCCACCGGTCAGCCTCCCACCGGCCCGTCCGCCGAGGCCGGCGAAGCCGCCGAAGCCGACTCCGGGATCACCTCCACCGAGGCCGACGCCGACGCCGACGTTCCGGAGCGTGAGGGCGCCGCCGTCAAGGTGCTGACGGCGCTCGCCGTCGACGTACCGGCCCTACGGCCCGCGGTGCTGGCCCGGATCGGCGCGGGCTCCGCCTGACGGCGCATCGCGAGGCGCGCGGCCACGACGCCGAGCACCGGCGAGTCGGCGGACCGGCGGTCCGAGGAGAGCCGAGCGGCCGGCTCCGCCTGCTGCCGGTGCCGCGGCCACGGGCCACGGTGCACAGCAAGTCCGTCCGCTGCGCGGCGACCGCCTTCGTGGCAGCCCGCGGCGAACGGCTGCGACCAGCGCTTTCCTACATCTGGGAGAGACGCCGCCGACGCCGGTACCGGACCACCAGGACCACGACCGCGATGGCCGCCGCGGCGCCCGCGGCCCACCCGACGGGTTCCAGGTAGGCCCGGTAGAACGGGGCGGGCGACGCGTCGAGCGGGATGACGGCGGTGTCGTTCCCGGGGGTGCGGTCGTAGGGGTTGTACGTGCGGATGGTCCCCTGCGCGCCGGGGACCTGCCGGTCGATGCGGATGTGGAACTCGGTGGCGGTCGTCCCTCCTTCGTGCCGCACAGCGAAGAAGTTGTCGTAACCGATGTCGCAGACGAACGCCCCGCCGGGCTTCTGCGGCCGCTTGCACGCCCACTTGCCGTCCTCGTCCTCGAAGGCGAACGGGATGGAGGTGACGGTGGTCCCCTCCGGCGGAACCACCGTGAAGCCGCCCTGCACCGAGGAGTCGAGCACGCGCCCGGGTCCGTGGTCGCGAAGCCCGAGCCGCACCTTCACCGTGTCGCCGACCCGGCCCCTGACGGTTGCCGTCACCGGCTCGTAGTCGACCTGCACGGTGGTCACAACGCTGACACTGCTGCTGACGCCCGTGAGACCGCGGTCGGCCGTCCTGGTCAGGGTCAGCGGAGCGCCCCGCCGTGCACGGTGGCGTAGGCGGGCCTCTGGACGTCGGACGACCAGCTGTAGGAGAGCGTGCCGGACAGCTGCTTGGGAGCGGCCGTGTAGCGGATCGGGTTAACGGTACGGTACGCGGTGCCCGGTGCGGCCTTCGTGGCGAACATGCACCACGCCGAGTTGAACGTGGTGTTGAAGTAGCAGTTGCCGGGGCGCGACGTCATCAGCAGGCCGCCCCGCGCGGTGAGGTGCAGGGCGACGCCCCGATTCGCGGTGAACCGGCTGTGGTTGGCGAACCGTGGGGTCAGCGGCGCGGACTTCCCCGGTTTCACGCCCTTCACCACCTTCCCCTCCTTGGGCGAGTCAAGCCTGGGACCGCCCACGGTCATGCGGGTGGTGCCGGTGACCGGGGCCGCGTTGTCGGCTGTGGCGGTGTAGGTCACCGTCCCGCTGTCGCCCGGCTTGACGCCGTCCACACCGTGCAGGGTGAAGGGCGCGTTGGCCTCTCCGTCGCCGTTCTGCACACTGCCGTACTCGCAGGTGAAGACTGGACCCTCGCCTTTGCAGTTCCCGTAGCCGCCCTTCACCGCCCGGGCGACGCCCGCCAGTTTCGACGTGTCCACGACGACCTTGACGTTGCGGGCCGGGCCGCTGCCGCTGGGCACGACGGCGACGGGCACGGCGAAGTCCCTGTTCACGGCCTCGGCACCCTTGTCGGCGTCGTACATGCGGAAGGCCGCCGGGGCGTCGAGCCGCAATACGACCTCGCGGGAGCCGTCGGCCGCCACGGGTGCCGCTGGCGCCGCGGCCGTGGCGAGGACGGCGGCGAGGCTTGCCGCCAGAGCGGCCAGACGTCCGGTGATCGGTATCGGTATCCGTATCCGTATCCGTATCCGTCGGAGCATGCGGGCACTATGCCAGCACGCATCGATGACGTAGAGGCCGATCACCAAAAGGCACGATGGCCGGCCCCACCCACGCTGATCGCGCATCGGCATCAACGAGCGGTGTGCGGCGGGGCGGTCTCGGGGTGGGTCGGTACGGGTCCGGGTGCCGGTGCCCACGGGCGGTGTCGGCGGTGGTGTCAGTGGTGCAGGCCTCGGGCTTGGCCTCGGCTGCACGAACGGGGCGAGCAGGAGAGCAGTGAAGTAGGCGAAGTGGCCGCGCAGGCGGCACATCAGTCGAGGCAGCTCGCGCATACCGGCGCTGCTGAACGCGTTCTGCTCATGCGCCTACGAGAACTCCACCAGAGCGAGCCCCCCGAGGGTCTGACACTCCGTGCTCGCCGTCACCGCATTGCTCACCGACACGCGCCCTCCCGCACATAGCACATGAAAATTCTCCATTGCCGCCCGCCCATCGTAAACATAGTTATGCAGTCAAGGATGAGGGAGCCGACACAGCACCGACCTCTACGAGGCCCAAAGATACGCAATTTAGCGGAGTTTAACGACTGATGTCGTCAAGATTTTCGCTGCTACCATGTCAATGTGTACGGTAGACGGCATCTTTATTCAGTCGGCCGAGGTCAGCGCATCGATGCGAGGTCTTCGAGCCACACAGGAACAGGAAGGTGTGCGTCACCATGCAGCCTGTTGTGCAGCCTCTGTCTCCGCGGGGTTTCCGCAGCACCACGATGAATATGGGCCTCAAAGACATCGAGGACGACTTCGCGGTCATCGTCTCCGAGGTGCCCGCCCGCTCGGCCGCGGTGTTCACGCGGTCGCGTTTCGCCGGGCCGAGCGTCGTGATCAGCCGCGACGCCGCGCCCGAGCAGCACAGCCGCGGCATGGTCGTCCTCTCCCGCAACGCGAATGTGGCGACCGGTCAGGCCGGTGTCGACCACGCCGTCGAGGTGCGCCGCCGGGTCGCAGAGGCGGTCGGCATCGCACCCGAGGAGGTGGTCATCGGGTCCACCGGAGTCATCGGCCGCCCCTACCCGATGGACCGTATCCGCGCCGGTCTTTCCACGCTGAGCTGGCCTTTCCCGGAGGCGGACTACGCTGCCGCCGCCGCGGCGATCACGACGACCGACACCCGTCCCAAGTTCTTCGGCGTGCCCTGCCAAGACGCCGTGATCACCGGCATCGCCAAGGGCGTGGGCATGATCGAGCCGAATATGGCCACCCTGCTGACCTTCTTCTTCACCGACGCAGACCTGCCCGCCGATCAACTCGACGCGATCTTCCGGCGCGTGATGGACAAAACGTTCAACGCTCTGAGCATCGACACGGACACCTCGACCAGCGACACCGCGGCCATCTTCGCCAACGGTCTCGCCGGCGCCGTCGACCCGGCGGAGTTCGAGCGGGCGCTGTACGCGTGTGCGCTGCATCTGGTCCGCGATATCGCCTCGGACGGCGAAGGCGCGAACAAGCTCATCGAAGTCCAGGTCACCGGGGCCCGTGACGACGCCCAGGCCAAGCTGGTCGGCAAGAGCGTGGTCAACTCGCCGCTGGTGAAGACGGCGGTGCACGGCGCCGACCCGAACTGGGGCCGGGTCGCGATGGCCATCGGCAAGCTCGACGACGAGACGGACATCGAACCCGCCCGTGTCCGTATCCAGTTCGGCAGCTTCCCCATGCACCCCGAGGAGCCCAGCGACGATCTGCTGGCGCAGGCCAGCCAGTACCTGAAGGGCCACGAGGTGATCATCCGGGTCGACCTCGGGATCGCCGACGGAGCGTTCACCGTCTACGGCTGCGACCTCACCGACGGGTACGTGCGGATCAACGCCGACTACACCACATGATGTCCGACAGCGCAGCGCCGGCCGACCGGTGGACAGCCGGCGCGTCGGCCGCATATCCATCGCCACCGGTCCGCCAGGTGCCGGCCCGGGAACCGTGGAGCCGAACGGGACAGATCGATCGCCTGTGAGGAGAGCCAATCGGGAGACACGTCCACGAAGCTCCTGGCACAGTGAGTAATCCTGGTGGTGAACTCGTTCACCACCAGGAGCTTCGTTTTCCGCACAGCCAGCGGCCCGCCGACCGCCCAGTTCAGCTCAGCTCAGCTCAGCTCAACGGCAGGTGAAAGAGTTCATTGGGACTGATCTTCGTTGAGAAGACCCCTGGCGGCGTCAACGACCTGTTCTGGTTGACGCCTTCTCGCCGGCGGGCGGGGTGGCTTTCCTGGGGACTGCCGAACGAAAGGCCGCAATGAGCCCTCTCATCACCATTCCTGCGATTCTCATCATCCTGTCCGTCGTCATCCTGTCCGTCGTCTTACTGCTCCGACGCGGTAGACGCAAACGCCGGCAGGCAGCACAACTCCCCAGCGCACAAGCGCAGACAATGACATACGCCCCCATGGCTGTCCCTTTGCAGCCTCACACACCACCGTCTCCGTCTCCGACCCCGACCTGGACTCCGACCGTCCAGGACGCACCTGCCGTCACCTTGTCGGCGGGCCGGTTCACGCCGATGGAAGAACTCGGCCGCGGCGGCATGGGCATGGTGTGGCGAGCGAAGGACAACGTGCTGGGCCGGCAGGTGGCGATCAAACAGCTCCTCCCGCCCTCCGGGCTCTCTCCCGACGCGGGAGCGACCATGCGCGCCCGTATGCTCCGCGAGGCCCGGGCCGCCGCACAGCTCGACCACAGGAACGCCGTGACCGTCTTCGACGCCCTGGTGGACCAGGACTCGGTACTCATCGTGATGGAGCTGGTCAAGGCGGTCACGCTGGACAAGACGGTGGAACACGAGGGGCCACTGCCGCCCGCACGGGTGTGACCCGACGCTTACCGACGCGGGCGCCATCATGGGCACCCCGGTGTACATGGCGCCGGAGCAGATCCGAGGGCTGGAGAGCTCACCTGCCACCGATCTGTGGGGACTTGGGGCCGTGCTCTTCTACGCGGTTGAAGGGCGGTCCGCTTTCGGCAGGCCGAGCCCGACGGCGGCCATGGCCGCCGTCCTGACCGACCCACCGCTCACCCCGCAACGCGCAAGCACGCTACTGGGCCCGCTGCTCATCAGCTTGCTCGCGAAGGACCCGAAGGACAGGCCGACGCCGGCCCGACTACGTTTTGAACTGGCGCAGGTCGCGGCGAGCATCTGACACCTCACCGACCTGGTTGAAGTCATCGTCCTGAAGCCGAACGAGGCGGCCCCCCGGCTCCAGGCCAAGGTGGTCCGCGTTCAGGTGTTCTGTCCGGTTTGAGGTGCCCTGCGGTGTGGACACGGCGGTCAGGAATCTCCCACATCGCTGCGGCACAGCTCCTGGTCCACGAGTCTGATCATGGCCCGTTGAGTGTGGTCGTCTCCGTCACCGGTGACGATCAGCATGGCGGTCCGGGTCGCGTCCGGGGTGACACCGATCCACGTTTGGTAGCCGGACACTCCACCCGGGTGAGTGAAGTAGCTGCCGCCACAGGACAATGGGAACTTGCCCAGCCCGAGTCCGTAGTCCGCGCCCAGCTCCGGCGCGGGCACGGTGGTGGTCATCTCGTCGAGTTGTGCCGGAGCCAGCAGACGGCCGCCGACCAGTGCGGTGTAGAACCGGCTCATGTCGTGTGCGGTGCTGATAATCGATCCTGAGGCATCGGCCGCACTCGGGTTGAACTCCGTGACGTCGATGGCGGTGTCGGTATCGAGCGCGCTGTAGCCGTGGGCGTGCGGGCCCGGGATGAACGGGAAAGTGCCGGGCGTGATGGTGTCCGCCAGACCCAGCGGGTGGATGATCCGGGCGTTCACCTCCTGTGCCCAGCTCCGGCCGGTGACCTTCTTGGTGATCATCCCGAGGAGGATGTAGTTGGTGTCGGAGTACGAGAAGGTGCCCGGACTGGCGGGGGCGGGGTGCCGCATCGCCAGCGCCACCAATTCCGCCGGGGTGTAGGTGCGCAACCGCTCGGCACGGTAGCCGGCGGCCGTGTGCAATGCGGGGATGTCGCCCTCGACCTCGGGGATGCCGCTGGTGTGCTGCAGCAGCTGTCGGACGGTGATCCGGCTGCCGTCGCGGTCATCGCCCTGGACCACGCCGGGCAGCCAGTGCTCAACGGTGTCGTCGAGGGATAGCCGCCCCTCACCCACGAGTTGCAGCACGACCGTGGCGGTGAAGGTCTTGGTGGCGCTGCCGATCCGGAACCTGCCGTCCCACGGTACGGGTCTTTCGGTGCCCAGTTCGGCCGTCCCGGCGCGCGCGTCGTGACGTGCGTGCGGTGTCCTCACCTCAGCGAGTACGCCGACGGTCCCGGTGTCGTGAATCGCGTTCACTTCCTGCTGGAGGGGGTTGGCCGGTCTCGGCCTCGCCATCGCCGACCTTGCTGGGGCGGCGGCGTCAACCGACGCTGTCGCCGGCCCGGCCAGTGTGGCCATGAGAACGGCGGCGAAGACGGTTGGGGCGAGCAGGCCACGTCGAGGCCTTCCAGGCATGGGCATGTTTGATTCCCCGTTCTGCGCGACTCAGCTGTGCGTTCAAGGCCGCTGCGGCGGTGGCCAGCGAGCGGCTTCGTGTCCAGGAGCGGTGGTCTGCGTCCATCCCATCAGCGGAAGAGGGATCGATCCATCCGGCTATCCCCCCAGACGAGCCAATGGCCATCCTCAGGACGGCACCTGCGGTCCACCCCCGTACGGGCGCCGAGGGCTGAGGCCATACCTGTTTCTTTGAGCCCGCCCACGTCTGAATGAATTCGGTTGCGGCGAAACCGGCGAGCCCGGTGAGGTACTTCCATGGACGGTGCCAGGAAGCAGGCGCGATGTTGCAGAGCAGGAAGAGACCGTGCGGTCACGGGGCAACCGTCCCCATGGCACGCTCTGGCGGTGCTCGTGGCCCTGATGCTGGCCGCCTTCACTTTCAATACCGCGGAGAACCTGCCGGTCGGCCTCCTGGAGCTCATCTCCGAAAGCCTGCGGGTGTCCCTGTCATCGGTCGGTCTCCTGGTCACCGGTTACGGCGTGACGGTGGCCGTCGCGTCGGTGCCGCTCGCTCACTTCGTACGGGCTGTTCCCCGGCGTCATGTGCTCACGGGACTGCTGGCCGCGCTGGTGGTGTCCAGTCTCATTGCGGCGCTGGCCACCTCCTACTGGCTGCTCCTTGCGGCACGGCTGCTGACGGCGCTCGCCCAGGCGCTGTTCTGGGCCGTGATGGGGCCGGTCGCGGTGGGCCTGTTCGGGCCCGAGGTCCGTGGGCGTGTGGTCGGGGCACTGTCCGTCGCTGGTTCACTGGCCCTGGTGCTCGGTGTTCCGGTAGGAACCTGGCTGGGCCAGCAGAGCGACTGGCAGGTGCCCGTCGCCATGCTGGCGGCTCTGGGGCTCGTCTCTCTGGTGACGATCGCCGTTCTGCTGGCGACCTCACGCCCGGAAGAAGAGCCCGCCGCCTACGGAACCAGTCCCGACGGCCACCGGTTCAGGGTCGTGTTGGCGGCCGGAACCCTGTCCGCCACTGGGGCGTTCGCGGGATTTACCTACATCGTGAAGTTCCTGGGCGACGTGAGCGGGTTCTCTTCGAGCGCGGTCAGCGCCCTGTTAGTGGTTTTCGGTGTTGCGTGTCTGACCGGGGTTTGCATAACAGGAGCGGTGCTGGACCGCTTTCCGCAATCCGCGCTGACTGCTGCCGTCGCCACGCAGGCGGTGGGCATGCTCGGCCTGTACACGGCCGGCACCCATCCGGTGGCGACGATCGTGTTCTTGGTATTGATGGGCGGCGCACTCGGGCCGGTGTTCATGACCATGCAGAACTCGATGCTGCAATGCGCGCCGGGCCGCACTGATATCGCGCTCGCGGCGAATTCCGGCGCTTACAACGCCGGCATCGCGGCAGGCGCCGCGCTCGGGGGACTGGTCCTGTCGCTCGCCGATGTGCGTGGCACCTTCCTCGCCGGCGGGCTGCTGACCATCGGGGCCTGCGCGGTGCTGCTCGGCGGACGGCTCCGGCGTTACGAATCGAAGGCCGCCCAGTAGGACCGGCGGCGGCGAGAGCGGCGGCGGCCGGGGTTGAGTTCGGTGACGGTTTCCCGGAGTCGTTTGTCCGTCATCGCAACGTTGAAGACGGGCGAACTCCCCTCAGCCTGACGGGACCCACCCCGCGCCGGCCCCGGAGGGCGCTCGGCACGGGACACGACGGCTCAGCGGCGGTCGGCGGCGCAGCAGATCCGCCGCCCGCTCACAGTAAGTCCACCGGTAATGGTGCGGACTCTGTTGGGGTGGTGGTGTCCTTCCTAGACTGTCGAGGATGAAGGGTCTGCTGCTGCGGTTGTCGGCTCTGGACGCGGACGCGGCCGCCGCGGTGCGGGTGATCGCCCACTTTCAGGCGCTGCTCCGCCGCGATCTCGACGCGGCCGCGCTGGTCCGTTCGACAGCCGCGCTCGCCGAGTGCCCCGCCGGCATGGAACGCGCCGACGGGCGCTCCGTGCGGGCCGGACCCGACGGCGCCACCCTGGCCGGGCATCCGGAGCGGATATCCAAAAGCATCGCGTTGACGCCCGCCGGGCGGGTGTGGCTGGAGCGTCCTGGCACGCCGGGCCCCTTCGACGATCTCGTGCTCGAATGGATGGCCATCACCGCCGACACGCTCGGGACCGCCTCCGGCCGCGGGCCCGCACCGCAGGTGGCCGACCCGGCGCTGGTCGAGCGTGTGCTGTCCGGGCACGAGCCGGTCGCCGACCGCTCGCACGCACTGCGCACGCTCGGCTTCGACCCTGCGGCAGAGCTGCGGATCACGGCGGTGACCTGCCCGGACGGTATCGACGCCGGGCTCGCGGCGGTCGCCCTGTTCGGCCGTGGCGCGCTGCCCGGCACCGTACGCGTGGCGCATCTCGGTGCCGAGGCGGTGGTCCTGCTGCAGCGCAGGGACGGCGGCGCGCAGTCCCCCTGCGAAGCCCTGCGCAAAGTGCTGCACGAACGGGCCGGCGAACGCACCAGCGGCCGAAGGACCAGCCGATCCGACGGCCGCCTGACCAACGCGGCCACGCTCCCCGTGGGAATGGCCGCCGACGGTGTACAGGCCGGAGTGGGCGGCGCCGCACCGGCGCTGGAGGCCCGCCACAGCTGGGAACAGGCGCGCTGCGCACTGCGGTTCACCGTGCCGGGCCCACCGCACGAGGCGGTCGTGGACCACGACACTCTGGGCCCGGTGGCCCTGCTCGCCGCCATCCCGCTGCCGCAGCTACGCGAACAGCGCGACGTGCAGGCCCTGACCGCGCTCGCCCAGCAGTCCGGCGGCCACGCCGCCATCGAGGCCCTGGCCGCGTTCTGCCGCACCGGCTCACTGCGGCAGGCCGCCGCCGGCATGCATCTGCACCACAGCTCCGTCGCCGCCCGCCTGGTCCGCGCGGAACGGGCCCTCGGCCGGAACCTGACCACACCCCAGGACCGCTTCGCCGCCCAACTCGCCCTGCACGCCTACCGCCTGGCCTCAGCCGCGGCCATCTGACCGCTCCTCAGGGCTCAGCCTTGCCGGTGTGGCGGCGGCTGGTCGCTCTCAACCCCACGAAGAGAGAGACCGCCAAACCGCCCTTTCGTTCCCTTTCATTCCCTTTCGTTCGACGAGCGCAATCCGAGAGCGGGACGCGCGGATCGTTCGGCGTCGCCGCTCGCTCGGCTCAATACCGTGTGGTGCACACCCAGGCGATCCAATGTCCGCCGCCGGCATTGGATATCGCGTCGTTCTCGGCCGCGGTCTCCGTGGCGCCCCGGCCGCCCCAGTACTGATTGGTGTTGGGGTTGTACGCCACCGCGCCGCAGCTGTTGACGAAACCCACGAGGACCTTGCAGTCGGAGCGCGGACACCTGGACATCGCGCCCTGGTTGGCGGCGCTGGCCGAGCTGTAGTCCCAGGATTTGCCCACACTGCCGTCGCGCGCCACGGCTATGGCGCCGTAGTAGTTCGGTCGCGGCGCCGGTGGCGGTGGCGGTGGCGGCGCGGGGGCGACCGAGGTCGGGTCAGGCTCGGGCACGTCGTAGGTCGGATCGGGGTCGGGAGGATCGGTGGTGGGGTCCGAGTCGTAGTCGTCGGTCGGCGACGAGTCCGGGGAAGGGTCGTCGTAGGAGTCGTCGTAGGGATCGTCAGTCGTCGACGAGTCGTCGGGCCAGGTCGCGGTGGCGGAGATGTCGGCCTGCGGGAAGGAATCGTCGTCGCTGGACGAGTGGTGGCCGTTCACCGCCACCAGCACGACGATCAGGGCCACGGCGGCGGCGAGGACACCTGCGGCGATCTTGCCCGCCGAATTCGTGCCCGGGCTCGTGGCCCCCGCCACCGGTGTGTTCTGCGGTGTGTTCGCCGTACCGGGAGGCGGATTTCGCGGCCCGTTGAACCCGCCGGACGGGGACTGGACTCCTCCCGGTGCGGCAGGGATGGTCGACGTTTTCGCGCTGTCCGCGGTGAGTTGCTCGGCCCATGCGGCGGGCGTAGGCCTGCGGGCCGCGTCCGGGTTGAGGCTGGCGCGGGCCAGATCGCCGAGTGCCGGGCTGATCGCGGCCAGGGCCGCGGGATCGGTAGCGGCCTGATCGCGGGCGAAGAGCCGGATGGCGAGCAGCGCGAGCTTGTAGACGTCGCTGGTGCGGGTGGCCTTCTCCTCACCGGCGGGGATCTGCCAGTCGGGTGTCTCGGCCTGGGGCAGCACGGTGGCGCCGCGTAACCGCATGGCGTCGCAGTCGATGAGGAAGCACTCGGGCTGCGGGTCGGTGGTGAACAGCAGGTTCTTCGGCGAGAGGTCGCCCACGGTGATGCCGATGCGGTGCAGGCGGGTGAGCGTGGCCGCGAGGTCGGCGAGGATGGCGAGCCGGTCCCGGTCGCTGATGGTCAGGCCGACAGAGGCGACATAGGAGTCGTCGTTGAGCAGGTACTCCAGGTTCGCGAGGCGCTGTGTTCCGGGTGTTGCCGCGTTCAGGCTCTGGAAGGTGAACTGGTAGCGATCGGGTACGGCGCGCATGAGGAAACCGCAGGCTGCGCCCTGGCGTTCGACGACGGCGGCGGGCCAGGCTGTCTTGTCGCACAGCCATCGGCCTTCCGTTCCGCTCAACTCGCTGAGCAGGTCCACCTGCGCGGCCAGTGCGGCGGCGTCGAGCTGCGGCAGTACGGCGGCGCTGTACTCCTTGTAGGCCACGTCCCAGCCGCCGCCGTCGGACTTGTTGATCTTCCTCTTGGCGACCTGGTACACCGTGCCCTGGCCGCCCTGGCCGAGTTGGTGGCCCAGGGTGAGCTGGCCGTGGTCGACGACGGATGTGGGCTTGGGTGTCGTCACTGTGGCACTCCCGTGGCTTGCGGCCAGATGACCAGCAGCGTCCGGTCGTCGTCGAAGGTCTCCCGGGAGAAGTCCAGCAGATGCGCGAGCCACAGCGGCGCGGGCGGTGCGGCGAGCTGGCGGGCGAACAGTGCACCGACCTGGCCGTCGCCGTCACCGAGCGGATCTCCGAAACCATCGGTGCCGACCAGCAGCGCCTGAGTGGCGCTCAGCCGGATGCTGGTCTGTTCCAGCGGATCCGGCACGTGGGGCAGCGGTGTCACCTCGTTCGACACCAGCAGGGTGTCCATACCGGTCTTCGTGCCGAACAGCGGCTGGTAGCGCCCGCTGGCGGGATCGAGATCCAGTACCCAGACGCCCGAGTCCCCGACACGGCAGAGTTCGACCGTGGCGCCCGCGGGGTCGGGGCGTACCACGCCCGCTATGAGCGTGGTCGCGTACAGGCCGGCCACCTCGCCCGGCTCGGGCTCCTTCCCGCTCAGGCGCCATCGGGCGAGCTGCCGCAGCCGCTCGGCCGCGTGGTGGGCCACGTCCTGGAAGTCCAGCCGGCCCTGGTCCTGGGACAGTTGCTGGAGCATCTTCTCCAGGACGGCGCGGCACGCCTCGATGGCGCCGAGCTCGGCGTTGACGGCGCTGGAGACACCATCTGCGACTGCGAAGACGATGCTGCCGGTGGGCTCATGGACCGCGGCACGCGCGGCGTCCTGGCGGGGCTGGCGGTAGTAGCGGTGTTTGGCGCCGCGTACCGAGGCGAACCGCAGAGTCAATCCTGAAGTTGACCAGCCGTCGCATTCGGTGTCGGGGAAGTCGAAGCCGTACTGGCCCGGTGGCCGTGCCTCGAATTCGGGTCCCGGGACACCCACCGTGATCCGGCGCCAGGGCGCGGACTCCGGCGCGATCGGGGTCGCGGCCGTGCTGTCGTTGCTGGGGTGGCTCACTACCCGACCTCGTCGATCGCCATGCTGAACTGGTCCGGCTTATTGATCACCAGTTGCGGACTGCCCGCGTTCTGCGCCTGCCCGGAAGCGACCAGGCTCGCGGTGAGCGCGTGGAAGAACTCGGAGACCGCCAGGCCGATGTCGGTGCCGGGCTTGGCGACGAAGGCGAACTCCGTCCGGGTGGCGACCTCGACCATGGTGTTGGCCTGGGCATCGCCGATTCCGCAGGCGACGATGTTCGGTGCGGTCGGCGTCTGGTTCCGGTCGGTCAGCACGGCATGCGGTCGCCGCCAGGCACCGCCGTCGGTGGGCTGCCCGTCGCTGAGGAAGAACACCACCGGGCGGTGCACCTTGTATCCCTCGCCCCGCAGCCACTGCACGTCGGACGGAATCCGGTCCAGCAGGTCGTCGAACACGGCCTCGTAGTTGGTCAGACCCCGGATGCTGACGTGCGGCAGGCTGGTCTCGGTGCGCATGTCGGCCACCGCGAGACGCACCTGCACATCGTCGGCGAAGCCGAGCACGGCCAGTCGCAGCTTGGCCGCGACCATGGGCTCGGCCCGCAGCCCCTCGCACAACGAGATCAGGCCATTGTTCAGTTCTCCACGGTACGGGCCCATCGATCCCGACTCGTCCGCCAGCACATAGGCCGGCAGCAGTACACCTCTTGTTTCCGCCATGCGGACTTCACTCCCCCGTTTTCATGCGCCGCCATCTGGCTTACGCAGCAGTGGGGTTGCCGACTAGGACGACTCCCACCGTTGCCCTATCTTCGCAAAGGGCGAGGAGTGACGAAAGCAACTCGGGGGAGTCATCGTGGGCGATCATTACGGGCAGACCGGATCCGGCAAACCGAAACTGCCCACCTGGCAGCAGACCCCCCGAGCTGTGCCGCCTCCTCTGGGACCACCGTCCCCGCCGTCGCCGCAGCCGTCAACCGCCCGGCCCGCACCGCCGACGACACCGCCGTCAACCGCACGGCCCACTCGACCGCCGGCCACCCGGCCCACGCAGCCGACCACACAGCCGCCCGCCACCCGGCCCACCCCGCCAGGCGCCGCCGTTCCGAGCGGCTCGACCTGGACCAACCCGGCGCCGTCCCGGCCCGGCACCGCGCCTTCGCCGCCTCAGCCCGCGGCCCCGCCACCGCCACCCCAGCCCGTGACTGCGCCCTTGCCTCCTCCCGGAGGACAGCAGCCGACCGGGTGGCGGCACCGCCCGGGTCTGTTCACCTCAGGAATCACCACCGTGCTCAAGCAGCGCGGAGGGCGGCTCACCGCGGCGATGGTGGCGCTGTGCACGGTCGTCGCGGTCGTCGCGGGTCTGCTGATCGCGTTCAACGGATCAGATCACTCCCCTGAGACAGCCGCGCAGCGGACACGGAACGCGGCGCCATTCGAACAGGCCCTGGCCGCCCTGGCGACGGCCCGCGGGCTGCGCTACCAGGACACGGCCATCGCCGGCATCACCGCACGCGACATCACGGTCACCCCGTCCGGCGCACTGCTCGGATCCACCGGCGACGGCGTGCAGGATCTCGACAAGGACGTCCTCAAGGTCGGGGGCAAGACCTACACCCGCTGGAAGAAGGCCCGGCCCGGCGAAGAGCCGGAAGACCCTTCGAAACCGGACGGACAGCAGGACTCCGACGCCCCTGGCACGTGGACCATCGGCGACCCCGGTGAATCCCAGAGCCTCGATCCGGTCCTGGCCCAGTTCCTGCCGCCGGCGGAGCTGGCGGGCGAGCTCTGGGACGCGCTGGACAGAGTCAAGACGCTGCCCGATGCGAACGACCCGGATCTGGCCTCGGTGAACGTGCGCGGCGTGCCGGCGCTGCGCGTCGACACCCCGGCGGGACGTCTCCTCGTCAGCAGGAACAAGCCGTACCGCGTGCTGCGCCTGGAGCCCTACGACCTGGCAGACCAGCTCCATGACCAGGTCAATAACCAACTCCATGACCAGCTCCAAGACCAGCTCCAAGACCAGCTCACGCAATCGCGCATGGCCGGGTCACCATCCGTGCCGCCGCAGGTGACCACGGGTCCCCTGAAGGACGGCGACTCGCAGGGGATGGATCTGTCCCCGGTCTCCGGCGACCAGGCCGACCGGATGTACGGCGCCCTGGAGGCGGACACCAAGAAGCTGGCCGATGCGGTGGACCACGGCATCGACTTCACGCTGGACACCGCCGACGGCAATCTCAACTGCAGCGCCGGGGGCTGCTCCGTCAGCCAGAAGTTCACCGGTCAGCTGACCACTGACGCCAGGACCCGGCTCGTCGGCGGCAGTGTCACCGCCGATATGAGCGCGACCGTCACCATCGACGGCCAGGACGCCGGCGGATGCAGCAGTGCACAGAGCACGTTCCCCATCACCGGTAGCACCGTCTCGGGCACGCTGTCCTGCTCGGATCCCGGTGCCGGCGCCGTCTTCACCTCCGTCGACGCGAAGTACAAGGCCCAGGCCGAAGCGGAATCCCGGGCCTCCGGCGGGCAGGTCGTCCCCTACCGCTTTCCCTACGCCGCCCACGCCGTCGTCAACGCCGCAGCCGTTGCCGTCGGCGAGGTCGACAAGCTCGTCAAACAGGTACAGCGGGAACGGAGTGACGGCGAGTGCCCGACCAGTCAGAACTCCGGCACCGACGCCTCCGCGCGGCACACCGAAAGCCGCTCGGTCGAGCAGCCGGCCCTCAATTCCTTTGCACAAACGGCGGGCCAGGCTCCCGACCGACTCGTCACCGGCAGCAATGCCAGCCTGCGCAGCCACACGTACAGTGTGCCGGCAGGAAGCACATCGGATCCCGCTCATTGCGAGGTCTTCTACCGGATGATGAGCGAGAAAGAATACAAGCAGTTAGGGCCCAAAGGCGAGATTACCGTAAAGGGTACCGATAATTTCGTCACACAGTCACGTCCGTATCTTTTGGGGCTCCGAAACCAAGTCCAAAGCCGCGGCGGACGGAACGCAGAAAAATACACCGTGCTCGTCCGCTACGAGATGTCATCCGACGTGCTGGACGCACTCATTGCGGCAGGCAAGCGGCCGAACGAGATTGGCCACGATCTGAACGCCATCCACTTGAAAATAGAACGCGGGGCGGAGACGTTCGGGCTCAGGCCGGGATCTGTGGATATCTTCAACTCAAGGATCACAGGATTTCAGAGGGTGGCGGACTGGTGATGAGCCCGAGCGACAAAGCCGACGTGGACGTGGTGGACTCCATGGTCGTAGGTTTCATCACGGATGCGCGGGCCGGCGAGATCGAGGCCGCGTGCCCAGGTGTGGCGGCTTCCATCGTCGGCTGGGTCCGCGACTCGGCGGCTGATCGGAACTGGCCCAGAGTGGAACGTCTCGCCAATCTGGCTGCCCGGCTTCAGCCGCCCGGGCTCGGCGAAGCTCTCCGCGAACTCATTGACGCGGATATCAAGGAGCTCAACAACGAGGACCTGGTCGATATCCTGGGCGAAATTCAGGACGCCGATTCCGCAAGCAGCATCTTCGGTCTTGTGCAGCGCTCGTTCACATCTGACGCGCCGGCCTACTGGCTCTGCCAGAAGGCAATTCTCTCGCTGAGCACGCTTGAAACGGTCAAGGCGGACGCCTACTTGCTCGCGCTGACAAAACCGAACTGGCCGAACCCCATCCGCTGGCATGCCGCCGTCGCCCTACAGATCGAGGACTCCCTCGGATTCATCGAAGACGACATGCTGGACTAGCCTTGATGCGCCAGCGGATTCAACGTCAGCACACCGTTGTCGAAAACCGTCGGACCGCGCAATTCAACTGACCAGCCGAGGCCGGATTTCCCGCGCCCGCACCGCTAATTCACCGCCACAACGCCCGCCGCAACGCGCCCGCGGCATCCTCCGCCGACCTTCGTATGACCGCGGCGTGTTCGACCATGGCGGCGCCGTGGAACGTGCCCGGGTAGACGTGCAGTTCGGCGTGGACGCCCGCGGCGAGCAGCGACTGCGCGTAGGCGATGCCCTCATCGCGCAGCGGGTCGAAGTGCATGACCGAGACCAGGGCGGGCGGCAGGCCCGCGAGTTGTGCGGCGTCGGCGCGGGAGGGCGCCGCGTACGGGGGCACGTCGTCGGAGCCGGGGACTTCGGCGCCGAGGTAGGCCGCCCAGCTGATCTCGGCGCAGCGGCGGTTCCACACGGGCGTGTCCGTGTAGGTCACCGCGCTGGGCGTGGTCAGGCGGTCGTCGAGTGCCGGGCTGCACAGGTACTGGAAGCAGACCTGCGGGCCGCCGCGGTCCCGGGTGAGCATGGCGAGCGCGGTGGCGAGTCCGGCTCCCGCGCTGTCGCCGCAGACCGCGATCCGGTCCGGCCGCAGGCCCAGTTCGGTGGCGTTCTTCTCCAGGAGGCACAGCCCGGCGTAGCAGTCCTCCAGGGCGGCGGGATACGGATGTTCCGGCGCGAGCCGGTAGTCCGGAGAGACGACGACCGCACCCACGTCGCGGCAGAGCCGCATGTTGGACTCGTGGTCGACGTCGGGGAACCCGAGCACGAAGCCGCCGCCGTGGATCGAGTACAGCACGGGCAGGGCCACGGCCTCGGCCTGCGCCGACACGCGGGGCCGGTAGACGCGCAGCGGCACGTCGGGGCCGTCCGCGGGGCCCGGCGCGTGGATCTGGGTGACGGTGACGCCGGTGGTGTCGGCCGCCGCCACCCGCACGGCCACCTCCCTCGCCTGCGCGGCTCGGGCCGCCGCCAGGTCGGTGATGTCCACTTCGGCCATCATCGTCAGGGCCGCGGCGAGCTCGGGATCGTAGGGATAGCGCATGGACGTCCTCAAGTAGGTCTCCGCCGCCCGGCGGCCTGCCGGCACCGTGCCACAGGCGGCCGGGCCCCGGGCACCCGACGGCCGTCGGAACTAATCACCCGGCATCCCGACGACCGTACGCGAAGCGCCGCGAGGTCTCGCGCGCGCCGGCACGAAACCCTGGAGACTCCAGGCGTCGCGGGCGGGCCGAAGCGCAGCAGGCACGAGAGGCACCCATCAGATGAGAAGACCGTCATGGCTCGTCGAAGCCGTCGTGGCCGGGATACTCAGCGCCGCTCCCTTCGCGATACCGTCAGCGGGGTCGGCGGTGTCTGCGGTGGCAGCGGGGTCGGCCGTGCAGAACACTCCGGCCGGCAGCGGCCGGCACAGCACCGTGCACACTGCCGAGCAGACGAACACCAACGGGACCGCGCGGGCGGACACCGCCGGGGCCCCGCGCACGGGCACCCACGGGCCCCCGCAGGCGCACAGCACGAAGGACGCACATGCAGGCACCACCGCGACGGCGCAGCAGCACACCACCAGGGATATCCGGGCACACACCACCGGGGCCGCGCGGGCAGGCACCACGCGGACCAGTGGACACCACAGGCGCGGCACTGTGATCGCCGCGGACTCCCCCTGGGTGCACACCTGGACCGCGATGCCGCAGCTCACCGAGCCCGCCAACCTGCCCCCGGCGCCCTTCAACCAGAACGGTGTAGTGCTCGGCAACGCCACCCTGCGGCAGACCGCGCACGTGTCACTCGGCGGCGCCCGGCTGCGACTGCACCTGTCCAACGTGTTCGGGGGCGCCGCGCTGCCCGTCACGTCGGTCTTCGTCGCCCTGCCCCGCGACGGCAAGACGGGCACCGACGCCATCGAGGCGGGCACCTCCCGTCAGGTGACTTTCGGCGGCCAGACCTCGGTGACCGTGCCGGCCGGCGCGGAGACGGTCTGTGACCCCCTGGACTTCACGGTGCGGTCCGGCTCCAACCTGACGGTCACGATGTACCTGGCAGCCGGGCAGGCGTCGCAGAACATCACCTCGCATCCCGGCTCGCGCACCACCTCGTACCTGCTCGCCGGCGACCACGGCCAGGACACGGCCCTGCCCGGCGCGACCACCGTCGAGCACTGGTACTTCCTCAGCGGCATCGAGGTTCCCGCGCTCGGCACCGAGCACGCCACCGTCGCCTTGGGCGACTCGCTCACCGACGGCCGCGGCTCCACCACCAACGGCAACGACCGCTGGACCGACCAGTTCTTCGACCGGCTGAAGGCCGACCCCAGCACGGCGGACGTCGCCGTCCTAAACCAGGGAGCGGGCGGCAACCGCGTCCTGCACGACGGCCTCGGCCCCAGCGCGGTGTCCCGCTTCGACCGCGATGTGCTGGGCCCGAGCGGCGTCACCTCAGTGATCATCTTCGAGGGCGTCAACGACATCGGCACCGCCGCCGCCACCCAGCAGGCACAGCAGGCCGTGACCGGCGACCTGATCGCCGCCTACGACCAGATGATCACCAAGGCCCACAACCGCGGGCTCAAGGCGTACGGGGCGACACTGACGCCGTTCGGAGGCAACTCCTACGACGACCCCGGCGGCCTGCGCGAGTCGTCCCGGCAGGCAGTCAACGAGTGGGTCCGCACCAGCGGGCACTTCGATGCGGTGGTCGACATGGACCAGGCCGTCCGCGACCCCCAGCGGCCCACCCACCTGACCCCCGCCTACGACACCGGCGACCACCTCCACCTGAACCCGGCCGGCTACGGGGCACTGGCCGGGGTGCTCCCGGTGGGGTTGTTCTCGTAACACTGGCGGGACTGTGCTCGTAGGCCCGGCCGGGGCTGTGTTCTCATCTCTCATCGGCTCGGCCGGGCCTGTTCTCGTCGTTCCCGCTGGGCTGTTGTCGCCGTCCCGGCCGCCACGTTCCGTGATCAGCAGGCCGCGTACGGAGCAGCGTCTTCCGCTGCCGGGAGAGGGGCAAGAACTTACGATTGGTAAGGCTCTACCCATTGCGACGGCCAGAGGGCGGCAGCAGGATTGCTGCAGAGCAGCTGTGGTTTGCCTCGGGGGAAGCATGCCTGGTCACGACAGTGAGACGCCCGCATGCAGGACTGCCTGCGGCTGCGCTGCGTTGGCCCTATGGCGGCCTGAACTGCTGTAGCGACGGCAGCGGCTTCAGCAACAGATCCTGTAGCGGCTCCAGCAGCTTCAAACGTCCGTATGAAGAGTTCGCCCGTGCCGACGCCGTATTCCACCGCCTCGTGGTACAGGCCTGCGGCAACCGCATGCTCCAGTACCTGCACACCACCGTCACCACGATCACCACCACCGGCGACACCACCCCACACGCCACCACCTGCCACCCGGACACGACAGCACTGGCCCACCACGAAGCCGTCACCCAGACCATCCTGAACCACGACGCCGACACCGCCGAACAGGCCATGCGCAACCTACTGTCCGACCCCCGCAGTACGACACCGGGCCCGGACACTATCTACTAACCCCGCCGGGTCAACGAGGCAACGGATCAGCGCGCACCCCGTCGGAACGGGCCGGGTTCAGCGTCCCGTCCGGGCGTGCGCACGGTCGTCGGCGACCAGGATGCGGCGCAGGAAGCCGATCACGGCCTCGCCTTCGGCCTCGTCCAGCGTCTGGAGGAAGGTCTCCTGGGAGCGTTCCACCGCCGCCAACAGCCGCCGCTGCAGGCGCTTACCCTCGGACGTGAGGGTGACGAGCTGCCTGCGGCGGTCGCCGGGATCACGGGTGCGCCGCACGAGACCGCGCTCCTCAACGACGTCGAGATAGCCGACCAGATGGCTGCGGTGCAGTCCGAGCCGGTCGGCGAGCACATGCTGCGGGAGTGGCCCGAAGTCGGCGAGGGCCGTGAGCGCGGCGAAGTGCGGGAGCCTCAGCCCGTGCTCGGCGACGACGGCGATCACCAGGTCATGACCGATCCGCGCGACATGACCGGCCAGGTAGGAAGGGAGC
The DNA here is from genome assembly GCA_963761765.1 of uncultured Actinomycetota bacterium. Lineage (GTDB taxonomy): Bacteria > Actinomycetota > Actinomycetes > Streptomycetales > Streptomycetaceae > Streptomyces. The sequence continues at coordinate 439,203 of CAVXIJ010000005.1, forward strand.
GCGAGCAGGCTCGGCGGCCGGATGGAGACGTCCTCGGAGGCGTCCTCAGAAGCATCCTCGGAGCCGGCATCGGACCGGCGACCTTCGGAGTCGTTCATACCCGCAGCATAACCGGATGAGCAGCACGGAAAGTAATCGTTACATGACGAACTGCTGAGGCGGCGGCGGTAATCCGGCCGCGCACTCGGCGCAGGTCACCGCGCGGCGCCGCCCGCGGTCCGGCGCATCACTCCGCGGCCCGACCCGACGACATGCGGCGGTGCGAGGCCCGGCCGACCAGGCGGTTCAGCGTCCGCTCAGGACGAAGTCAGCGCGTCGGTCCAGCGTGTGGCCAGCCCCCGAGAGACGAGGAGGAAGTCTCTATGTCAGCGGCAACCCGACCCTTCGGACAGTCGAAATGGCAGCGGCGGCTCAGTGTGCTTGTCGCCACGGCCGGTATGGCCGCAGCTTCTCTCACCCTGGCTCCCGCAGCGCACGCCCGCGCGGCCCAGTACTGCGAGAACGAGCCGGAGTTGGGCGACTACGCCTTCGTGGACGAGCACGACGACCTGAAGGTCTTCCACATCACGTCCCTGGCGGAGATCTTCGTCAAGTCCGATGGCAGCTTCGTGGACAATCTGGCCAACTCCAACGCCACCACCGGCCACTTCACCGTCACCCAGACCAAGACCACCACGCTGACCACCACGTCGAGTCTCGACGTCACGGAGACGGCGTCGGCGATGGGCGCCTCGATCTCCACGAAGGTCGGATTCAGCCAGACCATTCAGACGAGTGTGGCCACCCGGTGAGAGACCGCGGTCCACCAGTTATCCGAGGCGGCGGCGCTGTGGGATCCGCGCACCGCCGTCCGGTCGGCCATCGATCTGTCCTATGCCGCTCTGCCGTGCGACGTGCGCCGGTTGTTCCGGCTGCTCGGTCTGGTGCCGGGCCCGGACGTCACCGAGCACGCGGCAGCCGCACTCGCGCACACGGATCCGGCGACAGCCGCCCGCCTGATCGACCGGCTGGCCGCGGCGCACCTGATCGAGGAGCACACCGCCGGCCGGTGCACGTTCCACGACCTGCCCCGGCTGTTCGCGGCCGAACGTGCCCGCGCCGAGGATTGCGCAGCCGAACGGCGGGCGGCGACCGAGCGGCTCCTCGGTCACTACCTGCGTGTGGTGGACGTGGCGGCCGGACGGCTCTGGGCCAACCGGCTCCGTATTGATCCGGCCACCCGGCCCGGTGAAGTGCCGCATCACCCACCCGCCCGAAACCACTCCGGCACCCCGCCTCGCCCGGTACCGGTACCGGATAGGACGGAGTGCCGGAGCGGCTCGTGCTGCCGTCAGCTGTTCGAGTGGGACGGGCCGAAGAATTCGATCTCCGCGATCGCGACCTGCTTCTTCCCCGAGGCGGCGTAGGCCGAATCGATGGTGAAGCGCACCGCCGTCACGTCCCCCACCTTGAAGGCGCGCGGCTGCCCGCCCGCCCCTTGGTCGAGGGTCAGCTCCCGTTTGACGGTCTTGCCGTCGGCCGTGGTGATGGTGACGGTGACCTGGTGCGGCAGCGCCGACTTCGAGATCTGGTCCTCGCGGATCGAGACACCGGGCGTGATGAGGAGGTCAAGCAGCCGGGTCGGCTCCTTGAAGCGTGCCTCGATCCACTGGCCCTGGCCGGAGTCCGACACACCGGGGCCCCACCAGGTGTTGTTGAGCTTGTCGAAGGCGAGCTGCGGGGAGTGGTCCGGGTAGGAACGGGACGCCGTGACGCTGTCCGGGGCGACGGGGGCGCGCTTGGCGAAGTGGTCGCGGGCCGCCTGCACGCCCTGCGGGATGTTGACGGCGAGCGCGATCAGCAGGCCGAGCACGATCGCCGCGCCCAGCCAGCCGAGGATCCGGTCGAAGGTGCGGCGCAGGCGCGGCCGGTCACCGGCCCACGGAGTCTCGCCGCCCCGCCTGAACAACCGGCGCCACCAGGGCAGCCGGGCCACGCTCTGCTGTTCCTCCCTGGTCATCGGCATGGCGCAGCGGGCGCAGAAATGCCGGTCGACACGGTTGGGCGTGCCGCACCACGGGCACGGCAGCCCGCCCTGGACGCCGAATTCCTGGCCGGGTGTCTGTACCGCCTGCGGGCGCCGGGGCTCCGGGCGGCCGGGCAGCACCGGTGCGACGGGCGACTGCGCGGCGGGCCCGGGGTCGGCAACCGGGACGAGGAGCTGGCGGGCCCGGTCGGCCATGGCGCCGTCGGCGGCTGCGCCGTAGGCGCCGGCCGGGGCCGAAGGGCCGGTGGGCGCGGCACCGTAGCCGGGGTACGGCGGTTGGCCCGCGGCATCGGTGCCCTGCGGCGGCAGCGGGGCCGTGTCCGCGTCGGCCTGCGGGCCGTAGGCCACCCAGCCGTCGGCCGGTCCGGCGGGCGCACCCGCACCGGCCGGCGGCGGCGCGGAGCCCGGCGTGCGGTGGGGCTGACCGGACGTGTCGGACGGCTGCGGACCGGGAGCGGGTGCGGGCGGCGCGGCGGCCTGCGGCGCGGCAGCGTCCCGGCCGTACTCCGGGCCGGCCGCGCCCGGGTGGCCCGGGTTGCCGCCGTACTGGCCCGGGCCGCCGTATGAGGCCGGGCTGCCGTACTGGCCCGGCCCGCCGTGCTGGGCCGGGCCGTTCTGCTCGGGCGGGGCGGCGGCCGGGGGCGGTGTGTACGGCGCGGAGGGTGCGTGCGGTGCGGCGTGCTCGGCCGGGGCGTGCGGCGCGGCCGGTTCCGCTACCGGAGCCGGTCCTGCGGTGCCCGCGTCGCTGCGGGTGCCGCTCCGTTCCGTCCAGCTCAGCACGCCCCCGCAGGCATCGCAGAACGACTGGCCCGGTTCCGCCCGGGTGCCGCACTCGGCGCAGCTCAGGGTGGTCGTCATCTCTCCGAGGTCCTTACGTTGTAGGTGGGTTGCGGTCTGCTGCGGTCACCTGGACCGTGTACGGCATATGAGCGGGGCGGGCGGCGGCCACCAGGGCATCCAGGCGGTGCTGGTCCGCGGGCGTCGGTCTGGGCAGGCGCAGGTGCACATGCAGACGTGGACGGGGCTCTCCGGGGACCGGACCGAGCGGGCGGGCATGCCAGTGCGCGCCGCCACTCTCGGTGATCTCCGGCTCGACGCCGAACGCGAGCCGCACCGTCTCCGCGAGGCCGCGACGGGTGCCGCGGATCCGGTGCAGATACGCCGCGGCGGCCACCGCGGCGCGCAGCAGCGGCTCCGGTTCGGTGCCGTCGGTCTCGGCGCCGACCCAGGTCCCCAGCCATCGTGTGAAGTCCAGCGGCGTCAGCGAAGGACGGAAGTAGGTGTCGAGGCAGTCGAGCACGTTCAGGATCGGCGCCAGCACGTCATCGAGACCGGCGACGAACCGCAACGCCAGGTCGTCGTCGGCGAAGACCGCGGGCAGCATGGCGCCGATCGGCAGGGACGAGCCGAGGCCGTCCACGGAACCTCTCAACGGAGCGTCCTTTCCGCCGGGGCCACGAGCCCGGCCACCGGGGTGACGTTCGCGTTCACCTTGTCTCCTTCGAGGATGTCCCGTCCTTCAGGGCGGGGTGGGGGTACCTCCCGCTTGCGGGGGAATCGAAGTTCCCGCGTAGCGGGGCAGCGTGCGGGGTTTCGCCCTCTGAGTGAAAGGCCGTGCTGGGACATCGAGTTGATGTCCTGGAATGAGTCGTACTAGGTTGTTCTGCGTGAAAATGGTCGCGCAGGTGAAGTTGTTGCCTGCGTCCGCTCATGATGCGGACGCGCTGGCGGCGACCCTGCGTGCGTGCAACCGGGCTGCGAATGTGGCGTCGGAGGTGGCGTTCCGTACAGGCAAGGACCGGCGGAACGTGCTGCAGGAGGCCGTGTATTACCGGCTCAGGGCGGACTTCGGTCTTGGTGCGCAGCCTGTTGTGCGGGTGGTCAAGAAGGTGTGTGACGCCTATGCCACGCTCAGGGCCAATGTCAGAGCCGGGAATTACGGTCCCGTGGGGTCGAAGCGGCGGATGAGAGTGGAGGAGTCCAAGTGCATCAAGTTTCGTGAGGATGCCGCTCAGCCGTATGACGACCGCATTCTGACGTGGAACCTTGATCAGCGGACGGTGTCCGTGTGGACACTGGCGGGCCGGCTGAAGGGCATCCCGTTCGCGTGTTCTCCCCAGGCGCTGAAGCTGCTCGGCTCCCGCAAGGGTGAATCCGATCTGGTGATGCGGGACGGCATGTTCTTCCTCATCGCCACCATCGAGGTCCCCGAGCCCGAGGTGTACGAGCCGAACGGCTTTCTCGGTGTCGATCTCGGCATCGTCAACATCGCCACCACCTCGGATGGAATCGTCATGTCCGGGCGGCAGGTCAACCGCTACCGGCAGCGGCAGCGTGACCTGCGGCAGAAATTGCAGAAGAAGCGCACCAAGAGCGCAAAGCGACGCCTGAAGGCAGTCCGCCGCCGCGAGGCCCGCTACGCCACCCAGCGTAACCACATCATTGCCAAGAAGCTTGTGTACACCGCTGAACGCACCTCGCGGGGTGTCGCCCTGGAAGATCTGGGTGGTATCCGGCAGAGGGTTACGGCCAGGAAAGACCAGCGGGCACGATTGCACTCCTGGGCCTTCGCCCAGCTCGGCAGCTTTGTCGAGTACAAGGCACGGCGGGCGGGTGTGCCGGTGGTCCACGTGGACCCGCGCAACACCCCCCGCCAGTGCTCCCAGTGCCAGCACATCCACCGTGGCAATCGTGTGGATCAAGCACGGTTCGCCTGCCGGTCCTGCGGGATCGTGCTGCACGCGGACCACAATGGCTCCCGCAACATCGCCCACCGAGGCGAGGCTGTGTGGCAGCGGGGCGCAGTCAAACGCCCCAGTCCCACCACAAGGTAGGACCGGACGCAGGGGACCACGCGACAGCCACTCGCGCTCCACTTGCAATCTCAGCTCCATCGGATCGGATGACAAAATCGGTCCCTTCAGAGCCGAGAATTTGACGTGTCGTCCCCGATCACGCGGACCCGGTGGTCGAACGAGAACACCAGCGACGGCGCCTCCAGATCGATGCGGTCCGTCGCCTCGCCGCGTTTGCCGGTGAGCGGGTCGGCCGGGTGCAGCACCACCTGCGTCGACCAGCTCCACGCCCGGCACCCGCTGGAGCACCGCGAAGACCTCACCGGACTGCACCGGACGCCCGAACGGCCAGCCCGTGCCGCCGGCACCGCCGGACAGCGGATCGAGGTGGCGGTAGAGCGCGTCGTGGGCCTGCCCGGCGCACCCGGTCGGTGTCGGCGCCGCGGAACGCGTGCAGCGTGGCCACGACGGTGACGCCCTGGTAGAACGGCGGCCCGACCGCGAGCCGCGTGCCGATCAGCCGGCGCTCGTCGAGGTGCCGGGTGATGCGCTCCAGCAGCGCGTCGCCGGGCACCAGCTGCTCGAAGCGGAGCCGGCCGCCGGGGTCGGGCACCGCCTGCGGCACCACCAGGACCCGTACCGCGTGCGCGCCGTGCTCGCTCTCCGGATCGCCCTCCAGGCAGGTGATGCGCGCGGTCTCGGGCGCGGCGCGGCGGGCCAGCTCCTCGTAGTCGCGCAGGGTCACCGCCCGCTCCTGGGCGCGCAGCGTGATCGGCGCCCGGACCTTCGCCTCCTCGACGGTCTCCGCCGTCGACCCCGCCGCGCGCCGCCTCCCGGTTGACGACCTCGGAGACGTACGGGATGGAGGTGCGCAGGACCTGCACGGCGCCGCGCGCCACGTTGCCCGCCCGGCCGCCGCCGGTGCGGTAGCGGCGGCGCGCGGATGACGGCGCCCTTGGGCGGCGACCGCGCCGTACTGCCGCAGCGAGCCGTCGGGTTCGCGCACCGCGGGGCCGAAGGCGATCTCGCCGGTGGCGGCGTCGAGGGTGAGGTGCCGGTCGTCCGGGCCCGAGGCGGCGAAGTGCGGGACGACCTGCCAGTCCGCACCAGCCGTCGTGCTCGGCGGTCTGCAGCAGCAGCGGCGGGTCGTCGCCGACCACCGGCGCGTGCAGCGAGCCGCAGCCGCTGTCCCGGCAGCCCGGTGGACTCGCCGAGCGCCTCGTCCCGGACCGTCTCGGCGTGCATGACGCCGGTGGTGCCGCCGACGGTGAAGGCGGTCGGCGGAGCGCACGGTCGGCGAGGTGGTGTAGAAGGGCTGGGCCGGCAGCGGCTTCGGTGACCCGGCAGCGCAGCCAGCCCGCCTCCCGGCCGCCGTTGCGGGACAGCACGTGCCCGCCGGGGACGTGCAGCACGACCTCGCCGGGCCGGTTGAGGCCGCCGGTGCCGTCGCTGTCCATCTCGCAGGCCCGCCAGCCGTCCGCCGTCCACGCCTCCCACACCAGCGGCGGCTGCCGCGGGTCCACGCCGACGCCGTCCACCCGGCTGTCCAGCTCGCAGCGACGACCGCGCAGTGCGGGACCGCGGCGGTCAGCCCGAGCAGCATGCAGTCGCCCGGCACGCGGCGACTCGGCGAAGCACGAGCAGGTCACGGCCTTCGGCGAGGTCCGTGCGTCCGGTCGGTCACCGGCTCGCCCGGACCGCTGCACCAGCAGGTGGCCCAACGCGCAGGGCACGACGGCGAGTTCGCGCTCGGTGGCGAAGACCACCGCCTCCTCGCTCTCCGTGCGCACCGTGGCCACCTCGGTGCCCACCGGCACCGACACCGGCTCGTCCTGCGGCGCCGACAGCCAGAACGTGACGTCGGTGCGGGCCGCGGAGGGCGGGAAGAGGGTGATGCCGACCAGGTCAAGGAAGGCCAGGTGGTTCTTCTCCGGCACCCGGTTGAGCCGGTAGACGATCTGGTCGGCCATGTGGGCCACGGTCTCGACCAGGGTGATGCCCGGGTCGGAGACGTTGTGGTCGGTCCACTCCGGGGCGCGCTGCTGGATGTAGCGCTTGGCGTCGTCGACGAACTGCTGGAAGCGGCGGTCGTCGAGGTTGGGGGAGGGCAGGGCCATCAGCGGTCGCTTTCCGCGGAGCCGGGCCCGTCTGGGGCGTCCGGCTCCTCGTGGGAGGGGATGACGTAGAACGGGAAGACGAGGCTGCGCGGGTTGTTGGTGCCGCGGATCGTGTAGCGCACGTCGATGAAGAGCACGCTCTGGTCCGAGCCCGCGGTGACCTCGACATCGTCGACCTCGATGCGCGGCTCCCAGCGGTCCAGGCTGCGCGTACACCTCGTGCTGGATGCGGCCCGGCGGTCTGCTCGTTGACCGGGGCGAAGACCAGGTCGTGGATGGCGCAGCCGAAGTCCGGCCGCATGGGCCGCTCGCCCGGCGCCGTGGACAGCACCAGCCGGATCGCCTCCTCGATCTCCTGTCGCCGCTGACCAGGGCGATGCCGCCGGTCGGCCCGATGCGCAGCGGGAACGACCAGCCGGACCCGACGAACTGCTCGGCCATCAGTGCCGCACCTGCCTGTGCACGGCGGTCCGTCGTCGGCTCATGCCGGCACCACCATCACGGGCATTCCGTTGGAGGTCAGCACGCCCATGATCGGCACGCGTGACGGCCCGGATGCTGACGTTGGCCACCGCGTTGACCTGCACCGTCGCGGCTCGCGCTGAGCATCACGTTGCCAACGCGCCTTCATGTTCAGCGCGGCCGTCGCGTCCAGCGAGAGCGCGCCCGTGGACGCGATGTTGACCATGGCGCCGCCCCGGATGTCGCATGCGGCCGCCGCTCTTGATGGTCAGGTTCCGGCGCGCGGTCAGCGTCAGATCGGTGCCCGCCTCGACCGACACCGACCTGCTGCCCTTGATGCTCACCGCGCCCTCGCTGTCCACGATGATCTCGGTGTTGCTCCGGTCGAGGTGGACGGTGAGCTTGCCGTCGCCGCTGGCCAGCCGCACACCCTGCTTGCCGCCCGCGCTCTGCTGGTCCGAGCAGGTCGAGCCGGTTGCCGGCGCGGTCGGAGACGGTGTGCCGGCTGGCCTGCCGCGCGCGTGCTGTGCAGCGGCACGTCCTTGACCTGGGTCGGTTTGTCCTTGCCGTTGTAGAGCGCCGCCGATGACGAACGGGTGGTCCAGGGCGCCGCGGTCGAAGGCGACCAGCACCTCGTCGCCGACGTCCATCGGGAAGACCCCGCCGCCGCGCACCCCGCCCAGCTGCACGGTCCGCGTCCAGTCGCTGACGTAGGTGTCGTCCAGCCAGGGGAACCGCAGCTTGACCCGGCCCTGCTTCAGCGGGTCCTGTACATCGGTGACCAGCGCGTTGGCCACGCTGTGCAGCCGCGCAGCCGGCCGCGGCTGCGCCGCCGGAGGCGAGCCCGTACAGCGAACGCCACTGGCGCCCGCTGACCGTCACCCATGTCTCGTAGTGCCGGCCGTCGCCGAAGATGTGCCGCACGGACGGTCGCGGTGTACTTGCCCTCGAACGGCGTGCCCACGTCGGCGAGCGCCACCGGGACGCCGGGCCGCAGCTTCGGGTTGCCGCGCACCACGGCCTCCAGCTCGGCGAAGGAGGAGGTGACATCGTCGGCGAGCGCGGCGGCGGCGGACTTCACCTCGGCCTGCTTGTCGTACGGCGTGCGGGTCTCGACCAGCTTGGCCGTCGGGAACGGCGCCGGCTGCCTTGGCCGGTGTGGTGCCGATGTCGATGCCGGGGTTGGAGGTGGCCGTCGTGGTGGCGGTGAGGGTGCGCTTCGTGGTGACGTCCCAGCCGCGTGTCTCCACCGTGCGGACCTGGTCGGCGGCGGTGACGGCGGTCCGCAGCCGCAGGATGTCGTGGCCGCGCATGGAGGACGAACGGGCTCTTGTCGCCGTCCGTGTCGGGCGAGGGCGCGCCGGAGGCCGGCTTCGGCTTGACGAACTGGAACTTGCCCTTGGCGTCGACGGACATCACCATCTCGTTCTCGTCCGCGAGCCGCGCCAGGAAGTCCCAGTCGGTGACGTTGCGCCTGGCTGATGAACTCGTACACCGTTTTCGTCGGCTCGATCCTGCCGATCGGCACACCGTCCTGCGCGGCCAGCTTGCGGGCGATGTCGGACGCGCTCTGGTTGCGTGTACGCCACCACCCGGCGCTGGCGCATCAGCCGGTGCCCGTGGTCGTAGCCGCGGACGACGGCGAAGGTGCCGGTGCCGTCGTAGTCGGCCTCCAGGCCGGTGACCTCGCCGGTCAGCAGCGGATCGGAGGCGCCCTTGCCGTCGGACGACCGGCGCGATCACCACCTTGGTGCCGAAGTTGATGCTCGAGCTTGCCGAGGAGCTTGCGGTACGTGTCGCGGAAGGTGAGCCGGAAAGCGGCCGGCACGCCGACGCCCTGATCGACCCAGCCGTCGACGAGTGCCCGCGCGGCGTCCGAAGGCAGCTTGGCGCCGCCGATCCGCACGTCCATGACGTTGGAGAACGCGTACTGCACCATCAGAAACGCACCTCCTCGGCGGCGGGCAGCACAAGCTCGGTGCCGGTCTTCAGCCGGCACGGGTCGTCGATGCCGTTGGCCTCGGCGATGGACCGCCACGCGGCTGGCGTCGCCGTACTCGCGCCAGGCCAGCGACTGGAGTGAGTCACCGGCCACCACCCGGTGTACGCGCCGCGCGGTGAGCGCGCCGGACGTCGGGTTCTGGCCCAGGGTCTTGCTCGGGATCTCGTGCAGGCGCAGCTGCAGGTGGCGCGGATCGGCACACCGGTGGTCCCGAACAGGGAGTACGTGGCGTCGACCGAGCTGACGTATGCGGTGAACCGGGCCGTGGAGAAGGAGCCCCACTGGAACACCACCCACGGCGGCGACGGCTGCTTGCGGCAATGCTCTTCAGCGTCGTCTCGCAGCACGACAGCAGCGCCTCCACGTTCTTCAGCACCGTGTTGGCCGACGGCTTGTCGGAGGAGTCCAGAAAGATCTCGACGTGCATCTCGCGCGGCTCGGGAGCCGAGGAACTCCGGCACCGGGCCGCTCCGTTCCACCTTGGACGCCGAGGCAATCCACTGGGCACGGCGGCTGAGCGAGAGCTGCGCCGGATTGAACCCGAAGTTGAAGGTCCTGATGAGCCCGCCCGGCGTGGTGCTGTCCCCGGCCGGCGGCTCGTGGATGTGCGAGGCTGGCGCGCACGAGGCTCTTGCCCGCGCCCTTACTGTTGGTCGCCATGGGTGGTATCGAGCCCTTCAGTCCGTGAACCCGTGGTGGGTGAGCTCAAGGACCTCCGTGGCGACGGCCGGGCTTTCCGGGTTCAGCGTCGGCCCCGTCCAGCTCACCGGCAGCACATCGATCAGGCCCCAGCGGGCGACCTCGGAGCCGTCCGCGCGCAGCGCCACGATCTGCGCCGTGGGCCGCTTGATGCCGGTCTGCACGGACGAGATCCACTTGGCGACCTTGGTGGTGTCCGGGGTGAGCGGACGGGTCAGCCGGATCGTGGAGAACGTGACGCGGGTCGGCAGCTGCCAGACGAAGCCGTTGTTGCCGCCCTCCTGGCGCTGTTCGACCTCAACCTGGGACGCAAGCCCCTCGCACCCGTTGAAGTAGCCGAGGCTCTCTCCGTCGATGGACAGGGTGAACCAGATGGTGGAGCCCGGATCGAGGCGAGCCATACGGGTGGGGCCTTTCTGCTGTTTCGTACCGGTCGCCCGTGGTGCGCGGCCGGTGGAGGTGCCTGGTCGGGGACGGCCGGTCAGCGACGCGGGTCGCGGAGCCTTCCGATGCGTTCGCGGTCGAGCCGCAGATCGGTGCGGAGCGCCTGGGTGAGCGGGTCGACGAGCCTGCGCACCAGCGCGTCCAGCTGGAAGTCGGTGAGCCCGAGCGGGTCGAACCCGCCGGCGGCGGCTGCCGCGTGCCCGGTCGCGGCTGCTGCGTCGAAGGCCGGGGGTTCCGCGCTGCGAGTCAGCAAAGGCGCCTGCCCAGGAGGGCCCCCGGCCGGCGGCAGGGATTTCGGCGGCGTGCTCGCGGGCGGTGCGGCACAGCGCTGGACGGGGACGGCAACGGGGGCCGCGGGGGCGGCCTGGACCGGTCGCGCCGGGGTCGGCATCGGCACCGGAGGCGGGGTGGCAGCCGGGGTGATGCGGGTGACGGGGCGTGCGATGCCGTCTGCCGGCGCGGGGCTGCGCAGGGGAACGGCCGCGGAGCGTGTGGTGCGGCGCTGGACGACGGGAAGCGAGGTGGGAGCGGGTGCGGGGGGCGAGCTGGCGGGGGCGGGCAGGGTGGCGCCGGGGGATATCGGGGCGGCGGTGGAGAACGGGAACGAGGGTAGGGGAGCTGCTGGCGGTGGCGTCGGGGGTGCCGGGGTGCCCGCGGGGCCGGTGGGTCCCTTGGGTTCGGTCGGGGTGGTGTGTGCCGGGGTCTGGGCCGGAGCAGGGCGGACGGTGAGGGGTGCGCCGAGGCCGGTGCGGCGAGTCGGCCCTGGGGTGACGGGTGCCGGGGCTCGGCTGGGCGTGACCGCGGAGCCGGTGGCCTTGCGCTGGACGACGGGCGTCGGGTGCGAGGCCTGGGACGCTGTGGACGTGTCGGCTCGGGCCGCGGGCGGCTGGGCGGCGGGGGCCGGTGGACCGGCGGGCGGGTCGGCGGGATGCGCACTGGTGCGGATCGGCGGGACGACGGCGCCGGGGGCCGACGGAGGCGTGGCGGGCAGCGGGGTGCCGGTGGCCGGTGGCGTGCGGTGACCCGAGGCTGCCGGGGCGGCGGGCGGGCGCGGGCCGTCCGTGGCGCGGGTCGTGGTGGTGCGCGGTGCGGCGGACGGCGTGGCGGGCTGGACCGTTGGCGTTGGTGACGGCCGGTGGACGGCCGCACGCTGCACGGCGACCGGTACGCCGGGTGCCGTTGGCCGCACGGCGGCCGGTGAGCCGCCGGCCGTCCCGGTGCGGCCGGAGTCGGCTGTGTGCGCAGGCGTGGCACCGGTGGCCGGGGCTGCGGAAGTTGCGGGAGTTGCGGCGCCGGGCGCCGTGCTGCCCTGCGTGCCGGAGGCCACGGTGGGAACTGACGGTATGTCAGGAAGTTGCGCAGGAACGGATGCACGGCCGGTGGGTGCCGCGGCGGGCGGGACCGGAGTGGCTGAGGTGCCGCCGGACGGGCGGCCGGCTGGTGCCGTCAGGCCGCCGGAGGGAGCCTCGGGAGAGACCGGACGGCGCTCGGGCGCGGACGCCGTCGGGCCGGCCCAGATGCGTCGGCGGCCGGTCGCCGAGGCTTCCGTGTGACGCACGGCTGCCCGCTGAACGGGGAGTCCTGCGTCATCGGAGCCGACGACCGGGCCACCAGACGCACCCGAAGTCCCGCGCGCCGCTGGGGAAACGGCTGCGGGACTGGTGGAACGGCCCTCGACGGGCCCTGATCTGCCGGGACTCCCGGGCGGCGCACCTGCGGCACGTGGCACCGGTGGTGCGGCGCTGGGCGTCACAGGCGCCGCGCCGGTCGCCGGAGGTGCCGCAGCGCCACCGGCCGCACCAGAACGGGAACGGGATGCGGGAGCGGAGTTCGGTGTGGCAGAGCCGCCCGGTGTGGACGGGCCGACGGACGGAGACGGAGCGCCGCCGGTTCCGGAGGCACCGCTGTGTACAGGGGCCGCGTCGGTGGCTGCCGTTACGTCCGCGGCAGACACGGCTGCGGCGGGCGGGCCGCCGTGCGGTCCTGTGCCGCGGTGCCGCGCCGCGCCGCTCTTAACCGCTGCGCCGTCCGCTGCGCCGGTTGCCGCCACCGTGGCATCGCCCACCGCACGACCGCCGCGCAAAATCGGCGCACCGAGCCCGCCGGACCGTGCCGCGGGACCGGTGACCGTCGCGTTCTGCACCTCGGACGGGAGGGCGGCGGCGGGCCGAGCGCCCGGTGCCGACGGGCCGGCGGTCGGCAGACCGGCGATCGGAGCGGCGCCGTGACCGGGCCGCGCGCCGTCGGACACGGGCGGGGCACCGGTGTCCGGGGCGGCAAAGGCGGGCCGGGCAGCCGTGCCACCACTGCTTCCGTGCGCTGCTGCCGCGCTCGCGCGCGCGGCCGGTGCGCTGTCGTGCGGTGCGGGCATGGGAGCCACCGGTGAGACAGGTGCCGGGCCGGTCGTCGGGCGGCTCGCGGTCGGCGCCGTGCGCGGCGTGCCCTGCGCGGTCACGGGCGCCGGTCGGACAGTGGGCAGCACGCGGCGCTGCACCACGGCGGCAGGCGCCGTGGCCGGCGAGCCGGTCCCTGCCGTCGGGGCAGGAGTGGCGATCGGTCGGGCGGTCACCGCCGGACGCAACGGGGCCGGGGCGCCGGGCGCGGGGGCGGCGGTGGTTTGGGGGCCGGGGCCGAACGACGGGCCGCCGGTGGCCAGCGGGCTTGGGGCGGGCGGCATGCTGGGAAGGCCGGTCGACGGCATCGCGCCTGGGGCGCCCGCCGGGAAGGGCCCGCCCGTGGGGGCCTGCGGGCTCATCGGGCCTGGTCCCGGCGCGCTCCGGGCCGCGGACGGAGCCGTCCGCGCCGCCGTGCCACGCGATGTCACCGGCACGGGCGCCGCCTGCGCGCCCGTGCCGGTGCGGCCGGTCGGCACGACCGGATCACGCGGCGGGATCGCCCGGAGCGGCACCGCGGCGGGCCGCACCGCTGCCGGTGCCGCACCGCCGATCGGCGAGGCGGAGCCGGGCGCTCCGAGCGTGCCGCTGCCGAGCCCGGCGCTGGCCTGCCCGTCGAGCACGGACAGGGAGCGCGGGCCCGTGAACGACGGGTTCTGCCACGACGTCAGCCGCCCGCCGAACCCGGCGTCCGCCACAGCGGGCCGCCCCGTGGCGAAGGCAGCCCGGATCGGCGGCAGACCGGACCACCCGGGCCCGGCCGCCGCTACCGGAACGTCTCGCGCCGCGGCAGCACTCCGCGGGTCGGCAGCACTGCGCTCGGCGCCGGCAGCCGCATCCGGCGAACCCGCGTCGTGCACCGTGCTCATCCCGCTCGCGGGCGCGGCGCTCGCCGCAGCCGTCTCACCGGCAGGTGCCTTCGCGGCGTCGGCCGTGCGGCCCCGCAACCGGTCCCAGAAGCCCACCGCTTCAGCCCTCCGTCCCGTCCCGTGTCACCAGGGAAGTGATCTCCCGTGCGTAGCGGCGGCGGTCGTGGTGTTCCAGGTCCAGGATCTCCGCCAGGCTCCAGTGGAAGTGGTAGGCGACGTACGCGATCTCCTCGTGCAGCCGGTCGGTCGCGTACGTCACGATTCCCCCAGGCGGCTCCCGCCGAGTTCCACCTCGAACGACTGCGCGCAGTGCGGGCACTCCACGGCGGCCTGGGTGTGGCCCTCCGCGTTGATCTGGCGGTAGAAGTCCTGGAGGAACGCCAGGTCGGAGGCGAACATGTTCTCCACGATGCCGTCGTGCACCATCGCCAGCGTGCCGAGCCGGGTGATCACCCGGCCCAGCAGCACCACCGACAGGTACGCCGGGTTCTCCTTGACCCGCACGTCCCGCAGCGGGATCGAGCTCGTCCCGTGCCGTCGCAAGCCGCATCACACCGTCGCGGTGGACGGTGCCCGACTCGTCGACGTAGCCGCGCGGCAGCTCGAAAGGGAACTCGGTCTGGAGCACATGGGGTTCGGTGTGGTGTGCGGAGGAATCCGCACGCAGCACCGGCTGTTCGGCGCCGAGCGCTGCGGGCTCGGCACCCGGCGCCGCGGCGTGCGGGCCGGGTGCGGTGGCCGGCACGCCGTCGGCGAGCAGTGTGCCGGTGCCTGCCGCCCGGACAGCGCTGCGGCGCATTATTCGATGACCAGTTCTTCGAACGTGATGGTCACGGTCTCGGTCAGCGCGGACGCCTCGCCGGCCTTCACCGTGCTGGTGTCGATCTTGCTGGCACCAGGCGTTGCGCAGGTTGTAACGCTTCACCGGGTTGTTCTGGTAGTCCATCATGATGATGGTGGCGTTCTTGCGGGCCGTTGCCATCTGACCGGCGATCGACTCGATTGATCCACTGAGTGAAGGCCGCCGACTGGGTCATGCCGCGGACGACCGTGCAGGTCCCGTCCTTCTTCACGCCCGGCATGCTTCTTGATGACTTTCTGGCCGTTGGGCGCGATACCTGCTGGTACTCGATGACGTCCTGTTCCATGGTGAGGCCGCTGACCTCGGCGCAGGTACTCGACCATGACGCCGTCGATCTGAAGGCCGAAATTGTGTGAGGTGAGGGCGTCACCCGGCTGGAGACTCATGTGCTGTTCGTCCTGTCTAGGACGGCGTCTGGCTCGGCTGTACGGCGAGCGGAGCGGCCGGGCCGCGTCTACTCCTCCAGCTCGCCGCTGCCGCTGGAGAACTGGGCCAGCCGGAAGATCACGAACTCGGCGGGCTTGACCGGCGCGATGCCGATCTCGCAGACGACCCGGCCCACGTCGACCGACTCCGGCGGGTTGGTCTCCGCGTCGCACTTGACGTAGAAGGCGTCCTCCGGCTGCTGCGCCGAACAGCGCGCCGCTGCGCCACTCGTTGACCAGGAACGCCGAGACGTTGCGCCGGATACGGGCCCACAGCGCGTGGTCGTTCGGCTCGAACACCACCCACTGGGTGCCGAGCAGGATCGACTCCTCCAGGTAGTTGAAGTACCGGCGGACGTTGAGGTAGCGCCAGGCCGGGTCGGAGGAGAGGGTGCGCGCGCCCCAGACGCGGATGCCGCGGCCGGGGAAGGCGCGGATGCAGTTGACGCCGATCGGGTTGAGCAGGTCCTGCTCGCCGCGGGTGATCTGGATCTCCAGGTCGACCGCGCCGCGGACGACCTCGTTGGCCGGGCGCCTTGTGCACACCGCGCTCGGAGTCGTTGCGGGCCCAGATGCCGGCGATGTGGCCGCTCGGCGGGATCAGCCGGGTCTGTCCGGTGGCCGGGTCGAAGACCTTGACCCACGGGTAGTAGAGGGCGGCGTACTTGGAGTCGTAGCCGGCCGTCTCCTGGCGCCAGACGCGGATCTGGCGGGCGTTCATGCCCGGCGGCGGGTCGATGACGGCGACCCGGTCGCCCATCAGCTCGCAGTGCGCGATCAGACCGAGCTGGACGGCCTTGACGGCCTCCAGGTCGATCGCGCCGCGCTGGTAGGCGGCCATCAGGTCGGGCACCGCGACCATGGAGATCTCGTCGACCGCCTCCAGGCCGCCGAAGCCGGTGCGGTCGGCGGAGTCGCCGAGGTACTCGGCCGGGCCGGGGCTGCGACGGCGCCCGCCGGGACCGGGGCGGCGGGGGCGGCGGCGGGCGCCGCCAGCGCGACCGTCTGGTTCTCCGGGCGGGCCAGCTGCGCGGCGGCTGCGGCCTCGGCCACGGCGATGAGCTTGGAGCGCTCCTTGACCTGGGTGACGACGTAGTTGCGCTTGCCCTTCTTGGCGGTCACGTCGAAGCGTCTCGACGGCCTTGCCGCCGTCCTTGACGATCAGCTTGAACCGCTCCGCGGGGCCCTCGCCCTCCGGGTCGGCGACCTCGACGCTCAGCGGTCGCCGTGCGGGCCACGGCCGCGACACGGCGAACGTGCCGAGCTGCGCGGGCTCGCCCGCGGGCAGCGCCGCACGGGCGGACGCGGCCACCGCGGCCGGTGCGCTGCCGTTCGCCGGGTGCCGTCCGCGGAACCGCCGACGCGCACGACGTAGGCGGCGGAGCCGCCGTTGTTGAAGAAGCCGTAGACGGAGTGCGCGAGGTAGTACCCGTCGGTGAACTCGCCGAAGGACGCGACGTACTGGCTCCAGTTGGTCACCAGCGTCGGCTCGTTGAGCGGGCCCGTCGGGGCGAGGCCCGACGAAGGCCGCGACCGAGGTGCCCACTCCCTCGATCGGGCGCGAGCCGCTGGCCACCTCCTCGACGTAGACGCCTGGCGAAAGGTAGGACGGCATGCTTCGCTCTCCTCGGGGGTAATCCACCGGTACCCCTGTAAGCCTCGGGTGTCACGGCCGTAGCGGTAAGGTCCGCCCGTCTCTGGCCCGCGGGCACGTGAAGTGCCCACTCGTGCAAAGACCCTGCCCTTGTGACTCTCGGCGGCGGCGCAGCCGGGATGCGAGCCTGACCGAGATCCATGAATGCCCGGTGTGCGACAGGCAGGGGAGCCGCGGGGTGCACGCACTCGACGAAGCCGCGAAGACCCCGGGGCGCACCGCGCCGCTGCGTCCATCGCGCGCCGTCGCAGGACCGTCTCCGCCGACCTACTGACGCCCACCCGCCCACCACACCCTGACCATCGAGGTACCACCGTGCGAGCTCAGGAGCGACACAACGACCAGGCCGCCACGACGGGGCTCGCGATCCGCAACGCGCGGGCCGCCCGGCGCGGGCCCCTGCCGCGTGCCGCCGCCCTGGCCTCGCCGAGCGGGCTGACGTCCTTGCAACGGCTGGCGGGCAACACGGCCGTGACCAGCGCCCTGGAGCAGGACCAGGAGCAGCATGTGCACGGTGCCGGCTGCGGACACGACCAGCCCGTCTCACAGGACGCGGTCGTCGGCGTCCTCCAGCAGTCCTCCGGCGCCCCCGTGGACCCCGCCATCCGCGCCAAGGCGGAACAGGGCCTGGGCACCGACCTCAGCGACGTCCGCGTCCACTCCGGTCTCGCCGCACGCCGGTCGGCAGCCGAACTCGGCGCCCGCGCCTACACCTCAGGACGCCACATCGTCCTCGGCGACGGCGGCCACGACGAACACACCGTCCTCCACGAACTCGTCCACACCTGGCAGCAGCAACGCGGCCCCGTCGAAGGCGCCGACAACGGCGCCGGAATCCACCTCTCCGCCGAAGGCGACCGGCACGAGAACGAGGCGGAGGCGCTGGCCCACCAGCTGAAAGACGTCTCGGCACCCACCACGGACCCCGCTGCCCGGCCCGTCAGCGGCGACAGCGCCACCCCGGCGGGAGCGTCCGGCGCCGTACCCGTGCAACGCATGCCAAGAGGGTCCCGGTACGCACCGGGTACGTACGGCTACGACGAGAGGAAGCGACTCGAAGCGCGGCACGGCTCCGATTTCCGTAGAAAAGATTACGAGGACGAGCACGTGTCGGCCGTGGATTCCACGGCGCGTTACTCCGGAATATCTCGCAGGAAGAACACGCGACACGTCGGCGAGCTGCCGTCGTACTACGAGGACAAGCCTTCACACCGGATACATCCCGGAACCGGCAGTAGTAGCGTCACAGTCGGGCCGACCGGATATACCGGCGAATCATTTCGCAGGCGGCAAGAGAGCTACCTGTTTGATGACGAACCCGGTAAGTCGGTCCTCAGTAATCAAATTGAATACAACACAGATGAATGGCACAGTACGACCGGGACCAAAGTAGGCGAGATCGCGGATGACAGCTTCAACTTCATGCTGGATTCCAATCAGCGCACCCCTTTCTACGATGAATACGGCGACCGGCAGCCAGGGAGCTCGTTGAGGCCGCAGGACCAGGCCGGGGCGCAGCTCACTCGCACGACGATGCGGGAGGGCTGGCAATCCGAGGAGCAGGAGCAGAGCATCCTGGACAGGTACGGAGCGACCCGGTTCGATGACTATCCGACACGCGGCAGATTGGGAAAGGAGAGGAGCGACGATTTCGCCTGGTCGACGTCGTCCTACGACATGGCCGCATCCGGGGCGAAACTCAGCTCGTACCCCGACGTACGCGACCGCAGCGCCAGCCCTCTGCGCATCCCGGAGTCGTCCTACGGAGACGGTGGCTACGGAGACGGGTACAGCTACGACAAGCTGAAATACCTGGCCAAGACCGGCACGAGCAGCAGCTACCTCGACGACAAAAAGCCCTACAGCTACCTCGACGACGACAAGCCCTCCTACAGCTACCTCGACGACAAAAAGCCCTACAGCTACCTCGACGACGACAAGCCCTACAGCTACCTCGACGACGACGACAAGCCTTCCTACAGCTTCAGCGAGAACTACAAGAGCAGCAGTTATCTCGACGACGACTACAGCAGTAGCAGCTACCGCAGGTCCCGCAGGTACGACTAGTAGCCCCACCCGCCCGCCTGTGGGCACCGGCCGCAGCGCATAGACCCGCCCGTCTCCGGTCCGGCGGGCGCACTGCCCGCAAGTGCACAGGCGCTGCCCGTGTGACTCTCGGCAGCGCCGCGACCAGGGTGCGAGCCTGAACGAGATCCACGGATGCCCGGTGAGCAACAGGCAGGGGATGCGCGCGGTGCACGCACATGACGAGTCGACGACGGCCCCGGGGCGCGCCACGCCGCTGCGTGCGCCGCACCGCGCCACCGGGCCCTTGGCGGCGCCCGTCGCACCGCGCGCCGCCGCGGTGCTGAACCTCCAGCGTCGGGCGGGCAACGCGGCCGTGACCCGGGCGCTGGAGCAGGAAGTGCGCGTGCACGGCACGGCGCAGCCCGCGGTCTCCGTCCAGCGGGCCCCCGACCCCGCACAACGGGGCAGGACGCGTACCCGTGAGGAAGAGGGCGAGTGGATCCCGATGTCGAAGCTGGGCGGCAGGAGGTGGGCCGACGAGGCCGTCCGCAAGGCCGGCGGGACACCGTTGCGCCGCGACTCCAGCAGCGACTCGCATCTGAACGAGCTGTGGGACGAGGCGGACCAGCAGCTGAGCACCGTGCCGCTGGTCGAGACGGACAGCGGGCAGCCCGCACAGGCGCACTTCGCGCCGGGACAGGGTCATCGCATCACCTACGACCCCGCATACGTCGACAACCCGTACAACGGTGACACCACCGACGCGCGGCACTTCGCGACCGCCAGCATGCTGCACGAGGCCCACCACGTCCGGTCGGACCACACTTACCGGCGGCCCTCGGACCCCCAGGCGTTCCTGGCCTTCAACAACTTCCACCTGCCGACCGAGGAGGGTGCGGAAGGCGAACCCGTCATCGCCTCGATGGGCCGGCAGGTCCAGCGCGCTGACCAGAACCTCGATCACGCGCGAGGCATCATCGAGCGGGACCCCGGACTCGACGCCAGGATGCGCGCACACCTGACGGGCCGCCTGGACTACGCCCAGGGATCGGGACCGGCCGTGCACTACGACACCGTGCTCGCCGACATGCTCCAGTACATGCACAGCAGCGCGGTCCACGAGACGGAGACCTACCGCTACCTGCGGAGCCTGTCCCGCGAGGCCCACGATCGGCGCAACAACATCACCCGGGACAACGCCGAAGTCCCCGACATGCGCTGAGGCGCCGCGCCGAGGTCGCGCAGCGGCCACCAGGCAGGGCGGCACAGAAGGGCATCGCCTCTGCTCTTTCGGGCACTGCGTGTGCCCGGCTTATTGCGGTGCCGCCACCGTGGCGGTCCTAACGTGGCCGTGTGAGCCTTTGGACCGCCCTCGAACCCTCTTCCGCCACCGTCGACGCAGGCGGCAGCACGCGCGTACAGCTGCGGCTGCGCAACACCGGCGACGTCGTCGACGAGTACCGTTTCGAACCCGTCGGCCCCGTGGCGCCCTGGACGATCGTCGAACCGGTCAGCCTACGGCTGTATCCCGGCACGACCGGCACCGTGGACCTGACGTTCTCCCCGCCGCGCACCCCGGACGCGACCGCGGGCCCGAACCCGTACGCGGTCCGCATCACGCCCACCGAGCACCCGGAGGCCACCACCGTCCCGGAGGGCAACCTCACCATCACACCGTTCACCGAGGTGCGCGCCGAGATCGTGCCGCCCACCGTCAAGGGCCGCTTCCGCGGCCGGCCGCGCCTGGCGGTCGACAACCTCGGCAACACGAAGATCACCGCCTCCATCAGCGGCAGCGACAACGGCGACCACCTCTCGTACGACATCCACCCCGGCAGCGTGCAGATCGAGCCAGGCCGCGCGGCGTTCGTGAAGACCACCCTCAAGCCGCGGAAGATCATCTGGTTCGGACCGAAGGAGCAGCGGCCCTACACGCTCGCCGTGCAGCGCTCCGGCATCCCGCCGGTACCGGTGGAAGGCACCTACCTCCAACGCGGCTTCCTGCCCCGCTGGCTCGCCACCTTCCTCGGCATCATCACCGCCCTGGCACTCACCGGCGTGATGCTGTGGATCGCCTACAAGCCGCAGGTCGCCAGCGGTGCCAGAGAGAAACCGGTGGAAGCCGGCCAGACCCTGGCCCCGACGACACCACCGCCGGTCGCGCCACCCCCCGTCACCACACCGCCCCCCGCCCAGTCCCAGGCCCCGGCGGGCGGGAGCGGCGGCGGGGGCGAGAAGAGCAAGCCGAAGCCGTTGGTGCCCGCGAGCAGGGTCCTGCTGCGCAACACCACGACCAAGAAGTGCGCCGACCTCGCGGGCAATGACAAGGGCAAGATCAACGACGCGGTGCAGGAGTTCACCTGCAACGGCAGCGATCAGGACAACCAGTTGTGGAACCTGGTGGTCGACTACTCGGACCAGGGCCCCGGTGGCAGTCCCCTGTTCGTCATCCAGAACGTCAAGGACGAGCTCTGCATGGACCTCGGCGAGTACGGCGGGCGGCCCCTCGACACGCCGATCGGCGAGTTCACCTGCGACAAGACCACCGCGGACAACCAGCTCTGGTGGATCGCGAAGCAGGCGGACGGCGGCCTGTGGATCCGCAACTACGCAAGCGACAACATGTGCCTGCAAGTGAAGGGCTACGGCGACGGCGGCGACAACACACCGCTGACCATCCATACGTGCTCCAACGACGATGACCGCGAGTGGCGGATCGACAACCCCACGTAGAACCGAGCGGCGCCGTTCCTGCCGTGGCAGCGGCACCTGGCGAAGGCGGGCCACCGGGTCGACCCGGTGGCCCGCCTTTGTAGCGTCCACCAGGTGCCGTGCCGTCTACCAGCTGCCCTCGCCGGGCACCAGACGGCCCGCCTTGCGGTACTCGCGGCGGGCGCCCTCCAGCAGTTCGGCCGCCGTCACCTCGCTGCCGCGGCCGACCGCGAGGTAGGCGGCGGTGACCACGGCGCTGCGGATGGAACCGCCCGCCAGCTCGAACCCCTCGGCCAGAGTGTCAAGAACGCCAAGGCCGTCAGGACCGTCGAATGCGCCCTCAGCGACCGGTACGCCGGACAGGCTGTGCCGCCACAGGGCGAGCCGCTGCCCGGCGTCCGGGAACGGGAAGTCGACCACCAGGTCGAGGCGCCGGGTGAACGCGTCGTCGATGTTGGCCCGCAGGTTGGTCGTGAGCAGCGCGATGCCGTCGAAGGACTCCAGGCGCTGGAGCAGGTAGGCGCTCTCCAGGTTGGCGTACCGGTCGTGCGCGTCCTTCACCTCCGACCGCTTGCCGAACACCGCGTCGGCCTCGTCGAAGAGGAGCACCGCGTCCGTGCGGTCGGCCTCCGTGAAGATCCGTTCGAGGTTCTTCTCCGTCTCGCCGACGTATTTGTCCACGATGGACGACAGCTGGACGACATAGAGGTCGAGCCCGAGTTCGGCGGCGACCACCTCCGCGGAGAGCGTCTTGCCGGTGCCGGACTCGCCGGCGAAGAGCCCCAGCACACCGCGGCCCCGCCCACCGCCCGCGCTGAGCCGCCAGTCGCCGAGGACCCGGTCGCGGTGCCGGGCGCGCAGGGCGAGTTCGTGCAGCTGCGCGAGGGGCTTGTCGGGCAACACCAGGTCGTTCCAGTCGACGTCCGGGCGGATCCGGCGGGCGTGCTGCTCAAGACCGGACGCGGACTGCTGGCGGGCAGCCCGGCGCAGGTGCGCGGGGCTCAGCGGTGTGCCGTCGAACACGGCGAGGTGCTGCGCGGTGTGCGCGGCGCGGACGATGGCCTCGCTGCCGAGCCGGTACGGCGCGACGGTGGCCGCGAGATCGAAGCCGGGCTTCTCGCCGAGCGCGGCCGACCAGACGGCGGCCGCCGCTCCGGCGCGCCACCGCGGCGCTTCTAGGACGAGCGGCGCATGCTCGCACCACTCGGGGTCGTAGGGCCGCGCGCCGATGATGAGCACGGGCACATCGGCCGCCGTCACCAGCGTCCGCACCAGGTCCGCGGGGTCCTTGGGCAGCCCGGACACCACCAGGGCCCGGCCGCGGAGCCTGGCCTCGCGCAGCACGTCAGGGATCAGGCCGGCGGGACCGGAGAAGCACAGCGCCGGGACTCGGGCGGCGTGCAGGGCGGCCGACGCGTAGGCGAGCCCGTCGTCCTCGTGGCCCTCGCGCAGGTAGACGGCCGGCGCCGGGTCCGCCGCGAAAAGACCGGCCAGCCGGTCCACGAAGCGGGCCGACGCCTCGTCACGGTCGGTGTCCAGGGCGGCAGGAGGGCGGGCCGGCAGCCGCAGGTGGTCGGCGAGCGCCGCGTCAGGGTTGCCGTCGCCGAGCAGGTGCGCGGTGACCCGGTCGGGCACCCGCAGCGAGCGGCTCAGAAACGGCCGTTCCGGCTCCTCCACGGCGAGCAGCCCGAACGCGACCAACGGCGCCCGGGGGTGAAAACGGGCGCGTGCCTCGGCGATGTGCTCCGGCACGCCCAGCACATCCAGCGCGAGCCCCACGGTGGCCCGGCGGCGGCTGACGTCGTCGTTGAGGTAGCCGTACAGCGGCTCGAAGCCGCGGTCCAGGTCGGGTGCGGCGGCGATGAGCAGCACGGCCGCGTCGAAACGCGTCAGGCCCAGCCGCGTGGCGAGGCGGACGACCGGATCGTCCTCCGCCGTATCCTCCCCGGCACCGTCCGCGCCGCCCGCCGCCGCCTCGGGTGCGCCCTGCGATGCGGCGGTGTCCGCGGCGGGCTCCGGTTCGGGCGGTGCGGACCGCAGCAGGTGCTGCACCGCTTCGCCCGACAGATACAGACCGCGCAACGGGTCGGCGGCCGTCGGATCGTCGGCGGAGCGTGCCTCGACGAGGTGAGCGACGTCGCGGCGCAGCCGAGCCAGGCGGCTCAGGAGCGCGTCGGCGGGATCTGCGCGGCGGTGCCGCCGCGCCGCGTCGGCCTCGGACGGGGCAGCCGTCATCGTGCCGTGCCCGTCGTCCGGTTCTTGCGTGCCGCGGCGATGTGGTGCGGGCGGTGCGCGCGCTGCTCCGGCTCGGCGGGCTCGCCGTCGATGCTGCGGACCCGGACCGCCGCGCCCTCCGTGACCTGCGGACCCGCGTCGTACTCGGGGTACGCCGGGAAGGGCACGGTGATCACCACGTCGATGGACGGCTTGAGTTCGCCGCCGAGCGCGCTCCAGATCTCGGCCAGGGAACGCGCCTCCGTAGTGATGTTCGCCACCGAAAGCGGCACCGTCAGGCCCAGCGCACCGAGTGCGCCCGGCAGGTCGGAAGGGGGCAGCAGCTCATGCGGCAGCAGGTTGACCAGCGCGGCCGACAGCAGCCGGTGCTCGTCCTGGGCCTGCTTCGTCCAGGCGGTCACCAGATACGACAGACGGAACCAGCGCGGCGGCTGACGGCGCTTGATCACCACGTCCTGCTCGTCGCGGACCAGGGTGTGCCCGCGCTGCCGGCGGGTCACGTCCTCCCGGATGTCGTACAAGTAGGCGTTGATGGTGGGCGCGTTGCGGCGGGCGGCCCAGTCGCGGGTGGGCGAGTCGAAGGAGACCTCGATCTCGGAATCGGCCAGCTGGCCTGCCGCGATCAGCTTGTTGAGGACACCGTCCACCTCGTGGATCACCGTCGCGCTCCCGCTTCGTCCGCTGTGCCTGGCCGCCCGCGCGCGTCCGGCCAGGGCGCCGCGGGCCGTTCTGCGCATCCTGCCGGGTCCGGCCGCCGGGCACGCAGGAGTGCCGGGGCAGCCGGACGGGCACACCACATGCCCGCGTGTCCTCCTCGGATCACCCGTTCGGTCAGATGTAGCCTTCACGAAGGGCATAGGCGACGGCGTGCGACCGGTTCCGCAGATGGAGTCGTGTGGTCAGCCCGTGCAAGACATTCTTGATAGTGCGTTCGGAGTAGGACAACTTGCTCGCGATATCTACGGTGTCGAGTCCTTCCGCCATCAATCGCAAGATGTCCACCTCGCGTGGCGCAAGACCCGTGGTGGCAGCACTGGCGCGACCAGGAGTGCCGCGGTGCAGCGTCCCTACCTGGTTGATGAGCCTGCCCAGCAGGTCGGCGGGCAGATCACCGTCGCCGCGTGCGGCGGCGACCACGGCCCGCACCAGGCGCTGCGCGGTCGCCTCGCGGCGCCACACGATCACACCCACTCCGCACTCGATCACGTCGAGCAGATCGGTCTGCCGCAGCTCACGCACCACGAGCGCGGCGCGCGCGCCTTCGCCGCGCACCAGCCGGCGCAGCCGGGTGAGCGCGGGTGTGTCGAGCACATCGTCGACGACCAGGGCCACGGTGCCCGGTCCCGGCCGGCCCTCGTCGCGGAGGTCGATCTCCGGGTGCCAGCGCAGCTGGCTGAGCACTCCCGCGCGCGATATCGGATCGGTGGCGTGGACGGTCACGGCCACTCGGCTCGCCAAGACGTCCTTCTCGGGCTGCGCGATAAGGCCTGTTGCAGTAGGGGCTGTTGCGGTGGGGACTGTGCTGAGCAAGAAGCTCTCCTGTACTCACGTGCCCGCCCCTGTGGGGACGGTGGCGGGCGTGCAGGAACAACCCTCCCGTAACGCGCCGGACGCGCACAATCGTGGATCACCACGACGCGTACCACGAGATCGACCGTGCAACCACGAGACGAGCCCACGAGTCAAAGACTCTGAGCAGGCGTGCGTCCCCCACGGTGCACGCGATACGACAGCGTTGTCAGGACTGCCCACCACCCCGAGGGATGCCGTGTCGGCACAAGGAGGCAGTGATGTCCAAGCCGGCGCCTGAACACCGCTACGCACTCGCACTGCTGGCGGCCGAGGCCGACCGTGCCCGCGCCGGCCTCGCCCGACCGGTCCTGCTGCGCGGGGCCACCGGCACAGGACGCACCACCGTCCTGGAGGCCGCTGCCGCTGCCGCCGCCGCGCAGGGCATGCTCGTACTGCGGGCCCGCTGCTCACCCGGGCACGCGACAGTGCCGTTCGCCGCGGCCCGCCAACTCCTCAGCGGCCTGCCCGGGCAGGGGCCCGGCACCGCATCCGACGATCAGCGGACGAGCGAGCGCGAGCAGGGCGCCCGGTGGTGGCGGGAGCTGCGTGCGCACGCCGCCGAGCAGCCGCTGTTCCTCGCCGTCGACGATGTGCATCTGGCGGACGCACCGTCGCAGCGCTGGTTCGTCGAGGTAGCCCGGCAGGTGGACGGAACCATGATTCTGCTCACCGTCACGGAACGCAACCAGTACGACGTCGATCCACCGCAAACAGGGTTCGCCCACACCCTGTCACCTGCCCTCCTGCACACCCACACGCTGCCCTTGCTGACCAACGCGTCCGCGTCCGCACGGGCACGTTCGGCCTTCCCTGACGCTTCGGAGTCCTGGATACAAGCGTGTGTACGGGCAGGCACCGGCAGCCCGCTGCTGTTGCAGGCACTCCTCGCCGACCTCGGCGACTCCCGGCACGCGACCGTGCCCGAGGCGTGCGCCGAGCTCTATCCGGCCGGCTACCCGGCCGCCGTGTCGTGGTGGCTGGACTGCACGGGACCGACCACGGCGGAGCTGGCGCGGGCCCTCGCGGCGCTCGACGAGGGCTGGGACCACGGCACCCTGCCGGCCGCCGACGACGACTGCTTCGTGCAGGGCATCGCCGGTCTGCTGGCGGAGCTGGCCGGCGCCGACCCGGCCCGGGTGTCCGGCTGGCTCACCGCCATGACCGGCCTCGGCCTGCTACGCCGCGACCCGGCGGGCCTGCTGCGCTACGCCCACCCGCTGCTGCGCGACGCGGTGCTCACCGGCGTGCCGGTGGCCCGGCGCCGCGCGGCGCACCGCTCGGCCGCCGAGGTGATGCTGCGTCGCGGAGCACCCACCGACTTCGTCGCCCGGCAGCTGCTGCTTTCGGACCCGGTGGGCACCGCGTGGGCACTCGCCGTGCTGCGCGACGCCACCATCGGCGCCTTGCGCGAGGGACGCGCCGAGGAGGCCGTCGTCTTACTCCGCCGCACCCTGGAGGAGCCGCTGTCCGAGGTCAACCGGCAGCGGATGCTGACCGAGCTCGGTTCCCTGGAGTACATGGCACGGCAGTCGTCGGCCGGGATTCCGCGGCTCGCCGAAGCGGTGCAGCTGCCGGGCACACCACACAACCGGGTGCGCGCGGCGATGGCCCTCAGTACGGCGCTGGCCGACCGGGGCAAGCCGCACGTGGCCGTCGACATGCTGCGCACCCTCGACGGACAGCTGGTGGACCGGCCCGACCTGGTCGGCACCCTCGACTCCGCCCGTGCCCTGCTGTCCGACCACGACTCGTCGGTGCGGCGGGAGGCGTACCGGTTGCTGCACGACGCCGCGGAACACTCGCCTCAGCGGCTCGGGCCCGCGGAGCAGGCGCTGCTCGTGCGGTACGCGTCCACGGCCGGGCTGATCTCGGCCAAGGAGGCGATGCGGCAGATCCGTGTTCTGCTGGCCCAGCCCGTGCACGCGCTCACCGAGCCGTTCCTGCTCGGCACCGCCGCCGCTGTCGCACAGTGGGCTGAGGAGCTCGACGAGGCCGACCGGCTCGTGGAGCGCGGCCTCGTCGGCCGGCGGTCCGACCTGCTGCATCCGATGCACGGGGCGCTGCTCGACACCCGGGCCGACATCGCCGCCGCCCGCGGCGACTTCGCGCCGCTGCTGATGGCCCGCGACGTGCCCGGCACCGACTCCACCAACGCACGCGCCCACGCGATCATCGCGTACGTGGAGACCGATCGGCTGCGGGAGGCCGAGCACCTGGTGGACTCCTTCGACTCAGGGCGGGCCACCGACGGCTGGCGGCCGAACCGTTTCCTGTACGCACGCGGCATGCTGCGCGCCGCCGCCGGCGACCCGGTGAGCGCGCTGCACGACTTCCTGGAGTGCGGCGGGCGCCAGTCGAACCGCGACGTGTTCAGCCCGGTGGTCACCCCATGGCGCAGCGCCGCCGCCGAATGCCACCTCACGCTCGGCAGCCCGCGGGAAGCCCTGGTGCTCGTCGAGGAGGAACTGCGTCTCGCACAGGTGTGGGGCACGGCCCGGACGGTGGGCCGCGCACTGCGCGTCAAGGGCACGACCATCGGCGGCCGGGGTGGTCTGGAGCTGACCACGGAAGCCGTGCGGCTGCTGCGCGAGACCACGGCCCGGACCGAGACCGAGCTGGTGGCGGCGCTGATCGCACAGGGCCAGCAGCTGGCTTCGCTGGGTGAGCAGTCGCGCTCACGCGAGAGCCTGCGGGAGGCCTCCGAACGTGCCGAACGCCTGGGCGCGGTGCGACACCGCGGCCTCGCGGAGCGCGCCCTGCGCGAGGGTGGCGCCCGCCGGGTGGTCACCGCCCGTACCGGTTCCGCGTCCCTCACGGGCAGCGAACGCCGTATCGCGGGCCTGGCCGCCGAGGGCCGCACCAACGCCGAGATCGCCGATCTGCTCCACCTCGCCCGGCGCACCGTGGAGACCCACCTCACCAGCTCCTACCGGAAACTGGGCATACGGCGGCGCGGTGAGCTGGGCCGTGTACTGCACGGCTAGTGCCGCGGCACTAGGGACGGGGCCGCGGGTCCGACGGGCACGGGAACTGCCCGGGTGCGTCGCCGCGGCTGCACCTGTGTGGCTGCGGTCTGTCTGGTGAGCGGCCGGGCGGGTGCGCTGCTGCGGGAGAGCGCGCCCGTGCGTGCCGTCGCGGGTAGCCGTCCTGCCCGGTGGCGCGCGCGTCGCTTGCCGAGCCGCGCGCGGCTGCTTGAATCACGCTATGAGCAGCGAACGCGTGCGACAGATCGGCATCTTGCTCTTCCCCGATGCCGAGGAACTGGATGCCGTCGGCCCCTGGGAGGTGCTGTCCTACTGGACGCGGGGCTTCCCGGCGGACGGCTGGCAGGTGTTCAGCTTCTCCGCCGACGGCAAGCCGGTGACCTGCGCAAAGGGTCTCACCATCGTGCCGCACCACGCGCTGGCCGACATGCCGGCGCCAGATGTCCTGCTCTACCCGGGCAGGCAGGGAGTCAGGCCGCACCTCGACGACGCCCGGCACCTGGAATGGGTCCGCGCCATGCGCCGGTCGGTGCCGCTCATGACGAGCGTGTGCAGCGGCTCGCTGGTCTACGCGGCGGCAGGCCTGCTGGCCGGTCGGCCCGCCACGTCGTACTGGGCTTCCCTGGACCGGCTGAAAGAACTCGACGCCACCATCGACGTCCGAAGCGAGGAGCGGTTCGTCGACGACGGTGACGTCATCACGTCCGCCGGAGTCTCGGCCGGCATCGACATGGCCCTACACCTGGTGGCCCGCCTCGCGTCCCCGGAGCGGGCACGAGAGGTCCGGCGCGGCATCCAGTACGACCCGCAGCCACCGGTGTGAGCGGGGTGCGCTGAGGGCGCTGTGTGCAGGCTTCGGGTCACGCCTGACCGAGCCCCGTGGGACGTTCGCCAACGTCCCGCGGGGCTCTTTTTGCGCGGGCGGGCAGAAGTGAACTCCATACACCACGAGCTCCGCCTTCGGCCGCCGTTTCGGCGTATAACGTCCTCAGGAAGCCGCCTGCAATGTCTTCTGTTGTCGTGAACTCGGAACCAACCGACGCAGATGCCCCGTTCGGTCGACTCTCCCCAGAAGCACGGTCGGCCTGGGCGAAGCATCATCGCGAGACGGATACCTGGCTGCCCTTGTGGCGGCATATGGCCGATAGCGGTGCGGTGGCGGGGATGCTGTGGGAGCACTGGGTGCCGCGGTCCGTGCGCCGGGCGGTGGCCGAAGCGCTGCCCGGTGGGGCCGACGACGCGGAGCGGCTCGTACGGTTTCTGGCTGCTGCTCATGACACCGGGAAGGCCACACCGGCATTCGCGTGCCAGGTCGAACAACTGGCCGACGCTATGCGGCAGGTGGGGCTGGACATGCCCACGGCCAAGCAGTTCGGCGAGAGTCGCAGGCTCGCCCCGCACGGGCTGGCCGGCCAGCTGCTGCTTCAGGAATGGATGCGCGAGCGCTTCGGGTTCGCGCCCCGGGCGGCGGGGCAGTTCGCCGTGGTGGCCGGCGGGCATCACGGCACTCCTCCTGACACCCAGCAGATCCACGACCTCCAGTTCCGGCCGCACCTCCTACGTCACACCGGGCCCAGTGAGGCGGCATGGCGACGGGTCCAGTACGAGTTGATGGACGGCTGCGCCGAACTTGCCGGCGTTCAGAACTGCTTGCCCGCATGGGTCGACGTCCGGCTGCCACAACCGGTGCAGGTGCTGCTCACCGCCCTCGTCATCCTCTCCGACTGGATGGCAAGTTCTCCGGAACTCTTCCCCTACGCCCCGGAGAGCTGGCATCCGCTCGGTCCCGTAGGCGAGCGCCGTCGATTGCACGCGGCCTGGCAAGGGCTGGACCTGCCCGCCCCTTGGGCACCTGAGAATCCGGTCAGCACCGCGGAGGAATTGTTCGCCGGGCGCTTTCCACATCTGGCGGGCAAGGCGGCGATCAGGCCTGTTCAGGCGGAAGTGGCCAGGGTCGCACGGGAGATGGCGCCCGGCGGATTGCGCTGGACGCCCCAGCAGACCGGCGCTTTCCTTGACTTCGTCGCCCAGGACCGGCTGTACGCGATGTGGCACCTGATCGCTTTCCGCGGCCTGCGGCGCGGTGAGGCGTGCGGGCAGCCGTGGTCGGAGACGAACCTCGACACCCACTCCCTCACCGTCTCCTCCCAGCTCGTGCAGGATGGCTGGGAGATCGAGGCATCCGATCCCAAGACGGACAGCGGCTATCGCGTGGTGTCGCTCGACGACGACACCGTCGAGGTCCTGAAGCAGCACCGCGAGCGGCAGGATGCGGACCACAAGGAGTGGGGCTCGGCCTGGGTCGAAACCGGCCACGTCTTCACCCAGGAAGACGGCACCTGGCTCCACCCCGGCAAGGTCACCGACCTCTTCGAGCGGCTCATCGCCACATCCGGCCTCCCGCCGATCCGGCTGCACGACCTCCGCCACGGCGCGGCCACCCTGATGCTCGCCGCCGACATCGACATCAAGATCGTGTCCGACACTCTTGGGCACAGCGACACCCGCATCACGCGGGACATATACCAGAGCGTCCTGCCGCAGGTGGGCAGGAGCGCCGCCGAGGCGACCGCGAAGCTCGTCCCCCTCCAGCGCAAGGCTGAGGCCGAGAAGGCTGCACGCAAGGCTGCGAAGAGGGAGAGGGCCATGAAGGCTGCGGCCAAGAACGCCGGCAAGGCGAAGGGTGGCAAGCCGAGGACCAAGGCGAAAGCCCAGGCCAAGGAGGCTGTCAAGGCCAAGCACCGCAAGCCCAAGAAGTAGGTCCCCGAGCGGCTCCGCTCACGCATCGCTCACGCAGGCAAAGTCACGGCAACCCGGCCGTGTGACCCGTCATGCCCAAGCAACAGAAAACCCCAGGTCACGGGCTATGTGACCTGGGGTTTCACTGAGCCCCCTGTCGGATTCGAACCGACGACCTACGCATTACAAGCTCAAGATCCTTCATGATGCGGGGGGTCAGAGAGTGCCGCCCGGTTGCTATTTATGCAGGTCAGCGCCGGGCGGCATCCCAATGACGAACAGCACATGACAACCCGTCCAGAGCCGTCCGGCCTCACACTGGCCTCACAGCGAAGAGACCATCTGCGGGCAACAGCGCGGGCACGTCGAAGGACGGAATCGGACACCTCGGCGCATGCCGGTCGGCGACAATCAGAAGGCCGTGCAGTATCGCGCCGCACGGCCCGCCGGCGTCTTCAGCCCCTGACGCATAACGCCCCTACCGCAGGCCCCCCACCGTCCGCCCCCCGTAGCGAGGCCGTTCAACAGGTCCTGGAGGGCGTGCGCACCGGTCGGTGTGATGTGTCGGTCGTCCATGACGATGACCAGGCCGTTCGGGGTGGCTCTGGCGGCTGCCGGGGATTCATCGTCGAGACGCTGTCGTTCTACGGATATCAAGGACCCCCCTGAAGGCATGACGGGCCTGCAAATCGAACATACATCCGACTTGCAGCCTCGAAAGCTGCTTACCCAGAAAACCACCGCAGGTGAGACAGGTGTTTCACAGCGTGAGGAATGTGTTCACTCTTGCGCCGAACCTTCACCCGAAGCCCATCGCTTTAGGACGTCTTTGATCTTGGGCATGTCCGCAGCCGTCATGCCTGGCGTATGCGCAACGACGACCGTCACAGATGACGTGCTCGCTTCGAACGGATCGTCGACTATCAGGCCGATGTACTCATGGGCCGCGGCGAGCTGAACCTGTCGCGTCAGGGCGATCAATGGCCGCAGCGATGGCCCGCACCACAGCGGGAGTGATCTTGACTGCCTCCCCTTTGGCGATTTTCCAGAGGGTCGAGTGCTGCACCTGATGCCCCGTCTCGGGGTCGACCGCCCGCTCGGCCATGCTCCGGTAGGTCACGCCCTCTCCCGAGGTCAGCGCGTCGCGCACGAGGTCGGCAAAGGGGGTCGGGGGCCCAGTCTCCGACAAGTTCTCATCTCCGCACTTGTCCCTAAACACGAACGCTCTCATTGAAGCGCTCGGCAGATTAGTAACTCCAGCGTAGCAATGGCGTTGACCTCGGCGCAGGGGCGTACATACGGTGGGGCTGTTCGAGAAGTAGAACATGCGATCGGCCTATGCCCGGGGCCCACACACGGTGCCCTCTGGCCTGCCGTTCGACATCGCATACAGGACGGGGGGAGCCGTGGACGTCGCGGGGACGGACACCCGCCGGCAGATGCCGGCGAGTGGCCCGGACCGACGCCCGAGCAGCTCGACCTCACCGGCACCTACTCGTGCCCTGCACCCACGGTGCACGAGCCGAGCGTGCTGCCGCACGTCAGCAGTCCGCAGCATGAGGAGACACCGCACGTGAACGGCGTTGATTTCGTCGGACCGCCGCCTAGACACAAGAACACCAAACACGCCCGTATCGCCAGCACACTGAAAGCCCGCCCGAAGACGTGGGGCGTGGTGCTGCGCTGCGGCACGATCACCCGCGCATCTGCTGCCGCCCAGGCAATCCGTAGCGCAAGGCTCCCCGCGTATGAACCTGCCGGATCCTTCGAGGCGCGTGCCCGCACGGTCATCGAGAAGGGCCGTACTGAACACCGCGTCTACGCCCGGTATGTCGGGGGCGGAAAGTGACCGCACCGCAATGGACACGTGTCACGCCGACAGGGGTGGTTGTCTCCCCGCCGGGACTCGGCCGGATGCAATGGCTCGCCGCTCGCCGTAGGGGTATCGGTGGTTCGGATGTCGCCGCGGTGCTCGGCATGAGCCGCTACACCTCGCCCCTTGAGGTCTACCTCGACAAGGTGGGCGATCTGCCGCTCGACCGGCCGCAGGCGCCCGAGCTCGTCGAGGCTGCGTTCTGGGGGCACCAGCACGAGCCGACGATCGCCCGCGTGTTCACCCATCGCACCGGCCTCGCCGTCGTCGATGGTCCGGGCATGCTCGCGCACGTTGCCCGCCGTTGGATGCTCGCCAATGTCGACCGGTACGTGCTCGACGAGCGCGGCCGGCCGTCCAGCCTGCTGGAGATCAAGACCCGCAGCGCGTACCAACTCGACGATTGGCTCGACAGCGTGCCGGACGGGCCCGCGCTACAGACGTATTGGTACCTCGCCGTGACCGGGTACGAGCACGCGCACGTCGCCGCGCTGCTCGGCGGGAACCGGCTGATCGTGCACCGCGTCGAGCGCGACGAGCAGCTCGTCGAGCACCTCGTCGAGATCGTCGGCCGCTTCTGGGGCCACGTGCTCGACCGCATCCCGCCGCCCGTCGACGGATCCGCGGCCACCGAGGAACTGCTCGGCCACCTCTACGACGTTCGGCCGGACGCCGTGACCGTCGCCGACCCGGCCGAGGTTCTGCCCCTGCTGGAGCGGCGCCGCGAGCTCAAGGCCCGCGAGGAGCGCACCGCCGACGAGCTGCGCGAGGTCGACAACCGGTTGAAGGCCGTTGCCGGCGATGCCGAGGTCGTCAAGGTGCAGGACACCGTCGCGTTCACATGGAAGCAGAACGGCCCGCTCTCGACGAAACGATTTGCTGCCGCGCACCCCCACCTTGCGCAGCAGTACACGCACCGCGTCGACGCGCTCGACACCGAGCGCCTCGCCGCCGAGCACCCCGACGAGTTCCGGGCCCATCGCGCCCGACGCCTCGTCGTACCGGTCTCCAAGGAGTCCGCCGTATGAGCACCAATCTTGCCGAGCGCGTCGCCAAACGTCGCAACCCCCCGGCCCGCCAGACCGCCCACCGCGGCGACGAGCCACAGCAGCCCACCCTCGTACAGTTCGTGCAGTCGATGCGCGGGGAAATCGCCCGCGCACTGCCCGCGCACGTCGCCAACCCCGAGCGCATCGCACGTATCGCACTGACCGAGCTCCGCAGGGTCGAGCACCTCGCCGAGTGCACGCAAGCCTCATTCGGGGGCGCCCTGATGACCTGCTCAGCCCTCGGGCTTGAGCCGGGCGGAGTGGCCGGCGAGGCATACCTGCTGCCGTTCTGGAACAAGAAGATCCGCGCGTACGAGGTTCAGCTCGTCATCGGCTACCAGGGCATGATCAAGCTCTTTTGGCAGCACCCGGCCGCCGCCGGCCTGACCGCGCGCACCGTGCACGAGAACGACGAATTCGAGTACGAGGACGGGCTCGACCCCATCCTGCGGCACAAGCCAGCCCGGACCGACCGCGGGCGCCCGACGGACTATTACGCCGTCGCGAGGATGGCGAACGGCGGCTCGGCGTTCGTCGTGATGAGCGTCGAGGACATCGAGGCCATCCGCAAGCGCAGCAAGGCGCGTGATGCGGGCCCGTGGGCGACGGACTACGACGCGATGGCCCGCAAGACCGTGATCCGGCAGCTTTTCAAGCTGCTGCCCAAGTCGCCCGAGCTCGCCCGCGCGGTCGCGCACGACGAGACCGTGCGCCGCGATCCGTCGCCCGAGGGACTCGACGCGCCGCCGGACTACATCGAGGGCGAGTTCGTCGAGCAGCCCGCCGCCGAGGGCGCGGTCGAGGACGTGCCCGCACAGTTCGCCGGATGGCCCGAGGCCGCCGAGCCGGCCGCCGCCGAGGCTGCCGCCGGGCAGTGGGTACGGGCCCGTAGCCCCGACCCGGTGCGAGCACTGGGACGGACACCGCGGCGCCGTTACTGCCGCGCCTCGGCATCCGCCGCTACCTGACCGGCTACCGCTGCCCCCTGCACACCCCGGCCGCTCTCGCCGGCCACCCCGAGGCCCCTGGAGGGCGCCCACACCAGTAAGGAGACGGACCCTTGAGCCTCGACGCGATGGACTGGGTATGGACCAGTCCGCAGCAAGCGGTACCGCGCGCATGGTGCTGCTCGCCATCGCTGACAAGTGCCCCGATGACCGGATGCACCGCCTACGCGGGTACCGCGATGCTCGTGCAGCGTACGAATGCGCCCGCTCGTCCGTCGTGGCCGCGGTCGACAGGCTGCTCGACCGACGACGAGCTGCTGATCGTCAAGGACGAAAAGGGCCCCCGCTGGGGAGACGGTCTATCGCCTTCCGTGCGCCGTCGGGCACCGGCGCAGCACGCTCGACGACTCCCTTTTCAGGGCGCCGGAAATCCGGCCCGGGTCAGAATCCGGACCGGGGTCCGAAAACGAGACTCCCGGGACGGCTAAATCCGGCCCCGCGGGGGTCCGGAAACCAGACCCCGGGGGGTACGGAATCCGGACCCCAGAACGCAAGAGAACACAAGAGACAAGAAGAAGCAGCAGCCGCCGCACGCGCCCGCACGCGAGAGCGTCGCTGATACCGACTGCGTCCCCTGGCCGCCGCCCTTGACGCCGCCAGCGTGCCCGTGCGCTGGTCGCTCGGCCTCGGCGAGCAGCGCGATGTGTGGCGCCTCGTCCAGGCGCACGGCGTCGAGGCCCTCGTCGAAGTCGCCGCCCACCGCACCGCCCCCGGCGACACGCCCAAGTCGGCCCGCTACTGGCTGCGCGTGTGGGGCGACCTCGACCGCGCACCGTCCGCACGCACCGGCCGCCGCCGGACCGCCGCGCCTTACCGGGCCCGCCGCCTACACGGACAACCTCGCCGCCGGCCTCGCTCTGCTGAAAGCCCGGAAGGAAGCCACCCGATGACCGACGAGCAGCTCGCCGCCCTACTCGCCTACGCCGGACGCCTCGACTCGCGCGTGCGCCGCACCCTGGCCGACCCGCAGCAGGCCGCCCGCACCATCGACGAGTGGACAACGGCGCTCGCCGATGTCCCCGCCACCCTGCCCGACACCCGGTGGGACGCCGCGCACGCCGTGCGCCGCTACTACGAGCAGCAGGCAGGCAACCGCTCAGCGCAGTTCCGCACCGTCGAGCCGCACGACGTCCTCGCCGCATGGGCCCCGCACCGCGGCGAGCTCATGAACCGCCACACCGACCCCGTGCCGACCGTCGACCCCGACGACGTACACGCCTACCGGGCCGAGCTCGCCGGCACCCGCGCCGCTGTCGCCGCCGGCCGCACGCCTCCCGTGCAGTACCGCGCTGCGATCAACCCCGCCGGGCAGAAGCGCCTCGCCGCCCTCACGTCCGGTATCGGCACCGGCCCGCGCCGCTACCTGCCCGAGCACCTCGCGGCCGAGCTCGACCGCCTACCGGCCCCGCCGTGCAGCACGCGAGGCCGCCCTCGCCGACGGACAGCCCGACGCCGTACGCCCACCCATGCGGATGGTGCAGCGCCGAACCCGAGCAGCCGTGCCGCTCCGGATACCGCGCCCGCGGCAAAGGCCGGACAACCCGCGCCACCCCGCACCCCTGCCGCATCGACGCCGCCCGCCGCGCCGCCGAGCAAGACGAGGACGAACACCACCGCCTCGCCCGCCTCATGACCCAGCCGCCCGCGCCCCGCGAGACCCGCGCCCGCCACACCACCGGAAGAAGCCCGCGATGACCCCGCCAGCAGCCCGCGCCGTCATCGCCGCCCACCTCACCGACGCACTCGACCTCGCACCCCACCTCGCCACCCTCGCCGCCGACGACATCGCCAACCGCCTCACCACCGAAGGATGGCAACTCACCAGCACCTGGGCCGCGCGACCGGTCGAGCCTCGCGCGCGGGAGACCTCGCGCGCTCGGCGCCTCGCCGCCCGCCTGCGTGCCCGTACACGCAAAGGCACCACCCAATGACCGTCGATCCCATGCTCGCCCTGGCCGTGCTGATCGCCGCCGTCGCCCTCGTCCTGCTCGCCCGGTTCACCGGCCGCCGCGCACCCGGCCCGCTGTGCGCACACGGCCCGAGCAGCAGCCGCAGCACCTGTACGGAGCGCTGTCCCGCCTGTACCGCACTGCGAAGAGAGAACCGCCGATGAACACCCGTACCCGTTGCGACTCCCGCCGCGGCCGGATCGCCGCCCGCGAGGCCGAGCGGGGCGCGCGCCGCGAGCGTTTCCGCCTGTTCCTCGCCCGCGCCGACCGCGGCGTGCTCTCCCCCGAAGACTGCGCAGCCCTGCGCGCCGACATCGAGGCCGAGGTCGCCGAGAGCGACACCCACCGGCGCAGCGCAGCCGGGCAGCAGGCCGCAGTCACGCGACTGCACGCGCGCATCGAGGCCGCCGAGCAGGCCATCGTCGAGGCCGAGGCCGAGCACGACGCGCAGGCCGAGCGGCTCGCCACCGCGGCCAAGCTCGCCTGCGCCCTCGGCGACTACCTGCCCGGTGACGGATGGGACCTCGCCGACAGCATCCGGCGCTTGTGCGAGGGCGAGATCACGCCCGAGCAGGCCCTCGCCGACACCGCCCACTGAACCCGAGGGGAGCAACCACCATGACCACCGTTGCCACAGCCCAACACGAGACAGCCGACGCCCTCGGCGCCATACGCGCACAGTGGGGCGAGCTGCTGCTCGCCATCGAGAGCCGGCCGCAGGCCGAAGGGTGGCCGCCGCGCGAGAGCCGCGCATTCCTGCACACCGGACCCGCAGCGACGAGCAGCTCGTCGTCGCCGACCGGGCGCCGCTGGTGCTGCGCGAGCACCCCGCGCCCGTGAACCTGGACGCACTCGATGCGGGTGTCGCCGTCGAGCGGATGCTGTACGACCTCGCCGACACTCTCGCCGCCGCCGTCCAGCGCACCACGCTGGATGACCCGCGCCGCTGGACGTTCCGCAGTGCCACCTCACCCGGCAGCCGCGCGCACGGACCGCACTGGGCCGCGGTGTGGGTCGAGGGGCGCGTGCTCGACGAGGACACCAGCCCCGAGCAGCAGCTCGACGGCACCCTCGCCCCGCCGCCGTTCAGCCCTCTGCCGCTGTACCTGCTGCACGAGGCACGGCGCACTGCCCGCAGCTCCGAGGCCCGCATGCTGCGCGCCCTCGGCCGCGAGCAGCGCCGCGAACGCATCCCCGACCGGGCGTGCCCGTGGTGCGCAGGCGAACTCACCATGCACCCCGCCCCCGGCGCGTCCTCGGCCGTGACGTGCGCGGCCGGGCCAGGCTGCACCGCGCCCGTGCCGCTCGACCGGCTCGGCCGACGCATATGGACCGGTGCGGATCTGGTCGACCTGCACACCACCCTCGGCACCATGCGGCAGTCCGCAGGCGGGACGGCCGCGGCATGACGCCGGGGCAGCTGTGCGAGCTGCTCGCGGAGTTCGAGGCGTACGTCGTCGGGCGCGAGGCGGGATGGTGGCAGGCCGAGCTCGACCGCCGTCTCGCGCGCCTCGGCGAGCAGCTCGCCGAGGCCGCCGCGCAGGCCGCCGTCGAGCTACCCGAGGCCGACCGACGCACGGTTCCTTGCCCGCGTACGGGAGGCGACCGCCGAGGCACAGTGCGGCGGGTAGACCCACCCGCGTGTGGCTGCAGCCGAACCAC
>CAVXIJ010000006.1:0-481807 GCA_963761765.1 uncultured Actinomycetota bacterium
ACGCCTGGCCGCCGAACAGCAGGCCACCTCGACCGAAGGAAAGGCACGGCGAGGCCGCCGGATCGTCCTACGGCGGCGCCTGGTTCACGCCGGAGAGCGGCCGCCTCACCGTGGCTGTCACCGACCGGAACAAGGCCGCGGCCGTGCGGTCGACCGGCGCCGGGGCCAAGCTGGTGAAGTACAGCGCCAAGCAGCTCGACGCGATCAAGGAACGCATCGACGCCCTCAAGGCGCCCACGGGCGTGGCAAGTTGGCACGTCGATCCGGCGTCCAACCGGATCGTGATCGAGACCCTGGCCGGACGGCAGGGCGACAACGATGTCAGGCATTTCCTCGCGCAGGCCCGCGCGGCCGGCCCCGTCACCGTCGAGAGGACGGCCCACGCGCCCCGCACCCTCGCCGCCGGCACGGTCGGAGGGGACCCCTACTACACGGGCAACGTCCGCTGCTCGATCGGCTTCTCGGTGAACGGCGGATTCGTCACGGCCGGTCACTGCAGCGGCGCCGGCGCCGCCGTGAACGGCTGGGACGGCTCGTACATCGGCAACTTCCAGGGGTCGTCGTTCCCGGACAACGACTACGCCTGGGTCAACGTCGGCAGCGGCTGGTGGACCGTCCCCGTGGTCCTCGGCTGGGGCACCGTCCCGGACCAGTTGGTGCGCGGCTCGGCCGAGGCGCCGATCGGCGCGTCCATCTGCCGCTTCGGGCTCCACCTCGCACTGGCACTGCGGCAATGTGCTGGCCAAGAACGAGACCGTGAACTACAGCCAGGGCGCGGTGCACGAGATGACCAAGACGAATGTGTGCGCCGAACCGGGCGACTCGGGCGGCTCGTTCATCAGCGGCGACCAGGCCCAGGGTGTCACCTCGGGCGGCTGGGGCGACTGCTCCGGCGGCGGTGAGACCTGGTACCAGCCGATCAACGAGATCCTCAGCCAGTACGGTTTGACGCTACCACGGCCTGACTCATCCGGCTCGTCCAAACCAGCCGCGGCGGATTGCTCTGAGGTTTCTTCAGAGCTTCGTCGCGGCTGGTCACCGCACAAGTACGCGCCCACCAGACCGCGTTTCGCCGACGCCGCCGGGACACAACGTGAAAGATGAAGGGACTAGTGCCGAGGCCGCAACTCAGTGCATGATCGCATCACATACGGCTCGTCCGTAACAAGATCACATCAGCATGGGGGATCGGCGTGAGACGTCGATGGGTAAAGGTTCTGGCAATCACGGTAGTGGTGCTCGCCGTGCTTTTCACGGCTGCCGACCGGCTGGCCGTGCACTTCGCGGACAAAGAGGCCGCAGATCTCGTTCGGGAGAAGTACGGGTACCCGAACACCACCGACGGCTACCTGGACGTTTCGATCGAGGGCTTCCCGTTTCTGACCCAGGCGGCCGGCGGCGACTTCGACCATGTCTCGCTGACCGCGGGAAAGTTCTACATCGACACCACGAGTGATACGCGGGGCGGCTATCTGAACATCGCCCGCCTCCATCTCGACCTGCACGACGTGAACGTGACGTCGCTGACGGCACGCAGCGCCGAAGCCAATCTCGCCACCGGCACCCTGACCCTCTCCTACGAGGACCTGTCCAGCGTGGTGACGCGGCTGGCAAGCCACGGCGGCCCGCTCCAGGTCTCTCAGGCCCCGGGATCAAAGGGCCAGGCGGCCCATATCAAGGTCGCGGGCACGGTGAACGGGACGGCGTTGGACAGCACAGGAACGCTGCTGGCGCAGGGCACGGAACTCTCCTTGAAGATTCCCGGCGCCGAACAGGCCAGCTCCGTCTGGAACGTCAGCCTCCCGGCAGGGGTCGGCTTCACCGCGGCGCGCGCCACCGCGGACGGCATCGAGATCAGCCTCGTCGGCCACCAGGTGATCCTCGGTTCGTCGCGTTACGGCAGGTGAGGCGCCTAAGCGCAGTCGTGATGGGTGCCGGTGGACGTCGGATTGTCAGACCTCCTCGCTAAGTTGAGAGGATGACCCAGCCTGAGCAGACGCCCACCCGGATCAGCCCGCGACAGTTTCACGAGACCTCCGGCGTCGAGGACTGGCGTGTGCTGGGCGAAGGAGCATGCACGTACTTGCGCACCGGCTCCTTCGCGGCCGGCGCGCGGCTCGTGCACGAGATCAGCGAACGCATCGGTCCCAGCGACCGCCATCCCGACATCGACCTGCGCAGCGAGGGCGTGACGGTCCGGCTGATCACCCTCACGTCCGACTACTACGGGATGACCGAGCAGGACGTCGAACTGGCCCGGCTGATCTCGGCGGTGGCCCGGGAGTTCGGCGTGCGGGCCGACCCGTCCGCCGTGCAGACCGTCCAGATCACCATCGACGCCCTCG
Source organism: uncultured Actinomycetota bacterium (assembly GCA_963761765.1). Lineage (GTDB taxonomy): Bacteria > Actinomycetota > Actinomycetes > Streptomycetales > Streptomycetaceae > Streptomyces. Next base: position 2,346 of record CAVXIJ010000006.1, read on the forward strand.
TCGGGCCCGAAGTGACACCGTTCTGGCGCGCCCTGCTCGGCTACCGGTACCGCGCCGACAGCCGCGAGGACCTGATCGACCCGCACCTGCGCGGTGCACCCGTCTACTTCCAGCAGATGGACGCACCGCGCCCGCAGCGCAACCGGCTCCACGTCGACGTCTGGGTACCGTACGACCAGGCCGAGGCACGGATAGCAGCGGCGATCGCCGCGGGCGGCCACCTGGTGACCGATGCATACGCCCCCGCGCACTGGGTCCTTGCCGACACCGAGGGCAACGAGGTCTGCATCGGTACCTGCGGCTGGACCGGGAAACCGGCGACCGGCTCGCCGTCGCAGCAGGTCACCGCGGACCGGTAGCCGACCCCGGCCACACTGCCCGGAATCACCCGCGGGCCGTGGCGACGGGGAAGCGGGGCGCAAGCCGGCCAGGGTGACCGCGACGAGCCGGTGGACGGCGGCCTTGGAGTGCAGGCCGCCGGCTGCCGCCAGGGCATGCAGGCAGTACTGCGCGAGTTCGTCGGATGCCACGTCGTCCCGCACCGCGCCGCTCGCCGCGCCCTCGGCCACCAACTCCCCGATCATGTCGCGAAGGTGTCGCTGCGCCCGGGTGACCTGCTCGTCCCGGTGCAGGAGTCCCGCGAGTTCGGTGCCGTGCTGCCCGTGGGTCTCGCGGGCGATGAGGGCGTAGGCGGTGAGCACGGCTTCGAGCCGGCCGTGGGCGCCGTCGGCCTGGTCGCGGGCCTCGGCGAGCTGGGCGAGATGGGCCTTGATCTGGCGCTCGTGCCAAGCGAGCAGGATCGCCTCGACGTCCGGAAAGTACTTGTACAGCGTCGCCCGACCGATGCCCGTGCGCTCAGCGATCTGCGACATGGTCACCGCCCGCAGCCCCTGTTCGGCCACCAGCTCGGCCGTGACGTCCAGGGTCGCGTCGCGCACCGAACGGCGGTGCGCCTCGATGGTCTCGTTCCACAGCTTCGGCACCACGCGAGTATACCCGGTGGCATACGCAGTGCCGTCCTTGAAACAGCATGGATTGACAGCGACACAGTGTCTCGATAAAAAATGCTGACGTCCTGGAGATTCGGACACCGGCGTGGCCCGGACCCGGGACGGCACGAGCCGTGGCTGCGGACGATCACCAGCCACCGCTGCCGTCACGCACCCTGAGCGAGGACATCCGCATGACCGGTCAGGACACCTCCCGCCAGCCCGGCTCCCCGCACTCGCCGAGCCCCGACGACCTGTACACGACCCCGCCGCCCTGGGACATCGGCCGGCCGCAGCCCGCGTTCCGCGCCCTGGCCGACGCGGGCGCCCTGCGGGGCCGGGTGCTGGACGCGGGCTGCGGAACCGGCGAACACACACTCATGGCCGCGGCGCTCGGCCTGGACGCCACCGGCGTCGACCTCGCCGCCGCGGCCCTGCGCAGCGCCGGACGCAAGGCACGCGAACGGGGGCTCACCGCACGGTTCCTGCTCCAGGACGCCCGGGCGCTGGCCGCGTTCGGCGAGGTCTTCGACACCGTGCTCGACTGCGGGCTCTTCCACGTCTTCGACGCCGCCGACCGCGCCGCCTACGTTGCCGGCCTGCGGTCCGTACTGCGGCCGGGCGGTCGCTGCCACCTGCTCTGCTTCCGCGACCGGCAGCCCGCCGACCGCTGGCAGCACGTCCACCAGGTCGCGGCAGACGAGATCGAAGCCGCGTTCGCCGGCGGATGGCGGGTGGAGTCCATCCGGCCCGCCACGATCAGCACCACGGAACCTCCCGGCATCCCGGCCTGGCTGGCCTCTCTCACCAGGCAGGACACACCGTCCGCCACCACGGCGAACGCCTTGGTACGGCTCCGCGGAATACCGGAGGAGCTGTGACACGCCCGCCCCGCCGCCAGGTGATGGTTCTGATCGCGGCCGGGACGCTGGTCGTCGCCGTGCACCTCGGACTGGGTGCGGCCGTGCCGGCTGCGACGCGGTGGACGGGCTGGGCCGCGGACCTCGTCCTCGCGGCGGTCCTGCTGAAGGTCGTCGTGGCCGGTTCGCTCGCCGCCCGCCGTATCCGGCGACGGGGCGGCACGGCACGGACCGCGCGGCACACGGCGCACGACGGGCTTGGCCGGCCGACCGGCACGGAGCCGACGGAGCCAGCAGAGGCGACGGCGCTGACGGGGAGCGTGCGGCGGGGTGGGGTGCTGCGGCATCTGGCGCGGTTCCATGCGCCCGGGCCTGCCGCTTCTCCTTCGGGCCAGGGCCCCGCCGTCCGGTGCACAGGCCGTGTTCCCACCTCGCGGGGCGAGCGGTACGCCAGGCAACTCTGCGACCACGCCGCCCATATGACGGCCCGAGCGGAATGGCTTCCGCCGAAAGGCGTGATCGAGTTCCCCGGCGCTCTGGGGACCTGCCGGATCACCGCGGAGCCCGACGCGCTGGTTTTCGCACTGGAAGCCGCCGACCGTGCCGCCCTCGCCCGGCTGCAGCAGATCATCGGCGGTGACATCGAACGGTTTGCCCGCCGGGAAAGCCGCACGGTGACGTGGGATCAGAGCAGCGACTGAGAACAGCCAGGCCGGCGCGTGGCCACCCTCCGCGGTCGCGCCCGGCCTGGGTCTCACTCGGCCTGGGACCTTGGCGGGCCCATCTCTGCGACCTGCTCGGCGCCGTCCGTGCCACGTGTGCCGGCCGCCACCGTGTCCTGTCCTGACCCCGCGGCCGTGCCGTGCGTGATGCGGATCTTGGACTGGCCGTGCGGCAGTTCCTCCCAGTCCGCCATGAAACGGGCCGCGAGGCCGTGCTTTCGTGCCAGGGCGACGAGCGTCTCGGTGCGGTAGTAGAAGTCCTCCCGCAGGACGTGGTGCTCCGCGCCTTCGGTGCGGTCGAAGGTGAAGTCGAACCAGCCGCCCGGCGCCAGTACCCGCCCGACGTTCGCGAAGCACTCCTCGATGACCGGCAGCGGCGAGTGCGAGAAGACGCTGTGCGCGTGCACCACGTCGAAGTGCGCGTCAGGCAGGAACCGCAGGGTCAGGTCGCGAACCGGGGTCAGCGCCGGAACCCGCTGCCGCAGCCCCATGTCCACCAGCGTGTCCTGCGCGGCGCGCAGGATGTCGGGCGAGATGTCGATGCCGTAGTAGTGCCCCGGTTCCAGGTGCCTGATGAACCGCCAGCCCGCGCGCAGGTTGCCGCATCCGATCTCCAGCATCCGGTGCTCGGGCCGCAGACCGTGGCCGACCAGGTAGTCGAACTGCATCGCGCCCAGTGCCAGCCACCGTTCGCGGCTGCGGCTGCCGACCGCCGCGTCCGGATCGGCCCGGGTGTCGGACCGCATCACCGCGCGGTAGTAGGCGACGTGGTCCGGCCAGCGGTAACGCAGCCAGGTGTCGCGGGCGGCGCGGGCCAGGTGGCGGGGCACCCGGTCGGGGTGGCGCAGGGCGTAAGCGACGCGGTGGCCGAGGGCGGCGCGGTTGGCGGTGATGTTCTTCGCGGGCATGCGGGGCTTCCTTGCTGCGGTATCGATGCCGGTGGCCGGAGTCGGTGTACGGCGGTGTGTGCCGGGTGGCGGCGGTCGGCGCGGGCGTCCGGCCCGGCCGCCCCGTGTCCGTCCCGCCGCGGGTTCCCTGCCAGCCTCGGTGCCCGGACGGTGATCCGCCTCGGCGAACCAGTCCCGGTGTGCTGGGCGTTCGGACGATGCCAGTATCAGCCGATCGGATGTTGCGGTGCCCCGCCGACGGCGTTAGGACTGCTGGTAGTGCGGGGCGAAAGAGTGGCCGGGGCACGGCTCGGGAGCGGAGCAGGGGGCAGGGATGCGGTGCGGTACACGGCCGGTTCGAGGATGCGGCCGGTGACGGGGGCGGTGGACGGCACGGTCGCGGCGGGGGTCGAGCGCCCGGGCCCGGATGAGACCGGGAGCCTTCCTCCGGCGAAGCGCGGGCGGGCCGATCCGGACGGGTGGTGGCTGGCTGCCGTGCTGCACGGCGCGTTCGTGCTGCTGCTCGGTTCCTCGCTGGTCCGCTTCCTCACCCGGGACCAGGCGAACGCGCACACAGGCTGGGTCATCGCGCTGTTCAGCGCCTTCGCCGTGCTCTACACGGCCGGCTGGCTGCTGGCGCCCGCGCCGCCGCCCGATGCCGGGACCACCGTCCGGCACGTGGTGTGGCTGGGCACCGTGGTGGCCGTCTGGATCGCGTTGCTCGTCCTCGCGCCGAGCGCCACCTGGTGCGTCATGGCGCTGTTCTTCACCAGCCTGCACACCTTGCCCCCGAGGACCGCGGTACCGCTGGTGGCCGGCCTCACCGCGCTGGTCGTCCTCTCCGAGCTGCGGACGTCGCACGGCGCCGTCAACCCCAATATGGTGATCGCGCCGCCGGCCGTCGCGGCGGCTGCCACCGGCGTCCTGGTGTATCTGCGGCGCCAGGCGGCCCGGCAGCGCGTCCTGATCGACGACCTCATCCGTACCCGGCGTGAGCTGGCCGCGACCGAGCGCCGGGCGGGCATCCTCGCGGAACGGCAGCGGCTGTCCACGGAGATCCACGACGCCCTCGCCCAGGGCCTGTCCAGTCAGCAGATGCTGCTCCAGGCCGCCGAGCGCGTCTGGCAGACGGATCCCGGGCGGGCCCGCGGCCATGTGCGGGACGCGGCCCGGATCGCGGCCCGCAGTCTCACCGAGGCCCGCCGGTTCGTGCACGACCTGGCCCCGGCCGACCTCACCGGGCACACCCTCGCCGAGGCGCTCGGCGCACTCGCCGACCGGGAGTGCGGGCCGGGCCTCGCGGTGGTCTGCCGGATCGACGGCGATGACGGCCCGCTGCCGGAACGGGTCGAGACGGCACTGCTGCGCATCGCGCAAGGCGCGCTGGCCAATGTCCGCGAACACGCGGCGGCGACCCGCGCCGTGCTGACCCTGACCTGCCTCGATGACCAGGTCTTCGTGGACATCGCCGACAACGGCCGCGGTTTTCGCCCCGGCACCCCGCCCGTCAACGCGCAGGACCCGCGGCGCGGGCACGGCATCGCGGCCATGCGGATACGGGTACGGCAGCTGGGCGGCACCCTCACCATCGAGTCCGCGCCCGGCGAGGGCTGCGTCGTGTCGGCCGCGGTGCCACTGCCCGCCGGCACTCTCACCGACACTTCCGAAAAGGCCGCATCATGACATCGCCGGAGTCCGCACCCCCGTCCCAGCCGGCCCTGGCCCCGGCCCCGGTGCCGTCCGCGCCGATCCGGCTGCTGCTCTGCGACGACCATGCGATGGTCCGTGCCGGGCTGCGCGCGCTGCTGTCCAGCACCGACGGCATCGAGGTGGTCGGTGAGGCGGGCAGCGGCGAGGAGGCGCTCGCCATGGCCGCTCAAGTACGGCCCGACGTCGTCCTGATGGACCTTCAACTGGGGAGCGGCATGGACGGTGTGCGTGCCACCCGGCTGCTGTCGTCGGGCGCCGGGGACACCGCAGGTGCACCGCGCCCGCGCGTGCTGGTGCTCACCATGTTCGACAGCGACGCGGACATCGCGCGTGCCATCGAGGCGGGCGCCACCGGCTATCTGCTGAAGGCCGAGGCGCCGAAGGAGCTGTTCGCCGCGATCCGCAACGCGGCGGCCGGCCGCACCGCACTGTCGCCGCCGGTCGCCGACCGGGTGCTGGCACAGTTGCGCAGCCCGCGCCCCGCCCTGTCCGAACGCGAACGCGACATCCTCCGGCAGCTGGCACGCGGCCTCGGCAACCGCGAGATCGCCCGAGCCCTGTTCATCAGCGAGGCCACCGTCAAGACCCATCTGGGCCGGATCTACGCCAAGCTGGGAGTGGAGACCAGAGCCGGGGCGGTCGCCGTCGTCACGGAACGCCGCCTGCTGCCATGACGGCACCGCCGGGAGCGCGGCGCACCTGCCACCGTCGGGTCGAGAGCGGCCGGTGCCCGATCGCGCGGATAACGCGGGACGGCGTCCGTCTCCTGCCCGTGCGCGAGCACGGCCAGGAGACGGACGCCGGGGTTTTGCTCAACCGGGATGTACACGGTCCGGTCGGGGCGGGAGGTGCGAGTGGAGCGTGGTGCCCAGCGTGTCAGCGGCGGCCGGCGGTCGCTGACGGACGCGGGGCCAGGCCCATGTCGCTGCCGATGTAGAAGCTGGGGTGCGGGGGCTGGTTGTAGGCGGTGTTCTGCCAGGCCAGGGCCTCGCGGTACTGGCGGTCCTGAAGGAGCGTGGTGATGCGGGTGTCGGTCGTGTACGGCGTGGAGTAGATCCGCAGGGCCTTGTTGTCGGTGGTCGGCCAGACCACTTCCTCGCGCCAGTCGCCGAGGATGTCCCCGGAGAGCGTGGGCGTGGCCTTGGTGCCGTTGTTGGAGTGCACGCCCGATCCCGTCAGCAACCGGGTGTCGCTGCTGGTCCCGTACTTGTCGATGTGCGTGTCGTCCAGCAGCTCGCGGGTGGTGTCACCGTCCCACCAGGACAGGAAGTTGGTGCTGGAGGGCTTGCGGCCGACGTTCTGGCCCTTGGTGTTCAGCAGTCCGTCCGCATCGGCCGACCAGGACTCGGCACCCGGGCTGCCCGACCAGATGTCGTCACTGACACCGCGGCCGTTGTCGCCGTTGGGGGCCGTGGACCACAGGATCTGGCCGGTCTTGGCGTCGGCCATCCAGGAGGACGGCTTGGTGCCGTCCTCGTCGACCTTGAACTCCTCAAGGCCGGCGCGCGACGGGTCGAGGTCGCCGACGTGCATCGCGTCGCCGTGGCCGTTCTTGGTCGTCCACAGCCCGTTGCCGTTGTCGTCGACGGCCATCGCGCCGTAGATGATCTCGTCCTTGCCGTCACCGTCGACGTCGGCGATGGACAGGTTGTGGTTGCCCTGGCCGTCGTAGCCCTTGCCGGTGTTGGTGGAGCTGTCGGTGTCGAAGGTCCAGCGGCGGGTGAGCTTCCCGCCGGAGAAGTCCCAGGCCGAGATGACGGTGCGGGTGTAGTAGCCGCGGGCCTCGATCAGCGACGGGTGGCTGCCGTCGACGTAGGCGGTGGCCGCGAGGAAACGGTCCACGCGGTTGCCGTAGCTGTCGCCCCAGGCGGAGACGGTGCCGCGCGGCGGCACGTAGTCCACCGTGCTCGTCGCCGCTCCGGTCTGACCGTTGAACATGGTCAGGTACTCGGGCCCGGACAGGACATAGCCGTCGGAGTTGCGGTAGTCGGCGGAGGCGTCACCAATGGTCTTGCCGGTGCCGTCGACGGTGCCGTCGGCGGTCTTCATGGCGACCTCGGCCTTGCCGTCACCGTCGTAGTCGAAGACCTGGAACTGCGTGTAGTGCGCTCCCGAGCGGATGTTGCGGCCCAGGTCGATGCGCCACAGCCGGGTGCCTTCGAGGGTGTAGGCGTCGACGATGGTGTTCGCCGTGGTGCCGGCCTGCGAGTTGTCCTTGGCGTTGGTGGGCTGCCACTTCAGGACGAAGTCCAGGTCTCCGTCGCCGTCCAGGTCGCCCACCGAGGCGTCGTTGGCCTCGTAGGTGTAGTCGGAACCGCCGGCCGGCGGCTGGATGGGCACGTCCAGGTAGCCGTCGGCCATCGGGATCGCGTGCTCCGCCGCGGACTGCGCCACGCCGTTCACCACGGGCTGGATGGTGTAGTCCGCGTCCGCGGGGGCACCGGAGTCGAAGAAGTTCGTGGCGCCCGTCAAAGGTGCCGCGGTGAGCTTGGTGGTGCCCGCCCGGAACACGTTGAACGCCACGTTGTCCGCGTCGCCGGCCAGCCACCGCCAGCTCACCAGGTTGCCGCTGCTGGTATGCACGCTCACCGGGGCGTGGTTCAGCTTCTCGGTGGTACCCAGCGGTGTGACGCGGGGCGTCACGTTCGCTGCCTTGGCACCGGTCCCGGCCAGATCGGCCGTTGCGGCGGGAGCGCCCGGCGCCAGGACTGCCGTCGCACCCATCGCCAGGGCCGCGCAGGTCGCCAGGAAAGCGGCGCGCGCCCGGGTTCTACCGCTCCTGCCGCCACCACGTCCGGTCATCACATGCACGTGGAAACGCTTCATGTCAACCTCCCTGCGGCGCCGTACTCGACGCTGTCCGTGTCACGGGTGTGCCTGACGGAATCTGCACTGAACGCAGGAACCCGCAAGGGCGGCGGCGGGCTCCGATTGGCGCTCGGGAACCCAGGCGAGCGGTGTTCGTCCACACCGGGATCCGCGCCAGGAGCTCTCCGACGAGCTTTTTTCGCTTGCACGTCACACCGGGGAGCGGGCATTGATACGTTTTAATACTCCCGCGCTGATGACGCTGGTGATACCAGGCCGTTACGTTAGGGGGAAGAGAAGCGCTTCGACAAGAGTCCGAGAGCAACTTGCCTTCTCCAGATCCTGCAACCGCTTCCTATCACCACGCCGCACCCGCCCCTCCCCCGCACCATCAGACCCATCTTTCACGCACCCTCAGGCCGGACCATCGAGGCCTGACCCGTCGCGTATCGCCCGTGCGGGAAGGTTGACGATGGACAGCAGTTCCCCTAAGTTCCCACCTCAGCTTCGACAGCTCGAATGACGTTCGTGATACCGAACGTTTAGCCGGGATGAGTCATCCTGGATTCCGCGGGCGATACGCCCGAAATGAAAGCGCTTCCATCAATCTCGACGGAGGCTCGGGACGCATTTCCCAACGACAGTCGAACTGAAACGTATCAAGACGCAGCCGGCCCCGAGGCGCCTACCGACTCCTCGCCACCGCCCGAGACTCCCCGGCGATCCGGAGCGCGCGCCCACGACGCCGCCGCGCCATCACGTCCGGCTGCCGCGCCACCACACCCCCGGCCGCCGCACCCGGCTGCCGCACCGCCGCCACCCACGCGTCTTACATGTACGACACACGCGCTTACCTGCCCGTCATCACCGAGATGATCACGCGTAACACGGCGCTGCGAGTGTCCCCTGCGTTCAGCATCGAAAGGGGATTTCAAGCCATGACGCAATTCAAGCGCCGTGATTTCCTGCGCTCAGTGGGAGCCACCGCAGGTGCGGGTGCCCTCTTCGCCACCATGGGTGCGCTGGAACTGGCACCCACCGCCGCAGCCGCCGCACGGGACGCGAAGTACCAGGCGCCCCGGGCGAGCGATTTCAGCCTCACGGGCAAGGCGGCAGCCGAAGTTGTGGTGCTAGGCGGCGGCATCGCCGGTCTGGCGACCGCATACGAACTAGGCAAGGCGGGCTACCGGTGTACGGTCCTGGAGGCCCGTGACCGCACCGGTGGCCGGAATTTCACCGTCAGAGGCGGCGACACCACCACCGACCTGTACGGCAACAAGCAGACGGCGCACTTCTCGCCGGGCCAGTACATGAACGCCGGGCCCGCCCGGATCGCCCAGTGGATGATCACCCTGGACTACTGCCGGGAACTCGGCGTACCCATCGAGGTCTTCACCAACGTCAATGCAGATACGTATCTCTACAACGAATCGGCGGGCATGACCGCGCCGATGCGCTACCGCACCGCCAAGGCCGACACGTTCGGCTACGTCACCGAACTGCTCGCGAAGGCCACCGACAGCGGCGCCCTGGACAAGGAGCTGACCGCCGACGACCGGGAGCGCCTTGTCGACTTTATCAAGGACTACGGCGACCTCGGTGACAAGCTCGACTACACGGGCAGCAGCCGGCGCGGCTACTCGGTCTGGCCCGGCGCCGCGGGCACTCCGGGCACCGAGTTGGGGAACCTGCCCAGCGCGGCGGACGTCTTCGCCTCGGGCGTCGGCCGGTACTTCGCGTTCGAGTTCGAGTTCGACCAGGCGATGCTGATGTTCCAGCCGACCGGCGGCATGGACCGCATACCCCACGCGCTCACCCAGGCCGTCGGCACCCAGAAGATACGCACCGGCTGCGCCGTCACCCAGGTCACCGACAAGGCGGACGGTGTCACCGTCACCTACACGCAGGGCGGCCGTACCCGCACCATCGACGCGGACTACTGCGTGGCCGCCATGCCGCCGAATATTTTCGCCAAGGTGCCGCACAACCTCGGCACCGGTGTGCAGACCGCCCTGGAGGCCATCACCCCGTCCTCCGCGGGCAAGATCGGCCTGGAGTACTCCTCGCGCTGGTGGGAGACGGACCACCGGATCTACGGCGGCATCACCGAGACCGACCTGGACGTCACCCACATCTGGCACCCTTCCTACGGTTACCACGGCGAACGCGGCGTCATCATCGGCTACTACAACACCGGCGCCAACGCCGACTCCTACGCCAAGCTCACCCCTGCGGAGCGTGAGAAGCGTGCCGTGGCGGCCGGGGTCAAGATCTACGGCGAGAAGTACCGCAGCGAGCTGGCGACGTCGTTCTCGCACCACTGGAGGCAGTTCCCTTACCAGGAGGCCGCCTGGCACAACACACCCGACGGCCCGGACGCCCCGCGTTACAAGCCCCTGAACGAGCCGACCGGCCGCGTCTACTTCGCGGGCGACTGGCTCACCTATATGGACGCCTGGCAGCACGGCGCCTTTTCCTCCGCCCGCAAGACGGTCACGGCACTGCACCAGCGGGTGCTGAGCGCGTAGCCGGTGCTGCCGCGCCCCGGCTGGGGGGCCGGGCGGACTCCGGGGCCGGTTCCGGTCCGGTCGGGTCCGGTTCCGGCGGCCGGGGCGCGTGCCGGATCCGGGCCGCGGCACCGCGGCGCTCCGCCCGCTCCGTGGGCCCGGGCTCAGCCCGCCCGGTCAAGGCGTTCCCGCTGCTCCACGGTGAGTTCGATCTCGAAGCCGGCCAGGACCTCGTCCAGTTGGGCCACGGAGCTCACACCCACGATGGGCAGCACCGAGGGATTGCCGCCCGCCAGCCAGGCCAGGACGACCTGGTTCGGCGTGGCGCCGAGTTCGGCGGCCACCGCGCGCAGCGCCGCGAGACGGATGTCGGTGCCCGGGTGCCGGTACGCCGCGGGCAGCGGCTTATCGTCCCGGGTGTAGGCACCGGCCAGCAGGGTCGAGTACGCCAGGAGCGTCAGGTCGGGTTCGCTGCGCACATAGTCGAGCAGTTCCGTGCTGGCGTGTACGTGCTCCGCTTCGGGCAGCGGGATGCCGGCGCGCGGCTGGAGGTAGGAGTAGCGCTGCTGGACACAGGTGTAGCCCGCCCAGCCCCTGCCGAGTGCGATGGTACGGGCCCGGTCGATGCGCCAGGTGGCGTGGTTGCGGGCACCGAGTAAGCCGACGGCGCCCTCGCTGACCAGGGTGTTGAGGGCGCCGAGGGTGTCCTCCAGCGGGACGGTGCGGTCCTCCGCCTGGGTCCAGTACAGGTCGATCCGGTCGGTGCCCAGGCGCCGCAGGCTTCCCTGGGCCGCCTTGATGATCACCGGTGCGGAGAGCCCTTCGGCCCTCTCGCGCCCCGTGCCCGAGACCGTGCGGCGGCCCCCGGCTTTGGTGGATATGAGGACGTCATCACGTAACTTGCGGCTCGCCAGCCACCGGCCGACGGTGGTCTCGCTCTCGTCGCCGGTGTGTCCTTCGAGCCAGTAGACATAGTTGTTGGCGGTGTCGATCAGATTGCCGCCCGCTTCGACGAAACGGTCCAGGATGGCGAAGGACGTCTCCTCGTCCACCGTGCTGCCGAAGGGCAGCGCGCCAAGGCAGAGCGCACTGACCTCGGGCCCGCCCGCTCCTCCGATACGGCGACGTAACATGCCGGAACTCCTCTGTTCGGTGCCGTGCGAGGTGTCCCTGCCGTGTGTCGGGCCGGTGCGGCGGAAGTCCTGACCGCGCCCTGGTCCCGTCAGCGGACCGCCGACGGCGGCACGGACCGCGCCATGCCGTCCGGACTCCCCGCTTCGATTATCTGACGCTACGTCATGAAGCTAGCAGGTGGCCTGCGGGTTCGTCGGCCGGGGCCGGGTCAGGAGCGGTGCCCACAGGCGGCCGTGCCGCACGGGAAGCGTCAGCGCTCCGCACCAGATCGCCACCGGCACGCGCCAGGTGAATGGCACACTGCGCAGAGGCACGTACCGTCAAAAGGAGCAGCGCATGACCGGAGTTGAGTCCTCCGCCCGCCGAATCGACACCAGCAAGCCGCACCCGGCGCGGGTCTACGACTGGCTGCTGGGCGGCAAGGACAACTACCCGGTCGACGAAGAGCTCGGCAAGCAGATCATGTCCCTCTCACCGAAGGCCAAGCAGGGCGCGCAGGACAACCGCGGCTTCATGCGGCGCGCCACGCGCTGGCTGACCCGGACGGCGGGCGTGCGCCAGTTCCTGGACGTCGGTACCGGCATTCCCACCGAACCCAATCTCCACCAGGTCGCCCAGGGCATCGAACCCACCGCGCGAGTGGTGTACGCCGACAACGACCCCATTGTGCTGGCCCACGCCGCGGCCCTGCTCAAGGGCGCTCCGGAGGGCGTCACCGAGTACATCGAGGCAGACGTCCGCGAGCCGGAGACGATTATCGAACAGGCCCGGCGCATACTCGACTTCGACCAGCCCATAGCCCTGTCCCTGATCGCCCTGCTGCATTTCGTCCCCGACGACCAGGGCGCCTTCGAGCACGTACGCACCCTGCTGGACGCCCTACCGTCCGGCAGCTACCTCGTCCTGTCGCAGCTCACGAGCGACCTGCACGGCGACAACATGCGCAGTGCCACTGACAGCTACCGGGCCCGGGGTATCTCCCTGGTGACCCGCTCACGCACCGAGATGGAACAGTTCTTCACGGGACTGGAGATGGTCGACCCTGGCATCGTCCTGGTCAAGGAGTGGCACCCGGAACTCGCCACCGACGAGCGCCGGCACGACGGCCGCGCCCCGATCTACGCGGCGGTGGCCCGCAAGCCGTAGGCAATGACCGAAACGCAGGAGCTGTGAGTACTCCCGACATCCCGCTTGAGTCCGTCGCGGGCGCACGCCAGACCGTGACGGCCGTGGTGCCCGTCCGGCTGCTCGCCGCTCCCGCCTGGGCCGAGGGACCGTTGCCCTTCGAACTCGGCAGCCGGCGTACGGACACCGCGACCCGCGCCACCTACTTCGCACCGGCCACGGCCCGCGCCCTGTACGGGGCTGCGGGCCATCCCTGCCGCTGGCACCGGCCCATGTCGCTCACGCACGACGGACTGCGTCTCGTCGGCATGGAGCTGCTGCGCACCGCGACGGCCCGCGATCCGCAGCGGGCGCTGGCCGTGCTGCACTTCGACGTGGAGCGACCGCTGCTGGCGGTGCTGCGCGCAATCGGCCACCGTTCGATGGCCGGACCCGACCCGCTCCTTGAGCCCTTCTCACCAGCGCAGTTGCTGGCCGGCATCGCGGAGATACCGGACGGCATCGGAACATTCGCGCTGGCGCGGCCGTACACGGTGGCGTTCCTGAGCCCGCTGGCCGAGCACGCTCCCGCGCTGCGCGCGCACCGGGAGGCGGCGGTGCCGGCCGCAGCCGACCGGTGGCTGTGGCAGCTCGCCTCGCGCTCCACACCCGCCGACTTCCCGCTCGCCCCGGAGACGGCGGCTCAGGAGTTCAGCGGGGCGATCCGCATCTCCGCGGACTGGAGCGCCCTGGTGCTGCGGCACGGCGCGGCCTTCCTCGGACACCGGGCCGACACCGGCGAAGGGGACTTCTACGAGTTCGGGGCGCTGCACGCGCGCACCGTCTACCTCGACGCGCTGCTGCTCGGCTCGCTTCAGCGTGAGCACATCGACGAACTCACCGACGAACTCGCGGGCGTCTTCGACGCCGTGCGCCTCGCCCGCCGGGTCACCGCGCTGGAACGCAGCATCGCCCGCTTCCGCAGCACGTACTGGCGCCAGCACCTGACCGCGCACGGCCCGGACAACGAGCTGCTGCTCGCCTTCCAGGACCGGCACCGCCTCTCCGAGCGCTTCGCTCACATCCTGGCGGAGGCCGCCGATTACGGGCGTCTTGCACAGACGCAGGAGAACCAGCAGATCAGCGGCGCGCTGGGGCTGCTCACCATTCTCGGCCTGCCGCTGACCACCGCACTGGGCATCCTCCAGGTCCTCGGCGATGCCTCCGTCGGCCATCTGCTGGCCGCCCTCGGCCTCTCGGTGATCGCCACGGCGGTGGCGCTGACCACACGCTACGGACGACTGGTGCTGTCGTCGCTACGGGGCACGACGGAGCCCGACGGCTAAGAGCTCCGAACAAAATGGGCGCCCGGCGTGCGCCGTCGAGCGGTTGCGGAGGCGTGCAGGGCCGCGCCTGGCCGCACGGTGACCGGCGGTGGCAGCCGTGGTGCCGTCCTGCTCGCCCGCCGGCCCGTCCGGTTGCGTCAGCCCAGCGCGCCTCCTGACGCCGCGTCCACCAGTTCCGCGAGGGCCGTACCGAGGGCGGCGAGGCCGAGGCCCGCGGGGCCGCCGGGTTCCGACATGTACAGATCGCGGCGGACCTCGATCATCAGCGCGATGACCTGCGGGGTGCTGCGGTAGTGCTTGAGCGGTACATAGGTGCCGGCGAACGGGCTGTTGACGTCCGTACCCCCGAAGTCCGCGAAGACCGAGCGTGCCAGGTCGAGCAGCTCGGGCGGGGTGTGGAAGTCGTCGGCGCCCAGACAGACCGGCGGGCGCGGCACGGTGCCGTGCAGTTCGTAGGGCAGTGCGTGGGTCGGGTAGGAGTGGACGTCGATGACGACGGCCCGGCCGCTGGCGGCGAGCCGGTCGTCGACGGCGGCGGTCATGGCCTGTGCGTACGGGTGGAAGTAACGCTCGATCAGAGGGTCTGGGTCGGCGTCCGTGCGGCGCAGTGGTGCTCGGTGGGTGGTGTGGGTGTAGACGGCGCCCATGCCGACGACTCGCATCTCCTCACGCTTGTCGGGGAACCGTTCGGGGTCGACCACCAGCCTGGAGAGCGCGTTGACGAACCGCCAGGGTCTCGCCGAGGCCGCCCGGACCGCCTCGGCGGCCAGTTCCGCAGTGTGGGCGTCGGTGATGTGGTCGAGCTCGCGCTCCAGGGCCGCGTCGTCAAGGACTATCCCGTCACGTATCGGCGCTGGTATGGCCCGGCTGGAGTGCGGGACATGCAGGAGCACAGGGGAGTCGACGGACCCTGGGAGCAGGTGGTAGGTGGGGGGCTCTGAGGTCATAAAACGCGAGTCCTCTTGATTCTTTTCGGGAGATCTGTCCGACAGGAGCCGGCCAACACGCTGCCGGGGATGCGCTCGCCTCGCACCCCATGCTCGCCGCCGCTCATATCCTGCCGTGCCTGCCCCGTCCCGACCAACCTGCCTGCGGGTGTTCTTGCCGATCCGTGTCCCAGCGGGATCAATCAATCCAGCACGGCCCGGCCGAGCGGACCGGCGAAACCGCATGACAGTCAACGGCCGCTGCCTGGCACGCCGTTGGCGTCACGGCACCAGGATGTCCAGTTCGTGCAGCGCGCCGACGGTGATCTCGCGGGTGAGTTCCTCGGCGCGCACGGCGTCCCCCGCCCGTACCGCCTCGGCGACCTGGACGTGCAGGGTGACGGCGGCCGGGTCGGGGTCCTCGAACATGACCTGGTGGTGGGTGCGGCCGGCCAGGACCTCGGCCACCACATCGCCGAGGCGCGCGAACATCTCGTTGCCGGACGCGGTCAGCACGACGCGGTGGAAGGCGATGTCGTGGATCAGGTATCTCTCCAGCTGGTGGCCGCGCGAGGCGGCGACCATGCCCAGGGCGCACTCGGTGAGATCAGCGCACTGCCGTGCGGTGGCGTGCCGCGCGGCGAGCCCGGCGGCGACCGGTTCGACCGCGGAGCGCAGCACGGTCAGCGAGCGCAGCTGGCGGGGGCGGTCGGCGCCCGCCAGACGCCAGCGGATGACCTGCGGATCGTAGACGTTCCACTCGGGGATGGGCAGGACCGTGACGCCCACCCTGCGCCGCGACGCCACCAGGTGCATGGACTCCAGGACCCGCACCGCCTCCCGCATCACCGACCGCGAGACCGCGAAGCGCTCGGCCAGCTCGTGGGTGCGCAGCACGCTGCCCGGGGGATACTCCCCCGCCGTGATGGCGGGCCCGAGGGTGTCCAGTACGTGTGCGTGCAGCCCTCGGGCTGTGGTGGTCATGTGCTCAGCCTACGAGGCGGCACAGACAGGCATCTTTAAAAGTCAGACTTTTACATCACATCCTCTTGCTCTTGTCAGACCTAATGGGTTTCAGTGACGTGGCACATACGTGCATACGACACGCGGACGGCGCGTACGGCCGGGGACGGGCACCGCTCAGCGGTCGTGACGAGTCAAGGCAGCGAGGCAGTGATGCAGACCCACCTGGTCGTAGTGGTCATGGGCGTGGCCGGGACCGGCAAGACGACGATCGGTGCGCTGCTGGCCGCCCGACTGGGCGTCCCGTACGCCGAGGGCGACGACTTCCACTCCGCGGCGAACGTCGCCAAGATGACCGCGGGCACGCCGCTCACCGACGACGACCGGTGGCCGTGGCTCGACGCGATCGGCTCCTGGGCGCATGAGCGGGCCGGGCAAGGCGGAGTGGTCAGCAGTTCGGCGCTGAAGAGGCGCTACCGCGACCGGCTGCGGGCAGCGGCGCCCGGCATCGTCTTCGTCCATCTCACCGGCGACCGGGCGCTGATCGCGGACCGGATGGCACACCGCGCGGGCCACTTCATGCCGACGGCACTGCTGGACTCACAGTTCGCCGCCCTCCAGCCCCTCCAGGCGGACGAGGCGGGTGTTGCCGTCAATGTCTCGGGCAGCCCGGACGAGATCACCGACCGGGCCCACACCGCCCTGCGCCATCTCGCCGACCGCACTCCCAGCGTGTAACGCCCGCACGGACCCGCCGCGAGCGGCACGCACGGCACACACGACACACAGGCCGGTGCACGGCCTCGGGTGAACCACACCCGCCTGCGCTCCGTGCAGCACTTAGGCACCCACCTTTCGCATGCCCCCCACGTATGCGGTCCCCCCACCCGAGGCAGCCACCGCTGCCCGGCCGTCAGCACACACTCTCAAGGGAAACCAGGGACACACCGTGACCAGTCTCAGCGTCGAGTTGCTGGCAGCGGACGCCCCGGCACCGATCTCCTCCGCGGGCCATGCCCAGCTGGGGATCGCCGTGCTTGTGGGCATCGCCGTCATCGTCCTGCTCATCACCAAGTTCCGGCTGCACGCCTTTCTGTCGCTGACCATCGGATCGCTCGTGCTCGGCGCGGTCGCCGGAGCGCCGCTCGACAAGGTGATCACCAGCTTCAGCACCGGTCTGGGGACGACCGTCGCGAGCGTGGGCGTACTGATCGCGCTCGGCTCCATACTCGGACGGCTGCTCGCCGACTCCGGAGGCGCCGACACGATCGTCGACACCATCCTCGACAAGGCACGCGGCCGTGCGATGCCCTGGGCCATGGTGCTGATCGCGTCCGTGGTCGGCCTGCCGCTCTTCTTCGAGGTCGGCATCGTGCTGCTGATCCCGGTGGTGCTGCTGGTCGCCAGGCGCGGCAATTACTCACTGATGCGGATCGGCATCCCGGCGCTCGCCGGCCTGTCCGTGATGCACGGCCTGGTGCCGCCGCACCCCGGACCGCTGGTCGCCATCGCCGCGGTCAAGGCCAACCTCGGCATCACGCTGGCGCTGGGCATCCTGGTCGCCATCCCGTCCGTGATCATCGCGGGACCGCTGTTCTCCCGGTACGCGGCCCGGTGGGTCGATGTGCAGGCCCCGGATCGAATGATCCCGGACCGTGCCTCACAGGGCCTGGCCCAGCGGCCCAGCTTCGGCGCCACCATCTCCACGATCCTGCTGCCGGTTGTGCTGATGCTGGTCAAGGCGCTGGTCGACATCGTGGTGGACAACCCCGCGGACACCGTGCAGCGGGTCTTCGACGTGATCGGCAACCCGCTGATCGCGCTGCTCGCGGCCGTGGTCGTAGGGATGTTCACGCTGGGCCGGGCGGCTGGGTTCACCAAGGGCCGACTGTCGTCGACGGTGGAGACTTCGCTCGCCCCGATCGCGGGCGTGATGCTGATCGTCGCCGCCGGCGGCGGCTTCAAGCAGACGCTGATCGACTGCGGCGTCGGCAACATGATCCTGGACATCTCCAAGCAGTGGTCGATACCCGCCCTGCTGCTCGGCTGGCTGATCGCGGTGGTGATCCGCCTCGCGACCGGCTCCGCGACCGTCGCCACGGTCTCCGCCGCGGGCATCGCCGCACCGCTCGCCGCCGGCATGTCGAGCTCCCACGTGGCCCTGCTGGTGCTCGCGATCGGTGCGGGTTCGCTGTTCTTCAGCCATGTCAACGACGCCGGGTTCTGGCTGGTCAAGGAGTACTTCGGCCTGGACGTCGGGCAGACGATCAAGACCTGGTCGGTCATGGAGACCATCATCTCCGTGGTCGCGGGCGCGCTGGTCATGCTGCTGTCGCTGATCATTTAACGAGCGCGGGCGGCGGGCGTGAGGAGGACGAGAGCGTCCGGGGGCAGTCGGCCCGGACGCCGCCACGAGGTGGTACCACCAGAGGTGCCGGACGCCGGACACCTCTGGTGGTACCGCCTAAGGCCGCCACAGACGGTGTTCGCGTTCCGCCCACGCCCGGCTCACCGAACCCGTGCGCAGCCCCCGGCGGGCCTCCGGGTCGGACCAGGCCATGCCGATATGACCGGCAAGGACGATGCCGACGGCCAGCGCGAGCCAGTCGTGCACGAAGGTCGCGCCGGTGCGCCACAGCAGCGGGGCGAGGTGGGTGAACCACATGAGCAGCCCGGTGCCGAGCATCACCAGGACGGCACCGGCGAGCCACGCCGCGTAGACCTTCTGCCCGGCGTTGAACTTCCCGGCCGGACGCGACTGCGGACGCCTGTCGCGGCGCCGCACGGCCCGCAGCCACACCCGGTCGTGCGCTCCGAAGCGGTTGAGCCGCCGCAGATCCGCGCGCAGCGCGCGAGACCCGAGCCCGATGAGCAGCGGCACCGGCAGCAGCAGCCCGGACCACTCGTGGACGGTGACCACGAGCTGGCGGCGGCCGACGAGTTCGGCGAGCTGGGGAATGTAGAGGCATCCGGCGGTCAGCACGCACAGGCCCATCAGCGCGGCCGTGGTGCGGTGCACCCAGCGCTCGGCCCGGCTGAAGCGGCGCACCCACGCGGGCCGCTCACCCGTTGCCTGCCCGGACGCCTCCCGGTCGGACGGCAGGGCGTCGCCGGACGGCGAGGGAGCAGGCGGCCGGGCGCCCGCGGGCAGCGAGCCGGACGGCAGCGGATCAGACGGTGGGCGCATCGTCACGTCCGTTCGAGCGGCCGACCCAGCCGTCCACGTCATAGCCCCAGTGCTCCCAGTAGCCAGGTTCGACCTCGTCGGTGACGGTGATCCCGGAGAGCCACTTCGCGGACTTGTAGAAGTACATGGGGGCGACATAGAGCCGGACCGGACCGCCATGGTCATGACTGACCAGTTTGTCCTGCATGCGCAGGGCCACCAGCACATCGTCACGGCGCGCCTGCGCCAGCGTCAGGCTCTCGGTGTACGTGCCGTCGAAGCAGGTGAACCGCACGGCCTTGGCCGACGGCCGCACCCCCGCGGCGTCCAGCAGCCGGGAGAGCCGTACGCCCTCGAACGGGGTGCCGGGCACCCGCCAGCCGGTGACGCACTGGACGTCGCGCACGAGCCGGGTCTGCGGGAGGGCGTGCAGCTGGGCGAGCGGTAGGTGGCGGGGCGCTCGACCAGGCCGTCGACGGTGAGCCGGTAGTCTGCGGCCCTTCGCGGCACGGAGGAGGTGACGGAGTAGTAGCGGAAGCCGCCGCCGTTGGGGAGCAGGCCGGTCAGGCCGGTGGGGTCCTTGTCCGCGGCGGCGCCGAGGAACGCTTCGAGGCCGCGCTGCAGCGGTGGGCGCGGCGGCGACGCCCAGCGCGCCGAGGCCGAGCATGCCGAGCAGGAGGCGCCGGCCGACGGGCGCTCCCCGGTCATCGTGCCGCTCGGGCGGACGATGTTCTCCGAGGTTCACCCCACGATTCGAGCACCCGGCGGCCCAGGGCCAGAGCCCGCGGACCACCGTCAGCGTTCCGTCAGATTTCGCCGCGGGCCACCGTGGGCCCGCGGGCTTCGCCGAGGGTCCGCGACCTCGCTGCCGGCGTCCGCCGCGCGCCCGTCACCCGTCCATCGCGCCGGCCGCCTGCTCCAGCGGGAACGCCTCGTTGCCGAGCCCGATCCGGGCGTGGGTCGGGGCTGCGCCGAGCGCAGCACGAGGCCCTGGACCAGCCCGATGACGGCGGCCAGGCCGATGATCGCCGGGCAGCACCCAGTTGAGCGCGGAGCCGGGTCCCGAGGCGACGAGGACGTCGAAGTCCTTGACCGTGTAGACCGCGATGACCAGCAGCGCGATCCCGGCGAGCGCGGACGCGACGAGCCGCCAGCGCTGGGCGCCGGGCGGCGCCGCGGCGGACGAAGAAGACGATCACGGCAAGGCGAGGCGGCGGCCATCAGCAGGATGACGCCGAGCGCGCCGACGTTGCCGCATCCAGGTGAACAGCGTGCAGCACGGGCGCCGTCGGGTCGCCGGCCGGTTGCCGTCGTCGGTGACCGCGAAGGCCCGACGACGATCAGCGGAGACCACGGTCTGCAGCAGGGAGCCGGTGGCCGGGGCGCCGCTGGCCTGGCTAGGTGCGGCCGAAGGTGGCGGGCAGCAGTCCCTCGCGGCCCATGGCGAAGGCGTAGCGCGCGACGACGTTGTGGAAGCTGAGCAGCGCCGCGAACATGCCGGTGACGAAGAGCACATGGAGGACGTCCGTGAACGTGCCGCCGAGCCTGCTCTCGGTCAGGAAGAACAGCAGTCCCGCGCTCTGCTCTCTGGCGCGGTCCCGACGATCGCGGACGGGCCCGGCGGCGACGGTCAGCGCCCAGGAGCTGATCGCGAAGAAGACCGCGACGAAGCCGACCGCGAGGAACATCACCGCGGGCCACGAGCGATCTGCGGGCGGCTGGTCTCCTCGGCGTAGACGGGCGCCTGCTCGAAGCCGAGTGAAGGCGGCGATGCAGAAGCACAGCGCGGTGCCGACGCCCGCGCCGGTGAGGGTGTGCGGGGTTGAAGGCGTGCAGCGACAGGCCCTGCTTGGCCGGGTCGGCGATCGCGGAGACGTCGAAGACGACGACCAGCGTCACCTCGATGAGCAGCAGCACGCCGAGCACCCGGGCGTTGAGGTCGATCTTCAGCAGGCCGAGCAGCGCCGACGACGAGCACGCGCGGCGAGCGCCGGCATCCACCAGGCGATCTCGGTGTCGAGGTAGGTGGCGAAGAGGCCGGAGACCTCGAAGCCGAAGATGCCGTAGATGCCGACCTGGAGCGATGCTGTAGGCGACGAGGGCGACCAGGGCGGCGCCGGCGCCGGCGGTGCCGCCGAGGCCGCGGGCTATGTAGGCGTAGAAGGCACCGGCGTTGTGGACGTGCCGGCTCATCTCGGCGTAGCCGACGCTGAACAGGACGAGGACGACGCCGAGGATGACGAACAGCAGCGGCTGCCCGACGATGCCCATCACCGCGAACGTGGTGGGCATGACGCCGGCGACGACCATGAGCGGGGCGGTCGCGGCGAGGACGGACAGCAGCAGGCCCGCCGTGCCGAGGCGGCCGGCGCGCAGGGCGCTGTCCTGCCCCTTGAACGGTGCTGATGCCGCGCGTCGGCACTCGGCGGGTCGTCCTGTGCCGTCGTGCGTCACTCGACTGCTCGAACTGCCCGTCGTCATGCGCGGGGTTGTCCCTTCCGCTGTGGAGCTGGGGCGCTGACTGGTGCGGAGTGGCCGGGGCGTCCGGGGGCGTCGTCCTCAGGCCGTGCCGAGCGCGGCAGCCGCGCGCGGCGCGGAAGGCCTCGTACGGGTCGCGGTCCGGGTACGACCAGGGAGCGGGGGTGGCGTGCGGCCGATGCGGTGGAACAGCGCGGCGGCCTCCGCGGGCCTGCCCTCGCAGGACTTGGCGTGGGCGAGGAAGTTGAGGTCGACGCGGCCGCGCGGGGGTGGTCGCTCCGCGCTCCCACTCCAGCCACCAGTCGAAGGCGGCCTTCATCACCAGCCGGGCGCGGCGGCCCGATCCAGTGCTCCGGAGGCCGGCGGGTCGGGCGGTTCGCTGCCGGCGGCGGCCAGCACCCGGTAGCGCTCGGCGTGCGCGACGACGGGGAGGACGGCAGCGGCGAGTCGGCCGGGGCCTGTTCGGCGGCCCAGGAGGCGAAGTCGTACACCTCGTGCAGCGGGTCCTGGCCCGCGTCGGGGCGGCGTTCGGCGAGCCGGGCGACCATCAGGTGGTGGGCGTGGTGGTGTCTCGGCGTGGCGGTGGCGCACCTCGTCGAAGAGGCGGACGACGTCCTCCTCACGGCCGATGACGCGCTCCAGGAGGAGCAGCCGAGCCAGGGCGTGGGGTCGGCGGGGGCGAGCGCCGCCGCGGCTCGCGGCAGGCGTCGCGGGCCACGCTCGGGGCGCGCCTTGCCGGGCCAGGGCGCGGATGCACGGTGGCGCAGGCGAGCAGGACGGCGGCGTCGGCGGACTCGGGTTCGCGCGAGCCGCCAGTCGCCTGGCCCAGGCGGCGGTCGCCTGGCTCCTCGGCGAGGACGACGAGCCGGTGGCCGCGGCGGTCCCAGTCGTCGCCGGTGGCCGGCGAGCAGCGCCCGGACCTCGGTCCAGCGGCCCTGGCCAGCGCGGCGCGGGCGGCGGCGAGTTCGGTGTCGTCGAGCGCGGGGTCGAAGCACGGGCAGCAGCGCTTGCGCGCAGCGACCGAGGGGAGGCGGGGGTGGGGGCACCGCGGAACATCCTCACGACGCGGCTTGCGAGCAGGTGATCACGCACAGCAAACCGCTACAGGGACGGCTCCGCGTCAAGAGCAGACCGAGGAACGATGCCTCACCAACTCGTGTCACACCTCCGAGCTACCCACGCGATGCACGAATTGACCGGTCCGATCTGGTTCGCAGGAGAGCGATGACAGGGGACAGCACGGGCGCCGTGCGCTGGGAACGTGCGTCCGACCGTCTCAGCCCGCGGCTTTGACCTCAGCCGACGGCCTCGGCCGCCGCGGCGCGGCCCGCCGTGCGCCCCGAGAAGAGGCAGCCGCCGAGGAAGGTGCCCTCCAGGGAGCGGTAGCCGTGCACCCCGCCGCCGCCGAACCCGGCGGCCTCCCCCGCCGCGTACACGCCCGGCAGCGGGTCGCCGCCCTCGGTCAGCACCCGCGAGGACAGGTCGGTCTCCAGGCCGCCGAGGGTCTTGCGGGTGAGGATGTTGAGGCGCACCGCGACCAGCGGGCCCGCCTTGGGGTCGAGGATGCGGTGCGGGCGCGGCGGTGCGGATGAGCCGGTCGCCCAGGAACGCGCGGGCGCCGCGGAGGGCCGTCACCTGGAGGTCCTTGGTGAAGGGGTTGGCGATCTCGCGGTCGCGGGCGACGAGGGTGCGGCGCAGCGCGGCCTCGTCGATCAGCGGCTTCCTCGGTGAGCGCGTTCATGCCGCGCACCAGGGCCGGCGAGGTCCTTCTCGACGACGAAGTCGGCGCCGTGGTCCATGAACGCCTTGACCGGGCGCCGGCACGTCGGCACGCGCCCGGTCGATGACGCCGCGCACCGACTTGCCCGGTCAGGTCGGGGTTCTGCTCGGAGCCGCTGAGGGTGAACTCCTTGCCGATGATCCGCTGGTTGAGCACGAACCAGGTGTAGTCGTAGCCGGTGCTGCATGATGTGGTCGAGGGTGCCGAGGGTGTCGAAGCCGGGGAAGAGCGGCACGGGCAGCCGCTTGCCGCGCGCGTCCAGCCAGAGCGAGGACGGGCCCGGCAGGATGCGGATGCCGTGCTGGTCCCAGATGGGGTTCCAGTTCTCGATGCCCTCGGTGTAGTGCCACATGCGGTCGCGGTTGATCAGGCGCGCGCCGGCGTCCTCCGCGATGCCGAGCATCAGGCCGTCGACGTGCGCGGGCACGCCGGAGAGCATCTGCCCGGGCGGGGTGCCGAGGCGCTCGGGCCAGTTCGCGCGGACGAGGTCGTGGTTGCCGCCGATGCCGCCGGAGGTGACGATCACCGCCTGGGCCTTGAGCTCGAAGGAGCCGGTGACCGTACGGCTGCTGGCCCTGGCCGCGCTCGATGGCCGACGGCTCGAGGATCTCGCCGGTGACGGTGTCGACGGCGCCGGCGCTGCGGGACAGGCCGGTGACCCGGTGCCGGAACCTCAGCTCGACCAGGCCGCGCGCGACCCCCTCCCGCACCCGGCGCTCGAAGGGCGCGACGAGGCCGGGCCCGGTGCCCCAGGTGATGTGGAAGCGCGGCACCGAGTTGCCGTGCCCGTTCGCGTCGTAGCCGCCGCGCTCGGCCCAGCCGACCACGGGGAAGAACCGCACGCCCTGCGCGTGCAGCCAGGACCGCTTCTCGCCCGCCGCGAAGTCGACGTACGCCTCGGCCCACTTGCGCGGCCAGTGGTCCTCGGCGCGGTCGAAGCCGGCCGTGCCCATCCAGTCCTGGAGCGCGAGCGCGTGGCTGTCCTTGATCCGCAGGCGGCGCTGCTCGGGCGAGTCGACGAAGAAGAGGCCGCCGAAGGACCAGTGCGCCTGCCCGCCGATGGACTGCTCGGGCTCCTGGTCGAGGAGGATCACCTTGCGGCCCGCGTCGACGAGTTCCGCGGTCGCCGCGAGCCCGGCGAGGCCCGCCCCGATCACGATCACGTCCGCGTCGTAGCGCCATGGGTCCGTCCCTCTCGAAAGTTACCGGTGGGTCAGGATCTGTGGGCTCCACGGGCGGTGCCGGCGGCGAGTCAACCGTCAGCCGATCTACGGACAGTCGCTCGCGGGCAACGCCGGTCGCCGCCAGGGCGCTCTCGTCGGCCTATACACCCGTGACACACGACCCGCCCATGGCCGATCCTTGATACCTGGCATTCTCGAGGTGCGCAGCGTGTCGGTTCTCGTACTCGTCCTCGCCGTCTGCGCGGCCTGCTGTCTGGGCTTCGGATTCGTGCTCCAGCAGAACGCGGCGCAGCACGCCCCGCTGAGCGACTTCCTCTCGCCGCGCCTGCTGCTCGACCTCGTGCGGGTGCCGCGCTGGCTGGTCGGCATCGGTCTGATGGTGTGCGGCATGGTGCTCGGCGCGATCGCGCTGGGCAACGGGGAGATCTCCCTCGTCGAGCCGCTGCTCGCGACCAACCTGCTGTTCGCGCTCGCGCTCTCGCGCCACCAGACGCAGCCAGCCGCTGGGCCAGCAGGGCTGGGCGGGGCTGCGCTGCTCGCGGGCGGGGTGACGGCCTTCATCGTGGCGGGCGAGCCACGCAGCGGCGACGCCGTCACCGACCCGCTGCGGCACTGGCTGATCATCGGCCTGATGGTGGGCGGCGCGCTGCTGCTCACCGCGTGCGCGAAGCGAAGTCACGGCTGAGCGCGGCCCCGGTCCTGCTGGGCATGGCGGCCGGGCTGCTCTACGGAGTACAGGACGCGCTGACGCGGATGAGCGGGCAGCGGTTCGGGTCGGCGGCTGGGCGCGGTGTTCACCAGCTGGCAGCCGTACGCGGTGCTGGCGCTCGGCATCACGGGCTGATCCTGGTGCAGAGCGCCTTCGAGATGGCGCCGCTGCGGATGTCGCTGCCCGCGCTGACGGCCGCCCAGCCGCTCGCGGGCATCGCGTGCGGGGTCGGCTTCCTCGGCGACCAGCTGCGCACCGACGCCGGGGCGCTGGCCTGGCAGGCGGCCGGGCTCGCCGGCGATCGTGGCGGGGATCGTGCTGCTCGGGCTGCATCCGGCGATGCCGCCACGGGCCCTCGGGAGGGGGACCGGGCAGGGGTCGGGGTCTGATCCCCCGGGGGGCCGCCGGGTCTGGTCTCATGGGCGCATGACCCCTCCCAGCGATCCCCCGCACGCCGCTGACGCCCCGGATCCGGCAGCGGAAGTCCTCGACATCGTCGACGAGCACGACCAGGTCGTCGGGCAGGCCCCGCGCGGCAGAGGCCTACGCCCGCGGACTGCGCCACCGCTGCGTGTTCATCCAGGCCAGGGACGCCGCAGGCCGGATCTTCGTGCACCGCCGCACGCCGACCAAGCTGGTGTTCCCGTCGCTGTACGACATGTTCGTCGGCGGCGTCGTCGGGCGCCGGGGAGTCCTACGACGAGGCGGCGCTGCGCGAGGCGGAGGAGGAGCTCGGCGTCTTCGGGCTGCCCCGGCCCGAGCCGCTGTTCAAGTTCCTGTACGACGGCGGGGCGGGTCGGACCTGGTGGTCGTACGTGTACGAGGTGCGCTGCGACCTGCCAGTGAACCCGCAGGCGGAGGAGGTCGCCTGGCACGCTTCCTCACCGGCGAGGAGCTGGAGCGGCGGCTGCCGAGTGGCCGTGGGTGCCGGACGGGCTCGCCGCGTACCAGCGGCTGCGGGAATACCAGGCCGCGGGCCGCCGGTAACGACCTGGGGGGAAATAGGGAGTGGATCAGTGAGCGGCGTCCTGCGGCTTCGAATCCAAGGCGGAGGAGGGAGTCGACGCGGAGCGTCGGCGAGTGACGACAACGCCGGAGTCGGAGCCGCGAGCCGGAAGCCCGCTCTCTATCTCCCCAGGTCGTAAGGTGCGACATGTGATCGATTTCCGGCATTCCGTCCGCCTCTGGTTCGCGCCCGAGCGGATGCCGGGACGAGGGCGATACGCCCGACTACCGCTTCTCGCTGGCCAACGAGCGCACGTTCCTGGCCTGGCTGCGCACGGCGCTCGCGCTGATCGGCGGCGGGTTCGCGGTGGACCAGTTCCTGCCCGGACCTGCGCTCGGCCTGGCGAATAGGGCTGGCCCTCGCGCTGCTGGCGGCGGGCGGTGCTGTGCGCTCTGCGGGCGGTCAACCACTGGGTGCGCTGCGAGCGTGCGATGCGGCGCGGCGAGGACCTGCCGGTCTCGCGCTTCCCGGCACTGCTGAGCGTCGTCATGGCACTGGTGGCCGTCGCGATGGTGGTGATCGTCCTCGCCGGCTGGGCGGGGTGACTGCGCGCAGCCGCCGAGGGCGCGACCCGGGCCTGCAACCGGAGCGCACCCGGCTTGCCTGGCGCCGCACCACGCTCTCCTGCACGGTCGCCGCGATCCTCGCCGTCAAAGCCGCCCTGCGCGGCGCCCCCACCCTCGGCACCCTTTTGACCTGCGCACTCTGCCTGGTCCTCTGGCTGGCCTTCCTCGCCGTCGCCCACCGCCGCATACGCGCCCTCACCGCACCCGCTCCCCGCCTGCTGGCCCCCCGGCTCGCCACCGCGACCGTCCTGTGCACGGTGCTTCTCGCACTGTGCGCCGCGATCGTGGTCGTATGAGCCGACCGGGGCAGTCCGGCAGGGGCCGGGACCCGGGCGACAGGGCGAAACGACAGCGGCCGGCCGGACGTGTCCGGTGGAGGGCGGGGCGATGAGCGACCGGTGGAGCACGCACGACGTGCGCGTCGAGGGCCATGAGGTCGTCAAGCGCTACCGGAAGTGGGACGGGGCGCAGCACGTCCGCGAGTGGCGCGCGCTGCGGCTGCTGGACAGCCGTGCGCCGGGGCTCGCCCCCGCCCCGCTGCGGGCCCTCCTGGACACTCGGCCGCCGTCGGTGGCGATGTCGCGGGTGCCGGGCGAGCCACTGCGCGGCAAGACCGTGACCGCGCAGCAGACGAAGGCACTGGCGGTGGCCGTGCGCGAGCTGCACGAGGCGCTGCCCGCGCAGGTGGCCGCGGCGCTGCCGCCCCGGGCCGCGAGCCAGGACGAGGTGACGGCGCTGATCGGCCGCTGGAACGCCCACCGCTCCCCCGCCGCGGCCGACCCCGTCGTGGCCCGTGTCCTCGACGACGGCATGGCCTGGCTCGCCACCGGGCCGTTCGAAGGCGTCCGCGGTCCCGGCGGCCATGCGCCGGTGCTCGGCCATGGTGACGGAAATCTCGCCAACTACCTGTGGGACGGCTCCCGGGTACGCATCGTCGACTTCGAGGATGCGGGCCGCAGCGACCGCGCCTTCGAGCTGGCCGAGATCACCGAGCATGCCTCCACGTGGGTGGACACCCGCTTCGACGTCGACCTGTTCCTCACGCACTGCGCGCCGACGGCACGGGAACGGGAGCGGCTGCCGGCGGCTGATCGCGCTCTGCTGGCTCTTCCTGCTGTCGTACGAGGATCCGCGACAGCCGCGCAATCCCCCGGGCACCCTGCGGCGGCAGGCCGGCCGGCTGACGGATCTGCTGGCGGCCGACGACTGAGGCGGCGGCGGATACTAGACGGCATACCGACTGGTCGGCATGATGTGAACAATCCCGTCCGCGGGGCCACCACAGACACGTTCCGGCCACCCTGTCCGGGTCGCCCGGCGGCGCGTGCCGGCCGGGTCGCGGGCCTTGCCCGGCCGCGCAGGATCTGGTGATCCTGATCGGCGGTCGGCGGTCGGCGGTCGGCGGTCGGCGGTCGGCGGTCGGCGAGTAACGGTCACGCGGTGAGACGAGGAGCGCAGGATGGCAGCAGAGCACCCGCCGGGACTCGATCTCGACCGGCTGCGGCAGTACCTGGAGCGATTCCGCCCCGGGCTGCTGGCGGGGCCACTGACCGGGCGGCGGATCGAGGGCGGGCGGTCGAATCTCACCTATGAGATCACCGACGGCGCAGGAAACTGGATCGTGCGGCGTCCGCCGCTCGGCCACGTGCTCGCCACCGCACACGACATGGCCCGCGAACACCGCGTCATCACGGCACTCGACGGCACACCGGTGCCGGTACCGAGGACGATGCTGCTCTGCGAGGACGAGGAGCCACTCGGCGCGCCGTTCTACGTCATGGAGTTCGTGCCGGGCACCCCGTACCGCTCGGCGCGCCAGCTCGCGCCGCTCGGGCCGGTACGCACCAGGGCCGTTGTCCTGGAACTCGTCGACACGCTCGTGGCGCTGCACGCCGTCGACCCGGACTCCGTCGGGCTCGGCGGCTTCGGGCGCCCTGAGGGGTTCCTCGAACGCCAGCTGCGGCGCTGGGGCAAGCAGCTCGACGCCTCCCGCAGCCGCGAGTTGCCCGGCATCGGAGAGTTGCAGGCCGCACTGGGCCGTACGATCCCCCTCTCGCCGCCGCCCGCCGTCGTGCACGGTGACTACCGGCTCGACAATGTCCTGATCGGCCCCGACGACACGATCACCGCGGTGCTCGACTGGGAGATGTCCACGCTCGGCGACCCGCTCACCGACCTGGGCCTGCTCGCCATGTACAGCGTCCCGCTCGACCTTGCGGACTCTCCTCTCACCACCACGAGTTCGGCACCCGGGCACCCTGACGTCGCCGAGCTGATCGAACGGTACGCGGCGCGCTCGGGGCGTGATGTGTCCGCGGTCTCCTGGTACACGGCGTTCGCGTGGTTCAAGCTCGCCGTGATCCTGGAGGGCATCCACTACCGGTACACGCTGGGCCTGACCCTGGGCGGTGCCGCCGCCGGATTCGGCCATATCGGCGGCCTCGTACCGGTCTTCATCGAGCACGGTCTCACCACCCTCAGCGGACTTCAGGAAGGCTGACCCGTCATGGACTTCGCGTTCGACGCACGCACCGAGGAGCTCAGGGGACGACTGCGGGCCTTCCTTGACGAGCACGTGTACCCGGCCGAATCCGTCGTACGGGAGCAGCGTGAGGGGCTGGACTCGCCCTGGGTCACCCCGCCCGCCGTCGAGGAGCTGAAGGCCGAGGCCCGCAGGCAGGGCCTGTGGAACCTGTTCCTTGCGCCGTCCTCGCCCGACGAGGAGTACGGGGCCGGGCTCACCAACCTCCAGTACGCACCCCTCGCCGAGCTCACCGGCCACGCGCCGCAACTGGCGCCCACCGCGCTGAACTGCGCTGCGCCGGACACCGGCAACATGGAAGTGCTCGCCCAGTTCGGCGACGAGCGGCAGAAGAAGCAGTGGCTTCAGCCGCTGCTCGACGGGGAGATCCGCTCGGCCTTCGCGATGACCGAGCCCGAGGTCGCGTCATCGGACGCCACCAACATCACCACCCGTATCGAGCGGGACGGCGACGCGTACGTCATCACCGGCCGCAAGTGGTACATCTCCGGCGCGATGAATCCCGAGTGCCGCGTCTTCATCGTGATGGGCAAGACCGATCCGGAGCACCCGGACATCCGCCGCAGGCAGTCCATGATCCTGGTGCCCAGGGACACTCCGGGCGTCGAGGTGCGGCGCGCGATGCAGGTGTACGGCTACGAGGATCACTACCACGGCGGGCATGCCGAGGTCGTCTTCGACCGGGTCCGGGTGCCCGCGGCGAACCTGATCGGCGAGGAGGGCGGCGGCTTCGCCATCGCGCAGGCCCGGCTCGGCCCCGGCCGCATCCACCACTGCATGCGGCTGATCGGCATGGCCGAGCGGGCGATCGAGCTGATGTGCCGCCGGGCGGTGTCCCGCACCGCGTTCGGCAAGCCGCTCGCCGCACAGGGCGTGGTCCAGGAGTGGGTGGCCGACTCGCGGGTGGCCGTAGAGCAACTGCGGCTGCTGGTGCTCAAGACGGCCTGGCTGATGGACACCGTCGGCAACAAGGGCGCGCACACCGAGATCCAGGCCATCAAGATCGCGACGCCGCGCACGGTGGTGGACATCCTCGACAAGGCGGTGCAACTGCACGGCGCGGGCGGCGTGAGCCAGGACTTCCCGCTGGCCGAACTCTGGGCCGGAGCTCGGACCCTGCGGCTCGCGGACGGCCCCGACGAGGTGCACCAGCGCTCGCTGGCGCGGCGTGAAATGAAGAAGTACCAGTAACGGCACACCTGTCTACGGGCGTACGGCAGAGACCGCGGCGGTGTCACTCGCAGAACACCTGTACCTTTCCGTCAGGGTCGTCGACGTCGACGGTGACGTCGTCGAGTTGCTCGATGAGCTCCTGAAGGTGCTGCGGCTTGAGCTCGGTGAGGTCGATCGGCACCTCTGACCTCGCCAGCTCCGCGTTGACCTCGGTGAGCGCCTCCCCAGGGACGAGGCTCGCGAGCCGGACTCCGGCGCGCAGCAGCTGGAGCGGGACCTGGATGTTGACCCGGCTCGGCCCTGTGCCATCTTGCGAGTTCACCACCACGCGCAGGTATGTGGGTCGGGGTTTCGTACGGGGTACAAATCGAGGCGTTCGGCGATCCGTTTCAGCCCGATACGGCAAGCGCGGCCACGTCTTCCTCGGCACGGTCACCGCAACCGCGATCGTTTCCGGCTGCGCACTTGATCGGCCGGACACGCCCTGGACGACCAAGATCGATCTCAGTGCTCAGCGCGGTTGCATTGCTCTCCGGGGCCGTAAAGGCGGAGGTCCGCGCCCGGTGCGACAGAGGCCATGGTCGGGTGCGGGGCGCGGGAGCGACCCCTGTGCTTCCTGATCGGCCGGCGTGCGCCTGTGCACACGGGGATCCGGTATGCATAATCAGCTCGCCACCGAAGGAGGCGACACGGCTTGACAGTGCGGCGCTGCCCCAAATGCAAGACGGCCCACCAGGACGACGGCCGGCCAGGATGTGCGTGCAAGGCGGGTGCACCGGTTGCGGAACCGGATTTCACCCCGTTGCACATCAGGCCGTATGTGCACGTTCCGGAGTCGGCGGACCAGCAGGAGCAGACATCCAGATCCTCCGCGCTCGGCGGGCGCACACCGGAATCCGGAGGCGGGGCACCCGCGCTGAGAAAGCCCGCGGACCGGCCCGGCCCGCCGGATCGGTCCGCGGGCCAGGACGAGGACTCCCAGGGCAGCGCGGCCTCCGTGACGGTGCGCCGCCCGAAGGCCGCGCCCCCAGGCGGCGAGGCGGGCAGCGACCGCGAGCGGCGCAGACGGCGGGTGGGGGCCGTGGCGGGGGCTGCGGTGGCCGTGGCTGCCGTGTCGGCGGCCGTGTTCGGCGGCCTGTTGATGGCCGAGAACGCCTTCGATCACCCCGGCCCCGACGAGTACCAGGGCGGGCCGACGATGATGGTGCCCACCGTCAAGGCCCCGCACCCGTCGGACTCTCCCGCGCAGACCGACAGCCCGACGCCCCCCGCCGCCTCGCCGAGGGAGCTGCTCTCCGCCCCGCCCAGCAGCACCCCGAGCGCCACCCCGACCCACCAGAAGACGGCGGACTCCACTAAGCCCACCGCCTCCGCGTCCACAGGCAGCCACCAGCCGCCCCCAAGCGACGGCACACCGCCGGTGCTGAAGAAGGGCGACACCGGCCCTGAGGTGGTCGACCTTCAGAACCGGCTGAAGACGGTCGGCGGCCTGTACAGCGACGCGTCGGACGGCATCTACGACGACGGCCTCCAGAAAGCCGTCACCACGTTCCAGCAGTGGCGCTCCGTCCAGGGCGACCCGGCGGGCGTCTACGGCGAGCACACCCGCCAGGTCCTGGAGTCCGAGACCGGCGGCCCGCGTGACGTGCCGCCGGCCCAGGGCGCCGTGGCAGCGCCCAGCCTCAGGGCCGCAGCGCCCGCAGCAGCAGGTCCGCCAGGTGGTCGGCGACCTGCTGCGGGGTGAGCGGGCCGTCGGGGCGGTACCAGGTGGACAGGTGGTGCACCGAGCCGAAGTGGTAGTCGACGACCAGGTCGGCGGGGGTGGTCGGCGCGGAACACGCCCGTGCGCTGGCCCTCCTCGATCAGGGCGCGGAACCGCTCGTGGTAGCGGCGCCGCTCGGCGCGCACCTGCTTGTTCTTCTCCGGGCTGAGATGGTGCATGGAGCGGAAGAAGATCGACGCGTCGTCGAGGTTCTCGATGGTGGTGACGACGACGTCGGCCGCGGCGTCGCGCAGCCGCTGCTCCACCGGCGCGTCGGCGTCCGCGAACGCGTCGAGGCGCTCCTGCTGGAGCCGCAGCACGCGCGCGTAGATCTCGTGCAGCAGGTCGTCCTTGGAGCCGAAGTAGTGGTAGAGCGCGCCCTTGGTGACGCCGGCCGCCTCGACGATCTCCTGCACGGAGGTGCGGTCGTAGCCCCGCTCGGCGAAGAGCCGGGTGGCGGCGGCCAGCAGCCGCTGCGGGACGGGCGCGCCGTCCGTGTCGCCCCGTCGTTGCCATCGGTCCGTCCGTCGTTCCGGGCACTGCCGCCACCTGCCTCTCCGTCGGTTCAATCGCTCGCGGCCTGCCCCGGTATGCAGGGGCCGCCGTCCTGGACGGGTGCGCGGAACGCAGTTCCCGCCGGAGGATCTTCCCACTCGTCGTCTTCGGCAGCTCCGGCAGGATCTCCACCTCGCGCGGGTACTTGTACGCGGCGAGCCGCTCCTTGCAGTACGCGACCAGCTCGGCCGGCGTCCGGCGCGACGGCGCCCGGGCGCAGGCTGACGTACGCCTTGACGCGTCTCGCCGCGGTAGGCGTCGGGGACGCCCACGACGGCGGCCTCGCGCACCGCGGGGTGGGTGTAGAGGACGTCCTCGACCTCGCGCGGCCAGACCTTGAAGCCGGAGGCGTTGATCATGTCCTTCTTGCGGTCGACGACGTAGAGCCAGCCGTCGGCGTCCATGAAGCCGATGTCGCCGGTGCGCAGTTCGCCGTCCGGGAACGGCTCGGCGGTGGCTTCGGGGCGGCGCCAGTAGCCGGGCACGACCTGCGGGCCGCGGACGGCGATCTCGCCCTGCTCGCCGAAGCGGCACCTCCTGCGCCGAGCGTCGTCGACGATGCGGACGACGCGTGTCGGGGCCCGGGCACGCCGACGGCGAGGGTGCCGGAGACCGGGTCGACGGGCGCCTCCAGGCCGGGCGGCACGGAGGCGCAGGGGGCGGTGCACTCGGTGAGGCCGTAGCCGTTGTGGAGGTAGGGGCCGAAGCCGGTCGCGGAACTTCTCCACGAGGGCGGGCGGCAGCGGCGCGCCGCCGGAGGAGATCGATCCGGAAGGAGGCGAAGTGCTCGCGGGTGGCGTCCGGGTGGGCGGCGAGCGCCATGAACGCGGTGGAGGGGCCCACGGTGTAGGCGGGCCGGTGCTCGGCGAACGCGTCCAGGACGACGCCCGCCTCGAAGCGGTAGCGCGAGCGACGAGGGTGCCCGCGTTGGCGACGGCAGGCGGCGAGCTCGCAGACCATGCCGGTGATGTGGAAGAGCGGCGCCAGCGCGAAGTACGACGGCGCCGTCGGGCAGAGCCGAGTCCGGTGCGCTGCCGCTCGGCGTTGTACGTGATGTTGCCGTGCGTGTTCGTGGCGCCCTTGGGCGTGCCGCTGGTGCCCGAGGTGTAGCTGATCAGCGCGATGTCGCGCGGGCCCGGCGTCGCGGCCGTCGGGCGCCGCGGTGGCCCGCGCGGGCGACGGCCAGCAGGTCGTCGGCGTCCTCGGCCGGCGGGCGCCGCGCGCTCGAACGGACAGCACCCGCGCGTCGTCCCGGGTCTGGAGGTCCAGCTCGCAGGCGGTGAGCGCGATCCGGACGGGCGAGTCCGCCGGCGGTCTCGCGCAGATACGCCTCCCAGGCGCGGTCCGAGCAGACCAGCGCGGTCACCTCGGCGTCGTGCAGGACGTGGCGCGACCTCGGCCGTCTTGTACATCGGGTTGACCGGGACGACGGTGGCGCCGGCCTTCCAGGCGCCGAGCAGGGCGATCACGAAGTGCGGGGTGTTCTGCAGCATGATCGCGACCCGGTCGCCGCGCGCGAGAGCCGCGCGCGGCGAGGTGGCCGGCGACGCGCGTCGCTGAGCTCGTCGAGTCTCGCGGTAGCTCAGCCGGCCGTCGAAGTAGGCGAGCGCGGTGCGGTCGGGGGCGCGTGCGGACCGCGGCGCGGAAGGCGTGCAGCACGCGAGTCGGCCGGGGTGACCGGGGCCCGCTGCGCCTCGGTGAGCTGGCCGAGCCAGGGCATGGCCGCGTAGATCGAGGATGCTCACTCCTGCGCTCGCCTCCCACTTCTGCTGGAGTGTGGTTCATGTTCGGTCAGCCAGCGGTCGGGGTCGGCGGCCCGCGCCGCGTAGTACCCGGCGACCTCGGGGTGCGGCAGGATCAGGAAGCGGTCCTCGGCCATGCCCGCGAAGAGCGCGTCGGCGACGTCCTCGGGCTCGATCGCGGTCGGCGCGAGGACGAGGTCGCCCGGCGGATCCGGCGGCGGTGAGCATGTCGGTGCGCACGCCCTGCGGGCAGATCGCGTGGACCTTGACGCCGCGGTGGCGGTAGGTGAGCGAGAGCCACTCGGCGAAGGCGTACGCGCCGTGCTTGGTGACGCTGTACGGCGCGGCGCCGACCATGGTGAGCAGCCCGGCCGCGGAGACGGTGGAGACGAAGCGGCCGCTGCCGCGCTCCAGCCAGTCGGGCAGCAGGGCCTGCGCGGCGCGGACGTGCGCCATCACGTTGACGTCCCAGGCGAGCGGCCCAGATCTGCTCGTCGGCGTCCTCGGTCGCCGCCGGAGGCGACGCCCGCGTTGGCGCAGTAGACGTCGACGCGTGCCGCCGAGCGCGTCCCGCGCGGCGGGCACGATCTCGCGACGCGTCGCCCGGCACGGCGATGGCGCCGATCTCGTCGGCGACCGCCTTGGCCTTCGCCGCGTCCAGGTCGTTGACGACGACGCGCGCTCCCTCCGCGGCGAAGCGGCGGGCCAGCGCGGCGCCGATGCCGCCTCCCGCGCCGGTGACGACCACCCCCGTCGCCGTGCAGGCTGTCCACCATCGGTCTCCCTTCGACTCGACTTCCCGGTCACAGACTAAGCAGTCGGTCAGCACAACGGAAGAGGTGTCGCGGTCGGCTCCGTTCCGCGGGGGCGCGGCGCACGCTAGCGTGCGTGCACATGCCACCTTCCGCGATCACGGAGGTCACCACATGAACCTGTCCAGACGGAGCCTGCTCGCCGCCACCGCCGCCTCGGCGGTGGCCGCCACCGCGGGCACGGCGTCCGCCGCGCTCGCCGCGGCAGCAGGACGCCGGCCGGCTCCGCACCGGCTTCGAGCGGCTCGCCGCCGACGGCTACCGCGCTCCTCGCCGGGCAGAAGGTCGGCATCGTCACCAACCCGACCGGCGTCACGCGCGACGTCCGGCACATCGTCGACGTGATGCACGCCGACGAACGGGTGAAGCTGACCGCGGTCTTCGGGCCCGAGCACGGCTTCCGCGGCACGGCGCAGGCGGGCGGCTCGGAGGGGCGCTACGACGACCCGGCGACCGGACTGCCGGTCTACGACACCTACTTGAAGAGCGGGCAGGCGCTGGCGGACGTCTTCACCGCCTCCGGTGTGGACACGGTCGTCTTCGACATCCAGGACGCCGGCGCCCGCTTCTACACGTACATCTGGACGCTGTACGACTGCATGGAGGCCGCCGCAGCTCGCCGGGCAAGCGGTTCGTGGTGCTCGACCGGCCGAACCCGGTGACCGGGCGCGGCGGCCTACGGGCCCGTGCTCGCACAAGGAGTTCGCGACGTTCGTCGGCCGGCGCGCGATCTCCCAGGCCCACGGGATGACGGTGGCGGAGCTGGCGCGCCTGTTCAACGGCGAGTTCCTGGCGAACGCCCGTCGAGCTGGAGACGGTGCGGATGACGGGCTGGCGGCGGCGCGACTTCTACGACGCGTCGGGGCTGCCGTGGGTGCCGCCGAGCCCGAACATGCCGACCCCCGACACCGCGCTCGTCTACTCGGGGACCTGCCTGTTCGAGGGCACCAACCTCTCCGAGGGCCGCGGCACGACCCGCCCCTTCGAACTGCTCGGCGCCGAGGGCATCGACCGGACGCTGGGCGGCCGGCCGCCAACGAACTCGACCTGCCCGGCGTGGACTTCCGCGAGGCGTACTTCGCGCCGACCTTCTCCAAGTTCCAGGGCAAGACGATCGGCGGCGTGCAGCTCCACGTCAGGACCGGGCCGCGTTCGACCCGGTACGCACCGGCATCGCGCTGCTGGTGACGGCGAAGCAGACGTGGGAGCGGTTTCGCCTGGCGCTCGGACAACTGGATCGACAAGCTGACGGGGTCCACCCAGGTGCGGACGATGATCGACGCGGGGGCGTCCACGGACGAGGTGGTCGCGGCCTGGCAGGGCGAACTCGCGGCGTTCCGGGCGGTGCGGAAGCGGTACCTGGTGTATCGGTGAGCACGGGCAGGGCGCCGGCGCTGCAGCGCCCACCCGCCCCGCGGTGCGGGACGGGTGGGCGCGCAGCTGTCGTGCGGTGGCCTTACCGGTGCGTCGGGAACTCCACGACCTGCTGGTAGGTCGGCCGGTTCTGCCACTGGATGGGACCGTGCTTGATGCCGCCCAGCGGACGCTGGATGATCGCGTCTGCGCACCACTGGTCGCCGGCGTCGCACGAGTCGTCGCCGGGGTAGACGGTCTTCGCGGGCACCGCGGCGGCCTGGCCGAGAGTGGTCAGCAGGGCGTCGCGGCAGGCGTCGAGGTCGCCGTCGCCGCAGTAGGCGCGGCCCAGCGGCCCGTCGACCGGCTCACCCAGCACCGTTCGCAGGTCCTTGTCGACATAGCCCCACCAGCCGTACTGGAACGAGGAGCCGGCGTGCGAGCCGGTCGGGCCATGGCCCGCGGACGGCGACTCGTCGACGGAGAGCTGGCCGGTCAGCGCGTCTACAGGGCGTCGCCGAGGCCCGGCTTGAACTCGGCCTCCACCAGCTGCGGCCACCAGGCGTCCATGATCCGTACGGCGTCGGCATGCCCGTAGGTGTGCGAGCCGGCCGAGGTCTCCTTGCGCTGGGCGCCCGCGGTCTGCCAGGACTCCAGCTGCTCGACGGCCTTCTCCACCGCCGGGTCGTCGATCGGCTTGCTGCGCAGCACCTTCAGCAGGTCGGGCAGCACCTGCTCGCCGCGCAGATCGGTGACCGCGGCGTCCTCCATGGCCCGGGCGAGCGAGGCCCGGGTGACCCCGCCCTGGCCGACGAGCTTCTTGACCCGTTCGTCGAGCAGGTCGGCGCGGTGCACGGCGCCCATGCTGAAGCTGGCGGCGCTGAAATCCTTGGCCTGCTTGTTGTTCCAGGAGACGTAGTAGTCCTGGTCGACGGAGTTCGGGTGCTCGGCGGCCGGAGTGTAGGCGGCGGTGTTGTCGACCGGGTCGAAGTCCCGCCACTCGTAGGCCGCTTCCGCCTTGACGGGGAACGACGCGTCGACGCCCGGCGCGCGCACCGGGTTGGTGCCGCTGTTGTAGTAGGCGATGTCGCGGGAGTCGGCGTAGAACCAGTTGAAGGTGTAGTTGATGTGCTCCGCGGCCTGCTCGAAGCTCTTCGCGTCGGTGACGTACGACGGGTCGTTGAGCATCTGGAAGCCGATGATCGAGTCGGCCTCGTGGCGGTAGCTGGAGCGCAGCGAGGTGTAGGCGACGGGTTTGCCGTCCACGGTGGCGCGATGCGTCACGATCCCGTAGTTCGTCCTGAAGACCTGCATCCGGTAGGAGCCGGCCGCGGTCGAGTCCGCGAGGGTCGGCTTCCAGGAGTTGGTCTTCTCCAGCTTCTCCATCGGCGTGCAGGTGCCGTGGTAGACGTAGCCGGTGGACTGCTTGGTCGGCGCGCTGCCGTCCGGATTGCAGAGGTCGACCGCGTAGGTGTCGGTGATGTCCTGGGCCGCGGTGGTCGCGGACCACGCGTAGTCCTGTCCGCGCCCGAGCTGAACGTACATGCCGACCCCGGCGAACGACGCACCGTGCGCGCTGATGCCCGGCCCCTGGAGCTCCTGCAGCATCAATAGCTGCGGTGCGAAGTAGCCGGTCTGCGGACCGAAGACGGCGACCGGGTGGCCGCTCGCGGTGTGCGCGCCCGACACGAGCAGGGCGTTGGACATGCCCTTGACCGCGCTGGCGTCGCCGAGCCGGGAGAACAGGTCGGCGGGCAGCACCCCGTCGTCGAACATGCCCTGCAGCGGCTTGAGCTGCGCGATGGCCTTGACCGGGGTCTTCTTCGTCTGAGCGCCTGCCTGCGCGGCGCCCGTACGGTCGAACACCAGCGGCTCGGGCTCGACGGAGCCAGGATCGGGCAGTGCCTCGCCCTGCGGGTCGGCGGGCTTGCCCGCATACGGGAAGGAGCTGCCGTCGTGGATGGTCAGCACTGCCTCGGGGTCGTTGCGCTCGCGGAACGACCCCCAGATCTTCGTGCCGTCCACGACGCCGTACTTCTGCTGGGCCGCCAGCAGCGAGAGCGCCGAGTCGACCTCGCCGCCGCCGCCGGTGCCGAACAGGCTGCCGACGACCGAGGCGAGCGCGATCATGTCGGTGATCTTGAAGGGCTCGATCTCGCCTATGTTGGTGAGCGGGTCGATCTTGCCTGTGAGGTCGTACTCGCCGGGGAAGGTGCGGTCGTTCTTGGCCTTGACGCGGTAGGCGTTCAGGCCGTCGATATAGGCTTGGGCGTCCTCCATGGCCTGCTCGCCGCGCGCCCCGCTCTGGTTCCTGATGTAGTCGACCTGCTTTTGCAGATCCTCCTCCGTGTACGGGGCCTGCGGCCAGAACTGCTGCTCAAGACCCTGATTGGCGGCTGCGCCGCCCGCGAAGGAGGTCAGCTCGCCGCGTCCGACGTGCCGGAAGACATCGATGAGCCAGAGCCGGTCCTGCCCCGCCGCGTATCCCGCGCCGAACTCGGTGCCGTACCGCGTGGTGCCCTGGATGTGCGGGACACCGAATTTCTTGTCCCGGGTGATCGTGACGTCGTCGCGGGGCCGGGTGACCGAGGCAACCTCGTTGCTGGGGACCCCGAAGGACGCGTCGTTATAGAAATGCGTGAGTGTGTCATCCGTGAGCGTGGGGTAACCGGAGGACAAGGCATCGTAGGGACCGAGCTCGTCATCGGAGTGGGCAGGCTGGGTGCCCAGGGCTTGGTTGGCCAGGATCTCGGCGAGAGTAGCGCTGCCGTTCGCGCCGGGCGGCAGGATATCTGCGCACTGACCTGCGCAGTAGTCGTCCGCTTCCAGTGCCTTCTGGGCCTGGGAGGCAGGTCCGACCGGATCGGCCGCGGCTGCCTGGCCGGCGGGTGCCACAAGGCCCACAGTGAGCACAAGGACAGCCGTGGCGGCGAGTGATCCGATAGGTCTGCCCGGTCGCCGTCGGCGTGTACTGCCGAATCGGACGCCGAGGGCGGTGCGTGGAGTGCGTCGACGCATGTGCGGCTCCTCCCGACGATGGTGACGATGGTGAGAGCCGGAGGTTACCGGTGGTTATCCGAAGGGGTGAAGATGAACATGCGTCACGTTTTCGTAAGCGCGGCAAGACCGCTGGTGACGCACCTGAGCGGGGCCGCGGAAAGCCGCCAGAAACCCGAGGGAGCCGATACGCGCCGCGATACGTCTATTCGACGACGTCGAAGGCGTTCGATGCCGTCGTACGCACGCCGGGTGCGACGACACACGTACGACGGCGGGGAAGTACAGCTGCAGGTGTGACGGAGGTGCAGGGCGATGGCCGGTTTTCGGAGTCTCGCGAGACAGGTGCGCGATCCGCAGTGCGACCTGGCGCTACGCCGGTATTCACTACGCAAGTGCCTGGAAAGATTTGCCCCCTACGGACATCGTGCGACCTGGGACCATCTCTGCTCCCGGGCCGACGTCGGCCCCGAGGACCGCTCCCCGGATCCGGTCCGACTGGTGGCCGCACTCGATGAACTGGAAGAAGCGCGTGCGGTGTGGCTGTGCTACGAGGCACAGTTCGCCGAGCGTCGCAAGCGCGAGAAGCACGACGGACTGCGCAGCCCCGGCAGCATAGACGACTGGCACCGGCTCACCTGGGGCGGATGCGGCGTGGCCTGGTGCGACAACCCTCGCGTCCACCCGCACGAGCCACTGGCCGAGGTACTGCGCCGCCTGATAACGGGTTTGGAACGCGAACCCGGCAACTCCTGTCCCGTCTGCGCGGGAACCCGCCTTGTCTGGAGACACGGCCTGGCCCACGAACCGTCTTCGGGCCCGGTCTGCACCACCTGCGGCATCGTGGTGCCACGGCCGGTTCTGACCCCGGCGGCACTCGCAGAAGCCCGACGGGCCAGGCTGCTGGTGTCTGCCTGACCCGCGTCCGTACACAGTCACCGCCGAGCGACGGCCGGCGCCCCCACAAGGCGTCGGGAACAGCGCCACCAGCCCAGCCATGACGAGACCGCCAGGTCATCACCTCCGCAAGAGGCTGTCTCGGTCGTGTCCAGTGGGGCACCTCCCACTTCCGCAAGGCAGTGGGAGACGGCCGGCTCAGGAATGCCCGTGCGGTTACCACGTCCCTGCCCGGTGCGCCTGCCCGCAGGCGCATCCGCCCAGGGGCGCACCGCGCCGCCCCATACCGCGAACCCGCATTGACAGCTCCCGCTCTGTCCCCGCATGCTGAGCAAGCGCTTAGGCACCGGTCGGCGCCTGGCGTGGACCAGGACAGGTACATCGCCGGGAGGCCGGGACCATGGGAAACACGGCAGAGCCGAGGATCTTCACTTCACCCGACGAGCTGCGCGCCGCGGTCGGCGAGCAGCTGGGGTACAGCGACTGGCTGGAGATCGACCAGAAGCGGATCGACCTCTTCGCGGACGCCACGGGCGACCACCAGTGGATCCACGTCGACCCCGAGAAGGCTGCCGCGGGCCCGTTCGGCACCACCATCGCGCACGGCTATCTGACACTGTCCCTGCTGCCGGTGCTGGTCCCGCAGATCATGATGGTGAGCGGCATCACCATGGGCATCAACTACGGCACGAACAAGGTGCGCTTCCCCGCCCCGGTCCCCGTGGGCGCACGGCTGCGCGCCACCGGGGTCCTCAAGGAGGTCACGGACGTCGCGGGCAGCGCCGGCGGACTTCAGGTCACCGTGCTCGTCACGGTGGAGCGCGAGGGGCACGGGAAGCCGGTCTGCGCGGCGGAGTCCGTGACGCGCTACCACTTCTGACGGCTACCAAGGGCCTCGTTGAGGCTCCCGACGGGCCGTACGGCTCCGGTGGCTTCCGATAGCGCTCGGCCGCCGTCACAAGGGCGGTCAGTCCTCTCGCTGCTTGGCCCCCACCATCCGCAGGACGAGGTCGGCGTAGAGCGCGCCGACTTCGTCGGGTGTCCGGTGTCCCGAGGCGTTGAACCAGCGGGCGACGTCGACACAGAGCGAGAGCA
Source organism: uncultured Actinomycetota bacterium (assembly GCA_963761765.1). Classification (GTDB taxonomy): domain Bacteria; phylum Actinomycetota; class Actinomycetes; order Streptomycetales; family Streptomycetaceae; genus Streptomyces. The sequence goes on from CAVXIJ010000006.1 coordinate 44,119, forward strand.
CCGCGAGCGTGGTGCCCGGCACGTCCGGCACGTCGAACTCCCCGCCGCGCACTCCGTCCGCGATGAGCTGCCGGATCACGGCGTCCGTCGTGCGGCGCAGCGCCATGATCTCCTCGCGCGCCGCACCGCCGAGCGCGTCGAGTTCGTACTGCACCACGCGCGCGGTGGTGTGCTGCGCCGCATGCCAGCGGACGAACGAGCGCACCGCGTCGGCCAGCCGCTCGGCCGCACCGCCTTCGCCGTCCGCGGCGGTCTGCAGGATCTCCAGGGCCTTGTCGTGGCCGATCCTGCTGATGCGGTGGAGCAGTTCTTCCTTGGTCTTGTAGTGGATGTAGAGCGCGGCGGGGCTCATACCGGCACGGCCCGCGATATCGCGGGTGGTCGTGGCGTGGTAGCCGCGCTCGGCGAAGGCCTCCACGGCGGCGATCAGCAGCCGCCGCGCCGCGTCAGGGCTGACCTCCGCCCACGGCCTGCTCTCGTCCCCGTCGTCTTCGGCTGTCCGCTCCACCGCGCTCATCACAGCCCCTTCCCTGGCAGGCCCCCGGCTGGACGCACACGATACCCGAACACTGAGCGAGCGCTTAGGGCCCGTCGGGCACCGATGACGTGGAACTCTCCCTCGGAGCGTGCGGCGGCCCGCCGTCGGAGCTTTTCGAACGCCCGGGGCGCGGCAGGAGCTCGCCCTGGCCCGCGGAGCCGCTGCCTCTCAAAGCTTCTCGAACGGGTCGTGCTCGGCGAGCAGCTTCTCCAGGCGGGCCTGGTCGACGCGGCTCACCAGCGCCCCGGCCTCCTGCCGATCCCGGATGACCTTGGCCAGGGTGAACGCGGACGTGACGAGGTACAGGACGGCAATACCGATGAAGCCGCGCACCCAGGCATCGGTCTTGAGGTTGATGATGCCGACCGCCGTCGCCGCCAGCGCGACGCCGAAGGACGCGACGGACTGCCCGTAGAAGGCAGCGGTGCCCTGCTGCTTGACCGATGTCTCACTCATACGGCCAAGCCTCGGCCGCCGGGCCCCTGCCCACATCCGTACGGATACTCACCCGGACCCGCACAACGTACTCACAGCGCACCCGCGCACCACGCCCACCGCGCTCCTCCGCGCCCACCGCCCGCACCCGGTAAAGCACGAGATATCCGCAGCTCAGAAGGCCGAAACACCGGTCAGAGCACGGCCGATCACCAGTTTCTGGATCTGGCTGGTGCCCTCGTAGAGAGTCATCACCCGCGCGTCGCGCAGCAGTTTGCCCGCAGGGTATTCATCGATATAGCCATATCCGCCGAAGACCTGGAGGCAGTTGTTCGCAGCGCGTACGGCGGCCTCCGAGGCGAAGAGCTTGGCCTTGGAGGACTCGGTGGCGAACGGTTCGCCGCGGTCGATCAGATCGGCGACCCGCCAGGTCAGCAGCCGGGCGGCGTCCACATCCACGGAGATGTCGCTGAGCAGCTCCTGCACCAGCTGGTAGCGGGCGATGACCTGGCCGAACTGCTCACGCTCCGTCGCGTACCGCACCGCGGCGTCCAGCGCTGCCTGCGCGATGCCGACACAGCCCGCGGCCACCGACATACGGCCCTTGGCCAGCGCGGACATGGCGACCGCGAAACCACGGCCCTCGGGCCCGAGCATCGCGGACGCCGGCACCCGGACGTCGTCGAGGACCAACTCCGCGGTGGCCTGGCCGCGCAGCCCCAGCTTGCCGTGCACGGCACGACGCGTCAGACCTGGGCTGTCGGTGGGCACGAGGAACGCCGAGATGCCCTTGTGGCCCGGAGTGTCGTTGGTCCGCGCGAACAGCAGGACGACATCGGCCCAGGTGCCGTTGGTGATGAACATCTTGGTGCCGGTGATGCGGTAATCGCCCCCGCTCCCGGCCGTTCCAAAAGAGGACGCGCCTGCCACCTCGCGCACAGCACGGGTGGACAGGTTTCCGGCGTCGGAACCGGTGCCCGGTTCGGTGAGGCCGAAGCAACCGACGTACTCCCCCGAGGTGAGACCCGGCAGCCACTGCCGCTTCTGCTCCTCGCCGCCCCAGTGCGCGATGCTCTTGGCGACCAGGCCGAGCGAGACCGACACGATGCCGCGCACCGACGAGTCCCCCCGCCCCAGTTCCTCGGTGACCAGGCAGTACGCCAGATGGTCACCGCCCGAGCCGCCATACTCCTCGTCCACCGTGAGCCCCAGGAAGCCGACGTCTCCTAGCTTGTCGACCACCGACCTGTCCACGCTCTCGGCACGGTCCCACTCGACGGCGTACGGGGTGACCTCGCGCGCCACGAAGTCCTTCGCGAGCTGCCGGACGGCGCGCTGCTCCTCGCTGAGTTCCAGGTTCACGGCGGCACTCCTCGGCGACGAAGGGGGCATGGACGGTCTTGCGGAAGACCCGAAAATTACCACTGCTAGTTTGTTGTCGGCAGCCCTACTATGTGCCGCATGGCCCGACCGCGCAAGCCTCTCCTGAGCACCGACCGCATTGTCGCCACGGCCCGTGCGCTGGTGGACGCCGAGGGTCTCGCGGCCGTCTCGACGCGCCGCCTGGCCGCCGAGCTCGGAGTGAGCGGGCCGTCGCTGTACAACCACTTCCGCACCAAGGACCAGATCCTGGAGGCGGTCGCGGACTCCGTGAGTGCCCAAGTCGACCTGTCGATGTTCGAGGACGGCCGCACCTGGCGTCAGGCCCTGCACGCCTGGGCCGTCTCCTACCGCGCCGCCCTGTCCGAGCACCCGCACATCGTGCCGCTGCTGGCCTCGGGCCCCGGCCGCCGCCCGGCCGGACTCAGACTCGCGGACGCGGTCTTCGGCGCCATGGTCGACGCGGGCTGGCCACCGGCCCAGGCCACGTCGATCGGCGCGCTGATGCGCTACTACGTCATGGGCTCGGCCATCGGCTCGTTCGCCCGCGGCTTCGTCGACGACGCCACCGCCTACGACCCCGCCGACTACCCGCACCTCGGCCAGGCCCACCTGCTCGCGGAACGCCAGCAGAAGATCGACGAACGCGCCTTCGAAACGGGCCTGAACGCGCTGCTCGACGGGCTCGCGCTGCAGTACGAACGGGAGGCGGGGGCGGCCTGAGCTAACGGCCGCGAACCGCCTGTTGCACGGGCACGCTCGCGCCCTGCGCCTGCGCAGGTACCCGTGAGCCAGGGGCGCGGGAAACCGCGCACCCCTCCCCCTCCACAGCCCTTTCGCGCCGGGCGTCGCGACCGGCGCACATCGCCGGTCACCGCCTCTTTAGAACACCACCAGCGCCCGCCCGCCCTTGCCCGCCAGCATGTTCTGGAAGGCGCCCGGGATGTCGTCCAGCGTGATGCGGTCGGTGATCAGGGAGGCCGGGTCCAGGCGCTGGGCGCGGATGTGGTCGGCGAGTACGGGCAGGTCACGGGCCGGATCCGAGTTGCCGTAGACACAGCCGCTCAGGGTGCGGCCCCAGTGGAAGAGCTCCAGGGCGTTGAAGGTGACCAGCTGGTCCTTGCCGCCGATGCCGACCACCGTGGTCCGGCCGCCGCGCCGAGTGGACTCCCAGGCGGTGCGGATGGTGGTGGCACGGCCCACGCACTCCACGGCGACGTCGACACCGTGCCCGCCGGTCAGCCGGCGGATCTCCTTGAGGGTGCCCTCGGACGCTTGCACAAACGCGGTGGCCCCGGCCGCCCGGGCCAGCTCCTCCTTCGCGGGTGCGACATCGACCGCGATGACCTGCTCGGCACCCGCGATCCGGGCCGCCTGAAGCGTCGCGAGCCCCACTCCCCCGGCGCCGAAGACGGCCACCGACTCACCGACGCGGACCTGGGCCGCGTAGTGCACGGCGCCGTAGCCGGTGAGCACCGCACAGCCGAGCAGGGCGGCGTCGGTGAGCGGTATGCCGTGCGGTGCGGGCAGCACGCAGTTCGCCGCGACCACGGTCTCCTCGGCGAACGCGGCCACGTTCAGGCCCGGGTGCAGCGCGCTGCCGTCGGCCCGGTGGGCGTGGATGCGCCGGGTGCCGGTGAGCGCGGCGGCGCAGAGCCAGACCTCGCCGAGCGTGCAGGCGTGGCAGGTGCCGCAGGACGGTGCCCAGTTGAGGACGACGTCGTCACCGGGGACGACATGGCCGACGCCTTCACCGACAGCCACGACGGTGCCTGCACCCTCGTGGCCGAGGACGGCGGGCACCGGCACCCGCATGGTGCCGTTGGACAGGGACAGGTCGGAGTGGCATACCCCGGCCGCGGCGAGGCGCACCCGCACCTGGCCGGGCCCGGGCTCGGGCAGCTCTATCTCGATGATCTCCAGCGGAGAACCGGCGGCTGGCAGGACGGCGGCGCGGATCACGGACTCGTACTCCTCAACGGACGGACAGCAAAGGTAGGGCAACGGACACGGCTGCGGAACTGGGATTGGCGGAGCCGCCGCGCGGGCCGCGGCCACGGGGGCGACGCAGGCCCGTCATGGCGCGGTGTCCGGTGCGGCGATGGGGTGCCCCCTGTTCATGGGGGTCCCTCCGCTCGAACGAAGCTGAGAATGGGGGAGGAGTCGAGAACGTGGGTGGGCGTGCCGGGCGTCGCGACGGGGCGAGCGTTGCCTGTCGCGACACTAGTGCCGCGGCGGGCAACGTTTGCCCGTTAGGAGCGGTGTTCGGTGCGTGCTCTCGGCGTGCCGGCCGGAAGTCCTCGTACTGGGCGTACGTGGGCTTTCGGCCGGTGCGGCGAGAGCACGTGCCGGGCGTCGCGACGGGGCGAACGTTGCCTGTCGCGGCACTAGAACTGCAGGGACTTGGTCTGAAGGTACTCGGCCAGGCCGTGCGGTCCGAGCTCGCGGCCGACGCCGGACTGTTTGTAGCCGCCGAACGGGGCGAGCGGGTTGAAACGGCCGCCGTTGATGTCGACCTGGCCGGTGTCCATGCGCCGGGCGAACGCCACCGCCTCGGCGTCGTCGCCCGCCCAGACGGCGCCCGCGAGTCCGTACACGGTGGAGTTGGCGATCCGCACGGCGTCGTCCTCGTCCGTGTACTTCAGGATGCTCAGAACCGGACCGAAGATCTCCTCCTGGGCGATGGCCATCTCGGGGGTGACGTCGGCGAAGACGGTGGGGCGTACGTAGTAGCCGCACGCGCGTGGCGCATCGGTGCCGCCTGCCACGAGACGTGCACCCTCCGCCATGCCTTTGTCGATATAGCCACGGACGCGGTCGCGCTGTGCGGCGCTGACGAGAGGCCCGATACGGTTCTGGTACTTGGCGGCGGCGCCCGCGGCGAGCTCCACCGCCGCGTCGTACTGCGCGGCGTGCACCAGCATCCGGGTCCAGGCGCTGCACGTCTGGCCGGAGTTGGCCATCACGTTCGCGACGCCCACGTGCACGGCGCGGGTCAGGTCCGCGCTCGGCAGGATGACGTTGGCGGACTTGCCGCCGAGTTCGAGCGCGACCCGCTTGACGGCGCTGCCGGCCGTGCCGCCGATGCGCCGCCCGACCTCAGTGGAGCCGGTGAAGGAGACCAGATCGACGCCGGGATGCTCGACCAGCGCCTGCCCTGCGACCGGGCCGAGCCCCGTGACCAGGTTGAACACGCCTGCGGGCAGCCCGGCTTCGTGCACCGCGGCGGCGAAGAGCTGGGCGACCAGCGGAGTGTCCTCGGCCGGTTTGAGGACGACGGTGCAACCCGCGGCGAAGGCCGGGGCCACCTTTGCGACGATCTGGTGCAGCGGGTAGTTCCAGGGAGTGATGGCGCCGACGACACCGACCGGCTCTCGGTACACGACGGAAGTGCCGAGCTTCTCCTCGAACGGGTAGGCGGCGGCGAGTTCCGCGTAGGAGGCGGTGACCGCGATCGGTAGGCCCGCGTGCACGGCCTTGGCGAAGGCGCGCGGAGCGCCGAGCTCCGCGGTGACGGTTGCGGCGATCTCGTCCGTGCGGGCGGTGAGCACATCACGCAGGGCGGCCAGCCGGGCGGCGCGTTCGGTGGGCGGGGTCGCGGCCCAGCCGGGCAGCGCGGCACGGGCGGCGCGCACCGCGGTGTCGATGTCGGTGGCGGTGCCCGCGGGGACCCGGCCGATCTCCTGCTCGGTGGCCGGATTCAGCACGGGAATGGTCCCGGGGCCGTCCGCGGGCCGCCACCCGCCGTCGATGTACAGGGCGGTGCGGGCCGCGGCGTGCGGTGACCCGTCGTCCAAGGCCCGGCCGGGCCCGCCCTCGTGGTCGGTCATCGTGGGTCCTTCCGTGGCGGCTCGGCATCCGGCGGTATCCGCTCTTGTGGCGTCCAGCGTCCGGGCTGCGTCACACCGGTCTTCCCGTCAGTCTTACGAACGCTGCAACCCTACCGAGCGGTAACGTTGAAGGGCAGCCCTCTGCAGCCGCTGTGCGCGGTTTCGGGTGACCGTAGCCTGGTCCGGCGCGCGCGGAGCGGCAGGTCACGGCGCGCGGGACGCGGACCCATGTGAGCTCGGGCACGGCGCTGCGCCGCGGGCCCGCTTCTTGAGACGTGCCCCTACTCCAGCACTCCGCCCACATAGGCGTGCAGGAGCGTCCGCGTCTCGTCGATGATCTGCGGGTCCCCGTCGGGGTCCATGCGAAAGGCCAGCCTGATCAGGGCGTCGGCGGACTCGACGGCGACCAGGACGGCCCGGTGCAGGGCGGCGTCCGGCGCCTTGCCGAGGTGGCCGCGGAGCAGATCGCCGAGCCGCCCCGCCACCCGCAGATTGGGCCCGCCGTCCGCCGCGCCCACCGGGATCTGGTGCCCGAAGTCGATCAGCGTGAAGCCGGGTGCGGTGCGCTTCATGGCGAGGTACTCGTCCAACACCGCATCGAGGGCGCGCCGCCAGTCGCCCTGCGCGATATCAGCGAGCCGCCTGGTGACACGGTCGGCGTAACGGTCCAGGTTCCGTGCGGCGAGTGCATCGGCCAGGGCGCGTTTGTTGCCGAAGAAACGGTAGACCGAGCCGATGGCGACGTCGGCGCGTTCGGCCACGGCGCGGGTGCTCAGCGCGTCGTAGCCGACCTCGTCGAGCAGTTCGGCGCAGGCGTCGAGGATCCTGCCGAGGCGTTCGGCACTGCGCCGCTGCAGAGGTGCGCGGCGCAGGGTGGCGTGCTCTTCGGGGCCTGGTCCGCTGGGTGTCACGGCGTGCTCCCGGTGTCGCCCGGGCTGGGCTCGGCGTCCGGGGCGTCCGTCTTTTGGCCGACGCCCGCGTCGGAGGCGGTGAGCTCCGCGGTGGTCTCGATCGGTTTGCCGCGCACGGCCCACACCGTGCCGTCGTCGGCGTAGAGGCGGGCGGTGAGCTCGTGCGTACCGCGGGAGACCAGGCGCGCGGGCAGGTGGTAGCCCGGGCCGCGCAGAACGGCGAGCGGCTTACCGTCGAGCGAGAGGCCGGCCGTGCCGCGGCCCGCCACCGCCAGACGGGCCTGCGGCCCGGCGGACCGGTCGGGCGAGAAGGCGAAATAATGGAGGGTCAGCCGCAGGTTCCAGCCGTCTCCGGTGCCCGAGGCGTCCGGGCGCACCACGATGCCGACCTCGGGCGCCCCGCCCTCCGGCACTTCGCGGTACTGGCGCCCCTGCGCGTCACGGGCGTCGATAAGCCGGCCCACCGCCGTGGCGGACGCGGCGTCCGGCGGACTCGGCGCGGCGCCACCGCCCGCGGCACCGGAACAGCCCGTCGCACCCGCCAGGCCACCGGCCAGCAGGGCCCAGACCGCCAGCGCGCGCCGTTCGGGCCTTCGGGCACCCGTGTGCCCGCGAGGACGATCCTCCGCTGAGCGGTGCCCCTCCACCGCCCCAAGGGCATGGGAGATGCCACCGGCACCCGACCCGGCAGCCCGATCCCCGACAATTCGAAAGAGGCGCCCTAGGGCAGAGCGACACCCGTACAGCGACGACATGTCCGGGAGCGTAGACCGTGAGAGGTCCTCTTGCGCAGCCGATTTTCCAATCCTACGGTTAAGCATAGGAATCGTTCTGACGGACCGGGCGCCGGGACGGGGCGCAAGGGAGCGATCATGCACGGGGACGATGCGCGAAAGACCGCGGAGGGACTGACCTACCTCTCGGGATTCGGCAATCAGCACAGCTCGGAGGCGGTGCCAGGAGCACTTCCGATAGGCCGCAACTCACCTCAGCGCGCCCCGCTCGGGCTCTACGCCGAACAGCTGAGCGGTACCGCCTTCACCGAGCCGCGCGCCCACAACCGCCGCTCATGGCTCTACCGGATCCGACCCTCCGCCGCTCATCCCGGCCTGACTCGTACCGACAATGGCGCGATCCGTACGGCCCCGTTCACCGAGTCGGTGCCCGATCCCAACCGGCTGCGCTGGGATCCTCTGCCCGAGCCGGGGCCCGGCACGGACTTCGTCGCGGGACTGTGGACGCTGGGCGGCAACGGCGACGCCACCCAGCGCACCGGCATGGCGGTGCACCTCTATCACGCCAACGCCTCGATGACGGACCGGATCTTCAGCGACGCGGACGGCGAGCTGCTGATCGTGCCGGAGCGCGGCGAGCTGCTGCTGCACACCGAGTTCGGGATGCTGCACGCACGCCCCGGTGATGTGGCGCTCATCCCGCGCGGGGTGCGGTTTCGGGTGGAGCTGCTGCCTGTCGCGGCGGCGGGCGAGGGCTCCGGCTCGGCCCGCGGCTATGTCTGCGAGAACTACGGCCGACCTTTCGAGCTGCCCGAGCTCGGCCCGATCGGCGCCAACGGCCTCGCGAACGCACGCGACTTCAGGGCGCCGGTCGCCGCGTTCGAGAGCGAAGAGCGCCCGGTGCGAGTGGTCAGCAAGTTCTGCGGCAACCTCTGGGAGGCGATGTACGACCATTCGCCGCTGGACGTCGTCGCCTGGCACGGCAACCATCTGCCGTACGTCTACGACCTGGCCTGTTTCAATGTGATCGGCACGATCAGCTACGACCATCCGGATCCGTCGATCTTCACGGTCCTCACCGCGCCCTCGGACACTCCGGGCCTGGCGGGCGTCGACTTCGTGGTGTTCGCGCCGCGCTGGCTGGTGGGCGAGGACACGTTCCGGCCGCCGTACTTCCACCGCAATGTGATGACCGAGTACATGGGTCTGATCGAGGGCGCCTACGACGCGAAGACCGCGGGCGGCTTCGTCCCGGGCGGCGGCTCGTTGCACAACATGATGTCGGCGCACGGCCCCGACCACGCCACGTATCAGCGGGCCAGCGCCGCCGCACTCGCACCGCAGAAGATCGACGACGGTCTCGCCTTTATGTTCGAGACCCGCTGGCCCCTGACCCTCACCAGGCAGGCGGCCCGGGCGGACCATCTGCAACACGGTTATGACGACGTATGGCAGGGCCTGGAGCGCCATTTCTAAAAACGGCTGACCGCCCGCGGCCGCACCGCGGCAGGGCTCCCGGTCGCCGGCCGGACAGGAACGATCGGAGCTGCCGTTGACCGCCTTCGCCCCGGACTCCGTCGTCCTGAACCGCAAGCTGCCGCTGTGGTACCAGGTCTCGCAGTCCCTGCGGGCCTCGATACTGGGCCGCACCCCCGACGCCTCTCTCAGGCTGCCCACCGAGGAGCAACTCGCGGGCCACTACGGCGTCAGCGTGCTGACCATGCGCCAGGCGCTCAAGGAGTTGGAGGACGAGGGCCTGATCAGCCGGCACCGCAGGCGCGGCACCTTCATCAATCCCGCGGCCCGGCAGGGCTCGCCGGTGCGGCTGCTGGGTTCGGTCGACGCGATCGTCGCTCAGCAGTCCGGCATGACGTCCCGGCTGCTGGCGCACGGCCTGATCCCGGTGCCCGCCGCGTACGCCGAGCACTTCCCCGGCCTCGCCGAGGTGGCGACGTACCACCGGCTCCGCAGCGACGAGGCGACCGGCGAGCCCACCAACCACGCTCGCAACTACGTCCGCCCCGACGTGGCCGCCCGCGTCGACCCCGCGGACCTGGAACGCCAGCCGATGACCAAGGTGCTGCGCGACGGGGTGGGGGTGGGCATCAGCCGGATCACCGACACCGTGACGGCGCGCCTCGCGGAACCGGAGACGGCACGCCTGTTGAACGTGCCGCTGCTCAGCCCGATCCTGCACTACACGGGCGTCACCTACGACGACGAGGGCCAGGTCGTCGACGTAGTGGTCATCCACTACCGCGGCGACCGCTTCTCCTTCACCGTCACCCTCGATGCGGCGGCGCCCGGTTAGGAGGCGGCGACACCGCCGCCCAGGGCCGCTCGGCACCGTGGCTCAGGCCGCGGCGTGCGGTGTCGCGCGTGCCGGCTTCCGGAGCCGCGTCGTACCATGCCGGGCGTGACGCACGACGACGCGCCGCTGCTCGCGGATCTCCTGCCGTGGTCCGTGGCGCCGCTGCGACTGGGGCGCGGCTGGCCGCTGGCGCCCGACGCGGCGTGGCTGAAGGCCCGCTGGGAGACGTTCATCCGTGCCACGGACGAGGAGCGGGCAAAGCTGTTCATACCGAGCCGTTCGCGCACGGTGCACTCCACGGTCGCCCAGTTGCCGGGGCAGCGCACCGGGACGGGCCGGTTGTCGCGCGAGCCGGGTCCCTGCCCCGCGCCGGTGCGGGTGCTGCACGGCCCGTTCGACGAGCAGTGGCTGATACCGGACCACCGGCTGATCGACGCGGCACGGCCCGAACTGTGGCGCGTTGCCGACGCCGGACAGCTGTTCGCCGTCGAACAGGGCCAAGTGTCCGGCGCGGCCGGGCCCGCCTTGCTGGCCACCGGGCTGCTGCCGGACGGCCGGTCTCCCGCGGGCCGCCCGGGCCGCATCCATCCGCTGTACCGCAGGCCTGGTGGGCGCGAACCCAATCTTGCGCCGGGCCTGCTCGACCATGTCGCCGCGCGTCTCGGCCACCGTCCGACTCCCGAGGCGCTGCTCGCCTGGGCCCTGGCGGTGGGCCGCCACGCGAAGGCGGGCTGCGCGGTCCCGCTCACCTCCGAGGGCGACATATGGGCGCACGGCACGGAACTGGGCCACCGAATGCTTCGTCTGATGGCGCCTGGTGACGCGCCACGGCCCAAACTGCCCGGCGGGCGGCGCCCGTATGTCCGCGCTCCGCTGCCGCCGCGGCCCGTGACGCCGGTCTACGACCGCGACGAGGAGACCCTGTACCTGGACGACGGCCGCATCGCTCCGGTGGCGGCTGAGGCCTGGGACTTCCGGGTGAGTGGAGTGCGCGTCCTGGAGTTGTGGTTGACCCGCCGCACGCAGCGATCGCAGCCTGGCACGCTGGAGGCGGTCGGTCCGGGCCGGTGGCCGCAGTCCTGGACCTCGCAACTGCTGGAGCTGATCACCGTCCTGGCTCTGCTCGCCGGGCTAGGCGACGAGCAGGCGGCGCTGGCACGCTCCGTGGCGTCACCGATCGGTGCGGCGGAGCTGCGTGCTGTGGGGATCCTGCCGGTGCCGGACGCCACCCGCCGGCCCGCGTCGGTGCTCGATCATCACGAGGAGGGTCCGGAGGGCCAGTTCGCGCTGCTCTAGGGCCTGTGTGGGGTTGTGATCTGGATCAGGGAGCGGGGCGTGGTGCGTGCGATCGCAAGGCGCCGGAGCGCCCTCATAGCGGAGCTATGCGGGCGTTTCGGCAACGCCGCTGGGGGCACCTCCCACGCCCCTTCAGGGCAGTGGGGGAGTGCGTGCCACGCCCCGCGAGCCCAGATCACGACCCCACACAGGCCCTAGGGCCTTCGGCCCGGTGTCTTCGGTACCACGGTGGGCCTCTGTGGCCTTGCACGGCTCTGTAGCGGTCGCGGTACGGCAGTTCGTGGTCGGGGCCGTCGCCCGGGGCGCCGGAGTCGGTGGGGTCGATCGACGCGGGGGCGAGGGGAGGTGGTTGGCCTATTTCTTCGGGGCGCTTATGCGCGGCACTGCGCGCTGCTCGTATTGTGCGCGCCGTCGCCATACGCCCGTGCGCGGTGGGAATGTGCGAGCGGCACAGCAGACGGGGCGGTGCACGTACGGACGACGGCGCGGCTGAGCGGCCGATATGTCATCGGCGGCAGCCCGCAGACCGGTGTGGCGGGGCGGGCGTCCGTCGGGCGGGCGCATCCGACGGGAAGGTGCCCCGGTGCCTGGTGGGCGGCACCGGCTTGCCCCGCGTGCCGGTCAGCGGCTGCCGAAGAGCGAACGGCTCAGCCGTCGCAGAGGGGCGAAGAGCGAGACGCGCCCGGCTCGGCCGCCGACACCCTGTCGCGCCCTGTCACGCTTGGTGATCTCACGCATCAGCGACGTCGCCTCGGCCGTCTCGTGCTGTGCGGCGGCGGGGCCGCCCAGCACCGACAGATGCCGGTCGAGCCGCGAGCTGGTCGCGCCGCTCCCGCAATTGATCGCGGGTACGCGCGCCCTGCTGCGCACTATCCGTTCCATGTCACTCCCCACCGTCTCTGCCCCCACCGTCACTCGCGCACCGTACCCGCACCGTACCTGTATCTACCTTCATCAGGGTCGCCCACCCGTACGAAGCACCTGGCCCGGGCAGGTTAAACCCTATCGCCCCACAGGGGCACTCGTGTATCCCGGTCACACGATTCACCTGGTTCATAAGGGTGTTGACGCACATTCGCGCCACACCGTGACAGGGACGCAGGCTCCGCCCGCCCGGGGTGGCGGCGGCCGGAGCCCGCATGCGGATGACTCGCCGCGCTCAGGCCGCGGAGGTGAAGACCGGCAGGTATCCGCCGGACTGGCCCTCGGCCGTCGGGTGGTAGGACTGCCCGATGTCCAACCAGTCGACGCTGTGCAGCCACTCGTCGCCCGAGCAGATCTCGTGGCCCGTAAAGGCAGAGGTGACGTCGCCGAACGTGAAGCCGTATGCGGCGGCGCGCTGCTCGGTGACGCTGTTCAGGTGGTCGGAGGCGTTGTTGACGGCGGTGCGTTCGGCTTCGGTGAGGCCCGCGGCGCAGTCGCCGCCGAGCTCGTAGAAGTGGGGATAGCCCAGCACGACGACATGGGCCGACGGGGCCTTGGAGCTGATGGCCGAGTAGGCGTTGTCGAGATTGCCGGGCAGGGTCGAGTCGATGTAGGCGTTGGCCTCGTCGATACGTGACAGGCAGGTGCTCTCCGAGTCGAGCACACAGGTCGTCATGACGTCCGAGAAGCCCGCGTCATTGCCCCCGATGCTGATGCTGACGAGGCCTGTGTCGGCGTTCAGCGGGCCGAGCTGGTTCGCCACGACATCACCCGTACGGGCGCCGGAGCACGCGGTGAAGCTGAAGGAGGAGGGTGCGTGGGCGTTGGCCCACAGCTGTGGATAGGCAAGGGTGCTGCGTTTACAGTCGCCGCTCTCACTGGTGTAGCTGCCGGATCCGACACCTGAGGAGTACGAGTCGCCGAGAGCCACATAGGCGGTGCCCGCGGCGTTCGCGGACTGGGCTCCGATCAGGGTCAGGGTGGCGGCGAGGAAGAACGAGAGGACCAAGGAGAACGATGCCACGTATGCGGTGAAACGTGTGTGTCTCATGAATGCCCCTTAGAATATTTTTTGATACGCAATTCGCGTAATACGGACGGACACGAGCCAAGAGGGACCACGGTCGGCTCAAGTGACTCGTGAGTACATGACAACTTTCCCCAACACCGCACCGGATTACGCCTGCCGAGCACCGCACGACAGGCCGGCCCGAATGCCTCCGAAAGAAGGAGACACACCTCCCGGATGCCTCTCCCATAAGCGCGCCACCCAGAGGAGTGACGTACAGGTGCACGGAGAACGAAGAGGTGCACGCAAGTCAACGGCGTCCGGCCGCGGCCAACGAGCGCCCGCCTTGGACGTGCTACCGAGCAACCGCCCGAGAGTGGCACGTCCATAACATTAGATACAGTGTCAAAAACCGTCACAGCGGAAGAGATCAGAAGTAATCGGACTCACAGCGAAAACCCGGATGCACGGGACGTGACCGTGCCGGATCATTGCGGCATGTCCCCGAACCCACACGACGCGCTGCCGATCCGGCTCACCGTCGACGACAGCGACTCCCCCGCGGACGTCGTCGACGCGCTGTTTCTCGGCCGTTTCACCACGGGCGAGCAGCCGTATGCGCACAGCGTGAACATCGACCGGGTGCGCGCGGGTGCCGCGCTGCTGCCACCGGGCGCCGCCGTGCTGCGCGCCGCCCGGGACGGCGACACCAGCGCGACCCTGGCCGAGGGCGACGGCTGGACCCTGCTGATCTCCCGCTGGAACCGCGGCGCCGACGTCTCGGTGACCGCACGCACCTCCGAGCTCGCCGAGCGGATCGTGAAACAGGCCACGGACGGCGCGCGGGACGAGCCCGAACCCCAGCCGGAGAACGTGACCATGGGCTTTTGGTACGTCTCCCCGCGGCGCGGCCCCTTCCGCACCACCCGTCAGATCTCCGCGGGAACCTGGGCCGAGGTACGGCAGAACTACACGGCCCCGGTCGCCGACGCGATGGACCGGCTGATGAAGACCACACCCGACGACATCGCCGGCCGCCTTCTCCTGCTGCACGGCCCGCCGGGCACCGGCAAGACCTCGGCGCTGCGCACCCTGGCGCGCTCCTGGCGCGACTGGTGCCAGGTGGACTGCGTCCTCGACCCGGAGCGGCTCTTCTCCGACGTCGGCTATCTGATGGACATCGCGATCGGCGAGGACGACGGCACGGCGAAGGGCCGCTGGCGGCTGCTGCTCCTGGAAGACTGCGACGAGCTGATCCGCGGCGAGGCCAAGCACCAGGCCGGGCAGGCGCTGTCGCGACTGCTGAACCTGACGGACGGACTGCTCGGCCAGGGTCGCAACGTCCTCGTCGGCGTCACCACCAACGAGGACCTGGAGCGTCTCCATCCGGCAGTGGTGCGGCCCGGCCGCAGCCTGGCCCGGATCGAGGTGGGACCGCTGACCCGGCCAGAGGCCGTCGCATGGCTGGGCACGGCCGAGGGCGTGGGCCAGAGCGGCGCGACCCTCGCCGAGCTGTACGCACTGCGCCGCGGCACCGTCCCCGCGTCGGTACCCGGCGTCCGGGGAGACGCGGACTCGGGGCTGTATCTTTGAAGTTCTCCCCTCCCTTCGCAAGCTCAGGAAGGGGATTCCCGCCTACATTGCTGTGGTGGGTTTGACGGTTTTACCCGCCCTGCGACCGCGCCTTCCGGCGGCCGGGACCTCCACGATGACGTGGCCGATCCGGTACAGGTGCAAGATGTTCCGGGCTGCGTTCCAGTCGGCGTTCGCGAACCAGCCGCAGTCAGGGTTCTTGCATACGAACAGTTCTTGACTCTCTCGGCTGCCGGGGACGGTGAATCCGCAGGCGGAGCATCGCTGGGAGGTATACGGGGCGGGGACCTTGACGAGCCGGCCGCCGTAGCGGGCGGTCTTGTACGTCAGCATCGTCACAGTCCGCCCCCACGCCTCCTGGGCGATGGAGCGGTTCAGCCCGGCCTTCGCGGCGACCCCGTTGCGCAGGAATGCTCCGGCGTTGTCGGGGTCGGGCTTGGGCGCGGGAGCTTTGGTCATGCCGAGGATGTTGAGCTGTTCGACCACCAGGACGCCGTACGTTCGGGCGAGGTAGGTGGTCGTCTGGTGCTGCCAGTCCAGGGCTCGTCGCGTGGCTTTTGCTCGGAGCTGCTTGATCTGGTCGTAGGTGTGCTGCAAACGCCTGGAAGTCTTCTCCCCGCGCTTGCGGAACGTCTTGCGGTGCGCGGCTTGGCGCTCCGACTTGAGGAGCTTGGCCTTCTCCTTCGGGGTGAGCCACTTGTCACGGTCCGAGTCACCGCCTGGCAGGCGCGCAGGGCGCCCGTGGTCCTGGTGGTCCTTGTTCGACAGGGCGAGGGGGATGTTGACCCCGGCGTCGATGCCGATCTGGGGCCCCTGGTGCGGCTCGGGGGAGCGTTCGAGGGTCTGGACACGGAAGGCGATGTGCCAGCCGAGCGGGTCTTGAACCAGGCGGGCACCGGTGATCCGGTTCTCCTTGTTCGCCCGCTTGCCGACCGGGAGGCCTTTGGTCCAGCGGAAGCGGACCCGGCCGACCTTGGGAATGTTGACCATGCCCCACCGGCGGTGGACGCGGGCGATGTTCAGGTCCCGGCCCTGCGGAATGTCCACGGACATCGGCGAGCGAAAGCGACTCTGTGGCTGGGCTCGTCGGCTCGTTTCTCCCAGCAGTTCACCCACGCCCGGTGGTACATCTTCAAGACGGCCTGCGCGGCCTGGGCGGGAAGGACGGCGAGGTAATCGAGATCCTTGCGGGCCTGCCGTATCGCAGCGTCCGCGCCTGCCAGGGTGCGCTTGTCCTTGGGCATCATCTGCCACCAAGAGTGCAGGCAGTTCCACATGGTGCGGGCCGCGTGCGCCTGGTCATCGATGACGCGAATCTCGGCAGGGCTCAGCGCCAGTCGGGCGCGGTGCCCGACCTGCCTTTTCACCAGGTCGAGTTCGCTCATGACGATCACTCTACTACGGTTGGTTTATGTCGCCACGCTGGAACCATAATGCTGATGTACGCACCGGCCGTCACGTCGTCTATAACCTGCACGTGCATTTGGTGTTCGTCACCAAGTACCGGCGCGAGGCGTTCACGGACGAGATGCTGACGCGCTGCGAAGAGATCATGCGGGAGGTGTGCGCGGACTTCGAGGCTGACCTCAAGCAGTTCAACGGCGAACAGGACCACGTCCACCTGCTCGTGCACTACCCGCCGAAAGTCCAGCTCTCCAAGCTCGTGAACTCCCTCAAGGGCGTATCCGCGCGCCTGCTCCGCAAGGAGTACGACGCGCACGTGCGCCGGCACCTGTGGGGCGGCCGTTTCTGGTCCGGCTCGTACTTCGCCGGAAGCTGCGGCGGGGCGCCCCTGACCGTCGTGCAGCAGTACATCGAGCGGCAGAAACGCCCCGTGAGCTGAGCTGAACACTGCGGACCCGTGCATCCGGCGCGGGCCAGAGCAGTTCAGAGATGGCCTTCACCACCGCCCTGAAAGGCGGCGCACTGGCCAAGATCAAAGGTAGAACCGCACACGGGCAGGCAGACAGGCAGCGATAAGAACGCGGGCACGCTGGCCAGAGCCACGAGCCACGAGCCACGAGCCACGATCTTGAACGGGCCGGCGGCGCGGCTCAGTTCCGGCTGTAAGCCGCCCGCAGGGCATCGCGGGCCAGGGACAGCGCGGCGGACTCGGTGAGCCCGAGCCGGCGCACCCGGTCCGCGTAGGACTGCGCCGCGGCCGCGGCCTCCCGCTCGGCCGCGTCACCCGCCGCCGCGACGAACGTCCCGCCCCGGCCCCGGGTCTCGATCACGCCGTCCGCCTCAAGGACGCGGTACGCCTTCGCCACCGTGTTCGCCGCGAGGCCGAGCGATTCCGCGAGGCCGCGCACCGTCGGGAGCTTGTATCCCACGGGCAGCGCCCCGGAGCGGGCCTGCTCGGAGATCTGGGCGCGCAACTGCTCGTAGGGGGCGGCCCCGGCGTCCTGGTCGATACCGATCTTCAGTGTCACGGGGCGATTGTCCCGCACCTTGGAATAACGGGAGGCACCGCGGGCCGTACCGCGCGTACCGTGCCCTTCCATGACAGTGCACGTACGCTCGGACGGGCACTTCAGAACGCTCGTCGCCGAGGAGGACGGCGAGACCCTCGGTACCGCCGCGGTCGGCGTCGCCCGCGACAGCTGGATGCCGGACGAGGCCGGCCACCTCGCGTTCGCTCGAATCCGATGAGAAAGCCTCCGCGTCCGGGTCTACCTCCCCGCGAACGCGGAACCCGATGAACCGGCAGCACATATGACCATGGAGGCCCGCATGCGCCGTATGACCGCACGGAAGACACCCGTCAGGCCGGGCGGACGCCGCATGGCGGACGAGGCCGACGAGCAGGGTCAGGAGCGCTCCGAGGTCCGCGGTGACATCCGCAGGACCTGGTGGCCAGAGCCCGACACCGATCTGTCACACGCACGCGGAAGCGGCGCCGGACGCCGTTAGCCACCGCACACCGCCGCCGGCACGGGCGTGGGCCCGTGCCGGCGGCGGCAGGTGAGCGGCTGCTCTCATGGGCCGCGGCCCACAGGCCCGGCCGGTCGCTTTAGAAGCAGGTGGTCGGCGTGGCGTGGGTGGGGTCGAGCGCGTTGGCGACCTCGTGGAACGCGACGAGGTCGCCGGTACCGGCGACCACATGGTCCGACAGATCGGCGGCGCACAGGTCCTGGAGCAGGATGTTGTGCACGTCGGGCCCGTTGAGGAACTGCGACTGGTACGGCGTGACCACCTCGTCGTAGCGGGTGGCGAGGACGGTGTAGTGCACGCCTGGCACGGTGTCCCCGCCCGCGTTGAGCTTGGTCAGGAAGTCGGACCCGACGATCTGGTCGGCAACGCCTGGTGTCTGTTCGGTCAGCCACTCCTCGGCGCCCGGGAAGTACGGCAGCAGGCCGGTGAGACCGTCCAGGCTGGTGCCGTGGCTGCTGGGCGAGATCCCGACGAGGGCGTTCACCTTGTCCGCGCCGCCGAGGAATTTGAGGTAGTAGCGGGGCATCATGCCGCCCTGCGAGTGGCCGACGATGTCCGTCTTGGCGGCACCGGTCGCGGCGAGCACCTTGTCGACGAAGTCGCCGAGCTGCGCGGCCGATTTGTCGATGGGTCCGAGGCCGTTGATGCCCGACGCGGGAGGCAGCTGGCCGTAGTCCAGCGAGTAGACGCAGTAGCCGCGGTCGACCAGGTACGGGGCGAGCACCAGCCAGTTGTCGACGGAGTTGGCGAAGGTGCCGTGCACCAGGACGACGGGCCGCGGGTGGGCGGTGGACGGCTTGCAGGAGTAGTCGTTCCAGCCGCTGCTGGGGGCGGCTGCGGCCGAAGCAGCCGACGCGGTGGCGGATCCGGCGGCGAGCGGGGTGAGCACGGCGCACAGCAGCGCGGCGGCCAGTGTTCTGTACACACGTTTCGAGGGCAGCATCGTGCGGACTCCTTGCGGCTCAAGGGATGCGAGGGGGGACTCGGGAGTGCCGGAGGATCAAGGAAGCCGACGAGACCCGAGCGATCGGGCAGATCGATGCATGACGGGACGAAGTGCCCTGTGATCCGGATCACGGGAACGCTGCGCGCACGCTAACTTACGCGCGAGTAGCTAAAGAATGAAGTTACGCGTCAGTAAAAAAGCCGGATGGGTGACACGCGTCCGCCCAGACGGTATAAAGCCCGCCCGGCTCCCGCCGGCTACGCGGCCAGCGTCCCGGGCTTCACCGCGTGCGGCCCGAACTTCGCGCGGGCCCGGTCGGCGGCCTCCTCGATCTACGGGCCTTCTCGTCCGCCGGGTCGAAGGTCAGCTGGTGGGCGGCGCGTTCGGCGGGACCGAGGCCTTCGGCGCGCAGGGCCACGGCCCGCACCCGGGCCCGCTGCAATCCCAGGGCCTCGTACAATCCGGTAGGCGGCCGAGGTGAGCGCGGCGGAGTGGGCGGTGGGCTCGGGAAGCGTCCTGCTGCGAGTGATCGCCGCGCGCCCCGAACGGTCCGCGCAGCGCACGGTGAGCGTCAGCGCGCGACACACCTGCCCCTCGGCGCGCAGCCACTGAGTTCCGCAAGCCGGGCCGGCAGCAGGGCGGCGAGCACTCCTCACTCCACCCCGAGCCCGCCTCCGGGGTCGCCCGCGAGGCCGACTGGGCCTCGTGATGCGGTGGGCCACGGCGGGTAGTCGTCGACGGTCATGGAGTTGTAGAGGCGTGCGCTCTTGGTGGTGAGGCGGAGGAGGGCGCGGCTGGGTCCCGCGGGCAGGGCGGAGATCAGGCGAGCGCCCTGGGCCAGTCCCCGCACGCCGAGGCGTGAGGTGGGGATCAGGGTCCTCGCCGCGCTGAGCGCTGCCGCGCGGCTGCCGCGCACGTGCTCCGCCATCGCGCGCTCGTAGGCGGGGAAGGCGCGCTCGTGGTCACCACCTGCCTGTGCCAGCTCCCCGGCGAGGACGTACGCGCCGACGACGGCCAGGCTGGTGCTGCCGCCGACGGCCGGGCCGGGGCCGTAGCCCGCGTCGCCGACGAGCGTTACCCGCCCCCGCGACCAGGTGTCCATGCGGAGCTGGGTGATCGAGTCGAAGTAGAACGCCGGGGTGCGGTCGAGCTCGTCCAGCCAGCGGTCCACGTCAGGGTGCATGCCGTCGAACGCACCGCGCAGCAGCTCCTTTTGACGGGGCACGTCGTGGTGGTGGTAGTCGAGCTCGCGCTCGCTCCGGAACAGGAACAACGCCCGCGCGTCGCCGAGGTGCCGCGCGCCGTACATGCCGGCGGTGCGGCCGACGCCGACGTGGATGAGGAGCTCGCCGTCGAGCCTGGTGACGTTCGGCAGGGTCAGCACCCCGAGGTGGGCTCCGATGAAGGCGCTGAAGCGGGACTCGTCGCCGAAGACGAGGCGGCGCACGTTGGAGTGCAGCCCGTCCGCGCCGACGACGAGGTCGAAGCGGCGCGGCGCGGCGTTCTCGAACCGCACCTCGCCGTCGGGCGAGATCGCGGTGATCGAGTCGTCGAAGACGTACTCGACGTCTCCGCGTGCGGCGTCGTAGTAGATCTCGCTCAGGTCGTCGCGCATGATCTCGACGTGCCGGTCGGAGGTGGCACTGAAGATCTTGGAGAGGTCCACCCGGACGGGACGCCGTACGCCCTCCTGGTAGACAGTCATCCGGTTGGTGCCGGTGGCCCGCTCCTCGACGCGCGGGAGCACGCCCATCTTCTCCGAGATGTTCATCGCGGGCCGGAACAGGTCGACCGCGTGGCCGCCGGTCTTGCGCGGAGTCGGCGCGCGCTCGACGACGGTGACAGAGAAGCCGTGCCTGGTGAGCCAGTACGCCAGCACCGGACCGGCGACGCTGGCGCCGGAGACGAGAATCCGCATGACGCTCCTCTTTGCCATTCAGTCCGTCCGTACGGCGTGGATCGTGGTGAAGGCCAGCAGGGGAGTTGCGGTCCGCGGAGGATCCTCAAGTATGGGTGAGTGTCCGAGACCGGGCAGCAACTCGACCTTCGCGCCCGGAACGGCGCGGTAGTCGGCGGCGGATGAGGATCGCCACCTGCGGTCGTCCTCACCGAAGATCACCAGTAGCGGCTTACCGAAGGCCGTCAGCCGGTCCGGGAGCGCCTGCTGCTCCAGGTAGTCGCGAGTGGCCTGCATCGTTGTGGTGAGCGTGTGGTGGGTCATGCAGCGCACGTCATCCAGGAGCTCCGGTGGGATCTGGTAGCCCGCGCGGCTGAAACCGGTGCTCGCGAACCCGCGGAGCTGCTCGTCGGTCGGCGGCCACTGCGAAAGTCCGATGGGGACGGACTGCGGTGCGATGAAGGCCTCCAGGCTGGGTCCGGTGTTGATGAGCGCGAGCGCGGTCACCAGGTCGGGTCGCTGTTCGGCGAGGGCGGTGGCGACCACGCCACCGCTGGAGTGACCGACGACCACGGCGTGCTCGACGCCGAGCCGGTCCAGAGCCGCTCCGGCCCGGTGTGCCTGGTCCGGGAGCGCGTAGCTGCGGTCGGCCGGTTTGGCCGACCGGCCGTGCCCGAGCAGGTCGATCCGGATGACGCGGTGAGATCCAGTCAGCATCGGAACCAGCGAGTCCCACGAGCGGGTCGAGGATGCGGACCCGTGGATGAGCAGGAGTGCGGGGGCGTCGCGGGGGCCGTCCTGGCACACGTGGATGTCGCCGTCGTCCAGCAACAGGGTCGAACTCTCGGTGGCCTCGGCGCCGCCATTCACGTACGGTCCGCCGTCAGAAGCAGTCATGAGCCCACTGTCGCTGCCGGTCCCCGCCGACGGATTGGATAAATGTTCCCCTCAGCCGACTCAACTAGCATGGGACGGTGGGGACATTCATGCACGGTGCGGCTGTGTGGGACGTCGCATGCCCGCAGCGTCCCAGCACGTTGGCCGGTCTCACCATGGCCGGGTTCCGTGTCCGTGACCTGGACGCGCTCCGGATGGTCCCGCACCCGGCCGTGACGCTGCTCCTGGAGTTCGGCGCCGGCTCGCCCGTCCTTGACTGTGCCGCCGGGCGGCAGCAGCGGGGAAGCCTCGTCGCCGGGCCCGGGCTTGGGACCGGAGGCGCGGTCCGGGCGCAGGGAAAGAACGTCGAGTGCGTGCAGGTGCGCCTGTCCCCGGTGATCGCACGCGCGGTTCTGGGCGCCTCCCCCGCCGACCTCAACGACGCCGTCGTGTCCCTGGGCGACCTGTGGGGCCGGGAGGCGTCCCGGCTCCGCGAGCAACTGGGCGATGCCTCGTCGTGGCAGGGTCGCTTCGCGTTGACGGACGCGCTGCTCACTCACCGGTATGAGGCGGGGCCGCCGGTGGACCCGGAGGTGGCCTGGGCCTGGCACCGGATCATCGGCAGTCATGGCCTGGTCCGGATCGACGGACTCGCGGCCGAGGTGGGATGGAGCCGTAAGCGCCTGTGGTCCCGGTTCCGCTCGCAGCTCGGCCTGCCGCCCAAGCGCGCCGTGAAGCTGGTCCGCTTCGACCATGCCGCCCACCGCCTGGTCGCGGGTGAAGGCGCGGCCCAAGTCGCGGCCGACGCCGGCTACGCCGACCAGTCCCACCTGCATCGGGACGTCATGGCGTTCACCGGGGTAACCCCCGCGACCATGGCAGGCGAGCCGTTTCTCGCCGTTGACGACATCGCGTGGCCCAGCCGCGGAACACCGTCAAGCCTCACGTCCCCAGGGATCTCCGGCTCGGTCGCCCGCCGCAGGTGAGACGGTTACCGCTGTGAACGTCGCCGCGGTCACCTGCGCTGGACGGGTCCGGCGGCGCTCAGCGGTCAAGGGCGCCGACCGTACCGGTCAGACCGCGAGGTACCGGCCGCCTGGACGAGCAAGGGTTCGGTGAGCGGGAGCCCGTCATGCGGCCTCGTTCATCCGCGAGAGGCGATGGGCAGCGCCGATTCACGGCATGCGCCATCCATCATGCCGAGGCCCGGTCGCGACAACAACCGCATCCCAGAGGCCGGTTCATGCCGTTCTCGGGGCCGCTTCAGCGCGTCAGTTGCCGACCCAAGGCAGCTGCGGCGCTGTCACGAGCGGACGAGGGTCGCCGGTCCCACCGAGCCAGGCCATCTTGCGGCAATACGGTCGAGGACCGGTTCGAGTCGACGGGCGCTTTCCGTCTGCCGATCGAAGGTGAGCTGCTGGCCGGAGAGCCGAACGGTCGTCAGGTCCTCGGCTCTCAGGGAGAGAGTTGTTACCCGCGCCCGCTGAAGTCCCAAGGCGTCGTGCAGTGCTTGTGCGGTGCCCGCCAGTACCGGAGTGTGAGCCGTGGGTTCTGGAAGCACTCGCGTCCGGGTGGTCGTAGACCGATCCGCGTAATGAACTGTGAGTGTGAGCGCGCGGGCCACCTGGCCGTCCGTTCTCAATTGCCTACCGATGTCAACGGCAAGTCCAAGTAGCGCGCCACGGCGTACGGATCCATCGATCTCATGCCTGTCGAATCGCAATTCAGCTCTGGTCGACTTGGGCGGAGCGTGCGGTACCACGCGTGTCCGGTCGATGCCACGGGCCCGTTCGTGCACAAGACGCCCCATCTTCGCACCCAGGATCCTCTGCAGTATGGTCTCAGAAGTTCCTGCCACCTTACCGATGCTGTCCAACCCGTACTCGCAGAGCACACGAGCCGTCTTCGGCCCCACTCCATACAGGACCGCTACCGGCTTTGAATTCAGGAATCCGGATATTCCTTGTGGGGTATCCGTGATACAGCGAACGGCACCAGGCGGTCCGTGATACCCGGCCATCCTGGCGAGCATGGGATTGGGAGCCACACCGACAGCACAGTCAAGGCCATACAACGCCAACATGCGCACACGCACCAGTCGTGCAATCTCAACAGCGTCGCAATCGAAATAGCGAACGCTCCCGCTCACATCCGCCAAAGCGGAATTGGGAGGAATGGCCTCGACGACCGGGGTGATGTCACCCAGAACCTGAAGGAGTGTCTTCCACGTTTCCCAAGGCGGCTTTGGTGCCTGAATATAGATAATAGCCATCTCGATCACCCTGCGCTTCCAGGACTGGAGTGCCAGAGCTTGCCGCCTCCCGTGGAGTCATTGCCGGCGGGCCTGAGATCCGCCCATGGATCCATTTCGACGCCGTCGGCCACTTGAATCGTTCGGCCAGGCTTTCTCGTTTCAGGGTCAGGGCGTTCCTGGCGCTCCGCCAATCGGTCTGCCACAGCATCGAGACCTCCGGAACGACGCAACTCCGCCAGTTCCATCAGATCCCATGCGGCAGAGCCGACAACACTGAGCGAACGCGGCCCACGGCGTTGGACTTTCCCGCGGACCAGCAGCAGCCAGCTATGAAAGATCGTGTGCGCGCAGTCGGCCTGACTGTCGCCGAAGAAAGCCAGGTCTATCAGGCTGGTTGAGTCGTCCAGGGTGACGAAGATGATCCGCTGCGGCTCCCGCGCGGTCGCCTCCCCGTACGGGCTTGACTTGGTGCGGTGAAGGATCGGGGGCGTCTGGGTGGCCGCCTTCGCGCCCGCGACCAGCACTGTGCGACCGTGCCGCGCCGACTTCAGGCTCCGCGCGGACAGCACGCCG
Organism: uncultured Actinomycetota bacterium; assembly: GCA_963761765.1. GTDB lineage: Bacteria > Actinomycetota > Actinomycetes > Streptomycetales > Streptomycetaceae > Streptomyces. The sequence continues at coordinate 68,560 of CAVXIJ010000006.1, forward strand.
AGCTCGGCGAGGAACGCGGCGTGTCCGTCCATCAGATGGTGGGACACGTCCATGCCGAGAACGCCGAGTTCGGCGCTGAGCCGTTCCGCGTCGCTCAGGTCGGGCAGCCCGGCCTCGGCCGTTCGCCGGCCGCCGGCGATCGGCAGCTGCGGCCCGTATCCGCCGCGGGCACCCCGGTGCAGTTCCGTCAGGTGCAGTTGCAGGTCCCGGCGGTTCGCGCCGAACGCGTCCAGCGCGCCGACCTGCGCAAGCCGCTCGGCGACCGGCTTGCTGGGCCGCGCCCGTTCCCAGAAGTCCCGCAGCGAGGCATACGGCCGCCCGTCCGCGATGCTCGCCGCCTCGGCCTCGCTGATGCCGTGCACATCGTCGAGCGCGAGCCGGATCCCCCAGTGCCCGGTCGCCGTTTTTGGGGCGGTCGGGGCGGTCGTCGCCTCCGGGTCGCCTCCGCCGGAGACCGTTCGCCGGTCGCGGGCGCCGTCGGCACCCGCATCCGCCGAGGACTCCTGGGTGCTCCGCAAGACCCGCGCATCAGACACCAGTTCGATACGGTGCTCGACCGCCGACCGGTTCACGTCCAGCGGCAGCACCGGCACCCCCCGCCGCCGCGCGTCCGCGAGCAACAGCCGCTTCGGGTACATCCCCGGGTCGTGGGTGAGCAGTCCGGCGTAGAAGGCGGCCGGATGATGGGCCTTCAGCCAGGCGGACTGGTAGGTCGGCACGGCGAACGCGACGGCGTGCGCCTTGCAGAAACCGTAGGAGCCGAAGGCCTCGATGATCTCCCAGGTCCGGACGATGGTCTCGGCGTCGTAGCCCTTCAGGGCCGCCTGCTGCGCGAACCACACCCGGATCCGGCCCTGCAGTCCGGGGTCGGACAGACCGCGCCGCACGCGGTCCGCCTCGCCACGGCCGCAGCCGGTCATGATGTTCAGGATCTCGATGACCTGCTCATGGAAGACCACCACGCCGTAGGTCTCCTCCAACGGCCCGGCCAGGTCGCGATGCGGATGGCGGACCGGCGCACGGCCGTGCCTGGCCTCGATGAACGGGCGCACCATGTCGGCCGCGACCGGGCCGGGGCGGAAGAGCGAGATGTCGACGACGAGGTCGTGGAAGGTGGCGGGCTGCAGCCGTCCGACGAGGTCGCGCTGGCCCGGCGACTCGATCTGGAAGCAGCCCAGCGTTTCGGCGGAGCGGATCAGACGATACGTTTCTTCATCGCCCTTGCCGCCCGTGCCCGCCTCCGCGACCGCGTCCAGGTCGACCCGCAGCCCCGTGGTCCGCTCCACCTCCGCGAGTGCGTGGGCCATCGCCGACTGCATCCGCACGCCCAGCACATCGAGTTTGAGCAGCCCCAGCTCCTCCACGTCGTCCTTGTCGAACTGGGACATCGGGAACCCCTCACCGCTGGTGGGCACCACCGGTGTGCGGGTCAGCAGCGAGGCGTCCGACAGGAGCACTCCGCACGGGTGCATGGCGATCCCGCGCGGCAGCGCGTCCAGCGCCTCCACCAGTTCCCAGAACCGGCCGTAGTGCCCGGCATGCCCGTCGTGCCCGGCGTGCCCGTCGCGCTGCTGCTCGCGGGCCAGTTCGCGCAGCTCGGGCAGCTCGTCCAGCGCGGCGCGGGCGTCGCGGGCGCGGATGTGCGGGAAGGCCTTGGCGATCCGGTCGATGTCCGCCGGGTCCATCGAGAGCGCGGCGCCCACGTCGCGTATCGCATGGCGCACCCGGTAGGTCTCGGGCATGGAGACGGTCGCGACGCGCTCGGCGCCGAACCGCTCGATGATCCTGCGGTAGACCTCAAGGCGGCGCGCGGACTCCACATCGATGTCGATGTCGGGCAGCACCGCCCGCCGTTCGGACAGGAACCGCTCCATCAGCAAGTGCTGCTCGACGGGGTCGGCGCGGGCGATGCCGAGCAGATGGTTGACGAGCGAACCCGCGCCGGAGCCGCGCGCGGCCACCCGGATGCCCATCTCCCGTACGTCGTCCACCACCTGCGCCACGGTGAGGAAGTACGAGGCGAAGCCGTGGTAGGCGATGATGTCCAGCTCGTGGTGCATGCGCTCCCAGTAGGTACGGGCGTCGGGGCGGTGGTCGTAGCCGCGCAGCACCATGCCCGCCGCGGCGCGGGAGGCCAGTACGCGCTGTGCGGTGCGCCGCCCGGCGCCGACGAGATACGGCTCGGGAAAGTGCACGGAGCCGATGCCCAGGTCGGCCTCGGGGTCGACCTGGCACTCGGCGGCGGTGGCCTGGGTCGCTTCGAGCAGGCGGTGGGCGGTGTCCACGCGGTAGCCGGCGGCCTCGACGACGCGCTCGGCCACGGCCAGCATCCCGTCGGGGTCCTTGAGCCAGCGTTCGCCGCTGTCCAGTTCCTTGCGGGGGTCGATGGGGACCAGGCGGCGGGCCGCGTCGAGCACGTCCGCGACAGGGCCCATGCCCGGGTCGGCATAGCGCACGGCATTGCTCAGCACGGGACGCACGCCCTGGTCGGCGGCGAAGCCCACGGTACGGGCGGCAAGCCGCAGGGAGCCGGGGCCCGTGCCGTCGCGGCCGTGCCAGACGGCTTCCAGCCGCAGCGCGTCGCCGTAGAGCTCCCGCCAGGCGTGCAGCAGGCGGGCGGCGCGGTCGGGGCGCCCGGCGGCCAGCGCGCGGCCCACGTCGGAGGCGGGTCCGAGCAGCACGGTCAGGCCTTCGGCGGGCAGCTGCGGCCACTCAAGACGGGGGGCGTCCGCGGACCGGTGCGCGGTGGTGACGAGCCGGCACAGCTCGCTCCAGCCGACGGCACCGGAACGCGCGAGGAAGGTGACGCGGGGCGCCGACTCGTCGAGGAAGGCACCGCCGCGCACGGGGGCGCGGCGCGCGCCCGCCGGATGTCCCCGTCCCGGGGCCCCGTGCGCCGCGCGGGCCCGGTCCGCGTCGTGGAGGCCTGCCGTGCCCGCGGCGCCCAGCCGGGTCTGCTCGGTGCGGAGCTGGTCCGCCACCGCGAGCTCGGTCCCGTACAGGGGCCGCACTCCCGCCGCCTCGCACGCCCGGCCGAAGCGGACCGCGCCCGCGAGGCTGTCCCGGTCGGTGAGGGCGAGGGCGTCCATGCCCCGCTCAGCGGCGCGCTCCGCCAGCCGCTGAGGGTGCGAGGCCCCGTACCGCTGGGAGAACCCGGACGCGGTGTGCAGATGCGTGAAGCCGGGCACACGCACCTCCGATCCGATCCACTCGCGCCCCCTGCACCCACCATAGACCAATCTCGAACGTACGTACGAACCAGTTTGCGCGGTGACACCTGCGCAGGTCAGGACGGAGAAAGGGTCGAACACAGCCGGGTAGCGACGCCGGACGACAGCAGCAGGGCGCCGACACCCGGCGGGCCGGGTCCGCACAGCCGAGAGGGCCGGCCCGCCGCGATCGGACCGGCCCCCTTGGAGGTCGCACGGATCAACCGATCTGAGCTCCGAAGGCATCCAGGGCCTCGGGAACCGGCTGGAAGAACGTCTCCCCGCCGGAGGTGCAGTCGCCGCTGCCGCCCGAGGTCATGCCGAGCGCGGTGTCACCGTGGAAGAGCGAGCCGCCGCTGTCGCCCGGCTCGGCGCACACATCGGTCTGGATGAGGCCCTCCACGACATCGCCGTTGCCGTAGTCGACCGTGGCGTTGAGGCCGGTGACCGTCCCGGTGTGCACCTGGGTGGTGGAGCCGCTGCGGCTGACGCCCTCGCCGACGGTCGCGTCGCCCGCCTGGGTGATGGGCTGCGCGGAGCCGTCGTAGAGGTCGACCTCGCTCGGGTGGCTGACGCCCGGGACGTACTTGACCAGGCCGTAGTCATTGCCTGGGAAGTCGGAGTCGGCGTTCTCACCGATCACGTGCCCGTCGGAGTCGGACCAGGTGGTGATCTCCTTGGTGCAGTGCCCGGCGGTGATGAAGTACGGCTCGCCGCCCACGGTGACGTTGAAACCGAGGGAGCAACGGCCGACAGAGGGGTCCTCTATCGCGTCGCCGCCCGCGATGAAGGGCTTGAACTCTCCCTTGGTCCGCTTGAGCTCGGCCTTGCCGCCGAGGCCCTTCACCAGCTGGGTGACCTTGTCCAGCTGGTCGCCGGTGACCGTGCGGTCGGCGGTGACGACCAGTTTGTCGGAGGCCGGGTCGATCACCCAGGACGTGCCCGGGGTGCTGTGCCCCCGCACGGTGCGCTGCGCGCCGTTCAACTCGGCGAGGGAGTTCTCGACGATCTTCGCCTTGGCTCCGGCCGACTCGACGGCGCGCGCGGCGCTCTCGTCCAGTACGTTCACGACGAGGTTCTTGTTCTTCGCGTCGTAGTAGGTCCCCACGGCGTTCTCGCCGAGGTCCGACGTCAACGACGAAGCGAGCTTTCCGGCCTTGGCCAGCGAGAGGGCGACGGGCTCGGCGGTGGGAGTACTCGTACTTGCGTTCGCAGTTTGGAAGGTGATTCCCGCGGCCACCAGTGCGGTCACACCCGCACCAGCGATGACGAGACGCCTCTTGGGTATGCGGCGGTGCTTCAACTCACGCCCTTCTGTGGGGGGTCGGTTCGCTGGGGAGTGAGGATCCCGGAACCGGAAGGTATTCGAGCACAGACCCGGCACACGGTAGGAAACCCGCGTCCACGCCCAGGGACGGCCCCTACTATTCCGAGGGCCGCAGTCGGCATACAAGGTCGACTTCAGGTCTCACGAACCGCAGCCCCATGCGTATGCATACGGTTGACCCGCCGTGGTCACACCACGTCGATTCCCGTTGCAAACGTTGAAGTCAACCGGATGTCTGGCGCCAGATGATAGCGAGACCTGTCCAAAAAACGACCCCCAGAGACCGAGATGAGGTCCCAGCTGACCGCCGAGCGGTCAGAGACGGAGGAGCGCGCCGGGCGGTCTGCGGGAGTTCGCCGCCGTACCTGCCGTTCTGACGCTTTCCCGGCGTGGCGGACAGCGGAAGAGCCCCCGCGCGCCATGCGGCACGCGGGGGCTCTCCCGTACGAGCGGTGGGACAGTCGTACGTGTTAACAAAATTCAGCGCACCTCAACGGAGCCGGGAAACTCCGGTGGAACGGTGCGGACAACGCCTGTCAGAAGACGCTGACGCCGTAGGCGGACAGCGCCTCGGTGACCGGCTGGAAGAACGTCTCGCCGCCGGACGTGCAGTCGCCGCTGCCGCCGGAGGTCAGGCCGTACGCCGTGGTGCTGTGGTAGAGCGGGCCACCGGAGTCGCCGGGCTCGGCGCAGACGTTGGTGTCGATGAGCCCGGTGACGGTGCCCTCGCTGCCGTAGTCGACGGTGACGTTGAGGCCGAGCACCGTGCCGCTGTGGGTGCCGGTGGTGGAGCCACGGCGAGTGACCGCGGCACCTACGGACGGCGTGGCCGCGCTGGTGATGTCCTGGCCACCGACGGTGCCGTCGTGCGCCACACCGGCGGCGTACTTGACGATGCCGAAGTCGGCGTTGCCCGGGAACGTGGAGCCCGCGGTCGAGCCGATCGTGTTGCCGCTGGCGTCGAACCAGGTACCGGCGCCGGCGGTGCAGTGACCCGCGGTCAGGAAGTAGTAGGTCGAACCGCTGACGACGTTGAAGCCCAGCGAGCAGCGCCACTGGGTCGTCTCGATGGTGTCGCCGCCGGAGAGCAGGGGCTTGAAGGTGCCCTTGGCGTGCTTGATCTGGATGGCTCCGGCGTTGCCGCCGGCGGCCTCCTTGATCTTCTGGATGTCCGCCTTGGTGACCCGCTGGTCCACCTTGACGACGACCTTCTGGGTGGCCGGGTCGGTGTACCAGGCGGTACCCGCGACATCAGCCTTCAGCACCGAGTCGTTCGTCGCGGCGAGCTGCGACGCGCTGTAGGTGCTGCCGTCGGCGGCGTTCGCCGCGGGGACGGCGAACGCGGCGGCGGCGACCATGCCGGACGCGACAGCGATCAGACGGATGTGTCTTGCGGTACCACTGCGGGGGGTGTTGCGCTTGATCCTCACTGCTCGTTCCCTCCTGAGGGAATTGGGGGCCCGCGTCGTGGGGTTTTGGGGCCCGTGAGGCGCAGCCAGAAGAGCTGTCCGCAATACGGACACGCCGTGCTCCTGACAAGCGCTGATCGGAGTATTTGTTCGCGTGGTACCCGCCCACAAGGGCGCCTTTCGGCCGTCTGCGCGCATAGAACGGCCCGCCCCAGTGGCCTGCCTGCGTTTTTCCGCGCGCCACCAGGGTTTTCGTGATCAGCCCTGCGTGTGACGCACACACACCCAATGGGGTTCCCGTGCGCAACGTCCGACGGCGGGTCAGAAGCCGGTACGGGCCACGCCGCGGACCGTGATCCGGGCACCGGACGCGGCCCGCGGCGGGCGGGCCCGGCGCGCGGTGGATGGCGGACGGCGGCCGGGCGCGGCGTCGACGAACCCGTGCGCCCCGGCCGTGACCAAGACACCGAGGGTGTCGCCGAGCGCCGGGAGCGGGCCGGGGAAGTGCTCGCAGAAGGCACCCGGAGGCAGCAGAACGCGGTGGAGGTCCGCCGTCGTACGGCCCGCACCATCGGACGCCGCGGGCCGCAGAAACGGAACTGGAAACTCCCTTTTCCACTCGTTCCGTCTGCGAAGACCGCCCACAGCGAGCCGTTGTCCTCCCAGGTCACCTGAAGGGTGTGCCGCCGGTCGTCCCGCGCGACGGCGAGTTCGCCGTGCGGCCCGAGCCCGCACTCGCGAACCTCGGCGTTCACGACGCGCACGGTGCGGTCCACGCCGTAATGGTGCAGCAACCCGGCGCTCTCCAGCGCTCGTCGCACGCGCCCGGCCCGATGCCCGCCAAGGCCTGCCTGTGCGGGACGCCGCGGCCTGCGCCCCGCACAGTCCACAAGCCCTTCCCGCACGAGAACGACGGGGCGCCGGGTGCCGTGGGCGACCCGCGCGCCGGCGGGCGGACCGCTGTCGACGGTCAGCCGGTTCTCGCCGCCGAAGGGCACGCCGTGCACCGTGTGCCATTGGTCCAGGGCGGCGGTGGCACTGCCGCGAAGTCAGCAGAGGCCATTTTCCAGCACCCACGAATGGCTGGAATTCAACCTCATATTCGCCCGCATAATCGAACAGCCAGTGCGTTCCGGTGCCAAAGAGCGGCCCGGGCCCTGTTTCCTGTGGTCCTCGCGGGCTCACTGCGCCATCGCCACGGGCTCGTCAAGTCCGAGATGGGAGCGCAGGGTCGTGCCCGTGTACCGGGTACGGAACACACCGCGTTCCTGGAGCAACGGCACCACCTTCGCCACGAACTCATCGAGGCCACCGGGCATCAGGTGCGGGATCAGGACGAAGCCGTCCGCGGCGTCGTTCTGCACCAGGGCGTCCATCTGTGCGGCGACCGTCCCGGGCGTGCCGACGAAGGACTGACGGCGGGTCATCTCGATCACGGTCTGCCGGATGGACAGGCCCTTCTCCTGTGCGACAGCGCGCCACTTCCGGGCGGTGGCGAGCCGATCGGCGAGCCCGCCGCCGCCGTGCACCGGCGCCGAACCGGGGTCCGGATCGAAGTCGGGCAGCGGCCCGTCGGGGTCGAAGGACGAGAGGTCCATGCCCCAGACCTCTTCGAGAGCAAAGATCGCATGCCGGGGAGGGACCTGCCGGCGGCGAATCTCGGCGGCCCGCTCCTGCGCCTCGGCCTCGGTGTCACCGAGCACGCAGCCGACGTCCGGCATTATCTTCAGATCCGTGGGTCTTCGTCCGTGCTGCCCGAGCCGGCCCTTCATATCCGCGTAGAACTGCCGTCCCGTCTCCAGCGTGCCGTGCCGGGTGAAGATCACGTCGGCGGTGGCGGCGACGACGTCACGGCCCTCCGGCGAGTCCCCCGCCTGAATGATCACCGGATGGCCCTGCGGGCAGCGCGGCACGGTGAAGCCGCCCGCGATGTCGAAGTGCCGCCCCTGGTGCGCGAACGGCCGCTGTCTGCCGTTCGGTGTCCAGGAGTCCCACAGTCCACGGGCGACCGCGATGAATTCGGCGGCGCGGGCGAGGACGGTCCCCTCTGTCCGGGCGGAGCCGGGAGCTTGGAGAAGGCCGGCCTGGTCCAGGCGGCCGCCGCGCCGGAAATTCTGGCCGGTGGACGCGTCCGACGAGGTGAGCACGTGCCACGCGGCCCGGCCGCCGCTGAGATGGTCGAGCGAGGCGAGGCGGCGGGCCGGCTCGTACGGCTCGTTGAAGGTGGCGTCGACGGTGGCGGCGAGGCCGATCCGCTCGGTGACGCCGGCCAGGGCGCTGAGCACGGTGAGGGACTCGGGGCAGCCGACGGCGGCCAGGTCGTGGATAAGGCCCTGGTGCGCGCACAGCCGCAGCCCCTCCGCCAGGAAGAGGAAGTCGAACAGGCCGCGCTCGGCGGTGTCCGCCAGGTGACTGAAGGAGGCGAAGTCGATCTGCGGGCCAAAGCGGTGGTCCGACCGGACGGCGGTGCGCTCCGCCCCCGGGAAGCGGACGGCGAGGTGCAGCCGTTTTCGCGGCGCACCGGCTGTGGACGGTGGATGTGCCGGCGCGCCGCTCACGCGGTTTCCCCGGCGAGGGCGTGACGGTTGGCGGGGCGGGCCAGGCCCAGATGGTCCCTGAGTGTGCTGCCCGGATAGAAGGTGCGGAACAGACCGCGGTGCTTGAGCAGCGCCACGGTGCCGTTGACCAGCCGCTCCAGGTCACGGCCCGGCTCGGTGGGCCTGAGGTGGAAGCCGTCGACGGCACCGCTGGTGTACCAGTTCGCGATCAGCTCCGCCAGGTCGACGGGGCCGCCCCGGTAGAGCGGGCCCTGGGCGCTGCGGCGCGGTCCGCCGCCGCCGTGGCCGCGTTTTGCGGAGTGCTCGCCGCCGCCCAGGTCGACGGCGAGTTGGGCCAGCACCCGCAGGGTGTCGGGGTCGCGGCCGTGGGCGCGCGCGGCGCGGCGCAGCTCGGTGCGTGCCGCCTCCGCCTCGGCGCACGAGGCCACCCCCAGCAGGGCCACGTCGGCATGGCGGGCGGCGGTGTCGCGGGCGGCCTGCTGGGTGGCGTCCACGACGATCACCGGGTGGCCCTGCGGAGGCCGGGGCACCGTCGAAGGCCCCTGCACGGAGAAGGTGGCACCTGTGTAGTCGATGCGGTGCAGTTTGTCCTGGTCGATGAAGCGGCCCGTCGCCCCGTCGCGGATCTGCGCGTCGTCCTCCCAGCTGTCCCAGAGCAAGGTGGCCGCCTCGGCGACCTGGGAGGCCTCCTGCCACAACTCGCCGGCCGCGGCGGCGTGGCGGCGGCCGAACAGCCGCGCCTGGTCCACGCCCGCCGACACATCGACCTGCCAGCCCGCCCGGCCCCGGCTGACCCAGTCCAGGGTCGCCACGGCCGCTTGCACCTGGAACGGTTCGGTGTGCGTGGTCGTCACGGTCGGCACCAGACCGATCCGCGTGGTGGCGGGCGCCGCCTTGGCCAGCACCGCCAGCGCGTCGAGCCCCGGCCGCACGAACGAGTCGCCGAGCGTCACGAAGTCGAACCCGCCCTGCTCGGCGAGGCGGGCCAGATCCACCGGCGTGGCCGCGTCGTAGCCCCAGGGACAGTCGAGCGCGGCGGCCAGGTGCAGCAGCCGCCCCCGGCGGGTCGTCACGGTCATGCGTTGCTTCCCTTCTCTTGCTTCGCGGCCTTGCGGGTCAGCACAAGGAGGCTCCTTCTAGTGCCGCGGCAGGCAACGTTTGCCCGTTAAGGAGCGGCTCCCCCACTGCCTGAAAGGCGTGGGAGGTACCCCCAGGTGCGTGCTCTGGGGGTACCCCCTGCTCGAAGAGCTTGGGGGAGTGCCGGCCGGAAGTCCTCGTACGCATGGGGGCACCTCCCAGGCCCCTGGGGCCTGGGGGAGTACGTGGGCTTTCGGCCGGTGCGGCGATGGGGGTACCCCCTGTTCATGGGGGTCCCCCCGCTCGAACGAAGCTGAGAGTGGGGGAGGAGTCGAGAACTTGGGGGAGCGTGCCGGGCGCCGCGACGGGGCGAACGTTGCCTGTTGCGGCACTAGGTGGGGAGTGACAGGTGGCGGACGGTGTGCTGCGCGCGGATGGGCGGCGAGCCGCGGACAGCGCAGGTCACAAGACCTTGGATAGGAAAGCGCGGGTGCGCTCGTGCCGCGGCCGGTCGAGGACGTCACCGGGCGCGCCCCGTTCGACGACGCGGCCCGCGTCCATGAAGACGACGGTGTCGGCGACCTCGCGGGCGAAGCCGATCTCGTGCGTGACGACGATCATCGTGGTGCCCTGCTGGGCCAGGTCCCTGATGACGTCCAGGACCTCGCCGACGAGTTCGGGATCAAGCGCCGAGGTGGGCTCGTCGAAGAGCAGCAGTTTCGGCTCCAGCGCGAGAGCACGGGCGATGGCGACGCGCTGCTGCTGCCCGCCGGAGAGCTGCCCCGGATAGGAGTCGGCCCGGTCCGCGAGCCCGACCCGGGCGAGCAGTGCCCGGGCGGTGGCCACGGCCTCCTTGCGCGGCCGTTTCAACGCGGAGATGGGCGCCTCGATGAGGTTTTGCAGCACGGTCAGATGCGGGAAGAGGTGGAAGTTCTGGAAGACGAAACCGATCCGGGTGCGCTGCTTGAGGATCTCCCGTTCGGGCAGCTCGTGGAGCTTGTCGCCGGCCCGCCGGTAGCCGACGAGCGTGCCGTCCACGCTGATCCAGCCGCTGTCGGCCTTCTCCAGGTGGTTGATGGTGCGCAGCAGCGTCGACTTGCCCGAGCCCGAAGGACCGAGCACGACGGCGACCTCCCCGGCCCGCACCTCCAGGTCGATGCCCCGCAGCACCTGGTGCGCGCCGAAACTCTTGTGCACGCCTGCGACGTCGACCATGACCGGCGGGCGCACGGCGTCGGCCTGCGGGCCGGTGGCGGCGGCCTTGGGGCCGGTGGCGGCGGCCTTGGGGCCGGTGGCGGCGGCCTTGGGGCCGGTGGCGGCGGAGGCCTGTCCTGCGGGTTCGGCGGCCGGGGTGGTCTCGGTGGCGCCGGTCTTGGTGAGGTCCGCACGCACGGCACGGCTCCCTTCGGGGTTTGGATCAAGACGTTCGGTGGGGTGCGGGCGGGCGCTGGCCGGGGTGCCCGCTGCCGGGTCAGGCGGCGGCGCGACAACCCTGGTCGCGCAGGAAGGCCAGCGCGGTGCGGGCCACGGCTTCGTTCTGGCGGAACACCGGGCTGTCGGTACCGGGCCGGATGAAGGTGCCCGCCCCGCGCGCGTCCGTGTACGGACCGATCGCGAACCGCCGCGGATGCGCACGCCCCGAGCGGTCCAGGACCCGGTAGTCCACCGGATCGACGGCGAGCAGCCCGGCCGGCGTAACGGCGGCCCCTTCGGCGTACAGCTGCCGCAGCAGCGCGTCGCGGGCCCGTTCGCCCGAAGCCTCCGGCAGCCGTGCCTCGACGAGGGCGCGGGCCGTGACACCGCCCGGCATGGTGCTGCTGGTGGCCGTGAATCCGTCGGGGCCCGCGGTGACGGCCATGTCGGCGCCCAGGAAGCGCACCACGCCCGCGCGGGACAGCGCGAGCAGTTGCCGCAGCCGGGGCCCGGGCGGGCCGGAGGCCAGATAGTTGAAGAACCCGTGCCACCAGGGCCCGATGTCCCCCAGCCTGGTCAGCTGCCCGTACACCGACAGCAGCGCGAAGAAGACGGCCAGGTCGGCGTCGTGCGCGCGGTCGTGGCGGCGCACCAGGTCGGCCCGGATGTAGTCGCGCAGCCCCTTCTGGAGCGCGTCGTGCGTGGCGTGGCGTACATGGGCCAACGGGCGGTCGAGTGCGGCGAGGTCGAGCCGGTCGGCGGGGTCGGGCACCGCGCGGGCGACGAGTGCGGCGAACGCCGTGAGCCCCGTCGCGTCCGGGTCCTGATCCGCATACGCCTTCTCGAAGTCCGTCCAGGCGCCCGTGGTGCGCTCCGGGTGGGCGGTGAACAGCCGGTGGTAGTGCGCGAAGCCGAGCTCCTTGGCGATCAGCGGCCAGATGTCACGGCGGAAGTCACGGTCCGGGCGGGCCAGCAGGGCGTCGACCTCGGCGGGCCCGAGGAAGCGCGGCAATGGCGGCCGGTCGCCCTCCAGCCCGTAACCGATCTTGGAGTGGTACGGCACGCCGCGGCGCGAGCCGACGTACAGCACGGGCTCGCGCCCGGAAGGGTGGTACGTCAGGCCGTCCGGGTCGCCGGCACCGTCAGCGTCGTCGGCGGCATCGGCGTGACTGGTGTCGCCGTCGGTGTTGCTCTCGTAGCGTCCGCCGCGCCCCTGAGTGAGCAGCACCATCAGATCGACGAAGGCGAGTCCGAAGCCCCGCACCAGCACCGGCTCGCCGGGAGCGAGCGCCGACAGGTCGCTGTCCGCGGTGAAGTCCGGTGGCAGATGCACGAGACGGTGCCGCCGCGCGTGGTCGGCGAGGCGGTGCTGCTCGTCGTCGAGTTCGGCGTCCAGGTGGCCCAGGGTGAGGACGACCAGGTCGGCGGTCAGTGGCTGCGGGCGGCCCGCGAGCCACACCTGCTGGCGGGCCTCGCGCGCTCCGGTGACCCGCAGGGCGCGCCGCGGATGGTGCTGCACGGTGATGCCGGGCGGCAGCTTGGCCACCGTCTGTTCATACACCCAGCGCAGATAGGCGCCTTGCAGCTGCCGGTCGGCGAAGGTGCGTCCGTCGATGCCCGCCCACTCGTGCAGGGTGGGCCCCGGCCGCACCGGACCCGCGAGCTGCACGGACGCGTCGCTGAACATCGTGATGTCCTCGGCCTGCGAGTTCATCCACAGCAGCGGCGACTGGTCCTGGCGCCAGATGTGGCCCGCGCCCGGCGGATACGGGTCGACGAGATGGATGTCCAGCGGGGTGGCCGGACCCGCGGCGCCGCACAGCTCGGGCGCGCTGGCCGCGATGCGCTCCAGTATTCCGGTGGCACGCGGCCCGGCCCCCACGATGACCAGGGAGTGGTTCACCAGGCACGCTCCGAGCCACGCGCGTAGTGCCGCTCGGCGTAGTACTGGCCGGCGCTCAGCACCGAGGTGACGATCACGTACCAGACGGTGGCGACCATCAGCAGCGGGATGACCTGGTAGGTGCGGTGGTAGATGAGCTGCGTCGAATAGAGCAGGTCCTGCACGGCGATCACGCTGACGATGGAAGTGCCCTTGAGGATGCCGATCAGGCTGTTGGCGGCCGGCGGCACGATCGCGCGCATGGCCTGCGGCAGCACGATGCGCCACCAGCGGCGCCACTGGCTCAGCCCGAGGGCCTGCGCCGCCTCGGTCTGTCCGCGGCTGACGGAGAGGATGCCGCCGCGCACGATCTCCGCGGCGTAGGCGGCCTCGTGCAGGGTGAGCCCGACGACGGCAACGGTCACCGGGCCGAGCAGGTTCACCGTCTTCACACCGAGGATCTGCGGGTACAGCGCACCGATGTTGAACCACAGCAGCAGCTGCACCAGGATCGGAATGGAACGGAACAGCCAGACATAGCCCCAACTGACCGCGCGCAGCACCGGGTTGGCCGCCAGGCGCATGGCGGCGAGCAACGCGCCGAGCGCGAAGCCGAGAACCATGACGGCGGCGGTCAGCCAGAGCGTGAGCACGAGGCCGCGCAGGACCGCGGTGGAGGTGAAGTAGTCGGCGACCACGTCCCATTGAAAGGCAGGGTTGCGCAGCACGGAGCGGAGCGCGAGGGCCACGAGGACGAGAACGATGACGGCCGCGGCCCACTGCCCCGGACGGCGGCGCGGCACGATGCGCGGCGCGTGGTCTGCGGCGCCGTCGCTCTTCGCTTCGGGTGGAGTGGTGAGTTGGGTGCTCAAGGACATGCGAAGGCTCCCTGGACGCAGAGATCCAGCACAGATTGTGGTCTTCACACAGGCACCGAACGGATCGAAGCCCCTCAGCGGCGGTCCGTTGCTACGAGATTACGGGTGGTGTCGCGCCACTTGTCAACGGCTGTCCAGATGTTGAGCAGCATGTCTCACCGTCGGTTGACGTGCCCTCGGATGCCTGTTCCACTTGTGCCCATGTATCCGCAGCTGTGGCTGGTCTCGCGCTCCCACATCGACTTCGGCCGGGTCTGGTCGGCATCGTGTTGTTGATGTGCCGGTGAGCCGACCGCCCGTGGCTGCCTTCAGCCGCGTGCTGTAGCGGGGCAGGGCCGGCCATGGCCGCCTGAAACTGTCCGCCCGTGCCGTCCAAAGCTGCTCCGGGCTTCCCGGCCGAGCCCGTCCGGGCTCGGCAGCGGTCGCGTTCTTTTCATCTTCTGTTCCGAAGCTGCGCCGCGGCTGTGTCGTAACTCACCCTTGTTTCCAGGGAGTTCCGGCCGTTTCCGACTGCCTTTCGGTCTTCGGCGCCACACGGCGCCGTTCTTCTCGTCCACCACTGCCTCCTTTCCCGCCGCGTCTTCACACCCGCACCGGCCCGGTCGCCCCCCCGCCCACGGGGCGGCTCGTGCCGACACTTCTCCCTCACGCGATTCCCCTCAGCCGTCCCCTCGCGTCCCTCTTGCATCGGCTGCCGCGTTCCCTCTGCGGCACCCCCTTGCCTGACAGCCCTGCCCCACTTCAGCCCTGCCCCATTCAGCCCTGCCCCACTTCAGCCTTGGAGATCGTGACGCCATGAGTACGCCCCTGGCGCCCGGCCGCCGTGCCTCGGCCGCCTTCGCCCTGATCACCGTCGCCATCCTGGCGCTCACCGCGTGCGGTTCGGACGGCGCGGGCACCGCGGACGCCGCGGGTGCGCCAGGCGGGGCGCACGGCAGCGCCATTCCGACCACCGATGTGGTGTCCGCCGTCCACAAGGACGAGGCCGCGGCCAAGCTGCTGCCCGCCGACGTCCGCAAGCAAGGCACGCTGACCATCGCCTCCAGCGTCGGCTCTCCACCGGCCGCCACCTACCTGGAGGACGGCAAGACGGTCGTCGGCCATGACATCGACTTCGCGGACGCCGTCGCGAAAGTGCTCGGTATCACCCTGAAGCGTCAGGTGGCGAGCTTCGAAGCGATCCTCCCGGCCCTCGAAAGCGGCAAGTACGACGTGGGCACCGGCAATTTCGGCGTCACGGACGAGCGGCGCAAGACCATCGACTTCGTCACGTACATCAACGACGGCCAAGGGTTCGCGGTACGCGCGGACAGCAAGCTGAAGAAGGTCACCACGCTGGATCAGCTGTGCGGCCTGACGGTCGCCACCGGCGCCGGAACCACCTTCGAGGCCACCTTGGAGGACAACAAGCACCTGTGCGCGGACGCCGGCAAGAAGGCGTACAGCGTGAAGACGTACGCGGAGTCCAGCGCCATGTGGTCCTCGCTCCAGCAGGGCCGTTCCGACGTGGTGATGGACACCATCAACGGCCTGCGTTACGACATCTCCCAGCAGCAGGGCCTGAAGTTCCTGAACGAGTTCCGCCGTCTCGACGTCGGCTTCGCCTTCAAGAAGGGCACCCCGCTCGCCCCCGCCTTCCAAGCCGCCGTCAACGATCTCATCAGGACCGGGGTGTACGACAGGATCCTGAAGAAGTGGGGCACGCAGGGGTCGTCGATCGGGACGTCGCAGATCTCGCCGCCGGAGATCAAAAACTGACCGGAGATCAAGAACCGGCGGCAGCGGTCAGCAGTTGCAGCACTCCAGGCACTCGCAGCACTGGCAGCATTCGCAGACCTCGCAGCAGCTGCAGTCACCGTCGCAGCCGCCAGAGCACAGGCCCTCGCGCTTCTTCCGTGACCAGGGGCCATCGAACTCGTCGGCGCAGCACACCTTGCAGGTGCAGCAGAGCCCGACGGCAGCCGCGCAGCCCGCGAAGAAACCTCGCGGACTGCGGCGCGGCGGCTCGGGCCATCTGCCGGGGTCGATCGGGAACAACGGGCTGCCGCCCTGTCCCGGCGTCCCCGGCGGATGCGGACCGTCCTGGTGAGGGCCCTGGTGAGCACAGGTCGTTCTCGCGAAGGCGCGGTCCACGGAGCGCCGCAGTTCATGGACGAGCAGCAGATGGGCGAGATGGCCGTCGGTGAACTCCACCTCGCGCAGGGCGAGCCGGATGCCGTGCAGCGCGTCATCGGCGAGACGGCGCGCCTCGGTGCGCTCGGTGCGAGTGGCGGTGAGCGGGTTCCAGGCGCCCGAGGCGGCGTCGGCCACCTGGTCCTCCACGGCGTCCAGCAGATGAGCGAGGCGGCCGAAGAGCCGGCCCGCCTCCGCGAGCGGCACGGCATTGCGCGGCCGTCCCGCAAGGTGCGCGGTGTGCGCGAAGGCTGCCGCGGTCGCCGTCTCGGTCGGCTCGGTGACCTCCAGCAGCGGCGTGCCGGGCCCGGCCAGTGCCTCGATGCCGACCTGCCGGTCCACCGCGTCGACGAGCACCGCCGTGTCGAAGCCGACCGCAGCCCCCGAGCGCCCGCCCGCACGGTCCCAGTTCGCGGCAACCCGGCGCGCGGCGCGGGCCACCGGCCGGCGCGCCAACAGCCCGTCCCCGTCCGCCACGTGATCGCGCACCTTCGCCGCGGCCAGGACGAGGGAGACCGCGGCGGCGAGCCTGGCGCCCTCGCCCTGGGCGACGGACGCGGTGCGCATGCCGCGCAGCGGACAGGGGCCGGCGGTGCGCCGGGCGCCGTCCCGGGCGGCTGCCTGAGCCTCCGTCAGGACCGATATGAGCAGCCCGTCATAGTTCGTCACCACGCGGGCGAGCTGGCCGTGGTCGCCGCGCAGCGCCAGGCAGAGCCCGCACAGATGAGCCATCCACTGGGCCTTCATGCCGTCGCTGAGGCGGTGACTGCAAGGCCTGACGATTCCGAACACGCGCTCCCCCGTGATGAGAAGTCCACACCGGACGGCCCCGCGCCGCCTTGTGAACACACGTGCCGACCGGGACTGCCGCACGCACCGGTCACTGTGGTGACACGGCGTACACGGCACTGCGCGGCGCCCCCACCCACACGACCTGCGGCATCGTATCGACCACCGCTGTTCACCCATACGCCCCGGGTGTCACCCGTACGCCGCGAAGAATAATATTTCACTCACAGTCAGCAGCCTTGCGTCACAGGATCCTTGAGTAGCAAGGCTTGGAGGGGGAATCACTGTGCACCAGTACCGTCACGAATTCCCCGCGCGGCGACTATCCCCTTGGCGCGGTATCCGCATCATGGACCACGATAGGCACGGACAGCATGCACAGTGACGGACACGGCAACCGATGCGGATCGGAGAATGACCGCGGCGAGAGGAGGCGTCCATGGGATCGGTGCGCAAGGCGAGTGCCTGGCTTGGCCTCGTCGACGACAACGATGACGAGCGTTACTACGACGGCTACGAAGAAGACGGATCCGAAAGGGGAGCCGGCGACGCCTGGGTGACCGATCCGCGGGTGCGGGTCGCCAGCGACACCGCCGAGGAGCAGGGCCACCGGATCGGTACGGTCACCCCGGACAGCTTCCGGGACGCCCGCATCATCGGTGAGCTGTTCCGGGACGGTGTGCCGGTCATCATGAACCTCACGGCGATGGAGGCCGCCGACGCCAAGCGCGTGGTGGACTTCGCGGCGGGGCTGATCTTCGGTCTGCGCGGCTCCATCGACCGCGTGGCCAGCCGCGTCTTCCTGCTCACCCCGGCCCACACCCAGATCGTCAGCGGGCCGGCGGCCGGCCGCCCCACCGACGGATTCTTCAACCAGAGCTGACGCGGGGCGGCTCACCAGCGCCGCCCCGCGAGCCCGCCCGCTCCGTGCACCGGACCGCCCCGCAGACCGCGCCCCGTCGGCGCGGGATCCGGCGGCCGGTCCGCCCGCCGGATCGAAACGCCCGCCGGATCAGGGTCTACCGGAAGGCGTCGAGTCCGGTGAGCGCCTTGCCCAGCACCAGCTGATGCATCTCGACGGTCCCCTCGTACGTCAGTACCGATTCCAGATTCGTGGCGTGCCGCATCACGGGATATTCGAGTGAGATCCCGTTGGCCCCCAGGATGGTCCTGGCGGTGCGGCAGATCTCCAGCGCCTCACGGACGTTGTTGAGCTTGCCGAAGCTGATCTGCTCGGGCCGCAGCCGGCCGGCGTCCATGCGGCGGCCGAGGTGGTGGGCGAGCAGGATTCCCTTGTGCAGTTCGAGCGCCATGTCGGCGAGTTTGGCCTGGGTGAGTTGGAAGCCCCCGATCGGCCTGCCGAACTGCTCGCGGCTCTTCGCGTAGGCAACGGCCGTTTCGAAACAGGTACGGGCGGCGCCCATCGCGCCCCATACGATGCCGTAGCGCGCATGGCTGAGACAGCTGAGCGGGCCGCGCAGACCGGTGGCACCGGGCAGCAACGCGTCGCCGGGCAGCCGGACGTCGTCAAGGACGAGTTCACTGGTGACCGAGGCACGCAGGGACCACTTATGGGTGATTTCAGGCGCCTCGAATCCCGGAGTGCCGGCGGGCACGAGGAAGCCGCGAATGCCGTCGTCAGTGCGCGCCCAGACGACGGCGATCCCGGCGACGGAGCCGTTGGTGATCCACATCTTGCGCCCGTTCAGCACCCAGTCGCCGCCGTCGCGGCGGGCATGGGTGCGCATGGCGGCCGGGTCGGAGCCGTGGTCCGGTTCGGTGAGCCCGAAGCAGCCGATGACCTCGCCGGCCGCCATCCGCGGCAGCCAGTGCTGCTTTTGCTCCTCGGACCCGAAGCGGTGGACGGCGTACATGGCCAGGGAGCCCTGCACGGAGACGAGGGACCTGATGCCCGAGTCGGCGGCTTCCAGTTCCAGGCAGGCGAGCCCGTACTGCACGGCGCTTGCGCCCGCACAGCCGTATCCGCTCAGCGGCATCCCGAGCGCGCCCAGCGCGCCCAGTTCCTTCGCCAGCTCCCTGATCCCGGGCAGTTCCCCCGCCTCGTACCACTCGGCCACCTGCGGCAGCACCCGGTCGGCCGCCCAGTCCCGCACGGTGTCGCGGATCGCCAGGTCCTCGGCGCTCAGCAGATCGTCGACGCCGAGCGGGTCGCCCGGATCGAACGGCGGCATCGCCGAGGATGCAGACATGACGACCTCCGGTCAAAAGCAATGCTCCGACTGGCAACGTCACCAGCGTGCGGCCGACGGTACGGTCAAGTGTCGCGGCACCGCAACGCGTGCGAGGCACTCCGGAGCCCCGGCGGCAGGCGAGCCTGGCCCAGCGCCGGGCTACCGCCGGGTGTCCACGCCCACCACCGCCGCATCGCGGCCCTCACGCGCCGGACGGACAGAGCGCGCCGCACGACCGTCCTGCGTCGCGCGCGGCGTCGGCACCCCGGCCACCCCCTCGGGCAGCGTCGTTCCCATCCCCCGCGGCAGCCGCAGTGCCGCCACCGCGCCGAGGAGCAGGAGGCACGCGCTGACCAGCAGCGTGACATGGAGGCCGTGCACGAAGGAGGTGCGGGCGGCGTGCCGCAGGGCGGCGCCCGCGGGGCCGCCGAGCCGGTGGGAGACCTCGTAGGCCTCGCCGAGCGAGTGACGCGCGTCCTTGCCGTCCGAGGCGGGCACGCCGGGCACCGAGGAGAGCCCGGGCGCGTAGGCAGCGTTCATGACGCTGCCCAGCAGGGCGATGCCGATACCGGCGCCGAGCTGGTACGACGTCTCGCCGATCGCCGCCGCCCCGCCGGCCTGCGCCACCGGGGACTCGCTGAGCATCGACTCGTAGGCCCCGAAGAGCGTGGTCTCCAGGCCGAAGCCGAGCAGGACGAAGCCGGTGAGCATCAGCGAGGCGTGGTCCCGGACTCCCAGCTGGCCGAGGACGCCGACGGCCAGCGCGGTGAGGCAGAAGCCGGCACAGACCGTGGCCCGCGGCCCGAACCTGCGCAGCATCTTCGAGCCGACCAGACCCGCCGCCATGGCGGCGACGGTGAGCGGCAGCAGCCGCAGCCCGGTCTGGAGAGGCGAGAGACCGAGCACGAGTTGCAGATACTGCGCGGCGATCAGTTCGAGGCCGACCAGGGCGAGCATCGCGAGCACGATGCAGCCGACGGAGGTGCTGAACGCTGCCCTGGTGAACATCCGCAGGTCCACCAGCGGCTGTGCCTGTCTGCGCTGCCGCCGGATGAAACCGACGAGCAGACCGGCGCCGATCACCAGCGCCAGCAGTCCCGCCAGGGCAAACGCACCGGACTCACCGCTGCCGAGGCACTTCACACCGAGCACCACACCGAACAGGCCCGCCGCGGCCATCAGCGCCCCGAAGACGTCCCAGGGGCCGTCGCCGGCACCGGTCGACTCGGGCAGCAGCCAGCGCCCGACGGGCAGGCTGACCAGCATCAGCGGAATGTTGACGAGGAAGACCGAGCCCCACCAGAAGTGTTCCAGCAGAAAGCCGCCGAGCAGCGGTCCGACGGCCGCGCCGACCGCGGCCACCGCGCTCCACACGCCGATGGCCACCGCGCGCTCGGCCCGATCGGGAAAGACCTGCCGAAGGATCGACAGCGTGGCGGGCATGATCATCGAACCGCCGACGCCCAGCAGCGCACGGGCGCCGATGAGCATGGCGGCACTGTCGGAGAAGGCCGCCACCGCGGAGGCGACGCCGAACAGCGCATACCCCAGGAGAAGGATCTTTCTACGGCCGACGCGATCACCGAGGGTGCCGAAGAGGATCAGCAGCGAGGCGCAGACCAGCGGGTAGACGTCGACGATCCACAGCAGTTCCATCGCGCCGGGCCGCAGGTCCTCGCTGACCGCGGGCACCGCGACGTGCAGCACGGTCGCGTCCACCGCGACGAGCAGCAGGCTGATGCAGAGGACGACGAGGACGAGCCAGCGGTTGGTGTCCTGTCCGCCGGCCGGAAGGTCGAAGCGGCGTTGCCGTTGCCGGGTGCCGCCCGCTGGCTCGCGCGCTACGGCCGTGGTCGTCCCGGACATGTGCGTACCTCCCAGATGGCCTCTCGCACCCGGCGGGGCGGGGTGCGGTCCTTCACCAGTGCCGCAATGGCCTGGGTGGGGGTCCTCCCGGTGGTAGCCGGGGGAGTAACCCCACTGCCCGGCCCGGCAGGCTCATCCTCTCGGCCTGCGTGGAGCCGGCAGCGAAAGGCGAGTGAGCGGCCAGCGTACGCGAGATCTTCGCGCTGTCATGTGGTGGACCCCCCAACCGACGTCGGGACAGCCTGTGGCGTGCGCCACTCTTCGCAGGTCGCCCTGGCAGCAGGGGTCGGCGCAGGACAGGACCAGGGCAGAACCACGTCAGAACAAAGTTTGATCACCTGTACGAGGCACGTATATACGTTCGTCACTGGACCGACGTGGCGGCCCGGCGCCCGGCGACCCCTGATAATCGAGCACGTGACCGACCTTGATCACGGCCTTCCGTCGCCCGCCGACCGCTCCCCCGAGCGCCCGGCGCAGCCGACCACTCCCGGGGATGTCCGCGAGGCCTCCCGGGCGCCAGGAGAGCCCGCAGTACCGCGGACGTACCGCCGGCGCGCGGCGGACGCCGTACGGCACGCCGCTCCCGCGTTGCTGGGGTTCGCCGCGGTGCGTGCCCTGGGCGTGCTGGTGCTGGCGCTCTGGAGCACGGCGGCGGGCAAGAGCGCACACCAGCTGCTGACCGCCCGCTGGGACTCCCTCTGGTACACCCGGGTCGCCGCGCACGGCTACGGCTGGCAGGTGCGGCTACCGGACGGCACCGTCCACACCAACCTCGCGTTCTTCCCGTTGCTGCCCTGGCTGGAGCGGCTCGGAGCGGCGCTGAGTCCGCTGTCGTACGCCGACTGCGGCCTCGCGGTCTCCTGGCTCGCCTCGCTGGCCGCGGCATGGGGCATCTTCGCGGTGGCGGACCACTGCCACGGCCGCCGGGCCGGGACCCTGACGGTGCTGCTGTGGGCGGTGCTGCCGGTGGGGATCGTGCAGTCGATGGCGTACAGCGAGGCACTGTTCACGGCGCTCGCCGCCTGGGCGCTGTACGCGGCGCTGACCGGGCGCTGGTGGGCGGCGGGCGCGCTGGCCTGCCTCGCGGGTGCGACCCGGCCGGTGGGGGTGGCGGTGGCCGCGGCGGTGTGGGCGGCTGCCGCGCTGACCGCCCGGCTGGAGGTGCGGCGCGCGGCGCCGTGGTTGAAGGTGGCGGTGGATGACGGGGCAACCGCACGCGAACGGCGCCTGTCCTGGCGGACCTGCCTCGCCATCCTGCCCGCACCGCTCGGCGCCGCGGGCTATGTGCTCTGGGTGGGCCACCGGACCGGGCGGGGCCTCGGGGGTTATCTGGACGTGCAGGGGCAGTGGGGCAACGGTTTCGACGGCGGGTGGGCGTTCGCCCGGTTCGTGGCGGCGCGGTTCACCGCCTTTCCAGGAGTGTTCGCCGGGCTCGGCCTGCTGGTGGGGGTGGGGCTGGTGCTGTGGCTGTACGTCCGCTGCGTACGGCAGCGCCAGCCGCTGGCACTGCTGGTGTACGGCGGCGTCGTCACGGCCCTCGCCCTGGGCGCCGAAAGCTACTTCGGCTCGAAACCACGGCTCCTGCTGCCCGCCTTCCCGCTGCTGCTGCCACTCGCCGTGTCCCTGGCCCGACTGCGTCCCGCCAGGTCGGCGCTGGTGCTGGGGTGCGTGGCCGTGGGCTCTGCGGTATACGGGGCGTTCTGGCTGAACAGCTCAGGACCGCCGTGATCCGCCGCGCCCGGCTCCGGTGGGCCGCCCCGCGCGCGGCGGCCGGGCACGGTGCACGGTGAGCTCCGGGAGAATTCAGCACAAGCAGCCGGTGAACGAAATTCGACACGGCCATAAAGTCACCATAAGAATGATCAACGCAATGGAACGAGAAGCCGATCGGCGCATTGTGAATAGCTTGCTGATAAACCACCGGTTGAGAGCAATCCCACATCACATCGTCATCACAAACCCGCCGGTTCGACCTGCTCTACGACTCACTCGCTGTAACGTCGATTGAGTGCTTACCGAACGAAGCCTCACGCGTCTGGACCGGCTCTTCGCCCGTCTTGACCGTGAGCCGGAACGACCGGCCCACCTCAATGTGCCGGTAATGAGCCGGCACCGGGTCGTGCTGCTGCTCGCGACGCTGGCCTTCTACCTGGCCATCGTGTGGGCCGTGGTCACCACCTCGTGGCTGGTCCGTTTCGACTGGGAGGTCATGTTCTT
This sequence comes from uncultured Actinomycetota bacterium, assembly GCA_963761765.1. Lineage (GTDB taxonomy): Bacteria > Actinomycetota > Actinomycetes > Streptomycetales > Streptomycetaceae > Streptomyces. The sequence goes on from CAVXIJ010000006.1 coordinate 91,552, forward strand.
CCGGCCGTATCAGCAGTGGCCGCAGGTTCATGCGTTCCTCGACTACTACGTCGTCCTGGGCCAGCGCGGCCCGACCGCGGTCATGGTGGCGGCCTGGCTGGGCTGGCGCTCCTGGCGGCAGCACACCCTGCGACCGCTGCTGGCGCTGGGCGCGGCGCTGCTGCTGCTGAACATCACCGTCGGCGCGGCCAAGATCGGCATGGGCCGTCTCGGACCGCACTACGCCACCGTGATCGGGTCCAACGAAATGTGGCACGGCGGCGATATATTTCCTTCCGGTCACACCGCCAACGCCGTGGTGACCTGGGGCATCCTCGCGTATCTCGCCTCCACTCCGCGAACCCGCAGGTATCTGTCCGCCATCTCCGCGGTGGTGGCGCTCGGCGTCGGCCTCACCACCGTCTACCTCGGTACGCACTGGCTGAGCGATGTGGTGCTCGGCTGGGTCGCGGGGCTGCTGGTCCTGCTGGCGCTGCCCTGGTGCGAACCGCTCATCGCCCGCTGCGAGAAGTGGCTGCTCGACCTGCGCGACACCTGGCGCAGCCGCCGGGCACGCGCCTCGACCGCCCCGCCGGTCACGGTCGCCACCCCGACCCTGCTGCCGCCGCACGCACCGGAGCGGGACGGCGCACCGACCCGCGAGCCGCTGCCCGTGCACTCCGGCAGGACGGCGGCCCATCTGGCCCAGAGCAGGCACCCGGCCCGCTACGAGCGGACGCCGGTCACCCCGGCGGGCAGCCGCCGCCCACCGCACGCGGATCGCACTCCGCGCACCACGACGACCACGGCGCGCCCGCTGACGGGCGCCTGACGCCGGTCAGCGAGGCCGGCCGCACGGCGAGCGGGGCCGGGCGCACTACAGGCGCCCGGCCCCGCTCGCATTGCTCCCGCCCTGTCCCGGAGCTCTCCCGCGGCCTGCTCAGCCCTTCCAGCTGCGGTGTACGATGCCGTCCTTGACCTCGAAGTTCAGCCGTCCGAAGCGGTATTCCATGGTGATGACCGTGCCCGGCGCCAGCGACCTGACCGTGGACCAGCCGCGCTCACGGGCGCGGCGCTCGGCCTCCTCGGCAGCGAGGCCCACGTAGGCCTGCAGATCGTCCTCTGGTTCCGCGGGTGGTGGGGAAATGGGTGCCATGCGGCCACGGTAGGCGCACCGGCCGGGGCGGGAAAGCCGGACCCCGAACACCTCCGTACGGCAGACACCCCGCGTCACCGCCGCAACCTCCCGCGGGTCCCCGACCGGTCACACTTCTGTCACAGGATCACGACACGAGTTTCCGCCGCGCACACAGCCCTCATTCGGGCGATCTGGCCCGGTTCCAGAATATTTTCCAGGCCAGTGGGGCACAAAGCGGGGTCACATTATCGGGACCGCGAAAAGCCGACGCATAAACGAGTGCCACACGGCCATACAACGACGATACGGCCGGCCGGTGCGGAGTTCTCCGAATCTCGGCGAAGCGGCCTGACTGACCGCGCTTGCCGTACGTTCCCGTTTCCGCGCCCGGCGCCGGAGCGCGTTCCCAGCCGGCGGCGGCCGGTGCGGCGTCGACGGCTGACGGTCCGGACCGGGGCGAAGAGGCTCGGGCGCAGATGCGGCCGGCGGCCCTGTCCACGGTTCCTGTCCGAAGTCCCTGTCCGTGGCCTGCGTCAGGGCCCAGGACCGCGGGCGGGCAGCCAGGCCGGACTCTGCGACTCACCGATCATTATCGATCACAAAAGACCGATCACCGCTATCTGATCATTTTTATTTGATCACTTCTTATGCCTGTCAGCTCATGTCCTGCGGATTGTTCCGGCTCCTGCCGGCCGCGGCGTCACGGCTTTGGTGATGCCGCGCCGGGCTCGCCCGCCCTGGGCCGCCCGGTCTTCACGGGATTCATCCACGAGATCGCGCCGTCGTGGACCGACGCGGCCGATGGCGCCTTATCCGGTGCCTGAAACGTTTTTCTATCTGCGCTTGTTCTGCGCCGGCCGCATCGTGCTCCGCGCATTCCCGCCCGGTCCTTCCACCTGCCGTTGCGCTGCCCCGCCGTCGCCGCCCGCTGTCGCCGTCGGCCCCTGAGGCGGGCCGCCCCGTGTCCGCCACCGCGGCGACAGACCTCACGGCGTTCCTGATCCGCTCGGGGTCGCCCGGGCTTGGCCGGTGGCCTCCTCGGACCGCGGCGCAGCAGGAGCGCCGGAGCGCCGCAGGGCCCGGGTGAGGCGGTCCCGCGATGTGCGGATCACCTCGGTGAGCGCGGCCGGTTCCAAGACCTCGAACTCGTAGCCCATGAGCATCACGTGGATCACCATCACCTCCAGGCTGGCGGCCCCGGTGCGCAGCAGACAGGAGTGCTCGTCCTCCGGCTCCAGCGTCCCGGCCGAGGGCGAGATCCGCTCGGCGGCGGTGTCGGCGCCGACCAGCAGGCGTATGACGGCCTGCTCGGCATAGCCGCGGGTGGAGATGCCCCGGGAGACATAGGCGGCCAGGTCCTCGGCGGGTGGAGTGCGCGGTGCGCAGCGCGGGCCGTGCGGCGGGCAAAGGGTGATGCGGTCGGCACGGAACGTCCGCCAGTCGTCGCGGTCCACGTCCCAGGCGACCAGGTACCAGCGGCGCTCGGTGCAGACCAGGCGGTGCGGCTCCGCGGCACGGCGGGTGGTGGTGCCGGTGTGGTCGCGGTAGTCGAACCGCAGCCGTACGCCGTCACGGCAGGCGTGCGCGAGCTCGGTGAGGACGACCGGGTCGACGGCGGACTCCGCCGCGCCGTGCAGCAGGGGCACGGTGACGGCGTTCAGGGCGGCCACCCGGCGTTGCAGCCGGTGCGGCAGAACCTGCTCCAGCTTGGCCAGGGCTCCGACCGAGCTCTCGCCGATGCCCTCGATGCTCTGCCCCGCCGCGGTACGCAGCCCCACCACGACGGCCACCGCCTCGTCGTCGTCGAGCAGCAGCGGAGGCAGTTGGGCGCCCGCGCCGAGCCGGTAGCCGCCACCGGTACCGGGGCTCGCGTGCACGGGATAGCCGAGTTCGCGCAGCCGGTCGACGTCACGGCGTACGGTGCGCGCGGTGACGCCGAGCCGGCCAGCCAGCTCAGGACCGGGCCATTCGCGGTGTGCCTGGAGCAAGGAGAGCAGCCGCAGCAGACGTGCCGAGGTATCCAGCATGCACCGAGTGTGGCAGGCCTTGCGGACAGCCTTCGTCCGCAAGGCCCACGGGGCGAAGTCGCCCGCTCGGCCGACCTACGCGTTCTCCACCGTGGTGACGCGCACCGCCAGGTCGTTGTCGAGCGTGTAGTACGGGCGCACGTCGACCAGTGCGCCCGGGACCTCGGCAGCTTCGGCCGCCAGCCGCAGCGCCGGGAAGGTGAAGACCGGCTTCTTGTCGGCGATGTCGTCGAGCAGCCGGGCGATCCGCACTCGTGGCCCGTCCTCACCCGCCGGGTGCAGCCACAGATCCCAGATGCCCGAAGGCGCCGCGTCCACCAGCGTCCGGCAGGCGAGCGTGCACGAGAAGCCGGTGCCCTCGGCCGTGGCCGCGGCGCGCACTACGGTGTGCGGCGCGGCGCGGCGGCGCAGCTCCACATGGGCCCGGGTGGTGAGCGCCGTGCCGTGCACCCGACCGTGCAGGGTCAGGGCGGCTGCGGCGAGGTGGAGTTCGCCTGCTTCCGCGTGCGGGGCGCGCAGCCAGCTGCGGACCGCGAGGGCGCCGTGTTTGGTGGGATACGGGATACGGACGGCGACGGGGCCGTCCGCAGGGTCGGGCACGCGGTCGACCAGCGCGCGCAGGTCGTTGACGCCGGGCGCCAGGCGCAGGGTCGCGCCGTCCGACCCGCGCAAAAACGCGTCCCAGCGGCCCTCGGCGAGATCCGTGCCGCCGTCCAGAGCGGCGATCAGCCGTCCGTCGCCGGACGGTGCGAACGGCAGCAGCACCTCGACGGCCGGATCCGTGCCGCGGCGGCGCAGCAGGAGACACGCCGGGTCCGCGGCCCCGCCGGCCTGACCCGGCCCCGGCGGGCCGGCGAGGCTGAAGATCAGGCCGCCCGCCGCATCGGCGCGGCAGTCGGCGCCGAGCACATCGGGCACGCCGGATACACCGGGACCGCCGGGAACGGGAACGTCAGCGGCCGGACCGCGCCCGCGGTGGCCGTCGCGTTCGGCTGCGCCGCGGTCGTCGCCGGGGTCCGGCGTCCGGGCGGGGGTCGGTGTGGTCATGCCGAACTCCCTTTCCCGAAGGTGTCGCGGGCGGCGTGCCGCGCGGCGAACGCACCGCTGACCAGCGCGCCTCCCGCCCGGTACAGGGACGAACGCCAACCCGCGCCCCGGGAGCCGCTGCCGCGCGCGGCGAGGCGGGCGAACAGCGTCGCGTGGCGCTCGGCGATCCGGCCCGGGTCGAAGCGCTCGGCGTCCTTGAGCGCGGCGTCGGCCATGCGCAGCCGCAGTGCGTCGTCGTTGATCAGTTCGAGCAGGCCGCGCGCGACCGCGTCGGCGTTGCCCGTCTCCACGAGGCGGCCGTCCACACCGTCGTCGATGATCTCTCCTGGGCCGTGCGGGCAGTCGGTGGCGACCACCGGCAGTCCGCAGCGCATCGCCTCGACGATCGTCATGCCGAACGACTCCAGGCTGGAGGTCACCGCCGCGATCGCGCCCTTGACCCACTCGGACTCGATGGGGTGGACGGGACCCATCAGGAAGACGTGGTTGTACAGGCCGAGGCGGTCGATCAGGTCGCGCAGCTGCTCTTTTTGCTTGCCGCCGCCGTAGATCCGCAGCCGCCAGTCCGGACGCTCGCCGCGCACCGTGTCGAAGGCCCTGATCAGCAGGTCGTACCGCTTGACGGGCGTGAGCCGGCCGGCCGCCACCACCCACTTGCCCGAGCCGTCGGCGGGCGGGATGGCAGGCGCCGGCACCGGGTTCGGCACGGCCTCGATGTGCACCCCGGGCAGCCGCATCCGGTCCCGGTAGGCGCGCGCGTCGGCCTCGGTGGTCGTGGTGAGCGCGTCGAGCCACGGATACGCGGCGCGCAGTTGTAACCGCAGGGCGCGGGGATGGCTGTCGAGCGTGAGGTGTTCCTGTCCGATGCGCACGGGTCCGGAACGGGTCTGCCGGGCCACGTGCACATTGAGTCCGGGACGGGTGGCGACCACCACATCGGCCTCGGTAGCGGCCAGATGCGCCGCGATGCGCCGGTCGGTGAGCGCGCTGTACTGGGCGTGGCGGCTGTCGCTGAACGGGAACACCCGTGCCGGACGCCGGTGCTCGGGCTCGTCCGCCGCGCTGTCCGGGGCGCCGGGCCGCAGATCGACGAGGTGCCGCAGCCGCACGCCCGGGCCCGGTGGGAGAACCGGCCGCTCGCGGTGGCGGAGGACGGAGACGATCTCGACGTCGTGCTGCTGGGCGAGCGTGGTCGCGAGGTTGCAGGTGGTCCGTACGGTCCCGCCGATCCCGTACGCGTTGTGGATAAGGAAGGAAATGTGCATGGGTCCCCGTATCTTCCGCAGTCGGCGGACGGTTCGGCCCGTCCGCCTTGCACTGGTGGGACCGGTGGCCCTGCGGCAGGGTTGGACGCCCTCACCACCTTGTGCCGGAACGGTTGTGTGATTGATAGCCGGAACAGGGAACTCGTGCACGATGCCCGCCATGCGCGTTATACGCATCATGTGACTATTTATCGAACCTTAACATCCTCAACAGGACGTCGCAGAGTATCGCTTGTCACCGCTTTTCGGTCATCCTCTTCATAACGTGATGTCAGGATTTGTCGACCCGCCGACCGAGCGACCCCGACCACCGAGAATCGGTCAACTTCGCGTTCACGCAACCTCGTTGAGACGGTCAGCGACCGAATCCGGGGCGACTCCCGGCGACTGCGCGGCGGTTCGATTCCCTGCTCCGACGGGCGTGACTCCGCCACGCATCGGCCGTTGTCCTGGGCATGAGCCCGGGAACCGCCCGGTCGCCCGCACCCACTGATTCCGAGGAGCCCCCGTGCCGCGCATGCTCGACGTCAGCGACGACGTACGCGCTGAGATCGGCGACGAAGAAGCCGACCGGCTGCTCGCCGGAGAGAACGCCCCGGGCAGCTACGACTGCACGTCCTGTCGCACCCCGGGCGACTCGGACCAGGAGCGCACCAGCACGGTCCTGTTCATCGGCGAGGAGACCGCCGTCCTCGCCTTCGCCCACGCCACCTGCCTGCCCTCGCAGGTCGTCCAGGTCAGCGAGGAGCAGCTGCAGGGCGCCGTACGGTCCATCACCGGCGAGAGCGCACCCGCCCAGGCCGCGCCCGGACAGGCCGTGCTCGGCGTCACCAGCGGTCTGGTGCTCATCGCCGGCGAACTGTGCCCGGCACTCGTGGTCGAGCCCACCGGCCCGGTCATGCGCCCTGGTTCCACCGGTTTCGGCGACGACTTCCTGCCGCTCCTCATGGAACAGGGCTTCGCGCCGGTCAGCAGCGTCGATCAGGTGCCTTCGGTGCTGCACGGCTGGTCCGTGCTGCTGGCGGCCGGACAGCTGCACGCCGTGCTCCAGCCCGGCGCCGACGGCTCCCCCGTCGCCTGGTGGCAGGCGCACCAGCCGCTCCAGGTCACCGACGGCTGGCGCGCCGCGGCGCTCAAGCTCCAGCAGATCCTCGTCCTCGCGGCCCCGGTGGGCTCGATCGGGCGCCAGCCGCGCGAGGACCTGCTGCGCGGCGCCCTGGACCATGCCGCCGTGACCGGCCGTCTCGTCGCCTGCACGATGCCGCTCACCGGCAGCTGAGCGGCGGCACACGGCGGCCGGCGGCGTACCACCACGGCCCGTGCGCCCGTACGGCCCCCGGCGACCTGCGAAAGCGGTGCGGTGGCCGCATCCGTCGGGCCGTGACGTCGTTGGCACCTACGTGCAGACATACGACCCCGCCCGCCGCCCCCCGTACCAGAGCGCGATCCCGGCCATGCGCCACGCACCGGAGCACACCAGCAGCCATTCGGCCACGCCCATCTACGACGCGCTCTACGCCGAGTACCGCATGGCGTTCCGAACCCTGCCGGGTGACCGCAGCGGCGAGGAGGATCTGGGGTTCAAGGCCTTCGCCGGGCTCAGCGGCTTCGCGGGCTTCACGGGCTTCGTCACCGGTCTGCACGGCGCGGGCCCGCTCCAGCCGGTGCTCCGCCAGGCCGGGGCGCCAGGCGCCGGGAGCGGGTTCCCCGGGCTGCGACAGGACCCGTTCCCAGGGCCGCGGCACGACCTCCGGCAGCTTCCCGGGCCTTCGCACACCGCGGCACACACCGCATACGGGCCGCACACCCCACCGGCCGCGCAACCCACCTGGACCCACGTCGCGTCCACCGCCGCCCAGCAACCTCACCAGGCCGACCGGCCCGGCGGCTACCAGACGGGCACCTGGCGCCCGGTCCGCAGGCCGCACGGCCCCGAGGACCTGCTCCCGGCCGTACTGCCCATCAGGCACCCCGGCGACCCGACGGACCACTGACGCGCCACACCACGAACACCGCCACCGCTACCGCACAGGAGTCATAAGAGCCTGTCCGGGGGCCCGGCGAAAGTCCGCGGAGGAGGCCCGGGTGGGCCCGAAGCGCGCCACGAGGGCCTGGGCGCGCCTCGGAAAGGGCCCTACTTCTTGCGGCCCCGCTTCTCGCGCACCCGCACGGAGATATGGATCGGCGTGCCCTCGAATCCGAACTCCTCGCGGAGCCTGCGCTCGATGAAACGCCGGTAGCCGTGCTCGATGAAGCCGGAGGCGAAGAGCACGAACCGCGGCGGCCTGGTGCCCGCCTGGGTGCCGAAGAGGATCCGCGGCTGCTTGCCACCGCGCACCGGGTGCGGGTGGGAGGCGACGAGCTCCCCGAGGAACGCGTTCAGCCGGCCGGTCGCAACCCGCGTCTCCCAGCCCGCGAGGGCCGCCTCGATCGCCGGCACCAGCCGCTCCATGTGGCGCCCGGTGCGGGCCGAGACATTGACCCGCGGCGCCCACGCCACCTGAGCGAGCTCGGTCTCGATCTCCCGCTCCAGGTAGTAGCGGCGGTCCTCGTCGAGGGTGTCCCACTTGTTGTACGCGAGGACGAGCGCACGGCCCGCGTCCACCGCCATGGTGACGATGCGCTGGTCCTGCACGCTGATCGTGTCGGCCGCGTCGATGAGGATGACCGCGACCTCGGCCTTCTCGACGGCCGCGGCGGTACGCAGCGAGGCGTAGTAGTCGGCGCCCTGCTGGAGGTGGACCCGCTTACGGATACCGGCGGTGTCGACAAAGCGCCATGTCTTGCCGCCGAGTTCGATGATCTCGTCGACCGGGTCGCGCGTGGTGCCCGCGATCTCGTTGACGACGACCCGATCCTCGTTCGCCACCTTGTTCAGCAAAGACGACTTGCCGACATTCGGGCGGCCGATGAGGGCGACGCGGCGCGGGCCTGCCACGGCGGCGCCGAAGGTCTCCTTGGGCGCGTCGGGCAGCACTTCGAGGACGGCGTCCAGCATGTCGCCGGTGCCGCGGCCGTGCAGTGCGGAGACGGGGTGCGGCTCGCCGAGGCCGAGGGACCACAGCATCGCCGCGTCGGCCTCGCCGCTCTGGCCGTCGACCTTGTTGGCGCAGAGCACCACGGGCTTGCCCGCCCTGCGCAGCAGCCGCACCACCGCCTCGTCCGTGTCCGTCGCGCCGACCGTGGCGTCCACGACGAACACGACCGCGTCGGCGGCGTCGATGGCGAACTCGGCCTGGGCCGCCACCGAGGCGTCGATGCCGAGCACGTCCTGCTCCCAGCCGCCCGTGTCGACGACCTTGAAACGGCGGCCCGACCACTCCGTCTCGTAGGTGACCCGGTCACGGGTGACACCAGGGGTGTCCTCGACGACCGCCTCACGGCGGCCGATGATGCGGTTCACCAAAGTGGACTTGCCGACATTTGGGCGGCCGACGACGGCGAGCACCGGCAGCGGGCCGTGCCCGGCCGCCTCGATGGCGCCCTCGACGTCCTCAAGGTCGAAGCCCTCTTCCTCGGCGAGCTCCATGAACTGGTCGAACTCGGCGTCCCCGAGCGCGCCGTGCTCGTCGCCGCCGACTCCGGAGCCGTCACTCACGGAGCCGCCGGGCTGCATCTGGTCGTTCATGAAGCGCGTACCTCGTTCATCGTGGTGGTCGGTGGATGGGGTTGTCGACACGTCCATCGCGTCGGCACATCCACTGCTCAGGTCTTGCCCGGGGACTGCCTCACCGGCCGGTGAGGCGCCTCGCGTCTTCCAGGTGTGCGGTCAGGTGCTCCTGGATGCGCACCGTGGCCTCGTCGAGTGCCTTACGGGTGCGCAGCCCGCTGCCGTCGCCGGCCTCGAACGGGTCACCGAAGACCAGGTCGACACGGCTGCGCAACGGCGGCAGTCCCGGTATCAGCCGTCCGCGAGCGGCGGGTTTCTCCCGTCCGTCCTCGTCTGCGGTTCCCAAGACTGCCACGGGCACGATCGGCGCACCGCTGCGCACCGCGAAGTACGCCAGGCCCGCCCGCAACGAGGCGAAGTCGCCGTCCCCGCGCGTGCCCTCGGGGAAGATGCCGAGCACACCGCCACGCTCCAGGACACCGAGGGCCTGCGTTATGGCGGTCCGGTCGGCGATCGTACGGTCCACGCTGAGCTGCCCGATACCGGTCAGGAAGGTACCGAGCGGGCCGATGAACGCTTCCTTCTTGATCAGGAAGTGCACCGGCCGCGGTGCGGTGCCCATCAGCATCGGACCGTCGATGTTGTGCGAGTGGTTCACCGCCATGATCACGGGACCGCGCGGCGGAACCTTCCAGGCACCCAGCACGCGTGGCCGCCACAGCCCGTACATGAGACCGGCACCGATCCGGCGGCCGACCCCGGCGCCCCGCAGCGAGGGAACCTTGTCCTGGCCCGCGCGGCGGAGCGCGGCGGCCCCGGTCACTTCGCGGCCCGTTTCTCCTCGACGAGGATGACGACGCACTCCACGACCTGCTGCAACGTGAGCTCGGTGGTGTCGACCTCCATGGCGTCGTCGGCCTTGGCGAGCGGCGACGCCTTGCGGGTCGAGTCGGCCGCGTCCCGCTGGATCAGCGCCGCACGGGTGGTGTGCACGTCGACGTTCTTCAGCTCGCCGCTGCGGCGGGCCGCGCGGGCCTCGGCGGACGCGGTGAGGAAGATCTTCACATCGGCGTCCGGCAGCACCGTGGTGCCGATGTCGCGGCCCTCGACGACGATGCCCTGCTGCGCGTCGCAGGCGATCGTCCGCTGCAGGCTGCTTATCCGGATCCGCACCTCGGGCACCGCGCTGACCGCGCTGACCTTCGCGGTGACCTCCTGGGTGCGGATGGGGCCCGCGACGTCGACGCCGTCGACGGTGATCGTCGGGTCGGCCGGGTCGGTGCCGGAGACGATCTCCGGCTTGTCGGCCGCGGCGGCGACCATGGCCGGGTCGTCCACGTCGATGCCGTTGCTCAGCATCCACCAGGTCATCGCGCGGTACTGCGCCCCGGTGTCCAGATAGCTGAAGCCGAGCTGCCCCGCCACGGCCTTCGAGGTGCTCGACTTGCCCGTGCCTGAAGGGCCGTCGATGGCGACGATCACAGCCGGGGCCGTCCGGTCGGCGATTGCTGCGGTTTCCACAGGAGACGGGCACCTTCCTGGTAGTTGCTTGATTGGTCGCAAACCCTCGTGGGGGCGACGATCTTGTGCGGGACACGAGCACGCCCCGCACAAGGTTACTGGCTCACCGGAGCGCTTCTTACGGGGCCAAAGCGGGGACGGCGGCGGGACCGGGCCACAGCGGGGGTCGGCCGGGCGCGGGCCGGCCCTTGGCCGCGTGACGGTCGCCACTCGCGGCGGCCGGCCGGCTCCCGGTTGGACGGGCCGGTCCACCGGGACTCGTGCGTCCCGCGGTCTACTGCCGGATCGCCCAGCCCCGATCCCGCAGGGCCGCCGTCAGGACCGGGACCGACTGCGGAAGCACGGAGAGCTCGACCAGGCCGACCTGCTGCCCAGTGGCGTGCTCGATGCGGACGTCCTCGATGTTCACGCCGATCTGGCCGGCGTCCGCGAAGATCCGGGCGAGCTGGCCGGGCTGGTCGTCGATGAGCACGACGACACTCTCGTACACGGCACGGGCGGCACCGTGCTTGCCCGGCACCCTGACCTGTCCGGCGTTGCCACGGCGCAGCACGTCCTCGATACCGCTCGTACCACCGAGGCGTTTGTCCTCGTCGGCGGATTGCAGGGCGCGCAGTGCCTGCACGGTCTCGTCCAGGTCCGCGGCGACGTCGGAGAGCAGGTCGGCGACCGGTCCCGGGTTCGCGGAGAGGATGTCGATCCACATCCCGGGGTCGGAGGCCGCGATCCGGGTCACATCGCGGATGCCCTGGCCGCAGAGCCGTACCGCCGTCTCCTCGGCGTGTTCGAGCCGGGCCGCGACCAGGTTGGAGACCAGGTGGGGCATGTGGGAGACGAGGGCGACGGCACGGTCGTGCGCGTCGGCGTTCATGACCACCGGCACGGCCCGGCAGAGCGCGATCAGCTCCAGGGCCAGGTTCAGCACGTCGGTGTCGGTGTCGCGGCCGGGGGTGAGCACCCAGGGCCGCCCCTCGAAGAGGTCGGCGGTGGCCGCCAGCGGTCCCGACTTCTCACGGCCCGACATGGGGTGGGTGCCGATGTAGGCCGCCAGGGTGGCGGCGTCGAGGCCCAGCGCGTCCAGCTCGCGGCGCGGCCCGCCCTTGACGCTCGCCACGTCGATGTAGCCCCGTGCTCTGCCGCGCCGCATCGCGTCGGCCAGGGTGGCGGCCACATGCGCGGGCGGTACGGCGACGACGGCGAGGTCGACGGGGCCCTCAGGCTCGGCGTCGGTGCCCGCACCGAGCGCGGCGGCGGTGCGGGCCTGCTCCGGATCGTGATCGGTGAGGTACACCCGCACACCGCGCCCCGCGAGGGCCAGGGCGGCCGAGGTGCCGATCAGTCCGGTGCCGATGACGAGCGCGGTTCTCATGGAGTGGTCCTTGCGGTCTTGGCGGCTTGGTGCGGCCCCTGCCGGGTGCGGCCGCCGTTTCGGCAAGACTAAGCCAGCTCCGGACGGCCGGGTCTGCGGTGCCCGGCTGCCGAGACCGGCTCCGCGCGAAGGCCCTACGGGGCCGCTCAGAGACCGTCCGGATCACGGTCCTCGCGGACCTGTCCGTCCCAGGCCTCTCCCAGCGCCAGCAGCTCGTCGCGGTACTCGATACGGCCGGCCCACTGCGCCGGCCATGCGCCGACGCCGTGGTGCGCGCCCGCGAAGGCGCCCGCGAGGCAGGCGATCGAGTCGGAGTCGCCCGAGGTGCAGGCGGCACGGCGCAGCGCGGTGACGGGTTCGTCGACGAACTGCAGGAAGCAGAGCAGGGCGGTGGCCAGCGCTTCTTCGGCCGTCCAGCCCTCGCCGGTGGCCAGGCAGGGGTCAACCTCCGGTGAGATCGCGGCGGGGCCCCACAGGGCTTGCTGGAGCCGGTCGAGTACAGCCAGGCACTCGTCCCAGCCGCGCGCGATGAACTCCTGCGGGCCAGGGTCCTGCGCGTGGGTCCACAGGTCGCCGAGCCAGTGCTCGTGGTAGCGGGTGCGGTGGTCGTACGCGTACGAGCGCAGCAGGCCGACGAGTCCGGTGGGCTCCGTGCCCTGCACGAGCAGCCGCACCGCGTGGGCCGTCAGGTCGCTGGCCGCGAGAGCGGTGGGGTGGCCGTGGGTCAGCGCGGACTGCAGCTGTGCGGCGCCTGCCTGCTGCTGGGCGTCGAGCCCGGGTATCAGCCCGAGCGGCGCGACGCGCATGTTGGCGCCACAGCCCTTGGAGTGGATCCGGCTGGCCCGCTGCCAGGGCAGCCCCGGATCGGCCAGCAGAGCGCAGGCGGTGAGGCAGGTGTTGCCCGGGGCGCGGTTGTTCTCCGGTGACCGGTACCAGGCCACGAACTCCTGGCGCACCGGGCGCGCCATGCGCTGTGGTGCGAGGGGCCCCTGCTCCAGGGCGGTGCGCAGGCCGCGGCCGAGCGCGAGGGTCATCTGGGTGTCGTCGGTGACGAAGGCGGGCTCGGGCAGCGCCATCGCACGCCAGGGGCCGCACTTGGCGAGGATGGACGGCACGTCGTTGAACTCGGTCGGGAAGCCGAGCGCGTCCCCGAGGGCGAGCCCGACGAGGGCGCCGGTCGCCGGGCGCTTGCCGGGGGCGGCGGGCTGACGTGCCGGGGTCCGGCCGGGCTCGGTCGTCATGGGTGTCCTTCCGGTCGCAGGAACGGGGGGTGGAGGCTGGTGGCGGGGCCCGCGCGGTAGAGGGCGGCGGGTTTGCCGCGTCCTGAGGTAAGGCGCCAGACGCCGGGGATCTGTTCGACGAAGCCGGGTGCGGCGAGGACTTTGCGCCGGAAGTTGGGGCGGTCCAGGGCGGTGCCCCAGACGGTCTCGTAGACCTGCTGGAGCTCGCCGAGGGTGAAGTCGCGGGGACAGAAGGCGGTAGCCAGGCAGGTGTATTCGAGCTTGGCGCCGATGCGGTCGCGGGCGTCGGCGAGGATCCTGTCGTGGTCGAACGCGAGCGGCCCCTGAGTGCCGTAGGTCAGCCAACTGGCGCGGGCCGCGTCGCCGCCGCCGTGCGGCTCGGGCAGGCCGGGCACGAGCGCCGTGTACGCGATGGAGACGACGCGCATCCTGGGGTCGCGGTCGGGGTCGCTGTAGGTGCACAGCTGCTCCAGGTGCAGGGCCGCCACGGTGGCCGCGGGCAGCCCGGTCTCCTCGGCGAGCTCGCGGCGGGCCGCGGTGCCCGCGGACTCGCGCGGGAGGACGAAGCCGCCCGGGAGCGCCCAGCAGCCCGCGTAGGGGTCCTGCCCGCGCTCGATGAGCAGCACCTGGAGGCGCGCCTCGCGCACGGTGAACACAGCCAGGTCGACGGTGACCGCGAAGGGCTCGAAGGCGTACTTGTCGTAGCCCTCGGGCACACCGGCTCCGTCAGCGCTCATCGGCCCGCACCGCGCTCTTGGCGGTCCCACCGCACGCGTGCCCGCCGGGTACACCGGCACATTCGGGCACCCCGGCACCGGAGTGCCAGGCCTGCCCGCGCACGGTCAGCGGGCCTTTCGGCGCGATGGCGTCGGCCCGCGCCGCGGACCGGCCTCCCGCGTACCGGTCCGAACGCGCTTCGGCCGCGCACGGTGCGGCCGTCCGTACCCTCCCGTGCCCGCCCGCGCCGCGGTGAGCCGCCGCGCCGCACCCGTTCACCGCTTCTCCGGCAGCGGATCCGCGAGGTCCCAGCCCTTGGCGAGCAGTTCGTCGACGGCGGTGACCGCGGTCTTCAGGCGCTGCTCGTGGCTACCGGTCAGGATGCGGAACGGCCGTCCGGTGCGCCGGAGTTCGTCGCGAAACCGCCGGGTCATCCAGGGCCGCAGCTGCTCGCCGTCCCGCAGGCCGTCGTCCTCGAAGGGCACGCCCTCGTGGTCGGTGAGCAGCCACAGGTCGTGTGTGACGCGGTCGGCCAGGTCGGCGACGAGGGGGTGGGTGCCGCCGATGTAGCGCTCGTGCCAGACGGTGGTGGCGAAGGCGTCGGTGTCGCAGAAGAGGACCGGTGAGCCATTGCGGGCGGCGCGGTTCTCGCGGCGGTTCTGCCGTCTGGCGATCACCGGGAACTCGTCCGAGGTGAACTCGACGTCTTCCCACCGGGCCGCCGGCCTGGCGCTGCGGAGCGCGGCGAGCTTCTCCTCGCTGTAGTCACGGCCGCACTCGGGCACCCAGCGAGTGGCGGCCCACACGCCCCCGCGGCGCTGGTAGTGCCCGGCCAGCGCCCGGGCCATGGTGGTGGTGCCGGTGGACTCGGCGCCGAGCACGACGACACGCCGGGTGAGCCAGGCCCGCACGGGCTTGGTCAGCAGGGACCAGTGGGCCACCGGGTCCGCGCGGACCGCGGTGCCGGAGACCGGGTGGTGCGCGCGGGCCGGGTCGACGCATATGTGCTGCGCGCCGAAGCGCCTGGCGAGCTCGTCGCCGTAGTCCTCCGAGGTGAAGACGGCGTCGACCGGGGTGTGCCAGTAGCGCACACCGCTGCGGAAGATCTCCATGTGCGCCTCCCAGACGGCGGGATCGACGAGGTCCATGGGGATGTCGTCGACGACGCCCTCGACCCAGGCCGTGTCGTGCGCCTCGGCCATCCAACGGACCCGCTCACGCAGCGGAACGGACTCCACGGACGCGGCGCACACCAGCACGGTGAGATGGTCGCAGGCGGCCAGCGCGGTGCGGACGAGGTGGTGGTGGCCGGCGTGCGGCGGATAGAACTTGCCGAGGACCAGGCCGTGCCGGAACCGCCTGGCAACGCTCATGTCCTCGCCTTTGCCCCGGCCCCGACCGCCCGGGGCCGGCCGGTGAGCTCGCGGCGCCAGCCGACCAGCCCCACGAGGCACAGCGCCAGGAACCCGAGGTACAGCAGCGAGGTCAGGTACAGGTCCTTGTACGCGTACAGCGGGATGTAGACGACGTCTGCGGCGATCCACAGCCACCAGGACTCAAGGAGCTTGCGGCACTGTCCGTAAGTGGCCATGAGCGGAGAGCGCGGTGGTCAGCGCGTCCCAGAAGGGCACGGTCGAGTCGGTGACCCGGTCGAGCAGGAGGGCCAGCGCCACTGTGCCCACCGCCCCCGCCGTGCCCAGCCAAACCCATTCGGTACGGCTTGTGCGGGCCACCGGCAGATCGTCGGAGCCTGGACCACCCCCGTGGGCCCAGGTCCACCAGCCGTATACGGCGAGGGCGATGAAGACCAGTTGGAGTCCGGCGTCCGCGTAGAGGCCGGATCCGGTGAACAGGAGGATGAAGAAGAGGTTGTTGGCGATGCCGATCGGCCAGTTGGCGATGTGCTGGCGGGCCACCAGCCAAACGCATACGGCGCCGCTGCCGAAGCCGAGTACCTCGGTCCAGCTGATCGGGGTGCCGATGACCGTGAACAGTGGCCGCTGCAGTGGCTCGACCAGCTCCGCGAGACTCACGCCATCCCCCTCCCTGCTGTCTGCCGGGTGGCCCCGTGACCACCCGGCGCGACTTTAATAGTCGTTCAGACTATAAAGAGCGGCGTGCGGATCCCACAAGGAGTTTTTTCTGAACGGTGCCGCAGGTGCCGCGGATGCCGCACAGTCGGCGCGCACGGGTGGCCGCCGTGGACGGGGCGCGCGTCGCACCACGCGAAAACGCCCCCGCGCTGGTGGGTGTCCCACAGCGCTGGGGCGTTCGGTGGCGGGTGTCGGTCCGGGGCCGGCTCGGGGCAGGGCCGTGCGGCCTTCGGGGGCGCAGTCGCCGGGCGGCGATGCGGCCCGGGAACCGGGCGCGCGGCGACCTACAGCTCGACCTCGCGCATCAGCATCCCCACCTCGGTGTTCGAAAGCCGCCGCAGCCAGCCCGACTTCTGGTCGCCCAGAGTGATCGGCCCGAACGAGGTGCGCACCAGCTTGTCGACGGGGAATCCGGCCTCGGCGAGCATCCGGCGCACGATGTGCTTGCGGCCTTCGTGGAGGGTGACCTCGACGAGGTAGTTGTTGCCGGTCTGCTCGACGACGCGGAAGTGGTCGGCGCGGGCGTACCCGTCTTCGATCTGGATGCCGTCCTTGAGGCGCTTGCCCAGGTCGCGCGGGATCGGGCCCTGGATGGCGGCCAGGTAGATCTTCTTCACGCCATACCGCGGGTGTGTGAGGCGGTGGGCCAGCTCGCCGTGGTTGGTGAGCAGGATGACGCCCTCGGTCTCGGTGTCGAGCCGGCCCGACGTGAAAGAGCCGTGTCTCGCGGTTGGTGACGTAGTCCCCGAGGCACTGGCGCCCGTCCGGGTCCTCCATCGTCGAGACGACACCGGCGGGCTTGTTCAGCGAGAAGAACTGGAACGACTGCGTGGCCACGGTGAGCCCGTCGACCTTGATCTCGTCCTTCTCCGGCTCGACCCGCAGGCCCTGCTCGACGACGATACGGCCGTTGACCTCGACCCTGGATCGCTCGATCAGCTCCTCACAGGCACGCCGCGAACCGTATCCGGCGCGGGCCAGCACCTTCTGGAGCCGCTCGCCCTCCTGCTCGGCAGCGGAGCGGGCTCGCGGGGCCTGGGGCTGCTGCCCGGCCGACTTCTCGGCATACCGCTCGCGGTTGCGCTGCTCGGCGCGTGCATCGTACTCACGAGAGCGCGCGGGCATGCTGCGCCCGCCGGTGCGCTGCTGCTGGGGCTGTTTGGGCCCGCCCTTGGCGCCGCCGCGCGCCGCCGCGCCCCGGCCCTGCTTCGGCGCCTGGCCGCCGCCGGAACCCGGCACGTCGTAGCGCCGCTCCTCGGGGCGTGGCCGGCCCTCGTTTCCGCGGCCGCCGCCGGAGGTACCTCCAGACGCGTTGCGCCGTCCGGCCGCCGGCCGTGGGGTGGCCTGGCCCGACCGCCCCGCATTGTTGGGGGTGCCGCGTCCGCTGTTCCTGCCGCTGCTTCGCATCACAGTTCCGTCTTGTCGTCTGCGTCCTCGGAATCCGGTGCATCCGGATCAAACGACGGCACGCCTTCCTGCGTGTCGGCCTCGATCGCTGCCGCCTCCGGAAGGAAGGGCGCGAGCTCCGGGAGCTCGTCCAGGCCACGCAGGCCCATCCGCTCCAGAAAGTAGTTCGTCGTCCTGTACAGGATCGCACCTGTTTCAGGTTCCGTGCCCGCCTCGTCGACAAGCCCCCGCTGCAGCAGGGTCCGCATGACCCCGTCACAGTTCACCCCGCGCACGGCGGAGACCCGGGAGCGGCTGACCGGTTGGCGGTAGGCGACGACGGCCAGGGTCTCCAGGGCGGCCTGGGTGAGGCGGGCGTGCTGGCCGTCCAACACGAAGCCCTCGACGGCCTGCGCGTACTCGGGCCGCGTGTAGAACCGCCAGCCCCCGGCCACCAAGCGCAGCTCGAATCCGCGGCCCTGGACGGTGTACTCGTCGGCGAGCTCCTGGAGCGCGTCCGCGATCTGCCGCCGGGGACGCTGGAGGATTTTCGCGAGGTGTTCCTCGGTGGCCGGCTCGTCGACGACCATGAGGACGGCCTCCAGGGCGGGCTTGAGTGCGAGATCCGCCACAGTGCCCGGGGCCGCGGGATCCATGCCGGTGTCCGTGTCCGTGGTCATGCCCTGTCCTCGGCCTTCTCGGCGTTCTCGGCGTGCTTGGTCTTCTCGACTCTCTTCGTCTGCTCCGCGTCGTCCTGTGCGGCCTCAGGGGCTCGGTCGAACTCGTCGGTGACCGCGGGCCGTACGTCGCTGTCGCCGCCCGTCCAGCGCACCATCAGCTCCCCCAGGGCCTCCTCCTGGTCGAGCGCCACCGCCTTCTCACGGTAGAGCTCCAGGAGCGCGAGGAACCGGGCGACGACGGTGAGGGTGTCGGCGGCGTCCGCGACCAGCGAGCGGAAACTCGCCTCGCCCTCCTTGCGTAGCCGCGCGACGACCAGCTCGGCCTGCTCGACGACGCTCACCAGGGGCGCGTGGATGTGGTCGACGTACACCTGGGGCTCTGGCCTGGGCTGCATCGCCTTCACGGCGAGCTTCGCGAAGCCCTCCGCTCCGATGCTGATGACGACCTCGGGCAGCAGCTCCGCGTGGTGCGGCTCCAGGCCGACGGTACGGGGATAGCGCCGCGCCTCGGCGTCGAGCCGGGCGTTGAAGATGTCCGCGATCTGCTTGTAGGCGCGATACTGGAGCAGCCGTGCGAACAGCAGGTCGCGCGCTTCGAGCAGCGCGAGGTCGGCCTCGTCCTCGATCTCCGCGGCCGGCAGCAGCCGGGCCGCCTTGAGGTCCAGCAGCGTGGCGGCGACGACCAGGAACTCGGTGGTCTGGTCGAGGTCCCAGTCGGGCCCCATGGCCTTGATGTGCGTCATGAACTCGTCGGTGACCTTCGACAGCGCCACCTCAGTCACGTCCAGCTTGTGCTTCGAGATCAGCTGCAGGAGCAGGTCGAAGGGCCCCTCGAAGTTCACCAGCCGAACCTTGAAGACACCGGACCCGGCAGCTTCGGGAACCTCGGCGGGCCCGGCAGCTTCGGCAGCTTCGGCAGCTTCGGCAGCTTCGGCAGCTTCGGCAGCTTCGGCAGCTTCGGCAGCTTCGGCAGCGCCCGACGAGCGCGCGACGTCTACGGGTTCCCGTTGCGCCGTCCCGAGACCGGACTCCTCGGCCACGGCGACCGGCACCGCCACGCCCTCGGCGCCCGGAGCATCGGTCGCGTCAGCAGGAGGGAAACTCTCCGCGGCGGCGGGAGCGCCTTCCGCGGGTGGGGTACCGGTTCCCGGCCCCCGGCCCAGGGCACGCCGCCCCCGCGCGGCCCGCCGCACGGCACCCGGCGGTGCCGGCTCAAGATCATCCGAGCTCATCAACGTTCCATTAGGGGAGGCAGAAGCCCCACAGGCTACCGCCTACCGCCCCCGCAACCGCCGGACGAGAATGCTCGCGTCCCCGCGCGCCTCAAGATCGGCGAGCACCACGGCCACGGCCTCCCGCACGATCCGCCCGCGATCCACCGCGAGTCCGTGCTCGCCCCGCAGCACAAGCCGGGCGTGCTCCAAATCCATCAGTTCTTCGGCCGACACGTACACGGTGATCTTCTCGTCGTGCCGCTCGCGACCGCTCGGCCTGCGCCCGCGCTTGCGCGGCTGCACCTGGGCCGTGGACACGCCGGACGGGCGGCCCGGCCCGGCCATGGCCAGGCCGTCCTTCAGCTGGCGGCGTCCGCCGGGGTCGCCCTCCCCCGCGCGGCTGCGCGACTCGCCCGCGCTCTGGTCCGCATCCGCCGCGGTGTGCTCCGCGCTCTCCACGTCGCCCGGGCCATGCGCGTACGAGGTGCCGACGCCCTGAGCGTCCTCGTCCCGGCCTGAGTCCGCCCGCCGCGTGGCGTCCCGGAGCCGGCCTTCCTGAGCCGCGACAGCATCGCTCTCGCCCGCTGGCGGCGGCACCCGCGGCTCACCGTTGGCCTGACGCCTCGGGGTGGACGCCTGGAGGGCCGTTCCTCCGGTGGTACGGAACAGTTCGTCGGCCCCGGGCAGACTCACTCGGCGTGACACCGGGCGAGCACCTCCCTGGCGAGCTGGCGGTAGGCGGCGGCACCGACGGAATTGGAGGCGTACGTGGTGATCGGCTCGCCGGCGACCGTGGTCTCCGGGAAGCGGACGGTGCGGCCGATGACCGTGTGGTACACGTGCTCGTCGAAGGCCTCGACCACCCGGGCCAGCACCTCACGGCTGTGCACCGTGCGGGAGTCGTACATGGTGGCGAGGATGCCGTCGAGCTCCAGCTCCGGGTTGAGGCGCTCCTGGACCTTCTCGATGGTCTCGGTGAGCAAGGCGACACCGCGCAGCGCGAAGAACTCGCACTCCAGCGGAACGATCACCTTGTGGGCCGCGGTCAGCGCGTTCACGGTCAGCAGACCGAGAGACGGCTGGCAGTCGATGACGATGTAGTCGTAATCGGCCAGGAGCGGCTTCAGGGCGCGCTGCAGACTGGACTCGCGCGCGACCTCGGACACCAGCTGGACTTCCGCCGCCGACAGATCGATGTTGCTCGGCAGCAGGTCCATGTTGGGGACGGCGGTCTTCAGGAGGACCTCTTCGGCCGCCATGCCCCGCTCCATGAGCAGGTTGTAGACGGTGAGGTCGAGCTCCATCGGGTTGACGCCCAGACCGACCGAGAGGGCGCCCTGCGGGTCGAAGTCGACGAGCAGGACACGCCGTCCGTACTCCGCGAGTGCGGCGCCCAGGTTGATGGTGGACGTAGTCTTGCCGACGCCGCCCTTCTGGTTGCACATCGCGATGATCTTGGCCGGGCCGTGGTCGGTCAGCGGTCCGGGGATCGGGAAGTACGGCAGCGGGCGGCCGGTGGGGCCGATGCGTTCGCGACGCTGGCGGGCCGCGTCGGGCGCGAGGGTGGCCGCGTACTCCGGATCGGGCTCGTACTCGGCGTCGGGGTCGTAGAAGTGCCCTTCGGGCAGGTCATCGTAGTCGGCGAAGTGGCTGCGCTTGTCCCCACTCCGGTCGCCGGCCATGGCGTTCACGTGATGGCCATCCATGCTCTGGTGTGCTGTATGGGCCTGCGGCTGGGTCGCCTGCGGACTCTGGTGGGCTGCGAAGGTGCGTACCGCAACAGATCCGACGGAGCCGACAGCCTCAAGCCCCGTGGAGCCGTGGGCTCGCACAGGCATTCCTGGTTGCCCACCCCCGGGAGAAAATGTCGACTCGTTCACAAGTCGTCTTACCTCCTTGGTGACCAGGAAACTTCTCAATAGGTCAGCGTGGCACCATGCCGACGGTTGGCGACTCTATGGCGTGTCACCGGTCCGCAGCAACACAATCCGCCGGACCCGGCGCTATGTGTCGGCAACCGAACACCCCTCTGTCAAGGGCGCACAGCAGTCGTTCACCGGCTTTCGCGGGTGTGCGAATCGGTTAAAGGGTTACGTTCGAGGCGAGTTGAACAAGCCATGAGCGAACGTCCTGGAGTGGCGCTTCGCACAGTGGCGCGATACACAAACCACCGCTCAGCAGAACGCTGCGGCCGGACCCTGATCGCAAGGTCCGGCCGCAGCAGATGCGTTCAACGGGTGTCG
This sequence comes from uncultured Actinomycetota bacterium, assembly GCA_963761765.1. GTDB lineage: Bacteria > Actinomycetota > Actinomycetes > Streptomycetales > Streptomycetaceae > Streptomyces. The sequence goes on from CAVXIJ010000006.1 coordinate 113,082, forward strand.
AGTTCAGCCGATGAGCGCGCCCAGATCGGTGTGCGACAGGCCGTGCGCCTCGGCGACTTCCTTGTACACGATCTGGCCATCGTGCGTGTTCAGGCCCTTGGCCAGGGCCGCGTCCCGGCGCAGCGCGTCCCGCCAGCCGCGGTCCGCGAGTTCGACGACGTACGGCAGCGTGGCGTTGGTCAAGGCGTAGGTCGAGGTGTTCGGAACGGCGCCGGGCATGTTGGCGACGCAGTAGAAGACCGAGCCGTGCACCGGGAAGGTCGGTTCGGCGTGGGTGGTCGGATACGAGTCCTCGAAGCAGCCGCCCTGATCGATCGCAATGTCGACAAGGACACTTCCCGGCTTCATTCGGGAGACCAACTCGTTGGTGACCAGTTTCGGCGCCTTGGCGCCCGGGATGAGGACGGCCCCGATGACGAGGTCGGCCGCGAGGCAAGCCTTCTCCAGTTCGAAGGCGTTCGAGACCACGGTCTGGATCTTCGTGCCGAAGATCCGGTCCGCCTCCTTGAGCTTGTGGATGTCCTTGTCGAGCAGCGTGACGTGGAAACCCATGCCGACGGCGATCTGCGCGGCGTTCCATCCGGAGACGCCGCCGCCGATGACGACGGCGCGGCCCGCGAGCACGCCGGGAACACCGCCCGGCAGAACACCGCGCCCGCCGCCCGGACGCATCAGGTGGTACGCGCCGACCTGGGGCGCGAGACGGCCCGCAACCTCGGACATCGGGGCGAGCAGCGGCAGCGCGCGGCCCGGCAGCTCCACGGTCTCGTAGGCGATCGCGGTGCTGCCCGAGGTCAGCAGCGCGTCCGTGCACTCCTTGGAGGCGGCCAGGTGCAGGTAGGTGAAGAGCGTCTGGTCCTTGCGCAGCCGGTGGTACTCCTCGGCGATCGGCTCCTTGACCTTCAGCAGCAGATCGGAGTCGGCCCAGACCTCGTCCGCGGAGTCCAGGATGCGCGCGCCCGCGGCGACGTACTCGGCGTCCGTGATCGAGGAGCCGGCACCGGCGTTCCGCTCGATGAGGATCTGGTGGCCGTGGCGCACCAGCTCATGCGCACCGGCGGGTGTGAGGGCCACGCGGAACTCGTTGTTCTTGACCTCGCGGGGGATGCCGACCTTCATCGTCGATCACGTCCTTGGCTCAGGAAAATAACTCTAGACTTTTCATGACACACCCGGACGCAAGGGTGCGTAACGGGAGATGCCGCAGACCCATACGGCGGAGCCAGTCTAATGAAGGATTTCTCGGTGTCCAGCCTTCCAAAGCTTTAACCGGTAGCGGATGGACCGCAGGATTCGTAGGCCGAGGGTGGAGTGTCGGGACTCGCCGCATCACAGGCCCGCTCCGGGTCGTGCGCACCGCCTCCGCACGAGGCGCCCTGGGCCCCGCTGACGGCCGGCGCGGGGACCTCGGGGTCCGCGGCGAGGGCAGGCACGGGGACCCGCCGGACGGGGGCGTCCGGGGTCCGCGCGGCCGGGCCAGGGGCGCCTGAGACAGGGCCGTCCGGCTCGACGACGGCCGGCCCGCAGGCGGCGCCCTGCGGCCCGGCCGCGGGACGCGTACCACCGGCTCCGTCCGCGGCCCCGGACGGAGATCCGTGCGGCCCGCCCGCTGCGCCACGCTCAAGGCCAGCGCCGTCGAGAGCCTGCGCACCGCCTCCGGAACCGGCACCACTGACCACGGCTGCCGGGCCCAGCAGCCGTTCGGCCGCCGTCCGGTGCAGCCCGGCGGCCACCGGGTCGTCCAAGCGCTCGTAGAGGTCGGCGAGCCGGAGTTCGAGGGCGGCCATCAGCTGTTCGTCGTGGGCGTGCAGGGCCCGTTCCACCGCCTCGCGGCAGGTCCGCAGCGACTCCTCGTACCGTCCGGCGTACTCCTGTGTGCGCGCCAGCTCGCTCAGGGCACGGGCCTGGCCCGCCACGTCGCCTGCCTTGCGATAGCCGGCCACCGCCGCGCGCCAGCTCCGGAGCGCTTCGGTGTGGTGCCCTTCCTCGGTCTGGGCGCCCGCGATGCGGCCGTACAGGCGGGCCGCCTCGGTGCGTTCGTCATGGGCGAGGCACTGCGCCAAAGCGCGCCCGAACCAGTCCGCGGCCCGTGGCCAGTCCGCCAGCTCCTGGTAGGCGCCGCCGATGGACTCCATGGCGCGTCCCGTGGCGTACAGGTCGCCTCCCTTGCGCGCGGCGTCCAATGCTGCCCGGTAGCGGGCCAGCGCCGCCCGGGTGCGGCCGGCGCGCACATCCAGGTCCGCGAGGTTCAGCAGGGCCGCGGCCTCTTCCCGGTGCAGCCCGCGACGGACGGCGACCTCCAGGACGAGTTCATGGAGGCCGTACAGCTCGCCCGCGGCGGCCTCGGTGCCGTAGTGCGCGGCGAGGGCCCGTACCAGGGCGGCCATCAGCCGCCTGGCCAGGGTGTCGAGGTCACCGTCCGCGACCGCCGTCCTGGCCGCGGCGAGCAGGACAGGCTGCCGGACGGCCAGCCAGCGCCCGGCGGCCGTCCGGCTGGAAAAGCGCAGGCTGCTGGGCAGCTCGGCGAGCTTCCTACGGGCCAGGGAGCCGTCCGGTTCCGTGACGGCGCGGCAGGACTGCAGGAGGGTGACGTGCCGCTCCAGCATGCGGGCCCGGGCGAGCTGGAGCTCCGAGGGACGGTCCTGGGTCGTGGTCAGGGCGCGCAGCAGGGGCAGCAGGCAGTCGGGCACCGCGTACTGCGGCAGCGACGCGTCATCGGCGCGGACCTGCCGCAGCAGACCGAGCCCGGCCAGGTCGTGCAGGGCGGCGTGGGCGGCTGTGACGGAGCAGCCGGCCAACGCGGACGCGGTCTGCGGGTCCGCGAGTCCAGCCGGGGCATGGCTGAGCAGCCGCAGGATCCTGGCGGTGGGTCCGGGCAGGTCCGCGTACGCGAAAGCCAAGACACGGGCCAGCGGCGAGCCGTCGCCGCCCGGCACCGTCTCGCGCAGCCGTCCCGCCAGATCGGCGACGGAGACCCGGGGCCGCGCGCCGAGCCAGCCGCCGGCGAGCCGCAGGGCGGCGGGCATCCTGCCGCACTCCTCGGCGAGCTGTTCGGCCGACCGCGGGTCGCAGGTGATGCGCACGGAGCCGGTGAAGCGGCTCAGCAGCCGCACGGCGGACGGTGTGTCGAGCCCACCGAGCGTGCAGGGGCGTACGTCGGGAATGCCGGTCAGCGGCCCTTTTGAGACCGCGACGACAAGGCTGTCCGGCGCGTCGGGCAGCAGCGGATCGACCTGCTCGGCCCGGGCGGCGCCGTCGAGGAGGAGCACGGCGCGGCGGGTGGTGAGGGCGTCGCGGAGCATCGCGGTGAGGTCGTCCTCGTCGGCTCCGGGCGGCGCGGGCAGCCGAAGCGCGCCGAGCAGGCCGCGCGCGACACGGGCGGTGGGCACCGGTGTGCCGTCGGGTTCGGCGAGCCGGGCCCGCAGCACCCCGTCCGGGTAGCGGTCGCTGCTCAGCGTGATCTGCCCGACGAACTCCTCGGCAAGTGCGGTACGCCCCGAACCCGGCCGCCCCGCGATCAGCAGGACCCGTGGGCGCGGCGCCTTGCGGCCGGCCAGGGTGTTGAGCCCGGCCCGCTCGACGTCGGCCCGCAGCTCTCTCAACTCCTGTGTGCGGCCCAGGAATTGACGACCTGTTGATGAGGCCGGCACATCTCCCGCAGCGGCCCGCTGCTCCTGCTGCGGCACCTCGATGCCGCCGGTGTCCACCGCCTGATCCGTCACGGGCCACGCTCCCGTCCCACCGCGCACAGGTACCCGCCGGTCATCGGTCCGGGCACGGCAGAGCCTAGTTCACTCTCTGCAACGATTGCTGCGGTGCGCGACGGACACGTCACCCGATCGGATCAGGCGATGGTCGCACTGGCGGACGTCACGGGGCAGGTACGGGCGCGCAGGTGCGTGCCGGTGGTACGGGCGCGTCTGTGCCGGGCCCTCAGGCCTCGAAGGGGCGCGCGGGCCACGGCGCCAGGGCGGGCCGCAGCGCTTCCAGGCCGTCGCCCTGGCGGGCCGCGACGAGCGACAGGACACCCGTGGCCAGACAGCTGTTGTGCAGGTGGCCGGCGAGCAGGCCGCGCACCAGGTCCGCGACCGGCACCCGCGCCTGCTCCATGTCGGCCTCTTCGTTCTCCACCGCGAACCGCTCGCCCTGGGCTTCGGACAGGTTCCTGGCGAGGAAGATGCGCACCGACTCGTCACTGCCGCCCGGGCTGGTGTAGATGTCGGTCAGCACCCGCCAGTCCTCCGCCTTGACGTGCGCTTCTTCGTAGAGCTCGCGCTCCGCGGCGTGCAGCGGGTTCTCTCCCGGGATGTCGAGCAGTCCCGCGGGGATCTCCCACAGCTTGTGCCGCACGGGGTGGCGGTACTGGCGGACGAGCAGGACGCGGTCCTGGTCGTCCAGAGCGAGCACGGCGACCGAGCCCGGGTGGACCTGGTAGTCACGGCCGACGACGGAGCCGTCGGGCATCACCACCCGGTCGGAGCGGACCGAGGTCTTGTTGCCGGTGAAGGGCGTCTGGCTGGCCTTGATCTGCCATTCCTCGGCCGTGTCCTTGATCGTCATATCGCCCTGTCCTCCCACACACGCGCGACCAGAAACCAGGGCAGGCCCCGCAAAAGGAGCGCCCCCGATCACCGTATCGCCCCGGTGTGACAGGCCCGTCACACGGCACAGCGTCCGCCACAGGCGCGGCGCTTTCGTGAGCGCCGCGCCCGGACGGGCCCTGGCAGTGTGTGTGCAGCGCGGGTCGGGCGCGGCAGCCTCAGCGGCCAGTCTTGCGCTGCACCGCCGCCTTCACCAGGCCCGCGAAGAGCGGGTGCGGGCGGGTCGGCCGGGAGCGGAGTTCCGGATGGGCCTGGGTGGCGACGAGGTAGGGGTGGACGTCGCGCGGGTACTCCACGTATTCGACGAGCTTGCCGTCCGGGGAGGTGCCGGCGAACATCAGGCCCGCCTTCTTCTCCAGCTCGGCGCGGTAGGTGTTGTTCACCTCGTAGCGGTGGCGGTGGCGCTCCTCGACGTACTCCTTGCCGTCGTACACCTCACGCACCAGGGACCCCTCGGCGAGCTTGGCCGGATACATACCCAGGCGCATGGTGCCGCCCATGTCACCCTCGCCCGCGACGATGTCGAGCTGTTCCGCCATGGTGGAGATGACCGGGTGGGGGGTGGCGGAGTCGAACTCGGTGGAGTTGGCGTCCGTGATGCCCGCGAGGTGCCGGGCGGCTTCGATCACGATGCACTGCAGGCCGAGACAGAGGCCGAGCAGCGGAATGCCCTGCTCGCGTGCGTACTGGATCGCGCCGACCTTGCCGGTCACGCCTCGTTCGCCGAAGCCGCCCGGGATGCAGATCGCGTCCACGTCGCCCAGTTGCCGTTCGGCGCCTGCCGGTGTCCTGCAGTCGTCCGAGACCACCCATTTGATGGCGACGCGGGCCTTGTTGGCGAAGCCGCCCGCGCGCAGCGCCTCGGTGACCGAGAGGTAGGCGTCGGGCAGGTCGATGTACTTGCCCACCAGCGCGACGGTGACCTCGTGCGCCGGGTTGTGGACGCGGTCCAGGAGGTCGTCCCAGGTCGTCCAGTCGACATCGCGGAACGGCAGGTCCAGCCTGCGCACCACATACGCGTCGAGGCCCTCGGTGTGCAGCACCTTGGGAATGTCGTAGATCGACGGGGCGTCGATGGCGGCGACCACCGCGGCCTCATCGACGTCGCACATGAGGGAGATCTTCCGCTTGATCGCGGTGGGCACCTCCCGGTCGGCCCGCAGGACGATCGCGTCAGGCTGCACGCCGATGTTGCGCAGCGCGGCCACGGAGTGCTGGGTGGGCTTGGTCTTCAGCTCGCCGGAAGGGCCGATGTAGGGCAGCAGCGAGATGTGCACCACGAAGACGTTGTCCCGGCCGACCTCGTGCCGCACCTGGCGGACGGTCTCCAGGAACGGCAGCGACTCGATGTCGCCGACGGTCCCGCCCACCTCGGTGATGACGACGTCCACGTCCTCGGCCGCCATCCGGCGGATGCGGGACTTGATCTCGTTGGTGATGTGCGGGATGACCTGCACGGTGTCGCCCAGATACTCACCGCGCCGCTCCTTGGCGATGACCTGGGAGTACACCTGGCCGGTGGTGACGTTGGCGGAGCCGTCCAAGTCGACGTCGAGGAAGCGCTCGTAGTGCCCGATGTCCAGGTCGGTCTCGGCGCCGTCGTTGGTGACGAACACCTCACCGTGCTGGAAGGGGTTCATCGTGCCCGGGTCGACGTTCAGGTACGGGTCGAGTTTTTGCATGGTGACCCGAAGGCCCCGTGCCTTGAGGAGCGCACCCAGACTGGAGGCGGTCAAGCCCTTGCCGAGGGAGGACGCGACACCCCCGGTGACGAAGATGTGCTTGGTCGTCGCGGAGGTCTGCAATCGGTTCGGCATGGCCAAGACGGGGCTCCCGTGTCGCGGTTCTGAGGTCGTAGCGGCGGCCTGGTCCGACATTTCGCCAGGCGCCTACGCTGCGGCTCGGGGGGCACGTACGCCCGCGTCAGCTCGGTGCTGGCGAGGGCGAGTGGCTTCAGCCACTCTGACGAAGAACCCACCGGTCCACGGGCTACCAGGGTATCAGCGACGGAATGGGGCTGCCCCACGGCCACACTCCGCACCTGCGCGGACACGGTCGGAGACGATTCGGGCCGTGGCTCAAATGTCACTCAAACCTCACTCAATCAGGGGTGTCGGGATTCTCAAGTGAGGTGCACGGACCACCGACGAGCGTCATATGCTGCTCGGACACTTGCGCTGCAGAGCCGCCGGCAAGGGCTAACCCCGCCATGTCCCGGTATGAGAAGCCCGCCGGCAGACAAGCCTGCCGGCTGGCCTCCCGAGATTGACGCTTGCACCGCAAACTGATGCTTTGACCGCAGAGCGAACGCCCTCCATAGGGGCGACGTGTCCGTTGACTGGAGATGTACGTGGCCGGGCGCATCGAGGACTACGCACTCATTGGGGACATGCAGACCGCCGCCCTGGTCTGCCGGGACGGCACGGTCGACTGGCTGTGCCTGCCCCGCTTCGACTCGCACGCCATCTTCGCGGGCCTCCTCGGCACCGAAGAACACGGGTTCTGGCGGCTGGGTCCGGCGCACGCCGACGGCGAGGAGCCGCCGACGGCGACCCGCCGGGGCTACCGGGGTGACTCGCTGATCCTGGAGTCGGAGTGGGACACCCCGCGCGGCACGGTCCGTGTGATCGATTTCATGCCGCCGCGGGACGGCGCTCCGCAGCTGGTGCGCATCGTCGAGGGGGTGCGCGGTCGGGTGCCGATGCGCTCGGCCCTGCGGATGCGCTTCTCCTACGGGCGCATCGTGCCGTGGGTGCACCGGGTCGACGACCGCACGGTCGCCGTGGCGGGTCCCGACTCTGTCTGGTTGGACACGCTCGCGGACACCTTCGGCGAGGACCTCACCACGTACTCGGACTTCACCGTCGCCGCGGGCGACCGTGTGGCGTTCACCATCTCCTGGCAGCCGTCGCACAAGCCGGCGCCGCCGATCGCCGAGACCGAGCAGGCTCTTTCGGCCACCGAGGAGTTCTGGCGCGAGTGGGTGGCTCAGTGCACCTATCACGGCCCCTACCGCGAGGCCGTGGTCCGCTCCCTGATCACCCTCAAGGCGCTCACGTACGCGCCCACCGGCGGCATCGTCGCCGCCCCGACCACCTCGCTCCCCGAGGAGATCGGCGGCGTACGCAACTGGGACTACCGGTACACCTGGCTGCGCGACGCGGCGATCACCCTGTCGTCGCTGCTGCGCACCGGCTACCGCGAGGAGGCCCGCGCCTGGCGCGAGTGGCTGCTGCGCGCGGTCGCGGGGGATCCGGAGAACCTGCAGATCATGTACGGCATCGCCGGCGAGCGCGAGCTCGGCGAGGCGGAGCTGGACTGGCTGCCCGGCTACGAGAACTCGACCCCCGTCAGGGTCGGCAACGGCGCGGCCCAGCAGCTCCAGCTCGATGTGTACGGCGAGGTCACCGAGGCCCTCCACCTGGCCCATATGACGGGCCTGGCCCGCAGCGACTACGCCTCGCTGCTCCAGGTCAGACTGATCCGCTACCTACAGGACCACTGGGACGAGCCCGACGAGGGCATCTGGGAGGTGCGCGGCCCGCGGCGGCACTTCGTGCACTCCAAGGTGATGGCGTGGGTCGCCGTGGACCGCACCATCAAGCTCGTCGAGTCCGGGGAAGCCGACGGGCCGCTGGAGGAATGGCGCCAGCTGCGCGAGGACATCCACCGCGATGTCTGCGAGCACGGCTACGACAAGGGACGCAACACCTTCACGCAGTCCTACGGCTCCAAGGAACTCGACGCGTCCTTGCTGCTGATTCCGCAGATGGGTTTCCTGCCGCCCGACGACAAGCGGGTCATCGGCACCATCGAGGCGATCCAGCGTGAGCTGTCGACCACTGACGGGTTCATCATGCGCTATCCCACGTCGGGCGAACAGGCCGGTGTCGACGGCCTGGAGGGCGACGAGGGGGCCTTCCTCGCCTGCTCGTTCTGGCTCGCCGACGACCTCGCCATGATCGGCCGCGTCGACGAGGCCCGCAAGCTCTTCGAGAAGCTGCTCTCGCTCCGCAACGACCTGGGGCTGCTCGCGGAGGAGTGGGACCCCCGTCTCGGTCGCCAAGTCGGCAACTTCCCGCAGGCCTTCAGCCATGTGCCGCTGATCGACACGGCGCTGCGGCTCACGGCGGTCGGGGCGTACGGCGGGTAAGGGCGCTGCGCGGGATCTCAAAATCCGTGGCGGAATCCCACGGTCGATGCCGGTTGGATATCGGATGCGGCATCGCCGTGCGATCGACAGCATCCGACGGCCCGCGCGACACGCGAGTTCCACCTCAGTAGCGGTGGCTGAGGCGCGCTGATCACGGGCTGTCCGGGCTCCGGTAGGAGCGTCCCCACCCCAGCGCCCCTATCCCAGCGCCGCCTCCAGCGAGTCGAACGCCGCGCACACCCGCGCCCTGTGGTCGTCCGTCAGCGCCGCCGCCGACTCTCCCGTGAGCAGACGGCGGGCGGTGGCGAGGTAGACCGAGCGGTAGGCGGCGACGGTCAGAGCCGCCGCGAAGTCCGGGTCGGCGAATCCGAGGGCGGTCCCGGCGAAGGTTCGCGCCAGGGCGTCCTCCAGCTCCTCGACGCCCTCGCGGGCCCGGGCGCACAGGGCGGGCGAAGCGATGACGATCCGCCAGAAGCCCGGGAAGCCGTCGTCCACCGCGGACAAGGGGTGGTGCTGATCGAGGAGGTCGAGCACCAGGCGGCGCAGGGCGCCCAGCGCAGACTCTCCCGGCCCCCGCCGCTCAACAGCCCCGGTGAACAGCTCGACAGCCTGAGGGATGCGGTCGAGGAAGAGGTCCTCCTTGCGCGGGAAGTAGTTGAAGACCGTCATGGCAGACACTTCGGCCGCCCGGGCGACCTCCGCGACGGTCACCTCGTCGAAGCCGTGCGCGATGAACAGCCCTGTTGCCACATCCGAGATCCGCTGCCGCATCGCCTTCTTCTTGCGCTCCCGCAGGGACAGCTGCGCTTCCTTGCTTTCCCGGTCCTTCGTCATGGCAGAAACTGTAGCGAGAACTCTGTAGCGAACATAATTTTATAGTGACTATAGTCAACCGTCATGGATCTCATGACGCACTACGACGTGGTGGTGGCCGGCGCCGGACCCGTCGGCCTGATGCTCGGCTGCGAACTACGACTCGGCGGTGCCCGCGTGCTGCTCGTCGAGCGTCTGGCCGAGGTGGACGAGACGATCAAGGCGGGTGCCGTCAACTCCCCCACCTCTGTGGCCCTCGACCGGCGGGGATTCCTGCCCGCCCTGGCGGAGGTGCAGCGGCAGGCGATGGAGCGGTTCCGGGAGTTCCAGCGGGCGCGCGGCGAGGACGGCAGCGCCCCGCCGCCCCCGAAGTTCGCCGGGCACTTCGCCGGGATCAGGTTGGAAGCGGGCCTGCTGGACGCGGCGGACCCGGCCTTCGACGACGCCGGTCCGGCCGGTGACGTGGGCCTCGTACCGCAGGCCGCGCTGGAGCGGCTGCTCGCCGACCGTGCCCGGGAGGCCGGCGTCGAACTGCGTCGGCGGGTCGAGCTGACCGGCTTCGAGCAGGACGACGACGGAGTGAGCGTGCACCTAGCGCCCACCGACGGCTCGGCGCCCGAGTCCGTGCGCGCGAACTGGCTGGTCGGTTGTGACGGCGGTCGCAGCACCGTGCGCAAGCTCGCCGGCTTCGACTTCCCTGGGACGCCGCCGGAGATCACCGGCTACCAGGCGGTTGTCGGCCTGACCGGCGCCGAGGCGCTCGGCAGCGGCTGGACCGCGACGGACACCGGCTTGTACGTCCACGGTCCGACGCCCGGCCGCGTCCTCACCGTCGAGTTCGACGGACCGCCCGCCGACCGTACGGCCCCCATCACCGCCGAGGAGCTGCAGGGCAGCCTACGCCGGGTGTCCGGCGTGGACGTCACCGTGACCGAGGTGCGCACGGCGACGCGGTTCACCGACAACTGCCGTCAGGTCACGGACTACCGGGCCGGTCGGATCCTGCTCGCGGGCGACGCGGCCCATGTGCACTCACCCTTCGGCGGGCAGGGGCTGAACCTCGGCATCGGGGACGCGATGAACCTGGGCTGGAAGCTTGCCGCCGTGACACGCGGCCGGGCACCGGAGGGTCTCCTCGACTCGTACACGGCCGAACGGCATCCGATCGGCGCGTGGGTACTCGATCTGGACGCGCGCCCAGATCGCCCTCATGCGGCCGGGGTCGCACGCGCGCGCCTTGCGCGCAGTGGTCACCGACCTGACCAGGACTGTCGACGGCACCACGTACCTGGTCAAGAAGATCTCCGGAGTCTGGCAGCGTTACGACCTGCCGGGCGGCCATCCACTGGTCGGCCGCAGCGCACCCGACCTGGAACTCGTCGACGGCAGCCGGCTCGCCGACCATCTGCACGGCGGACGCGCGCTGCTCCTCGACCTGGCCGACGACCCGAAGCTGCGGATCCGGGCCGAGGGCTACGGCGACCGGGTGGACGTGCGGACCACCGCCTGTCCCGGCCGCCCGGAACTGTCCGGGCTGCTGGTGCGTCCGGACGGGTTCACGGCCTGGGCCGCCGACCACCGTCGGCCGGACGTCGCTCAGCAGCCGGAGAGCCAGCAGCCGCAGGACACGGTGGAGGAAGCGCTCAAGCGATGGTTCGGAGCACCTGCCGCGTGAGCACCGGCAGGCAGGACGACTGCCGATGTGCACCACCGTGACACGGGGGTGAGACTGGCCGGAGGTCCAGGTCAGCGGCGACTGCCTACGACACGTACCGCGGGCTTCTCCGGGCGCGCAGTTCGCCGGGGCCTCGGGCGCCGCTTCGTCAGTGCCGCGACCGCCTCCGCAGCCCCGGCTGGGTCAACTCGTCGTAGACGCTGAGTACCTGCGCCACCGTCTCGTCCTCGGTGGGCCAGGTCGCCGCCTGCGCGGCGCCGCGCTCCGCGAGGAACGTCCTGCGCGCGGGATCGGCCAGCAGCCCGGTGATCGCGGCGGCCAGCGCCGCGGCGTCGCCGCAGGGCACCAGCTGGGCCGCGTCGCCCACCAGGTCCGGGATGCCACCGCAGGCGCAGGCCACCAACGGCACCCGGGCCTGCAACGCCTGCTGGGCCGGCACGGGCCCCGGTGACCTGCCAGAGCCGCCACCCGGCAGCACCGCGAGATCCGCGGCGGCCAGCAGGGCGCGCACGTCGTCCCGCCGTCCGAGCAGCCGCACGGGCAGGTCCTCGTCGTCGATCCGGCGCTGGAGCCTGCTCCTGAGGGGGCCGTCGCCGACGATGACGAGCAGGGGCGCGGGGTCCAGGGTGCGCCAGGTGCGGGTGGCGTCCAGCAGCGTGCCGTAGCCCCGGTGCGGCTCCAGCGCACCCATGGCGATCAGCAACGGACGGTCGACGGCGCCCAGTTCCGCTCGCTCCTTGTGCCCGGTGGCGTCGGTGCCGTCGGTGCCCTCCGGTGCAGGGCCGGTCGGACGCCGTGGTGCGGGCAGGCCCACCGCGGCGAGCCGCGCGTCCCGCGCTCCCAGGGTGCGCGCCCGGTCGACCAGGGCGGACGAGGTGCCGAGGACCACCGAAGCGGCCCGTACCACGCGCTGCTCCAGCAGCCGCAGCCACGGAGTCTGCGGACCGCGGGCCCGTGGATGGCTGTGCCAGGTGACGACCAGCGGGGTACGGCGACCGCTAAGCGCCAGCACGGAGCGCAGACCCGCGTGCAGACCGTGGGCGTGCACCACGTCGGCGCCGGTGCAGGCGGCGCGCAGGGCGAGCACACCGGCCGGGTCGCCGCGCTGCGGCAGGGGTACGTGCCGGGCGCCGGTCCGCATGAACCCGTAGGCGTGTGCCGTCTCGGCGGGGACGCAGACGGCGACCCGTACGCCGCGTGCGACAAGGCCCGCGGCGAGCGAGCGCACATGGCCTTCGATACCCGCGCCGCCCTCGCACAGCACGTGCACAGTGCGCAACGGCGTCTGGCCGTGCGGTGCGTGGCTGCTCACGTGGCCGGGCTCCTGGTTCATACGACGGGAATACCTCCAGGCCCTGGCGGCCGCCCCGGTGCCTTGCTGGCCCGGGAGATACCGCCAGGGAGGGCGCGAAGGAAGTTACAGCAAGCAGAACTGCACTACGGCGTACCGCGCGGTGTGCGACACCACGGCGCCGTCATTCCGTAACGTGCGGCCTCGCTCATCAACCGCCCCTGCCAGTATGCGCACCGCGCCCCGCGATCACTCACATGAGTGAGACGCCTCGGCGGCTGCCTGGGATTCACCGGGTGAGGATGGCATCCCACTTGAGAATGCATGCGATCAACACAAATATATACGCGCTTACTTCCGCAGGAAAAGCAACCCGCCGACAGAGCACGCCGTTTCGGACGGTCGCTTCCTTGACGGCGCTCTCACCGACGTCCCGGGCGGCGCCCCGCGCGGCTCTCCCGGGACGTCCTGGTCGCGCGTCCGCCCGGGCCGTCACCAGGTGATCGGATCGCCAGGTCGTCAGGCGTCCGCCCTGGCCGTCGCCAGGAGTTCCTCCGCGTGAGCGCGGGCAGTCTCGGAGTTCTCCTGTCCGGCGAGCATCCGGGACAGCTCGCGGACCCGGTCCTCGCCTTCCAGGGTCGTCACGCCCGAGCTGGTCACCGTCCCGTCGTTGGTCTTCTCGACCAGCAACTGCCGGTCGGCGAAGGCGGCCACCTGCGGGAGGTGTGTGACCACCACGACCTGCGCGGACTTGGCGAGTTTGGCGAGCCGCCGGCCGATCTCGACGGCCGCCTTGCCGCCGACACCCGCGTCGACCTCGTCGAAGAGGTAGGTCGGCACCGGATCCGTGCCCGCGAAGACCACCTCCACAGCGAGCATCACCCGCGACAGCTCACCGCCCGAAGCGCCCTTGGCGATGGGCCGGAGCGGCGCGCCGGGGTGTGGGGCAAGCAGCAGTTCGACCTCGTCGGCGCCGTGCGGTCCGTAGCCGACCAGGCGACCGCCCACCTCCACCCCGGCGGGGTCGTCGCTCTGGCGGATGTCGAGCGTCACGCGCGCGTGCGGCATGGCGAGCGAGGCGAGCTCCTCGGTCACGGCCGCCCCGAACCGCGCCGCAGCCTCACCGCGGGCGTCGGTCAGGGCCTGCGCGAACTGGCTCAGCTCGGCGCGAAGCGCATCACGTTCCGCGGTGAGTTCGCCGACACGGTCGTCGTCGGAGTCGAGTTCGGTGAGCCGGACGGCGCCTTCGGCGGCCCAGTCCAGCACGGCGGCGACACCTTCGCCGTCCGCCGCGTACTTCCGGGTCAGCTGGGTGAGCGCGGCACGGCGCTCCTCGACGGCCGCCAGACGCAGCGGGTCGGCGTCGAGGTCGTCCGCGTATCCGGCCAGCTCACCCGAGACGTCGCCCAGGAGGATGGCGATCTCGCCGATCCGCTCGGCGAGCGCGGACAGCGCCACGTCATGGGAGCGCACGGCCTCCAGCGCGCGGTGCGCTCCGGCGACGAGAGTGGCCGCGTCCACGCCCTCCGAGTCCTCGGGATGACCGGCGAGCGCGGCGTGCGCCACGGTGGCCGCGGAGGCGAGGGCCTCGGCGTGGCCGAGCCGCTCGGCCTCCACGGCAAGCTCGGTGTCCTCCCCGGCGCGCGGTTCGACGCCGGCGATCTCATTGAGGCCGAACCGGAGCAGGTCGGCTTCCTGCGCGCGTTCCCGTGCACGTGTGGTGATCTCGTCGAGTTCGCCGATCACGGCCCGCAGCCTGCGGTACGCGGCGCCGTACTTGGCAAGCGGCACGGCGACGGCGTCGCCGGCGTACCGGTCGAGCGCCTGGCGCTGCCGGGAGAGTTTGAGCAGCCCCTGCTGGTCGGTCTGGCCGTGCACCGCCACGAGGTCGTCGGCGAGTTCGGCCAGCAGACCGACGGGCACGGAACGGCCTCCGAGATGCGCTCGCGACCGGCCTTCCGCCCAGACGGTACGGCTGACCAGCAACACGCCGTCGTCGAGCTCGGCCCCCGCCTCCTCGGCCCGCACCGCGGCAAACGCGCCGGCGGGCACGCTGATCCGTCCCTCGACGACCGCCGTTTTGGCACCGATCCGCACGAGGGCCGGGTCCGCGCGCCCACCGAGCAGCAGGCCCAGGCTGGTGACGACCATCGTCTTGCCCGCGCCGGTCTCACCCGTGACAGCGGTGAACCCGGGCGACAGCTCGACGACCGCGTCGTCGATGACTCCGAGCGACCGTATCCGCATCTCCTCCAACACGTCCCTGACCTTACGAGGTCGAGGACCGGCTGTGCGACGGGCCCTACGTCGAAACGGTGAAGACGCAGGTGACGGCGGCGGCCGGACGGCCGGTGTCACCCACTCGGGGGTGAGGCTTTCCCCAGGTCAATAGTGGGGTGATCCTCATGGTGCGAGACGTGCCGACCGTCGCATGCTGAGACACATGAGCATGCAGAACGGAACACGTCCGGTGCCACGCCCGGCCCGCACGCGGGCACACACGCCGCCGTCAGGCGGCCGTCAGTTAGGCGCCCCGCGCCATCCCGACACGGGCAGCGCGAATTTGGCGACCAGCCGGTCGGTGAAGGACGCATGGTGCAGACGGGCGAGACGGACCGGAACGGCCCCTCGCCGCACCTCGACCCGTGCCCCCGGGGGCAGCCCGATGGTGCGCCGCCCGTCGCACCAGAGCACCCCGTGCGGAGTGTGCGGCTGCACCTCCACGGCGAGCACCGAATGAGGCGAGGTGACCAGGGGCTTGGCGAACAGCGCGTGCGCGCTGATCGGCACCATGAGCAGCGCCTCCACCTCCGGCCACACCACGGGCCCGCCCGCGGAGAAGGCGTAGGCAGTGGAGCCGGTGGGCGTGGCGCAGACGATGCCGTCGCAGCCAAATCCGGTGACGGGCCGCCCGTCCACCTCCAGGACGACCTCCAGCATCCGCTCGGGCGACACTTTCTGCACGGCGGCCTCGTTGAGCGCCCAGTCGGTGTGCACCACATCGCCGTTGCTGTGCACCACCACATCGACGGTCATCCGTTCTTCGACCTCGTAGGTCCGGGTCACCACCCGGTCGACCACCTTGTCGAGATCGTCCCGCTCGGCCTCCGCGAGGAACCCGACACGGCCGAGGTTGACCCCCAGCATGGGCACGCCGGAGGCCCGTGCGAATTCCGCACCCCGCAGCAGCGTGCCGTCCCCGCCGAGCACGATCAGCAGCTCGCAACCGTCCAGCGACTCCGGGGTGGCCTCGGGAATCAGCTCGACGGAAGGCGGCAGCGGCAGATCGGGCGCCTCGGACTCCAGGACGCGCACGCCCAGGCCGGCGCGGAGCAGCCCCTGCACGACGAGCTCGGCACTGCGCACGGCCGCAGGCCGCCCGGTGTGCGCGAGGAGGAAAACAGTACGAGCTCGGCTCTGAGTCAACGCGGCCCCTCCGCCACTGCACGGTCCACATCCGCCGGGTCAAGATCGGGCGCCCCGGCACGCAGCCACAGAAAATACTCGACATTTCCGGACGGGCCCGGCAGTGGGCTCGCCGTGACACCCAGGATTCCGAGTCCCAGGCCATGGGCCTGCTGGGCGACCCCGCGCACGGCCTCGGCCCGCAGCTGCGAACTGCGCACCACTCCCCCGCTGCCCAGCCGCTCCCTGCCGACCTCGAACTGCGGCTTGACCATCAGCACCAGATCGGCGTCGGGCGCCGCGCAGCGCACCAACGCGGGCAGGACGAGGCCAAGCGGGATGAAGGAGAGATCACCGACCACCAGGTCCACCGGCTGCCCGTCGATGGCTTCGAGGGTCAGATCGCGCACATTCGTGCGGTCCTTGACCGTGACGCGTTCATCGCTCTGCAACGACCAGGCGAGCTGCCCGTAGCCGACGTCGACCGCGACGACCTGCGCGGCGCCGGCCCGCAGCAGCACATCCGTGAAGCCCCCGGTCGACGCCCCGGCGTCCAGGGCGCGACGTCCCTCGACCCGCAGCCCGCGGGGCACGAAGGCCGCGAAGGCACCAGCGAGTTTATGGCCGCCGCGCGAGACGTAGTCGGGATCGCCGGAGTCCTCGGCGATCACGATCGCCGCGCTGGTCGCCACCTGGGTGGCGGATTTGAGCGCGGTGCTGCCGCCGACACTCACCCGTCCGGCGGCGATCAACTGCCCCGCGTGCTCGCGCGAGCGGGCGAGCTTACGGCGGACCAGCTCGGCATCGAGGCGGCGGCGTGCCACTCCTGCCACGTTCGGTTCAGCTCCTCGTATCGAATCCGCCAGGTCCTGCCGTGGGTGGCAGAGGCCCTGGGCGCGTGTCGAGCGCGGTCAGTGCGTCGCGCAGCCCCCGGTGCACATCCTCGTACACCTCCATATGTCCGTCGGTAGCGAGGTGGTCGGCATCGGCCAGGCGCTGGAGCTGAGCGTCGACCTCGGCATGCCCGGTGGGAGTGCGTTCGACACCGAGCGGCCCGGGAGCGGCTGCGTCGTGCGGCACGGCCGGAGGCTGCTGTTCCGCGGCCGGGGTTTCGCCGGGAGTCTCGGCCGGGGGCTCCACCGGGCTCCGGGGCGCGGGCGCCACGGTCCGGGGCGCGCCGGGCACGGGCCTAGCCCCGGGCGCCGGTGCCGGGCCGGGCACGGGGACGCCCGGCGCCGCGGGCCGGGGTGCCGAAGGGCCGGACGGCACGGGATGCGGCGCCGGACGCTCCGGACCTGCCATGGAGTCGCTCATGCCCTGACGCTACCGTGTACGGCTGGGGTACCGTCGGTCACGATGGCGACGATCGAGGAGTGCCGCGCCGCGCTCGACAGACTCTCGGAGAATCTGGCCTCGGCTCATGACGAGGTACGCAGGACAGCCACCCTGGACCGCTCCGTGAGCTGCCACATCACCGACCTCGGCACCACCTTCACCGGCCGCCTCACCCAGGGCAGGATCGAAGTGACGGACACCGTGCCCGGGCCCCCGCGACACCGGGCACAGATCCGGCTCGCGATGACCGGAGACGATCTGGTGGCCATGGTCAGCGGCACGCTGAGCTTCCCCCAGGCCTGGGGCGCGGGCCGGGTCAGACTGGAGGCCGGATTCCGCGACCTGCTCCGGCTCAGAAGCCTCATATGAGCGACCGAAAACCGCACGGCGGCGCATGCGAACGCAGGCGAACCGCAGGCAGCGCGCCGTTCACGAGCAAGACCGCGCCGTTCACGGACGAGGCGCGGTGCCCCGCGAACGTGTGGCTCAGTCCGCCGCGACCGCCTGGCGCGCGGCGCGTGCTCTGCGTGCGGCGGGCACGACCAGTGGGGTGCCGGTCGCGGGATCCTCGATGATCTGGCAGTCAAGTCCGAAGACATCGCGGACCAGCTCGGCCGTGACGATGTCGGCGGGCGTACCCTCGGCGATAACGCGGCCCGCACGGAGCGCGATGAGATGAGTGGCGTACCGGGCCGCGTGGTTGAGGTCGTGCAGCACCGCGACGAGGGTCCTGCCCTGCTCCTCGTGCAGCTCGGCGCAGAGGTCGAGCACATCGATCTGGTGCTGGATGTCCAGGTATGTGGTCGGCTCGTCCAAGAGCAGCAGCGGCGTCTGCTGCGCCAGCGCCATGGCGATCCACACCCGCTGCCGCTGGCCACCGGAGAGTTCGTCGACATAGCGATCGGCAAGCGAGGCGACACCGGTCGACCTCATGGACTCGTCGACAATGCGTTCGTCGTCGGCGGACCACTGCCGCAGCAGCCCCTGATGCGGGTAGCGGCCACGGGCCACCAGGTCGCCGACGGTGATCCCCTCCGGCGCGATCGACGACTGCGGCAGCAGCCCAAGGGTCCTGGCCACTTTCTTCGCCGGCATCGACCCGATGACCTGCCCGTCGAGCAGCACCCTGCCCTGCGCCGGTCTGAGCATCCTCGACAACGCCCTGAGCAGCGTCGACTTGCCACATGCGTTGGGCCCCACGATCACCGTGAAGGAGTGATCGGGTATCTCGACCGACAGCTGCTCCGCGATGACGCGCTGGTCGTAGCCGAGGGTCACGTTCTCGGCGATGAGCCGGTTCACGGGGACACGCTCCTGATGGTGATCGGTGGCCGATGGTCAAGGGCCTGCTGGCACGCTTTCGGCGGGTCGCCGGGCTCGGCGGTCTTCATATGCGGCCCGCCCTGCGCTCCGTGACCAGCAGCCACAGCAGATACACCCCGCCGAGCACACCGGTCACCACACCGACGGGCAACTGGTCCGCGCCGAAGGCCCGCTGTGCGGCCCAGTCGGCGGCGACCAGCAGGGCCGCCCCCATGACCAGCGCGGGAAGCAGGTTCGGGCCCGGTGAACGGGTGAGGCGCCTGGCGAGCTGCGGTGCGGTGAGAGCGACGAAGCCGACCGGACCGGCCGCCGCGGTAGCGGCCGAGGTGAGCAGCACGGCGGCCAGCATCAACAGCATCCTGGTCCGCTCCACACGCACCCCGAGCGCATATGCCACGTCGTCGCCCATCTCCAGCATCCGCAGCGGACGCGCGTTCGCCAGCGCGAGCGGCACGAGAACGGCGCACAGCGCGAGCAGCGGCCAGACCTGTTCCCAGTCACGCCCGTTCAAGGACCCCGTCATCCAGACGACGGCGCGTGCCGCGTCGACGAGATCGGCCTTGGTGAGCAGATAGCCGTTGACGGCGGTGACCACAGCCGCGACACCGATACCGACGAGCACGAGTCGGAACCCGTGCACGCCGCGTCTCCAGGCCAGCACATAGATGACGAGCCCCGTCACCAGACCGCCCACGAGTGATCCGAGTGCGACTTCGGTGGCGCTGCCGGAGAAGAGCACGATCATCACCAGCGCGCCCGCCGTGGAGCCCTGTCCGAGGCCGAGCACATCGGGACTGCCCAGCGGATTGCGCGAAACGGCCTGGAAGAGCGCCCCGCCGAGTCCGAGCGCACCACCCACCAGGAGTCCGACCAGCACCCGTGGCAGCCGCAGTTCATGAATGATGAACTCCTGCCCGGGGTCACCACCGCCGGCGAGGGTGCGCAGCACGTCCCCGGCGGGGATGGCGAAGTCACCGGTACCGATCAGCAGGACACCGGCGGCCAGCGCGAGCAGCGCCAGCAGCAGGACGACGACCAGCGCCCGTACGTCGAACCGCACGGAGAACCGTCCGCCGCGGACATACCGAGCTCTCACAGCTGCGCCACCCTCCGTCGCCGTACGAGATAGAGGAAGACCGGGCCGCCGACGACCGCGGTGACGATGCCCACCTGCAGTTCCGCGGGACGTGCCACAAGGCGGCCGACGATGTCGGAGCCGAGCAGCAAAACCGGCGCCAGCACGGTGGCGTACGGCAGGATCCAGCGCAGATCGGGGCCCGTGAAGGAGCGCACGGCATGCGGCACCATCAGCCCGACGAACGCGATCGGCCCGCAGGCCGCGGTCGCCGCCCCGCACAGCAGGGTCGCCGCGAGCATGGCCAGCGCGCGGGTCCGGGTGAGGTGGGCGCCCAGCGCGCGGGCCGTGTCGTCGCCCATCGCCACGGCGTTCAGCGGCCGGGCGAGCCCGAGCGCGAGGACCGTGCCCACGGCGAGGAACGGCAGTACCTGCTCGATGGTGGTGGGGTTCGCCGACGCCAGCGAGCCAACGGTCCAAAAGCGCATCTTGCCGAGCGCTGCATCGTCCGTGATCATCACGGCTTGGAGGTATCCGGAGAGCGCCGCGGTGAGCGCCGTGCCGGCCAACGCGAGCCGTACGGGGGTGGCGCTGCGGCTGCCGCCGAGTACGTAGACGAGCACACCCACCACGGCGGCACCAGCGAACGCGAACCACACATATCCAGCCGGCGAGGTGACGCCGAAGAAGGTGAGCGCGGTGACGACGGCCGCCGAGGCTCCAGCATTGATGCCGAGCAGCCCGGGGTCGGCCAGAGGGTTGCGGGTGAGCGCCTGCAGGACCGCGCCGGACAGCCCGAGCGCGGCACCGGCCAGCAGCCCGAGCACCGTGCGCCACAGCCGCTCGCCCACGACCACGTCGCCGTAGCTCCCGGAGTCCTGGAAGAGACCGTGCCACACCTGGCTCAACGGCAGGGGCTTCGCACCGATGGCAAGGCTCGCGACCGCGACGAGCACCAGCAACGCAACGGCGACCAGCAGCCCCACGCCGCGTATCGCCGCCCGCCGGCCACGCGGCGCCGAAGCGGCGCCCGCGGACTTCTCTGAGAGACTGTCGACCAACACAAAGGTTAGGTTAACCTAACCGATCTGCCGCCAGACCTCCCCCTTCCGTCCTGCCGGCCTCATCACCACGGGCCGCGCATGCGACAAGCCGCCACAACGCCCCAGGCCACCGCTCGCCCCGTACGAAGACTCAAAGCCCCAGTCGTGCCACTGCCTTCTCGGTATCAAGGTGACATGTACCGTCCCCGGCCGCCGTCCAGGCCGCCGCGCACAGGGCCCGCAGCCCGTCGAGCGCGGCACCCTCACCGTCGAGTTCCAGCCGCTCGGGTCCGGCCGCGGCCCTCCAGCCCCCGCACCGGAACACCTCATCCCGACCGTCGCCCGCGTCGCCGCCGCCCGGCACCACGTCCGGCTGGCTCGTCAGCAGCCCGCGCAGGTCGGCGTCGACATAGGTGGGACGGTGCCGCACCGGGGCGGCGAGCAGCTGCGCGGCATCGGTCACGCCGGTGAGGACCAGCAGCGAGTCCACACCTCCCTCGAAGGCCCCTTCGATGTCGGTGTCCAAGCGGTCACCGATGACCAGTGGCCGCTCGGCACCGGTGCGCAGGATCGTCTCGCGGTGCATCGGAGGCAGCGGCTTGCCCGCGACCTGCGGCTCGGCGCCGGTGGCGATCCGGACCACCTCCACGGCCGCGCCGTTTCCCGGGGCGATGCCCCGCCCGCTCGGGATCGTCAGATCGGTGTTGGACGCGAACCAGGGCGCTCCCCGCGCGATGGCGTAACAGGCCTCCGAGAACCTGCCCCATGTCAGGTCAGGTCCTCCGTAGCCCTGCACGACCGCCGCCGGCTCATCGTCGGCGAAGTCCACCGGCACAAGACCCCGCTCGCGCAGCGCGACCCGCAGCCCCTCTCCGCCGACCACCAACACCCGCGACCCCGGCGGAATCTGATCGCTGATGAGCCGGGCCACGGCCTGGGCCGAGGTGATGACGTCCGAGGCCACCGTCTCGATGCCCAGCTCCGTCAGATGCCCGGCGACCGTGTCGGGTGTACGCAGGGCATTGTTGGTCACATAGGCGAGGTGCATGCCGTCCGCACGGGCCGTTCCGAGCGAGCGCACCGCGTGGGCGATCGCGAGGCCACCCGCGTACACGACTCCGTCCAGGTCGAGCAGCGCCGTGTCATAGGCCCGGCTCAGCTCCCGATCACTGCCCGCCGGCCGTGTCCTGACGGTCTGGCTCATCACGCCTCGCTCCTCGATCGCTCACACTTCCAGCCGCGCGCACGCCCCGGAGTCCGCCCCCGGCGTCCGCGCCCACTTCCAGATCATCCCGTATGCCACTGACATCACCGGACGCACATACGATGCAGCAATGAACTCTGCAGGTCCCGCTGAAGATCCAGGCCCGGGTCCGGCAGGCGACGGCCTTGACCTGATCCCGTTCAGGGGCGTCCGCTATGTCCGGGAGCGTGTCGGCAGCCTCGCGGCCGTCACCTCACCGCCGTACGACGTGGTGGTGCGCCCCGACGGCCTGCACCATCTGGAGTCCGCCGACCCGTACAACATCGTCCGGCTGATCCTCCCGCAGGCCACCTCCTCGGTCACCCACACCGAGCAGGCGGCGGACACACTCAGCCGATGGCTCGCCTCGGGCATCCTCGCCACCGATGAGGAGCCCGGCTTCTACGTCTACGAGCAGTGGGCCGGCGGCCACTTCCAGCGCGGCGTCATCGGTGCACTGCGCCTGTCCGAGGCCGCACAGGGCGTCGTCCTGCCCCACGAGGACGTGATGCCGCAGATCGTCGCGGAGCGCGCCGATCTGATGCGTGCCACGGCCGCGAACCTGGAGCCGCTGCTGCTGACCTACCGCGGCAATTCCGCCCCGGACACGGCCCGAGGGACGTCGGCGGGTACCGGCGCCAAAGGTACCGCGACCATCATCGAACGGGCGATCGGGCGCGCAGCGCTGCTCACCACCACCACGGAGGACGGTGTCCGCCATCGCCTGTGGTCGGTGACGGATCCCGATGAGATCGGCGAGGTCCGCGCCGACCTCGCCCGACGCCAGGCCCTGATCGCGGACGGCCATCACCGCTGGGCCACCTATCTGCGGCTACGCGCGGAGCACCGGTCGCCGAGCCCCTGGGACTTCGGGCTCGTCCTTTTGGTGGACACCGCGCGCTATCCGTTGAGGGTGCGGGCGATCCACCGTCTGCTGCACCGGCTGGCGGTTCCCGACGCCGTGGCCGCGCTCGCGGGTCACTTCCATGTCCGTACGGTGGACGGATCGCTGGACGACGCCCTTGAGTCGCTTGCCAAGGCCCATGCGGAGAGCAACGCCTTCCTGCTGGCGGGCGACGGCACCTTCCATCTCGTCGACCGTCCCGCTCCCGGCCTGCTGGACCGTGCGGTTCCCGCGGGCCGACCTGCTTCCTGGCGCAGCCTGGACGCGACGGTCCTGCACACGGCCCTGCTCGACCACGTCTGGAGGATTCCGGACACCCCGGAGCACATCGCGTACATCCATGACACGGCCGCCGCCGTCGCGAAGGCGGAACGCGACGGCGGCACGGCCGTCCTGATGCATCCAGTTCGTGAGGACGTCGTGCGGGACCTCGCCCGGCAGGGGGTCATGATGCCGCGCAAGTCGACATCCTTCGGCCCCAAACCGGCTACCGGGCTCGTGCTGCGCAGCGTCACCCCAGAAGCGTTGTGACCGATGTCCCTGGTGCGCGGTTTCCCCCGCCCACCAGGGACATCGACAACATGGTGCTACTGGTTGATCGCGATCCCTAGGAGTCCTGTTCCCCCGCGCCGCGTACGCCGGGCGCGTCCGAACCGTGCGCTCCTAGCGTGTCCGCTTCCTTGCGCTGCGGGTCGACCTCGCTCACTGCGTCGGTATCGGCTTCCGTACGGGCATCCGCATCCGCATCCGTGCTGGTGTCAGCCTCGCCGTCGCCGTCGCCGTCGGTGTCGGTGTCGGTGTCCGGAGCCTGCTCCATGTCCATGTCCTGGGCAGGGGCAGAGGCAGGGGTTGCTTCGGAGGCCGTGTCCAGGCTCCGGGCCAAAACCGCGTCTTCGTCCGTTTCTGCTGTCTCATCCAGGGCGTCCATGAACTCGACGCCGTCGAGCTCCGCAAGCCGGTCCGAGGCGTCCGTGCTGCCGTCCTTGTCCGACTCGATGGCCTTGGCGAACCATTCACGGGCCTCGTCCGAACGGTCTGCGGCGAGCAGCGCATCGGCGTACGCGTAACGCAGACGTGCGGTCCACGGCTGCACGGTGTGCGAGGCCAGCTCGGGACTCTGAAGGGTGACGATGGCGGCGTCGAGCTGTCCCATGTCGCGCCGGGCGCCGGCGGCCACGAGTCGCATTTCGACCTGTCCCGCCTTGTCCAGCTTGTTCACCTCGTGCGCGCCTGCCATGTCGAGCGCCTTCTCCGGGCGGCCGAGTCCCCGCTCGCAGTCGGCCATGACGGGCCACAGGTCCACGTTGCCGGTCATCCGCCTGGCGGCCCGGAATTCGGCAAGTGCCTCGCCGTAGACCTGGTTGGCGTACGCGGCGAAACCTGCGGCTTCGCGTACTGCAGCGACCCTGGACGCCAGTCGCAGGGCGACCTTGGAGTACCCGTAGGCGCCTTCGGGGTCCTCGTCGATGAGTCGCGCGACCATCACGAGGTTCTTGGCTACGTCTTCGGCCAGTGTCTTGGGGAGGCTCTGCAGCTCCTGTCGTACTCCGCCGTCGATCTCCTCGCCCGTTACTTCCTCGGGAATCGGCAGGCGCCTGATGGGTTCGCGATCACGCTCGCGGCTGCGGTCACGCTCGTCGCGGTACCGGCCAGCGTCTCGTCGGTCGCCGCCACGGCGGTCGTCGCCACCGTGTCGGTCGTCGCGGCCTCGGTATCCGCCGGTCCGAC
This sequence comes from uncultured Actinomycetota bacterium, assembly GCA_963761765.1. Classification (GTDB taxonomy): domain Bacteria; phylum Actinomycetota; class Actinomycetes; order Streptomycetales; family Streptomycetaceae; genus Streptomyces. The sequence goes on from CAVXIJ010000006.1 coordinate 137,671, forward strand.
CGCGGCCTTCGTCGCGCCGGTCGTCACGGCGCGGGCCACGCGGGCGGTCGTCGCGACCGCGGAACTCTCCGGTGCGGCCACCTCGGTTGTCGTCGCGGTGGAACCCACCGCGCTCACTCCGCCGGTGTTCCTCTCGCCGATCGTCACCTCGGCCATCACGTCGATCGTCACGGCGGTCATCGTGCCGGAATCCCCCATGAGGCCCGTCCCGACGCACTTCACCACGGTCGTCACGGCGGAATCCGCCACGGTCATCACGCTGGGAACCGCCGCGGTCATCGCGCCGAAAACCGCCGCGGTCGTCACGCTGAGGTGATCCGCCTCGGTCGTCACGTCGGTGGTTCTCACGATCATCGCGCCGGAATCCACCACGGGTGTCGCCACGGAACCCACCGCGGTCGTCACGCTGGGGTGATCCGCCACGGTCGTCACGTCGGAAACCGCCACGGTCATCACGCTGAGAACCGCCGCGGTCGTCACGCTGGGGTGATCCGCCACGATCATCGCGCCGGAATCCACCACGGGTGTCGCCACGGAACCCACCGCGGTCGTCACGCTGGGGTGATCCACCGCGGTCGTCACGTCGGAAACCGCCACGGTCATCACGCTGAGAACCGCCGCGGTCGTCACGTCGGAATCCACCACGGTCATCACGGCGATCGTCACGCCGATTACCGTCGCGATCGTTGCGAGCGCTGTCTCCGCGGTACCCGCCGCGGTCGTCGCGCTGGTAGCCGGGACGGTCTCCGTCCCTGCGGAACCCGCGGTCCCGGTCCTGGTCAGTACCGCGCCGACCGTCTCCGTGGCTGTCATGACGGCGCGGCCCACCGCTGAATCGATCGTCGCGACGCGGACCGCTCGGCCGGTCATCCCGACGGAAGGAGGGGCGTGCGCCCGCGCCCCGGTCGCGGTCTCCGCGGTCCCTGTCGTCACGGGCTCGGTGGCTTCCATCGCGGTTGTCGTCCCGACGGAATCCGCCGTGTTCCCTACGGTCGCCGCGGTCGGAGTCCCTGCGGTCATCGCGGCGTTCGCCGAAACGCGGGCCGCTGTGGTCACGGCTTCGGTCGCGATTGCTGTCTCGTTCGCTGCGTCGGGCAGGGCCACCGCGGTCGGTGTCACGTCGCGGACCGTTCTGGTAACCGCCGCGGTCACCACTGTCCCGGCGACGCTCCTCGCGTTCCGGTCGCTCGTCGGGAGAGTTGGTGGACATTTCCATGACTCCTGTCTTCGGTACCGTAGTCGTTTCTCCGGTACCACAGTCATTCTTACGCAACCGCGTGCGCAGCGCGTTCTCTACAAAGCAAAAAGGACCCTGTGTCCCAGCGTGATCGCTGGGACACAGGGTCCTCCAAAGATTGTTCGGCAGCGTCCTACTCTCCCACAGGGTCCCCCCTGCAGTACCATCGGCGCAGTAGAGCTTAGCTTCCGGGTTCGAAATGTAACCGGGCGTTTCCTCTACGCTATAACCACCGAAACCCTATCAGTTATCCCGTCGCAAAACGGGCATTCGAACAGGGACAGCGAACAAGCACACTCTTCAATTAATAAGTGAACTGCTCAGCCGACAAGACTGTTCGTTACCTGAGAACAAACACAGTGGACGCGAGCGTCTATGGACAAGCCCTCGGCCTATTAGTACCAGTCAACTCCACACCTTACGATGCTTCCATACCTGGCCTATCAACCCGGTCGTCTACCGGGAGCCTTAACCCCTCAAGGGGGTGGGAGTCCTCATCTCGAAGCAGGCTTCCCGCTTAGATGCTTTCAGCGGTTATCCCTCCCGAACGTAGCCAACCAGCCATGCTCTTGGCAGAACAACTGGCACACCAGAGGTCCGTCCGTCCCGGTCCTCTCGTACTAGGGACAGCCCTTCTCAAGACTCCAACGCGCGCAGCGGATAGGGACCGAACTGTCTCACGACGTTCTAAACCCAGCTCGCGTACCGCTTTAATGGGCGAACAGCCCAACCCTTGGGACCGACTCCAGCCCCAGGATGCGACGAGCCGACATCGAGGTGCCAAACCATCCCGTCGATATGGACTCTTGGGGAAGATCAGCCTGTTATCCCCGGGGTACCTTTTATCCGTTGAGCGACGGCGCTTCCACAAGCCACCGCCGGATCACTAGTCCCTGCTTTCGCACCTGCTCGACCCGTCAGTCTCACAGTCAAGCTCCCTTGTGCACTTACACTCAACACCTGATTACCAACCAGGCTGAGGGAACCTTTGGGCGCCTCCGTTACTCTTTAGGAGGCAACCGCCCCAGTTAAACTACCCATCAGACACTGTCCCTGATCCGGATCACGGACCCAGGTTAGACATCCAGCACGACCAGAGTGGTATTTCAACAACGACTCCACACACACTGGCGTGCATGCTTCAAAGTCTCCCACCTATCCTACACAAGCCGAACCGAACACCAATATCAAACTATAGTAAAGGTCCCGGGGTCTTTCCGTCCTGCTGCGCGAAACGAGCATCTTTACTCGTACTGCAATTTCACCGGGCCTATGGTTGAGACAGTCAAGAAGTCGTTACGCCATTCGTGCAGGTCGGAACTTACCCGACAAGGAATTTCGCTACCTTAGGATGGTTATAGTTACCACCGCCGTTTACTGGCGCTTAAGTTCTCAGCTTCGCCACACCGAAATGTGACTAACCGGTCCCCTTAACGTTCCAGCACCGGGCAGGCGTCAGTCCGTATACATCGCCTTACAGCTTCGCACGGACCTGTGTTTTTAGTAAACAGTCGCTTCTCACTGGTCTCTGCGGCCACCCCCAGCTCAAGACGTAAAGTCCATCACCAGAAATGGCCCCCCTTCTCCCGAAGTTACGGGGGCATTTTGCCGAGTTCCTTAACCATAGTTCACCCGAACGCCTCAGTATTCTCTACCAGACCACCTGAGTCGGTTTAGGGTACGGGCCACTGTAAAACTCGCTAGAGGCTTTTCTCGACAGCATAGGATCATCCACTTCACCACAATCGGCTCGGCATCAGGTCTCAGGCTATTGCCAGGCGGATTTACCTACCCGACGCCCTACACCCTTACCCCGGGACAACCACCGCCCGGGATGGACTACCTTCCTGCGTCACCCCATCACTCACCTACTACCAGCTCGGATCACCGGCTCCACCACTTTCCTTTCCCCGAAGGGTCCGGAACGGCTTCACGGGCTTAGCATCACTAGATTCAATGTTTGACGCTTCACAGCGGGTACCGGAATATCAACCGGTTATCCATCGACTACGCCTGTCGGCCTCGCCTTAGGTCCCGACTTACCCTGGGCAGATCAGCTTGACCCAGGAACCCTTAGTCAATCGGCGCACACGTTTCCCACGTGTGTATCGCTACTCATGCCTGCATTCTCACTCGTCAACCGTCCACAACTACCTTCCGGTGCTGCTTCACCCGGCAGACGACGCTCCCCTACCCATCACAGCCTCCGTTAGGAGTACATGCTGCAATGACACGACTTCGGCGGTATGCTTGAGCCCCGCTACATTATCGGCGCGGAATCACTAGACCAGTGAGCTATTACGCACTCTTTCAAGGGTGGCTGCTTCTAAGCCAACCTCCTGGTTGTCTCTGCGACTCCACATCCTTTCCCACTTAGCATACGCTTAGGGGCCTTAGTCGATGCTCTGGGCTGTTTCCCTCTCGACCATGGAGCTTATCCCCCACAGTCTCACTGCCGTGCTCTCACTTACCGGCATTCGGAGTTTGGCTAAGGTCAGTAACCCGGTAGGGCCCATCGCCTATCCAGTGCTCTACCTCCGGCAAGAAACACACGACGCTGCACCTAAATGCATTTCGGGGAGAACCAGCTATCACGGAGTTTGATTGGCCTTTCACCCCTAACCACAGGTCATCCCCCAGGTTTTCAACCCTGGTGGGTTCGGTCCTCCACGAAGTCTTACCTCCGCTTCAACCTGCCCATGGCTAGATCACTCCGCTTCGGGTCTTGAGCATGCTACTAAACGCCCTATTCGGACTCGCTTTCGCTACGGCTTCCCCACACGGGTTAACCTCGCAACACACCGCAAACTCGCAGGCTCATTCTTCAAAAGGCACGCAGTCACGACGTATGAGCATAAATGTTCATACGCGACGCTCCCACGGCTTGTAGGCACACGGTTTCAGGTACTATTTCACTCCCCTCCCGCGGTACTTTTCACCATTCCCTCACGGTACTATCCGCTATCGGTCACCAGGGAATATTTAGGCTTAGCGGGTGGTCCCGCCAGATTCACACAGGATTTCTCGGGCCCCGTGCTACTTGGGTGACTCTCAAACGAGCCGTTGATATTTCAGCTACGGGGGTCTTACCCTCTACGCCGGACCTTTCGCATGTCCTTCGCCTACATCAACGGTTTCTGACTCACCTCGACAGCCGGCAGACTGATCGAAAGAGAGACTCCCACAACCCCCTGCACGCAACCCCTGCCGGGTCTCACACATATACGGTTTAGCCTCATCCAGTTTCGCTCGCCACTACTCCCGGAATCACGGTTGTTTTCTCTTCCTGCGGGTACTGAGATGTTTCACTTCCCCGCGTTCCCTCCACACTGCCTATGTGTTCAGCAGCGGGTGACAGCCCATGACGACTGCCGGGTTTCCCCATTCGGACACCCCCGGATCAAAGCTCGGTTGACAGCTCCCCGGGGCCTATCGTGGCCTCCCACGTCCTTCATCGGTTCCTGGTGCCAAGGCATCCACCGTGCGCCCTTAAAAACTTGGCCACAGATGCTCGCGTCCACTGTGCAGTTCTCAAACAACGACCAACCACCCACCACCCCACCCCACAGGCGAGTTCACTGGGGCCGGCACTGAAGACAGACGCATACAGCCCGTACCCTCAGACACCCAACAGCGTGCCCGACACTCCCTGCCGTTGAATCTTGCGTTCCACGCCGAAGCAGTACTAGAAAGACCAGACCAACAAAAACATCGAATAGTCAACGTTCCACCCATGAGCAACCAGCATCAGACATTCGCCGATGTACTGGCCTCTGACCCGAACCGAAAGCCCGAGTAAGAAATGCTCCTTAGAAAGGAGGTGATCCAGCCGCACCTTCCGGTACGGCTACCTTGTTACGACTTCGTCCCAATCGCCAGTCCCACCTTCGACAGCTCCCTCCCACAAGGGGTTGGGCCACCGGCTTCGGGTGTTACCGACTTTCGTGACGTGACGGGCGGTGTGTACAAGGCCCGGGAACGTATTCACCGCAGCAATGCTGATCTGCGATTACTAGCAACTCCGACTTCATGGGGTCGAGTTGCAGACCCCAATCCGAACTGAGACCGGCTTTTTGAGATTCGCTCCACCTCACGGCATCGCAGCTCATTGTACCTGCCATTGTAGCACGTGTGCAGCCCAAGACATAAGGGGCATGATGACTTGACGTCGTCCCCACCTTCCTCCGAGTTGACCCCGGCGGTCTCCTGTGAGTCCCCATCACCCCGAAGGGCATGCTGGCAACACAGAACAAGGGTTGCGCTCGTTGCGGGACTTAACCCAACATCTCACGACACGAGCTGACGACAGCCATGCACCACCTGTACACCGACCACAAGGGGGCGCCTGTCTCCAGACGTTTCCGGTGTATGTCAAGCCTTGGTAAGGTTCTTCGCGTTGCGTCGAATTAAGCCACATGCTCCGCTGCTTGTGCGGGCCCCCGTCAATTCCTTTGAGTTTTAGCCTTGCGGCCGTACTCCCCAGGCGGGGAACTTAATGCGTTAGCTGCGGCACGGACGACGTGGAATGTCGCCCACACCTAGTTCCCACCGTTTACGGCGTGGACTACCAGGGTATCTAATCCTGTTCGCTCCCCACGCTTTCGCTCCTCAGCGTCAGTATCGGCCCAGAGATCCGCCTTCGCCACCGGTGTTCCTCCTGATATCTGCGCATTTCACCGCTACACCAGGAATTCCGATCTCCCCTACCGAACTCTAGCCTGCCCGTATCGACTGCAGACCCGGGGTTAAGCCCCGGGCTTTCACAACCGACGTGACAAGCCGCCTACGAGCTCTTTACGCCCAATAATTCCGGACAACGCTCGCGCCCTACGTATTACCGCGGCTGCTGGCACGTAGTTAGCCGGCGCTTCTTCTGCAGGTACCGTCACTCTCGCTTCTTCCCTGCTGAAAGAGGTTTACAACCCGAAGGCCGTCATCCCTCACGCGGCGTCGCTGCATCAGGCTTTCGCCCATTGTGCAATATTCCCCACTGCTGCCTCCCGTAGGAGTCTGGGCCGTGTCTCAGTCCCAGTGTGGCCGGTCGCCCTCTCAGGCCGGCTACCCGTCGTCGCCTTGGTGAGCCATTACCTCACCAACAAGCTGATAGGCCGCGGGCTCATCCTTCACCGCCGGAGCTTTCCACCACCAGACCATGCGGCCGGTGAGTCATATCCGGTATTAGACCCCGTTTCCAGGGCTTGTCCCAGAGTGAAGGGCAGATTGCCCACGTGTTACTCACCCGTTCGCCACTAATCCCCCACCGAAGCAGGTTCATCGTTCGACTTGCATGTGTTAAGCACGCCGCCAGCGTTCGTCCTGAGCCAGGATCAAACTCTCCGTGAATGTCTTCCCGGATATCCTGGTGAGACACCACGAGAGCGGAACCCCCCGAGGAATAATCAGAGGGTTCACAGCGTCCTCGCTGTGTTTTTTCTTCAAAGGAACCACGTCCCAACCCGGAAAACCGAATCAGAAGACGGGGTATCAACATATCTGGCGTTGACTTTTAGCACGCTGTTGAGTTCTCAAGGAACGGACACTTCCTTTGTACTCACCTCAGAACCTAAGTTCTCGCGGCTTTCCTCCGGGCGTTTCCCTTCGTCTTGCGTCTCCGACTCTATCAGACCCTTTCAGGTCCGATTCCCGGTCGGAACGGGGCGTCTAGTTGAGCCTTGCGGCCTTTCGACATTCACTACGTTAGCCGATTCCCTGACAACTCCCAAAAGCGAGTCCGTCAGCCTCGGCGGTATCGAATTTCGGCATGCAAAATACGCACCCCGCTGAGGGTGAATCGTAGGTAGTTGGTTGGCCGCTTCCAGGTGTGGACTCAAGGCCGTACCCCGTTCAAGCGGCTCGGACTACATTACGGAGCCGCCAAGGTCGAGTCAAGTTCGACGGCGCCGGGGCACGTGGGGGCGGTAAGGGCTCACCGTCGGGTCGTCGGCGATCCAGAAGCGCCAGGGATGCACCCCGCCTGCACCCGCCACTCCCGTACGAGGACCGCTGCGTACCTGGTCCGGGCGGCTCGGAGTGCCGTGCGAGCAGTCCGAGGGGGGCTTCCGCTCCGGCGCAGAGGTCCGTGCCGTTGAGGTCACGGTCCACGTCCAGGGCCGTGGCCAGCCGGGCAGGGCCTTTGGCCAGTTCCTTGTCATATCGGGCCGAAAGCCGACGTTTGCGAGCAAGATCTGCGCCCATGGTGATCTCTCCGGCCCGCAGCAGCACCCCTCGGCCCGGCCCGGCGGGCCGCACACGGATTCAGGCAGTGCCACATGCCGTAGGTGAAGTAGACGTACGCATGCCCGGGAGGACCGAACATCACCTCGTTGCGCGGCGTGCGACCGCGATACGCATGCGAGCCGGGGTCGACCTCGCCCGTCGTATGCCTCCACCTCGGTGAGACGGAGTTCGATCGGGCCGTCCGGTGTGTTGCGTACGAGCATGCGGCCCAGGAGGTCGGGTGCCACGTCCAGCACGGGACGGTCGAAGAAATCCCGGGTGAGGGGCGTACGGTCGGGGGCCGCGATCATGGGGACCGAGCGTAGTGCACAGGGGATGGGCCATTGCGCGGCGGGAGCGCTCCCCCGGCTGCCAGGATGAGGGCGCGGAACCGGACGCGATCAGTTCGCGTATACGTGTGAAGAAGGATGCACGCAGACCACAGGCAGAGCCTGGGGGAGGAGAGACATGGGGTTCAAGCGGCTGCTTGCGAGTCTGGGGGCCGGTGGCGCTTCGGTGGAGACGGTGCTGACCGAGGCAACGTGGTGCCGGGTGGCGTCGTCCAGGGAGAGGTGCGGATCCAGGGCGGGTCGGTTGACCAGCAGATCCAGGGGCTGTCGGTCGGTCTGCAGGCCCGGGTCGAGGTCGAAGGCCATGACGACCAGGAGTACAAGCAGAACATCGAGTTCACCGAAGGTGCGGCTGGGCGGGGCGTTCAAGCTGCAGGCCGAGGCGGTGCACACGGTGCCGTTCGGGCTGGAGATTCCCTGGGAGACGCCGATCACCAGTTCGCCGGGCACACGCTGCACGGGATGCACATCGGCGTGACCACGGAGCTGGAGATCGCGCACGCGGTGGACTCGGGTGACCTCGACCCGATCAACGTGCACCCGCTGCCGGCGCAGCAGGCGATCCTGGACGCCTTCGCACGGCTCGGGTTCCGCTTCAAGACCGCGGACCTGGAACGTGGCCACATCCGCGGCACACGCCAGCGGCTGCCGTTCTACCAGGAGATCGAGTTCCATCCGCCGCAGCAGTACCGGGGGCTGAACCAGGTCGAGCTGAGCTTCGTGGCCGACGACCGGGAGATGGACGTCGTCCTGGAGATGGACAAGAAGCCCGGCCTGTTCAGCGAGGGCAGCGACTCCTACCGGTCGTTCCAGGTGGGCCTGCACGACTATCAGGGCGACGGACTGGGCGGCTTATCTGAATCAGTGGCTGTCGGAGGTCGGCAGCCAGCCGCAGCTGGTTTTAGGTCCTAGGCTCGGGGACGAGAGTTGTCAGCCGATCAGGAGGTGCCGTCGTGACCGAGCTCAAGAGGCCGCCGCTCCCCCATGAATTCCATCCGCAGGTGCCGTCGTTCACGGTGCTGAGCGAGGACGTCAAAGCGGGGGCGGTGCTCAAGGACGCCCAGGTCTACGCGGCCGGGAACACCTCGCCGCAGCTGCGGTGGGAGGGCTTCCCGCCGGAGACCAAGAGCTTCGCCGTCACGTGCTACGACCCCGACGCTCCGACGGGCAGCGGGTTCTGGCACTGGTCCGTGTTCGACATCCCGGCCTCGGTGACGGAGTTGCCGGCGGGTGCCGGAAGCGGCAAGTTCGAGGGATTGCCGGACAGCGCGGTTCAGGTGCGCAACGACTACGGGACCAAGGACTTCGGCGGCGCCGCGCCGCCGGCCGGGGACGCGGCGCACCGGTATGTGTTCACGGTGTATGCGGTGGACCAGGAGAAGCTGGGTCCCGACTCGGACGCGACCCCTGCCGTCGTGGGTTTCAACCTGCGGTTCCACACGCTGGCGCGTGCCCAGCTGATCGGCGAGTACGCGGCGCCCGCGGAGGGGTGACAATGCTGCCGGGTGCTCCAGGGCGCTCGGCAGCCGTTGTCCTGCCCGCGCGCAGACTTCACCGAACGTTTGCCCGCCTTCGACCTTGACCGTGGTCGGAGGCGGGCAGTTTTTATTGCGTTGTCCATCCCGGCGTGCCCGGCCAGAGTTGATCCCAGTCCGCCGAGGGGGTGGGCCAGCGCTACGGGAGGTGGGCGAGGATGCGGGAGACGCTGGTGCTGAACGCGAGCTTCGAGCCGCTGTCGACGGTGACGATGAACCGAGCCGTCGTGCTGGTGCTCCAGGACAAGGCGGTCGTCGAGCAGGCTCACCCCGCGCTGCGCATGCGGGCGGCCGCCGTCGACCTTCCGGTGCCCCGGGTGATCAGGCTGTGCCGGTACGTCCGGGTGCCGTTCCGAAGACGGGCGCCCTGGTCGAGGCGTGGTGTGCTGGTGCGGGACCAGCACCGGTGCGCTTACTGCGGGCGGCGGGCGACCACCGTCGACCATGTGGTGCCGCGGTCGGCTGGGCGGCGCGGACTCCTGGCTGAACACGGTCGCGTCCTGCGCGGAGGACAACCACCGCAAGGCGAACCGCACTCCGGAGCAGGCGGGCATGCCGCTGCTGCGGCAGCCGTTCGAGCCGACGCCCGCGGACGCGATGCTGCTGGCACTGAGCCGGGACGGGCAGGAGAGCCTGCCGCAGTGGCTGGTGCAGCACGCCGCGTAGGACACGCCGGCGCGCCGCACGAGACAGCGCAGGGCCGGGCGTGCACACGTCCGGCCCTGTCTCACGACTGCCGCGGAGGCAGAGCGCGGTCTGCGCCGCGCTGCCTTCCGGGCGTACGCCCGTCGTCAGTCGATGGGAGGCTGCTCGCGCAGCTGCTTGCCGCTCGTGCCGTTGCTGCCGCCGCTCGGGCCGAAGTTCCCGATGGCGCCGGAGAGTCCCTTGAGGGCGTCGCCGATCTCACTGGGCACGATCCAGAGCTTGTTGGCGTCGCCTTCGGCGATCTTCGGGAGCATCTGCAGGTACTGGTAAGACAGCAGCTTCTGGTCCGCGTCGCCGGCGTGGATGGACTCAAAGACGGTACGGATGGCCTGCGCCTCACCTTCGGCGCGCAGGGCCTGAGCCCTGGCCTCGCCTTCGGCACGCAGGATCGCGGACTGCTTCTCACCTTCGGCACGCAGGATCTCGGACTGCCGGACACCTTCGGCCTGAAGGATGGCCGCGCGCTTGTCACGGTCGGCGCGCATCTGCTTCTCCATCGAGTCCTGGATGGAGGTCGGCGGTTCGATCGCCTTCAGTTCGACACGGTTGACGCGGATACCCCACTTGCCGGTGGCCTCGTCGAGCACGCCGCGCAGGGCCGCGTTGATCTCCTCGCGGGAGGTGAGGGTCCGCTCCAGGTCCATGCCGCCGATGATGTTGCGGAGCGTGGTGACCGTGAGCTGCTCGATGGCCTGGATGTAGCTGGCCACCTCGTAGGTCGCGGCGCGTGCGTCGGTGACCTGGTAATAGATGACGGTGTCGATGTTGACGACCAGGTTGTCCTGGGTGATCACCGGCTGCGGAGGGAACGGCACGACCTGTTCGCGCAGGTCGATGCGGTTGCGGATGGAGTCTATGAAGGGGACGACGATATTGAGGCCGGCGTTGAGTGTGCGCGTGTAGCGTCCGAAACGCTCCACGATGGCCGCGCTGGCTTGCGGGATGACCTGGATCGTCTTGATCAGGGCGATGAAGACCAGCACCACCAGAATGACCAGGACGATGATGATCGATGCCATGGCGGCTTCCCCGTACCCTTCATGCCTCGGTATTTCCCGGAAGATCTGAAGTTGTTGTAGATCTTGCTGTCGAGTCTGTCAGATGCCCACGTGCGGCGGGCGGCTTCGGCCAACTCCGGCCCGTTCCAAGCAGGTTCTCTGCCCACGCCACGGCGTGATGCACTCCGGTGCGGACGAAGCGCGCGGGATTTCCGTAGCGCGTGATACGTCCGCAACGCCATACACGCCGCTCGAACCGCGCCCGCGCCCAGCGCACGAACACACCAGCGCGCCCTTGCAATTGGCACACGCGCCCCCGCACCGCGGACCCCCGTCATGCTGACCGGCTGCCCGCGGCACCGTACTTCCAGGATGACGCTTTCGTAGCCGCTCCCCCATGTCCTGACGGCCCCTCACATGACGATGGCGGTGGCACCCTCGATCTCCACCACGTCGACCTGCTGCCCGACGTCGTAGCTCAGTGTCCCGTCGAGCGGTCGCGCCGACCAGACCTCGCCGGCGAGTTTGATGCGTCCGCCGGAGCCGTCGACAGTCTCCAGGACCACGGCTTGTTTGCCCTTCAGGGCGTCGATACCGCTGGCAAACGACGGGCGTTGCGTACGATGCGTGTTCGCGATGGAGCGAACGACGGCGACCAGCGCGACCGACACGATCACGAAGGCCATGACCTGGAGGACGATTCCACCGCCGAGGGCGGCGACGACGGCAGCGGCGACGGCGCCCACCGCGCACATGCCGAATTCGGGCATCGCGGTCATCACAAGCGGGATTCCGAGCGCGACGGCGCCGATCAGCCACCAGACCCAAGCGTCCATGTCCATCAGCTCATGGTAGGACCGCTGTCCTGCCACCGACAGACCACCGCTCAGGTCATGGGTAGACCCTGGGCGGTCCAGCGCTGGCCGACCTGCTCGACGATCAAGGGAAGTCCGAAGCAGCGCGAGAGATTGCGTGAGGTGAGCTCGATCTCCAGCGGTCCGGCGGCAAGCACCTGGCCCTGCCGGATCAGGAGAACGTGGGTGAAGCCCGGGGCGATCTCCTCGACATGGTGGGTGACCATGATCATGGAGGGTGCGACGGGATCACTGGCGAGCCGGCCGAGCCTGCGCACCAGGTCTTCACGGCCGCCCAGGTCGAGTCCCGCGGCGGGCTCGTCGAGGAGCAGCAGCTCGGGGTCGGTCATCAGGGCGCGGGCGATGAGGGTGCGCTTGCGCTCGCCTTCGGAGAGGGTGCCGAACCTGCGGTCCAGGTAGTCGTTCATCCCGAGACGGTCGAGGAAGGCGCGGGCGCGCTGCTCGTCGACGTCCTCGTAGTCCTCGTGCCAGGCCGCGGTCATGCCGTAGGCGGCGGTGAGGACGGTCTGCAGGACGGTCTGGCGCTTGGGCAGCTTCTCGGCGATGGCGACGCCGGCAACGCCGATACGGGGGCGGAGTTCGAAGACGTCGACCTTGCCGAGCTGCTCACCGAGGATGGCCGCGGTGCCCGCGCTGGGGAAGAGGTAGCTGGAGGCGACATTGAGGAGGGTGGTCTTTCCCGCGCCGTTCGGGCCGAGGATGACCCAGCGCTCCCCTTCCTTCACCGACCAGGAGACCTGGTCCACCAGAGCCCGGCCCTCGCGGACCACGGTTACGTCCACCAGCTCCAGTACATCGCTCATGAGCGCGTTGTCTCCCATTGCATCTCGGCCTGTGCCGTCTCGGCTGTCGTGCGCCTTTGGACGCAGCCCTCAGGCAAAACCTACGCCACCACTCAGGCAGACCGTCCCATCGGCCGGTCCCTAGGGTGGTACCCATGCTTTCGGAACCACGCTCTGGACGGTTGGCCGCTTGGGGAAATGCCCTCTTGGCCGGATTGATCTCACCGGATGACGCGGCGGGCGCCGTGGTCGGCGCGGACGCGGTGCACCGTGTAGCAGGGCTGCCGGGTGAGACGGGGCCCGTGGGGCTCACGCTCGCCCTGGGCAGGCTGCGCGCACTGGGTGTGACAGGACTGCGGGTGGCCCTGCCCGCACCGGGCCACCCGCTGGGGCTCAGCGGGCCGCCCGCGTTCAATGCGCGTGCGCTGGCGGCCGAGGAGGCGGTGATCTGCCACGGCGCCGCGCTCGGTCTCGTGCCCGAGGTGGCTGAGGCGGGGCCCGCGGGCGATGTGCATGTGGAGGTGCTCTGGGAGTGTCTGCCCGTGCGGGAGGCACCGCCCGTGGACGTTCCGTCGCTGGGCGAGGCCGAGCGGGAGCTCGCGGATGCCCTCAGGGAGGCCACGGAGGTGCTGTCCCAGCTGGACGTGGCAGCCTCGGGACCGGCCGCCCAGGCGGCGATCGACGCCTACCGGGCACGTGCCGAGCGCAGCGGCGAGACGCTGGCTCCGGGCTATCCGCCGCGGGCGGTACGGGTGTTGGAGCTGGCGCGGCGGGTCGCACTGCTGGTTTCGACGGCGTACGAGACCGGGCACGGCGCCGCTGTGAGCGCCGCGGAGATCGCAGCGCGCGCTCAGGCGCTGCGGCCGGTGGAGCGCACGGCGCGCCGGGCGCAGGTGGCGGCGTACAACGCGTACGTGGAGGAGCGGGAGCGCGGGATGCCGTGACGAGTGTCACGGGTGCCGCGGTGGCCTGCGGCGCTGTCGCGCACGTCACCGGGGCAGGCGGCTGCCGGGCAGTCCACCACGGCCGGCGGCGGCCATGGGTGCGGGGCGGGGTGCGGGCGCCGGTTGGGCCGGGTCTTGTCCGCCTCGCCCTCGGTCCGGGGGCGGTCGCCGCTTTCCCGGTCGAGCGCCCGCCACGACGGGCTGTCGTCAGCCCGCGGCCCCGTGCCGGACGGCCCAGAGCGCCGCCTGGGTGCGGTCCGCGAGGTCCAGCTTCATGAGGATGTTCGAGACGTGGGTCTTGACGGTCTTCTCGGAGAGGACGAGGGCGCGGGCGATCTCGCGGTTGGAGCGGCCGTCGGCGATGAGCCCGAGGACCTCGCGCTCGCGCTCGGTCAGCGAACCCGCCCTCCCCTGGCCGCCGCCCGTCTCCTCCTGGGACAGCAGCACGCCCGCCACCTCGGGCTGCAGCAGGATGTGGCCCGCGTGCACCGAGCGGATGGCGCCGGCAAGGGCCTCCGGATCGATGTCCTTGTAGACGTATCCCGAGGCGCCCGCGCGCAGGGCGGGCACGACGGTGCGCTGCTCCGTGAAGCTGGTCACGATGAGCACGCGTGCCCGATTGGCACGTTCCCGGAGCGTGCGCAGCGCCTCGACGCCGTCCATGCCGGGCATCTTGACGTCCATCAGGACGACGTCAGGAGTCAGCTCCTCGGCCTGTGCGACGCCCTCGGCGCCGTCCGACGCCTCCCCCACGACCTCGATGTCGTCCTGCACCTCCAGGAAGGTACGCAGGCCGCGGCGGACCACTTGGTGGTCGTCCACCAGCAGCACCCGGATGGGCCCGCCCGGAGTGTGCTGCGGGGTGCCGGACGCCGGTTGCGTGTCATCAGCCACCGGGGACCTCCATCTCGATCGTGGTGCCCTTGCCGGGCGCCGATTCGACGGTGAGGGCGCCTCCGACGCTGCTTGCCCGGTCCCGCATGGAGACGAGGCCCAGATGGCGTCCCGCGCGGCGCACGGCGCGCGGCTCGAAACCGCAGCCGTCGTCCGCGACGCGCAGGACGGCGCCCTGGCCGCGGCGTGCCAGGCCGACGTCGACCCGGGCGGCGTCCGCATGCCGCAGCGCATTGTGCAGGGCTTCCTGGGCGACGCGCAGCATGGCCTCCTCCTGGGCGGCCGGCAGGGCGCGCATGCCTTGGCTGGCGAAGGTGACCCGGGCGGAGTGCGCACGGTCGAGCACGTGGACCTGGTTACGGAGCGTGGCCACGAGGCCGTCCTCGTCGAGGGCCGCGGGGCGCAGCTCGATGACGGCCGCGCGCAGCTCGTCCGCGGCCTCCGCGGCGAGCCTGGCCACCTGGTGCAGCTCGCCCTTGGCCCGCGACGGGTCGCGGTCCACCAGAGCGGCGGCGGCCTGGGCCGTGAGCCGCAGTGAGAAGAGCTTCTGGCTGACGGCGTCGTGCAGCTCATGGGCGAGGCGGGAGCGCTCCTCAGCGATGGTGAGCTCGCGGCTGCGCTCGTAGAGCCGGGCGTTGGTGAGGGCGATCGCGGCGTGCTGGGCGAGGATCGACAGCAGCTCCTCGTCCTGCTCGGTGAAGCCGCAGTCGCCGTGTGGCCTGGGGCACTTCTTGTTCGCCAGGAACAGGGCCCCGAGGGTCTACTCGCCGTCCCGGATCGGCAGCCCCAGGAAGTCGGACATGTCGGGGTGCGCGGCGGGCCAGCCACCGAAGCGCGGGTCCTTGCGCACGTCAGCGAGGCGCTGAGGCTTCGCCTCGTGCAGCATCGCGGCGAGGATGCCGTGCTGGCGGGGCAGCGGGCCGATCCTCCGCCACTGCTCGTCGCTGACGCCGTCCACGACGAACTGCGCGAAGCCGCCGTGGTCGTCCGGCACGCCGAGCGCGGCGTACTCGGCGCCGAGCAGCTCACGGGCCGAGGCGACGATCGTCTTGAGGACGTCGCGCACCTCCAGGTGCCTGCTCATGGCCAGCAGCGCGGAACTCACCGTGTAGAGACCTGAACGCGGGCCTTCACTCATGATTTCACCGTACCCGCGGGCAGTGACAGTGCGTATCGGACCAGTGATGGCCCTCGCCTAGGGCCAGGGACGTAGGTCCTGGGGACGGTGACCGGGGGCTGGAACAGCACCACGCGCGCGGGCGGGCCCGCGGGGGACAGGGTGCGGCTGCCACGCGCGCGACTGCGGTGGGCCGGGGCCGGGCGGAGATACCGAGAGAAGGCGCCGGGCCCCGGCTGTCTCCGGCATGAGTTCGGCGATGCGCACCTGAACTCCCGGATATGGCGGCCAGCGGCGCCCGCTGTGCGAATGGGCGGGCTGGAAGGGCGTGGCTGGCGCCGTGAAGAGCCGTCGAGGAATGCTGACAGAGGGAATTGCCGAGGCAACCAATCGTGAGATGGATGTCCCATGAATGTGAGGCGGCGCATAGGAGCTGCGTCACGTACGAAGGTACGTAGTGGATGCATAAATATCTCTGTGAGCGGGCTTAATGCCGCTCAACCAAGCCTCCGCACAGCCCCCGTCCACTACCTTCCTTCGTACGTCACATCTTTGCATCGAGTTTTTGCGGTCGCTAAGAATGGGGCTCGTTGCTCGACGCTGCGGTTTTAACAGGACAGCGTTTGTTCAGAAAACATCCGGCCTCACGGAGACGGCGAGCGACTTCCCCCATTTGAAGAGGTCCTACTCTCATGGCGAAGCGTTCCATCAACTTCGAGAACTTCAAGAACAAGATCCCGTTCAGCCGCGAGATACTCGGCAGCGACGCGCTCAAGCGTGAGATCACGCAGAAGCGCGACGCCCTGAAGCGCACCTTCACGGACAAGCGCGACGCGCTCAGCCGCGACGGCACCGTTGGTGGTCGCAGCCTCGCGCTGGCCAAGACCCACAAGGTCGCCGTCGCCGGTATCGCCACGCTGGGTGCCGCTGCCGTGGCCCTGTCGATCGCGCCGCACAGCTCCGCCCAGGCCAGCACCGCCGACGCGGCACCGGCCGCCTACTCGGTCACGAGCGGCAAGCAGCTCCAGGACATGCACGCGAGTGTCACCTCCCAGGGCGCCGCCGCCGACCAGAAGGCCGAGCTCGCCGCCGCGCACCAGAAGGCCGCGAAGAAGGCCAAGCCGGTCTACGCCGACAACCTGGACGGCTGGATCCGTGAGTCGCTCTCCATCATGAAGAAGCACCACATCCCGGGCACGTACAACGGTCTGTACCGCAACATCATCCGTGAGTCGAGTGGTAACCCGATGGCGATCAACCTCTGGGACATCAACGCCCAGAACGGCATCCCGTCGAAGGGTCTGCTGCAGGTCATCCCGCCGACCTTCCAGACCTACCACGTGACCGGTACCTCGTGGAACATCTACAACCCGGTCGCCAACATCACGGCCGCGGCCAACTACGCCGCCGACCGTTACGGCACCATGGACAACGTGAACAGCGCCTACTGAGGCTCGCTGCAACGAGTTGTCCCAGCAGGACTCGTTACTGAGGCTCCTATTGGACCTCTGAGTCTCAGCAACAGGCCGCCAGGCGGGCACCCGTGCACGGGTGCCCGCTCGGTGGTTTACGGCACACACGAACGCCCGGGATGCCGGTGCGGGCACATCGCCTCGCACCGGCACCCCGGGCGTTCGTCCTGGACACGTGGGCGACCCCTCAGCCGCACGGTCACGCGCGGCCCCGGAGGGTCACCGCGTACTACTTGCGCATGACCTCCGGTTCGTGGCGGCGCAGCAGGCGTGCGACCGCGAATCCGCAGATGACGCCGAGGGCCACCAGGATCGTCATGTTGGTGAACCACTGGCTCGCGGTGGCGTCCCAGAGCGGATCCACGTTGGTGGGGTTCTGGGGGTCCCACGGCGGCATGACGGTCTGGAGGTGCAGGGTCGCG
Source organism: uncultured Actinomycetota bacterium (assembly GCA_963761765.1). Classification (GTDB taxonomy): domain Bacteria; phylum Actinomycetota; class Actinomycetes; order Streptomycetales; family Streptomycetaceae; genus Streptomyces. The sequence continues at coordinate 155,218 of CAVXIJ010000006.1, forward strand.
GCCGAGGCTGAGATCGCCCAGCGGGACGGCATCAGCCAGGCGACCTGCTCGACGCCGGCCGAACCGAAGATCTGGAAGAGCACGCCGGTGAACACGAGCTGCACGATGGCGAACATCACCAGCAGCGGCATCGTCTTCTCGGAGGTCTTCACCAGCGCGGAGATCACCAGACCGAACATCATCGAGGTGAATCCCAGGGCGATGACCACCAGGCAGAGCTCCAGGGCCGGCAGGCTCTTGAACACGATGCCCTCGTCCGGCAGCTCGCGCTTGGAGAAGCCGATGGCGCAGATGATGACGCCCTGTAGTGCGGTGGCCACGCCAAGGACGATCACCTTGGACATGAGGTACGCGGAGCGTGACAGGCCAGTCGCCCGTTCACGCTCGTAGATGACGCGTTCCTTGATCAGCTCTCGGACGGAGTTGGCGGCGCCCGCCAGAAGCACATGCCGACCAGGAGGATCATCATGATCATGCTGGCGGCGCTGTTGAAGCGGCCGGGCGGCGGCGGTTTGAGGCCGTAGTCGGTCGGAATGAGGATGCTCACCACACCGAGGACGGCCGGCAGAACCACCATCAGGCCCAGGAAGCCCTTGTCGGAGGCGATCACCGCCAGATAGCGGCGGACCAGGGTCGCCAGCTGCGAGCCCCAGGGCTGCGTCTTAGGCGGCTTGACCGCCTGCGGCGGCGGCATCGGCACGGACTGTGCGGCGACGGCGTCGATGTCGGCGGCGTACATCTGGAAGTGCTGCGAGCCCTTCCAGCGGCCCGCCCAGTCGTACTCGCGGTACTCCTCGAAGGCGGAGAAGACATCGGCCCAGGTCTGGTAGCCGAAGAAGTTCAGCGCCTCCTCGGGCGGGCCGAAGTACGCCACCGAACCGCCCGGCGCCATCACCAGCAGCTTGTCGCAGATGGCGAGCTCGGCGACCGAGTGGGTAACGACGAGGATCGTGCGGCCGTCGTCGGCGAGGCCGCGCAACAGCTGCATCACGTCGCGGTCCATGCCCGGGTCGAGACCGGAGGTCGGCTCGTCCAGGAAGATCAGCGACGGCTTGGTGAGCAGCTCCAGGGCCACCGAGACGCGCTTGCGCTGGCCACCGGAGAGCGAGGTGATCTTCTTCTCCTTGTGGATGTGCAGCTTCAGCTCGTGCAGCACCTCGTCGATGCGGGCCGCGCGCTCCTGCTCCGTGGTGTCGGCGGGGAAGCGCAGCTTGGCCGCGAACTTCAGCGCCGTACGGACGGTGAGCTCCTTGTGCAGGATGTCGTCCTGCGGGACCAGACCGATGCGCTGACGCAGCTCGGCGAACTGCTTGTACAGGTTCCGGTTGTCGTAGAGGACGTCACCGTGGTCGGCGGGGCGGTAACCGGTGAGCGCTTTGAGGAGCGTGGACTTTCCGGATCCCGAGGGACCGATGACCGCGACGAGCGACTTCTCCGGAACGCCGAAGGAGACGTCCCTGAGGATCTGCTTGCCGCCGTCGACCGTCACGGTCAGATGGCGGGCCGAGAAGGAGACCTCACCGGTGTCGACGAATTCCTCAAGCCGGTCGCCGACCAGCCGGAACGTGGAGTGGCCGACGCCGACGATGTCCTGGGGGCCGATGAGCGCCGATCCGGACTTCGGGATCGGCATACCGTTGACGTAGGTGCCGTTGTGCGAGCCGAGGTCGCGGATCTCGAAGCGGCCGTCGGGCGTGGCGTGGAACTCCGCGTGGTTGCGGGAGACCTGCAGGTCGGAGACGACCAGCTCGTTCTCCAGCGCGCGGCCGATGCGCATCACACGGCCCAGTGACAGCTGGTGGAAGGTCGTGGGGCTGCGTTCGCCGTAGACCGGCGGCTGGGCTCCGTTCTGCGCGCCGCCGCCTTGCTGCGGGCTCGCGGGCGGCTGCTGCCAGCCCTGCTGCGGAGCCTGCGGCTGCTGCTGCGGGATCGGCTGCGGCGGGGCCTGCTGGTAGGGCGCCTGCTGAGGGGCGGCCGGGGCCTGCTGAGCCCACCCGGCGGCCTGCTGGACCGCATAGGGCTGCTGGCCGGGGTACGGCTGCTGAGGCGGCGCCTGCTGGGCCGGGACGGCCTGCTGCTGCGGGGCGGCCATGGCGGCTGCGGCAGCGCCCCCTACGGTCACCCGCGGGCCGTCGGTCGCATTGCCGAGGTGCACGGACGAACCGGGCCCGATATCCATCTGCTGGATTCGCTGCCCCTGCACATAAGTGCCGTTGGTGCTGCCATGGTCTTCGATGACCCAGCCACGCCCGCCCCAGCTGACCGTGGCGTGCCGCCAAGACACCCGTGCGTCGTCGAGCACGATGTCGCCCTGCGGATCACGCCCGATGGCGTATGTCCTGGACGAGTCGAGCGTCCAGGTCTGTCCGTTCAATTCCAGTACGAGTTCCGGCACTCCATGCCCCACTAATTGTCCCCCGAGTTACCCCTGTCGTGGGGAGTCTAGGGATGTCGAACATCGTGAGGAACTATTTCAGGCCCAGTGCCCTGACCGAAAGTCGGGCCTTGTGAAAACTACCTACGGGCGCTTCGCGACTGTCGTCCGTGAACAGGGTGTTCGTCCCGATCTTCCGGAGGTTTTCGACTGGCACACCGGGCACGCGTCCGGGGAATTCCCGAGGGCTCGCAGCAAGGGCGTCACCTGACCGGGGCACGGCGCATCGGGGCAGATCCGGGGCGTGCGGACGAGTCGGAGGGATCGTACTCCCGTCCGATACGCGGACTCCCGACGCGCCCACCAGCGAGGGCCGGATACGGTGGAAGCACCATGAGCGCTTCGCAGCCCCCCATCGTGACCGGCGTGACCGCCGATGTCCCCACGCTGCTCGTCAAGGTGTTCGGCAAGGACCGGCCAGGGATCACCGCCGGCCTCTTCGACACTCTTGCCGCATACTCCGTCGACGTCGTCGATATCGAGCAGGTCGTGACCCGTGGCCGGATAGTGCTGTGCGCACTGATCACGGAGCCGACCACCGGCCAGGAGGGTGACCTGCGGGCCACCGTCCACAGCTGGGCGGAGTCCATGAAAATGGAGGCCGAGATAATCTCGGGCATCGGTGACAACCTGCCGCGCGGCGTGGGCCGCTCGCATGTCACCGTCCTCGGCTACCCCCTCACCGCACGGTCCACCTCGCGGATCGCCGCACGGATCACCGAGAGCGGCGGCAACATCGACCGTATCTTCCGGCTGGCCAAGTACCCGGTGACCGCCGTCGAGTTCGCCGTCTCCGGCACCGAGACCGAGAAACTGAGGACGGCCCTGGCGACCGAGGCCGCCGTCCAGGGCGTCGATGTGGCGGTCGTCGCCGCCGGGCTGCACCGCAGGGCGCAGCGCCTCGTGGTCATGGACGTCGATTCCACGCTCATCCAGGACGAGGTGATAGAACTCTTCGCCGCCCACGCGGGCTGCGAGGACCAGGTCGCCGAGGTGACGGCCGCGGCCATGCGCGGCGAACTGGACTTCGAACAGTCCCTGCACGCGCGCGTCGCGCTGCTCGCGGGACTCGATGTGTCGGTGGTGGACAAGGTGCGCAGCGAGGTGCGGCTCACGCCGGGCGCCCGCACCCTGATCCGCACGCTCAAGCGTCTCGGCTACCAAGTCGGGGTGGTGTCGGGCGGGTTCACGCAGGTCACGGACGATCTGCAACAGCGGCTCGGACTCGACTTCGCCCAGGCCAACACGCTTGAGGTGTGCGACGGGAAGCTCACCGGGCGGGTGGTCGGCGAGGTCGTGGACCGGCCGGGCAAGGCACGGCTGCTGCGCCGGTTCGCCGCCGAGGCGGGAGTGCCGCTGTCGCAGACCGTGGCGATCGGCGACGGGGCGAACGACCTGGACATGCTCAACGCGGCCGGTCTCGGTGTCGCCTTCAACGCCAAACCGGTGGTGCGCGAGGCCGCGTACACCGCGGTGAACGTGCCCTTCCTGGACACGGTGCTGTACCTGCTGGGCATCACCCGCGAAGAGGTCGAGGCGGCGGACACCCACGAGGGCTGAGCGGGGCGCCTGAGACGGGCGGGCAGCACCCAGAACGGAACGTGGGCCCCGTACCGGCCGGTGGGTCGGTACGGGGCCCTCGTACGGCCGGCGCGGGCGTCTGCCGCTGCCGCGATTGCGGTGGGCAGCGGCGCGGATGCCGCGCGGATCGGGGATCTACGCGGCGCCGGGGGCCCAGTAGTCGACGAGGGTGGCCGTGCCGGGCTCCAGCGCCTTCCAGGAACCGGTGTACGAGAGCACCGCGTACGCCGAGGTGGGGAAGCCGCGGTCGTTCATCCGGGCGCGGGCGTCGTCCTCGAACTGACCTGCGAGGATCTCGACCAGACCCTGTACGCCGGGATTGTGGCCGATCAGGACGAGGTCGTGGGTGTCGTCGGGCGTTTCGTTGAGAACGGCGATGAGCTCTCCGGGCGAGGCCTCGTAGATCCGCTCCTCGTAGACCGTTTTCGGCCGGTGCGGGAGCTCGTGGACCGCGAGCTTCCATGTTTCCCGCGTGCGGACGGCAGTCGAGCAGATGGCCAGATCGAAGGAGATGCCGGTATCGGCCAGCTTACGGCCGGCCACAGGGGCGTCCTGGCGGCCTCGGTCGGCGAGCGGACGCTCGTGATCGGACACCTGGGGCCAGTCGGCCTTGGCATGCCGGAAGAGGACAATCCTGCGAGGTTCTGCAACGCTCATGCGCCCAGCTTCGCATGAAACGCGCCATGAGGCGCAGGGAGTTGAAGGCGGCGCTTCAGGCCGCGCGCGGGGCACCTGGGAGCGGGGCCGGGCGCGGCTTTGATCACGAGGTCTGGCGCAGCACCGAGTGCTGGAGGCTCTGCAGGACGTGGGTGAGCGCCGGGCCGCTGCTCGCGGCATGGGCGTCCGCCGGATTGAGTATCAGCAGGAGCAGGGCGGCGAAGGCGGCTGCCGGGAGGGCGATGGCCCACCAGTGGAGCTGGATCTCGGCACCCCTGTCCGCCGGATGGGGCTGGGTGTGCATGCGGGCCGACATGACGCCTCCGAGGTCTTCATGGGTCGCTGCCGCGTTCGCGGTCATACCTAGAAGCTACGGATCCCGGGCCCTGCTTCCCATCCGGTGATCCACCCACTTGACCCTGACCCTGGCCCCCTAGGGGATGGGGGGTCAGCCCCACCACCGGAGTGTCACGGCGTGCCAGGGCGGCCGGGCCCACACGACGGACCGCGCCCGCACACGGCGATCCGCGGGCGTCCGCGGAACGCGGACCCTGCCGCGCCCGGCACCACCAGGCTGTACCGCGGACCGCGCGTGGGCGCCGTTCTCGGCTGCCGGTCTCGTCTGCCGGCAGTGACTTCGGTCACCGCGCGTCGCGGGCCCGCGCGAAGGAACCTGTGCGCCGCGCGCAGTGCGCCGGGCATGCCGGCACGGAGGCACCGGCCGGCCGGCAGGCGCCGTCAGCGCAGCACGGCTCCTGGCGCGGGGCGTGCGTCACCGGGCAGGGCCGAGGCCGTCACGGCGAGGCGATGGAGGCGATGATCGCGACGATCACGGTGATGGCGAGCATGAGGCCCAGGACCATCAGGAGCTTCTTCTGGCCGTTCTGGGGATGTGGATCGAGCACAGGCATGGCGTCAGTCTCGCACCACCGCGAGCGCCGCCCCTGGCAGGGGTCCGCCCGGCAGGGTCGGGATCACCGCCTCGCCCGCGAACGCGGCCGGTGCGATCCGTGTCCGGGATACGGCCGGCGGGTCCGGGCGGTTCAGCCCGCGCTCTTTGGTGCCGTGCCGGCCCAGGGGACGGTGCACTCTGCTTCGATGGTGCGGTCGCGGCCGGCCAGGATGCCGACCAGGATCTGCGGCACCATCAGCCCTGCCATCAGGGCGATCGGCAGCCCCCAGCCACCGCTGTGCTGATAGAGCATGCCCACCAGGAGCGGTCCGGGAATGGAGATCAGATATCCGGCGCTCTGCGCGAAAGCGGAGAGCTCGGGCGACGCCCGCACCCGTCTTGGCGCGCATGCCGACCATCGTGAGGGCCAGCGGGAAGGCGCAGTTCGAGATGCCGAGCAGCACGGCCCAGGCCAGGGCTCCGCTCTGCGGGGCGAGGTAGAGCCCCGCGTATCCGACGAGTCCGCAGACACCGAGGGCCACCACGACGGAGCCCTGCCGGGGCAGGCGGACGGCCACCCTGGGGATCACGAAGGCCAGCGGCACGCCCATCACCATGATGACGGCCAGCAGCAGCCCCGCCGTGTCCGCGGAGACACCCGCGTCCCGGAATATCTGCGGCATCCAGCCCATGGTGATGTAGGCGCCCGAGGCCTGGAGCCCGAAGAAGACGGCGAGCGCCCAGGCGGTGGGGCTCCGGGTGATGCGCAGTCTGCCGGGCAGCGCGGATGCGGTGCCCGGTCCGACGGCGGCGGCTGCCTCGGGATCGGCGTCTTCGGGGAGCCGGTCACCAGGGGCACTCGTTCGAACGGCGTCACCAGGGTCACCGCCCACGCTCTCCTGCCCGGTGCCCTCGGAAGAACGAGGCTCCGCCCGGCCGGCGCGCGACCCGCCGCCCACGGCCGCGTCGGACTGCCGTACGAGCAGAATCCAGGGAAGCGTCGCGACCGCGCCGAGGACCGCCCAGGCGCCGAGCCCCGCACGCCAACTGCCGCCCAGGGCACCGGTCAACGGTACGGCGGCGGCAGCGGCGACAGAGGTGCCCAGTGCGAGCGCCATGGAGTAGAGGCCGGTCATCGGGCCGACCCGGTCGGGGAACCAGCGCTTGACGATCACCGGCATCAGGACGTTGCTGACGGCGATCCCCATCAGGGCGCACGCGCTGGTGAGGAGGAAGACCGCGGTGTTGCCCGCGAAGGGCCGCAGCGCCAGGCCCAGCGTGATGACGACCATGCCCGCGCACACCACGGCGCCCGATCCGAAGCGGCGTGCGAGCCGGGGCGCGGTGACCCCGAAGACCGCGAAGCACAGCGGCGGCACCGAGGTGAGCAGTCCCGCGACGGTGCCGCTCATCCCGAGGCCGTCCCTGACCTCTTCGAGGAGCGCGCCGAGGCTGGTGATGGCGGGCCGCAGATTGAGCGCCGCCAGGACGATGCCAGCGATGACGAGCCGCGTCCGCCAGGCATCGGGCACCCGAGGGCGGCCCGGAGTGCCGGAAGGTATCGGGATCGGTGCCATCGCGCGTGTCTCGCGGGTTCCCTCGGAAGCCATGCGGACCATCATAGAATCATGGGATGATTATGCCTATCCGTGTCCGTACCGGAAGGACCGTCCTGCCATGCCGTTGAGCCACCCTCGCAGGTCCGGGCTGTGTGAACAGGTCATCGCAGGACTACGGGCCCAGATCGCCTCGGGCGAGTGGCCGGTGGGTTCGCGCATCCCCACCGAGCCGGAGCTGGTGGAGCAGCTGGGAGTGGCGCGCAACACGGTCCGCGAAGCCGTCCGCGCACTGGCCCACAACGGCCTCCTGGACATCCGGCAGGGCTCGGGCACCTATGTGATCGCCACCAGTGAGCTGGCGGGTGTGATGCACCGCAGGTTCGCCGGTGCCGACCCGGGCCATATCGCCGAGCTGCGCTCCACCCTGGAGTCGAGCGCCGCCGAGCTGGCCGCCAGGCGCCGCACGGAACGCGATCTCAAGCAGTTGGACACGCTGCTGGTGCGCCGGGAGGAGGCGTGGGCCTCGGGCGACACGGAGGCCTTCGTGACGGCGGACGCCACCTTCCACATGGCGGTGGTGGCCGCCTCCCACAACAACGTCATGACGGCCCTGTACGCGGACCTGGGCGAGGTGCTGCGCGACTGGCTGCGCGTGGACGTCGGAGACGCGCTAACCCCTGAGACCTACATGGACCACACGCCGCTGGTCGACGCCATCCGGGGGGGGTGACGCCGGCGCCGCCGCGGCCGAGGCCGCCCGGTATCCGCTCCAGTGCCGCCCGGGCCGGTGGGAGGTGTCCGCTCCGGTCACCGGTGGTGGCTGACCCATACCGAGCGGATCTCCTTCCAGCACCTGCCACTCAGCCGTACGGTCATGGCCGGGCCGGCTTCCACAGGAGTGCCGTCACTGTCGACGTCCCACCAGCGGGCGCACTCGATGTGCAGCCGCAGCCGGTCGGGCTCCGGGTAGGGGTTGTGGCAGTACGCAACGGCCTGCGAGCCGTCGGCCCTGGTACGGCAGTCGGCGCCGAAGTGGGCGGACTTCTCGTCCGGCGTACGTGTGTGGTGGACCGTCCGCACCTCCGCGCGGTGCTGGCGGGCCGCTCCGTACGGGTCGACGACGAGCAGGGTCAGGGCCACGCCCGCCGCGGCGGGGAACACGGCGAGGATGCTCCACTGGAGCCGGAGCCGGTGCGCGCACCGGAGGCGTGACAGGCGCACAAGAGTGACCTCCGTGACCGTGCCACCAATCCCCTGGGCCGGCCGCAGCCGCACCACAGGGTGCACCTGGGGTACCGGTGAGGTGACGCGTGCTCCCAGGCTGCGCTGTCCGGCGCCCGGGTGCGCGGTCGGCCGGGCCGAACGGGTGGCAGGCCGGCCGCGGGCCCACGGACCCGCGGTGGAACACGCCGCGCGGCCCTGCCCGGCCGGGAACCTGCCTCGGTCACCGGGCCAGGGCGCGCGATGTGTGCTTCAGGCGCCGATCGCGTGCAGACCGCCGTCGACGTGGATGATCTCGCCGGTGGTCTTCGGGAACCAGTCCGACAGCAGGGCCACGATGCCCCGGCCGGCCGGGTCCGGGTCGGACATGTCCCACTCCAGCGGGGAGCGGTGGTCCCACACGGAGGCCAGCTCCTCGAAGCCGGGAATGGACTTCGCGGCCATCGAGCCGATCGGCCCCGCGGCGACCAGATTGCAGCGGATGTTCTGCTTGCCCAGGTCACGGGCCATGTACCGGCTGGTGGCCTCCAGGGCGGCCTTGGCCGGGCCCATCCAGTCGTACTGCGGCCAGGCGTAGCGCGCGTCGAAGGTGAGGCCGACGACGGAGCCGCCGTTCTCCATCAGCGGCAGGCAGGCCATGGTGAGCGACTTCAGGGAGAACGCCGAGACGTGCATCGCGGTGGCGACGGACTCGAAGGGCGTGTTGAGGAAGTTGCCGCCGAGCGCGTCCTGCGGGGCGAACCCGATGGAGTGCAGGACACCGTCCAGGCCGCCCAGCTCCTCACGGACGATGCTCTCCAACCCTGCCAGGTGCTCGGAGTTGGTGACGTCCAGTTCGATGACCTTGGTCGGCTTCGGCAGCTTCTTGGCGATGCGCTCGGTCAGCGTGGGCCGTGGGAACGCCGTCAGAAGGATTTCGGCACCCTGCTCCTGGGCCAGCTTCGCGGCGTGGAAGGCGATGGACGACTCCCTGAGCACGCCGGTGATCAGGATGCGCTTTCCGTCGAGAATTCCGCTCATGGTGATCAGTGACCCATGCCCAATCCGCCGTCAACGGGAATGACGGCTCCAGTGATGTACGACGCTTCGTCCGAGGCCAGGAACCGCACCGCCGCGGCGATCTCCGAGGGCCGCGCATAGCGGCCCAGGGGCACCTGGGCGACGATGCTCTTGCGCTGCTCCTCGCTGAGCGACCGGGTCATGTCGGTGTCGACGAAACCGGGCGCGACGACGTTGAACGTGATGTTGCGCGATCCCAGCTCACGGGCGAGGGAGCGCGCGAACCCGACCAGGCCGGCCTTCGACGCCGCGTAGTTCGCCTGGCCCATCGAGCCGAGCAGGCCGACGACGGACGAGATCAGTACGACGCGGCCTTTCTTGGCCCGCAGCATGGCACGGTTGGCGCGCTTCACGACGCGGAAGGTGCCGGTGAGGTTGGTGTCCAGGACGGAGGTGAAGTCCTCCTCGGACATCCGCACCAGCAGTTGGTCTCTGGTGATGCCGGCGTTTGCGACCAGAACTTCGACGGGGCCGTGTTCGGCCTCGATCTCCTTGTAGGCCTGCTCCACCTGCTCCGAGTCAGTGATGTCGCACCGCACGGCGAACAGGCCCGCCGGCGGCTCACCCGAGCGGTATGTGACCGCAACCTTGTCGCCCGCGTCGGCAAACGCGCGGGCGATGGCGAGGCCGATGCCCCGGTTACCTCCGGTGACGAGAACCGAGCGGCTCAACGGATCACCCTTCTTTCCATAAGCGTCTGGTACATCCAAGAACTTATCGGTCTCAGCACTTCTGCAAAGAATCCGTGCTCCACAGTGGCTCAGGGATGTCGCTGTTGGATCCCTACAGAAACGCCACTCTGCGTAGCATTTGTACGCCGCGGAGAGGGCGCGCACCGCCGCTGCGCCGGTGCGCACACACCGCGCTGCGACGGGGCCAGGGCCCGTAGGACTCGTACAACCGTAACCAGCCGCACTGACACGACGCCGACGCGCCGCATACACCGCGTCAGCCTGGGTGGTCAGGGCGTGACGGGCGCGGCGGGACACCGGCCCGTAGGCCGGCGGGCGGGGTTATCCACAGGCTCCCGCACGGATCCGTGCGTCGTGATTGACTGCCGCGTGGCACACGCCACATCTGCCACGCACCACCCGCGTATGCCACCGCACCACCCAGAACAGACCCGCACCGCCCACGAAGCCGTGTGAACAGGAGGCCGCTCGTGGCCCATGAGTTGGATCAGTCGTTCCTGGCGCTCCCCTTGCGGACGCTCGCCGATGCGGCGCTTGCCCGTGCGCGCGAGTTGGGCGCGCAGCACGCCGACTTCCGTTTCGAACGGGTGCGCAGCGCCTCATGGCGGCTGCGTGACGCCAAGCCCGCCGGTTCCTCCGACACCACCGACCTCGGCTATGCGGTGCGCGTGGTGCACGAGGGCACCTGGGGCTTCGCGGCGGGCGTCGATCTGACGCCGGACGCGGCGGCTCTGGTGGCCGAGCAGGCCGTGGCCGTGGCGAAGCTGTCCGCGCAGGTCATCAAGGCGGCCGGCGCAGCGGCCGGGAGCGCCGCCGAGGTCGCGCTCGCGAGCGAGCCGGTGCACGCCGACCAGACCTGGGTCTCCTCCTATCAGCAGGACCCGTTCGCCGTGTCCGACCAGGACAAGAGCGCGCTGCTCGCCGAGTGGAGCACCCGGCTGCTCGCCGCCCCGGTCGTCAGCCATGTCGACGCCACCCTGCTCACCGTGCACGAGAACAAGTTCTACGCGGACACCGCGGGCACCGTCACCACCCAGCAGAGGGTGCGGCTGCATCCGCAGGTCACCGCGGTCGCGGTGGACGAGTCGAGCGGCGAGTTCGACTCGATGCGGACCCTGGCGCCGCCGGTGGGCCGCGGCTGGGAGTACATGACCGGCGCGGGCTGGGACTGGGACGGCGAGCTGGCCGAGATCCCGGACCTGCTGGCCGAGAAGATGCGGGCCCCCGGTGTGCAGGCCGGAACGTACGACCTGGTCGTCGATCCGTCCAATCTCTGGCTGACCATCCACGAGTCGATCGGCCACGCCACCGAGCTGGACCGCGCCCTGGGCTACGAGGCCGCGTACGCCGGGACCTCGTTCGCCACCTTCGACCAGCTCGGCACCCTCAAGTACGGCTCCGAGATCATGAACGTGACGGGTGACAGAACCGCCGAGCACGGCCTCGCCACCATCGGCTACGACGACGAGGGCGTGGCCGCACAGTCCTGGGACCTCATCAAGGACGGCACGCTGGTCGGCTACCAGCTGGACCGGCGCATCGCCAGGCTCACCGGCTTCGACCGGTCCAACGGCTGCGCCTATGCCGACTCCCCCGAGCACGTCCCGGTGCAGCGCATGGCGAACGTGTCGCTCCAGCCGGATCCGGGCGGCCTGTCGACGGAGGACCTGATCAGCGGCGTGGACCGCGGCATCTACGTGGTCGGAGACCGTTCCTGGTCAATCGACATGCAACGGTACAATTTCCAATTTACCGGTCAGCGGTTCTTCCGTATCGAGAACGGACGGCTCGCCGGCCAGTTGCGCGATGTCGCCTACCAGGCGACGACGACGGACTTCTGGGGCTCCATGACCGCGGTGGGCGGCCCCCAGACCTATGTCCTTGGCGGTGCCTTCAACTGCGGCAAGGCCCAGCCCGGTCAGGTCGCCGCGGTCTCCCACGGCTGCCCGTCGGCCCTGTTCCGCGGGGTGAACATCCTCAACACGACGCAGGAGGCCGGCCGATGAGCGCCGCGACGTCCACGAAGTCCACGAACAAGCCGCACGAGATCGTCGAGCGCGCCCTCGGCCTGTCTCGGGCGGACGGCTGCGTGGTGATCGCGGACGAGCAGTCCACCGCGAATCTGCGCTGGGCGGGCAATGTCCTGACGACCAACGGCGTCACCCGCGGCCGTACGCTCACCGTGATCGCCACGGTGGACGGCGCCCAGGGCACCGCGTCCGGTGTGGTGTCGCGCTCGGCCGTCACCTCAGACGATCTTGAGCCGCTGGTGCGCGCCGCCGAGGACGCCGCCCGCGGGGCCGGGCCCGCCGAGGACGCCCAGCCGCTGGTCTCCGGCACCGCCGCGTCGCCCGACTTCACCGACGATCCCGCAGAGACCTCCTCCGCGGTCTTCGCCGAGTTCGCCCCTGCGCTCGGCGAGTCCTTCGCACGCGCCCATGCCGGCGGGCGCCGGCTGTACGGCTTTGCCAACCATGAGCTGGTATCGAGCTACCTGGGCACATCGACGGGGCTGCGGCTGCGGCACGACCAGCCGACCGGAACCCTGGAGCTGAACGCGAAGTCCCCCGACTTCACCCGCTCGGCCTGGGCGGGCCGCGCCACGCGTGACTTCAAGGACGTCGACCCGGCGGCGCTCGACGCGGAGCTCGCACAGCGGCTCGACTGGGCCGAGCGCCGTATCGAGCTGCCCGCGGGCCGGTACGAGACCCTGCTGCCGCCGACCGCGGTGGCGGATCTACTCATCTACCAGATGTGGTCGTCGGTGGCCAGGGACGCGGCGGAGGGACGCACGGTCTTCTCCAAGCCGGGCGGCGGCACCCGCCTCGGCGAACGGCTCGCCTCGCTGCCGTTGACGCTGCGCAGCGACCCGCACGAGCCGGGCCTGGAGGCGGCGCCGTTCGTCCTGGCGCACGCCTCGGGCGACGACGCCTCGGTCTTCGACAACGGCCTGCCGCTGTCCCCCACCGACTGGATCCGCGAAGGCGAACTCACCCGCCTGCTGACCACCCGCCACAGCGCGGGCCTGACGGACCTGCCGGTGGCGCCCGCCATCGACAACCTGGTCCTGGACGGCGGCGTGGACCGCTCTCTGGACGAGATGGTCGCCGGCACCTCCGGGCGCGCCCTGCTGCTGACCTGCCTGTGGTACATCCGGGAAGTCGACCCGGCGACCCTGCTGCTGACCGGTCTGACCAGGGACGGCGTCTACCTCGTGGAGGACGGCGAAGTCGTCGGCGCGGTGAACAACTTCCGGTTCAACGAATCGCCGGTGGACATGCTCGGGCGGGCCGTGGAAGCGGGACGCACCGAGAAGACGCTGCCGCGCGAGTGGGGCGACTGGTTCACCAGGGCCGCGATGCCCGCCCTACGCATCCCGGACTTCAACATGAGCTCGGTCAGTAAGGGCGTATGACCCCGCCGGGGCGGCCCCGGGCCACCGCCGGTGCCCCATAGACTGGCCGGTGGCCCGGAATATTCACGGGACCGCACCCGCCCTTTCCTGTTTCACTGAACGGGAGCGCATCCGCGCCGGATGAGGGCCATCCCGGCGCGGGCCGCTGCCCCTCCCGTTTCGCCTAAGGAGACACACGACCGTGACGGACATCGTCGACGAGCTGAAGTGGCGCGGGCTGATCGCCCTCTCCACTGACGAGGACGCACTGCGCAAGGCGTTCGCGGACGGTCCTGTCACGTTCTATTGCGGCTTCGATCCGACCGCGCCCAGCCTGCACCTCGGCAACCTCGTCCAGATCCTCACCATGCGCCGGATCCAGCAGGCGGGCAACCGCCCGCTGGGCCTGGTAGGCGGCGCCACCGGCCTGATCGGCGATCCCAAGCCGACCGCCGAGCGGACGCTCAACGCGCCCGAGGTCGTCGCGGGCTGGGTGGAGCGGCTGCGCGCCCAGATCGAACCGCTGCTCGACTTCGAGGGCCCGCACGCGGCGGTCATGGTCAACAACCTGGACTGGACCCAGGGCCTGTCGGCCATCGAGTTCCTGCGTGACGTGGGCAAGCACTTCCGGGTCAACAAGATGATCGCGAAGGAGGCTGTCGCACGGCGGCTCAACTCCGACGCGGGCATCAGCTACACCGAGTTCAGCTACCAGATCCTGCAGGGCATGGACTTCCTGGAGCTGTACCGGCGCTACGGCTGCACGCTGCAGACCGGCGGCAGCGATCAGTGGGGCAACCTCACCTCGGGCGCCGATCTGATCCACCGGGTGGAGCCGCATGCCGCGGTACACGCGCTGGGCACGCCGCTGATCACCAAGGCGGACGGCACCAAGTTCGGCAAGACGGAGTCCGGCACGATCTGGCTCGACCCGGAGATGACCACGCCGTACGCCTTCTACCAGTTCTGGCTGAACGCCGACGACCGGGACGTGTCGAAGTTCCTGCGGATCTTCAGCTTCCGCTCACGCGAGCAGATCGCGGAACTGGAGAGCCAGACCGAGGAGCGTCCGCAGGCACGCGCCGCCCAGCGCGCGCTCGCCGAGGAGCTGACGACACTGGTGCACGGCGCCGGCCAGACAGCGGCGGTCGTCGCGGCGTCCAAGGCGCTCTTCGGCCAGGGCGAGCTCGGCGATCTCGACGAGGCCACGCTGAGCGCGGCCTTGTCCGAGCTGCCGTACGCGAAGGTCGCCGAGCTCGGCACGGTCGTCGACCTGCTCGCCGAGGTCGGCCTGGTGCCGAGCAAGTCCGCCGCCCGCCGCACCGTCAAGGAGGGCGGGGCCTACGTGAACAACACCAAGGTCACCGCCGAGGACCAGGTGCCCGCCACCGCCGATCTGCTGCACGGCCGCTGGCTGGTACTGCGCCGCGGGAAGCGGAACCTGGCCGCGGTCGAGGTCGCCGCGGACTGACGAAAACCGGCGCTGACCGGCGCTGACCGGCGCTGACCGTCCGGCTGGACACTCGGACGGGCGGCGCCGGGCAGGCGGGCGTCACGTCCGCCACGCGGATCGGCCCGCGGCTACCGCCCTCTCGGCCGCAGCGTCGGACCCGCTACCGTCGCCGCATCTCCTCCCGGCGCCTGCGTCCGCGTATCACCAGGTACAGCGCGTCGCCGATGCCGACGATGATCAGGGCGGCGCAGAGCTGGAGGATGTGCCGCCCCCAGTCGAAGCCCCTGGTGTTGGCGATGCCCAGGGACCCGGCGAGCGAGTTGCCCACCAGCGCGCCGATCATGCCGAAGATGGTGGTCAGCCAGATCGGGCTGTGCTGCTTGCCGGGCAGGATGGCCTTGGCCAGCAAGCCCAGCACGAGCCCGACGATGATCGCCCACAACCAGCCCATCACTGCCTCCTCACCCGTCCGGGTGCGTCTGACGCCTTGCGGCTCCGCGCAAGCAATGCGTCCAGTCTCGGCCTGCCTGACATATCGCGCATGTCGGACGGATGTGCGGGCACTCCGGCACCATCGGGCCAGCGGGCGTGAGAGGCCGGGCGGTCTCGATGACGCTCCCGCCCCGGCGTACCGTAGACAGTGAACGGACCCTGGGCCCACGTCGTACATGCCAGGGGCAGCGTCCGGCGGACATCAGGGTCTCGCCTCGGCCCTTCGTGGGCTCGGGGAAAGGTGGTGGAGTGGTGCGGAAGCGAAGCAAGGGTCAGGTCTTCCGGATCACAGGAGCCCGGCAGGGGCTCGACGAGGACGTCCGCGGCAGGCAGCGACGCTATGTGATCTCCATGTCGGTCCGTACCGTCGCGGTGATCCTCGCGGTGGTGCTGTGGAACGTGGTGCGGCCGGTCGCCATCGTCGCCCTCGTCCTCGGTTTCGTCCTGCCCTACGTGGCGGTGGTGATCGCCAACGCGGGCCGGGAGAACGCACCGCCCAAGCCGTCGACCTTCGTCCCCGCGCCGACCCGTCCGGTATTGACGGCCCGTTCACAGCGGTCCTCGTCGCCAGACGAAGCGTCCGCGCCGTCTGCGCCATCCGCGTCTGCTTATTCCGAGACCCGGGAGTCGGGATCCACGGACTCGTCCAGGCCTACCGCCGACCGGCGGGAAAACGGCCCTCAGGACCACAGCTGACCTGCTCTGACCACGGACGATGCCACGGCAGGCAGAAGGCTCAAGAAAACCTCAGATCAATCATGCTGTTCCAGTGCCGGGCAATGGGTCCCCCGTGACATACTTCCATAGCGCTCCGCATCCCCCGTCGGAGCGACGGACCGACGCCGGGCAGCTCCCCCCGTGGCTGCCCGGCGTCGCCTTTTGTGGTGACAGGTGCGGCTGTCGCGACGCATGCGCGCTGTGATGTCATACGCGTGGTGACGCGAGTGACGTACGCAGCATGGTGTTGTCACATGCAAAGTCACCACGAACGGATGACCTGCCCGGCGCTGTGCCCCGTAGAAAACACTGGCGGAGCGCCGATGAGACGTACTGGTGAGATGTACTGGTGAGTGACGAAACGCCGATCTGTTCCGCGAAGGGCTGCCACAGCGCGGCCGTATGGGTGCTCGCCTGGAACAACCCGAAGATCCATACACCCGAGCGCCGCAAGACATGGCTGGCGTGCGACGAGCACCGCGAGTACCTGTCGAAGTTCCTGGGCATCCGCGGGTTCCTTAAGGACGTGGTGGAGTTCACCGAGTGGGAGGAGACCGCCGCGCGAACCTCTCAGGGCTCCAACACGGGCGAAGGCTGAGGCCATCGGGTCCGGTCGCACCCGCAAAGCCGTAGCAGGCGTGTGGCGCGTCGGAGGCGACACCCAGGGACAGCGGCACGCCGCCGACCAGCCGGCCGCAACCCGGCCCGGCTTGGCTCGGCGTGATTCGGCGCAGTTCGGCTCAGCCACCGATCGCGGACATCGGCCGGTCCGGTTGCGAAAACGTGGGATCGTCCAGCCCTGAGCCCGCCGCTTTGCCCCACATGGCGAGTTTCCACAGCCGTGCGATGTCGTCGTCGGAGCCGGCCAGGACTCGCTCCTCCGGCCCCGAACCGACCGGGCCGACCGGGCCGGCCGGCCTGCCCCGCAGCGCGGCCCGCAGATCCGTCTCCTCGGTGGCGAAGAGGCAGGTGCGGATCTGGCCGTCGGCGGTGAGCCGGGTGCGATCACACGCCGCGCAGAAGGGGCGCGTGACGGAGGCGATGATGCCCACGCGGTGCGGCCCGCCGTCGACGATCCAGCGCTCGGCCGGGGCCGAGCCGCGCTCCCCGGACTCCTCGGGCGTCAGCTCGAAACGAGTGCGCAGCGACCGGAGCACATCACCCGCGGTGATCATGCCCGCGCGCCGCCAGCCGTGCTGCGCGTCGAGCGGCATCTGCTCGATGAAACGCAGCTCGTAGCCGTGCTCCACGGCCCAGGCGAGCAGGTCGGGGGCTTCGTCGTCGTTCAGTCCCGGCATCAGGACCGTGTTGACCTTGACGGGGGTCAGGCCTGCCGCGCGGGCAGCGGCGAGACCGGCCAGTACGTCATGGTGACGGCCCCGGCGGGTGAGGGTCTTGAAGACGTCGGGGCGCAGCGTGTCGAGTGAGACGTTGATCCGGTCGAGACCCGCGGCCCGGAGTGCCACGGCGGTGCGGGCGAGACCGATGCCGTTCGTCGTCAGGGACATGCGGGGGCGGGGGGTGAGCGCCGCGACCCGCTCCACGATGCCGACCAGGCCCGGGCGGAGCAGTGGCTCACCGCCGGTGAACCGGATCTCGGTGATGCCGAGCCGGGTCACCGCTATCCGGATGAGCCGGACGATCTCGTCGTCGGTGAGCAGATCGGGTTTGGCCAGCCACTGCAGGCCCTCTTCCGGCATGCAGTACGTGCAGCGGAGATTGCAACGATCGGTCACCGAGACCCTCAGATCGGTGGCCACTCGACCGTAGGTGTCAATGAGCACACGAGCCCCCATCCTGATCCGGATCCATCACCAGCGAGCGTACGCGACACCACCGACGGGTTCAGCAGCACTGTCAGCGGAAAGATCCCAGGCAGACGGCACACCCCGGAGCCGGGCGGCATGACGAGCGGGGCCGAAACACCGGTTCCGACCCCGCTTTGACCCACGGCGGACGCGACAGCGCGACAGCCGCGACAGCCCCTGTCAGTGCGCTCCGGTGCCCGTGAGGGAACGCACCTCAAGCTCCGCGTACTTGGCGGCGTCCGGCTCCTCCTTGGACAGCAGCGTGCCGAGCCAGCCGAGCAGGAAGCCGACCGGGATCGAGATGATGCCCGGGTTCTCCAGCGGGAACCAGTGGAAGTCGACGCCCGGGAACATGGACGCCTTACCGCCGGAGACCACCGGTGAGAACAGCACCAGGCCGACGGCGGTGACCAGGCCGCCGTAGATCGACCACAGCGCGCCCGAGGTGGTGAACCGCTTCCAGAACAGGCTGTAGATGATCGTCGGCAGGTTGGCGGAGGCGGCGACGGCGAAGGCCAGTGCGACCAGGCCGGCGACGTTCAGATTGCGGGAGAGCGCGCCGAGGCCGATGGAGATGATGCCGATGGCGACGGTCGCCCAGCGCGCGGCCCGCACCTCCTCCTTGTCCGACGCCTCGCCCTTGCGGACCACGTTGGCGTAGATGTCGTGCGCGAACGACGACGACGAGGCGAGCGTGAGACCCGCGACGACCGCGAGGATGGTGGCGAAGGCGACCGCCGAGATGAACGCCAGCAGAATCGAACCCCAGGTGGAGTGCACACCGCCGACATGCAGCGCGAGCAGCGGTGCGGCCGTGTTGCCCGCCGGGTTGGATGCGCTGATCTCCTTGGCCCCGACCAGGGCCGCCGCGCCGAAACCGAGCACCAGAGTCATCAGGTAGAAGAGGCCGATGATGCCGATCGCCCAGTTCACGGACTTCCGGGCGGCCTTGGCGGTGGGCACAGTGTAGAAGCGGATCAGGATGTGCGGCAGGCCCGCAGTGCCCAGCACCAGGGCGATGCCCAGCGAGATGAAGTCCAGCTTGGTCGTCGACGTCAGCCCGTACTTGAGCCCCGGCTCCAGGAACGCGGAGCCCTTGCCGCTCTTGTCGGCCGCCTGGCCGAGCAGGTCCGAGATGTTGAAGTTGAACTTCGCCAGCACCAGGATCGTGATGAGCAGGGTGCCGCCGATGAGCAGCACGGCCTTGACCATCTGCACCCAGGTGGTGCCCTTCATACCGCCGATCGTGACGTACACGATCATGAGCACGCCGACCAGCGCGACGATGCCGATCTTGCCGCCGTCGCTGGTGATGCCGAGCAGCAGCGAGACGAGGACACCGGCACCGGCCATCTGGGCGAGCAGATAGAAGATCGACACGACGATGGTCGAGACCCCGGCCGCGGTGCGCACCGGCCGCTGGCGCATGCGGTAGGCGAGCACGTCGCCCATCGTGAAGCGCCCCGAGTTGCGCAGCGGCTCGGCCACCAGCAGCAGCGCCACCAGCCAGGCGACGAGGAATCCGATGGAGTACAGGAAGCCGTCGTATCCGGCCAGCGAGATGGCACCCGCGATGCCGAGGAAGGACGCGGCGGACATGTAGTCGCCGGAGACCGCGAGCCCGTTCTGGAAGGCGGTGAACTGCCGGCCGCCCGCGTAGAAGTCGACGGCGTTCTTGGTCTGCCGTCCCGCCCAGACGGTGATGCCGAGCGTGATGAGGACGATGACCACGAACAGCGAGATGATCAAGGTGCGGTGGTCGCTGACGTCGGCGGCCAGCGGCAGGCCCGCCGGGTGTGTGCCCGCCAGGTGGGTTCCCGGGGCGGCAAGGCTGATCGCGGGGCTCATGCGCTGTCCTCCATGCGCTGCTTGATGGCCGCGGCCTGCGGGTCGAGGCGTGTCGCGGCGTGTCGCGCGTACCACCACGCGATGAGGAAGGTGGTCAGGAACTGCGCCAGACCGAACACCAGCGCGACGTTGATGTTGCCCACGAGCTTGGTGTCCATGAACCCTTCGGCATAGTTGGACAGCAGCACGTACAGCAGGTACCAGACGACGAAGGCGATGGTGAGCGGGAAGGCGAAGGCCCGGTGGGTGCGGCGCAGCTCGCCGAACTGCGGGCTCTGCTGCACCTCGGTGAATGCCCCGGCGGTGAGCCCGGCGGTGTCCGGCGCGCCGGGCGAGGTGCCCGGGTCTTCCTTGGGTGGTGGCGCTGAGTCGGTGGTCATGGGGCCTCCTTGGAGTGCAGGTGCGGACGGGGACGTGCCCGCGGCAGGGGGACGGACGGGTGCCGGGGTGGTCGGCGGCGGGGTGGGAGCGGACGGCTCGGGTGCGGGCATCGGCGCTCTTCGGTCGGTAGGGGGCTGAAGGGTTCTCGTGCTCCCTGTTCAACGGCACGGAGGCGCCAAGGGCTCGGTTCAATCAACCGTCGTTCTTTCGGAAATCGTTGCTGGCCAACCGGGGACGGAGATAACTTCACCTGAGCCGCGCATCACACACCTGTCCGAACACACTCGTCCGAACGCCCCTGTACAGCACCGCTCGGGCAGGCCGGATGCGCAGGCCCTGGAAGACGTGAGGTCTGAAGTCCCGTTGTTACGGGGAGGGTTGGTACCGGATCCGCTGGTTCCGGGGCCGACCGGACCCGGGCCAGGGGTGGTGGACCGCCGCTTTCGAGGCTGCCCAGTCCGCAGTCGGTGGTTTCCCGGGCCCCATCCCGCCGGGACGGCGCCCGCACCGCGCTCAGAGATGGAGATCCTCTTGCTCAGACTGGAGAACTCATGACCGCTCACCTGGCCCGTTCCCGTCGGACCATGGCGCTGCCGCTCGGCATGGCCCTGGCCTCGGCTCTCGCCTTCCTGCCGAACGCCACCGCGATCGCCGCCGAGGCCCCAGCGGGCGGCACGGCCGCCGCACAGACTGCCCCGGCCACAGCAGGCGGCCAGGCCGCGGTCGGCGGCACGCTCGCCGACGGACCGACCCTGAGCTATGTCGTCAACGTGCGCAAGGGCTGGGGCACGGCCCAAGCCGTGCGGCAGGCGATAGCCGCGGCGGGCGGCACGGTCGTCGTGTCGTACGACCAGATAGGCGTCATCGTCGTGCACTCCTCCAACCCCGACTTCGCCACGGCGATACGCACGGTGCACGGCGTCGACTCGGCCGGTGCCACCCGCACCGCACCGCTGCCCGCCGAGGCCACCGACGACACGGGCGCCCCGAAGGCGCTGACCAAGGAACAGATCAAGGCCGCCGCCGCACAGGCCACCGGGGACCAGGACCCGCTGGAGCCCCAGCAGTGGGACATCCCCGCGATCAAGGCGGACAAGGCGCACGAGATAACCCTCGGCAGTCCGGACGTGACGGTCGCCGTGATCGACACGGGTGTGGATGACACCCATCCCGACATCGCGCCGAACTTCGACCGCGCCGCCTCGGCGAACTGCGTGTCGGGTAAGCCGGACACCACCGACGGGTCCTGGCGGCCGAACTCGGGTGAGAGCCCGCACGGCACGCATGTCGCCGGCGAGATCGCGGCGGCGAAGAACGGCATCGGGATGGCCGGGGTCGCGCCGGGCGTGAAGGTGGCCGGCATCAAGGTCGCCACGCCTGCGGGCTTCTTCTACACGGAAGCGGTCGTCTGCGGCTTCGTCTGGGCCGCGGAACACGGCGTGGACGTCACGAACAACAGCTACTACACCGACCCGTGGTACTTCAACTGCACCACCGACCCGGATCAGAAGGCGCTGGTCGACGCCATCACCCGGGCGTCGAGCTACGCGGAGAAGAAGGGCACGGTCAATGTCGCGGCGGCGGGCAACGAGGAGTACGACCTCGCCGACGACCTGATCATGGACCAGAGCAGTCCGAACGACTCCAACCCGGTCCAGCGGGTCATCGACCCGACCGAGTGCAAGGACATCCCGACCATGCTGCCGGGTGTCGTGACCGTCGCGGCGACCGGCGCCAAGGACCTCAAGTCGTCGTACTCCAACTACGGCCTGGGCACCATCGACATCGCCGCGCCCGGCGGCGACAGCACCTCGTTCCAGCCCCCCGCTCCGCCCGCGACGAGCGGTGCGATCCTCGGCACGCTGCCGGGCGGTATGTGGGGCTACATGTCCGGTACATCGATGGCGACCCCGCATGTCGTGGGCGTCGCGGCCCTCATCAAGTCGACGCATCCGCACGCCACCGCCGCCCAGGTGAAGGAGCTGCTCTACAAGGGCGCCGACGCCACCGCGTGCACCGACCCGTACGACATCAACGGCGACGGCCAGATCGACGCTGTATGCGAGGGCGGCAAGAACCACAACGGGTTCTACGGAGCGGGCATCACCGACGCCCTGAACGCCGTCCAGAAGTAGTCCGGCGCCCAACGGCGGTGACCGGCGGCCCGCGGCCGGCCGGGGCCGATGGCTGATGGGCTGATGCGGCGGCCGGTGTTCCGCCGGCCGCCGCATCCGAGTTGCCGGGGCAGGCGTGGCCTGGTCGGCTGGTTGCCGTGAGTTCGCGTGCGATACCAGCGGACGCCGGGAGCAGCGGCGAGGCGGCCGACGCCACGGCCGGCCGCATGGCCCCCCGGGGCCCGGCCGTGGCTCGCCCGCACCATGCGGCCCCGTCCCGCCCCCGCACCTTCGCCGTCGTGGCGGTCGTGGCCGCCGCCGTGCCGCTGCTCGGCCCGTCGCTGGCGCTGCGCGCCACGGGAGAGGCCGCGGCCCCCGGCGCGGCCGGGATCGCAGCGCTGCGTGCGGTGCTCTTCGCCGCGCTCTGCGTGCCCGTCGGAGAGGCGTACGCAGGATGGCTGGCGCGCCGGGTGCCCGGGGCGCCGGTACGGCGGCCACCGCCCAGCCTGGCGGCGCCCGCGGCGACCGCGGGCTTCCTGGCCGCGCTCGCGCTCGCCTGCGTCGTCTCCGCGGGCAATCTGATCCCGCAGCGGTTGTCCGACCTGAATATCGGCGGCCTGTACCGCACCCGGGACGGTGTGCTGGCACTCGTCGAGGTCAACGCCTTCCTGCTGGCCGCGCTGTGGGCCCGGGCCCGTGCCGGGCACCTCGTGGCGCTGAGCCGCGTGCTGCCGCCGGCCGCGGTGATCGCCGCCGAGGCCCTGCGCGCCCATCCCGGCACGGAGCCCGCGCCGCTGATCGGCTCGGCGCTCACCGCGGTCCATCTGACCTGTGCGGCGCTGTGGACGGGCGGGCTGTGGCAGGTCCTGCGCACCGTACGGCTGTGGCGCACAGCCGCGAAGCCCGGCGTGCGGTCCCGCACAGGTCCACGGGCCATGTCCGCGGACGCCTTTGGCGCCCGGTCCGCAGACGCGGCGGCACCGCCGTCCGCAGACGGCCCGGCCCCACCACTCGCGGACGGTGCTGCCGCCGCGCCCCGAGCTGCCGCGCCCCCGGCCGTGGCGCTGCTCGCCGGGTACGCGCGGACGGCTGCCGTCTTCCTGGCGCTGCTCTCGCTGACGGGTGCGGTGAGCGCGGTACGCCGGATGCCGCTCGCCACCCTGCCGGCCCAGTTGCCTGCGACCGCGTACGGGCGGACCCTGCTCACCAAGGTCCTCCTGGTGGCCGTCGCCGCCGCGTTCGCGCTGTCGGCACGGCTGCGGCTGCGGGCGGCCCGGCTGCGGCTGCCCGCGCGGCTACGGCGCCGAGTGCGCCCAGGCGCCCCGCCCGACCCTCTCGCCGCCTGCTCCCCGGCGCGCGCGGAACTCGTCGTGCTCGGCCTGGTCGTCGTGGTGTCGGCGCTGCTGACGGCGTTGCCGGTACCGATCAGATGGTGAGCGCGACGACGTCCGGCGAGCTCCCGGGTGCGCGCAGGGACCCGCCGCTCACGCCGCCGTCTCGCCCGCGGCCGGCGCGGGGGCCGTGTGGGTCGGCGCGGGGGCCGTGGTCGGCGCGGGGGCCGTGGTCGGCGCGGGGACGGACTGCCAGCCGGGACCGCGGAGCACTCGGCCCGTCCGCTCCCGCCAGCCCGACGCCAGTCTGACCTCCCTGGCGATGGCCACGTATTCGTGGGTGGCCACCCGCAGCGGGTTGAAGGTCGAGATGTTCTTCGTCAGCCCGTACACCGGCCGCTCCTCCTCCGGCACGAAGGAGCCGAAGAGCCGGTCCCAGACGATCAAAATGCCGCCGAAGTTGCGGTCCAGGTAGCCGCCCTGGGAGGCGTGGTGGACACGGTGGTGCGAGGGCGTGTTGAAGACGGACTCGACGGCCCGCGGCAGCTTGCCGATGCGTTCCGTGTGGATCCAGAACTGGTAGACGAGACTGACCGAGGAGCAGAAGGCGAGCGCCGCCGGATGCACGCCGAGTGCGATCAGCGGCACGTAGAAGGGCCACACCGTCAGGCTCGTCCAGGGCTGCCGCAGCGCCGTGCTGAGGTTGAACCTGCGGCTGGAGTGGTGCACCACGTGGCAGGCCCACAGGATGCGGATGACATGGTGGCCGCGGTGCGACCAGTAGTAGAAGAAGTCCTGGCCGAGCAGCATCAGCAGGACGGTCCACCACAGCACGGGCACCCGCAGCGGCGTCAGTTCGTAGACCGCCGTGTAGATCGCCACGATGGGGATCTTCCACAGCGCGTCGAAGACGAGGCTGCCCAGGCCCATGCCGATACTGGTCGCGGCGTCCTTCGTCTCATAGCCCTCGGCATCCTCGTCGGGACGCAGCCGATAGCTGACGATTTCCACGAGGGTGAGCAGGACGAAAGCCGGGATGGACCAGAGCACGGCATCGGGCAGGTTCGGCATACATCGAACGTAAGAGCCCCGACGGGCTGCGGCTAGATGGTGTTACCGACAAGTATTACCGGCGGTAGGGCCACTGGTTTTGTTCATCTCCGCCAATACGGGCGCTGTCTTCCGGCATTTCGTCAGGCTCCCGCGGCTCCCAGGAGGGACCCGACCCCGTAGGTCACCGCCATCGCCAGGGCGCCGCCCGCCACATTGCGCAGCACCGCCCGGCGTACCGCGGCGGAGCCGAGCCGTGCGCTCGTCCAGCCGGTGAGCGCGAGGGCGGCGAGGACCGAGACGACCGTGATGGGCAGCCGCCAGGCGGGCGGCGGCAGCACGATGGAGCACAGCGGCAGCAGCGCACCCGCGGTGAAGGCGAGGAAGCTGGCGAAGGCGGCGTGCCATGGAT
This sequence comes from uncultured Actinomycetota bacterium, assembly GCA_963761765.1. Classification (GTDB taxonomy): domain Bacteria; phylum Actinomycetota; class Actinomycetes; order Streptomycetales; family Streptomycetaceae; genus Streptomyces. The sequence goes on from CAVXIJ010000006.1 coordinate 180,313, forward strand.
TGGTGAGATCGTCGGGGTTGATGCCCAGCTCCACGCGTGCGTGTGCGCGCAGCGCGTCCCAGGCGGTGAACTGCCGTGCCGCTTCGAGGGCCACGCTCCGGTCGAGACCGCGGTCCTGGAGTAGCTGGGTCAGCTCTTCGAGTTCTTCCTCGGGCTGTTCGCGCAGTTCACGGCGTTCCAGTGCCAGGGCGGCCTGCTCGGTGTCGCGCTGCGTGGACACCGAGACGTACTCACCCGCCGCCATGGACATCGACCCGGCGAGCAGCCCCGCGAGGCCCGCCGTCAGCAACGGGCCGCGGGCCTCGGTGGCTCCGGCGACGCCCACGACGAGGCCCGCGGTGGAGACCACGCCGTCGTTGGCACCGAGCACGGCGGCCCGCAGCCAATTGAGCCGTTCGCTCAGCGAACCGCCGTGCTGCTCCGTATGCCTGCCGTCCCGCTCGTGCGCGCCGTCCCCGGTACCGTTCCCGGCCGCCTCATCACTCACCAGGTGAGCGTCTCACCACCGGCAAGCGGCCAGACAGGGGGCACGCCGCCGAAGGGGCGGCGTGGGCCGCGGCGACCCCGCACTGTCACGACCCGTACCGGCACTGTCAGTCGCGCCCCGTATCCTCATTGACCATGCTCGAAGATCGCCCGATCACGGCACCCGCGCCGCCGGCCGTGCCCGCTGCGTCCACGGCGGCCGCCGCGTCCCTCGCGGCTGCCGATTTCGTCGATTCCGCGGTGACTTGGCCGCCCGGCTACCCGCCGAGGTACGCGGTCGTCGACGTGGAGACCACCGGCCTGGCCAGGGACGACCGGATCGTGTCCGCCGCCGTCTACCGGGTGGACGCGCACGGTGCGATAGAGGACCACTGGTACACGCTGGTCAACCCGGAGCGTGACCCGGGCCCCGTATGGATCCATGGTCTGACGAACGATGTACTGGCGGGTGCGCCGCTCTTCGCGGACATCGCCGAGGAGTTCGCGGCCCGCCTCGAAGACCGCGTGCTCGTCGCGCACAACGCGGTCTTCGACTGGTCCATGATCGCCCGCGAGTACGCCCGTGCCCAGCGCACCGCGCCCGTCCGGCAGCGGCTGTGCACCATCGCGCTCAGCAAGGAGCTGGGCCTGCCACTGGCCAATCACAAGCTGGAGACCCTCGCCGCGCACTTCGGTGTCGTCCAGCGGCACGCCCACCACGCGCTGGACGACGCGCGGGTGCTCGCCGAGGCGTTCCGGCCGAGCCTGCACGCGGCGGCGCGCGGCGGGATGCGGCTGCCGCTGCTGGAGTGCCGGCCGCTCACCGAGTGGTCCGAGACCCGCCCGGCGGCGGGCGGTGCGGCGGGCCGGATCGGGCGCCAGTCCTCCTACCAGCCCACCAGTTGGCGCCCGTCGCGCAAGCGCCCGCCATGCCCCTATCCCAATCCGGGCCGCTACGTACCGGGCCAGCCGCTCCGGCAGGGCATGCGGGTGGCGTTCTCCGGTGACACCTCCATCGAGCGTGATCTGCTGGAGGACCGCGCCGCAGAGGCCGGGCTGCACGTCGCCACCAGCATGTCCCGGCTGACCAGCCTCCTGGTCACCAACGATCCGGACTCCGGCACCGCCAAGACCGTCAAGGCGAGGCAGTACGGCACACCCGTGATCGACGAGGCGGCGTTCGGTCAGCTGCTGCAGGACGTGGCGCCGGCGTAGCGGACGGCCCAGGCGGACGGGGCACGGCCGCCGGCGGGCTCCTCTCGGGCGTCAGACGGGTGATTACCGGGCGACTCGCCCGCCCGCCGCTCGCCCTCGCGGCGGCCGGGCCGCACTCTGTGGCGCATGGCACGTTGCGAAGTCTGCGGAAACGACTACGGCATGTCCTTCGAGGTGCACGCGCAGGGCGTCGTGCACGTCTTCGACTGCTTCTCCTGCGCCATCCACCGCATGGCACCGATCTGCGAGCACTGCCGGGTGCAGATCATCGGGCAGGGCGTCGACGTCGACGGCCACTGGTACTGCGGCGCGCACTGCTCGCGTGCCGAGGGCCGGGCGGGCATCATCGACAAGGCCTGACGCCCGGCACCCGGGCCCCCTGGCCGCGGACGCGGCAGGGCACGGAGGTACGGTCATGGGGTGTACCGCTTCCTGTTGTCCCGGCAGTGGGTGATCCTCACCCTCATCGCCCTCGTCCTCATCCCGGTGATGATCAGAGCTGGGCTTCTGGCAGCTGCACCGCCACGAGCACCGCGTCGCGCAGAACACGCTGATCTCCGACGCGCTGACGGCGCCGCCCGTCCCCACCGAGCGGCTGACCTCTCCCGGGCACAACGTCTCGCGCTCCGAGATGTACCACCGGGTGACGCGCGACGGGCACCTTCGACACCGCGCACGAGGTCGTCGTGCGCCGCCGCACCAACGCAGACGAAGAGGTCGGCTACCACGTGCTGACCCCTCTCGACCTGGAGGACGGCCGGGTCGTGCTGGTCAACCGCGGCTGGATCCCGGCCGACGGCGACCAGACCGCGTTCCCGAAGATCCCGGCCCCGCCCGCGGCGAGGTGACCGTCACGGGCCGGCTGATGCCCGACGAGACGACCGCGGCGAGCGGCATCAAGGACGTCAAGGGCCTGCCGCACCGCCAGGTCATGCTGATCAACAGCGCCCAGCAGGCGCGCAGCTGGGCCGGCCGGTCCTCGGCGGCTACATGGAGCAGACCTGCCCCCGCCCGAAGAGCGACACCCCGCAGCTGATCCCCGCCCCCGACCACAGCAGCATCGGCCCGCACATGGCGTATGCGGTCCAGTGGTGGCTGTTCGCCGCGGGCGTGCCCGTCGGCTGGATCGTCCTGGCCCGCCGCGAGGCCCGCGACCGCGCCGCGAGGCAGTCCGGCCCCCGCACACACAGGCACCGGCAACGGCACCGGCGGAGGAACCCGCGCGCGTGTCCAGCCCGTCCGGTAGGCGAGGACGCGCCAGACGGGTGCTCCAGGCGGTCTCGCCCGCACCGCTCGCGCCCCTTGCGCCTCGGCCAGCCGCCCGGCCGGTCCCGAGCGCCCGGCCGGCTCCGCGGACAGACGAAGCCCCGGATTGCCGGAAGCACAATCGGGCACCCGCACGTGCATGCGCATCGAGGACTACGCGCTCATCGGTGATCTGCAGACCGCCGCCCTCGTCGGCAGCGAACGGCTCCATCGACTGGCTCTGTCTGCCCCGCTTCGACTCCGCCGCCTGCTTCGCCGCGCTGCTCGGCGACAACGAGAACGGCCACTGGCGCCTCGCCCCGCAAGGCGCCGCGGCACCGACACTGCACCCGCCGCGCCTACCGCGGGGACACCCTCGTCCTGGACACCGAGTGGGAGACCCGACCGGCACCGTCCGGGTCACCGACTTCATGCCGCAGCGCGACCAGTGCCCCGATGTCGTGCGGATCGTCGAGGGCGATCTCCGGCCGGGTGACCATGCGCAGCGCGCTGCGGCTGCGCTTCGACTACGGCTCGATCGTGCCGTGGATGCGCCGCGTCGGACGGGCCACCGAGTGGCCGTCGCCGGCCCCGACTCGGTCTGGCTGCGCAGCGAGCCCGCAGGTGCAGCACCTGGGGCGAGGACTTCGGCACCTACTCCGAGTTCACCGTCACCGAGGGCGAGAAGGTCGCCTTCGTCCTCACCTGGCACCCGTCGCACGAGCCGCGCCCCGAGCTGATCGACCCGTACCAGGCGCTGGAGAACAGCGCTCGCGCGACTGGCAGGCCTGGTCGGCGCGCTGCGCGCTACGAGGGCCCGTACCGGGACGCGGTGCTGCGCTCGCTGATCACCCTGAAGGCGCTCACCTACGCGCCCACCGGCGGCATCGTCGCCGCCGCCACCACCTCCCTGCCGGAGGAGATCGGCGGCGTGCGCAACTGGGACTACCGCTACTGCTGGCTGCGCGACTCCACCCTCACCCTCGACGCGCTGCTCGTCCGGCGGCTACCTGGAGGAGGCGCAGGCCTGGCGGGACTGGCTGCTGCGCGCGGTCGCCGGCGACCCGGCGCGACCTGCAGATCATGTACGGGCTCTCCGGCGAGCGGCGGCTGCCCGAGTTCGAGCTGCCCTGGCTGCCCGGCTACGAGGGCTCCGCACCGGTCCGCATCGGCAACGACGGCCGTCCGAGCAGCTCCAGCTCGACGTGTACGGCGAGGTGATCGACTCGCTGACCCTGGCGGCGCGGGCGGGCCTGGGCGTCGAAGCCGCACGCCTGGCGGCATGCAGCGCGCTCTGCTGGAGTTCCTGGAGTCGGCCTGGCGCGAGCCGGACGAGGGGCTGTGGGAGGTACGCGGCCCGCGCCGGCACTTCGTGCACTCCAAGGTGATGGCCTGGGTGGCCGCCGACCGTGCGGTGCGCGCCATGGAGGCGCGACCCGAAGCTGAGCGGGGACGTGAACCGCTGGCGCAGGATGCGGGACGAGGTGCACCGCGAGGTGTGCGAGAAGGGCTACGACCCGGACCGGAACACCTTCACCCAGTCCTACGGCTCCACGGAGCTGGACGCCGCGACGCTGCTCATCCCGCGCGTCGGCTTCCTGCCGCCCGACGACCCCCGGGTCGTGGGCACGGTCGACGCGGTCCGCGCGGAGCTGGCACACGACGGCCTGGTGCGCCGCTACAGCACCGAGAGGCGGATCCTGCGGTCGACGGGCTGCCGGGCGGCGAGGGCGCCTTCCTGGCGTGCTCGTTCTGGCTGGCCGACGCGCTGCACGTGACGGGCGCGCACGAAGGAGGCGCAGGAGCTCTTCGAGCGGCTGCTCGGGCTCCGCAACGACGTGGGGCTGCTCGCCGAGGAGTACGACCCGGTGGCGGGGCGGCAGCTCGGGCAACTTTCCGCAGGCGTTCAGCCATATCGGCCTGGTGGGCACCGCCTTCGTCCTGGCCGGGCGGCGGAGGCGAGCCGGCAGGATGGGCCCATGGATCTGGGACTCAAGGGCCGTGTGTACATCGTCACCGGCGCCACCCGCGGCCTGGGCAACGCCGCCGCGCGGGAGCTGCTGGCCGACGGTGCGAAAGTGATCGTCACCGGGCGGGACGAGCGGCGTACCGCGGAGGCGGCGGCCGAACTGGGCGAAGGGGCCGTCGGGGTGGCCGCCGACAATGCCGACCCGGCCGTGCCCGGCCGTCTGATCGCGGCGGCCCACGCGCACTTCGGCGGCCTGGACGGCATCTTGATCAGCGTGGGCGGCCCGCACTCCAGGCTCGGCCGCCGACAACACGGACGAGCAATGGCAGACAGCGTTCGACTCCGTCTTCCTGGGCGCGGTACGGCTCGCACGGGCGGTGGCGGCCGAGCTGCGCGCGAAGGACGGCACGGACCTCGGCGGCGGGACCGGCGACGGCGACCGTGGCGTGATCGGCTTCGTGCTCTCCGGCTCCGTCCACGAGCCGATCACCGGTCTGACCATCTCCAACGGCCTGCGCCCCGGGCTCGCGGGCTTCGCCAAGTCGCTCGCCGACGAACTGGGGCCGCGCGGCATCCGGGTCGTGGGGCTGCTCCCGGCACGGATCGACACGGACCGGGTCCGTGAGCTCGACGGCCTGGCCGCCGATCCCGCGGCTGCCCGGGCGGCGACCGAGGCGCGCATTCCGCTGCGCCGCTACGGCACCCCGCAGGAGTTCGGCCGCACCGCCGCGTTCCTGCTGTCGCCCGCGGCCTCGTATCTGACCGGCATCATGCTCCCGGTGGACGGCGGATCACGACGCGGCTTCTAAAGTCGCCCGGCCGGCCCGACGCGGCCGTCGGACCGCCGCGTCACAGGACCCGCTGCGCCCGGTGCCGGACCGCCCGTAGCTCGACCGTGGCGGGCAGCCGGTCGAGTCGGGCCGAGTCGCGGGCCTCCGCGAGTGCCTCGGTGGTGAGCCGGTGCAGGGTGTCGCCGGGCGCCGCATGCGATCCGAGCCACAGGCGCATACGGGCACCCGGATGAGCCCGCTGGCCGGTGAGGGTGACATTGGCCTGTTCCACGCCGTCCAGCGCTGTGACCGCGCCGGCCAGCACGTCCTCCACGGCCCGGCCGCGCAGCACCGCCTCCTCGCCGTCGCCGGTGTCGACGAGCACTTCGGCGAGCCGGCGCCTGCGCAGCACGGCGGACAGCCACCACAGCGAGAGCAGCAGCGCGAGGGCGAGCGCCGCGATGACGGTGGGCCACCACCAGCCGGCGCCCTGCCAGCGGGTGCGCTCGTGCCGGGTCAGCAGAACGTCGTGTTTTCCCTGATGAATCCACCAGGACGGCGGGGTGGCACCGAGGCCGACGGCGAGCACGGAGCCACCGAGGGCCAGCAGCACCAGGCCGACCAGGGCCAGCAGTATGCGGTTGACGGCCTTGCCCACGGCGCTCACGCCTTCTTTCCGGCCCGTGCGACCCGCACCGTCAAGGCCGGCGGATGGTCGAGGCCCAGGTCTCTGACGCCCTCGGCGAGAGCGGAGTGCAGATCGGTCCGTACGTCGTCGAGTTCGCGGAAGTGGGCGAGCGCGCGGACCCGTACGCGGTGGCGTGTGGTGTGCACTCCGGCGGAATGCACACCGGGCACCTCCATGGCACGGTCCCGCAGTACCAGGGTGACCGCGGCCCGGTGCAGTTGGGCGCGTACGTCGGCGTGGGCGCGGCGCATCGGCAGCAGGCTGCGCAGCCCTGGAGTGACGGCGAGCAGCAGCAGCCACAGGCCGAGCGCGGCGGCGGCCGCGGCGCCGGCCAGGACCACGACGTCGTTCAGGTGGCGGGTGGCGAGTTCGCCGGCGAGGTCCTTGCGCCACTGCATGGCCGAACGCCCGGCCCGCACCCCGGCGATGTCGTACAGCAGCAGCCCTGACCCGCCCAGGACCAGCAGGGCGACGACGCCCGCGGGCACCCGGCGCGGCGACCAGAAGCGGCGGGCTCTGCCCGCGTCTTCGGCCGGCTGGTAGGCGGTGGCGGAGGGCGCGCGGGTGCCGTCCTGCGGCGTTTTCTCCAGCACCGTGAGCCGCTGGGTGGTGCCCGGGTCCCGGGCGCCGGATGACTCGGCGGCGGGCCACTGGGCCGGCCCCCGCTCGCCGGAGGTGCCGTGCTGCCGGCCGGGCTCGTTCATGATGTCCTCCCCTGTACCGCGCCGCGCGTCCCGGCCGAGTGCAACCGCTCCACTTGGACGATGACTTCGGGCACCGCCATACCTGCCAACGCGTCTACCCGCTGGATCACCCGGTGACGCACGGCAGCGCACCGACCGCCGATGTCGGTCGGATAGTCCAGGTCGAGGCTGATCCGAACGCGCACGGCGCCCTGCTGTACGGACACCGTCGCATATGGCGGTCTACCGCCCAGCGGCACGGTGCCGATCGCCTCGCGTGCCGCGCGTGACGCGATCTTGGCGATGACGCGGTCCGCAATCCTGGTGGCGCCGCGACCCGCGGCGCCGACGGTCTGGCCGGGCACTCAGGTCACCGCCGCCGACTGCCCTGCGAGCGGAAGAAATCTCCCGCGTCCAGGTCTCCGTCCAGGAACCGCCCGGCCACGAACCCGATCGCGCCCAGCGCCGCCACCAGCAGAAAGGCCCCGAACCCGCCGAAGTACCCGGCAAACCCCAGGGCCATACCGGCCACCATGCCGATCATGGCCATGTTCATCGTGCGCTCCTTTGTGAGTCGCGTGAATGGCGTGAGTCGCTGTCGGTCCGTGCCGTCCGGCGGGGCCTTGCCGGCTGGCGCCGCCACGGACGGGGGAAGCCCGCTTCACCGGCCGAAGGTGAACGGGCTCGGCACCCGCCGGTCCCTACTGCAACCGGGTCTCCCCTTCCTCTTCCTGTTCTTCGTCGGGGAGTTTCACATCGCTCACCGCGATGTTGACCTCGACGACTTCAAGGCCGGTCATGCGTTCCACTGCCGTGATCACGTTCTCCCGCACATCGCGTGCGACATCGGAGATCGACACGCCGTAGTCGACGACGATCTCCAGATCGAGCGCCGTCTGCACCTCGCCGACCTCGGCCTTGACACCGCGCGAAGCGGATTTGGTGCTGCCCGGGACCCGCTCGCGCATCGCCCCGAACGTACGGGAGAAACCGCTGCCCATGGCATGCACACCGAAGACGTCCCGGGCGGCGAGCCCGGCGATCTTCTCCACCACACCGTCGGCGATGGTGGTACGTCCCCGGACCCCGGCAGCGCCGCCACGCTTGCCCTGGCCTGCCTTCCTGGACTGGTCGGACTGCTTGTCCGGGTTGCCCGCGGGAGTCTGCTCCGCGCGTTGCGTTCCGCTCACGCCCGTGGTCTCAGTCATGGAATTTCGCCCCTTTCAGCGGCTCATATGCCGCTTGCGGGAAATTGTCCTCTTTGCCTACAGTAAGCGCGGTGCGGGCGCCGCGCTTAGGCGGATACGGCAGGCTGGAGCAATGACGCTCGACCGGTTGTCACAAGCAGTGCGGGAACAGCTCACGTTGGGCAGACTGCTGCCGCTCGGCGCTCCCGAGGACGGCGTCTGGCTGGCCGAGTCGGCGGCACGAGGCGCACTGCGCCACACCGTGGGCACCGCCTGGGCCGGTGCGGCGGCATCGGGCGGCGAGCCGCCCGGCTGCCGCCTGGGCGCCCTGCGGATCACCTCGGCCGCCGCGCAGGAGCCCGCCACCCCGCACGACACGTCCTTCGCGCGGCCACCGGGCGCGCTGCCGCCCGGGCCGCTGCGGATCGAGGCGGAGTTCGCCGCCCCGGTCGGACAGCCGATCCCGGATGCCGCGGCCCGGCTGCGCGACACCCTGTTCGCGGCGGCGGTGTCCGGCCTCGGCCTACCCGTCGAAGCGGTCGACCTCCGGGTGAGCGAACTGTTCGCCGCATCCGAGGCGCGGGACGTATCGGACCGCGACCGGGAGCCCTCCGCAGGCCGGGCAGCGCACAAGGGCCACGAGCGCTACGCAGAGCCAAGCACGGACCGATCCGCCGCACTCGGCGCACTCGCCGTCCCGCAGGACGCCAAGGACGCCGAGCAGGCGCGTGCGGGCGCCGGGAGCGATGAGACCCGGGTGGCAGCCGCCGTGCGGGCGGTGCCCGGCGTGGCCCGGCTGAGCGGCCGGATCGGCGGCCTCGGGCGGGCGGTGCACATCGAGCGGCCGGTGGCCGAAGATGCAGCACCGCCGGCGCCGCGGGTCCGTGTGGAGGTCGCGCTGGAACGCACTCGGCCTCCGGTCGAGGCGGCCCGCGCGATCCGCGCGGCCGTCACCGCGGTGCTGCCCGGTGAGCCCGCGGTCACTGTCCTGATCACCGACCTGACGTGACCACACAGGGATACGGGGCCGGGCCGGCGCACGGCCGCGCGGTTACGGGAGCGGATCGCGGGGCCCGGAGCCTCAGTCCCCGACCCCCGCCAGATCCCGGAGCCGCCGACCCTGCGCCGCGCGCTCCGCGGCGCACTGCTCGTCGTAGGAGCGCGCAGTCGCCCCCTGGAGCAGGCTTTTCGTCTCGATCAGCGCGTTACGCGGCGCGGCGAGCAGCGCGGCGGTGAGATCCGCGGTGGCCGCGTCCAACTCGCCGTTGGGCACGACGAGGTTGGCCAGGCCGATGCGGGCGGCCTCGTCCGCGTAGACGGAGCGCCCGGTGGCGCAGATCTCCAGCGCTCGGGCGTAGCCGACGAGCGCCACCAGCGGATGCGTTCCGGCGAGGTCCGGCACCAGGCCGAGACTGGTCTCGCGCATGGCGAACTGTGCGTCCTCCGCCGCCACCCGCAGGTCACAGGCGAGAGCGAGCTGGCAGCCGGCACCGATCGCATGCCCCTGGACGGCCGCGATGGACACCACGTCCGGCCTTCGCCACCAGGTGAAGGCCTTCTGGAACGCGGCGATGGTCGCATCGATTTCCGCGTCCGTGCCGCGTGCCACGTCGGCGAACGACGGCTCACCGTCAAGACCTTCGGGCGTGAAGGCCTGCCGGTCCAGTCCTGCGGAGAAGGAAACGCCCTCCGCCCGCAGCACCACCACGCGGACACTGCCCGGCAGGGCGCGCCCCGCCTCGGCCAGAGCCCGCCAGAGGGCGAAGTTTTGGGCATTGCGCTTGGCCGGGTTGGTCAGCGTCACCGTGGCGGTTGCCTCGTCGACGGTAAGCCGTACGCCGTCCTTGTCGATCAGCGGATCGGGTACTGGGTCAAGCAGAACCATGAGCTCCTCCGAGGAGTGCAGAACGGGATGCGGTATCGCTGGACACCGCCGCCCATAAGTGACTGCACAGTAACCACCCGGCCGATCGGGAGTACCACCCAGGCCCATAAGGCACTGGGAGGAGAACCGACCGGGTGGCACCACCGGAGGTGGGCCGCCCGCCGTCAGCCGGCGGCGGCCTTCTTACCCCGTGTGGCCCCGCCGCGTCCCCGCAGCGTGACACCGGACTCACTCAGCATCCGGTGCACGAACCCATACGAGCGGCCGGTCTCCTCGGCCAGTGCTCGGATGCTCGCACCGGAGTCATACTTTTTCTTCAGGTCTGCCGCGAGCTTGTCGCGCGCGGCGCCGGTTACCCGGCTGCCCTTCTTCAGAGTCTCGGCCACCCGTGCCTCCTCATGGGAAGTGCGCTCTGGACTCTCATGATCACCCCTACCGCGCCTCCTGGCCACCCATTCGGCAAGGTCCGTACGACAAGGTTCGGGCCAGAAAGAACGATCACCACAACCGGAGCGATCACTTCCGAAGCTACCGCGGACCGCGACGGAATGCAGATGGCGGCAAAGTCCCTGCTCAGCGCGGCCCTCCAGCAGAAAACGCCACGCAGGAGGTCATCCAGAGCGAAATCGGTGTAGGACACACCGCGGTACGAGGAGATCTCACACAGATGGTGGATCACGGATCGGCCGAATGATCCATCCGTAAGGGATCAGCCGTTCGGCCACCGTGCGATGCCCGGCCGTCGACTCCCCGTCGGACCAGCGGTGACCAGCCGGTCCGCCCGGTGCGACCGGACGGACGAGGCCAGGCGGCCGGGGACGACCGCAGCCGGGCGGACCGGACGGAAGATCTCGGGTGGCCGGATTCCGTCAGGCCAGGGAGACCAGGTCCCGGTATCCCGCGCCCCACAGGTCCTCCACACCGTCCGGCAGCAGGATGATCCGCTCCGGCTGGAGGGCCTCGACGGCTCCCTCGTCGTGGGTGACGAGGACGACGGCGCCCTGGTAGGTGCGCAGGGCGCCCAGGATCTCCTCGCGGCTTGCCGGGTCAAGGTTGTTGGTGGGCTCGTCGAGCAGCAGGACGTTGGCCGCGGAGACCACGAGGGTGGCCAGGGCGAGCCGGGTCTTCTCGCCGCCGGAGAGCACCGCGGCGGGCTTTTCGACGTCGTCGCCGGAGAAGAGGAACGAGCCGAGCACCTTGCGCACCTGGACCAGGTCCAGGTCGGGCGCGGCGGAGCGCATGTTCTCCAGCACGCTGCGCTCCGGGTCGAGGGTTTCGTGCTCCTGGGCGTAGTAGCCGAGCTTGAGGCCGTGCCCCTGGGTGACCTCTCCCGTGTCGGGCTGCTCGACGCCCGCCAGCAGTCGCAGCAGGGTGGTCTTGCCCGCACCGTTGAGGCCGAGGATGACGACACGGGAGCCCTTGTCGATGGCCAGGTCGACGTCGGTGAAGATCTCCAGCGAGCCGTACGACTTGGACAGGCCCTCGGCGGTGAGCGGGGTCTTGCCGCAGGGGGCGGGGTCGGGGAAGCGCAGCTTGGCGACCTTGTCGGACTGGCGCACGTCGTCCAGGCCGGCGAGCAGCCGCTCGGCACGCCGGGCCATGTTCTGCGCGGCGACGGTCTTGGTGGCCTTGGCGCGCATCTTGTCGGCCTGGGCGTTCAGCGCGGCTGCTTTCTTCTCCGCGTTCTGCCGCTCGCGTTTGCGGCGCTTCTCGTCGGCCTCGCGCTGCTGCTGGTAGAGCTTCCAGCCCATGTTGTAGATGTCGATCCCGCCGCGGTTGGCGTCCAGGTAGAAGACCTTGTTGACGACGGTTTCGACGAGGTCGGCATCGTGCGAGATGACGATGAAGCCGCCGCGGTAGCTCTTCAGGTAGTCGCGCAGCCAGACGACGGAGTCGGCGTCGAGGTGGTTGGTGGGCTCGTCGAGCAGCAGGGTGTCGGCGTCCGAGAAGAGGATCCTGGCCAGCTCGATACGGCGGCGCTGACCGCCGGAGAGGGTGCGCAGCGGCTGGCCGAGCACCCGGTCGGGGAGGCTCAGCGCGGCGGCGATGGTGGCGGCCTCGGCCTCGGCGGCGTATCCGCCCTTGGTGAGGAACTCCGTCTCCTGGCGCTCGTACTGCCTCATCGCCTTGTCACGGGTGCTGCCCTTGCCGCTGGCGATGCGCTCCTCGTTCTCCCGCATCTTGCGGATCAGGACGTCCAGGCCGCGGGCCGACAGGACGCGGTCGCGGGCCAGCACGTCCAGGTCGCCGGTGCGCGGGTCCTGAGGGAGGTAGCCGACTTCACCACTGCGGGTGACGGTGCCCGCGGCGGGGATGCCGTCACCTGCGAGGACTTTGGTGAGGGTGGTCTTGCCCGCGCCATTGCGCCCGACGAGGCCGATGCGGTCGCCCTTGGCGACCCGGAAGGTGGCGGACTCGATGAGGATGCGGGCACCGGCGCGCAGTTCGATACCGGAAGCGGTGATCACGGACAGACTCCAGGGCGGGATGGTGGGGTACCTCCCGGGCTCTTGAGGCTCTCCCGGCGCCTGAAAGGCGTGGAAGCTACCCCCAGGGGGAGGACTGCGGACGTGACGTATCGGGCGATGCCGCGCGCGGCCTGCCACGGGTGCGCTCAAGCGCGTCGGGGTGGCGGCGACGGGCGGAGGTCACGCCGTCTAATGCGCGAGGAGAATGGCCATGCGGTAATTCTAACGGCCCTGCGCAAGCGCTTGTCCCGGACAGACGGGTCCCGCCGGGCCGGGCAACCGGTTCCTCCCGGGGCTGCGCCCGCCCGTCGCACCCGCCCCGCCACCTGCCGTCCGCCGCGTCTCATCGCCTGTTCGGACCGCCGTCCTGAGCCGGGTGGCGCGCCGCGGACCAGGATGAACGGCAAGGCCGGCGGCAACGGCCGGGACAGCCGGAACCAGAGCCCGAAACACCCAGGAACCTGAACCCGGAACCCAGGACCCAAAAGCAGGGACGGGAACGACAGGACCCAAGGAGACGACATGGCGGACACCGGCTTGACGGATATCGGGGGCCACGGGCGGCCGAGCGTCTTCCCGGCGCTGCTGTACACCGACGCGCGGGCAGCGATCCAGGAGCTCACCGAAGGGCTCGGGTTCACCGAGGTGAGCGTGTACGAGGACGGCGGCGGCGTCGTGATGCACGCCGAGCTGGCCCAGGGCAACGGGGCGGTCATGGTCGGCACGAAGGACCGCGGCGGCGGCTTCGACGCGGCCATGCGGAGTGCGGGCCCGGCGGGCGTGTACGTGGTCGTGGACGACGTCGACGCCCATCACCGGCGCGCCGAGGAGCACGGCGTGGAGATCCTCATGCCGCCGACGGACCAGGAGTACGGCTCGCGGGACTACCGGGCCAGGGACCTGGAGGGCAATGTGTGGACCTTCGGAACGTACCGCCCGCCACTGTCAGAATGACCGGCCGACCACCGGCCGGACCACAGTCCGACCGGTGTGACGCACGCCACGTGTGTCTTTGCCTGCATCCTTGCTCCGCCGGCCGGGCGCACCGCCCCTACACGCCCCCGCGGTGCACCTGGAAGGCCGCCCGCCGTACCGCCTTGGCGAGTGCCGGGTCAGGGTGGGCGGCGGCGAGGGCGACCAGCACCTGCACGGTGCGCGGGTGGCCGATCGCCCGGATGTCCTCCAGCAGGGCCGGCACGGTGCCCTGGACCGCGGACTCCAGGTGCCGCACGAGGAGCTGTGTCTCGCCGTGGTCGGCGACGGCCGCGGCGGTGTCCACCCACAGCCAGGTGGCCTCCTCGCGGGTGAGCGCGGTATGGGCCTCCTCGGCGTCCCCGCCTTCGTGCTCGGCCAGCCACAGCAGGGCGTAGGGCCGCAGTGTGGTTTCTTCCAGGGCGGCCCTGACGTCGCCTTCCGCGGGGGCGCCGACGACGCGCAGGGCCTCGAAGGCGAGACCGCGCAGCAGCGCGTCCTCGCCGCGTGCGGCGGTGAGCAGATCCGTTACGGCACTGCCGACCGGGCGGGCGGCGAGCCAGGCGCGGTACTCGGCGCGGGCCGCGTTCGGGCGCAGTCCGGCGCAGCCGCGCAGCATGTCCTCGGCGGACTGCTCGATGTTGCCCGCGGGACTCTGGGCGGCGACGCAGATCTGCTCCAGCTTGACCCAGACCGCCCAGCTGCCCAGCGGCGTGAGCGTGACCTGTTCGTCGGCGCAGGTCAGCGCGCCGACCGCGGCCAGCGCGTGCAGAGCCCAGTCGAGCAGCGGGGCGAGCGGCGCTGCTTGACGACCGAGGCCGCCGACCGGCTGGGGCTGCGGACCGTAAGGGATCTCGCAGCGTTCGGTGCGCAGCTCCGTGACGCGCTGCCCGAGCAGGTCGAACAGCTGGGGCACGGGAACGGGACCCGCGGACAGCTGCAGCAGGGAGAGCAGTTGGGGCATCGCCTCGACGACCTCGGCCACCGTGGCGGGCGCGGCTCCGTCGGGCGAAGTGCCGGTCAGCGACCAGGCGTCGAAGAGGGCGACCCAGCCGCGCAGCACGGCACTGTCGTCCCGGTCCCAGGCACGCAGCCGCCAGCCGGGGCGGGCGCTGTCGCCGTGCACTTCGACGAGGCCCGCGAGGCGTGCGGTGTCCCAGTCGGCGCGCGCCTGCTGCGGCGTCAGGCCCAGGTCGGCGGCGGCCTGTTCGGCGGTGGCGTCGGACAGGGCGCCCGAACCGTCCGAGCTCTGCTCGGTGCGTCCGGGGCCCAGGGCGCGGCCGGCCCAGTGCGCGATCCGGGCGGCGTCCGCCAGACCGCGGCGCGCCATTCGGGCCAGCTCCGCGGGCGCCGGGGTGCCCTCCGGGGGCGGTGGTGCGGGGCGCCGGGAGCGCCTTTCGGTCACGGCACGCGAACCGGTGGCCAGCGGTCGCGAGCGGACGAGTCGGAGCCTGGAGTCGCGCGGGATACGGGACGTCACGAGGGCAGTCTTCCTGTTGACGGTCAGAAAACCCAAACGGAATGACTTCCAGGAGGCCACAAGGGCCTGGTGGGAGGGGTTGCAAGCGGGGCGGACCACCATGAAGCGGAAGGGCCGGTGACCGAACACCCACACGACACACGCGCCACAGGAGACCGCGCGGGACACCAAGCGCCCCATCCCGCCGCCCACGCGACGTCCGCCCGCACCGCCCGCACCGCCCGCGCCGCCCGCGCCAGGACCGACGAGGCAGCGGCCAGGCACCAGCCCCGCCCCGCCCCCCGATCCGGCCAGCCCCGGACGGAGGTCCCTAGGTCAGCGGAACGAGGAAGCGGCGCAGGGCTTCCTCGTAACCCTTGGGGTCCGTGTTCCACAGCGCGCCGTGCGGGGCGTTGCGCACCGTGTGCAGGCTGACGAGGGTGGGGAGGCGGTCGGCGAGCCGGAGCGATGGCGCCCAGGGGGCGAGGGTGTCGTCCGGGCCGTGCATCAGCAGGGTCGGCACCTTGACCGCGTCCGGGGCGATGACCGGGTAGCCGCCCGCGGTACGCGGCGCCCGGCGGCCCTGGGCGGCGCGCACGGCGAGCGGCAGGAGCAGGGGCGGGGTGCGGCGGGCCGCGGCGAGGGCGCGCAGAGTGGCCTCGCCGTCGAGCACCGGTGAGTCCAGGATGAGGCCGATGATGTGCTCCCGTAGCGGGGAGCGCGCCGCGGTGTGCAGGGCCATCGTGGCGCCGGTGGACCAGCCGTAGAGGATCACGCGCTGCGCGCCCTGGCGCACGGCGTACCCGAGCGCCGCGTCCACGTCCCGCCACTCGGTCTCCCCCAGGTGGCCGAGGCCGTCCGGGGAGCGGGGCGCACCGGGGTCACCGCGGTAGGCCGCGTCGAGCACCGTGAACTTGTGGCGGTGCAGGAACTCCATCATCGCCAGAGGGTGTTCGCGGGTGGTGCCGAGGCCGTGCACGGTGATCACCCAGGGACTGCGCACGCCGGGCACGAACCAGGCGGGCAGCGGGCCGAGTTCGCTCGGAATATCGACGTCGGTGTAGTCGATGCCGAGCGCGGTGCGCGGGGTGCCCGTGTGCACCTGGGGCGTGAGCCAGACCTTCGCGCCGGGTTCGAGGGGCCCGCGGGTGATCCGTTCGAGGCGGCGTACGACGGTGTCGGCGGTGTGCGGGGCGGCCTCGTCCACCGGGCCGACGACGGCGTGCCGGCCGCGCAGAGCGCCATCCGTGATGCCGTACACGCCGGGGCGTGCGGAGGCGAGGTCGCGGGTGAGCGTGATGTGGTCCGCGGTGACGGCGTGCACAGTGAGCCGGGGCTCGGTGGGCAGCGGTCTGCCGGGCCGGGGCTTGAGGAGGGCGTCACCGGCCCACCGGCCCGCCGCGAAGGCCGCCGCCCCGGCGCCCAGCACGGCGGCGACGGCACCGAGGGCTCTCTTCGGCGCGCTGCCCGGCGCCGCGCTGGCGGATGTCCCGGTCCTTGCTCTGACGGTGCGCACGGCTCAAGTGTCCGCGCCCCGGCCGGGGACGGCCAGCGGGAGTGCGACCGACCCGCTGAACGGGCTGACGGTGCGACACCCACGGCGGTACGCCCGGCGCCTGGCGCGGACGGGCCATGGAACCGCCGGGCCGGGCCGCGGTGACGGCCGACCGGCCGCGGGCCTGGCCGGGCCGGGCCGCGGCCGGTGGCCGGGCGGGGTCAGCCGCGCGACTGCCCGTAGCCGCGCAGCTTCTCCTGTGCGGCGTCCAGCTCGCCGGTGGTGAGCAGGTGCGGCGCACGGTCCGGCAGCGCGCTCGCGGTGAGCCAGACGCGGCACATCCACTCCAGCTGGGCCGTGCGGTCGTAGGCCTGGTCGAGGGTGGCTCCATAGGTGACGGCGCCGTGGTTCTGGAGCAGGCAGCCGGTGCGTCCTTCGAGGGCGCGGAGCATGTTCGCGGCCAGCTCTCCGGTGCCGTATAGGGCATACGGGGCGACTCGGACCGGGCCGCCGAGCGCCCCGGCCATGTAGTGGATGAGCGGCAGCTCGGGCACCAGCGTGGAGACGGCCGTGGCGTGCACGGCATGCGTGTGCACCACGGCGGCGGCCTCGGTGGCGCGGTACACCGCCAGGTGCATGGGCAGCTCGCTGGTGGGCGTGAGGGTGCCGAGCACCTGCCTGCCGTCCAGGTCGACGCCGATCGCGTCCTGGGGGGTCAGCCGGTCGTAGGGCACGCCGGTCGGAGTGACGAGCACGGTGTCGCCCACCCGTACCGAGACATTGCCCGAGGTGCCGACGACAAGACCCTCGGTGACGGTCCTGCACGCCGTGGCGACGAGGGCGTCCCAGGCCTGCGCCAGGTCCTGTGCGTCTGAGGCCGTCGCCACTGCCCCTGCCTCTGCCTCTGCCCCTGCCCCGCTTCGGGCCACGGCCTCTCCCGACTGTCCTGGCTGTCCCGGCTCTGCGGTCGTCATGTCCACCATGCCGGTGATCCTGCCATCGACGGCACGCCCCGCATACGCTCAGCAATGCTTTCCGCAACGTTTCGGCTCACGCATTTCCCGCGCCGGCATGCACCGGATATCACCGAGACGCCTTTTCCCGCGCCGCCACGAACACATGAGCGACGGACATCCGTATGGCCGCCACCCGCACAACGCAACACGTTGAGCCAATCGCCGTATTAGTAATTTTTTCAGTTTTTTGGTCGTGTCTCAGCCGTATCCAGCACGGCAATGGCTAGCTTTACTGTCGTCCACCTCGCACCACCGTCATCGAGGGGCACCCATGACTTGCGACCATCGTCCGTTCTTTCGCCGCGCACGGCTTTTCGCGACGCCCGCCGCGGTCCTCGCCGCCACCAGCCTGGCGCTCACCCCGGCCCTCGCCCAGGCCGCCGCCAAGCCGAAAGGGGACGACGTCTCCTCCCACCAGGGGACCGTCAACTGGGGTACGACCAGGGACAAGGGAGCCAGGTTCGCCTACGTCAAGGCGACCGAGGCCACCACGTACAAGAATCCCTATTTCAGCTCGCAGTTCAACGGCGCACGCAAGGCAGGAATGCTGCACGGCGCTTATCATTTCGCCCTTCCGAACAAGAGCTCGGGAAAATCACAGGCCGCCTACTTCGTCCAGCACGGCGGAAAATGGAAATCCGACGGATGGACCCTGCCGCCCGCGCTCGATATCGAGCGCAATCCCTATAGTTCGCACACCTGCTACGGCCTGAGCAGAAGCCGAATGATCTCCTGGATCACATCCTTCAGCAATGAGGTGAACCGCAGGACGGGCCGCCGCCCGGTGATCTACACCAGCACCCAGTGGTGGCGGACCTGCACGGGAAACACCAGGGTCTTCGCCGCCCAGCACCCGCTGTGGGTGGCCCGCTACGCCGCCTCGGCGGGAGCGCTGCCCGCGGGCTGGGCGTACTGGACCTTCTGGCAGCACGCGAGCGCCGGCCAGCTCCCAGGTGACCAGGATCTCTTCAACGGCTCCATGACCCAACTGAAGCGGCTGGCGAGGGGCTAGGGTCTTTCGTTTGGATCATGCTGGGCTCGCGGGGTCTGGCACGCCCATCTGCCGCGTTGTCGTCAGTCCCCGACGCTCCGCGTCGACTCCCTCCTCCGCCTTGCAGCTGCACGCACCAGACCCCGCTCCCTGACCCAGCCCGATCCAAACGAAAGACCCTAGGAGCGCCCACCGAAAGTTCCGGCACCTTCAGATCACTCCACAGACGTGCTCAGTTCATCTTCCGTTCACCCAGGTTACTTACGTTCAACAAGCCTGTGACCCACAACAGAAGCCTGGGTAAATGGACCACTTCTCGATTCTCCTCGGGATTGTCATCGTCACCGCTCTGGCGTTCGATTTCACCAACGGTTTCCATGACACCGCCAACTCCATGGCCACCACCATTTCGACCGGCGCGCTCAAGCCCATGGCAGCCGTGGCCATGGCTGCCAGCCTGGATCTCGTGGGCGCGTTCCTCTCCGTCGAGGTCGCCAAGACCATCTCCGGCGGCATCGTGCGCGAGAACGGCATCCGCACTGAAGTGATCTTCGCCGCGCTGGTCGGCGCCATCTTGTGGAACCTGCTCACCTGGCTCTTCAGTCTGCCTTCCAGCTCCTCACACGCCCTGTTCGGCGGGCTGATCGGCGCCGCCGTGATGTCCGCGGGCTGGTCGGCCGTGAACGGCTCGACGATCGTCACCAAGGTGCTGCTGCCGGCCGCCGCGGCGCCGCTCGTGGCGGGCATCGCGGCGATGCTCGCCACCCGGATCACCTACGCCGTCGGCAAGCGCGCCAAGACCGCCGCCGACGGACCGGCAACCACCACCGCACCGGCGACGTCCGCCACATCAAAGGGATACCGCGCCGGTCAGATCGCCTCGGCCGCCCTCGTCGCACTCGCGCACGGCACGAACGACGCCCAGAAGACGATGGGCATCGTCACGCTGGCCCTCGTCACCCAGGGCGTCCTCGCACCGGGTTCCGCACCGCCGGTGTGGGTCATCACCGCCGCCGGTGTGGCCATCGCGCTCGGCACCTACCTCGGCGGCTGGCGGATCATCCGCACCCTGGGCCGGGGCCTCACCGAACTCGCGCCCCAGCAGGGCTTCGCCGCGCAGACCAGCGCGGCGACCGCCATCCTCGCCTCCTCGCACCTCGGCTTCTCGCTCTCCACCACCCAGGTCTGCTCGGGCGCCGTGCTCGGCTCCGGCGTGGGCCGCAAGGGCAGCGTGGTGCACTGGTCCACGGCGACCAGGATGGTGATGGCCTGGCTGCTGACCCTGCCGGCCGCCGGCCTGGTCGGCGCGGGCGCCGAATTCCTCACCCGCCAGGGCGCCTGGGGAGTGGCCGTGACCGGTGTCCTGCTGGTCACCACCGCCTGCGTGATCTACGCCCTGTCCCGCCGCACACCGGTCGACAGGAACAACGTCAACGCTGTCAACACTGACGACACCACCGCCACCACGACCGGCGCCGACGAGCCCGCGGGCGCGGTGACCACCGCGATCGCCGCCGTCGCCCCGCCGCCCACGGCCAGCGCGAAGATCCAGGCCCCGACCGCCGCCGAGCCCTCGCGGACCTCCGGCTCCGTACCGCTCACCGCCGTTCCGGCCCAGCCGGCCGGCTCCTCAACCGAGCCCGCCAAGCCTGCCAAGCCCGCCACGGTGTAGGCACCGACCGACAGGAACGCCATGCATATCGACTGGGTCGCACTCGGCTCCGTATTCGGGGTCAGCCTCGTGGTCACCGTGGCTCTCGTGGGCCTGTTCGCCCTGGGCGTCGCCGGTCTCGCCAAGCGCGAGTCGGCGGCGGCCGAAGGCGGCACCGCGCCCCTCGCGGCCACCGGCGCCTACACCTGCTTCGCGCTGTGCACCGCGGCCGTCGCCTACGGGATCTACCTCCTCGTCATCTGACCCGCCGACCGGCCCCGACCTGGCCCGCGCCACCCTCTCAGGCGCCGCCAGCACGCACCCCCGACGCAGCCCGCCCCGCCCTCACACCCGCGGCCGGCCCGGACCTCCCAGGTCAGGGGCCGGTTGACGGGTGTTCGCCGAGCGTGGTGGACTGCCTGAGCCATTTACGGCGGCAGGAGAGGAAGCCGGTGCGAATCCGGCGCGGTCCCGCCACTGTCACCGGGGAGCGTTCCCCCAACGGATGTCACGGCCCACTGGGACACCCCCAGCCCCTAAAAAGACCGAGGAACCGGGGAAGGGCTGGAAGGCCGGGGGAAACGCGGATCCGGGAGCCAGGAGACTCTCGCCGTCGTTCCGTCGAACCAGGGCGCGGACCCTGAGTGAGGACACGAGCGATGCCGCAACGGCGCGCGACCAGCCGTCGGCCCGGGTACCCCTCCCCCGCCACTTTCCCGTACGAAGCACCCTCCCGTACGACTCGTATGACACCAGCACTTCCTCGCGCGGTACCGGTCTTCCGTACGCCGCCGGGGCGGGCGTCGGGCTGCTGGCCGATCTGCTCGCCGGTGATCCGCGGCGCGGGCATCCCGTGGCCGGGTTCGGGCGCGCCGCGGGCGCCGCGGAGCGGCTGCTGTGGCGCGATCACCGCGGCTGGGGTGCGCTGCACACCGCCGTGTGCGCCGGTGGCGCGGTAGGCCGCGCGGTGTTCGCCGCGCGTGCCGTGCGGCATTCACCCGTGGCCGCCACCGCGCTGAGCGCTGCCGCGACCTGGGCCGTCGTCGGGGGCAGTTCGCTGGCCGCGAGGCGCGGGCGATCGCCGCCGCGCTGACGGCCGGTGACGTGGAGCGCGCGCGGCGGCTGCTGCCGAACCTGTGCGGGCGCGATCCGCAGGCGCTCGACGCGCCGCAGCTCGCGCGGGCCGTGGTGGAGTCCGTCGCCGAGAACACCTCGGATGCGGTGGTCGGTGCCCTGCTGTGGGGGGCCGTGGCCGGGGTGCCGGGTCTGGTGGGCTTCCGGGCCGTCAACACTCTCGACGCGATGGTCGGCCACCGCTCACCGCGGTACCGGCGCTTCGGCTGGGCCGCGGCCCGGCTCGACGACCTCGCGGGCTGGCCGGGCGCACGGCTGACGGCCGCGCTCGCCGTGGTCCTGGGCGAGGACTCAGCGGGGGCGGTGCAGGTGTGGCGGGCCGATGCCCGGCGGCATCCGAGTCCGAACGCGGGCGTGGTCGAGGCGGCGTTCGCCGGGGCGCTGGGAGTGCGGCTCGGGCGGCGCGGTGTCCTACCGCGGGACGGGTCGAGCGAGCGGCCCGTGCTCAACGCGTCCGGGCGGCCGGCCGAGGCGGCCGACGTGGCGCGGGCCGTGCGGTTGTCCCGGCGGGTGAGCTGGGCGGCGGTGGGGGTGCTTGCCGTGCTGCGGCTCGGCTGTCCCATGGCTCGCGCCCCGCCGCCATGCGCACCGTGCCGGAGGCCTGGGATGAGCCGGCGGACTGCTGGTCGCCGGGACCGCGTCCGACGCCGGGAAGAGCGTGGTGGTCGCCGGGATCTGCCGGTGGCTGGTGCGGCGCGGGGTGAAGGTGGCGCCGTTCAAGGCGCAGAACATGTCGTTGAACTCGTTCGTCACCCGCGAGGGCGCCGAGATCGGCCGCGCGCAGGCCATGCAGGCGCAGGCCGCGCGCGTCGAGCCGACGCGCGCTGATGAACCCGGTGCTGCTCAAGCCCGGCGGGGACAGCCGCAGCCAGGTGGTCCTCATGGGCCAGCCGGTGGGCGAGATGAGCGCCCGCGGATTCTTCGGACCCCGGAAGCCGTCCGCCCAGAGACGCGCACGGCGGACGCCGCGAACAGCTGCTGCCGACCGTGCTGGAGTGCCTGGAGCGAGCTGCGGGCCGCCTACGACGTGGTGATCTGCGAGGGCGCCGGGCAGCCCGCCGAGATCAATCTGCGCCGCACCGACATCGTCAACATGGGGCTCGCGCGGGCCGCGCGGCTGCCGGTGCGTCGTCGTCGGCGACATCGACCGCGGCGGCGTCTTCGCCTCCTTCTTCGGCACCATCGCCCTGCTCAGCGCCGAGGACCAGGCGCTGGTCGCCGGATTCCTCGTCAACAAGTTCCGCGGCGACGTGACCCTGCTCGAGCCCGGGCCTCGACATGCTGCGCGGCTCACCGGCCGCGCCACCTCGGGGTCCTGCCGTTCGCGTCACGGCCTGGGCATCGACGAGGAGGACGGGCTGCGGGTGTCGCTGCGCGGCGCGGTGCGCGAGTCCGCGGTGGCGGCCGCCGCTCGGCGCGGACGTGCTGCGGGTCGCGGTGTGCGCGGTGCCGCTGATGTCCAACTTCACCGACGTGGACGCGCTGGCCGCCGAACCGGGCGTCGTCGTGCGGTTCGTGGACCGCGCCGCAGGAACTGGCCGACGCCGACCTGGTGGTCGTGCCCGGCACCCGCGGCACCGTCGGCGCCCTGCGCTGGCTGCGCGAACGCGGCCTCGCCGCGGCCCTCGCCCGCCGCGCCGCCGAGGGACGGCCGGTGCTGGGCATCTGCGGCGGCTTCCAGATCCTCGGCGAACGCATCGACGGCACGACGCGTCGAGTCGCCGGCGGGCGTCGACGCCGTCGTGGACGGTCTCGGACTGCTGCCGGTGCGGGTGCGGTTCGCGCGGGAGAAGACGCTCGCCCGCCCGGCCGGACAGGCGCTCGGGGAACACGTCGAGGGGTACGAGATCCACCACGGGGTGGCCGACGTGCGCGGCGGTCGAGCCGTTCCTCGACGGCTGCCGGGTCGGCTCGGTGTGGGGCACGCACTGGCACGGCTCGCTGGAGTGCGACGGCTTCCGGCGGGCTTTCCTGCGGGCGGTCGCGGACGCCGCGGGCCGCCGTTTCGTACCGGCGCCCGCCACCTCGTTCGCCGCGCTACGCGAGGAGCAGCTCGACCTGCTCGGCGATCTGATCGAGGAACACGCCGACACCGACGCGCTGTGGCGGCTCATCGAGTCGGGCGCGCCGACAGGGCTGCCCTTCGTACCG
This sequence comes from uncultured Actinomycetota bacterium, assembly GCA_963761765.1. GTDB lineage: Bacteria > Actinomycetota > Actinomycetes > Streptomycetales > Streptomycetaceae > Streptomyces. The sequence continues at coordinate 203,757 of CAVXIJ010000006.1, forward strand.
CCGGGCGCGCCGTGAGCACCGCCCGCGCGCCGGGGACAGCAGCGCGCCGTACGACGCGCACGGCTTTGCCGACCGTGGCCGACAGCCACTCGAAGGGGTGATCAGGACATGAGCAGCCGGTATCCGTTCAGCGCCATCGTCGGGCAGGACACGCTGCGGCTCGCGCTCCTGCTGAACGCGGTGTCGCCCGCAGTCGGCGGCGTCCTCGTACGCGGCGAGAAGGGCACCGCGAAGTCCACCGCCGTGCGGGCCGTCGCCGCGCTGCTGCCGGACGTGAGCGTGATCGCGGGGTGCCGGTTCAGCTGCGACCCCGCCGCGCCCGATCCGCGCTGCCCCGACGGGCCGCACGGGAGTCGGCCCGGCGACCTCGCGCCCCGCGCGGATGGTGGAGCTGCCGGTGGGCGCCTCCGAGGACCGGCTCCTCGGCGCCCTGGACATCGAGCGGGCGCTCACCGAGGGCGTGAAGGCGTTCGAGCCGGGGCTGCTCGCCGACGCGCACCGCGGCATTCTCTACGTCGACGAGGTCAATCTGCTCCACGACCATCTGGTGGACGTACTGCTGGACGCCGCCGCGATGGGCTCCTCGTATGTGGAGCGCGAGGGCGTCTCGGTACGGCACGCGGCGCAGTTCCTGCTGGTCGGCACGATGAACCCGGAAGAGGGCGAGCTGCGGCCCCAGTTGCTCGACCGGTTCGGGCTCACCGTGGAGGTCGCGGCGTCCGCGGGAGCCCGACGAGCGGGCCGAGGTGGTCCGGCGGCGGCTCTCCTACGACGCCGACCCGCGGGGTTCGCCGGACGCTGGGCGGCCGAGGAGGCCGCCCTGCGCGAGCGGATCGCCGCCGCGCGGGCGCTGCTGCCGCAGGTCGCGCTCGGCGACGCCGCACTGCGGCAGACGACGGCGACCTGCGCGGCCTTCGACGTCGACGGGATGCGCGCCGACATCGTGATGGCCCGCACCGCGACGCGCCCTGGCGGCCTGGGCGGGCCGTACCGAGGTGCTCCAGGAGGACGTCCGGCAGGCCGCGCTGCTGGCGCTGCCGCACCGCCGCCGCCGCAATCCGTTCGACGCCCCCGGGCTCGACGAGGACCGGCTCGACGAGACGCTGGAGCGCTACGGCCCACCGGACGCGCAGGACATGGGACATACCGAGGACGACACCAACGACAAGGACGCAGCGGCGTCTGAGGACGCGGAGCCCCCAGCACGGCCGCGGCCCAAGACCCGCGGGGCGGCGCCGGGCCTGATGACCCGAACGCGGTGGACGACGGGACACGGCCCGACGGTGACGACCCGGACCGGACGGCCCTGGTGGCGGAGGTGCCCCTCCTCGCGGCCCCGGCACTCGGCCCCGACCGGCGCCGGGGACGGCGGCGCGTCCGAAGTCCCCGCGCAGCGCCCGCCGTCGCCTGGTGCGGCCGGCGCCGAGCAGCCCGCCGTGGAGGCCGAGCAGCCGTTCCGTGCCCGGCTGCTGACGGTGCCCGGGCTCGGTGACGGTGCGGCCGGACGACGCTCGCGGGCCCGCACCGAGCACGGCCGCACCACCGGTGCGCGCCGCCCGCAGGGCGCCCTGACGGCAGCTGCATCTGGCGGCCACCGTGCGCGCCGCCGCGCCCTACCAGCGGGCCCGCGGACGGCAGGGCGCCGGGCTCGTGGTGCGGCGGGACGATCTGCGGCAGGCGGTACGGGAGGGCCGCGAGGGCAATCTCGTCCTGTTCGTCGTCGACGCCTCGGGATCGATGGCGGCACGGCGGCGGATGGCCGCCGTGAAGGGCGCGGTGCTGTCGCTGCTGCTCGACGCCTACCAGCGGCGGGACAAGGTGGGCCTGGTGACGTTCCGTGGCGCGGCGGCCGAGGTGGCGCTGCCGCCGACCTCGTCGGTGGACGCGGCGGCAGCCCGTCTGCGGTCGCTGCCGACCGGCGGGCGCACCCCGCTCGCGGCCGGTCTGCTGCGCGCCCGCGACGTGCTGCGGGTGGAGCGGCTGCGGGACCCGGCGCGCAGAGCCGCTGCTGGTCGTCGTCACGGACGGGCGGGCGACCGGCGGCGCTGATCCGCTGGGTTACGCGGACCGCGCGGCCCGGCTCTGCGCGGCCGACGGCACCGCGGCGGTGGTGGTGGACTGCGAGGCGGGTCCGGTGCGCCTCGGTCTCGCAGGCCGGCTCGCCGTACAACTCGCCGCCACCGCCGTCACGCTGGAAGAGCTGCGCGCCGAGGCGCTCACCGGCATCGTCGAGGATGCCCGGCGCCCCGGCCCCGGCATGGGCGCAGCGGGTCGGCGCCGGGCCGCGGACGGCCTGCCCGGTGCATCCGGTGCAGCCCGGACAGCGAGCACATCCAGCGCGCGGACGGCCATGTCCGCAGGAGGGCCGCATAGTGCCGCAGGGACAGCCCAGTTCCGTCCCCGACGACGGTCTCACCACCCGCCAGCGCCGCAACCGTCCGCTGGTGCTGGTCCACACGGGCACCGGCAAGGGCAAGTCGACGGCCGCGTTCGGGCTCGCGCTGCGGGCCTGGAACCAGGGCTGGCCGATCGGGGTGTTCCAGTTCGTCAAGTCGGCCAAGTGGAAGGTCGGCGAGGAGAACGCGCTGCGGGTGCTGGGCGCCAGCGGCGAGGGCGGCACGGTCGCCTGGCACAAGATGGGCGAGGGCTGGTCATGGATCCAGCGGGCCGCCGCGGGCGGCGAGCCGGCCCAGCAGACCAACGAGGCCAAGGCCCGCGAGGGCTGGGAGCAGGTCAAACGCGACCTCGCCGCCGAGACCTACCAGCTATACGTGCTCGACGAGTTCGCGTATCCGCTGCACTGGGGCTGGATCGACACCGACGAGGTGATCTCCGTACTGCGCCACCGCCCCGGCACCCAGCACGTGGTCATCACCGGCCGCAACGCTCCCGCGCCTTTGCAGGAGTTCGCGGACCTAGTGACCGACATGACCAAGGTCAGCCATCCGATGGACGCCGGTCAAAAGGGCCAGCGGGGCATCGAATGGTGACCGAGGACGCGGTGGGACGGCCGGTGTGCCGCGCCGGACGTCGTCCGCGCACCGGGCGAGCCGCTCGGACGTCCCGTGCGGCGGCGCGGTGATGGCGGTGCCGCGGCTGGTGATCGCCGCGCCCTCCTCTGGCAGCGGCAAGACCACCGTCGCCACCGGCCTGATGGCGGCGTTCACCCAGCTGGGCCTGACCGTCTCGCCGCACAAGGTCGGGCCCGACTACATCGACCCCGGCTACCACGCGCTGGCCACCGGCCGCCCGGGCCGCAACCTGGACGCGTTCCTGTGCGGTACGGAGCTGATCGCGCCGCTGTTCGCGCATGCCGCGGCGGGCTGCGATCTCGCCGTCATCGAAGGCGTGATGGGCCTGTACGACGGGGCGGCGGGACGGGGCGAGCTGGCCTCGACGGCGCAGGCCGCGGCGCTGCTGCGGGCGCCGGTGGTGCTGGTCGTGGACGCCTCGGCGCAGTCCCGTTCGGTGGCCGCCCTGGTGCACGGGTTCGCCTCCTGGGACCCGGGCGTACGGATCGGCGGCGTGATCTTGAACAAGGTGGCCTCCGAGCGGCACGAGCTGCTGCTGCGCGAGGCGCTGGACGCCTCCGGGGTGCCGGTGCTGGGGGCGCTGCGGCGCACCGAGCAGGTCGGCACGCCGTCCCGGCACCTGGGTCTGGTGCCGGCTGCCGAGCGGCAGGCCCCGGCCCTGGACGCCGTGCGGGCCATGGCGGAGCAGGTGCGCGCCGGGTGCGACCTGCCCGCGCTCCTGGCCCTGGCCCGCGGCGCAGGCCAGATCGCAGACGACGCCTGGGACCCGGCAGAGGCCCTGGTTGACGGGCCGGCCGAGGCCGCGCCTGCCGCGGCGGTGCGCGCGGATGGCGGGCGGCCGGTGGTGGCGCTGGCCGGCGGCCCCGCTTTCACGTTCTCGTATACCGAGCACATCGAGCTGCTCACCGCGGCGGGCGCGGACGTGGTGTCCTTCGACCCGCTGCGCGACGAGCGGCTGCCGGACGGCACGCACGGGCTGGTGATCGGCGGCGGCTTCCCCGAGGTGTACGCGCCCGAGCTGTCGGCCAACGAGCCGCTGCGCGCGGCGGTCGCCGCCCTCGCGCGCTCGGGTGCGCCGGTGGCGGCCGAGTGCGCGGGGCTGCTGTATCTCGCGCGGTCGCTGGACGGTGCCCCGATGTGCGGGGTACTGGCCGCCGAGGCACGGATGACGGGACGGCTGACGCTCGGGTACCGGGAGGCCGTGGCGGTGTCCGACAGCGTGCTCGCGGTCACCGGCACCCGGCTGCGCGGTCACGAGTTCCACCGCACGGCGCTGGAACCGGGTGCGGGACCGTCACCCGCCTGGGGCCTTCTCGCTCCCGAACGGCGCGTCGAGGGCTTCGTCGAGCGGGGCGTGCACGCCAGTTATCTGCACACGCACTGGGCGGCGCGGCCGGACATGGGACGGCGCTTCGTGGACCGGTGCGCGCGGGCGGGTACCGGCGCGGGCGGCGGGCGTGAACGGGTGTGAGCGGACAGGGCGCGGCGGCGCGAAACACCCTGTGGAAGGCCGCCGCTTCAGCTCCCCGCCAGGCCGATGACCAGCCACATCAGGAGCACGCCCGCGACCGTGCACAGCAGCGTGGAGCGGGCCGGGTGGCGGTGGCTGGCCTCGGGGAGGATCTCGGCCGCCGCGATGTAGAGCAGGACACCGCCGAAGAACCCGAGATAGCAGCCGAGCGCCTGCTCCGGAATGGTGAAGAACAGGGTGGACCCGGCGCCGAGGACGGGCGCCACGGCGTCCGCGAACAGCATCACGAGCGCGCTGCGGTGCGCGTTGCCGTAGGCCAGGGTCACCGTGTACGTGTTGAAGCCGTCGGCGAAGTCGTGGGTGACGACGGCGAGCGCCACGGTCAGGCCCACGGCCTCGTTCACCTGGAAGGACGCGCCGATCGCGATACCGTCGGCGATGCTGTGGCCGACCATGGCCGAGGCGGCGCCGATGCCCAGCTGGGGCACCTGGTCCGGCCGGTGGGCGCCGTGCTCGGCCTGCCGCAGGGCGAGCAGCCGCTCGACGACGTGGGCGGCGAGGAAGCCCGCGACGAACAGCAGCAGGGCCGCCGGAACACCGTTGATGTGTTCCGCCGCGCCGTGCAGTGCCTCGGGCAGCAGGTCGAAGCCGACCACGCCGAGCATCAGACCACCGGCGAACCCGAGCACCAGGTGCCGCCGGTCGGCGACGTATTGGGCCGTCCAGCCGCCGGCCAGCGTCATCAGAAAGGCTCCCAGCGCCACGAGCACGACCATGGTCCTTTGGTAGCCGATCGCTCCGGACGGCGCACACGCGGGGTCGGCGACCCGTCGTCCGGCGCCCGTCCTGGTGCGTGTCCCGGTGCCTGTCCCGGCGGTGGCAGGTGTCTCGTGGTCGGCGTCGGCGCCCGGGCGGGCGTGTCGGCGGACGAGGTGACCGCCCTGGTCGGCGACACGCTGCGCGCGGCGGGGCTGCCGGTGGGTGCGGTGGCCGAGTTGGCCACCGTCGACGCGCGGGCGGCCGAGCCGGGGATCCGGCGGGCGGCGGCGCGTCTTGGCGTGCCCGTGGTGGCGTATCCGGCCGGCACGCTGGCCGAGGTCGCGGTGCCGAACCCGTCGCCCGCGGCACGTACGGCGGTGGGCACCGCGTCGGTGGCGGAAGCCGCCGCGCTGGCCCGCGGCGGCCGGCTCCTCGTCCCCAAACGTCTGTCCGAGCCCCGGCCCGCCCGCGTGACCTGCGCCGTCGCCTGCCGTCCCGGCCCGGCACCCGCGGTCGGCACAAAACCACCCGCACAGGAGAACCAGTGATCCCCCGCGACGACACCGCCCCAGTACCGGTGCCCGACCAAGCCCCGCACTCCGGCCCCGATCTGCGCCACCACGGCGACGCGGAGGTGCGCGGCGGCGGCCTCGTGGATCTCGCCGTGAACGTCCGTGCCCACACGCCCCCGGCGTGGCTGCGCAGACGGCTCGCCGCGTCGCTCGACGGGCTCGCGGCATATCCGGACGGGACTGCGGCGCGCGCGGCGGTCGCAGCGCGGCATGGGCTCGCGGTGGAGCGGGTGCTGCTCACGGCGGGCGCGGCGGAGGCGTTCGTGCTGCTGGCACGCGCTCTGCCGGATGTGCTGCGGGCGACGGGAGCCGTCCGGCCGGTCGTCGTGCACCCGCAGTTCACCGAGCCGGAGCAGGCGCTGCGGGACGCCGGGCTGCCGGTCGGACGGGTACTGCTCCGTGCGGAGCGCGGGTTCCGGCTGGACGCGGCAGCGGTGCCCGAGGACGCCGACGTGGTCGTGATCGGCAATCCGACCAATCCGACGTCGGTGCTGCACCCGGACTCGTTGATCACCTCGCTCGCCAGGCCCGGGCGGCTGCTGGTGGTCGACGAGGCCTTCATGGACGCGGTGCCCGGCGAGCGGGGGTCTCTGGCGGGCCGCACGGACGTGCCGGGGCTCGTGGTGCTGCGCAGTCTCACGAAGACGTGGGGCCTCGCCGGACTGCGCATCGGCTATGTGCTCGCGGCACCGAAGACCATCGCGGCCCTGCAGCGCGCCCAGCCCCTGTGGCCGGTCTCCACACCCGCGCTCGTCGCCGCCGAGGCCTGTATGGCGCCCGGCGCCCTGGCGGAGGCGGCGCGGGCCGCCGCCGCGCTTGCCGCGGACCGGGACCACCTGGTGAGAGGGCTCGCGCGGATCGCCGGGTCGAACCCCTTGGCCAGCGGCGATGCCTGCGGTCTTCGGGTGGTGGGCCCGGCACGGGCGCCGTTCGTGCTGGTGCGGATGGCGGGCGCGGACGCGGTGCGGGAGCGGCTGCGGGAGCGGGGGTTCGCGGTGCGGCGCGGCGACACGTTCCCGGGGCTCGGATGCGAGTGGCTGCGGATCGCGGTACGGGATCGCGCCACGACGGACGGCTTCCTGCGCGCCCTGGCGGACGTGGCGGGCTGACGCCTCGGGGCGGGCGTGCCGAGGAGGTGCGCTGCGGGCGGTTGCCCGGGCGGCGGGCGTCTCGACCACCCCGGAACCGTGTCAGCCCACCACGCGCCCGTTCAGCACGATCCGGCGGGGATCCACGAGGACGCGTACGTCAGTGCGCGGGTCGGCGTCGTACACCACGAGGTCGGCGGGGGCGCCCTCGTCGAGCCCGGGGCGACCCAGCCAGGCACGGGCGTCCCAGGTGGCGGCGGCGAGGGCGGCGAGCGGCGGCAGGCCGGCCCGCACCAGTTCGGCGACCTCGCCCGCGACCAGGCCGTGCGCGAGGGAGCCGCCCGCGTCCGTGCCGGTGAAGATCGGGATGCCCGCGTCGTAGGCGGCGCGCACGGTGGTGTAGCGGCGCTCGTGCAGCCGGCGCATATGGTCCGACCAGCGCGGGAACTTCTTCCCGGCGGCTGCCGCGAGGTCCGGGAAGGTGGCGATGTTGACGAGGGTGGGCACGATGGCCACGCCCCGTTCGGCGAAGAGCGGGATGGTGTCGTCGGTGAGGCCCGTGGCGTGTTCGATGCAGTCGATGCCCGCCTCGACCAGATCGCGCAGCGACTCCTCGGCGAAGCAGTGCGCGGTGACGCGGGCGCCGAGCCGATGCGCCTCGGCGATCGCGGCCCGGGCGGCGTCGCGCGGCCAGCAGGCGGTGAGGTCGCCTTCGGCGCGGTCGATCCAGTCGCCGACGAGCTTGACCCAGCCGTCACCGCGGCGCGCCTCCTGGGCGACGTAGGCGACCAGTTCGGGCGGCTCGATCTCGTGGGCGTAGTTGCGGATGTAGCGGCGGGTGCGGGCGATGTGCCGGCCGGCGCGGATGATCTTCGGCAGGTCGGGGCGGTCGTCGATCCAGCGGGTGTCGCTCGGAGAGCCCGCGTCCCGCAGCAGCAGGGCGCCCACGTCCCGGTCGGTCAGGGCCTGCTTCTCCGCCATCTCCGCGGGTACCGGGCCGTGGGTGTCCAGGCCGACGTGGCAGTGCGCGTCTACGAGGCCAGGCAGGACCCAGCCGGTGAGGGTGCGGAGGTCGCGGGTGTGCCGCGGCCGGTCGTAGCTGATCTTGCCGCCCACCACCCACAGCTCGTCCCGCACATCCCCGGGTCCGGCCAGGATCCGGCCCTTGACGTGCAGCGTCACCCCGTCGGACGGCGGTGCGCCGAGGCCGGCGCCGGTCAGCGGCGCGCTCGTGTCACCGGCCACCCGCCCGCTGATGTCACTCATGGCCGCCGCCCCGAGTCCGCGTCGTCGCGTCGTCGCTCATGGTGCGCAGCATAGAGGTGGTACCAGCACGGGAGTCCGGTCAGCCGGCGGTGACAGGTGCGGGCGAGCGCACGGCGCCGGCGCTGCTTCTTGACGCCGGTGGAACGGAAGCGGTCCACCGGCCGGGTGTCCCGGACCGCATGATCCACGAGCCGCGCCTCAGGGCCTACCCTCGGTACGGCAGTTTGAACGCACATGCGTACGTGAACGGCGTGCGCAGCGCCGTGCCGGTGCCGTGACACCTGTCGGGTGGCGGCACCGTGACCCATCCGGAGGCACCCACCGTGACGCATCCCTTCCTCGATCTGGCCCCCTTCACCCCGGCGCACTTCGCCTCCGTGGAGCGACGGCTCGCAAAGCTGCTCGCCACCAGCCACGATGTCGTGATCATGCAAGGCGAGGCGCTGCTGCCGCTGGAGGGGTGCATCCGCGGCGCGGCGGGTCCCGGCACCACCGCTCTGAACGTGATCACGGGCCCGTACGGGCAGACCTTCGGTGGCTGGCTGCGGGACTGCGGGGCGAGCGTCGTCGATCTCGCGGTGCCGTTCGACTCGGCGGTCGGGCCCGAGCTGATCGCCGAGGCCCTGGCGGTGCATCCGGAGATCGACTTCGTCTCGCTGGTGCACGCCGAGGCGGCGACCGGCAACACCAACCCGGTCGCCGCGATCGGCGAGGTGGTGCGCGCGCACGGCGCCCTGTTCATGCTGGATGCCGTCGCGTCGGTGGCCGCGGAGCCGCTGCTGCCCGAGGCCTGGGGCGTCGACCTGTGCGTGATCGGCGGACAGAAGGCGATGGGCGGCCCCGCGGGGGTCTCGGTGGCGACGGTCAGCGAGCGGGCGTGGCAGCGCATGGCGGCCAATCCGCAGGCGCCGCGCCGCTCGTACCTGTCGCTGCTCGACTGGAAGGAGCGCTGGATCGACACCGGGCGCACCGCGCTTCCGCACGCCCCCGCGCAACTGGAGATGCTGGCGCTGGATGCCTGTCTGGACCGGATCGAGCAGGACGGACTCGACGCCGTGCTGGCCCGGCACGCCGCCGCCGCTGCGGCCCTGCGCGCCGGCACGCTCGCGCTCGGAGGCGGCCTTGAGCCGTATGTGCGCGAGGCCCGCCACGCGGCGCCGGTGGCCACCACGCTGCGCACTCCGGCGGGCGTCGACGCCTCGCGGCTGGTGGCCGCGGTACTGGCCACCGATCCGCGGCTGCCGCTGGTCGCGGGCGGCGGCGCACTCGCGAAGGAGATGATCCGGGTCAACCACTACGGCCCGGTCGCGACCCGTGCGGTGGTCCTCGCGAGCCTCGCCGCACTGGGCGTGGCACTGGCCGACACGGGCGCCACAGTGGACCTCGACGGCGCGCAGCAGGCAGCGGACAACGCCTGGCGGCGCGCGCAGCCCGCACAGCAGGGCTAGGGCGGCCCGGGCGGCGGCGCCGCGGACGGGCACAGGCAGCGGCGGCTGACGGCTCGTCTCCGGCCCCGCTGCCCGCCGGGGTTGTACCGCCGGCACCACCCGAACGGCAGGCCCCGTATCCGTACACCAGCCGCTTCTTCAGCGCGATTTCCGGGGTAATTCCATGGAGCCTCCGCTACTGAAATTCCGGAATGCCATTCATCACAGCCTCCCGTATTCTTCTGCCCTGTTTTAACAAGGCTAAACACACCTGTTTCTGATGGCCCTGCCATGTAATTCGGACCCCCCTCAAGCACGTTACCTACATGTGACCCACTCCACATCTTGCCCGTTTAGTCCGTTAATTTCCGGGCAAGACGCCCGTTCTGAAGCGCTCAACTCGCCATCTCACGCCCGCGCGATAACATAGAAGCGATCCACATGTAAGCGCGTCTCGCGATGCAATTTCCTGAATTGCTGGGTAAATTCAATAAGCATGACCGCCGTACAAGCAGACCTGCAACCGCAATTCATGGAAATGCCCGAGGGCCTGCGGATCGACAGCCCCCGGGTGGCGGACGGAGCCACCCTGTGGCGGATCGCGCGGGATTCGCAGACCCTTGACGTCAACTCCTCGTACAGCTACCTGCTGTGGTGCCGTGACTTCGCCGGCACGTCGGTCGTGGGGCGCGGCCCCGACGGCGAACCGGTCGCTTTCGTCACCGGCTACCTGCGGCCCGACAGACCGCGCACCCTGCTCGTGTGGCAGGTGGCCGTGGACAAGGAGTACCGCGGCATGGGACTGGCCGGCGCACTGCTGGACGGTCTGACCGCGCGAGTGGCGGCCGACCACGGCCTGATCGGTCTGGAGACGACCATCTCCCCCGGCAACAGCGCCTCCCAGCGGCTGTTCACCTCCTACGCCAGGCGGCATGCGGTGCCCATGGAGTGCGAGGTGCTCTTCCCCGTGGAGACGTTCCCGCCGAGCGCCCGGCACGAGCCCGAGGTGCTCTACCGCATCGGCCCACTGGACTTCTGAAAACCGCATCCCTGCACCCGGCCGGCCCTCGGACCGGCCCCGCACGCGAACGTCAGCCGAACCCCTCACATCCCAGATCTCCCAGGAGAATGCTGTGACCATCACCCAGCCGGACCTGAGCGTCTTCGAGACCCTGGAGTCGGAGGTGCGCAGCTACTGCCGCGGCTGGCCCGCCGTCTTCGACCGCGCGCAGGGCAGCCACATGTACGACGAGGACGGCCATGAGTACCTGGACTTCTTCGCCGGGGCCGGGTCACTGAACTACGGCCACAACAACCCCGTGCTCAAACGCGCCCTCATCGACTATCTGGAACGCGATGGCGTCACGCACGGCCTCGACATGTCCACCACCGCGAAACGCGCCTTCCTGGAGTCCTTCCAGGACATCGTGCTGCGCCCGCGGGACCTGCCGTACAAGGTCATGTTCCCCGGCCCGACCGGCACCAACGCCGTCGAGTCGGCGCTGAAGCTGGCGCGCAAGGTCAAGGGCCGCGAGTCGATCGTGTCGTTCACCAATGCCTTCCACGGCATGTCGCTCGGCTCTCTCGCGGTGACCGGTAACGCCTTCAAACGGGCGGGCGCCGGGGTTCCGCTGGTGCACGGCACTCCTATGCCGTTCGACCACTACCTGGACGGACGGGTGCCGGACTTCCTGTGGTTCGAACGGCTGCTGGAGGACCAGGGCTCGGGGCTCAACCAGCCCGCCGCGGTCATCGTGGAAACCGTGCAGGGCGAAGGCGGCATCAACGTGGCGCGCGCGCAGTGGCTGGGCGCGCTGGCGGAGCTGTGCGCGCGGCGCGACATGCTGCTCATCGTCGACGACATCCAGATGGGCTGCGGCCGTACCGGTGCCTTCTTCTCGTTCGAGGAGGCGGGCATCGTGCCGGACATCGTGACCGTCTCCAAGTCGATCAGCGGTTACGGCATGCCGATGTCGCTGTGCCTGTTCAAGCCGGAACTCGACATCTGGGAGCCGGGCGAGCACAACGGCACTTTCCGCGGCAACAATCCGGCCTTCGTCACCGCCGCCGCGGCCCTTCAGACGTACTGGACCGACGGACCCGCCATGGAGAAGCAGACCCTCTCGCGCGGCCAGCAGGTCGCCGAGGCGCTGGGCGCGCTCAGTGACGAGCACCGCGGCGAGATCAAGGACATCCGCGGCCGGGGCCTGGTGTGGGGCGTGGAGTTCCACGACAAGCAGCGGGCCGGCGCGGTCGCCAAACGCGCCTTCGAGCTCGGGCTGCTCATCGAGACGTCGGGCCCCGAGAGCGAGGTCGTCAAGCTGCTCCCGGCGCTGACGATCACTCCCGAAGATCTGGACGAGGGCCTGCGGACCCTCGCCCGTGCGGTGCGCGAGACCGGCTGAGCCGCGCGGCACCGGGCGGACCGCGGGACACCGGGACCGCGGCCCGCCACCCGGGGGGGACCACCCGATTCACCTGAGTACAGAGAAGAGGCGTCGACCCACGTGATCGTCCGATCGTTCAAGGACATCGAAGGAACTGAGCGGCACATCAAGTCCGCTTCGGGCACATGGGAGAGCAAGCGGATCGTGCTCGCGAAGGAGAAGGTCGGCTTCTCCGTGCACGAGACCATTCTCTACGCGGGTACGGAGACGGCGATGTGGTATGCGAACCACATCGAGGCCGTCCTGTGCGTGGAGGGCGAGGCCGAACTGACCAACGAGGAGACGGGCGAGAAGCACTGGATAGCGCCCGGCACGATGTACCTGCTGGACGGTCACGAGCGGCACACCATGCGGCCCAAGACGGACTTCCGGTGTGTCTGCGTCTTCAACCCGCCCGTGACCGGACGGGAGGATCACGACGAGAACGGCGTGTACCCGCTTCTGACGGAGGAGGCCTGAAAGATGACCATCACCCCCGAGAGGACCGACCTGTACCCGAGCCGTGGCGCCACGGAGGTCTCCGTACCGCGCCAGGACCCGGTCGTGTGGAGCGAGCCCGGCACCCCGGGGCCCATCACCGCAACCGGACTCGCGTCGTTCGAACGTGACGGCTTCCTGGCCGTCGACGAGCTCATCGCCCCGGACGAGGTCGCCGTCTACCGCCGCGAGCTCGACCGCCTGATCGGCGATCCGGCGGTGCGCGCCGATGAACGCTCGATCATTGAGCCGAAGTCCCAGGAGATCCGCTCGGTCTTCGAGGTGCACAGGATCAGCGAGGTCTTCGCCGCCCTGGTGCGCGATCCGCGCGTGGTGGGCCGGGCCCGCCAGATCCTCGGCTCCGACGTGTACGTGCACCAGTCCAGGATCAATGTGAAGCCGGGCTTCGGTGCCTCGGGCTTCTACTGGCACTCGGACTTCGAGACCTGGCACGCGGAGGACGGGCTGGCGAACATGCGCGCCGTGTCCGTGTCGATCGCGCTGACCGAGAACTTCGACACCAACGGCGGTCTGATGATCATGCCGGGGTCGCACAGGACGTTCCTCGGCTGCGCGGGCGCCACGCCGGCGGACAACTACAAGCAGTCTCTCCAGATGCAGGACGCGGGCACTCCGTCCGACGCGGCGCTGACCGGTTTCGCCGAGAAGCACGGCATCAAGCTCTTCACCGGCCCGGCGGGCTCGGCGACCTGGTTCGACTGCAACTGCATGCACGGCTCAGGCGACAACATCACGCCGTTCCCGCGCAGCAATGTCTTCATCGTCTTCAACAGCATGGAGAACACCGCGGTCGACCCCTTCGCGGCTCCCGTCCCGCGCCCGTCCTTCATCGGCGCACGGGACTTCACGCCGGTGAGGTGAGCCGCGGCCGGGCTCCCGGGGCTCGCCCCGGCCCGGAAGAACGTGGCAGGCCGGTGCGGTGCGACCGCGCCGATCGCCAGGGCCCGACACTCGGAACGGTTACGGGTGCCGGGCCCTGCGGCGTGTCACAGCGCCGGGTAGTCCGTGTACCCCGCGGCGCCGTCGCCGTAGTAGTTCGCACGGTCCGGGGTGTTGTACGGGCCGCCGCGCCGCAGCCGGGCGGGCAGGTCCGGGTTGGCCAGGAAGAGCGCGCCGAAGGACACCATGTCCGCGGTGCCGTCCTCGATGAGGGCGAGCGCGTCGGGCCCGGTGCTGGCGGGTCCGGTGGCCGGGTTGAGCAGGAAGACACCGGAGAACAGTCCCCGCAGCGTATGGGTGAGAGCACGCAGCCCGGGGGCGGACTCGGCGATGTGCAGATAGCTCAGGCCGAACTGGTCGAGGTCCTTCACCAGCGCGGTGTACGCGGGCTCGGGGTCCGGCTCGTCGATGTCGTTGAAGGGGTTGCCGGGCGACACCCGGATCCCGGTGCGGTCGCCGCCGATCTCCGCGACCACCGCGCGCGCCGTCTCGACGGCGAACCTGATGCGTCCTTCGATCGAGCCGCCCCACTCGTCCGTACGGTGGTTGGAGCCGGGCGCGAGGAACTGGTGGATGAGGTAGCCATTGGCGGCGTGCAGTTCGACGCCGTCGAAGCCGGCGTCGACGGCGTTGCGGGCCGCGGCGGCGAAGTCGGCGATGGTGGCGCGGACCTCGGCGCCGGTCAGCTCGCGCGGCGTGACGAAGTCCTTCAGCGCCTCACCGGTGTGCACTTGTCCGCTGGCGGCGATGGGCGAGGCGCCGACGCTCACCAGGCCGTCCGGGAGCACGTCCGGGTGGCCGATCCGCCCGGCGTGCATCAGCTGGGCGAAGATCCGGCCACCGCGTGCGTGCACCGCGTCGGTGACCTGCCGCCAGCCCGCCACCTGGGCGGCGCTGTGCAGTCCCGGGGTCCGCGGATAGCCCTGGCCCACCGCGGAGGGCTGAATGCCCTCGCTGATGATGAGGCCCGCGGTGGCCCGCTGTGCGTAGTACTCGGCCATCAATGCGGGCGGCACCCCGCCCTCGCCCGCTCTGTTGCGTGTCATGGGCGCCATGGCGATACGGCTGGCGAGCGGCGTGCCGCCCAGGTCGATCGGGTCGAACGCGGTGGTCATATCAGAGGCTCCAGGGCTCGGCGAGGACCGTTCGGACAGCAGAACGCCGCTACCCGGCCGGGTAATCCCCGTTTCACCCGGCCGGGACAGACGGCACGCCTCGTTCATGAGCCCGACATACGACGGCGCTCGCCGGCGTCGTTCGCACCGCCCGTCCCGGCCGCGCGGGGCGCCGGGCGAGCGGGCGAGCGGGCGAGCGGGCGAGCGGGCGCGCTGACCGGGTCAGCTGCCGAGCACATCCAGCAGACGGTCCACATCCGCAGCCGAGTTGTACAGGTGGAAGGCGGCCCGCAGATTGCCCGCCCGGTCGGAGACCTCGATGCCCGCGCGGCTCAACTCCTCCTGGCGGTGCCCGAGGCCGGGCACGGAGACGATCGCCGAGTCGGGCGCGGGCAGCGGCGTCCGCCCGATCCTGTCGAGTCCGTCCCTGAAGCGCTGGGCGAGGGTCAGGTCATGGGCGCGGATGGTCGCGGGACCGATCTCCTCGATCAGTTCGAGCGACTCACGGGCGCCGGTGTACGCGAACAGACTCGGGCTCACGTCGAAGCGCCGTGCGGAGTGGGCGAGTTCCTTCACGGGGCCGTAGGTGCTCTCCCAGGGGCGCTCGCCGGCGACCCAGCTCGCGAAGACGGGGGTGAGCCCGCCCATGTCCTCACGGACCGTCAGGAAGGCCACACCGCGCGGGCAGGCCAGCCATTTGTAGGCGACCGCGACGACGTAGTCGTACTGTGCCGCGTCGACGGACAGCCAGACGGCGGACTGGGAGATGTCGATGAAGGTGCGCGCACCGTGGGTCTGCGCGGCCTCCCGGAGGGCGGGCAGGTCGACGATCCGTCCGTCCGCGGACTGTGCCGCGCTGACCGCGACGAGCGCGGTGTCGGGCCGAACCTCGTCGGCGATCCGCTCCAGCGGGACGGCCCGTACCTTCAGATCGCTCCGGATGTGGAAGGCCGTCACCACGGAGCTGAAGTCGCCCTCCGCGGTGAGGACTTCGGCGCCCGGCGGCAGGGCGGCGGCGACCAGCCCTGCGTAGACGGCGACCGAGGCGCCCGCGGCGACCCGGGTCGCCGGAACGTTGGTCAGCCGGGCGAAGGACGCACGGGCCCGCTCCACGTCTTCGAACATGTCGGCCGGTCTGCCGGCCGCCGCGGCCTGCGCGGCGCGGTGCATGACGGCGACCGTCCTGGCGGGGAGCAGGCCGATCGCTGCGGTGTTCAGGTAGACCGTCTCGGGCGTGAACTCACCTGCGGCAAGGTTCTCGGGAAATGTCTCCATCACCCCACTGTGCAGGCTGTCCGGGACGGGGTCCATCGAGAATTGCTGCACATTCCGTTGAGCAGCGTTTGTCCCGGGTGCGGCCGGGCGATGTCCGCGCGGCGCATCACACGCCGCACGCGGCAAAGGGGGCACCGTGTGCACGATGCCCCCCCGTCAGCGCATGCCTACCGTTCCAACTGCCCGTTGAACCGCCGCGGCAGCCCCAGCGGATTGCTGTCCCGCAGCTCAGCGGGGAGCAGCGCCTCGGGAACTTGCTGGTACGCCACCGGTCGCAGCCACCGCTCAGCCGCGGTGGCCCCCACCGAGGTGGACGTGGACGTGGTGGCCGGGTAGGGCCCGCCGTGGTGCTGTGCGGGCGCCACCGCCACACCGGTCGGCCAGCCGTCTACCAGGACGCGCCCGGCCAGCGGCGTGAGCTCGGCGAGCAGCGCGGGCCCGCGGCCCTGGCCGGCCGCCTCCGCGGCGGACAGGTGGACCGTCGCGGTCAGGTTTCCCGGCAGCCGGGACAGTACGGCGCTCACCTCTGCGTCGTCCTCATAGCGCACCAGGACGGTGACGGGTCCGAAGCACTCCTCAAGCAGCAGGTCGTGCACGCCGGAGGCGGCGAGCCGCGCGGCGGGCACGGTCAAGAAGCCCGCGGAGACGGTGTGCTCACCGCAGCCGCCCGGCGTCACCGGCGCGTCCACGTCGGGCAGCGCGGCACGCTCGGCGACACCCGCGACGAAGTTGTCCCGCATCCGGTGGTCGAGCAGCACCCCGGCCTCGGTGTCGCTGACGGCGTCGGTGAGCGCCTTGACGAGGCTGTCGCCCGCCGCTCCAGACGGTGCGAGCACCAGGCCCGGCTTCACACAGAACTGCCCGACGCCCATCGTCATGGAGCCCGCGAGTCCGGCGCCGATCTGCTCGGCGCGCTCCGTCGCGGCGGCCTCGGAGATGACGACCGGGTTGAGGGAGCCCAGCTCGCCGTGGAAGGGGATCGGCGCGGGGCGGGCCGCCGCCGCGTCGAAGAGCGCCCGTCCGCCGCGCACCGAACCAGTGAAACCGGCCCCGGCGACCAGCGGGTGCTGGACCAGGCCGACACCCGCTTCGAAGCCATGCACCAGGCCGATGACGCCGTCCGGGATGCCGTGCTCGGCGGCGGCGTGCCGCAGCAGCGCGGCGACCAGCTCAGACAGTGCCGGGTGATCGGGGTGGGCCTTGACGACGACGGGGCAGCCCGCGGCGAGTGCGCTCGCGGTGTCGCCGCCCGCGACCGAGAAGGCGAACGGGAAGTTCGAGGCCGCGTAGACCGCGATGACACCGAGCGGCACCTTGTAACGGCGCAGGTCGGGCACGGGCGGGGTGGCGGTGGCGTCCGGGTGGTTGATGATGACGCCGAGGTACTCGCCCTCTTCGACGACGTCCGCGAAGGCCCGCAGTTGGTAGGCGGTGCGGGCGAGCTCGCCGGTGAGCCGGACCGGGCCGAGCGCCGACTCGGCGTCGGCGGCCTCCACCAGCTGGTCCTTCGCCGCGACGAGCTGGTCCGCCGCGGTGCGCAGGAAGGCCGCGCGCACGGTGCGGTCGGCGAGGGCGCCGCGCGCGGCGTGCGCCGCCCGGACGGCCGCGTCGACCTCCTCGGCGGTGGCCTCCACCGCCACCTGTTCCCGCTGCTTCCCGGTTCGGGGGTCGACGCTCCAGACTGGTGCTGCTGCCACCGCGGATTCCTCCAGATATTTGGGCCGTGCGGGAGAGCTCCTCATCAGGCGTATGCCACGCTCTACGGCCGCTGCGTCCGTTCGGTATACTGAACGCCGTCTCTGATGATGAATCTCTTCTCGGAGACTATATCTTCGGGTTCTCGGCGAACGAAGGGGTCAAGGGCGATGTCGGCAGTCGAGGCAGGTGGCGGAGCGCAGGTCAAGTCCGCGGTACGGACCGTGGAGCTGCTGGAGTTCTTCGCCGGCCGCCCCGGTATGCACTCACTGGCAGCC
Source organism: uncultured Actinomycetota bacterium (assembly GCA_963761765.1). Lineage (GTDB taxonomy): Bacteria > Actinomycetota > Actinomycetes > Streptomycetales > Streptomycetaceae > Streptomyces. The sequence continues at coordinate 221,619 of CAVXIJ010000006.1, forward strand.
GTGCAGGAAGCCGTCGGATACCCGAAGTCAAGCCTCTATATGTTGTTGCGCACCCTGGTCGACCTCGGCTGGGTCGAGACGGACGCGACGGGCACACGCTACGGCATCGGAGTGCGCGCCCTGCTCGTCGGCACCTCGTATATCGACGGGGACGAGGTCGTGGCGGCGGCCCGGCCCAGCCTGGACCGGCTCTCCGACGACACCACGGAAACCATCCACCTGGCCCGGCTCGACGGTGCGAACGGCATGAACGTCGTCTACCTCGCCACCCGCCAGTCCCAGCACTATCTGCGCCCCTTCACCCGGGTGGGCCGGCGGCTGCCCGCGCACTCCACCTCTCTCGGCAAGGCGCTGCTCGCCACCTACCCGGACGAACAGGTCCGCAAGATGCTGCCCGAGACGCTGACCGCGCTCACCGAGCACACCATCACCGACCGCGAGAAGCTCATCGAGGAGCTGCACCAGGTGCGCGACCAGGGCTTCGCCGTGGACCGCGAGGAGAACACCGTCGGCCTGCGCTGCTTCGGCATCGCCATCCCCTACCGCACCCCGGCACGGGACGCGATCAGCTGCTCGGTGCCGGTGGCCCGGCTCACCCCGGCCCATGAGCAGACCGTCAAGGACGCCCTGTTCGACGCCCGCGACCGGCTGCTGCTGGCGACCCGTCGGCTGTGACACCGCGGCCGGGACCGTTCGGCCCCGACCGCGGCAGGTTCGGCCCACGATCACGCGGTGGGCGGTGACCAGCTGCCCAGATAGACGGCGGCCGTGTACTGCGCCGCCTGCGCGTCCGTGAGCTGCGGCCGGTTGGCGGGTACCGTGATCGCGGCGCCCGCGCCCGTGTTGTGGTACTCGGCGAACCGCTGGTTCTGCCAGGGATAGGAGTCGGACATGTTCGCGTACGGCGTGCCGGCTGTCGATGCCCTGGTCGAGGTCGCTCTCGCGCACCGTCAGCATCGGCCGGGCCGTCGTGTCGGACGACGGCACCCAGGGCCGCGCCAGCTTGTAGTACCCCGCCGGGGCCGCGCTGGTGATGCGCGAATCCACTACGAGATAGCCGTGCGGATTGGCCACCGCCGTGCTCGGCGCGAAGACGAAGCCGTACGGGGCGCCGGACAGATCGCTGCGGCTGAGGGTGTGGAATTGGCAGTCGTCGAAGACGGCGGTGCCGCGGCCGAAGACGAAGTCGACGTCACCCTCGGTGTAGCAGCCCTTGAAGTACTGGCGCGCGAACGTGCCCAGGGCCGCCGAGTCGGCGTAGAGCGTGTCCTGATGGCCGAGGAAGCGGCAGTTGAGGAAGGCGGAGCGGTCGCCCTTGACGAGCAGCGCCACCGCCTGGGTGCCGCTGAAGTCCGGGTGGTCGGCGCGCAGCCAGTCGTTGGCGAAGGTGATGCCGCGCGCGGTGAACCCTCCCCCAGTGCCTCAAGGGCCTGGGAGGTGCCCCCAGGCCTGCACGGTGACGGTGGCCGAACCGCTGGTGCCGTAGGTGCCGCCGCCCGGCTTGGCGGTGCCCGCGGCGTTGTTGTAGACGATGACGGTGTCGGCCGGATTGCCGCTCTGGGAGCTCAGCGTGAGATTGGTCTTGCCGGACGGCACGACGACGGTCTCGCGGTAGGTTCCCGGGGCGAGCATGATCACACCGCCGCTGGAGGCCGCGTCGACGGCCTGCTGGACGGTGGTGGCGTCGACGCCCGCGCCGCCCGCGGGATCGACGCGCAGCAGACGACCGACGGACCCGCGTGCGGCGCCCGCCCGCGGCTGCGCGGCCAGGGCGGTGGCGGCCGGGGCTAATACCGCGGCGGCCGCGGCGGCGGCAGCCGCGCCCAGGACCTTCCGGCGTCCGGGAAGTGCAGAAGAACCAGTCACCGTGCTCACCCGACCTTTCCGGCACCGGCGCAGTGGTCGACGATGCCCGGCACCGCGCCGGCGTCGTCGACGTGGGTGCGCAGCGTGGGTGTCCAGCCCGCGTCGTCGCCGAGCGGGGTGCCCGGGTTCGCGGCGTTGAAGGCGGCGAGGAGGTCCACGGGCTGGCCGTTCACGTCGTTGCCGTCCGCGGTCAGTCCCTGGCCGCCCCAGTTGTAGATCACCTTGTCGGCGCCGACTCCGTCCGGCAGGGTGATCGCGTTGTCCTCGGCGACCAGGTGGGAGGACTTGCCGGCGCCGAAGCTGTAGGAGTAGTCCGCGGCGTCGTCCACCACGTAGTGGTTGTTGTACGCGTCGACCTCGCCGAAGCGGACCCGCGGGGCGCGCTCGTTGATGTCCTTGAAGAGGTTGTGGTGCAGGGTCACCTTCAGGTGGCCGTCGTCGGTGGATGCGGCCGAGTCGCTGTTACCGAAGAGCAGGGTCTTGTCGTGGTCGGTGAAGGCGTTCCAGGAGGCGGTCACGTAGTCCGCGCCCTTGACCACGTCCAGCTCGCCGTCGTGCTGCTGGTAGATCCGGTCGAAGTAGTCGGGCTGGTCGCTGTCGGGGCGGCGGCCGTCGGTGAAGGTGTCGTGGTCGATCCAGACGTGCGTGGCACCAGTCACGACCAGGTTGTCGTACTCGGAGTTCCAGTTGCCGGTGTCGCCGTCCGTCGGGTCCCACTGCGGGAAGCAGTCGAAGGCGTCCTCGAAGGTGAGGTTGCGGACGATGACGTTGTCCACGCCCTGGACCTGGAGGTCGCCGCCGAGTATGCGGGCGTCGGTGCCGAGGCCGACGATGGTGGTGTTGGACGGCACCTTCACCTCGACGCGGGCGGACTGCTTCTTCTCGGAGGCGGCCCGGGCGTCCTCCTGCGCGCCGCTGGGCACCTGATCGCGGCCCCACACGTCGGGGTCGTAGGCGGCGAGGTAGGCGTCGAGGCTGTAGCCGTCGGTCGCGTAGTCGTCGCAGGACAGGCCCTGACCTGCGTCATCGGTGTTGAAGTCGATGGTGCCGCGCACCTGGATGATCTTCGCTTCGGTACCGCTCGCCAGGGCGGCCACCAGCGAGGCACGGTCGCTGACCGTGTACACATGAGCGGCGTCGGCGGCGGAGCCGCCCGTGGTGCCGGTGCCCTCGGAGCCCCAGCCGTCACCGGCGGCGAGCGCTTCGCGGCCCAGATCCTGGATCTGCTCACGCCCATGCCCATGCCCATGCCCATGCGCATGGGCCTGCGCGGTGCCCGCCGTGCCGGTCACCGCCAGCACGAGCGCGACGCAGCCGACCAGGGCGCCGCGGGCGAGCGAGGGACGGGAGGCGGGGTGCGTGGAGCGTGCTTGTCTGCTGATGTGCATGGTGCGGGCTCCTTGTCGGATCGGGCGGACGCCTGCCGCCTTGGAATGAGGGGGTGTTGCCGTGCCGGGCCACCGCTGCTCCGCCCCGCTGGGCGGGTCCTTCGTCCGGCACGGGGGCGGTGCCGGACGAAGGAGCGGTACGACAAGTGCGCGTGCGCGGGGGCGGTCTTTTCGTCGTTTCGACGTGGCGGGACGTCAGAGGCGTCCGGCACCGGAATGGCGCAGGACGTACTGCTCGACCGCCGCACGGGACGTGAACTGGGAGTACGTGTAGGCGTCGGCGGGGTTCCAGCCGACGTCGTCGGTGAGGCCGAGGCCGGCCGCGACCGCGCCGAGGTCGGCGCTGCGGCCGTTGAACCAGGAGCCGTTGTCACGGAAGTGCTCGCCTCCGTACTCGGCGAGGGCCAGGTCCGGCGCACCGTGCGGATACACGAAGACGTTGTGCTCGGAGAAGATCGCGGACTCCAGGCCGACGCCGAGCGCGTAAAGGGTGGCTTCCGGGCGGCCGATGTAGACGTTGTTGACGACGTGCACCTGCCCGAAGCGGACACGCGGCCCGCGCTGCACGATGTCGGTGAAGAGGTTGCGGGCGAAGGTGATCTTGAGGTGCCCGCGGTCACGGTCGGCGTGGCCGTCTCCTGAGCCGATCAAAAGCGCCTTGTCGTGGTCGTCGAACCGGCTGTCGGAGACCGTGACGAAGTCCGTGCCGTCCTCCATGTCGAGCAGCCCGTCGTGCCTCTGCACGTGCTCGTCGTGGAAGCCGACGGGTGCGGTGCGGTCCGGGAAGCGGCCGTCGGTGAACGTGCAGTGGTCGACCCAGATGTGCTTGCCGGTCACCACCGACATCGCGTCGAACCGGGCGTTCCAGTTGCCCTGCGGACCGTCGTCGGGCGTCCAGGTGGTGAAGTAGTCGACGGGCGCTTCCATCCGGAGGTTGCGGATGATGATGTTGGTGCCGGTGTTGACGGTCAGGTAGACGCCGAGCAGTTGGGCGGTGCGGTCCGCGCCGACCAGCGTCGTGTTGCTGGGCACCGTCAGCTGGATCTGCGCCTTCTCGTTGTTGGAGCCGATCTGGCGCAGCGTCCGCTGTTGATGGCAGTAGTCGAAGAGCGTGTCGGACCAGGTCGTGCCGTCGACGCCGAAGCAGGACATGTACTTGCCGAGGTCGTAGCCGGGCGCGTAGTCCTGCTCGCCGAGCAGCACACCGTCGTCCGTCTCGGCGCCCTTGACGGTGCCCGCCACCCGGATGGTCTTGGGCGCGGTGGGATCGCCGCGGTTGGCCAGGGCCTCCTTGAGCTCCGCGCGGGTGTGCACGGTCCATGTTGTGCCGGTGGCATTGCCGCCGGCACCACCGCCGGTCGTGCCGCCTCCGGTGCCGGCCCAGCCGATGGGGGCCCGCTCGGCGGCGGAGGCCGTCGTCGGTACGAGCAGGCAAGCCAGTAGGGCGCCGAGCAGGGCACCGCGCACGGCCCCTCTCCGTCTCCCGGTGCGGGCAGAACTCTTCTCTGTACGAACAAGCACGGTACGGCTCCTTGCCGGGTCGGACGGGCCTGCCGTCCTTAAGGGAGATGGGGCCGGGGCCGTGCGGCTCGGCCGGGGCTGGCAGGGCCCCAGCCGGTGTGAGCGCAGGGCTCACACCGGCCGCGGCCACGGCGCGGTGGACCGCCGTCACTTCTTCTTCTGCTGCTGCCATTCGCTCTGAGCCTTGTTGAGCTGTTCGGCGAGGGTGTCCAGGAAGTCCTTCGCGGACATCTTGCCGAGCATCACCTTCTGGAAGTTCGGCTCGTTGTCGGCCTTGCTGATGGTGTTCCAGTCGGGCAGGTAGTACGGCAGCTGCACGATCTTGATGGTGCCGTTGTCGTTCAGCGCGTCGGCGGCGAGCTTGGTCGCCTCGGACTTTTGGACCCAGGCGTCCTTGGCCGCGTCCGTGTTGGCCGGGATCTGGCCCGCCGACTCGTTCCACTTGCTGTCCGACGCGTGCGAGGCCGCGAACTCGATGAACTTCCAGGCGGCTTCCTTGTGCTTGCCCGACTTGAACAGGCGCGAGGCCGTCGACCGGGTTGGACACCTGCACCCGGGTGCCGTCGTCCAGCGTCGGGTTCGGCAGTCCGCGGAACTTGCCGGCGCCGAGCGCCTTCAGATGGTCCTGGTAGGAGCCGAGGTTGTGGCTCAGCATGCCGATCGGTGCCGCTGTCCCACTGGGCGACCATCTTGGTGAAGTCGTTGTTGACGTCGGCCGACGGAGTGTCCGACTTGTACAGGCCGAGGTACTTCGACCAGGGCCGCCACGTTCTTCGGGTCGTTGACGGTGGTCTTGTCGCCGTTCCAGAACGAGGTGATGCCGGACTGGCCGTACATCGGCGTCCAGAGCCGGCGCGATGGAGCCCTCACCGCCGCGGATGGTGTAGCCGAACTTGTTCTTGCCCGCGTCGGTGAGCTTGTCGGCCGCGGCGTAGAACTTGCGTCCAGGTGGTGGGCGCGTCGAGCCCGGCGGCCTTGAACAGGTCGGTGCGGTACCAGAGCGTGCCGTTGTTCGCGGAGGTCGGCATCGTGTACACCGCGTCGCCGCCGCCTGCCGCCTTGACGCTCTCGAGCATGGCCGCGTTCAGCCTGCCCTTCAGGGGGCTGCCGTCGAGCCGGCTGTCCAGCGGTTCCAGCGCGCCCTGCGCGGCGATCTCGGCGAGCATCGCGGTGCCGACCCCGCCCACGTCCGGCAGGCCGCCGCCCTGGATGGCGGTGTCGTACTTCGACTGGACGCTCTGCGCCGGGATCCCGACGTACTTGACCTTGATGTCGGGGTTCTCCTTCTCGAAGTCGGCGATGATCTCCTTCCAGACGTCGGTGCGGACACCGCCGTTGTTGTCCCAGAAGGTGATCTCGCCCTTGCCGGAGCCCTCGGCCCCCTTGTCGCCTGCGCGCCGCTGCCGTCGTCGCCGCAGGCGGTGGCGGTCAGGGCGCAGACGGCGGCCAGGGCGAACGCGGCTGCCGTGTGGCGGCGCCCTCTGCTGCTGCCAATGCTGATCATGTTCGGCTCTCTTCTTTGAGAAATTGCGGGGTGTTGCCGAGGCGTCGTGGGTGCCTCGCTGGGACTCAGCCGGCGTCGATGTCCTTCTGGGGCCCGGAGAATCGTGCGACAAGGGCGGGTACGGCCGCAGCCGGATCGAGCCGATAGGCGTAGAAGGCGTGCGGGTCGAAGTGGTACGAGACGGTGATGTGCTGGCTGTCCTTGAGGGCCGCCCCCAGGCCGAAGGAGACGGCCAGGGCGGTGACGGCGGCCAAAGCCCTGGCCCTGGCCTTGACCGGCAAGCGCTTACCGAGGAAGTGCGTCACTGCGGCTCCCTACAGGTCTGCTGGAGCGGATGGTCGGCGGCCTCAGACGGCTGAGGCCGTGATGCGGAATCTGCGGAAGGTGGCGGTGGCGCCGGCCGGCCCCGCGCCCTCCTGTTCTGCGCTCTCAAGTCCTTCGTCTCCCGGTGTCCGATGCACCGGCCCCGTGCCGTCCGGTACGAGCGCGAACAGGCCGAGCAGGGCGCCGACCCAGCGCCACGGGGTGGCCGCGAAGACCGGTCCCGACGGCCGCAGGTCCGCGGCCCCGGGCGGCGACTTGTCGGACAGCGGTGTGTACGAGAAGCGGCAGCGCGCCCCGGCCCCGATATCGATCCGCAGCCGCACCCGCCCGCCGGGCACGAGCCGGGCTCGGCCGCGTCCCGCTCCCGTTCGGCCACGCTCTCCGCGAACCGGTGGACCAGCCGCACCCGACCGTCGGTGCCCCGTTCCAGACCGATCCAGCTGAACGCGTCACCGAGGACGGCCAGGCCCGCGCGTGCCCCGGGCCGATCGTCGTCGAGGCTCAGGTCGACCTGCGCCACGGCGGGCGTGCCGGGCAGCCGCTGGGTGAGCAGATTCGGAAGTTTGCGCAGGTCATGGGCGTTGGCGGTAGAGACGCAGGTGAGCCGTAGTCCTTGGCCCGAGTGCCGGGCCGACCAGCCGTCGTGGAGGTCCGCACCGTCCGGGTCGGGCCGCGGGCTCGGCGGAGGGTTCGCGGTCCACTGCCACTGCAGCCCGTACCGGCCGCCCGGAAAGTCGTCGTCGGTGGCGGGGGCCGACGGCGGCTGCGGTGGCAGCGCGGGTTTGCGGTGCACGGCTACGGGTGCGCCGCCGTCTCCGATCAGCGGCCAGCCGCCGGTCCCGGCTTCCTCGCCGCGCCCGGCCCCGCTCCAGCGCATCGGCTGGAGATGGACCACCCGCCCGTACGCGCCCCGGGCCTGGAAGTGCACGAACCAGTCCTCACCCGCCGCGGTGCGCACCCAGCTGCCCTGGTGGGGGCCGTTGACATCGGTGCCGCCCTGCTCCAGGACGATCCGTTCCTCGTACGGGCCGAAGAAGTCGCGTGCCCGCAGGGCCCCCTGCCACCCGGTCTCCACTCCCCCGGCCGGGGCGAAGATCCAAAACCAGCCGTCGTGCTGGTACAGCTTGGGCCCTTCGAGGGTGAACCAGCCGGGGATGCGGTCGCCGTCGACGATGATCCGGCCCATGTCGAGCACACCGGTGCCGTCGGGCCGCATCCGGTGCCCGGTGAGCCGGTTCTTGACGCCGGAGCGGGACTTGGCCCAGCCGTGCACGAGATAGGCCTCGCCGCTCTCCTCGTCCCACAGCGGGCAGGCGTCGATGAGCCCCTTGCCCGCCTTGACCAGGTGCGGGCGCGACCAGGGGCCCTGGAAATCCTCGGCACTGACCTGGAAGATCCCGTGGTCGGGGTCGCCCCAGAAGATCCAGAACCGGCCGTCGTGGTGCCGGATCGAGGGCGCCCACACCCCGCAGTCATGGCGGGGCACGGCAAAGGCCTCGGCGGGTTCGAGGCGGTCCAGGGCGTGACCGGCCAGCGTCCAGTTGACCAGGTCGCGGGAGTACAGCAGCGGCAGCCCCGGGGCGCGGCCGAAGCTGGACGCGGTGAGGTGGAAGCCGTCACCGACGCGGATCACGTCGGGATCGGACCAGTCCGCGTTGAGGACCGGGTTGCGGTAGGTGCCGTCGCCGAGGTCGGGCAGCCAGGGTGCCGGGCTCATCGGTCCACCGCCTTCCCGGCGAGGGCCGCCGCCCGCTCCCGGTCGAGCCTGCCGTCGGCGACGACGGTGACGAGGTGCCGTACCAGGGTGTCGCCCGGGCCGATCGGCACCCGCGCGTCGTGGGCCAGCGACGAGCCGACACCGGGGTATTCGGCGCAGCGCACGAACCAGGGGTCGCGGCGGGTCTCCTCGGTGCCGCCCGCGAACACCAGTGTCCAGTCACGGCCGGCCAGCGCCAGCCAGGAGGAGCGGCTGCCGTGCACCGCCTCCTCGCCGTCCGCGTCCGCGGTGAACACGGCCGGGGCGTCCGCCTCCTTGGGGGCCCGCCAGAAGAAACCGCCGTAGGCGGCGCCGGGGCGCCCGTTGGTGGCCGGGCTGCCGAGGGTGAGCTCGCGGCCCGTCGTGTTGGTGAGCGCGAAGGTGACGTCCAGCGCCCAGGCCGACTCGGTGACGGCCACCGCCTCGACGGTGCGCCGCTCGCGCAGCAGCTCCCGACCGCCGACGGCCCAGCGCAGACCGGCCACGAACCCGTCGGGACCGCTGCGTTCGAAGAGCAGGTGGTGCTGGGTGCCGTGGTTGTCGAGCTCGGTCGGGCCCTGGTCGCGGACGAAGGTGCGTCCGCCCCAGAAGTTGTACCCCCCGACGTCGGGAATGGCGACACCGACGCCGAGGTGGTGTGGGTGGTCGGCGGGGCTGAGCTCGGTGACGGCGGTGCCGCCCAGCGTGCTGACCGGGTGCAGATAAGGCCGTGGAGCGAACCGGGGCCCGAGGTGCGGACGGGGCACGTAGCCGCCGACGGCGCGGCCCGCGCAGCGCAGCACCAGCGAGGTGTCGGCCATGGACGGGATCATGACGGCATCGCCTCCCGGGGACGCGCCCAGCGCGCGTCCAGCTCGGAGTAGAGGCACAGGGTGTCGGCGGCGTCCGTGACGAACGCGTCGATGCCCGGCACCACCCGGCGCGGCGCGCGCTCGCCGGGCTCGCTCCGCCAGGCCTCGGGCGGCAGTGCCAGCGGCTCGGGGGCCAGCCGGATCGCCTCGGCGACCTGCATGAACGCCCCTGTCGACGCGGGCGTCACCAGCAGTTCGGCGCCGCCGGTCAGATGCTCGACGAGGTTGCCGAGCAGGTCCGTACGCCCATAGCGGGTCTCGACCGGAGGGTGGCCGGGGCGCTGGATCACGACGCGGTCCTGCTTGTACCAGAAGGTGATGCGGCCGTGCGTGCCGTGCACCCGGACGTAGGGCTCGCCGGGGTGCTCGCCGCACAGGGTCACCGCGACGACGACGGTGCTGCCGCGGGCCGTGCTGACCCGTACGCAGGAGGTGTCGTCGGACTCGATGTCGTTGGCGCGGAAGAGTTCCACGTCCACCGCGGCCACATCGGCGCCGCGGGTGCCTCCGTCGAGGGCGAGGGCGGTGGCGACGGCGTGGGCGAAGGGGTTGGTGAGCGCTCCGTCGTTCACCGGGACGCCGTTGAGTAGGCGGTGGCCCGCCCACGGGGCACGTCGGTAGTAGGCCTCGTCGCGCGCCCACACTCCGGCGGCGCCGATGCCGGTGGGCTCGCCGATCACTCCCTCGGCGACGCTGCGGCGGATGGCCTCGATCGCGTGCGAGCCGAGCGACTGGAAGCCGACCTGGCAGGCCACATCCGCCTCGGCGACTCCGGCGGCGATCCGCTGGAACTCCGTGTACGACGGCGCGGGCGGCTTTTCGAGCAGCAGGTGCACCCCGAGCTCGGCGGCGGTCAGCGTCATGTCGGCGTGCACGTTGATCGGGGTGCACACCACGGCCACCGCGGCGGAGGTGGACTCCAGCAGCGCGGCGAAGTCGTCGGACTGCGCCACGGCACCGAACCCGTCGAGCTGCGCCGCCGACAGCGGCGCCAGGTCGCAGACACCGGCCAGCCGCACCAGGCCCTGTGCCTGGAGGTGGCGGATGTTCTCCAGATGCCAGCGGCCGTGGCCGTGGGCGCCCGCGAGGACGACGGGGACCGGGACCGCAGGGACGATCGGGGCCTTCACCAGAACCTCCCTGCGCCCAGTGCGTGGGCTCCTCGGGGATCCAGAACTCCCCGGGGAACCGGCGGGTTCCCGGGTACGGTCTCGGTCCTCATCGATATCGTTCTCATCCCTTCACCGCGCCCGCGCTGAAGCCGGTGATCAGCCATTTCTGAATGAAGGCGAAGACGATCACCACGGGTACGGCGGCGATGATGCCGCCCGCGGCCAGTGCCCCGAGATCGACGCTGTCCGCGCTCATCAGGGTGCTGAGGCCGACCGGGATCGTCTGTTTCTCCTGGTCGCTGAGGAACATCAGGGCGAACAGGAAGTGGTTCCAGCATGCACGAAGGCGAAGGAGCCGACCGCGATGAGACCGGGCCGCAGCAGCGGCAGGACCACGATGCGAAAGGCCGTGAAGCGGCTGCAGCCGTCGACCCAGGCGGCCTCCTCCAGCGCATACGGGCACGTTCTTGATGAAGCCGCTGATCAGGATGAGCGACAGCGGCAGCTGGAAGACCGTCTCGGCGATGATGACGCTGCCCAGCGAGTTGATCATCTGTAGCTTGGCGAAGATCTGGAAGAGCGGCACCAGCAGCAGCGCGCCCGGTACGAACTGCGAGCAGAGCAGGGCCAGCATGAAGCCGGACTTGACCCGGAAGTCGAAGCGGGCCAGCGCGTAGCCGCCGGCCAGCGCGATGACGGTGGTCATCACCAGCGTGGCGATACCGATCAGCACGCTGTTCTCGAAGTAGGTCCCGAAGCTGCGCTCCGTCCAGACCTTGTCGAAGTGCTCGAAGGTGATCGGGCCAGGGCAGCAGCGAGGTGGAACCGGCGGGCCGGAGCGCGAAGAGCAGGATCCAGTAGAACGGGACCAGCGTGAAGAGCAGGTAGATGCCGAGCGGAAGGTAGAGCTGCCAGCGCGGCACCTCGTCCCAGGCGCGCCTGGCCTGTCCGGGACGCCTGCGCACGGTGTCCCCGGCGGCGGCGTCCGCAAGGGGCGCGGGAGCGGCGCCGGACGGCGCTTCCTCGGTGATCACTTCTCCTCGCCTCCGAACTTGCTCAGCCGCAGATAGATCGATCGAGAAGAAGAGCAGGATCACGAACGCGACCGTGGTCAGCGCGGACGCGTAACCGAAGTTGTGCGCGTCGACGCTGGTGTTGGCGACGTAGAGCGGGAGCGTGGTGGTCTCGCCCGCGGGCCCGCCGCCGGTGAGCGTGTAGAGCAGGTCGACGTTGTTGAACTCCCACACCGCGCGCAGCAGCGTGGACAGCACGATCGCGTCCTTCAGGTGCGGCAGTGTGATGTGCAGGAACTGCCGCAGGCGGCTCGCCCCGTCGACCTCGGCCGCCTCGTACAGGTCCTTGGGGATGGACTGCAGGTCGGCCAGGATGAGGATCGCGAAGAAGGGCACACCGCGCCACAGGTCGGCGACAACCGCGGCCGAGAAGACCGTGCCGGGATCGGAGAGCCACGAGGTGCCGTACTGGCCGATGCCCAGGTCGGCGAGGTAGCGGGTGACGCCGGTCTGGGAGTTGTACAGCAGCACCCAGATCGCGGAGGTCAGCACGCCGGAGACAGCCCACGGCGAGAACACCAGCGCCCGGGCCAGGGCCCGGCCCACGAAGGTCTGGTTGACGATCAGCGCCAGCGCGAGACCGAACAGCAGCTGCAGCCCGACCTCGACGACGACCCATTTCGCGCTGAACGTCAGCGTGTCCCAGAACTGCGGGTCGTCGGTGAAGATCGTGGTGAAGTTGCCGAACCCCGCGAAGCCGTTACGCCAGGGCTTGGTGGGGTTGTAGTTCTGGAGGCTGTAGTAGAAGACGCTGATGCACCGGGTAGGCGATGAAGCCCAGCATCAGCAGGACCGCCGGGGCGATCAGCAGATACGGCAGGCGGCGCGGCGTCGCTCCGGTACGGCGCCGTCGCCCTGCCGAGCGCGGGGGCGGTGCCCGCGATGCCTTGCGCGCCACGGCTGCGGCTTGGGCCATCACTGCTCTCCATCTCAGGTCGGCGGAACACAGGACTGGGCAACGATGATCGTGTGAAGCGTTTGGACGATGCCGCGAGCACTGTGCAGTTTCCCGACCAGCGGCCGGTTGCGGGCGGCCGGTCCGGGCGCGGGGTCAGCCCGCGTACGGGTCCGGGTACCTTGCCCGGCCGGGCGAGGAAGGCGAAGTCGCAGCCGGTGTCGGCCTGGGTGATCTGCTCGTTGTAGAGCGCGCCGTAGCCGCGCTCGTACCGCTCGGGCGGCGGCGTCCACGCCTGGCCGGCGCTGTGCGAGTTCGTCGTCGTCCACCTCAAGCCGCAGCGTCCGCGCCGCGCACGTCGAGGGTGATCAGGTCGCCGGTGCGCACCAGCGCGAGCGGGCCGCCGACGTGCGACTCGGGCGCGATGTGCAGCACACAGGTGCCGTAACTGGTGCCGCTCATCCGGGCGTCGGAGATCCGCACCATGTCCCGTACGCCCTGCTTCAGCAGGTGGTCGGGGATCGGCAGCATGCCGTACTCGGGCATGCCGGGGCCGCCCTTGGGGCCGGAGTTGCGCAGCACCAGGACGCTGTCCGGCGGTGATGCCGAGGGCCGGGTCGTCGATGGTGCGCTGCAGGGTCCTGTAGTCGTCGAAGACGACCGCGGGCCCGGTGTGCTTGAGCAGCTGCGGGTCGGCGGCGATGTGCTTGATGACGGCGCCGTCGGGGCAGAGGTTGCCGCGCAGCACGGCGACGCCGCCCTCGTCGGCGACCGGGTTGTCCGCGGGCGCGGATGACGTCGTCGTCGTGCACCAGCGCGCCGGCGAGCTGGTCGCGCAGGCGTGTCGTGGGCGACGGTGGGGCGGTCCAGGTGCAGCAGGTCGGTGATCCGGGACAGGAAGCCCGGGCAGGCCGCCGGCGAAGTGGAAGTCCTCCATCAGGTACGTGCTGCCGCCGGGCCGCACGTTGGCGAGCACCGGGCACGGTACGCGCGATGCCGGTCGAAGTCGTCGAGCGTGAGCGTGACGCCCGCGCCGCCCGGCCATGGCGATCAGGTGGATCACGGCGTTGGTGGAGCCGCCGAGGCCGAGGACGGTGGTCACGGCGTCCTCGAACGCCTCCTGCGGTGAGGATCTCCGACAGCCTCCGGTCCTGCCGGACGAGGTCGACGATCCGCAGCCCGGCGGCCGCGGCCATCCGGTCGTGCCCGGAGTCGACGGCGGGAATGCGACGACGCGCCCGGCAGGGTCACGCCGAGCGCCTCGGCGGCGGCGGTCAGCGTGGAGGCGGTGCCCATGGTCATGCAGTGGCCGGGCGAGCGGGCCAGCCCGCTCTCCAGCTCGGCCATCTCGCAGTCGCCGATCAGGCCGGCGCGCTTGTCGTCCCAGTACTTCCACATGTCGGTGCCGGAGCCGAGGACTTCGCCGCGCCAGTGGCCCGGCAGCATCGGGCCCGGCGGGCACGAAGACGGCCGGCAGGTCGACGCTGGCGGCGCCCATCAGCAGCGCGGGCGTGGACTTGTCGCAGCCGCCCATCAGCACCGCGCCGTCCACCGGATAGGACCGCAGCAGTTCCTCGGTCTCCATCGCGAGCAGGTTGCGGTAGAGCATCGGGGTCGGCTTCTGGAAGGTCTCGGAGAGCGTGGCGACCGGGAACTCCAGCGGGAAGCCGCCGGCCTGCCACACCCCGCGCTTGACGGCCTGCGCACGGTCGCGCAGGTGGACGTGGCAGGGGTTGATGTCCGACCAGGTGTTGAGGATCGCGATGACCGGCTTGCCGAGGTGCTCCTCGGGCAGGTAGCCGAGCTGCCGGGTGCGGGCCCGGTGGCTGAAGGAGCGCAGAGCCCGGCGATCCGCTGCCGTACCACTGGTGGCTGCTGCAGCTCCGGCGTTCGCGGCCTCTTCGTCGGGTCACATCACCCAGCCCTGCAGCGATGGCGGCGACCTCGGCGCGGTCGGCCTCGGGCAGCGACGCTGCTCGGCGGGCGCACATCGCGGCGGCACAGGCCGAGCGAGGCGAGGGCCTCCTTGACCACGGTGACGTTGTTGGCGGAGCTGTCGGCGGCGCGCAGCTCCTCGAAGCGGCGGATCTGCTCCCAGACCTTCATGGCGGCCGGGTAGTCGCCGGCGCGCAGCGCGTCGATGCATGTCCAGCGACACGGCCGGGGCGACGTTCACCAGGCCCGAGGTGAAGCCGGTGGCGCCGGCGGAGAAGTAGGAGGGCGCGTACGGCTCGGCGAGCCCGGCCACCCACACGAACCGGTCCAGCCCCGCGTCCCGTGCGAAGGCGGCGAAGCGCGCGGCGTCCGGCACGGCGTACTTCACGCCGATCACGTTGGGGCAGTGCGTCGGCGAGTTCGGCGAGCCGGGCGCCGGCGCAGCTGCGGCGTTGCGGATGTAGGGGACGACGCCGAGTTCGGGCACGGCCGTCGGCGATCGCGCGGTGGTAGTCGACCCAGCCCGTCCTGCGGAGACGTACGGGTGGACGGGCTGATGCACCATCACCATCTGCGCCCCGGCTCGCGGGCGTGCCGGGCGGCGGCGACGGCGGTCGGCACGTCGTGTCCGACGCCGACGCACGGATGGCGGCCCGCTCCCCGGCCTCCTCGATGGTCAGCTCGGTGACGAGCTGCCGCTCCTCGGGGGTCGAGGGCGTAGAACTCGCCGGTGTTGCCGTTCGGCGTGAGCGGTGCTGATACCGCCGTCGAGCAGCCGGCGCAGCAGGGCCCGGTGGGCGGCGCGGTCGATCGACGCCGTCCGCGGCGAACGGGGTCACGGGGATCGCCACCACATCGGCGAGTGCGGTCCGCTGGGCTGCGAACGTCATCGACGGCATTCCTGTCCATCGGCGCGCCGTGCCTGGGTCCGCCGTCGGGGAACGCACGGCGTGCACGAACGACGGCGATGTGGCCGTGCAGCGCGCGCGGCCGCGCCGTCCGCGTCGCCGGCCAGGGCGAGCCGCAGGATCTCCCGGTGCTCGCTGGCCTCCCGCTCCCAGGACGGATCGGCGGCCCAGGCGACGGCGGACACCAGGGCGGCCTGGTCGCGCACCTCGTCGAGCATCCTGGCCGAGCAGCGGATTGCCGCAGGGCACGTACAGGGCGCGGTGGAACTCCCGGTTGGCGAGGGAGCGTTCGGCGGTGTCCGTGGCGGCGTCGGCGCGCGCCAGCGCCTCCTGCGCCGCGTCCAGGGAGCCCGCGCCGCACGGTCCGGCGCAGCGCCTCCGGTTCGAGCAGCAGCCGCACGTCGTACACCTCGCGCGCCATGTCCGCGTCGACCATGCGCACCGTGACGCCCTTGTACTGGCTCATCACGACGAGCCCGGTACCGGCCAGCGTCTTCAGCGCCTCGCGCACCGGGGTCTTGGACACCCCGAACTGCGCGGCGAGTTCGCGTCTCGACCAGCGCCTGTCCCGGGCTGAACTGCCCGGTGAGGATGCGGTGTTTGATCCCCTCCAGCACGAACTGCGTGCGGGAGGGGATCGGGCGTGGGCACGAGCGGTCATGGCCTCTCGGATCTCATCGTATCGCGTCTCATATATGACGTACGAAGTACGACGCGGATGAACGTAAGGGGGTGCCGGCCGCTGCGTCAATGGAAGGGACTGATCTTGTGCAACGCGGCCGCCTGTTTCTCTCCAGCCTCATCCGCCACAGCCGTTGGCCCTGGCGAAGGTCTTCCTGCACGGGGCGACGGCGGAACGCGGCCGCGGCGAGGTGGAGAGCGGCATGGCGGCAGCAGCGGTGCGTGTGAGGGGCCTACGGCTCACCGTGTCCGGTCATGCCGGATGCCGCCGCCGAACGGGACGCGTCCGGCGACGGCATCGAAGATGCGCGGCAGGGCCTTGACTGCGGCCAAGTCCAAGCGGCCAGGTCAGTCAGGCCAGGAAGGTGCGGTACGGGCCGTTCAGGATGCCGTTCTTCTGGGTCTGGCTGAAGTGGCAGTTCGGGTAGTCGTAGAGCGACGCGGACATCGGTGTGCCGTCGGTCGACGTGGAGTCGGGCAGACCGAAGGCATGGCCCAGTTCGTGCACCATGCCGCCGTACCAGCGGTTCATCGCGCCATTGATTCCGGCGGCGCCGTCGGCGTCGTGGCCGCTGAGGATCACCCAACCGCCGCCACCGCCACCACCGGAGACGTTCTGCTTCTCGGCACTGATCTCGCCGACGCACAGCCAGCGCGAATCCGGGGCGCGGAGTGCGAGCTTGGCGAGCAGTTCCTGCTGCATGTTGAAGACCACCCACCAGTACGGGTCGTCGCCGTTTTGCGTGTTCTCGTACCAGGCCCGGTCGTGGTCACCGTTGACCACCTCCACGGCCGGGGTGTTCAACGTGAACGTCACGCCGAGTTCCTGGCGGTAGAAACGCTGCGCTTCCTGCATCACGCCAGTGATGCCATCGGGATAGCGCTGGTCGTACGTCACATCCGAGGGCCTGAGCCAGAACACGCGCACTGTTCCGGTCGGCGGATCGGCGGCCAGTCCCGCCGTCGACCCCGTCGCCGCCGCAGCGGTCCCCGATAACACTCCGGAGCCCACCGCCGCTATCCCCGCCGTCGCGGCCAAGACCGCACGCCGGGTCATTTTGCTTGATTCCACCGGACATCCTCCTCGAAGACTGAAGGAGCGATACACGGCCCATCAAGCTAGCACCAACTTACGATATTACGAACCATGTTCGACATCTCGGATGACTTGCTGGGTTCTCAAGGGAATTCCGGCAATGTGCGGCCGAGCTCGAAAAGGCGCGCCCGCAGGCGTACCCGCAGGTCGGGCACGCCGATAAGCGGTGCACCAACCGCGGCGCGCGACGGCCATCTTGGCGGGATCGGCCTCCTCGCGCACCCGATCACCGCTCGGGCCGGCCCTCCCTCTCGCCCGCCTGTCCGTCCCCGTGCCTTCAGAGCCCGGGCGGGGCCCCTGTTGACGGCTTGTTCCTCCCGCCACAAAGGCCCCGCTCCTCCCGTGCCCGTCCCTCACCCGCCGGGCGTCCACCGCGGGTCGCGGCCGCTGAGGCTGATGACGCGGTCGAGCAGCGGGGCGTCGTCCGGTACGGGGACGACCGGACCGAAGATGCCGCCGCGGTCCGGGTTCTGCGCGGCGGGCGCCAACATCGCGTGGGCCGCCTGGAGAGCGGCCTCGTCGGGCGTGTACTCCTGTCCGGTGGCGCGGGCCAGGTCCCAGCCGTGCACGACGAGTTCATCGGCCGCGACGAGTCCGAGGACGGCGCCCGGCATGGCGACCCCGCCCACCCGGGAGTCGCCGGTCCAGGCCGCCGGGTCGAGCCAGGCGTCGGCCAGCAGGTCGAGCAGCTCGGGCAGGGCGGTGCGCCAGTCGGGTGCGAGCTCGATTGGGCCCTCGCCCGGCGGAGTGTCGGTGGTCGGCCCGAACGCCTTGCGTCCGGCGTCCCGGAAGGCGACGGACAGGCCGCAGAGGTGGCCGATCAGGACGTGTACCGGCATCTGCGGACACGGCGTGGGTGCGGCGAGCTGTGCGTCATCGACCCCCTCCGCGAGGCGGACCAGCACCTGTACCTGCGGACGCAGGTCGACGGTGAGTGCGGTGTCCGTCGCCGTGGCGGCGGTCGTGTCGTCGGTCATGTGAAGCTCCTTGGCGGTCGTTCATGAGAGGAGAGGTGATCCCCGGTACACAAGTGACCGCGCGGAGGCCCGAAACTCATCGCCGCGCCGCGCACGTCTCCCAGCGGACGCCACCCGCCGTTCGGACCACCATGGTGGTGCCGTCTCTAAGACCGACCGGCAAATGGGGGCCGGTCGGTCTAAGGCGGTTGCCTGATCCGTACGGCGGGGCCTTAGCTCCACGATGCCAGTCATGACATGGGCTTTGAGGCGTGTCCTGCGGGACCGCAACGCGGGGTGGTACCTGGGCGGCGTGCTGGTGTCCGGGTTCGGTACGTCGGCACTGTTCCTGGCCAGCGGGATCTGGGTGAAGGAGCTGACCGGCTCCAACAGCCTGGCCGCCCTGAGCACGTTCGCCGTCTGGCTGCCCACGCTCGCCGGACCGCTGCTGGGCACCCTCGCCGACCGCACCCGGCGCAGACCGCTGCTGGTGGCGACGGACCTGGGCCTCGCCGTGCTGCTGCTGGCGCTGTTCGCCGTCGACTCCGCGGGCCGGCTGTGGATCCTCTTCACGGTGCTGCTGGTGTACGGGGCGGTCGGGGTGGTGGCCGACGGGGCTGAGTCCGCGCTGGTCACCTCGGTCGTCGGCAAGGAGTTGCTGGGCGACTTGGGCGGTCTGCGGATGGCGCTCACCGAGGGCATGAAACTGGTGGCGCCACTGGCCGGCGCGGGGCTGCTCGCGGCGTACGGCGGTGCGCGGGTGGCGCTGCTCGACGCGGTCACCTTCGTGTGCGCGGCGGGGTGCAGCCTGCTGCTGCGGGTGCGCGAGGCGCCCCCGGCACCGCGCAGCACGGCCTGGTGGGCGCAGACGGCCGAGGGTGTGCGGTTCCTGTGGGGGCGGCCGGCGCTGCGCCGCCTGGTCACCGCGGGCGGCGCCATCATGCTGCTGGCCGCCCTGAACAGTGCCACGCTCTACGCGACGATCGACGCCGTGGG
Organism: uncultured Actinomycetota bacterium; assembly: GCA_963761765.1. Classification (GTDB taxonomy): domain Bacteria; phylum Actinomycetota; class Actinomycetes; order Streptomycetales; family Streptomycetaceae; genus Streptomyces. The sequence goes on from CAVXIJ010000006.1 coordinate 240,481, forward strand.
CCGCCCGCCGTCCTACGCGGGTGTCCTGTACCCGGTGCAGGGGGCCGGGTCCTTCGTGGTGGGCGCGGCGTCGGGCGCGTTGCTGCGGCGGCTGGGCGAGCGGCGGTTCGCGGCGTACGGGATCGCGTTGACCGCTGTGGCCATCGCGGCGCGCGCGGTGCCGTCCGAAGTGGCGCTGCTGGCCAGCAACGGTGCCATCGGGCTCGGACTGCCCTGCGTCCTGATCGCGGCCTTCACCGCGGTCCAGCGCGGCACACCGCACGCCCTGCTGGGCCGCGTTTCGGCCACCGCCAACACCTTGATGTTCGCCCCGAACACGATCGGGCTCGCGATGGGCGCGGGACTGGTGGAGCTCGTCGACATCCGCGTTCTGCTGCCGGTTCTCGGGATGCTCGGCCTACTCGTGGCGGGCGCACTGCTGCGACCGGTCCGGGACGCGGCCCGGTGCGCGCGACCGGCATGAACCGCCGCGCCGCGCGCCCTACGGCCGCTGTCATCCGGCCGGCCTCCCGTCACCCCACCTGCCGCAGCTCCTGAGCGATCACCGCCAGATCCGCGTCGGACGCCAGGCCCGCGTGGTACAGGCGCAGTTCGGTGGCGCCGAGATCGGCGGCGCGGGCCGCGTCGGCGGCCAAGGTGGCGGGGCTGCCGCCCATCTGGGAGACCACGGGGAAGTTCGCGGCCAGCACGGTCCCTGCCCGCCGGTGCGCCGCGAAGGGGGCCAGCAGTCCGGGGCCGCCCGCGCACGGTACGACCACTCCGTCGGCGACGGCCAGGATCCTCGCCGGGTCCACGCCCGCGTTGGCCCCGCAGTGGTACGGCACGGGGTCCGCGTGCAGCAGTATCTGGAAGCCGTCAGGGGCGGCGGCGCGCACCGCCGAGACGGCCGCCTCCTGGAGCGAGGCCGCGGTAGCGTCCCGCCAGCCGCGGGTGGCCGCCGCCCGCTCCTCGCCGAGCAGTTTCTGCACGGTCTCCCAGCCGCTGTCGGAGACCTCGCCGCGCCAGACGGGTGCCAGCGCGTCGCGCACCGCCGCGGCGAGGACGTCGGGGTCCTGTCCTACGTCCGCGTAACCGGCACGGCAGGTCGGGCAGAAGCAGAGCGACATCAGGTACTGGCCCGCGTCGCCGAGCGGCACACCCGCGATCTTGTCGTGCGCGTGCAGATGGGCCACGCCGTACCAGCCGAGCGACTCCAGCTCGCAGCCGCCCGCGCCGGGCCGCACCGCGGCCTCGGCCGCCAGGTCGACCAGGTAGCCGCGGGTGGCGGGCTGCGCGATGCAGGGGGCCCAGGGATAGCGGTCGCCGTAGGCGTTGACCACGGAGGTGTCCGGGTGCTCGGCGCCGAGCCGGGAGTTGTGCGCGAGCACCACCCAGGTGTGCACGTCGAGCCCGGCCGCCGTGAGGGCGTCGGCCGCGGCCCCGAAGGCGTCGCCCGGGGCCCAGTCGCCGGCCGGGTAGGGCCGCAGCGTGCGGCCTTGCCAGCGCTCGTCCGGCGGATAGAGCACCGCGGCGTGTTCCGCGGTGACGATGCGGCGGTCGGGATGGCGCGGAGTGAGGGCGCGGGTCGAGTGGTAGGCGGCGGCGAGGGTCACCTGCCGGACACCGAGGGCGGCCAGGCGCGCGGCGGCGCCCGGGTCGCCGACGACGTCCCAGGGGTAGACGAACGCGGAGGTCTTCACCACAGCTCCGTAATCCGTGAGAGGGACGGGACCGCAGCCCCGTGAGCGGTCGGCCGGTCGGCCGCGGATGGCCGCCCGCCGGTGGGCGGGCGGTCCACTCAGGCGTCGGCCAGCAGAGCGTAGCCGCGCTCGATCAGCTCGGCGAGCTGTGCGATGTGCTCCGCGTCCGGCTCGTGCAGCGGCGACCTGACCTCACCGACGTCGAGCCCGCGCATCCGTACGCCTGCCTTGACGAGCGAGACCGCGTAGCCGCGGCCCTTGGCGCGCAGTTCGACCAGCGGGCGATAGAAGCCGTCGAGCAGCTTGTTGACGGTGGCGTCGTCGCCGGAGTTGATGGCCTTGTGGAAGGCGAGGGCGATCTCGGGCGCGAAGCAGAAGACCGCGGACGAGTACAGACTCACGCCGATACCGCGGTAGGCGAGGCCGGTGAGCTCGGCGGTCGGCAGGCCGTTGAAGTAGAGGAAGTCGTCGAGGCCCTCGGAGCGCACGGCGCTGATGATGCGCTGCATCAGGTCGAGGTCGCCGACGCCGTCCTTGAGGCCGATGATGCCCTCGGTGCGGGCCAGTTCGACCACGGTCTCGGGCGTGAAGACGGCGTTGTCGCGCTGGTAGACGATCACGTCGAGCGAGGTGGCGGCGGTCAGTTCGCGGTAGTGCCGCAGCAGGCCCTGCTGGCCGGCGACGACGAGGTACGGCGGCATGGCCAGCAGCCCGTCGGCGCCCGCCTCCTCGGCGAGCTGGGCGTAGCGCACGGCCAGCGCGGTGCCGTATCCGGCGCCCGCGATCACCGGCACCCGGCCGTCCGTCTCGGCCACCGCGGCGGCCACGCAGTCCTGGAACTCCTCGGGAGTGAGCGCGTGGAACTCGCCGGTGCCGCAGCACGCGAAGACGGCTGCCGCGCCCGCCTCGATGCCCTGGCGCACATGGGCGCGGTAGCCGGCGAGGTCGACGGAGCCGTCAGGGCCGTAGGCGGTGACGGGGAAGAACAGCAGTCCGTCGAGGCGATCGGCGAGGGGGACTGACGTCACGGGCTCTCCCTGAGCTGACGAAGCGGGTGGTGCAGCTGCCGAGCGGCGACAGGACGACGTCCCGCACGGTGTGATTCACATCAGGTGATTCACGTCTGTATTTTACGTCCATATTTCTGAACGCCACCACGCTAAGGCGCCGCCGGGGGGCAGGTCAAGCGCCGAAACGAGTGAGGGCAGGGTAGATTCGCGCAGCTCGCGAGAGACTTGACTGAGTCCGCGAGCGATCCTTAGGTTGTCCATGGATGTGAATCCTGTGCATGAGTATGCCCTGGATACATCCATGATGCGGCTGATCGCACACCCTGTCGCCCGCACTCCGGCGCACCCGCACCCGAGGAGACCCGTTATGCCCGCTCCCCGCACCGTCCTGCTCACCGGCGCCGCCGGCGGTGTCGGCACCCTGATGCGCGGCCTGCTGCCCGGCTACGGCTACACGCTGCGGCCGTTCGACGTGGTCCCCGTAAACCAGGCCGACCAGGCCGGGCAGGACGGCGAGCTTGAGGCGATCACCGCCGACCTCGCGGACAAGGACGCCCTGCGGGAGGCGGTGCGCGGCGTCGACGCGGTCATCCATCTCGCGGGCATCTCCCTGGAATCCACCTTCGAGAAGATCCTCAAAGCGAACATCGAGGGAACGTACAACCTCTACGAGGCCGCGCGCGAGGCGGGCGTGCCCCGTGTCATCTTCGCCTCCTCCAATCATGCCGTGGGCTACACCCCGTCTCCTCAGGGCGCCTACCCGCTTCCCGCGGACGCGCTGCTGTCCGTGGACACCCCGCACCGCCCGGACACCTTCTACGGCCTGTCGAAGAGCTTCGGCGAGGACCTGGCGCAGCTCTACTGGGACAGGCACGGCATCGAGACCGTGTCCATCCGCATCGGCTCGTGCTTCCCCGAGCCCGCCAATGTCCGCATGCTGTCCATCTGGATGAGCCCCGCCGACGGCGCCCGCCTCTTCCACGCCGCGCTCACCGCCGAGAACGTGGGGCACACGGTGGTCTACGGCTCGTCGGCCAACACTCGCCTGTGGTGGGACCTGTCGTCGGCGCGGGCGCTCGGCTACGCGCCGCAGGACGATTCCGAACCGTTCGCGGCGGCCCTGCTCGACGGCAAGGCCGAGCTCGACCCGAACGACCCCGCCGAGGCCAACCTGGGCGGCCACTTCTGCACCACGCCGCCCATCTGGCCGCACTGACACACATCGTCGGTTGTGCGGGATGCCGCACGCCGCGGCGGGCCGGCCGACGTGTCCGCGCCCGCCGCCGGGTGCGGACACGCGGACCGCCATTCGGGCTTGGTAAGGGAACAGTAAAGCGAGGTCGTTCGTTACTCCTGGCATGACAGCGATGACCCCTGGTTCGAACATCCCGCTGGCGGCGACCCGCGTGACGGTGGACGTCACCGCTCCGGCACGGCTCGACGTATCGGCCCTGCTGCTCACCACCGACGGCAAGGTCCGCTCCGACGACGACTTCGTCTTCTACAACCAGCCCGCGGGCCCCGGCGTCAGCCACCGCTCGGGCGGCGGCACCGCGCCGGACGCGATCGTCGTGGACACCTCCGCGGTCCCGCCCGGCATCGAGAAGATCGTCGTCACGGCCAGCCCGGACGCGCCGGGGCAGACGTTCCAGGGCATCGAGCCGACAGCGACGCTACGTGCCGCGGACGCGCCGGACGCCGGAGCAAACTCCCCGGTCCTCGCCACCTTCACGCCGCCGCAGCTCGGCACGGAGACCGCGCTGGTCATCATGGAGATCTACCGCCGCGGCGGCACATGGAAGGCCCGTGCGGTCGGCCAGGGATACGCCGATGGCCTGGCGGGCATCGCCACCGACTTCGGCGTCAGCGTGGAAGAGCCCACCGCGGCGGCGCCCGCCGCCTCCCAGGTCCCGCCCCCGCCGACCGCTCCCCCGGCACCCGCCGCTCCTCCGGCGCCAACCGCCCAGCCGCCGGTGCACGCGGCGCCCGCAGCCCCGGCGCCCGCTCCCGCTCCCGCGGCGCCCAGCCCGGCCGGTGCCCCGAAGATCAATCTCGACAAGGGCCGGGTCAGCCTCCAGAAGAACCAGACGGTGTCCCTGGTCAAGGGCGGCCGTCCGCTGCTCAGCCGGGTCAGGATGGGTCTCGGCTGGGAGCCCGCGTTCCGCGGCAAGGACATCGATCTGGACGCCTCGGTCATCGCCTACGGTCCGCAGCGCAATCCCATCGAGGTCTGCTACTTCGGCAAGCTCGCCATCCTGAACGGCGCGGTCCAGCACTCCGGCGACAATCTCACCGGCGAGGGCGCGGGCGACGACGAGTCGATCACCGTCGATCTGGGCCGCATCCCGCAAGAGGCCACCGCCCTGGTCTTCACGGTGAACTCGTTCTCCGGGCAGAAGTTCACCGACGTGGCCAAGGCCTACTGCCGCCTCGTCGACGACGCGTCCGGCAGGAGTTGGTCCGCTTCGACCTCACCCGCGCCGAGGCCCAGACCGGCGTGCTGATGTGCAAGCTCGTCCACCAGCCCGCCGGCGAATGGGACATGACCGCACTGGGCGACTTCGTCAAGGCTCGCACGGTACGGAACATGGTGGACCCCGGAGCACAGGCACTGTGAGCCGGCGCCACGCCGACGCTCTGGGCCGCCGAACCTCTTCCCGCACATCCGTGGCGTGAGTCCGACCGGGCCGGGTGCGTCCATGGGGTGCGTCCATGGCGCCACCGGCCTGGCTGAACGGCTGACGCCGCCGCCCTGGACGCGACGGCCGTCGATGCTCCCACTTTCGCCCAGGCGCGATTCCTCGCACCGGTGACTTGCCGCGCGCGGCGGCACTCAGCGCCGCTCCACCCACGGCCAGTCCGCGGCGAGCCCCGCCTCCAGCAGCGGCACCATGCAAAACGCCGCGTCCGAGAGGCCGCCGAAGGTGTGCCGGTGCGGCTGGCCCGAGGGTCCGTGCGCGGGCTGGTACCCCGCGAGGTTCCAGGTATAGACGGGGACGTTCGCGGGGACCTGCGCGGTGGGATCGCCGGCGTAGTGCGCGCCGGCCTGCTCGTCGGTGACGATCAGCACCCGGTCGTGTCCGCGGTAGTGCGTGCGGACGGCCTCGGCGGTGTCGGTGCCGCCGAGGTCGCCGAACCGCCCCAGCACCTTCAGTACCGACTCGCCCTTGCGGTAGCCCACCTGGGCACTCGTGGAGCCGAACTGCACCAGGTCCCCATGGGCGGCCCGCAGCGCGAGTGCCGTGCCGAAGACCGCCGCCGCGTCCGCGCGGGTGAGCTCGGAGCGGTCCGACAGCTTCGAGAAGAACATCGAACCCGAGCGGTCCACGAGGACCAGCGTGCGGCCCGGCAGCTGCGGCACGTTCGCCAGCGAGTGCCCGAGCGCCTGCTCCAGCGCGTAGGCCCAGCGCAGCGACGGCGCGTGCTGGTAGGCGGCGAGGTAGCGGAACGGGAACTGCCGCGAGCGGGCCACCTGGTCCGGGTCGCTGATGACCGCGGCGACCCGCGCGGCGACCTCGTCACTGACGCCCGCCGCGTCGAAGTTGCGCAGGTTACGCACCAGCGCCATGGCACCCATCGACGGAATGACGGCCTCCCAGGCCGCCTTGTCCATCGGACCCTGGAGCCAGCCCGCCAGCGCCTCCCAGGTGAGGCCCGCGGCGGCGAGCCGCGCGGCCCCGTCGGGCCCGGCCAGCACCGCGCGCCGCTCGGCGACGGGCACCGCCGTCAACTCGCGGTGGGCGATGAGCATCGGGCTGGACGCCGGCGGCAGCGCCGTCTCCGGGTGGTGGCGCCGGTCGAGTGCGTACTGGAACAGCGGGCCCTGCCACGGCTTGTCCGGGTGGGGCGCCGCATGCACCAGGTTGAGGACGTCCCCGAAGCGGTATGCCTTGGACGCGGTGTCGTACTTCAGCAGCATCCGGTCGCTGTAGAGGCGCCGCACGGCGTCGGCGACACCGCGCTTGACGGGCTTGGGCAGCGCGCGCCCGTACCGCTCGTTCCAGTAGGCGAGGAACTCGCCGGGCTCGTCAGGCCGCTGCAGCACCGAATCGACGACCTGGCGGCTGGACGCGCCGCCGACCGCCGCGGCCCCGTCGGCTCCCGCCGCGAGGCGCGCGTGGACGAACTCGGCGGCGCCCATCAGCGAGGCGCTGCGCATACCGCCCGGGCCGCGCAGCCAGCCGAGCAGTCCCGCCGTCCACGCCGGGTCCTGGACGGCAAGACGGCGCATCAGCGACGTGAACCGCTTGTCGCGGGCGCCGGCGCTCTCGTAGAAGGTCTGCTGCCCGACGAAGTTGGAGACGGCGAGCAGGAAGAGGCGGCTGCGGTCGTCACGGACATGTCCGGCGCCCTGCTCATAGGTACGGGTACGCGCACCTGTGGTGCGGACCGGCGAGGTGGCCTGCGCCTTGGGCGCCTTTGCGGACTTCTTGTTGAAACGCGCCATGAGAATTCCCCCGAATTCATTGTGGCCTGCACGGGCGGCATACGGTACGGCCATCCGTACCTCAGCGGCGTCCGCGGAGGATTCCGTGAACAACCGCGCACTGCCGCGTGATGATTCAGGAGGCGCCAGCAAAGGCGTGCCCGAGTTCAGGAATCGGCGGCGGACACATTCGGATGCTCTGCCCATTGAGCTGCACCGGCGTGAGCCGGTGACGGGGATCGAACCCGCAACCTTCCGATCGAAGAAGTAACCGCTGCCTGCGCACCGGGCACACCGATGCTGTGGCCTCCCGAGTTCTGATCGGCCGCGGTTTTCTTTCAACTCAAATGAAGTAACCGCGGTCTGCGCACCGGGAGGTGCATGCAATTCTGTTGGCCATACGTGTTGCTGTCGTACGCAAGATTTTTGGGTGTCCAGAGATCGAAAGCGGCGGAACCGACGATGGCGCTCTGGCCACTGAGCTACACCGGCACGGCGTACCGGTGACGGGATTCGAACCCGCGACCTCCCCATGAAGAGTGGAAGCAGTGGAAGTAGGTCCTGCCTGCGCACCTGGACGAGAATGACTGTAGAGCAGCGGAGTTGACACCACCAAAGGATTTCCGGGACACCGGCGGCCCGTCTTTCCGGCAGGAACGCAGCCGTGAGCGCGGCAATAAATAACAAGCAGATTGAACAAGTTGCTTGTCGAGCTGTTATCGTGACGGCATGAGCGAAGGCGCGCAGGTCTCCACCCACGCGACGGCGCACCGGCTGAGCGTGGCGATCACGCGGCTACGCTCCCGGCTGCGGGAGGAAGCGGGTCTGCATGCGACCGGTCTCTCGGTCTCGCAGCTCGCCGTCCTGCAGACCGTACGGGACGAGGGCCCGCTCACGGCGGCCCGCCTGGCACAGGTCCAGCATGTGAGTCCGCAGTCGATCGCGCAGAACCTGGCGGTCCTCAAGGCCGCCGGCCTGGTGCACGGCGAGCGCGATCCGCAGGACGGCCGCAAGACGCTGATCAGCGCGGACCCATCGGCCACCGATCTGCTGTCGGCACTGCACATGTCACGCGAGTCCTTCCTGACCAGGGCGATCGACCAGCTCGTGGCCCCGGACGAGCGTGCCGCTCTGGAGCAGGCCATCGACCTTCTGGAACGGTTCGCCGCGTCCTACGTAAACCACACCGACCCGGACCGCCCCCGCACCGCGACCGACCAGCACACCACCCCGGACAGGACCACCACCGCGTTAGACCACCCGCCTGCCTGACGCGTGCCGGGCCACCGGCCCCTGCCTCTGGTCCCGCACCCTGGTCCTTGGCCCCTGGCCCCGCCCTCGGCCCTGACCTCCCGAGCCAGCACCGCACGTCCCGGCAGCCACCCCGACCAGCGGGCTGCCACCCCCACCAAGGAGAACGAGAGAGTGAGCACCACCATCCCCGCCCTGGACCCGAAGCACACCGCCCTGCTGGTGATGGACTTCCAGCCCGGCATCATGTCCTTGCTGCCGGACACCGACGCACTGATGGGACGGGTCGCCGGCGCCATCGCGGACGTCCGCGCCCACGGCGGCACCATCGGCTATGTCCGCGTCGCCTTCACCGAGGACGACTGGAACGCCGTCCCGGCCACCAACAAGACCTTCGCGGCCGCCGCCGAGCACCGTGCCATGCCCGACCAAGACCCCTCCACGGCCGTCCATGAGCGGGTCGCCCCGCAGGACGGCGACATCGTGGTGCGCAAGATCCGCTACGGAGCCCTGTCCACCACCGACCTCGACCAGCAGCTGCGCGAGCGCGGCATCACCACCCTCGTCATCAGCGGCATCAGCACCAGCGGTGTGGTGCTGTCCACCGTCATCGACGCCGCCGACCGCGACTACCGGCTCTACGTGCTGTCCGACGCGGTCGACGACCCCAACACCGAAGCCCACAACACCCTGGTCCAGCAGGTCTTCCCGTCGCGTGCGCACGTCATCGACACCGCGCAACTGCGCACCCTGCTCCAGGCCGGCTGACCCACCGGACGGCCTCGCGCCGCCCCGGCCGCCGCACCGCTCCGGCGCGGCGGCCGGGCCAGCACTCCGGCCTGATCTTGACGCGAGCAGTCCTTCGCGATCGTCGACGAGCGGCCCGTAGCCCATGCCGTGGTCGCCGTCATGACCACCGTGACCGTCATGACCCGAGCCGTGCGCACCGTGCCCCGACTCCTGGCCGGCCCCGTCCCGCGACGGGCCGCCCCGGTGAGCGGTGAGCCGGTCAGCCCCCGTACTGCGAGCGCGCCTTGAAGGCCGCCTTGCGGGCCTCCTTGGCGATCCGCTTGTCCGGGTGCAGACGGCCCATGGCCTCCAGGACCCGGGCTGTGGCGGGATGGTCCACGCGCCAGGCGGTGTCGAAGAAGCCGCTGTGCTGCTGCGCCAGGCCCTCCACCAGGCCCTGCAGCTCCTCCGAGTTGCCCTCGGCGGCGAGCTGCGCGGCAAGGGTGTCGATGGTCAGCCAGAAGACCAAGGCCTCGGTGGGCGGCGGCACGTCGGACGTGCCCTGTTCGGAGAGCCAGACCCGGGCCAGACCGCCGAGCTCCGCGTCGCCGAGCACCTCGCGCAGCGCGGGTTCCGCCTCCGCGCCGACCAAGGAGAGCGCCTGCTGGCAGCGGAGCCGCCGCAGCGGTGCCCCGTCGTCCGCGCCGCGGGCCGCGGCCAGCAGCTCCCGTGCCCCGGCAAGCGGTTCATGGCGGGCCAGCCACTGCTCGATCTCGTCCTGCGCGGCGGCCTGCGGAAACTCCGCCGTGCCGCGCAGCAGCTCCTCTGCGCTCTTGTCCGCGAGGTCACCGACGATCGGCGCGTCGAAACCGGCCGACACGAGACGGGCGTGCAGACCGAAGCGGCCGAGCGCAGTGAGACGGACCAGGCCGTACCGTGCGACGTCGGCTTCGGAGGCTTCGGAGGCTTCGGAGGCTTCGGAGGCTTCCTGAGCTGCGGAGGCCTGTGCGGCGGCCTCACCCTCGGCGTCGACATCGGCCATCAGCGCCTCGTCGACGGGCTGGAACTCGACGAGGCCCACCCGCTCCAGCAGCCGGAACTGCTGGTCGAGCCGGAGTATCGCCTGCGACACCTCTTCCAGGACGTCGTCGGTCGGCTCGGTCATGCCCGCCGGGACGATCATGGACGCGGCGAGCGCGGGCAGCGGCACGGGGCCGTCGTCACCGGCACCGCTCTCGTCCGCGGAGAGCAGATACAGATTGCCGAGCACTCCGTCGAGGAAATCCGCCTCGGCGGCCAGGTCCGCGTCGGCCCAGCCGGCACCGCCCGGCGCCTCACCCGCACCCTCGTTCCTGGAACCGTCCGCATCCTCGTAGTCGCCGGGCTCCGGCAGGCCCGCCTCGGCGATCACGCTCTCCAGGCCGTCGAGCCACATCCTGAGAACGTCCCGGGGTGTGCCGGAGGTCAGCAGGGCGAGCTCCCCGCCCACCACGACACGGTCCCCCGTGATCTCCTCGCCCGCCGCGCCCTCGTCGCCGGCCGCGGCCGCGGCCCCGTTCCCGTTCCCGTTCACGATCTCCACGAAGCCGAGGTCGAGAGCGAGGTGCCAGGCCGCGGCGGCCTGGTCGGCGCCGGCCGCGTCCGCGCCGAGTCCCAGCTCGGCCGCGGCGGCGAACACCTGGTCGTCCGCCAGCTCACCGCCCGCGCCCACACGGGTGCGGGGCCCCGCCCAGCGGGCGAGCCGCGCGGCACCGGCCAGCAGCGGCGCGCCGAGCGCGGCGCGCGCGAGCTCCGCTTCGGGACGCAGCCGTACCGGGGGCAGGGGGGAGCTTTCTGACATCGGCTGGGTCTCCTCAAGAGGTGCGTATACGCCCGCCTTCAGCCTAGACGGACTCCACCGCACATCCGACACATGCCGGGTCCCGCCACCGCCGACGGAAGAGAACGCGCCACACGCTTGACGCCCGCATGCCACGGCACCGGCCGGCGGCCACCCGTAGCCCGCAACCCGCCGCGGCACAGAGCACACGGCCGAGTGATCCGCCCGCCCACCGCGTCCGGGCAACCCGCACACCCGTCTGCGCCACCCCGCCCGACCCTTCGCACCCCTGCCACATCCCTGCCACATCCCTGTCGCCCCAGCGTCAACTTCTCCCTGGTCAACTGCATCGTCAACGTCCGTACACCGGCCGCATCTTGACAACTGTTCGACAACAGAAGACATTGACGCGCGTAGACGTTGAGCTGCCCCCCACCCCGTCCAGTGCAGTCGCACGCCCCCACCACCATCCCCCTCCCCCGGAGGCACATCTTGCCGTTGAAAACCTCGTCCCGGCTTGCCGCCCTCACCGTCGCCGCCGTCTGCTCCACCGTGACCACCGTGGTCCTCAGCTCGCCGGTGCAGGCAGGCACCACGCCGTCGGCGACCGCGCTCCAGGGCCACGGCAAGAGCCACCACCTCGACGACCAGATCAAGATCCACGACGTCCAGGGCAGCACCCGCATATCCCCGCTCGTGGGCACGGCGGTCACCGGTGTGCCCGGCGTGGTCACGGGCGTGCGGACCTACGGCTCCTCGAAGGGTTTCTGGTTCCAGGATCCGCAGCCCGACAACGACCCGGCCACCAGCGAAGGCGTCTTCGTCTACACGGGTTCCGCTCCGACGGTCGCCGTCGGCGACTCGGTGCAGGTCGCCGGAACGGTCTCCGAGTACATCCCGGGCGGCACCACCTCGGGCAACCAGTCGGCCACCGAGATCGGCAAGCCCACGGTGACGGTGGTGTCCTCGGGTGCCGCACTCCCGGCTCCGGTGACCATCAACGCGGCCTCGGTACCCAACGCCTACACCCCCGACGGCGGCTCGGACGGCTCCATCAACCCGCTGAAACTGCAGCCCAAGGCCTATGCCCTCGACTACTACGAGTCGCTGGAGGGCATGAACGTCAAGATCGGCTCCTCGCGCGTCATCACCGGCACCGACCCGTACGCCGAGCTGTGGGTGACCGTGAAGCCTCACGAGCACCCCGACGCGCGCGGCGGCACCGTCTACGGCTCGTACACCGCGCAGAACACCGGCCGGCTGCAGATCCAGTCGCTGATCCCGACCGCGACCCAGCCCTTCCCCACCGCCGACACCGGCCAGACCCTGGCGGGAACCACCGAAGGCCCGCTGGACTTCAACGAGTTCGGCGGATACACGCTCCTTGCCCGCACCATCGGCACGGTCAGCGGCACAAGCCCGGCGCGCGAGGTCACCCGCAAGCAGGACAGCGACGAGCTGGCGGTGGCGACGTACAACGTGGAGAACCTCGCCCCGACCGACCCGCAGGACAAGTTCGACAAGCTCGCGGACGGCGTGGTGAGCCATCTGTCGTCGCCGGACATCGTGGCTCTGGAAGAGATCCAGGACAACAACGGCGCCACGGACGACGGCACGGTGGCCGCCGACCAGACCGTGCAGAAGTTCATCGATGCGGTGGTCGCGGCGGGCGGGCCGCACTACGAGTGGCGGTCCATCGATCCCGTCAACGACGCGGACGGCGGCGAGCCGGGCGGCAACATCCGCCAGGTCTTCCTCTTCAACCCGGACCGTGTCTCGTTCACCGACCGGGCGGGCGGCGGCACGACCGTCGCGGACGATGTGACGCAGGCCGCGGACGGCTCGGCCGCGCTGACCCAGTCCCCGGGGCGCATCGACCCCACTAGCGCCGCCTGGACGGACAGCCGCAAGCCGCTGGCCGGGGAGTTCGTGTTCCAGGGCCGTACGGTCTTCGTGATCGCCAACCACTTCGCCTCCAAGGGCGGCGACCAGGCGCTGACGTCCGCGTTCCAGCCGCCGACGCGCAGCTCGGAGACGGAGCGGCACCAGCAGGCGGACGAGGTGAACGCGTTCGTCAAGAAGATCCTGGCCGTCCAGAGCAACGCGGACGTGCTCGCGGTCGGCGACATCAACGACTTCGAGTTCTCGGACACGGCGACCCGCCTGGAGAACGGCGGCGCGCTCTGGTCGGCGATCAAGTCACTGCCGGTGGCGGAACGCTATACCTACGACTACCAGGGCAACAGCCAGGTACTTGACCAGATCTTGGTGAGTCCGGCGGTGCACGAGGGACCGTTCGACTACGACAGCGTGCACATCAACGCGGAGTTCGCGGACCAGAACAGCGACCACGACCCGCAGGTGCTGCGCTTGAAGCCCTGACGGTCCCGGCAAAGGCCGCGGCGGCGCCGGGCACCTCGTCCACCCGACGCCGCCGCCTCTTAAGCGTCCCGGCCCGTCCGGCGCGGCTGCCGACACGAACGGAGGGCGTGTCGACGGCTGCGGCGGACGGGCCGGGGCCACATACCGCGGCGGCGTGCCCGGTCGCCGCCTCATCCGAAGAGCCGGGTGAGCCATCCCTCCCAGGCCTGGCCGTTGCGGGTGCCGTCGGCCCCTTCGGCGAAGTCGTGCACGCTGACGCCGACCGGCGCGCCCCACTGGTTGCGGCCGAAGTAGCGGTAGAGGGCGGTGTCCGTGCGCAGTCCGATGAAGTGATCGGTGCGGTAGTCGACCACCGCTTCGAAGGACTGGCTGTCGGGGCCGTGGGCGCGCACCTTCATGCCCGCCACCGCGTCCTCGGGGAGTCCCAGCGCACGGCCGACGGTGTCGAACGCCTCCGGTGTGCTGGAGGCGCCGGGGCCTTGCAGGGTGGCGAAGGCGACGGGGCGGCCGGCGAAGTGCGTCAGGTACTGGCGCAGGGTGTGCAGGTAGAAGTCGGTGTGCTTGCTGGCGCCGTCGTACTGGCTGTCCCAGTCGTCGGTGAAGATGCCGCTGTGCACGTAGCGCACCCAGGCGCGCCGCCCGTCCTCGCGCGGCTCGACGGTGTGGTCCAGTTGGTTGAGCGGCTGCCCCGAAACGCCTTCGGGGTCCTCGACGCGGCCGGTGAGGCGGTGCGGCGGGTCCCAGTGGGTGACGGTGCCGCCGAAGGGCGCGGCGCCGCCTTCGCGCGGCTCGTATTCCATCGGCCACAGCCAGCCGCCGGTGCCCGTGGTGAGCGCGTCCCAGACCTGCTCCGGGGTGGCGTCGACCTCGAACTCGCGGGTGATCTCGAATTCCTTCGGCATGGTGATTACTCCAGAGAGTCAGCGGGGCAGTCCGGCTGCCCGGTGGTGAAGAGCACGGCCGCGGGGCCGTGCGGCGGGCGGTGCGCCTCGCCGGTGAGCGCGGGCTGCTCGGCAACGGCCGCGACGGCACCCGGGCGGCTGGCGTCCTGCGCCGCGTCGTCCTTGACGGTGGGATGCAGGGCGACGACGATCCGGTGCGCACGGCCGCCTTCCGCGGTGCCGTCGTGGTACTTGCGGATGAGGGCGCCCACGCCCTGGGTGAGCTCTTCGACGAAGGCCGCGCGGTCGGCGGCCGACGCGAACGTCACCTCGCCGTCGAGCGCGTAGGTCGCGAGCCGCTTGCGGGCGCGGGCGGCCCCTGCGACGAGGGAGCCCACGTCCCGCACCAGACGGGCGGCCAGCGCGAGCAGCCAGCGCGCAGAGAGCCGGTCGCGGGCGCGGGCCGGGTCGGGCTGCACGGCACCGAGCGCGATCGGCGAGATGACGTACGAGGCGGCGGTGGCCTGCATCAGCCGCTCGGTGACATTGCCCTTGCGGCGCTCCCCGGCCAGCTCGACGAGGCCGTACCGCTCCAGCGTCCTGAGGTGGTAGTTCACCTTCTGCCGGGGCAGCCCGACCTTGCCCGCCAGCATGGCCGCCGACGCGGGTCCGGCCGCCAGCTCGGCCAGCAGCCTGACCCGCGTGGGGTCCAGTGAGGCGGCAGCCGCCGCGGGGTCCTCGATCACGGTCACGTCCCACATGTCTCCACCGTCCCACCGAACATTATTTTTGTCCAGCCAGTTGAAGTTGTCGGTACAGGGCCGGTCGGTGTGCGAAGGCACAGGTATGCGGGTGAGCCCGGATCTGTGGCGGAAACGCGATCCAGGCCCGCTGCGGAGACGCGTGCGGGAGCGGCCGGGTGGGTGCGCGGCGGCGCGGTCGGCTTTACGGGCGCGCCGCCGGACGCCGGAAATTCCCGGCGTCCTCGGTGCGGTATTGGTACGTTTCCGGCATGAATGAAGCGCATGGTGCACTGCGGGAACCCGTCACGGCGTCCGACATCGAGCAGGCGGTCCGGCTGGCGATCAGTGCGCTGGGCACCGCGCGGGAGCAGGACTGGAGCGGCGGCGCCGGGCCCCTGGAGTGGGACTGTTGGGAGACCGTCGAGCATCTGGCGGACTGTCTGTTCTTCTACGCCGGCCAGTTGGCCCCGGAGCAGCCGCCGCTGTCGGGTCCCGTCCCGTTCGCCTGGGAGGAGCGACGGGAGGGCGGTCCGGTGAACATGATCTTCATGGACCGCGAGGCCGGGTCGGCCGGGCTCTTCCAGGCCCTGGAGGTCTGTGCCGCGATGCTGGCGGCGATGGTGCGCGCCAGCTCGCCGAAGAAGCGGGCCTATCACGTCTACGGCCAGGCCGATGCCGAGGGATTCGCCGCCATGGCCGTCGTGGAGACCCTGGTGCACACCTACGACATCGCCGAGGGCCTGGGCATCGGCTGGACACCGCCGGACGGCCTCTGCGCCCGCGCCCTGGCCAGGATCTTCCCGCAGGTGCCGGCCGACACCGCCGCCCCTTGGCCCGCCCTGCTGTGGGCGACGGGCCGTATCGCGCTGGAGGGACGGCCGCGCCTGGACGAGTGGCGCTGGTATGCCGCGCCCGAGGGCGAGGGCGAGTGGCCCGAGGCGAGCGAGGGGCCAGTCGCGGCGGGCGAACCCGCCACCGCCGTCCAGGGGTGATGGCGCCGGCGCCGATGGCCGCCGCCGGCGCGTGACGCGTCCGTGCCGTCAGCCGGCCAGGTGCCTGCCCGCGCTCCGGCAGGCAGGCACCAGCCGGTCAGTTGTGGCTGTGCAGTACGTCGTTCAGGCCGCCCCAGACCGCGTTGTTCGGGCGGGCCTCGATGGTGCCGGTCACCGAGTGGCGGCGGAAGAGGATGTTCGAGGCGCCGGAGAGTTCGCGGGCCTTGACGATCTGGCCGTCGGGCAGCGTGACGCGGGTGCCGGCGGTGATGTACAGGCCGGCCTCGATCACGCACTCGTCGCCGAGCGCGATACCGACGCCCGCCTCCGCGCCGACCAGGCAGCGTTCGCCGATGGTGATGACCACGCTGCCGCCGCCGGAGAGGGTGCCCATGGTGGACGCCCCGCCGCCGATGTCGGACCCGTTGCCCACGACGACGCCCGCGGAGATACGGCCTTCGACCATGGAGGTGCCCAGCGTGCCCGCGTTGAAGTTCACGAAGCCCTCGTGCATCACGGTGGTGCCCTCGGCGAGGTGCGCCCCGAGCCGCACCCGGTCGGCGTCACCGATCCGGACGCCCTTCGGCGCCACGTAGTCCGTCATCCGGGGGAACTTGTCGACGGAGGTCACCATCAGGTGCAGGCCCTCGGCGCGGGCGTTCAGGCGGACCGTTTCGAGGTCGTCGACCGCCACCGGGCCCAGCGAGGTCCAGGCGACGTTGGCGAGCAGGCCGAACATGCCGTCCAGGTTCTGGCCGTGCGGCTTGACCAGGCGGTGGCTGAGCAGGTGCAGCCGCAGGTACAGGTCGTGCGTGTCGAGCGGCTTGTCCTCCAGGGAGGCGATGACCGTGCGGACGGCGACGACCTCGACTCCGCGGCGCGCGTCGTGGCCGACGGCCTTCGCCGCGTTCGCACCCAGCAGCCGCACGGCCGTGGCGGCGTCCAGCCGCTCGGTGCCGGCCGGGCCCGGCTCGGCGGTCAGCTCGGGAGCGGGGAACCAGGTGTCGAGAACCGTGCCGTCGGCCGCAAAGGTGGCAAGACCCGCGGCGACGGCGCCGGTGGAACGGGGAGCAGTCGTATCGGTCATGAGGGCAACCTAACCGGTACGGCGGCGAGGAGGCGAACCCCGCGCACCCGCGTCTCAGCGGCCGGGCACCACGCGTCCCGCAGCACGCCGACCGCACGGCCACGGCACGTCGGGCCCGGTGGAACCCCTCATTCCGGCCGGGATCGGGAGCCGCAGGACGACGCGAAGTCCCGTTGCGCAGACGCGAGGCCACCGTGACCCAAGGGGGTGGAAGGGACGGCGGAGCAAGGTCCGGCGCCTACCTGCCGGTGTAACATCTCGGACGGAGATCTTGAATGTCCGGGTAATGCAGCGGAAAAATCATTCCGCTATCAGGCTCCGGCCGCGGAAGAGGAAACCGGCGCGAAGATCGGGAAAGATCCACGTCGGGCAGCGGCCGCGGCTCCGCCCGGAACGCGACCGGAGGTGGCTGCGATCAAACCACTGGGGGACGCCGGGACTCCTGGAATTCTTCGGGCAGTGACTGAGCGGGGAAATACCGTGGCGAGCCGAGAGAAACAAACAGAAGAGCGCCGTCCCCGGCAGACTCGCAGTGACTATCTCATGAGCCGTGATTCTCTGCTGAGCGCGGCGGAGCGCCTGCTCGTGGAGCAGAAGAGCGTGAATTTCAGCCTGGTGGCCCTCGCCAAGGAAGCCGGCGTCTCCACCGCTACGGCCTACCGTCACTTCTCCGACGTGCACCAGGTGTTCGACGCCTACTACGCCAACCTGGTCGACGAGCTCATCTCCGACATCTCGGCGATCCCCACCGACGCGCCGCCCATCGACCGCTTCGAAAAGGCCTGCCGCAGCTGGGTGCGGCACGCCTCCCGCTGGAGCCGTGCCGCGGTCTACATCCGTTCGACGGACGGGTTCCTGGCCCGGCTGCGAGCGGGCGATCCCATGGTGACGCGCATATTCGACGTGCTGGCGCCGTTCACTCTGGCCCTGATGCAGAGCGACGAGATCGCCACCCAGACCCCGGAATTCGCGGTACTGATCTGGGAGACGCTCTTCGACGAGCGGGTGATCGTCGACCTCATGGACAGCCTGAACTGGTCGACCGACCGCATCGCCGCCGAGCTGACCAACAGCGCCCTGTCCGCGCTGGGCCGACGCGGCAGCTGACCCGCGTCCGGCCCGGCAGCCGGCTCTCGGGCCGACCCGGGCAGTCGACCTGCGGCCGGCCCGGCAGCTGACCCGCCGTCCGGGTCAGCTGACCGGCCGCGGCGCCCGGGGCCGACGGCTCCGGGGCCGGGATTCAAGAGCCGGGATTCAAGAGCCCGGCTCGGCTCGCCATCTGTCTCCCGTTAGGTTTTGCCGCGCCCGCCGACCGGTTCGCGTGCGGCGTGCTCAAGGGCGAGTTCGCGTTCCATGACGCCCACCGGATTCTCCGGCATCATCTGCCGCATCACGTGCACCTGCACCTCCTCGAAGAGGCCCGCGAGGCAGTACGGTTCAGCGGCGAGGAAGGCGTCGGCCTCGGCCGGCGAATCCACCCGCAGAGCGAAAACGGATCCCACCGGATCCCCTGTGCCAGAAAGCAGCGGACCACCGAAGACAATGTGATCCTTCGCGGCGATCATGTATTCAAGATGGGTCGCCCGCGTCGCCTTGCGCAACGCAAGACCGTCCGACTTGTCCTTGCAGTAGACCAGTACGAGCACGGCCGTCTCCTCATTCCTTATTCGTTAATCCTTAATCCTTAATCATTCCGGCGCCTGCTGCTTTCCGCTTCGTATTGTTCCTTCCGGCGCCTGCCGGGAAGTGCGGTGAACGAAATCCAGGCGGCCAGCAGGAAAACGGCCGCATTGACATAGAGCGCACGGACGATTCCGGTGGCGACCACGTCGCTCGCGGAGACAATGCCGCCCAGTGTGGCGACGCCGAGGCTCCCGCCGATCTGGCGGGCCGTGTTGTTGAGTCCGGAGGCGAGTCCGGCGCGTTCCGTGTCGACCTCGTTCACCGCGACGGAGACGAGGGCGGGCAGGGTGAGCCCGATGCCTGTTCCGCAGACGGTGGCCGCCACGACCAGCGCCGCATCCTGCCGGGCGGCCATCTCCAGTGCGACGGCGATGACCGACACGCCGGCCACCAGCAGTCCGAACGCCGCCGGAAGGCGACTGCCCCAGCGGTTGGACGCCCGCCCCGCGAACGTGCTGACGATGATGTACGCGCCGAACAGCGGAGCGATCAGCAGCCCTCCGACGCGGGCGTCCCGCTCCGCCACCCGCACGAAGTACATGCTCAGCAGGAAGAGCAGCCCGAGCGTGCCGAAGTTCAGCAGCAGGGCGGCGCTGTTGGCCCCGCGGAAGGGACGGGAACGGAACAGGCTGAGCGGCACCAGCGGGGCCGGCGAGGTGCGCTGCACGGCGACGAAGCAGATCACGAGCAGCACTCCGGCCACGGCGGCGGCCCAGCCGAGCAGGGAGGCGCCCTGAGCCGCCGTCAGACTCTCCACGCCGAAGGCGATGCAGCTCAGCGCGGAGAGCGCCAGGAGTTGGCCGCGCCAGTCGAGCGGGCGTCCCGTGGCCTGCTGGGTGCGGGGCAGCACCCGGGCACCGGCCACGATGCCGATGACGCCGAAGGGCAGATTGATCCAGAACATCCAGCGCCAGCCCAGCCCGTCGATGAGGACACCGCCCAGCGTCGGCCCCGCCACCAGCGCGATGCCGGCCACCGCCGACCACAGTCCGATGGCCCGTGCCCGCACCGGTCCCTCGAAGTGGTTGACCAGCACGGACAGCGACGAGACCAGGACCGCCGCGCCGAAGACGCCCTGCACGGCACGGGCCGCGACCAGGATGCCGGCGCCGGGCGCCAGGGCGCAGCCGACCGAGGAGAGCGTGAAGCCGAGCAGCCCGCCGATGAAGACCCGCGCGCGCCCGACGGTGTCACCCACCTCGCCGAAGCTGAGCATGCAGGCGGCGCAGGTGACGAAGTACGCGTCGACGACCCAGGTGGCCGTCGACGGGCTCGCGTGGAGGCTGGCCTGTACCGAGCTGACGCCGATGTTCACCACCGTGATGGCCAGCTGGGTGAGGAACAGGCCCACGCAGGTCACCAGCAGGATCGACAGGTCCCGCCACTGCGCCGTGCGGGCCACCGCCGCGGCAGGTGCGCTCACGCGGCCCTCCTCAGCTCGGCGCCAGCTGGCTTGCCCGGAATGGTGCCGAGCCGCTTGACCCGGACGCCGAGCGTGCACAGCCGGCCCACTGCGTGGCCGAGGCCCCTCACCCGGGACGGCGGCACCCGGCACTCCAGCAGGAAGTAGTAGTGGCCGAGGCCGGTACGGGTGGGGCGGGACTCGATGTGGGTGAGGTCCAGACCGTGGTCGGCGAAGACCCGCAGGATGCGCAGCAGGGAACCGGGCCGGTCCCGGGGCTGGAAACAGGCCAGCACGGTGGTGTGCGCCGGCTCCGTCGGGGCCGCACCGAGGCCCAGGACCACGAACCGGGTCACCGCGTCCGGCACATCGCCGATCGCGCGGTGCAGCAGGATCACCTCGTCGCCGGCCGCCGCTTCCTGCCCCGCCCCGGCGCCCGCGGAGGCGATCGCGGCCGTGGCACCGGAGCGGTCCTCGGCGACGGCGCCGAGCGCGGCGGCGGTGGACGCCGCTTCGTGCACGGTGGCGCCGGGCAGCTGGGCACGGAGCCAGCCGCGGCACTGCTGGAGCGCGACGCCGTGCGAGACGACGCGGCGCAGATCCGCCCGGCGGGCACCCGGTCGGGCCCACAGGCACATTTCGATGGGCAGCGTGATGTCGTCCTGGATGCGGACCCCGGCGTCGGATCCGGCGAGCAGGTCGAGGTTGGGGCCGACCATCCCGGCGACGGAGCTCTCCCAGGCCACAACGCCCAGGTCCACCTCGCCTTCGGCGACCGCGCCGACCACGCTCTCGGCGTCGGCGAGCGGCACGTGTGTGCGCTCGCTCAGGGCGGCGTGCGTGAGCACCGCCTGGTGGGTGAAGGTCCCCGGCGGGCCCAGGTACCCCACCACGCCCGCAGACTTACTTGAGAAATTCTTCACAGTAGAAGTGTGAGGACACAGCGAGAGCACTGTCAAGCCGACCTCCCGCGCCTCTCGATCGATATCGGTAACATGCCTGTAATTCATGTAACTTCAGTGCTAACTTCTCGTTTCCAGGTGCTGCGGTCCCGATATCAACGCTACGATCCAGACCAAGTTAAATGAGATTTAGTTCTCAGATAACTCGGTTAACTCGGAGACTCTTCCGGTGACCGGCCACTTCGGCCGACCGGACCGCCACGGCCGACCAGCCGACCGGCTGGACCATCCCGTAGGCCCCGGAGAGTGGGGAAGCGCGCATGCCGCCATGGGCTAAGAGCACCAGCACGAACGACACGCAGCGAACACAGCGAACACAGCCGGCCCATCCGACACAGCGGCCAGGGCCGTCCGGCGACCGCCAGGACGGTGCGGAGCCGGCCGCTCCCACCGCCGGGCAGGACGCCGCGAGAGCGGACCCTGCAGTACGGCAGCAGCCGACCGCCCAGCTCAAGCGGCGCCTGGGCCGTCTCGACCTGACCACGATGGGCATCGGCACCATGATCGGCGCCGGGATCTTCGTGACGACCGGAGTGGCGGCGGCTCAGAAGGCCGGGCCCGCCATCGTCCTGTCGTTCGCGCTGGCCGGTGCGGTCTGCGTACTCGTCGCGCTCTGCTACGGCGAACTCGCCGCCATGGTGCCGGTGTCGGGCAGCGCCTACACGTACACCCGCAGGACCCTCGGTGTGGCGCCGGCCTTCCTGGTCGGCTGGAACCTCGTTCTCGAATACGTCGTCGCCGGGGCCGCGGTCGCCATCGGCTGGTCGGGGATGCTCGGCGCGAGTCTCGACGCGCTCTTCGGCGTCACCCTGCCGCACGCCATCAGCGCGGCGCCCTCGGACGGCGGGGTCGTCAATCTGCCCGCCGTGCTCGCCATCGCGGTGATCGTGCTGGTGCTGGCCCTGGACGTGAGTTTCACGGCGCGGGTCACCAAGGCCCTGGTCCTGGTCACCACCGGGGTGCTGGTGGTGGTCGTGGTGGTCGGCACCCCGCATCTCGACTCCGGCAACTGGGCGCCGTTCGTACCCTTCGGTGTGCACGGCATCATCGGCGGCGCCGCGCTCGCCTTCTTCGCCTTCCTCGGCTTCGACGTGGTGGCCACCTCCGCGGAGGAGAGCCTGCGCCCGCAGCGCGACGTGCCCTTCGCGATCATCGTGTCCATCCTGATCGCCACGGGCCTGTACATGGCGGTGAGCGCGGTGCTCACCGGTGTCGCGCCCTACAGGTCGCTCGACAACGCCGCCCCGGTCGCCACCGCCTTCAAGGCCCTGGACGTCGGATGGATCGGCACCTTCATCCTGGTCGCCTCCGTGATCGCCCTGACCAAGGGCCTCCTCATGATCATGTACGGCCAGACCCGGCTGCTGTTCGCCATGTGCCGCGACCGGCTGCTGCCGCCCGCCCTGGCCCGCACGAGCCCGAGCACCGGCGCACCGGTCAGGCCCGCCGTGACGCTCGGTGTGCTGGGAGCCCTGATCGCCGGGTTCACCCCCATCGACGTGGTCGCCGAACTCACCAACGTCGGTGCGCTCTTCGCCTTCGCCAGCGTGGCCGTCGGCGTGCTCGTGCTGCGCCGGACGCAGCCGGAGCGCGCACGCCCGTTCCGTACCCCGCTGATGCCCGTGGTACCGCTACTCGCCCTGGCCGGCTGCATCCTGCTCGCCGGCACGCTGGCCGGTCTGACCTGGCTGCGCTTCGCGGTCTGGCTGGCCGTCGGTATCGCCCTGTACGCCGGTTACGGGCGCCGCCGGTCCGCCGCGGAACCCGCCTGGGCCGACGCTGTTCAGCCGTCGCCGTCGCCGTCGAAGGAAACGGCCGGCTCTCTCACCACCGCACACCAGGAGTCGCGTTGACCGAGCTGACCACCACACCGGAGACATCCGGGACGATGTATCCGCAGGAGAGCGGTTTCGCCGTCCTACAGGAGATCCGGGCCGCCGCCCTGGATCATCTCTCCGACGACCTCGTCGACTACCTCGAAGGGGGTGCGGGCGCGGAGAGCAATCTGAGAGCCAACCGGGACGCGTTCGAGCGGTGGGCCATCAAGTCCCGACCCATGAGCGGGGTAAGCCGGCCGCGGACCGGTACCGCGTTCCTCGGCATCCCGCTGGCCTCTCCGATCCTCACCGCTCCGTTCGGCGGCGACGGCCTCTTCCATGACGGCGGGCACATCGCGGTGGCGCGCGCCAACGCGGCCTGCGGCACGGCGTCGATGGTGCCGGAGGCGGGCACGTTCTCGTACGAACAGGTCGCCGAGGCCGCGCCGGAAGCGGCGCGCATCGCGCAGCTGCACCCCTTCGACCACTTCGAGGTGAGCGCACAGCGCGCGAAGAAGGCCGGGTACACCGCCCTCTGCGTCACCGTCGACTGCTCCACCGCGGGCTTCCGGGTCCGCAACCGCACCAACCGCTTCAACCCGGACCTGTGCTACTTCGCCGGAAACCTCATGGACGGGGACGGCGTGGGCACGCCGCAGGTGGCCGAGATGTTCGAACGGCTCCTCGGTCTGACCACGCCCACCTGGAACTGGGCGCGTCTCGCAGAGGCCACCGAGCGGTGCGCCATGCCGTGGATCGCGAAGGGCGTCCTCACCGCGGAGGCCGCCGAGCAAGCCATCGAGGCGGGGGCCAGCGCCTTGGTGGTGTCCAACCACGGAGGGCGTCAGCTCGACCCGGCGCCCGCCAGCATCGACGCCCTGCCCGAAGTCGCCGAGGCGGCGGCCGGGCGGGTGCAGGTCGCCCTGGACAGCGGGGTGCGCTCGGGCAGCGACGTCTTCACCGCGCTGGCCCTGGGAGCGGATGTCGTCCTGATCGGGCGGCTCGCCGCGTACGGTCTCGCCGCGGCGGGCGAGGACGGGGTGCGTCGCACCATCGAACTGCTCACCGAGGAGCTCAGTACCGTCATGATGCTCGCCGGCCGGGCCACCGCCGGTGAGATCACCACCGGTGACGTGGTCAGGCGGCCCCGATGAGTACCGCGTCCGAGGTGCGGGGGCCGTCGTTCGCCGCGTACGGCACGGGCGCCGGGCTCGTCGTGACCGCCGGGATCGCGGCCCTGGATCCGGGCACGCTGCAGCCCTTGCACACCGGCTTCGACGAGCAGGCCGACTGGGTACTGCGGCGTCTGGACGCGGTGCTCACCGAGGCGGGCAGCGGCCGGCCGGGGCTGCTGCGCGTGGAGTGCTTCCTCGCCGGGCGCGAGTGGTTCGGCGCCTGGAACGCCGCTTTCGCCCGTCACTTCGGGGCATCGGCACCCGCGCGCACCACGCTCGTGTGCGGGCTCCCGGTGGCCGGGCTGCTGATCGAGGTACAGGCGGTCGCCGCTCTCACCGGGGCGACGGCCGGCCCAGCAGGCCCCTGAACCACGAGCCACCAGGCCCCCGAGCATGCCCCACCGCAGGAGCCGGGCCCCGGGAACGCCACCGTCGGCCCCGCTCCTCCGAGAACCGCGCCGCTTCCCAGTCCTCCCAGCGCCAGGCACCCGCGGACCAGCCATCCATCACCCCTTCATCCGTCCTGGATTCACGAAGGAGAGCACATCCTCATGTCCCTGACGCACACCACCGCCACCGTCCCCGCCACCGGACCCCTGCTCCTCGGCGATCTGCTGGAAGGGCAGACCGCGTGCCACATCATCATCGCCGCGGATGAACTCGGCTGGTGGAAGCAGCTCATCAACGGCGCCCGGGAGATCGTGCCCGCCACCCGGCTGCAGGAACTGCTCGCCCGGGCGCTGCACCGCATCGGCTGGTTCGAGCCGGCCTCGGAGCGCGGCTACCGGATGACGGAACCGGGCCGTGAGGTCGCCTTCAACCGTGGTTTCGTACGCGTCACCACGCTGGGCTGGGAGCCCACGTTCCGTGCGCTCGGCACCGAGGCTGCGGCCGGTGACATCGTTGCGGCCGCCACCGCCCCGGACGAAGTGGCGCGCGGCTGCACCGACATCGCGCACCGCCACCCGGAGACCATCAAGGCGATCGCCGCCCGGATCGCCGCCGACGAGACGCCGGGTACCACCATCGACCTCGGCTGCGCGGACGGCGGGCGTATGCAGGTCATCGGCGAACTCGCGCCCCGGGAGAACCTGGTGGGCGTGGACATCGAGGCCGGCGTCATCGAGACGGCCAGGGCCCGGCTGGCAAGCACCGACCTGGCCGACCGCTTCCGGCTGCGGGCCGGTTCGGTACAGCCGGGCAGTGCGCGGCCCGGCTGGCTGGACGCGGGAGTCCGCAAGGACGTGACCACCGCGATGACGTTCTTCCTGCTGCACCAGCTCGCCACCGACAGCGGCGGCATCGACAAAGTGCTCAGCGCCTGGCAGGACTGGTTCCCCAATCTGCGGCGGCTGGTCATCGGAGACGTGGTGAGCGCCGCGGGCGAACACTGGCACGAGCAGCCCTGGTTCGCCCCGACCTTCGAGTTCTACCACGCGGTGACGGGCGTCAAGACCTGGTCGCAGGACGAGTACGCCGAGGCCTTCGCCAAGACGGGTTGGCGGGTCGCCGAGCACCACGACGCCGACCACGAGGTCTTCGAGACCTGGATACTGGAGCGCTGAACCATGCTGGAGACCCTGCACCGACGGCTACCGGGCAAGGTCAGTCAACGGGCCGCGGACCTGGAGCAGCACAGCACCGACGAAACGGCCCGTGAGCGGCGCACGCCGACTGCGGTGGTCTTCGCCACGCATCTCGATGACGTCAGCCAGACCCTTGCCTGGTCGCAGGAGACCGGGGTGCCCTTAATTCCCTATGGCGCGGGCACCAGCGCGGAGGGCCACATCGTGCCGCTCGGCGGCGAGGTCGCGCTCGATCTGTCCGGCATGGACCAGGTACTTGCGGTGCGTCCTGGCGACTTCCTTGCCGTCGCCCAGGCCGGTGTGACCCGCACCGCGCTCCATGCCGCCGTCTCGGGTCAGGGCCTCTTCTTTCCCGTCGATCCCGGCGGGGACGCCAGCCTCGGCGGGATGGCCGCGACCAACGCCAGCGGCACCACCACCGTCCGCTACGGCGGGATGCGGGCCAATGTGCTGGCGCTTCAGGCGGTGCTGCCCGGCGGCAAGGTGATCAGGTGCGGCCGGGGCGTGCGCAAGACCAGCAGCGGCTACGACCTGAAGGACCTGTTCATCGGCTCGGCAGGCACCCTGGCGGTGTTCACCGAGCTCACCGTCAAGCTCCATCCGCAGCCCGTGCACGTACACGCCCAGCGCGTGTTCTTCAGCAGTGTGGCGGCGGCGGTCGAGGTGGCGGCGCAGATCATGGGCAGTGCCCTGCCGGTGGCCCGCCTTGAGCTGGTCGACGCGCTGTCCATGCGGGCCATCAACCGTTATCTCGACGCCGGTGCCGCCGGCTTTCTGGAGTCTCCCGCGCTCTTCGTGGAGCTGCACTCGTCGAGCGAGGCGGCGATCGGCGCGGAGGCCGCCGAGGTGGCCGAACTGGCCCGGACCGGCGGCGCCCTGGAGATCACCACGGCCCGGCACACCGCGGACCGCACGGCGCTCTGGGCGGCCAGGCACCAGTTGTTCTTCGCAGTCAAGGCGCTGTACCCGGGCCGTCAATACCTGATCACGGACACCGCGGTACCGCTCTCCGAAGTACCCGAGATGGTGAGCGTCACCGAGAAGGAGGCGGTGGCACTGGGGCTCGACGTGGTGATCGCCGGTCATGTCGCCGACGGGAACGTGCACACCATCGTGCCGATCACCGCGGACGAGGCGGACCGGGCCCATGAGTTCTCCGACCGGCTCGTCGAACATGCGCTGTCCGTGGGCGGCACGGCCACCGGGGAGCACGGGATCGGGGTGACCAAGAAGAAGTATCTGCGGCGGGAGCACGGGGACGCCGTGGACGTCATGGCCACGATCAAGTCCGCTCTCGACCCGCGGGGACTGCTCAATCCCGGCAAGATCCTCGATCCGCCGAGCTGATCGGCCCGGGCCGGCCCACTCTTCGGGCCGGCCCACTCCGGGACGGCTCCTGAGTTACCTGACGCGTTACCAGATGAGTCAGCTGACGAGTTGCCTGACGAGTTGCCCGAGCAACCGCCGTCAGTGGACTCCGCCCGTGTTGACCAGGACGACACCCGCGATGACCAGGACGATTCCGGCGAGCTTGGCCGCGTTCACCGCTTCGCCCAGGAACATCATGCCGATCGAGGCGATGGCGACCGTGCCGACCCCGGACCAGATCGCGTACGCAGTGCCCACTTCCACGGTCTTCAGGGTCTGGGCGAGCAGGGCGAACGCGACGAGATAACCGATGACCGTGACCAGCGAGGGCGTCAGTCTGCTGAAGCCCGCGCTGTACTTCATCGCCGTAGTGCCTGCCACCTCGGCGGCTATGGCACCAGTGAGCAGCAGATATCCCATGCGCGTGAGCGTACCGGGGGGTGTACAGCCGCCGCGGTCCCGGGTCCAGCAAGGAGGCGGACCCGGGTGGGCGGGTGTGCGGCGGCCAAGTGGACGCCAGGCCGGCGGACTTACGCCTCGTCCGTCTGCTCCTGCGGTGGGTAGAACTGCCGCGCCCAGCGCCGGAACGGGCCGATGGGACCGTCGCCGTGCGCGAGCCGCGGCGGCTGGAGGTACCGCTTGTGGTTCCAGATCGGGAAGTCGGCGGCGGTGAAGTCGCAACTCGACCGGAAGATGGGGCCGTCCAGCAGCCGTGCGGCCGTGCGGCTCACCGTCCGGGCGAGCGGCGGCGGCAACCTGCGCGGCTCCGTGAAAGCGATGCGGTTGAGCTGCCGGAACTGCATACGGCCCGGGGCGATCGCCGTCGGCATCACCATCGTGCACATCTGCAGTCCGATCCGCGGGGTGCTTACATCGGCGTGCAGACAGGCGAGCCCGAATCCGTCCACCTCCACCTCCACGACGAAGTCCCCCAGCAACGGCGCCCGTTCGTGAGCGCGCATCGACACATGGAACGTCGTCTTGTCATAGGTGACGGGGCCGCCCATCTCGGCCTTGGCCCAGCCGTGCAGGGTGGCGAAGTGGCCGAGGTCGACCGAGTTCTCGATCACCTCCTGGGCGTGGCCCGCCAACTCCCAGGCGTTGTGCCGGGCAGGCAGATGGCCGACGGTGTGCCACTGCGGGATCGTCCAGTCCGGCTCCCGGCCGTCGTGGTGCCGCCAGACGAACACGGCGCCGTTGGCCTCCTGCACCGGCAGCGGGGTCAGCGCGGCCTTCGGCGGCGGCTTGCCGTACGCCGTCCGCACACACGTGCCGTCGGGGCCGAACGCGAAGAGATGGAACGGGCAGACCAGCTCATCCTTCTCGATCTTCGCCAGGCCCAGGTGCGCCCCGAGGTGGGGGCAGTACGGATGGATGGCACGGACCGCCCCCGAACTCAGGCGGTACAGCACCACATCCTGGCCAGCCAGGGGCCGGGTCAGGACGGTGCCCGGCCGTAGCTCGTCGGAGAAGGCCAGTGCGGACCAGCCACTCGGACAGGGCAGACCGGGCGCCCCCGCCACGTCCGCCGGAGTCGGCCCTTCACTGAGGGCGCGGGAGTACTCGCGCGACAGTCCCATGCATTCACCCTTCCGCGTTCATTAGCCTGGAAAATACCCACCCGGCCCTGAAAGACCCCTCTTCACCGCATACCACCCGAACGAGTGGCGGGGCGCAGTGCGGGCGTGACGCGGCTGAGGCCGTGGGGCGGTCGGTGGGCCAAGGGTGTCGTGACCGAAGGGCATCGCGGCCTGAGTGTGTCGTGACCGGCGAGTGCCGCGGCTCTTGGCCTGAGGTCCGAACGCGGCAACACCACAGGTCAAGGAAAAATATCGATCCACCTTCACCGGAAAGTTCCGCCTTCACCAGAAAGTGCAGTGGATCGCTGACGAATTCGGCACAGAGTCAATTCCTATCGCGGCCGGCCGGATCCGTCCCGCAGAGCAAGCAAGACCTGCCTCGTGCGTCATTCTGACGCCAAGGCAAGGCCAGCGTGTTCTCGTTAGAAATAAATTATGCTTCAATCCTCGCGTATAGCAGCTGACGTTCTGTACGGGTTCCAATGCTGTCAAGCCAGATCAGACGTACCGCCTGGCAGCCATGCCGAAGTTGGCAGCATGGCCGTTAACCTCTTGCTGGAGGGTAAGGGCGCGTCGCTCTTCGTCGTCGGTCGCAGGGGACTGCGAGTAATTGCCCCACCAGCGAAACAGAACCTCTTTCAGCTTGACGGCTGCCAAGGTCGCCTGGGTCGCTTCAAACGCGAGGGCATCGGGCCCTTCGAGGGTGACAGTCACGGTGTGGCGCTCAAGTGACTTGGTCAACGTCTCGATCTCGTCTAGCTGCTCATCCAACGCGCCATCAGGGAACGTGAGCGAGCTCTGTTGTGCTTGGACAAGGAGGGCGCGCAGGTCGAAGAGGCGCGCCCGCAGAGGCTCAAGGTCCAGGAGGAAGCTCCTGTACGCCTCGCGGCGGGCCTGGCGTTTGTGCAGGGTGGCCGTTGCTCTGGCAGTTAGGTACGTGCCGCCTCCGGTCGCCGCTGCGCCCACGAGCGCGCCCAGCACAGCCGCCAAACCCTGATCCATCAGACCCCCGGTTGGTTAAACAGACCATCTCGGTAACCCCATTGGGAAGTGACACCATGCCGGGCCCCGTCCCGAAACGCAGCGACCAGCGCCGACGGCGCAACAAGACTCCCCAGTCGTCAAGGCCCGCACCGGGGCGGTACCTGACATGTCTCCGCCTGACGAGAGCCGGCACCCAGGCGAACAAGATAAGGCTCCTGTGCTGCCCTAATGCAGCCACAGGGCCATTGGCGGCATGCGGGTGCCTACTCGATAGCCTCGAAGATGTCGGCATCAGTTTCCCGCTGCCACTCAGGGAGTACTTCCCAGTCGGCTACGTAGCTTGGCTTCGGGGATTCGATATGCTTGTGGATCTGGGCAATCCAGCAGATAGCTACGAATCGCCCCTTCTGTTCACGGGTGAGCTTCGATGAGTTTCCATCGCTGATCGCAATGAAATCCCGAACCTGCTTGTAGACGGCAGCGGCGGCCTGCCGTTCCCACATGGGAGTCTCATCCCAGGGAGTGATATAGCCTGGCTTCGGTTCGCCGGGGTAGTATTTTTTGACCCCGGCGATCCATGCTTCGCGGAAGATGCGGCCGTTTTCGTCAGTCATGAATCTCTCTTTCGATCAGTCATGTGGGCGAGTCGAGCATTGCGATTTCTTGGCTGAGGCAAGAAATGCGGTGATCTGAATGAAATGGCGACAGTTGACTCCGCAATCCTTGGATCTTCCGCTTGACGTATCACGATTTCGTTTGTTGTGCAAGTTCAATAGCGGCGTGTGTGTACGTCAGCAGTTGATCAATATCGCGACGCTGAATCCCGAGTACAGCAAGGTCGGTTAGTACCCCACCCCTCCGACGAGAAGAGAGTGGCTGCTTAAGGGCATCCATCAATGCGGTTTCGGCAAGATCGGGCCTGCCGAGCGCGACGTAACAAGTGCCGCGTTCCTCTGCGAGTCTCGATCCGTCGAAACGCAACCAACCGCCATTATGGATTTCACCATTCAGTGATTGGACCTGCTCCGCTTCATCCAAGGATCTATTGCAGGCGTCAAAATCTCCGAGTCTGGCGAATACTTCAGCCCGCACTGCGGCAACCCAATAACGCGTAGACATCTGGCTATCTCCGCGTTTAGCGACATGCTCCGCTGCATCGAGTAGGGGAGAAGCTTCGTCGAGTTTCATCCCGTACATGCCGATGAATGCGTGTCGCGTCAAAGCGCAAGCCCAGAGGTCGAAATTTCCCGCCTCCTTGCTTGCGCTTGAGGCTAGCTCGTAGCAATGCGCAGCGTCGGCGTACCGGTTACTGTCGAAGAAAATTTCTCCAGCAATTTGAAAGAGATCACCTGCGATAGTGCAGACCTGCTGATGGGCACCTTGACTCTTTACCCTGCCCAAGCTCTGCGCGAGTTCGTTCAGCTGCTCTCTGACTACTGGGTAAACCGCACGCTTGGATGAAGAAAGCGAGAAGACTTGCCAAAGATGCGAGTTCATACGGCCGAAGCTGTCAATGTCACCGGAGCAGGCAAGTTCCCGAATATCCTCGGTGAAATCTTGGGCGTTCGGTGCCGAAACCAAGACCTCCGTTATACTTATGAGGCGCAGGAATTCGCGTCGAATCATTTCGTCGAGATCACCCGTATCCAAGTGCTGACTCGATGTCACATTCTCTGCCCGTGCTGACAAGTGAACGCAAGGTGGCGCATCATCTGTTTCATGACCTGGGTCAGCATAGGCTGGATTCTCGAACGAACCTACATTTTCCGGGGAACCCTCCCATGGTCTCATCGGTAAACCCAGCATTTTGCCGGGGATGCCGAATCCATCGGCCACGCGTGCAATGACTTCCTGCCCGCGGATTCCTCGGACTCCCCTGATGACGTCGCTGATGCGCGAGCTCGTCATCTTGCCGATGGCGGCGGCCATGGCTGCATGGCTTGTCCCGCTGCGCCTGTTTACGAGCCGGAAGATCTCCGCGAAGTTGCGAGTTGCGCATGCCTGCCGCATCGCATCGCTGTTCAACAGGGCGTCAGAGATCGTCAGCGGATAGCCGCTGCGCTGTGTCTCGCGTTCGTCCATGAGTCACCTGAGCAGGAACGGGAGTGATCTCTCCAGAGTAGCCGCGGCCTCGGAACGGGGATCCCCAAACGAGTCGAAATGGGGATCCCCAATCGACCTTGTGGGGATCCCCGTTCACTGTTCTCTGCCGCGCACGCTCGCCGGAAGCTCGGAGTGCGGCACATGTCGTGCTGCCAGCGGAGACCCCCGCAACCGCTCTGTCGTGGGCGCGGTCCGGGGGGCATGGCCACCAACCCGTATGGAGGTTGACGACGCATGGGCTCTATCCGGTGGATCCTCGGAGCACTGAGGCTTGCATTACCTGTCTAGGCCGTCGCCGCCCGTGCCAGGGCACCGTTCGTGTGCACGCCGACCAGCATGCCGACGTACCGGCCGCGTGCCCAACAGTCCGTCGGGCCGGACCTGTTCTTCGCGGTGAGCACATCGGCCACGTGCGCCCGTACCTCGTCGCTCACGAGCGGCAACAGGAAGAGGCACGGCAACGCGCACGGCGGCTCGCCCTGCTGCCGGCCCTGGACGACATCGCCGTAGGCCTCCGGGGCATCCACGGTGTGCGGGTGGCCGGATGAACAGCAACTCGGTGCCCGCACGACAGCAGGTGCAGCCGAAAGAGAACGGAGAGCGTCCGGCGCGCGGCACGTTCCGGCTCCAGAAACACATCCTCGGTCCCGACCGGCGTCCTGAAGCCGTCCCCGTCACGTACACGATGTCCTGCGGCGCATGCGGTGCGATGGGTCCCACCGCCGAGTGCGGTGAGGACGGCATGACATGGGCCGTGGTGCACCTGAAGCACAACCCGGCCCATCTCGACTACCAGGAGCACATCACGCGCCCCTACCGGGCAGAGCCGGGAGCGTGGCTGTGAGCGGCGCAACGACAACGCCTTGTGCGCCCGTCGCCGAGGCGTCGGAAGCGGACTCCGGCGCATACACAGTTCTCACCGGTGCCGCGTGGGTGCTCAGGACGGTCAGCGGCTCCGGTGAGCGGGATGTCTACGGCGCGCAGTGCACCACCTGCCGGGAAACGTCTGGGCAGGGCGCCGAGGTGGCGCGCTCGGTCGGGGCGTGGGCCATCGAGCACACCCGTACCCATCCGAACCACCGCGGCTATGTCTCCGTCGTGCGCACGCAGTGGCGCGTGGACGAGGCCGCTGCCCCGCCCGGGTCCGGCACGGCTTTGACGGAGACTGGATCCGGTCAGCCGCGCCCCTCCGGGTCGACCGGCGACGAGCCGCGCACGGGACGCACGCATCATGTCCGCCCCCTGCCCTCATGGCGCCTTGTCCTGGCCGCCGCGGTGTGGGGCAGGGCTGTGTCGTTCAGGTGACGTGTCCTGGTTGATCACGTGATGCCGAAGGTGATCAGCGGACGGTTGGCGTCGCGGGTGTGGTGGCGGAGGCTGGCGGCGATGTTCGTCTGGTCGGCGAGTCGGAGAGCACCGATGGCCAGGTTGCGCAGGGATGCCATGGCACGTGGAGCGGTCCCGGTGCGTACGCGGGAGGCGTCCTCGGCGTACGTGGTGTCCCTGACGTGGTGGATCTTGTTCTCGATGCCCCAGTGGTCGCGGACGCGGCGGGCGATCTCGGTCGCGTCGGCCTGCTCCGCGGTCAGGTCGGTCACCCCGTAGACGCGTTCCAGGGTGACCTTGCCGGTGGTGACGATCCGCCGGCGGCGCACGATCTGGACGGCCTGCACCGCGTGGGGGAACGCGATCCCGGTGACGGCGGCGGCCTTGATCCGGCGGATCTCGTCGCGGCCGTGAGCGGTGGCCCGCGTCTTGTCCAGGAGTGGCACCTCTCGCCACGGCAGGGCCTTCAGCCACCGGTGCAGGGTGGGTTGGTTGCCCTTGATCAGCGCAATGTAGTGGGCGTGCTTGTCCTCGACGAGGAAGCGTGCGTGGGCGGTCTGCGAGTGGAGGGCGTCGAAAGTGACCACCGTGCCGTGCAGATCGAGCGGGGCAAGCAGAGGCTGGAAGACGGTGATCTCGTTGGTCTTGCCGTCCACCTCGCGCTGGGCGGTGACCAGGCCGGTCCCCGTCATCGCGGCGAGCAGGTGGACCTGGGTGCCGTCGGTGCGGCGGGCACCGCGTACGGTCTTGCCGTCCACCGCGAGGTAGGGCAGGGGCCGACCGATGTCGTTCTCCTCCTGGCCGACGGCACGTTCGCGCCCGGCGAGCCAACGTCCGACGGCCGTATCCAGCGCGTCGCCGTCGATGCGCTGGAGGATACGGCGCACGGTGGCCTCGGCCGGGGCGACGGGGCCGTGGTCCGGCTCCCGGCATGGACCACCGAGCCGGGCCAGGACCTGCGGCGGGGCGTCGGCGGCCCACTCCGCGATCGCAGCCAGGGACTTCGCTCCGGCCAGGACCGCGCACGCGGCCAGGCCCAGGACGAAGGCGAGCGGATGGCGCCGGCCCTGGTCCCGCCGGGGATCGGGCACCTGAGCCAGACAGGCCAGCAAGCTGGGGAGGTCATCGGGGGCGGGCGGTGCGGCTTCGGTGAGCTGGCCCCAAGGGCCCGGGATGAGCGAGAATGAGCGGGCAGGCACGGTCTTCCGTCGTGGTGATCAGGGACTCGACACCTCATGATCACCGGGAGTCGTGCCTGCCTCCGCGTCAGCCCCCGGCGAGCGCTCCGCGGTCCTGTCCCAGCTCCTGAAGTCCCATCAACCAGGACACACCGCCTGAACGACGCCGCCCTGCGGTGTGGGGTGCCGGGATAAGGCTGCGGCAGGCGTGGGCCTGGATACGGGCTTGGGTCTTGCCCATTGCCGGACCGATCTTCCTCGCCTCCATATCGGCCGCGCTCGGATTCTTCATAGGCGCTCTTTTCGCCTTTGGCGCAGGCTGACCACACGCGGCGGCACTCGGATTCTTCCTGCGCGCGGCACTCATTCAGGAGATGGGCGGGCATGGATGAGCAAAAAAAAGCCCTGCTATCACATGAACTTGGACCCGGAAACAAAGAAATGCAAAGACTGCCACGAGCAGATCTACCCCGTACCAGCGAAGAACAGTGAGAAGAAATGACGCAGATGAGCATGAGCGACGTGCGGAAAACGGCAGTCAGGAAACTGCGGGAGGCCGAGAGGGCACGTGACGAACTGAGCGCGGCACTGCGCAGCGCCGGAATCGTGTTGCCCTCCCTGGGCGTGGATCCCTTGGCCTACGGCGACGAAAATCCGGACCCGCTACTCGACCTCGGACGCTGCAGCCGCACCACGGCCCGCAAGCTCACCGCCGCACTCCAAAACCGTGCTGGCGTGTGTGCGGCGGGTCCGCTCTCCGGCGAAGACGCGGATGCGACATGACGACAGGCACCGGCGAGGAGGCACGCGCGCAGGGTCGCGGTGGTCTGATTTTCGTCGGCGGTACGGAAGAGATTCGCATCGGTGCGGTTGTCGTCGACCGCTACAGCGACCTGCCGGGAACGGTGCAGAGCATCGAAGGACGCTACGTCAAAGTAATGCGGCCTTCCGGACGCGTGTGGGACTTTCATTACCGAAGACTGCGCCAGGCCACAGGGTACGAAAAACAACAACTCACCGCACTCGGCAGACTGCACCGCCAGCAACGGCGAGGTTCCGCCAGAACACGGCCTACAACGACAGATACTGGCTCGTGACTCAATAACCTGAGCCTCTGCGGCGCAGCAGAAAGGGCCGAGGCCCACGGCTTATTCAAGCAGGGATTTCTTGGGCGTCAGCACGCAGAATTCGTTGCCCTCCGGGTCGGCGAGGACCACCCACCGGACCTCGCCCTGGCCGATGTCCACCCGGCGTGCGCCCAGCGCGATGATCCGCTCGACCTCGGCGGTCTGGTCGTCCGGCGCGAGATCGATGTGCAGCCGGTTCTTGACGGACTTCGGCTCACCCGCGCGTACGAAGCACAACCCCGGGAAGGCGGACTCGTCCGCGCCGATGACGATCTCCTCGTCCTCCTCGGAGACCACCTTCCAGTCCAGCACCTGGCACCAGAAGCGGGCGAGCGCGGGCAGGTCGTGAGTGTCGATGACGAGCTGGTACAGCGAAACGGCCATGACAGCAGTCTGGCATGCAGTGGATCATGACAAGGCGCAGCGCCACGCGAAGAGCCGCCCCGCGGACACCGGAGGACCGGGTGCGCGAGGCGGCTCTGGGCGGACGCGGCCGGGTGCCGCGGAGCCGAACGTCAGACGTTGAACCCGAGGGCCCGCAGCTGGTCACGGCCATCGTCCGTGATCTTGTCGGGGCCCCACGGCGGCATCCAGACCCAGTTGATCTTCAGTTCGTTGACGATGCCCTCGGTCGCCGACAGGGCCTGGTCCTCGATGACGTCGGTCAGCGGACAGGCCGCGGAGGTCAGGGTCATGTCGATGGTGGCGATGTTCGCGTCGTCGATGTGGATGCCGTAAATCAGGCCGAGATTGACGACGTCGATGCCCAGTTCGGGGTCGACGACGTCCATCAGTGCCTCGCGGACCTCTTCCTCCGAGGCCGGCGTGATGGTGGCGGTCTCGTTCTCGCTCATGCGGTTTTTGCCTCCTGTGCCCGAGGCGGAGCCTCTGACGTACTCAGTGCCTGGGCCGTCGCGTCTTTCCACGCCATCCAGCTCAGCAGCGCGCACTTCACTCGGGCCGGGTACTTGGAGACCCCGGCGAACGCGACCGCGTCCTCCAGGACCTCCTCCATGGCGTCGTCCGGTTCTATCCGGCCCTTGGACTGCATCAACTCCAGGAACACGCCCTGGATCTGCTGGGCCTCGGCCAACTCCTTGCCGACCAGCAGCTCATTGAGCACGGAGGCGCTGGCCTGGCTGATGGAGCAGCCCTGGCCCTCGTACGAAACGTCCGCGATGCGCGAGCCCTCGTACCGCACGCGCAGCGTGATCTCATCGCCGCAGGTCGGGTTGACGTGGTGCACCTCGGCGTCGCCGTCCCGGAGCCCTCGCCCGTGCGGGTGCTTGTAGTGGTCCAGGATGACGTCCTGGTACATGGAATCGAGCTTCACCTGGCAACCAACCTCTCAGCCGAAGAAGTTCCGTACGTGCTCCAGGCCTTCGACCAACGCGTCGATCTCGGCAGGCGTGGAGTACAGATAGAACGACGCTCGTGTGGTCGCGGGAATTCCATAGCGCAGGCAGACGGGGCGGGCGCAGTGGTGCCCGACGCGGACGGCGATGCCCTGCTCGTCGAGAACCTGGCCCACGTCGTGCGGGTGTATGTCGGCGAGCGTGAAGGAGAGGGCGGCGCCGCGTTCCTCTGCCGTGGCCGGACCGATGATCTTCAGGTCGGGGACCTGGAGCAGCCGCTCAACCGCGTACTGGGTGAGGGCGTGCTCATGCTGGGCGATCTTGTCCATGCCGATCGCGGTCAGGTAGTCCACCGCGGCGCCCAGGCCGATGGCCTGGGAGATCGGAGGAGTACCCGCCTCGAACTTGTGCGGCGCGGGAGCGTAGGTCGACGAGTGCATCGACACCGTCTCGATCATCTCGCCGCCGCCGAGGAACGGAGGCAGGTCCTCCAGGAGCTCCTGGCGGCCCCAGAGCACACCGATACCGGTCGGGCCGCACATCTTGTGGCCGGTGAAGGCCACGAAGTCGGCCTGGAGGGCCTGTACGTCCAGCGGCATGTGCGGCGCGGCCTGCGAGGCGTCGATGAGGACCAGCGCGCCGACCTCCTGGGCACGGCGCACGATCTGCTCGACCGGGTTGACGGTGCCCAGGATGTTGGAGACCAGGACGAAGGAGACGATCTTCGTCTTCTCGGTGATGATCTCGTCGATGTTCGACAGGTCGAGACGGCCGTCGTCGGTCAGGCCGAACCACTTCAGCTTCGCACCGGTGCGCTGCGACAGCAGCTGCCACGGGACGATGTTGGAGTGGTGCTCCATCTCGGTGATGACGATCTCGGTGTCCTGGTCGACACGGTAGGGCTCGTCGGCCCAACCGAGCATGTTCGCCACCAGGTTCAGCGACTCGGAGGCGTTCTTGGTGAAGATCACCTCGTCCCGGCTCGGCGCGTTGATGAACGCGGCGACCTTGCCACGCGCGCCTTCGTACAGCGCGGTGGCCTCCTCGGCGAGTACGTGCACACCTCGGTGGACGTTGGCATTGTGCTGCTCGTAGTACTCGGCGAGGACGTCGAGGACCTGGCGGGGCGTCTGGGAGGTCGCCGCGTTGTCCAGGTAGACGAGCTTCCGGCCGTCGTGGACCAGACGGTCCAGGATGGGGAAGTCCTTGCGGATCGCCTCGGTGTCGAGCAGGCCGGTGAGTCCGGCCGGTCGACGAA
Organism: uncultured Actinomycetota bacterium; assembly: GCA_963761765.1. Classification (GTDB taxonomy): domain Bacteria; phylum Actinomycetota; class Actinomycetes; order Streptomycetales; family Streptomycetaceae; genus Streptomyces. Next base: position 278,384 of record CAVXIJ010000006.1, read on the forward strand.
GATCCGCTGTCACGCTGCTACGCCTCCTTTCACATACGCCTCGTAGCCCTCGTTCTCCAGCTTGTCGGCGAGTTCGGCGCCGCCGGACTCGACGACCCGGCCGGCCGCGAAGACGTGGACGTAGTCGGGCTTGATGTAGCGCAGGATCCGTGTGTAGTGGGTGATCAGCAGGGTGCCGACCGCGCCGCTCTCACGGACCCGGTTGACTCCTTCGGAGACCACCCGCAGGGCGTCGACGTCCAGGCCCGAGTCGGTCTCGTCGAGGATCGCGATGTGGGGCTTGAGTAGTTCGAGCTGAAGGATCTCGTGGCGCTTCTTCTCACCGCCGGAGAAGCCCTCGTTGACGTTGCGCTCGGCGAAGGCGGGGTCGATCTGGAGCCGCTGCATGGTCTCCTTGACCTCCTTCACCCAGGTGCGCAGCTTGGGGGCCTCGCCGCGGATGGCGGTGGCGGAGGTGCGCAGGAAGTTGGAGACGGAGACGCCGGGTACCTCGACGGGGTACTGCATCGCCAGGAACAGGCCCGCGCGGGCCCGCTCGTCGACGGACATGGCGAGGACGTCCTCGCCGTCGAGGGTGACGGTGCCACCGGTGACGGTGTACTTGGGGTGACCCGCGAGCGAGTAGGCGAGCGTCGACTTGCCGGAGCCGTTCGGGCCCATGATGGCGTGCGTCTCGCCCTGCTTCACGGTCAGGTCGACGCCTTTGAGGATCTCCTTCGTGGCGTTCTCGGCCTCGACGGTGACGTGCAGGTCTCGGATTTCAAGCGTTGCCATGGGTGCCTCAGGACTCCTGGGTGAGGGAGACGAGCACGGCTGCCGCTTCGCCGTCTCCTTCGATCTTTACGGGGTATACGGGGACGGGACGGGTGGCGGGCAGGCCGGAGGGCTTGCCGGTGCGCAGGTCGAAGCAGGAGCCGTGCAGCCAGCACTCGATCTGGCCGTCCTCCACCTCGCCCTCGGAGAGCGACACGTTCGCATGCGAACAGATGTCGTAGATGGCGAACACCTCGACCGGAGAGCCCGCCGTGCGGACCAGCGAGATGGGCGTGCCGTCGATCTCCACCCGCTTGGGTGTGTCGGCCTCCAGCTCGTGAAGTCCGCAGACGCGTACGTAAGCGGTCATGCGACCGACGCCTCCAGCTCCTCTTCGATGCGGGCGATGAGGCGCTCTTCGACGTCCGGCAGGCCGATCTGCTGGACCAGCTCGGCGAAGAAGCCACGGACCACGAGACGGCGCGCCTCGCGCTCGGGGATGCCGCGCGCCATCAGGTAGAACAACTGCTCGTCGTCGAAACGGCCGGTGGCGGAGGCGTGGCCGGCGCCGACGATCTCACCGGTCTCGATCTCCAGGTTGGGTACGGAGTCGACGCGGGCGCCGTCCGTGAGGACGAGGTTGCGGTTCATCTCGTAGGTGTCGGTGCCTTCGGCGGTGGCCTCGATGAGGACGTCGCCGATCCAGACCGCGTGGGCGCCCTCACCCTGCAGTGCGCCCTTGTAGACGACGTTGGACCTGCAGTGCGGGGCGTTGTGGTCAACGAAGAGGCGGTGCTCCTGGTGCTGGCCGCGGTCGGTGAAGAACAGGCCGAACAGCTCGGCCTCGCCGCCCGGGCCCGCGTACGCCACCCGCGGGTGGAGCCGGACCACGTCGCCGCCGAAGGTAACCACGACGGACTTGAAGGAGGCGTCCCGGCCGACCAGCGCATTGTGCTGGCCGATGTGCACGGCCTTGTCGTCCCAGTCCTGGACGCTGACGACGGTGAGCTTCGCGCCGTCGCCGAGGATGTAGTCGACGTTGGCGGCGAGCACCGCGTCACCGGTGTGGTCGATGACGACGACGGCCTCGGCGAAGGCGCCCAGTTCGATGACCTGGTGGCCATAGACCGTGGCCGCCCCGCCGTCCAGGGGCTCTCCGTGCACGGTGATCCGGATGGGACCGTCGAGGACGGTCTCCTTGGGGACGGTCACGACCGAGGCCTTCTCGAAGGCGGAGTACGCCTGAGCGGCCACCCGGTCCACCGGGACGCCTGCCCTGCCGAGCCGCTCGTCATCGCGGCCCACGGTCTCGACGGTGACCCCGTCGGGCGCGCTGACCTCGATCTTCACCCCGGATCCCGTGGCCGTGGCGGAGCCGTCGTGCAATCCGCGGAGCCGTTCGAGCGGGGTGAAGCGCCACTCTTCCTCGCGGCCGTGCGGCACGGGGAAGTCCGCCACGTCGAAGGACGGAGGGGAGCTCATGCGCGTGGCGACGGTGGACTCCCCGGCCACCGGCGGCGGTCCCCCCTGGACCGTCGCGCGTCGGACGTCCTGGGAGGACGTGCCAGGGGTGGTGGAGCCCACCGGGAGATTCTGGGCCTCGGCCATGGCTGTGGTTCTGCTCGCTTTCTGCCTCGTCGTACTCGTCCGCCGGTGGCGGCTTTCGGACCGCCGCCCGCCTTGCCGGCGCGCCACGGTCCGTACCGCCCTGCGGCGGCACTCGCGGGGCTCAGCGCATGAGCCCGGGGGTGTGTCTGGTCTGCGGGGGCGCTAGTCGAGCTAGCCGACCGAGCCTTCCATCTGCAGCTCGATCAGCCGGTTGAGCTCCAGCGCGTACTCCATCGGCAGCTCCTTGGCGATCGGCTCGACGAACCCGCGCACGATCATCGCCATGGCCTCGAACTCGGACAGACCGCGGCTCATCAGGTAGAAGAGCTGGTCCTCGGAGACCTTGGAGACGGTCGCCTCGTGCCCCATCGAGACGTCGTCCTCGCGGACGTCGACGTACGGGTAGGTGTCCGAGCGGGAGATGGTGTCGACGAGCAGGGCGTCACAGAGCACGTTGGACTTCGAACCCGAGGCGCCTTCGCCGATCTCGATCAGACCGCGGTAGGAGGTACGGCCGCCGCCGCGCGCCACCGACTTGGAGACGATGTTCGACGACGTGTTCGGCGCCATGTGGACCATCTTCGCGCCGGCGTCCTGGTGCTGGCCCTCGCCCGCGAAGGCGATGGAGAGCGTCTCGCCCTTGGCGTGCTCGCCCATCAGGTAGATGGCGGGGTACTTCATGGTGACCTTGGAGCCAATGTTGCCGTCGACCCACTCCATGGTCGCGCCTTCGTAGGCCACGGCACGCTTGGTGACCAGGTTGTAGACGTTGTTCGACCAGTTCTGGATGGTGGTGTAGCGGCAGCGGGCGTTCTTCTTGACGATGATCTCGACGACCGCGGAGTGCAGGGAGTCCGACTTGTAGATCGGCGCCGTGCAGCCCTCGACGTAGTGCACGTAGGCGCCCTCGTCGACGATGATCAGGGTCCGCTCGAACTGGCCCATGTTCTCGGTGTTGATGCGGAAGTACGCCTGGAGCGGGATCTCCACCTGCACGCCCTTCGGCACGTAGATGAAGGACCCGCCGGACCAGACGGCCGTGTTCAGCGCGGCGAACTTGTTGTCACCGGCCGGGATGACGGTGCCGAAGTACTCCTTGAAGAGCTCCGGGTGCTGCTTGAGAGCGGTGTCGGTGTCCAGGAAGATGACGCCCTGCTCTTCCAGGTCCTCGCGGATCTGGTGGTAGACGACCTCGGACTCGTACTGGGCGGCGACACCGGCGACCAGGCGCTGCTTCTCCGCCTCCGGGATGCCCAGCCTGTCGTAGGTGGCCTTGATGTCCTCGGGCAGGTCCTCCCAGGACTCCGCCTGCTTCTCCGTCGAGCGTACGAAGTACTTGATGTTGTCGAAGTCGATACCGGACAGGTCGGAGCCCCAGTTCGGCATGGGCTTCTTCTCGAAGAGCCGCAGGCCCTTGAGGCGGAGCTTGGTCATCCACTCCGACTCGGACTTCTTGGCCGAGATGTCCCGGACGACGTCCTGGCTCAGCCCGCGCTTGGCGGCGGCGCCGGCCACGTCGGAGTCGACCCAGCCGTACTCGTACGTGCCCAGGCCTTCCAGCTCAGGATGGGCGGTCTCCGTGGGGAGAGTCATGCGGGGTTCCTCCCGGCCGTGCTTTCGGATGGATGATCTTGGTTCTGAGGTGTCGGGGATATGCCGGGCTCACCGGGCTCACCTGGGATGAACGTCGTACAGACGCCGTCGCCGTGGGCGATGGTGGCCAGCCGCTGCACGTGTGTACCCAGCAGTCGCGAGAAAATCTCCGTCTCGGCCTCGCACAGCTGCGGATACTGCTCCGCGACATGAGCGACAGGGCAGTGGTGCTGGCAGAGCTGCTCGCCGCGCCGCTGGCCGGGTGTACTGCGCGCCGTGGCAGCGTACCCGTCGGCGGTGAGGGCCCTGGCCAGTGCCTCGATGCGCGATTCGGGCGCGGCGGCCTCGATGGCAGCGCGGTAGGTCTTCGCTAGGCCCTCCACGCGGGCACGCGCGAACGCGGCCACGGCCGCCTCGCCGTCCGCGCCGCCGCCCGCGGACCCGGCGATCCAGCGCAGCGCGTCGGCCGCGAGCTTGTCGTAGGACTGGTCGAAAGCGTCCCGGCCGGAGTCGGTCAGCGCGAAGACCTTGGCCGGGCGGCCACGGCCTCGTGCGCCGTAGACTCGCTGGTCACGAGGTTGCACGACATCATCGGCGACCAGCGCGTCCAGGTGCCGGCGGACGGCCGCCTGGGTGAGGCCCAGGCGGGCGGCCAGGTCGGCGACGGTCGAGGGGCCGTGGTCCAGGATGGAGCGCGCGACTCGGTCGCGCGTGGAGCGATCCGCGCGCAACCCAGCCGCGAGCTCCTCCTGCGGAGCACTCGTGTGCGTACCGGCGCCGTTTTTCACAACGCCATTGTTGCGTAATTCCTCGGAGCCTGACAAGCCGGTGATCGCCCGACTGCCGTGGACTGTGTTACTTAGGTCTACCTAACCCATATGCTCTCGGCTCACCTGCGGAAACGACCCGCGCGCCGTGCCGGTGCCCGCCGCGGCGCACGCCAGCCTGCTCGGGCGCGCTCCGACGGGCCCGGCGCAGCCACCGCCCCGCCGGTTCCCGGCGCACGGGACGAACCTAGACTTCCGCCATGCGAAGCGAGCCGGTGGTCCATGTGCGCGGCCTGGTCAAGCGGTACGGCACGAAGACCGTCGTCGACGCTCTCGACGTCGCCGCCGACCGGGGCGTCACCGCCGTCCTCGGCCCGAACGGCGCGGGCAAGACCACCCTCGTCGAGAGCTGCGAGGGCTACCGCACTCCGGACGCGGGCACGGTCCGTGTCCTCGGCCTCGATCCGCGCCGCCAGGCCCGCGAGCTGCACCCCCGCATCGGTGTGATGCTCCAGTCCGGCGGCGTCTACTCAGGTGCGCGGGCCGACGAAATGCTGCGCCATGTGGCGGGCCTGCACGCCCACCCCCTGGACGTCGACGCCCTGATCGAGCGCCTGGGGCTCGGCAGCTGCGGACGCACCACCTACCGACGGCTCTCCGGCGGGCAGCAGCAGCGCCTGGCGCTCGCCATGGCCGTGGTCGGCCGCCCCGAACTGGTCTTCCTCGACGAGCCCACCGCCGGCCTCGACCCGCAGGCCCGGCACGCCACCTGGGACCTCGTACGCGAGCTGCGCACCGACGGGGTCAGCGTGATCCTGACCACGCACTACATGGACGAGGCCGAACAGCTTGCCGACGATGTCGTGATCGTCGACGCGGGCCGCGTCATCGCCCAGGGCTCCCCCGACGAGCTGTGCCGCGGCGGTGCCGAGAACACGCTGCGCTTCATGGGACGCCCGGGACTCGACGCCGCCTCCCTCCTGAAGGCCCTGCCCGCGGACTCCGCCGTGGATGAGCTCACCCCGGGCGCCTACCGCGTGACCGGCAAGGTCAATCCGCAGCTGCTGGCCACCGTCACCTCCTGGTGCGCCCAGCACGGCGTGCTGCCGGACCGGATCTCCGTCGAGCGCCACACCCTGGAAGACGTCTTCCTGGAGCTGACCGGAAGAGAGCTGCGCGGATGACGGACCACGCACCGCGTCCCGGCCAGCAGCCGACCGGCAGGCCCCACAGGACCGGCAGGCCCCAGACGACCGGTAGAACTCAGCCGACCGGCGAGACGCAGAAGACCGGTAGAACCCACAGGACCCGTAGAACCAGTAGGGAGCCGCGCGGATGAGCGCCGGTACGTACACACCGATGCCAGGTGCGGCCTCGCTGCCCAGGATGATCGTCTCGCAGGCCGCCCTGGAGACGAAGATGTTGCTGCGCAACGGTGAACAGCTGCTACTCACCGTCGTCATCCCCACCCTGTTGCTGGTGCTGTTCAGCTCGGTCGACATCGTGGATACCGGCACGGGAAAGTCCGTGGACTTCCTGACCCCCGGCGTCCTCGCCCTCGCGGTGCTGTCGACCGCGTTCACGGGCCAGGCCATCGCGACCGGCTTCGAGCGGCGCTACGGCGTGCTGAAGCGCCTGGGGACGTCACCGCTGCCGCGCTGGGGCCTGATGACCGCGAAGACCCTGTCGGTACTGGTCGTCGAGGTCTTCCAGGTGGTCCTGCTGACCGTGATCGCCGCCGCCCTTGGCTGGTCGCCGCACGGCAGCGCCGCGGCCGTGGTGCTGCTGCTCGTGCTGGGCACGGCGGCCTGCTCGGGGCTCGGTCTGCTGATGGCCGGCACGCTCAAGGCGGAGGCGACGCTGGCCGCCGCCAATCTAGTCTTCCTGCTCCTGCTGGTCGGCGGCGGCGTCCTCGTTCCGCTGGACAAGTTCCCCGGTGCGGCCCGCAGCGTCCTCCAGCTGCTGCCGCTGTCGGCGCTCTCAGGCGGCCTGCGCGACGTCCTCCAGCACGGCGCAGGAGTCCCCTGGGGTGATCTCGGGATCCTGGCGGTGTGGGCGGTCCTGGGCCTCGGAGCGGCAGCGGCGTTCTTCCGCTGGGAGTGAGCTGCGCCGGCCCGGCCGGGCGTTCGCCGGCGGGCACGACCCGCCAGCCATAGCACCCACCTCGACGTGCACGTTCTGAGGGAAACGTCCCCCTCGTGAAGGCGTGCACAAGCGGCCCCTTACGATGGGCCCGTGCTCAACGTGACCCGTGACGACGTCGTTCAAGCAGTGCGCAGTCCGCTCGCCTCCATCGCCGACCGCTGGACCCCGTCGGCCAGGACTGTGCAGCGTGCGGCGCTCGCCGCGCTCGTCATGGCGGTCATCATCGTGGTCACCGGCGGTGCGGTACGGCTGACGGGCTCGGGGCTCGGCTGCCCGACCTGGCCCGAGTGCACCGCCGGATCGCTGACCACCACGCGCGCCATGGGTATCCACGGCGCCATCGAGTTCGGCAACCGCATGCTGACGTACGTGCTCTGTGCCGCCGTCGGCTGGGCGATCATCGCCACGCGCGCGGACAAGCCCCGGCGACGCAGCCTGACCCGGCTCGGCTGGGCGCAGTTCTGGGTGGTCATGGGCAACGCGGTACTCGGCGGCATCGTCGTCCTGGTGGGCCTCAACCCGTACACCGTCGCCTCTCACTTCCTGCTCACCTCGGCGCTGCTCACGGTCGCGACGACGATGTGGCAGCGCACGCGCGAAGGCGACGAGGCGCCCCGTCCGCTGGTGGGCAAGTCGGTGGTGCAACTGGTGTGGGTCCTGGTGGCCGCCGCGGGACTGCTCATCACGGTGGGCACGGTGGTCACCGGCGCCGGGCCGCACGCCGGTGACTCCAGTGATGTGTCACGGATGCCGGTGAGCTGGGAGGGCGTCACCAAGCTGCACTCGGTTCTGGCGTGGATCGTGGTGACGTTGACGTTCGCCCTGTGGTTCATCCTGAAAGCCGTCGACGCGCCCGTCGGTCCGCTGCACCGCACCCGCGAACTGTTCCTGGTGCTGCTCAGCCAGGGTGTGATCGGCTACGTGCAGTACTTCATGGATCTGCCCGAGGCCCTGGTGGGCCTGCACATGCTGGGTTCTGCGCTGGTGTGGATCGCGGTGCTGCGGGTTCTGCTGTCGATGCGGGAGCGTCCCGTGACCGCACCGGGCGTACCCGCCCAGGCGGACGCCCGGCTGTCGACGGTCTGAGGCCACCGCGCAGCTGACGCTGCCACCACCCGGAGCCCGCAGGCCACGAAGGGTGCGGCGCACCGCACCGCACCCCCCGTCCGAAGCGGACGGTTACTTCCCGTCCCGCCCGCCAAGCTGGATCCCCGCCATCCGGGACCACTCGTACGGGCCCGTGCGCACCTTGTTCGCGAAGTTGCCGTCGAAGGTCTCGTGGACGGTGATGCCGGCTTTCTCCACGGCCTGCCAAGCGAGGGGGTGGCTGGGGGCCATGAGGTCTCCCCAGCGGCCGTCGTCGCCGACCAGGACGATCCGGGCGCCCTTGCGGCCCAGGTAGGCGATCTGTCCCTCGGCACCGCCGTGTGCCGCCGCGAAGGAGCCGATCTCCTTGGCCAGCCGGGTCACCCGGCGCGCGTCCCTGGCGGCCCGCCGCGCCTCGGCGCCGCGGACGCCCGCGCCCGCGCCGTCCTCGCCGTTGTCGTCAACCTGCTGTGTATCTGCCATGCCAGGATGCTACCGGCGGGTAAGGAACCGGTCGATGTGTGAGGCGTCACCCCGATGGCCCAGGCAGCCACGGGCAACCGCGGCAGAGCCGCGATGGTGCCCGCGCCGGCACGGTCAACTGGCTCCGCACTGGCTCCGGCATCGTGCACCGGAGCCCGGCACGAGAGCCGCAGCCACAAGGCCGGCCCACGCCGGAAAAGCCGGGCCGAAAAGGCGAACGGGGCCCGGAAGGGCCCCGTACCCACAAGGCGGGAGTCCCCCGCTCAGATCCGTCCGCGCGTCCTACCGCAGGAACGGATCCACCGCCACCGCCACGAACAGCAGTGACACATAGGTGATCGACCAGTGGAACAGGCGCATTTCCTTCAGCTTCGTGCCCGCCAGTTCACCCTTCGCCCTGTTCAGCAGCGCGTGCGCCTCCCACAGCCACCAGCCACCGGTGACGAGCGCCACCGTCGTGTAGAACCAGCCGGTGTAACCGAGCGGCGTCAGCAAAAGGGAGACGGCGACCATCACCCAGCTGTAGATGACGATCTGGCGCGCCACGACCTTGTTGGAAGCCAGCACCGGAAGCATCGGCACGCCGACCCGTGCGTAGTCCTCCTTGACCTTCATGGACAGCGGCCAGTAGTGCGGCGGGGTCCAGAAGAACATGACAAGGAAGAGGACGACGGCCGCCCAGGAGAGGGAGTCGGTGACCGAGGACCAGCCGATGAAGACGGGCATGCAGCCCGCGATGCCGCCCCAGACGATGTTCTGGGAGGTACGCCGCTTGAGGATCATCGTGTAGACGACGACGTAGAAGAGGAGGGCCCCGAGCGACAGCCAGGCGGACAGCCAGTTGACGAGAACGCCGAACCACACAGTGGACACGACAGCCAGCGAGAGGCCGAAGACCAGTGCCTCGCGGGGCGCGACGATGCCGGTGACCAAAGGACGCTGCGACGTGCGGTCCATCAAGGCGTCGATGTCGCGGTCGATGTACATGTTGAGCGCGTTGGCGCCACCCGCGGAGAGGTAGCCGCCCATACAGGTCACCAGGACCAGCCACAGATCGGGCACGCCCTGCGCGGCCAGGAACATCACCGGGACGGTGGTGATCAGGAGCAGTTCGATGATCCGCGGCTTGGTCAGCGCCACGAACGCCTTGATGCGGGCCGTGGACGACCGGCGGGCCGGCTGCGCTCCAGGCTCCCCGGTACTCCCAGGGGCATCGGAGGCGCCCTTACCCTCCCCCATAGCCTTGAGGGCATGGGCGGTGCCCCCAGAACGGGATTCAACGGCCGTCACGCACACCCCTGACAGAGACATATCCCAGCGGGCTACCGGATTGTGAGGTCCCGGTGAAGGCCCGCGCGTACCACGCCACTCTAGACGTTGCCCCTACCTCGCCCTCCTCGGGGGTCCGCTCGTGTTGGTGTGCTGCCGGCCGCCGCTCGGCACCGCGGCGACCACGGCGTATGCCGTCCGCGGCAGGCCGCCACACCGGTCGTCCACAGGCCGGAACAGGGCGAAGGCGGGGCCACTCTCAGGGGTAGGCTCGACTGCGGCCGGTGAACGCGAAACGCGACGATGCGGGAAGAGCGAAGAGCACTGGCACCCGACATTGTGGAGAGGAGCCCTGACTCAGGGTGAGCACCAAGCCGACCACCACAGACCTCGACTGGACCGAGGCGGACCAACGAGCCGTCGACACCGCGCGTGTCCTGGCCGCGGACGCCGTGCAGAAGGTCGGTAACGGCCATCCCGGTACGGCGATGAGCCTGGCTCCTGCCGCGTACACCCTCTTCCAGAAGGTGATGCGGCACGACCCGGCGGACCCGGACTGGACCGGCCGCGACCGCTTCGTACTGTCCGCGGGCCATTCGTCCCTGACGCTGTACACCCAGCTCTACCTGGCCGGGTTCGGCCTGGAGCTCGATGACCTGAAGGCGTTCCGCACCTGGGGCTCGAAGACCCCGGGACACCCCGAGTACGGGCACACGGCCGGTGTGGAGACCACCACAGGACCGCTCGGACAGGGTGTCGCCAATGCCGTCGGCATGGCGATGGCGGCCCGCTACGAGCGCGGTCTCTTCGACCCACAGGCGGCGCCCGGCGCCTCGCCGTTCGACCACTTCATCTACGCGATCGCCGGCGACGGCTGCCTCCAGGAGGGCATCTCCGCCGAGGCGTCCTCGCTCGCGGGCCACCAGAAGCTGGGCAACCTGATCCTGCTGTGGGACGACAACCACATCTCGATCGAGGGCGACACCGAGACCGCGGTCTCCGAGGACACCGCGCTGCGGTACGAGGCCTACGGCTGGCACGTCCAGCGCGTCGAGCCCAAGGAGAACGGCGACCTCGACCCGGCCGCGCTGTACGCGGCGATCGCTCAGGCCAAGGCAGTCACCGACAAGCCGTCCTTCATCGCGATGCGTTCCATCATCGCCTGGCCCGCGCCGAACGCGCAGAACACCGAGGCCGCGCACGGCTCGGCGCTCGGCGCCGACGAGGTCGCGGCCACCAAGCGGGTCCTGGGCTTCGACCCCGAGCAGGCCTTCGAGGTGCCCGCCGAGGTCCTGGCGCGCACCCGGGGAGCACTCGACCGCGGCCGTGAGGCCAAGGCCGCCTGGGAGAAGCGCTTCGCCGCCTGGCGCACCGCCAACCCGGACCGCGCCGCCGAGTTCGACCGCATCACCGCAGGCGAGCTGCCGGCCGGCTGGCAGGACACGCTGCCCGTCTTCGAGCCGGGCAAGTCGGTCGCCACCCGCGCCGCCTCCGGCAAGATCCTGCAGGCCCTGGGCGCCGTCATCCCCGAGCTGTGGGGCGGCTCCGCCGACCTCGCCGGCTCGAACAACACCACCATCGACAAGAACTCCTCGTTCCTGCCGGCGGGCAACCCGCTGCCCGAGGCCGACCCGTACGGCCGCACCATCCACTTCGGCATCCGCGAGCACGCGATGGCCGCGGAGATGAACGGCATCGCGCTGCACGGCAACACCCGCATCTACGGCGGCACCTTCCTGGTGTTCTCCGACTACATGCGCAACGCCGTACGCCTGTCCGCGCTGATGCACCTGCCGGTGACCTACGTGTACACGCACGACTCCGTCGGCCTCGGCGAGGACGGCCCCACGCACCAGCCGGTCGAGCACCTGGCGTCGCTGCGCGCCATCCCGGGACTCAACGTCGTACGCCCCGCGGACGCCAACGAGACCGCGATCGCCTGGCAGGAGATCCTGCGCCGGTACACCAAGCAGTTCGGCAAGGGCGCCCCGCACGCGTTCGCGCTGACCCGCCAGGGCGTGCCCGCCTACGAGCCGAACGAGGACACCGCGCGCGGCGGCTACGTGCTGTTCGACGCCTCAGGCGGCACCCCGCAGGTGGTCCTGATCGCCACCGGTTCCGAGGTGCAGCTCGCCGTCGAGGCGCGTGAGCAGCTGGAGGCCGCCGGCGTGCCCACCCGGGTCGTGTCGATGCCGTCCGTCGAATGGTTCGACGAGCAGGACCAGGGGTACCGGGACTCCGTGCTGCCGCCGTCGGTGAAGGCGAGGGTCGCTGTGGAGGCCGGGATCGGTCTGACCTGGCACCGATTCGTCGGTGACGCGGGACGGATCGTCTCGTTGGAGCACTTCGGTGCCTCCGCGGACGCAAAGGTGCTCTTCCGCGAGTTCGGCTTCACGGCCGAGGCGGTGGCTGCCGCGGCCCGGGAATCCCTCGCCGCCGCCCAGCGCTGAACGCTGGTATACGACAACACACGCCGCTATACCACGAGACCTCAGAAGCAGGAGATGCAATTTCCATGACAGACGCATTGAAGCGCCTGGCCGACGAAGGCGTGGCGATCTGGCTGGACGACCTGTCGCGCCAGCGCATCACGTCGGGCAACCTCGCCGAGCTGATCGACCAGCAGCACGTCGTCGGCATCACCACCAACCCGACGATCTTCCAGAAGGCGATCCAGAGCGGCGACGGATACGAGCAGCAGCTCGCCGACCTCGCCACCCGCCGGGTCACCGTGGAGGAAGCGGTCCGGATGATCACCACGGCGGACGTCCGGGACGCCGCCGACGTGCTGCGCCCGGTCTTCGACGCGACCGGCGGCCAGGACGGCCGGGTGTCGATCGAGGTCGACCCCCGGCTCGCGCAGAACACCGCGGCCACCATCGCCGAGGCCAAGCAACTCGCCTGGCTGGTGGACCGGCCGAACACCCTGATCAAGATCCCGGCCACCAAGGCGGGCCTGCCGGCGATCACCGAGGTCATCAGCCTCGGCATCAGCGTGAACGTGACGCTGATCTTCTCCCTGGAGCGCTACCACGCCGTGATGGACGCGTACCTCACGGGCATCGAGAGGGCCAAGGCCGCGGGCCTGGACGTCTCCAAGATCCGTTCGGTGGCGTCCTTCTTCGTGTCCCGGGTGGATACCGAGATCGACAAGCGCCTGGACGAGATCGGCACCACCGAGGCGAAGGAGCTGCGCGGCAAGGCCGCCGTCGCCAACGCCCGCCTTGCCTACGAGGCCTTCGAGGAGGTCTTCGGCTCCGAACGCTGGGAGCCGCTGGACCGCGCGGGCGCCCACCGCCAGCGTCCGCTGTGGGCCTCCACCGGTGTGAAGAACCCGGACTACAAGGACACCCTGTACGTCGACGACCTGGTCGCGCCCGGCACCGTGAACACCATGCCCGAGGCCACCCTGGACGCCGAGGCGCACCACGGCGAGGTCGCCGGCAACGCCATCGCGGGCACCTACGAGGCGGCCAGGGCCGATCTCGACGCGCTAGCGAAGATCGGGATCAGCTACGACGACGTGGTACAGGTCCTGGAGGACGAGGGCGTCGAGAAGTTCGCCGCGTCCTGGAACGACCTGCTCAAGTCCACCGAGGCGGAGCTCAATCGCCTCACCCCCGCGGAGGGCTGAGCACCGTGGCCGGCCTCATTGATCCTTCTGTCACCGGAGCCAACCCGCTCCGGGACACCGCTGACCGACGGCTCCCGCGCATCGCGGGGCCGTCGGGCCTGGTGATCTTCGGCGTCACGGGCGACCTGTCCCGCAAGAAGCTGATGCCGGCCGTATACGACCTGGCCAACCGAGGTCTGCTACCGCCGGGCTTCTCGCTCGTCGGCTTCGCGCGCCGCGAGTGGCAGCACGAGGACTTCGCCCAGGAGGTCCACGACGCGGTCAAGGAGCACGCCCGTACGCCGTTCCGTGAGGAGGTCTGGCAGCAGCTCATCCAGGGGATGCGCTTCGTCCAGGGCACCTTCGACGACGACGCGGCCTTCGAGCAGCTGCGGGACACGGTCAAGGAGCTGGACGAGGCCCAGGGCACCGGCGGCAATTTCGCCTTCTACCTGTCGGTGCCGCCGAAGTTCTTCCCCAAGGTCGTCAAGCAGCTCAAGAAGCACGGCCTGGCCGACCAGGAGAACGGGTCCTGGCGGCGCGCCGTCATCGAGAAGCCCTTCGGGCACGATCTGGCCTCCGCCCAGGACCTCAACGCGATCGTGCACGAGGTCTTCGCTCCCGACCAGGTCTTCCGCATCGACCACTACCTGGGCAAAGAGACCGTTCAGAACATCCTGGCGCTCAGGTTCGCCAACACCCTCTTCGAACCGATCTGGAACCGTTCGTACGTCGACCACGTGCAGATCACGATGGCCGAGGACATCGGTATCGGCGGCCGTGCCGGCTACTACGACGGCATCGGCGCCGCCCGTGACGTCATCCAAAACCACCTGCTCCAGCTGCTGGCCCTGACCGCCATGGAGGAGCCCGCCTCCTTCGACGCGGACGCGCTGGCGGCCGAGAAGACCAAGGTCCTGGGCGCCGTGCGGCTGCCCAGGGATCTCGGCGAGGGCACCGTGCTGGCCCAGTACGCGGCGGGCTGGCAGGGTGGCGAGAAGGTCATCGGCTACCTCCAGGAAGAGGGCATCGACCCCAAGTCGAAGACCGACACCTATGCCGCCGTGAAGCTGGGCATCGACAACCGCCGCTGGGCGGGCGTCCCGTTCTATCTGCGCACCGGCAAGCGCCTGGGCCGCCGGGTCACCGAGATCGCGGTGGTCTTCCAGCGCGCCCCGCACTCCCCCTTCGATCACACCGCCACCGAGGAACTCGGCCAGAACGCCCTGGTCATCAGGGTGCAGCCGGACGAGGGCGTGACCGTGCGGTTCGGTTCCAAAGTGCCGGGCACCTCGATGGAGGTACGGGACGTGTCGATGGACTTCGCCTACGGCGAGTCCTTCACCGAGTCCAGCCCCGAGGCGTACGAGCGGCTGATCCTGGACGTGCTGCTCGGCGACGCCAACCTCTTCCCGCGCACGTCCGAGGTCGAGCTGTCCTGGCAGATCCTCGACCCGATCGAGCAGTACTGGGAGAAGAACGGCACGCCGGCGCAGTACCCGGCAGGCACCTGGGGACCCGTCCAGGCGGACGAAATGCTCGAACGAGACGGACGGAGCTGGCGTCGGCCATGAACATCGACCTGACGGACACCACGGCCAGCGAGATCAACAAGGCCCTCGTGCAGGGCCGCCGTACCATCGGCAGCCCTGCTGTCGGCATGGTGCTCACCCTGGTCATCGTCACCGACGAGGAGAACGCCTACGACTCCCTGAAGGCGGCGAGCGAGGCCTCTCGCGAGCACCCTTCGCGCACCCTGGTGGTCGTCAAGCGGGTCTCGCGCTCGCCCCGTGACCGTACGACCTCCCGCCTCGATGCCGAGGTGCGGGTCGGCGCGGACGCGGGCACCGGTGAGACGGTGGTGCTGCGGCTGTACGGCGAGGTGCTCAACCACGCCCAGTCGGTGGTGCTGCCGCTGCTGCTGCCGGACGCCCCCGTGGTCGTCTGGTGGCCGGTGAACGCCCCGCTCGACCCCGCCAGGGACCCGCTCGGCGCCCTGGCCCAGCGCCGTGTCACCGACACGTTCGCCGCCGAGGCACCGGCGGAGGAGCTGGAGGCGCGCGCCGAGGCGTACACCCCCGGTGACACGGACCTGTCGTGGACGCGCATCACGCCCTGGCGGTCGATGCTGGCCGCCGCCCTCGACCAGGTGACCTGCCGGGTCTCCTCGGCCGTGGTGGAGGGCGAGGAGTTCAATCCGAGCGTGGAACTGCTCGCCATGTGGCTCGCCGACCGCCTCTCCGTCCCGGTCGAGCGCACGCTCTCCACGGGCCCGGGTCTCACGGCGGTCCGCATGGAGACCGACTGCGGCCCAATCGTCCTGGACCGCGCCAACGGCTCGCTGGCCACCCTGTCCATACAGGGCCAGCCGGACCGTGCGGTCGCGCTGCACCGCCGCGACACCGCGGAGCTCATCGCGGAGGAGCTGCGCAGGCTCGACCCGGACGACACCTACGCGTCGGCGCTGCGCTTCGGCGTCGCGCGCCTTTCCGACCCGTCGGCCGCCGCAGGGAAGTCCGCGGGCCGGGGAGCCGGCGCGAAGTCGGCCGGCAAGTCGGGCGGGAGCACGTCCGGCGACACCGCGGCCGAGTCTTCCAGCGGCCCGAACGCGCAGGCCAAGAAGCCCGCCAAGGGCCCGGTGGACGAGTCGACATCGGCCAAGGCGCCGGCCAGGAGGGCGGCGGCGAAGTGAGTACGGCACCTCAGCTCGTCGTCCACCACGACAAGGAGCTGATGGCGCAGGCCGCGGCGGCCCGCCTGATCACCAGGATCGTGGACGCCCAGTCCGCCCGCGGCACGGCCTCGGTCGTGCTGACGGGCGGGCGCAACGGCAACGGCCTGCTGGCCGCCCTCGCCGCCGCGCCCGCCCGCGACGCCATCGACTGGACCCGTCTCGACCTGTGGTGGGGTGACGAGCGCTTCCTTGCGCAGGGCCACCCGGACCGCAATGTCACGCAGGCCCGCGCAGCCCTGCTCGACGCGGTGCCGCTGGACCCGTCACGTGTGCATGCCATGCCCGCGTCCGACGGCCCGTGGGGCGGCTCCGCCGAGGGCGCGGACGCCGCTGCCGCCGCGTACGCCGAGGAGCTGGCCGCGGCGGCGGGCCCCGAGGATCACGGCCCGGTGCCGTCCTTCGATGTCCTGATGCTCGGCGTCGGCCCCGACACCCACGTGGCCTCGCTCTTCCCCGAGCTTCCCGCGGTCCGCGAGATCGACCGCACGGTGGTCGGCGTCCACGGCGCCCCCAAACCACCCCCGACCCGTATCTCCCTCACCCTCCCCGCCATCCGCGCGGCCCGCGAGGTCTGGCTGCTGGCCGCGGGTGCGGACAAGGCCCGCGCGGCGGAGATCGCCCTTTCGGGCGCGGGTGAGATCCAGGCTCCGGCGGCCGGCGCGTACGGCCGTGCACGGACGCTGTGGCTGCTGGACGCGGCGGCGGCCGCCCGGCTACCCAGGAGCCTGTATCCGCCGGCTTCCCCATGACGCTCACACCACGGCGGTCGGTCAGTCCGCTTCTTTTCTAGTGCCGCGGCAGGCGACGTTTGCCCGTCAAGGAGCGGCTCCCCCACTGCCTGAAAGGCGTGGGAGGTACCCCCAGGTGCGTGCTCTGGGGGTACCCCCTGCTCGAAGAGCTTGGGGGAGTGCCGGCCGGAAGTCCTCGTACGCATGGGGGCACCTCCCAGGCCCCTGGGGCCTGGGGGAGTACGTGGGCTTTCGGCCGGTGCGGCGATGGGGGTACCCCCTGTTCATGGGGGTCCCCCCGCTCGAACGAAGCTGAGAGTGGGGGAGGAGTCGAGAACTTGGGGGAGCGTGCCGGGCGTCGCGACGGGGCCAACGTTGCCTGTCGCGGCACTAGCTCATCCCAGCGCTGATCGCGCACCGTGCGCCGCCCGGCGGCCTGTGCCGCAGAGCGCCCGGCCTGCGCCGACGGCTGAGTCCGCCGGCGCAGGCCAGGCGCGTACGGTTCCCCGCCCATGGATTACTCGTGGGCGGTGCGCCCCCGCTCCCTCTCCAGCACCCCGTCGATCCCGTGGCGCAGGAACCGGCGTGTCAGGCGGGCACGTCGGGTGATCCACAGCGGGTCACCGCGGTGGTCACCGCCGTAGCGGCGCGCCCTGATGTCGGCCACGACCTCCGCGGGGGCGCCAAGAGCGCCGTCCAGTACGTCCAGCGCCTCACGTTTGGTGATGAGCCGACCGCTGTCGAGCGTCACCGAGGCCCGTGCGAAGGTCAGCATGCCGAGGTCGACCCAGATGTCCTGGAGCCAGCGCGCGGAGCGGGAGACTGCCGAGTGCCAGTAACCGCCGAGGTCCCGCAGGATGAAGTCGGTGAGCTCGTCGTCGGTCACGGCCGGGAGGAAGGCGGCCGGAGCGTCGCCGTGCAGCACCCGTCCGAAGCCGCGCAGTTCACGCCGGGTCACCGGAGTGACCGGACGGTGTTTCACTTCCTGGTGGGCCCAGGTGAGATGCGGCAGTTCCGGATCCGCGTAGGCGCCCGGTGCGAGGTAGCTGCAGTGCAGACGGCCCGCCAGCGCATGCGTCTTGGCCAGTTCGCGGTGCATTGCCTCCGTCGCACGCTGCGTGCCGGGGCCGGGCGGCGCGTCGAGTGCGGCGATCAGGTCGAGGTCGCTGCGGCCCTCGACGTAGTCACCTCCCGCGAGCGACCCATGCGCCCAGACCGCGGTGACCGGCAGCTCTGGTACTGCCCGCACCCTTGTCAGGAAGTCGTCAAGCAGGGCATGCGTCTGTGTTCCCCAGTCCGTGCCTGCTGCGTCCGTGGCATCCGCCGTATGCGCGGCGTCCGCCTTGTCTGCGTCCCCGTTACTCATGGGGCCAGTGTCCGGTGGCCGGCCCGGCACCGGCAACCCGCGACTAGGGCCTCTGTTTGGACCAGGCTGGGCTCGCGGATCCTGGCACGCACCGACAGGCCTTCGGCGTCCGCCGCCGAGCAGTGCGGGCAACGGCTGCCCGGCGGCGGAAGGCTCCGCGCGCGGGCAGCCGCACATCGCTCACGACCCGGGGCTCACCGCCCCCGCAGCTGACGGTACGTCGCCACCAGCGCCGTGGTGGACGGATCAAGCCCGGACACCGTGGCCCCTTCCGCGAGCGCCGGCTCCACCCGCTTGGCCAGCACCTTCCCCAGCTCGACCCCCCACTGGTCGAACGAGTCGATGTTCCACACCGCGCCCTGCACGAACACCTTGTGCTCGTAGAGCGCGATGAGCTGCCCGAGCACCGAGGGGTTGAGCTCCTTCGCGAGGATCGTCGTCGTCGGGTGGTTTCCCTTGAACGTCTTGTGCGGAACGAGCTCCTCGGGAACCCCTTCCGCGCGCACCTCGTCCGGTGTCTTGCCGAAGGCCAGTGCCTGGGTCTGGGCGAAGAAGTTCGCCATCAGCAGATCGTGCTGCGGGAGGAGGGCCGGGGCGAGATCGGTGACGGGCTCGGCGAAACCGATGAAGTCGGCCGGGATGAGCTTGGTGCCCTGGTGAATCAGCTGGTAATAGGCGTGCTGGCCGTTGGTCCCGGGGGTGCCCCAGACGATGGGGCCGGTCTGCCAGTCGACTTCGGAGCCGTCGCGGTTCACATGCTTACCGTTGGACTCCATGTCGAGCTGCTGGAGATACGCGGTGAACTTGGACAGGTAGTGCGAGTACGGCAGCACCGCGTGCGACTGCGCGCCATGGAAATTGCCGTACCAGATGCCGAGCAGACCGAGCAGCAGCGGGACATTGTGCTCGGGCGGGGCGGCGTGGAAATGCCGGTCGATCAGATGGAAACCGTCCAGCATCTCCTGGAAGCGGTCGGGGCCGATGGCGATCATCAGCGAGAGGCCGATGGCGGAGTCATACGAGTAACGGCCGCCGACCCAGTCCCAGAACTCGAACATGTTGGCCGTGTCGATACCGAATTCCGAGACCTTCTCCTCATTCGTCGACAGGGCGACAAAGTGTTTGGCCACGGCTTCCTGACCGGCGCCCAGTTCCGTCAGCAGCCAGGTGCGCGCGGACGTCGCATTGGTGATCGTCTCGATGGTGGTGAAGGTCTTCGAGGCGATGATGAAAAGCGTCTCGGCCGCGTCCAGGTCCCGTACGGCCTCATGCAGGTCGGCGCCGTCCACATTCGAGACGAAGCGGGCCGTCAGATTGCGGTCGGTGTAGGAGCGCAGTGCCTCGTACGCCATCGCGGGGCCGAGGTCGGAGCCGCCGATGCCGATGTTGACGACGTTTCTGATGCGCTTTCCGGTATGGCCGGTCCAGGCGCCGGAGCGAATACGGTCGGCGAAGGAGCGCATTGCGCCGAGCACGGCGTGCACCTTCGGAATGACGTTCTCCCCGTCGACCTCCACGACTGTGTCGCTGGGTGCGCGCAGTGCGGTGTGCAGTACGGCGCGATCCTCGGTCGTATTGATTTTGTCGCCGCGGAACATGGCGTCGCGCAGTTCGGCCACACCGGTGGCGGTGGCGAGCTCCCGCAGCAGCCGCAGCGTCTCGTCCGTCACGAGATGCTTGGAGTAGTCGATGTGCAGATCGCCGATCTGGAGCGTGTACTTGGTACCGCGCTCCGGGTCGGCGTCGAACAGCTCACGCAGGTGTACGTCTCCGAGCTCTTCCCGGTGTTTGCTCAGAGCCGTCCATTCGGGCGTCTGGTTGAGCCTGGCTCGGCTTTCTGCGTTCATGTCGGACTTCAGCCTTCTCTCGTACCAGCCGTACGTACTTTGCCCCGCCCGCCGAGACGCTGGGTCCCGCTGTCTTACCGGGCCAAAACACTATAGGTGTCCACAGGTGCCGCATTCGGGGTGCGGCGGTCCTGGCATTTCGCCATTACGTCACATCACCTCACATCGCCTCTCGCCCTGTCACATGGGCCGGATCACAGAGTGAGACGCCATCAGCCGGCTTCGCGTGAGCTGCTGGAAGGTCAGGCGGACCGGCGTCCGGTGATGTGACGTCAGCCGAGGACCCGTACGGGGTGTCCGGTGGCGCGGCCGGTCGCCGCTTCGAGCCGCCGGGCGTTTCACCCGGTCGCCGCCCCGCGCCGCCCCGGTCCTCGGCCCGCGCGTCCCGCGGTCCCCGCAGCCGGCGGCCCGTCATTTCCCCGGTGGTCCAGCGCGGCCACGCCCCGGTGGCCGCACCGTCCTCCGCCGGGTCGCAGGAAGTCCGTCCCGAAACGACCGGTCATGGACGACTCTGGGACGCAATTGGTCTAGTCCTCGTTTGGTGCAGACCATTGACATACCTCCGACTGGGGGACTACTCCGTATTCCAGCCTCCGCCCGCCACACCAGAGTTGACGGGCATCCCCCTCACAGCTTGGACAGCCATGAGACGTATGCGATCACTTCGTGCGTTGCTCACCGCGGCCGTCGTCGCCACGGCCGGTGCGGGCCTGACTGCGATAAGCAGTGGCCCCGCACAGGCGGCGACCCCTCTGCCCGCCCATGTCTTCGCTCCCTACTTCGAGTCGTGGACCGGTGAGAGCCCCGCCCAGCTGAGTGCCCAGTCCGGAGCCAAACACCTGACGATGGCGTTCATCCAGACGGCATCCTCCGGCTCCTGCACGCCGTACTGGGACGGAGACAGCGGCTCGCCGATCTCCTCGGCCACGTTCGGCGCCGACATCAAGACCATCCAGGCCGCCGGCGGCGACGTCATCCCCTCGTTCGGCGGATACAGCGCGGACACCACCACCACCGAGATCGCCGACAGTTGCACCGACGTCTCGCAGATCGCCGCCGCCTACGAGAAGGTCATCACGACCTACGACGTCACACGGCTCGACATGGACGTCGAGGCCGACTCGCTGAACAACTCCGCGGGCATCGACCGGCGGAACAAGGCGATCAAGCAGGTCGAGGACTGGGCGGCAGCCAACGGGCGCACGGTCGCCTTCTCCTACACCCTACCGACGACGACCTCGGGGCTCGCGGCCAGCGGTCTCGCGGTCCTGCAGAACGCGGTGTCCAACGGTGCGCGCTTCGACGTCGCCAACCTCATGACGTTCGACTACTACGACGGTGCCAGCCACAACATGGCGAACGACACGCAGACCGCGGCCCAGGGCCTATACAACCAGCTCGCCAGCCTCTATCCGAGCAAGTCGTCGGCCCAGCTCTGGGCCATGGTCGGCATCACGGAGATGCCGGGCGTCGACGACTACGGCCCGGCGGAGACCCTCAGCCTGGCCAACGCCACCCAGGTCTACAACTGGGCAGTCTCCAAGGGGATCAACACCCTTTCGTTCTGGGCACTGCAGCGCGACAACGGAAGCTGCCCGGGCGGCGCCGCGGCGGACGGCTGCTCCGGCATCCAGCAGAACACCTGGGACTTCTCGCACATCTTCGAGCCCTTCACCAGTGGCACCACGGCCCCGAGCAATGACTTCTCGCTGAGCGCCTCTCCCACCTCCGGTTCCGTGGCGGCGGGCAGCTCGGCCACGGTGACCGTCAAGACCTCGGTGACAGCCGGCACGGCGCAGTCGGTGAGCCTGTCGGTCAGCGGCGCACCCGCGGGCGTCACGGCCTCCCTCAGCCCCAACTCGGTGACGGCCGGCAGTTCCTCGACGCTCACCCTCAACACCAGCGCGGCGGCAGCCTCGGGCACCTACACCATCTCGGTCACCGGCGCCAGCGGCTCCGCCAGCCACACGGCGAGCTACTCCCTGACCATCACCGGCGGCAGCACTCAGCAGTGCACCGCCGCCGCCTGGGACACCGCTGCGGTCTACGTCGGCGGCGACCAGGTCTCGCACAACGGCCACACCTGGCTGGCCCAGTGGTGGACGACCGGCGAGGAGCCCGGCACCACCGGTGAGTGGGGCGTCTGGAAGGACTTGGGCAGCTGCTGAACCCACGTGCTCGACGACGTCTCACGTACGTCGTCGAGCACGTTCCAGGTCCCGGACGAAGGAGCCGTTCGCGGGCCCGGCGCCTTGGGCCCGGCTGCTATGAACGGGCCAGGCCGAGCAGCAGGGTGGCGGCGGCCAGCAGCAGGAACGGGTACTGCAGGCCGAACGAGTAGTCGCGCACCCGCAGATGGACGCCGATCGCGAGCACGAAGAACACCACGAGACCGGCCGCAGCCGCCGTGCCCAGCACCGGTATCCAGAACCCGGCGATCAGACCGAGTACGGCGGCGGCCTTGGGCACCCCCAGTGCGGGCAGCCAGGACCGCGGCACACCCGCCTGGTCCATACCGACGGCCACCTGCTCCCAGCGGACGAAGTCGGCACCCGCGGAGAAGGCGCTGTAGGCGATGGTCAGGACGGTCAGGGTCACATAGGCGACGAACATGACTGCTCCGTTTCGTTCGGTGGGTGCCGGGCGCCACGCGCCTGGGCGGGGTGGGTCCTTGGCCGGCACGGCACGTGAATCGGCCACGGCCACTGGGCCGTTGGGCTGCTGGGCTACTGATGGGTGTACGGGTCAGTCGATCCTGGTGAGTTTGTCGGGATTGGTGACGGTGTAGATCTCCGCGACGTGCGCCCCGTCGGGAGTGAGGTCGATGACCATGACGGCGAACGGGGTGTCGCCGTCGACGAGTACGGCGGCGGGGTCGCCGTTGACGGCCCGGTAGCGCAGGTCGATGGTGTCCGGGGCACGGCCCGCGACACCGGCGATGAAGCGGGCAACCTTGTCGCGGCCGAGCAGCGGTCGTGCGATGGTCTGCCGTACTCGGCCGCCGCCGTCGGTCCAGAGGGTCACGTCGGGGGCGAGGATGTCCATCAGCGCGTCCAGGTCGCCGCCGAGCGCGGCGGCCAGGAACCGTTCGGTGACCGCCTGGCGGACTCGCGGCTCCGCCGAGAACCTCGGCCTACGCTCGTGGACGTGCTGCCGGGCGCGCCGGGAGAGCTGGCGGACGGCGGCCGGGGCACGGTCCAGGATCTCGGCGACCTCGGTGTGCCGGTAGCCGAACACTTCATGCAGCACGAAGACGGCACGCTCCAGCGGAGTCAGCGTCTCCAGGACCACCAGCAGCGCCATCGACACCGTCTCGGACCGCAGCACAGCCTCTGCGCCGTCATCAGCGCCAACACCGGCGGACTCCGTGCCCTCGGCCGCCGTGCCGGCACCACGCTCCTTGGTGATCAGTGGTTCCGGCAGCCAGGGGCCGACGTACTGCTCACGGCGGCGGCTGATGCTCGCCCGGCGGGCCAGTGCGTGGTGGACGACGATCCGCACCAGGTAGGCCCGCACGTTCGCGATCGGCTCCCCGGTGCTCTGCCTGCGCCGCGCCGACCAGGCGAGCCAGGAGTCCTGGAGCACGTCCTCGGTGTCCGCGACACTGCCCAACAGGTTGTAGACGATCGAGAAGAGCAGCTCGCGGTGGGCGAGGAACTCCTCCGTCACCTGCTCGACCGTCGCTTCCTCGGCGATCGTCCGCGTCGCGGCCCGCGCCGTCAGCTGCCCGGCCGGTCCCGGCTGCCCGGTGCCGCCGGGCTCGGTCGCGGAACCCGGCAGGGCGGCCTCGGGGACGGACGGAGCGGCGGCCTCGGCAGCAGCCTCGGTCTCGGACATGGCGGTCTCTCCCGTTCCTGCGGATGTCACCACCCATGAGCGAAACCACGGCGCCGAATGTGACACCGCCACAGGAAAGTGGCACAGATCACTCGCCAACGGTCCGGTCCGTCCGCCTCACCCGGATCCGATCCGTCAGATCCGAGTCACCAGGCCCGCGTCTGCTAGGCCGGTCTGCCAAGCCCGCGTCTGCCAGGCCCGGTCCGCTAGGCCCGGTCCTCGGCGCTCTCCGGCACGGTGCCGATGGCGAACGGCAGCAGTGCCGCGACCGCCAGGGCGAAGAGTGCCGCGGCGAGCAGGGCCGGGGTGTTCAGGCCCCAGGCGGTGGCGGTGGCGCCGCCGAGCAGCGCGCCCAGCGGGGCGCCGGATATCGCCACGGTGCGGAAGGCGGAGCTGATGCGGCCGACCATGTGCGCGGGGCTGCGCTGCTGCATCAGCGTGGTCGTGTTGACGTTCCACACCATGCCCATCAGGCCGAAGACGCCTAGGCCGATCGCCAGCGCGGCGAAGCTGCGTATCGTGCCGATGGCGGCCAGGGCGACGGTCTGGGCGGCGCCCGCCAGGCATACGCTCCGCATCCGCCCCAGACCGGCGGTGAGGCGGGCGGCGAGCGCACCGCCCGCCAGCGCACCCAGCGTGTAGACCGTCATGGCCGCCATGTACTGCGTGTTGCTGAGGCCGAGCCAACGGGTGGCGAGCAGTACCAGGGTGGCGATGGCGGCGCCCATGCCGATGTTGCACAGCGCGGTCGCCGTGCAGAGGCCGCGCAGGGCGCGATCGTGCCACAGGGCCCGCAGGCCCTCCGTGATGTCCGTGCGCAGGGTGTGCGCGGCCGTGCGCGGCGGTCGGTCGGGGGCCGGGGTGCGCAGCGAGGCGACGAGTGCGGCGGCGGCGAAGTACGTCAGTGCGTCGGCCTCGTATGGCAGGGCGGCCTCGGTGGTCAGCAGCAGCGGTACCAGCGGCAGGCCCAGCAGACCGCCGGCGATGCGCTGACCGGTCATCAGGCGGCTGTTGGCCCGGCCCAAGGCGGTCTTGTCCACGACGGCGGGCAGCAGGGCGGTGGCCGCGTTGTCGAAGAGGGTCTGGAGGGTGGTGAGGGTGAAGGCCAGCGCGATGAGCAGTCCCATGCCGGCATGGCCCAGCGCCACGGCCGCCGCGAAGGCCGCGACCAGCAGACCGCGCGTGACGTCCACGGACCACATGGCGCGCCGCTGGTCGACCCGGTCGGCGACCGCGCCGCCGAGCAGTCCGAACACGAGCCACGGCAGATAGCCGCAGGCCGTCACGGAGGCGATGAGCAGCGGCTGGTCGGTGAGCGAGGCGGCGAGCAGGGGCAGCGCGGCCGTGCGCAGCGCGTCTCCGAAGCGGGAGAGCACGGCCGCCGTCCACAGCCGCCCGAATCCTCCGCGCCAGCTGGGCCCGGCCCTCTCCTCCAGCGCACTCGCCGGCGCATCGGCAGCCGTCACGATTCCCCCTCTGGTTCCCAGCGGTGGTCCGCGAGGCTTTGGCGCCTCGCGGACCACCGCTGGGAAAACGTAGAGGGTGCCACTGACAATCGGCTGCGACCAGGGCGGATAACAGAGCGCAGGGCACGCGTACCGTCACCGCGCGCGCGAGCAACAGGCCCCGCAACGCGAGAAGTCCGGCCCGGCGCCAGGGGCGCCCGGTCGGACTTCAAGGTCTGGTGCCGCGATGGTGACGTCCACTCCGTCGCGACGCCCGGCACACACGCTCACCGCACCGGACCAAAGCCCCCGTACTCCCCCAGGCCCCAGGGGCCTGGGAGGTGCCCCCATGCGTACGAGTACTCCCGGCCGGCACTCCCCCAAGCTCTTCGAGCAGGGGGCACCCCCAGAGCACGCTCCGGACGTCCTCCTCAACGGGCGAACGTCAGTTGACGCGACGCTAGATTTCGCCGCGGAGTTTGGCGAGTGCTTCGGCGAGGATCGCTTCCCCGTCGGCGTCACTGCGCCGCTCCCGCACATAGGCGAGGTGCGTCTTGTAGGGCTCGGTGCGCGGCGGGTCCGGCGGGCTGTCCCTGTCCTGCCCGGCCGGAAAGCCGCAGCGTGGGCAGTCCCAGGTCTCGGGAACCTGCGCGTCGCTGGCGAAACTCGGCTGGGTCTCGTGCCCGTTCGAGCACCAGAAGGAGATGCGCAGACGTGGCGCGGACTCGCCGCGCTCGGCCTCGCCCATCGGCCCCGCCCCGACCCGGCTTCCACGGATCGCGTTGCCACTTGCCACGGTCGTAACTCCCTGCGTAATGGTGCCGCGGAGCGAATCGAAGGCTCGCTCCGCTGCGGGGCCTCAAGTCTACGTAAGGCCCAACGCGCGTCCAGTGAGAGGAGTTACCCCATCCCCTCATGCAGACCCATGATAGGCCGCGCTCGCCGGGGAGTACGTGACATGAGGGCCATGGAGACGCGGATGCGATGTGTGCGCTCGTGCCGCTGCCGACCCTGTGCTACATCACGATGCCGAGGACGATGATGCACGTCGCCCACAGCAGACCGAGCACCACGGTGATGCGGTCCAGGTTGCGCTCGGCAACCGACGAGCCGCCGACGGACGACTGCATGCCGCCACCGAACATGTCGGAGAGGCCGCCGCCCTTGCCCTTGTGCATCAGTACCAGCAGCATCAGCAGCAGGCTGAAGACGATCAAGGCGATCGAGAACCCCAAAACCACGGCTGGGACCTTTCCTCGGATGTTCCTCGGCTACGGATGAACGACACGGGGGCCGTATACAGACAGTGTCCCTCAGGTGCACCGCCTGTCCGGCCCCCGCAAGAGTACGACGGATCGCTGTCGGCGCCTACTCACCGCAGACAGCCATCGCCGGAAGGTACCGATCACACGCCGGACAGTGCTGATCACAGGAGTGTGCCGACCGGTCGCGAACAGACCCCTCCGGGCTTATCCGGGCCACGAACACACCCGCTGCCACATGCCGACACACACCCTGTGATCAGCGGTGCCTCTTACTGTCCTGCTTACTGCATTACTTCATTGCAGCGTTACTGCGCCGCACTACTGCTCACTGATCGCGGAATCGCACGATCTTGACGAATTCCTCGATATCCAGCGACGCGCCGCCGACCAGGGCACCGTCCACATCGCGCTGGGACATGATCGCGGCGATGTTCCCGGACTTCACGGAGCCGCCGTACTGGATGCGGACCTGGTCGGCCAGGTCCTGTGAGTACAGCTCGGCGAGCCGGCCGCGGATCGCGCCGCAGACCTCCTGGGCGTCCTCAGGGGTGGCGACCTCGCCGGTACCGATGGCCCAGACGGGCTCGTAAGCGATCACGATGGACTCGGCCTGTTCGGCCGGGATGTCCTTGAGGGCGGCGTCGAGCTGGTTCAGCGTGTACGGCACCTGCTGGCCCGCCTTGCGGATGTCCAGGGCCTCACCGACGCACAGGATCGGTGTCAGGCCGTGCTTGAAGGCGGCCTTCACCTTGGCGTTGCACAGCTCGTCGGACTCCGCGTGGTACTGACGGCGCTCCGAGTGACCGATGGCCACATAGGCGCACTTCAGCTTGGCGAGCATGGGGCCCGAGATTTCGCCGGTGTAGGCACCGGAGTCCTGCGCGGAGACGTCCTGGGCACCGTATTTGATCTTGAGCTTGTCGCCGTCGATCAAGGTCTGTACGGAGCGCAGGTCGGTGAAGGGGACGAGGACGGCGACCTCGACGGCCGCGAAGTCCTTGTCGGAGAGGGCGAAGGCGAGCTTCTGGACTTGGGCGATGGCCTCCAGGTGATTGAGGTTCATCTTCCAGTTGCCCGCCATGAAAGGCGTGCGGGTGCTGTTGTTCGTCATGTGTGGTGTCAGTTCTCCAGTGCGGCGAGTCCGGGGAGCGTCTTGCCCTCAAGGTATTCGAGGGATGCTCCGCCACCGGTCGAAATATGGCCGAATGCGTTCTCGTCGAAGCCCAGGATGCGGACGGCCGCGGCCGAGTCCCCACCGCCGACGACCGTGAAGGCCGAGGACTCGACGAGGGCCTGGGCAACCGCCTTGGTGCCCTCGGCGTAGTCGGGGTGCTCGAAGACACCCATCGGACCGTTCCAGAAGACGGTGGCCGCGTCGGCGAGCTTCGAGGCGTAGAGCTTGCTGCTCTCGGGGCCGATGTCCAGGCCCAGCCGGTCGCTGGGGATACCGTCCGCGGGGTACGTGCCCGGGTTCGACGGGGCCTTCGTCTTCAGGTCGGGGAACGTGGCAGCCGCCAGGAGTCGACGGGCAGCACGAATTCCACACCGTGCTCCTCGGCGCGCCGCAGATACTCCTGGACGGCCGGAACCTGGTCCTCCTGGAGCAGCGAGGTACCGACCTCGTGCCCCTGGGCCTTGAGGAACGTGAAGACCATGCCGCCGCCGATGAGGATGCGGTCCGCCTTCTCCAGGAGGTGGTCGATGACGCCGAGCTTGTCGGAGACCTTGGCGCCGCCCAGAACGACCGCGTAGGGCCGCTTAACGTCCTCGGTAAGCTTCTTCAGGACACCGACCTCACGGGCGATGAGGTAGCCCGCGTAGTGCGGCAGACGGGCGGGCACGTCGAAGACCGAGGCGTGCTTGCGGTGCACGGCGCCGAAGCCGTCGCCCACGTAGACGTCGGCGAGAGCGGCGAGCTGGTCGGCGAACGCACCGCGCTCGGCGTCGTCCTTGCTGGTCTCCCCCGAGTTGAAGCGGAGGTTCTCGATCACGGCGACCTGGCCGGGCTGCAGGCCGTCCACCGCGTCATGGGCGGCGGGGCCGACGGTGTCCTGGGCGAACGCGACGGGCGCGCCGAGGAGTTCGCCGAGCCGCTGGGCGGCGGGCAGCAGTGAGAAGGCCGGGTCCGGCGCGCCCTTGGGGCGGCCCAGATGGGAGGCGACGACCACTTTGGCACCGGCGTCGGCGAGCGCCTTGACGGTGGGCAGGACGGCGCGGATGCGGCCGTCGTCGGTGATGACGCCATCGGCGAGGGGCACGTTGAGGTCGGCGCGGACGAAGACCCGCCGGCCGTCGACTCCCTCAGTGAGAAGTTCGTCGATCGTCTTCATAGGTGGACTCCTAGGAGGGCTCTGACTCTGGGGGGCTGTCGTATCCAGGCGGCACGATCAGGCTGCGCGGACGGGCCGCACGACGAGGCCGGACATGTGACGGGCCCGGGCGGCGCTTCGTCGGCGCGCGTCCGGACCCTGTCTCGCACATCGAGCTTCTGCCGTGTGGATGCCGTATCAGATACGGATCAGAGCTGGTTGCCGACGAAGACCGTGAGGTCGACGAGGCGGTTGGAGTAGCCCCACTCGTTGTCGTACCAGCCGACGGTCTTCACCTGGTTGCCGCCCATCACCATGGTGAGGGGCGAGTCGAAGGTGCAGGAGACCGGGCTGGACACGATGTCCGAGGAGACGATCGGGCTCGTGTACGCCAGCAGACCCTTGAGCGCGCCCTGGGAGGCCTTCAGGAACGCGGCGTTGACCTCGTCCTTGGTGACCTCGCGCTCCAGGTCGATGACGAGGTCGATCACGGAACCGGTCACGACCGGGACGCGGAACGACAGGCCGTCCAGCTTGCCCTTGAGCTGCGGCAGGACCAGCGCGGTGGCCTTCGCGGCGCCGGTGGTGGTCGGAATGATGTTCTGCGCGGCGGCACGGGCGCGACGCAGGTCCTTGTGCGGGAAGTCCAGGATGCGCTGGTCGTTCGTGTACGCGTGGAAGGTCGTCATCAGGCCCTTGACGATGCCGAAGCTCTCGTCGAGGACCTTCGCCATGGGCGCGACGCAGTTGGTCGTGCAGGAGGCGTTGGAGATGACGTGGTGCTGCGCCGCGTCGTACTTGTCCTCGTTGACGCCCAGGACGATGGTGATGTCCTCGTCCTTGGCCGGGGCCGAGATGAGGACCTTCTTGACGCTGCCCCCGAGATGCTGGGCGGCGTCGGCGACGCTTCGTGAAGATGCCCGTGGACTCGACGACGATGTCGATGTCCAGCTCGCTCCACGGAATGTCGGCGGGGTTGCGCTCAGAGAACACCTTGAACGACTTGCCGTCGACGGTGATGCTGTCGGCGGTGTGCGACACCTCGGCCGCAAGGGGGCCGAGGACGGTGTCGTACTTCAGCAGGTGAGCGGTGGTCGCGGTGTCACCCAGGTCGTTGACAGCCACGATCTCAATGTCTGCACCCTGCTTCAGCAGCGCGCGGAAGTAGTTACGCCCGATGCGGCCAAAGCCGTTGATGCCTACGCGGATCGTCACGAACCGATCTCCTCGTTGGTACGCCGGGTATGTGACGCCGGCGAGTTGTATGGGATGTCCCCGACCATCTATGACCCTACCTCTCCGGGGGCCCCTCAGTGACATCCAAGGCCTGGCTGGCATGTGCCGCGTCGCATACTCGCCAGTAGGGCCCGGAGGCCTTCGTTCCTGGGGTCGGGGCTGTCTCTTTCTCGTTGCCGGGCGGTCTCTTCATGTTCGGGCAGAGGTCCCCCAGGTGTTGCCGGCCGAGGCCGCCGGGGCGGCGTGGACGCGCCGCGGTCCGTTCACGGAAGGAGCGGGCCGCGGCGGCGGACCGCTCAGCCCACCATGTTCTCCGCCATCTCCTCCGTGAGGCTGGATTCCGTGCTGGGGATGCCGAGGTCCTGGGCGCGCTTGTCGGCCATGGCGAGCAGGCGCCGGATGCGGCCCGCGACGGCGTCCTTGGTGAGCGGCGGGTCGGCGAGGGCGCCGAGCTCCTCCAGGGACGCCTGCTTGTGCTCCATGCGCAGCCGGCCGGCCGCCGCCAGATGCTCGGGGACGTCGTCGCCGAGGATCTCCAGGGCGCGCTGGACGCGGGCGCCCGCGGCGACGGCGGCACGGGCCGAGCGGCGCAGGTTGGCGTCGTCGAAGTTGGCCAGGCGGTTGGCGGTGGCGCGCACCTCGCGCCGCATCCGCCGCTCCTCCCAGGCCAGCACGGACTCATGGGCGCCCAGCCGCGTCAACAGGGCGCCGATGGCGTCACCGTCACGGACCACGACACGGTCCACGCCGCGCACCTCGCGGGCCTTGGCGGAGATCTGCAGCCGCCGCGCGGCGCCGACCAGCGCGAGCGCCGCCTCGGGCCCCGGGCAGGTGACCTCCAGCGAGGAGGAGCGGCCGGGCTCGGTGAGCGAGCCGTGGGCGAGGAACGCGCCGCGCCAGGCGGCCTCCGCATCGCACGTGGCCCCCGAGACCACCTGTGGCGGCAGCCCCCGGATGGGCCGGCCGCGGCCGTCCACGAGCCCCGTCTGACGGGCCAGCTGATCACCGCCCGCAACCACCCGTACGACGTAACGCGAGCCGCGGCGCAGCCCTCCGGGAGCCATCACGATCAGCTCGGAGCCATGCCCGAAAATCTCAAGAATGTCGCGCTTGAGGCGGCGCGCCGCCATCGCCGTGTCGAGCTCCGCCTCGATCACGATCCGCCCGCTGACCAGGTGCAGCCCGCCCGCGAACCGCAGGATCGACGAGACCTCCGCCTTTCTGCAGCAGGTCCGGGTGACGGGGAGCCGAGAGATCTCATCCTTCACCGCTGCCGTCATCGCCATGGGCCGATCCTTCCATGCATCCGAAAAATACGGTCGTACGCGGCGGCCAGCAGCTCCGGATCATGCCGGGGGCTGCCGTCGGGCCGGGCCACAGGCGCCAGCTCGACGGCGGCACCGAACCCGCGGGCCGCCTCGGTGAGGGAGCCGGCATCGGGCACGGCAGCCTCATCGGCCAGCACCACGTCCAGGGCGAGTTTAGGGGCGTGTCGCCCCAAAACCTCCAAATGACGCTGCGGGGAGAAGCCCTCGGTTTCGCCGGGCTGCGGAGCGAGGTTCAAAGACAGGACGCGGCGTGCCCTGGTCTCCTCCAGTGCGTGCAGGAGATCCGGGACGAGCAGGTGCGGGATCACGGAGGTGAACCAGGAGCCGGGGCCGAGCACCACCCAGTCGGCGTCCAGGACCGCGGACACGGCCTCGGGGACGGCGGGCGGGTCGTGCGGCACGAGGCGCACGGACTGCACTTCGCCGGGGGTGAGTGCGACGGTCGACTGGCCGCGCACGGTGTCGACGTCGTCGGGGCGGGCCGGGTCGTGGCCGCGCACCAGGGCCTGGAGCTCCAGCGGCACCGCGGACATCGGCAGCACCCGGCCCTGCGCGCCGAGCAGTTTGCCGACCAGGTCCAGGGCCTGGACATGGTCGCCGAGCTGTTCCCACAGGGCGACGATGAGGAGGTTGCCGACCGCGTGGCCGTGCATCTCACCCTGGGACTGGAAGCGGTGCTGGATGACGCGAGCCCAGGTCTGGCCCCAGTCGTCGTCGCCGCAGAGCGCGGCCAGCGCCTTGCGCAGGTCGCCCGGGGGCAGCACGCCGAGCTCGTCGCGCAGCCGCCCGCTGGAGCCGCCGTCGTCGGCGACGGTGACGACGGCCGTGAGGTCGCCGGTGATGCGGCGCAGCGCGGCCAGCGAGGCGGACAGGCCCATGCCACCGCCGAGCGCGACCACCTTGGGCTGTGTGCCGCGCTGCCCGCGCGCGGCGCGCATGGGCCGGGCGCGGGGACGGCCCGGTTCGCTCCGGTCGGCCTTGTCGCCCGTGCGGTCCGGCTCGCCCTGCCCGGGCAGCATGGTGCGGCGAAGCCGGTCGAGCCTCCCCCAGCGCTTGGCGAGCCTGGGCGGGGGTCCCCCCGGCGACAGCCGGGACAGCGCCCCCACGGTGCGCTCGGTCATTCGCGGCCCATGTCCCGGTGGACGATGACGGTCTCCACACCCTCGGCGGCGAGTCTGGCGGCGAGTCTTTCCGACATGGCCACCGAGCGGTGCTTGCCGCCGGTGCAGCCCACCGCGACGGTCACATAGCGCTTGCCCTCGCGGCGGTAGCCCGCGGCGATGAGCTGGAGCAGCTCGGCGTAGCGGTCGAGGAACTCCTTGGCACCGGGCTGGTTGAAGACGTACGCGGCGACCTCCTCGTTGAGCCCGGTGAAGGGGCGCAGCTCGGGGACCCAGTGCGGGTTCGGCAAGAAGCGCATGTCGGCGACCAGGTCGGCGTCGACCGGCAGCCCGTACTTGAAGCCGAACGACATCACGGTGGCCCGCAGCTCCGGCTCCTCGTCGCCCGCGAACTGCGCGTCCATCTTGGCGCGCAACTCGTGCACGTTCAGGCTGGAGGTGTCGATGACGAGGTCGGAGTCGCCGCGCAGTTCGCGCAGCAGTTCACGTTCGGCCGCGATGCCGTCGGTGATACGCCCGTCGCCCTGGAGCGGGTGCGGGCGGCGCACGGACTCGAAACGGCGCACCAGCGCGTCGTCGGAGGACTCCAGGAAGACGATCCGCCGGGTGACGTGCCGGGTCTCCAGGTCGGCGAGGGATTCACGGAGGTTGTCGAAGAAGCGGCGGCCCCGCACATCGACGACGACCGCGATCCTGGCGACATTGCCCTGCGAGCGGGCGCCGAGCTCCACCATGGTGGGGATCAGGGCAGGCGGCAGATTGTCGACGACGAACCAGCCCAGGTCCTCCAGGCACTTCGCCGCGGTGGAACGGCCCGCGCCCGACATGCCCGAGATGATGACGAGCTCGGGGATCGGGGCGTCGACGGCCAAGGGCGCCTCAGGAGCCTCGGACACCGAAGGCACCGTCGGACCCGGGGCCGTCTGCGGGCCGTGCTCGTGCTGCTCGCCGCGCGGGACGCGCTCGTCCGTCGCGTGTGAGTCCTCGTGGGTGTGGTGGGCCGCGTGGTGCGTGTGGCCCTCGTCGCGCGCGCCGGGCGCACCGGGCGAGGCCGGTACGGTGTTCCCGGTGTTTCCTGCGTTTCCTGCGTTTCCTGCGTTTCCTGCGTTCTCAGCGTGGTTGGTCATCTCTCCTGCCCCCGTCGGTCGTCCGAGGCGCCCGCGGAGACGGGCGCGTCGTCCTCACTGTCTTCAATGATCTCTCCGGTCGCCGTGTTCACGGCGGGGGCGGTGGGAGCCGCCTGCGCGAAGGCCGCGACGATTGCTTCCGCGGTCTTGCGACCGACGCCCGGAACTTCACAGATCTGGTCGATTGTCGCGGATCGTAGCCGCTTCACCGACCCGAAGTGCTTGATCAGAGCCTGCTGACGGGAATCACCCAACCCCTGCACCTCGTCCAGCGGACCCGACCTGAAGCGCTTGGCCCGTTTGGTGCGCTGATAGGTGATCGCGAAGCGGTGCGCCTCGTCGCGCACCCGCTGAAGCAGGTACAGGCCTTCACTGGTGCGCGGCAGCACCACAGGGTCGTCCTCACCGGGTACCCAGACCTCCTCCAGGCGCTTGGCGAGGCCGCAGACGGCGATATCGTCGATGCCCAGCTCGTCCAGAGCACGCTGGGCGGCAGCGACCTGGGGCTGTCCGCCGTCGACGACGACGAGCTGCGGCGGGTAGGCGAACCGCCTGGGGCGGCCGTCCTCGTCGGTGAAGGCCGAAGGGGCGGCGTCGGCCACCGGAGCCAGTTCGGCGCCCTCCGGCCCAGGTGGGCCCTCGGCCCCTTCCAAGGCCTGCGGCCCGCCCGAGCCCTCGGCCGGCTCTGATGTCTCCGGCCCGCCCGGACCCTCGGCCGGTCCGGAGCCCTCGCCAGATCCGGTGCTCTCCACCTCGTCCCATCCGGTGCTCTCCGGCGCTCCGGGGGCTCCGGCTGCCGGTCCGGAGGCAGAGGGCGCGTCTGCAGCCTCGTAGGCCTGCTCCTGCGCCTGCTCGGGGGTCAGCGGGAACGTCTCACCGGCACTCTCACCCGTACCCTCCGCGGTCCACTCCCCCGTCTTCTCCTTCTCGGCGAGGTAGCGCTTGAAGCGGCGGGTGATCACTTCGTGCATGGACCGGACGTCGTCCTGTCCGGCGAAGCCCTTGATCTGGAAGCGGCGGTACTCGCTCTTGCGGGCGAGTCCGTCTTCGAAGACGACCATCGAGGCCACGACGTCGTCGCCCTGGAGATGCGAGATGTCGTAGCACTCGATGCGCAGCGGAGCGCTGTCCAGGGCGAGGGTCTCGGCGATCTCCTCCAGGGCGCGCGAGCGGGTGGTGAGGTCCGAGGCGCGCTTGGTCTTGTGCAGGGCGAGGGCCTGCTGGGCATTGCGCCGCACGGTCTCCATGAGGGCACGCTTGTCGCCGCGCTGCGGCACCCGCAGCGACACCTGCGACCCGCGGCGGCCCATCAGCCAGTCCTGTACCGGCTCCACCGGCTCGGGCAGCACGGGCACCAGGACCTCCTTGGGCACCGCGTCGCCCTTCTCCTCCCCGTAGAGCTGCTGGAGGGCGGATTCGACGAGGTCGGTGGTGTTGACCTCCTCGACCTTGTCGGTGACCCAGCCGCGCTGGCCGCGCACCCGCCCGCCGCGGACATGGAAGATCTGCACGGCGGCTTCGAGCTCGTCCTCGGCGAGGGCGATCAGGTCGGCGTCCGTGGCGTCGGTGAGGACGACCGCGTTCTTCTCCATGGCTTTGCGGAGCGCTTGTATGTCGTCGCGCAACCGGGCCGCGCGCTCGTACTCCATCTCCTCGGACGCCTCGGCCATCTGCTGCTCCAGACGGCGCAGGTAGGTGCCAGTGCGGCCGGCCATGAAGTCGCAGAACTCCTCGGCGAGTTCCCGGTGCTCATCCGGCGAGACGCGCCCCACGCAGGGGGCCGAGCACTTGTCGATGTAGCCGAGCAGGCAGGGGCGGCCGGTGCGGGCGGCGTTCTTGAACACTCCGGCGGAGCAGGTGCGTACCGGGAAGACGCGCAGCATCAGGTCGACGGTGTCGCGGATCGCCCAGGCGTGTCCGTACGGACCGAAATACCGCACGCCCTTGCGCTTGTGGCCGCGCATGACCTGGACGCGCGGGATTAGCTCGTTCATCGTCACCGCGAGGTACGGGTAGCTCTTGTCGTCGCGGTATTTGACGTTGAAACGAGGGTCGTACTCCTTGATCCAGGAGTACTCCAGCTGCAGCGCCTCGACCTCGGTCGACACCACCGTCCACTCCACGGAGGCGGCCGTGGTGACCATGGTGCGGGTGCGCGGGTGCAGGCCGGCGAGGTCCTGGAAGTAGCTCGACAGGCGCTGGCGCAGGCTTTTCGCCTTGCCGACGTAGATCACCCGGCGGTGCTCGTCACGGAACCTGTAGACCCCCGGGGAGTCGGGGATCTGTCCCGGCTTGGGGCGGTAGCTGGAGGGGTCTGCCATGTCTCACACCCTAATGGCGGGCACTGACAACGTAACTCCGCTCGGCCACCGCGCGGTAACGCGCCACGGGCGGGGCGGCGCCGTGCTGCGGTGGTGCGACGAGGGCGCGCACGGGCGTACGGGCGGCACGCACGGGCCGAAGCGTTGTCGGGTGCAAGTCAACGCGATTGAATGCGGGGAGACCGGGGCCAGGCGGGCGGCAAGGGGACTGCGGGCCTCCCGCGCGCACCAGGCGTGCCGACCCTGCGACCAGCTCGAACGGCCCGGTCCTGCGGTATGACCACGCACAGAGAGGCCCCTGCATGCGGCACAGCACACACTTCGCGGACGCCGCCACGACGGAACTGGAGTCGGCGCTGAGCACCGGCCCCTTCCATGTCGCCCTGCGGGCCGCCATCCATGCCAGAGGGCTGTCGCTGCAGCGCGTCCAGCACCACCTCGCCCGCCGTGGTGTCAACGTCGGGGTGACGAGTCTGAGTTACTGGCAGCAGGGCGCCCGCCGCCCGCAGCGCGACGAGTCCCTGCGCGCCGTGCGCGCCCTGGAGGACATCCTTCAGCTGCCTGACGAATCCTTGCTTCACCTGCTGGTGCAGAGCCCGACGACCGAAGACGCGCAGCAGCCTTCCGCGAACCCTCGCCCCTCCCCCGCTCCGGCCCCGGGAGTCCCGGGAGCGGTGGAGCGGCTGCCGACGGAGGCGGGATTGCCGACGGATGGCGGGCTACGCTCGCTGAGCCACCACGAATGCGTACGGATCGGCGCCCGGCGTGAGCTTCTCGGCACCGACTCACAGCACGTGGTCCGCGCCCACACGGACGGCCCGGACCGCTATGTGGCGCTGCACCACGGCGGTCCCGGCTGCGATCCGGAGCGGATCTCGGTGCGGGCGCTGGAGAACTGCCGTACCGGCCGGACGCGCTGGTGCGAGGAGACCGACACACTCGCGATCGAAATACTGTTCGATACTCGACTACGCTCCGGTGACACGCATGTATTCCGGTACGCCGTCGAGGACGGCACGGGCGGGTCGTCGTCGGAGTACGTCCGGGGTTTTGGCCTCGCGGGCGGCCAGTACCTGCTCCAGGTGCGCTTCGCCGCTCAGGCGCTGCCCGCGCACTGCCACCGTTTCGCCCAGCACGCGCCGCTGGCGGCACGCAGCGGCCACCAGGAGCTCGCCCTGAGCGGCCAGCACGGCTGCGTCCATCTCGTGGAGACCCAGGTACGGGCCGGGCTGCTGGGGATCGGGTGGGTCTGGGAGTAGGGCGGGGCCTTTGACCGGCGCTGCGGACGAGGCCGACCTGCGGGCGAGGCAGTACGGCCTGGGCGGGCCGGGGCCGGTGACGGTGGGATTCTCGGCGTAGCACCATACGTGTCAGCAGTATCCGCATCCGCCTCCGTCTGCCGCCGCGCGCGAGCGCCGTGCGTGCCAGCCGGCCGGCGTTACCGCCGTATCGGCACCGGCGCCGTGCACCGGCGGCCTGTGGCAGCCCGCCGTGAAAGGACTCGTGTAGTGATCGTCGTGGCAGGTGAGGCCCTGATCGACCGGTTCCGGAGGCCTCGGGATGGCTGGCCGCGCTGTCGCCGCGGCTCGGCGGCGGCCCGTACAACACCGCGGTCGCCCTGGGCCGGCTGGGCTCCCCAGTCGCGTTCTGCTCGCGGGTGTCCGGGGACGCGTTCGGGGAGGCGCTGCTCGACGGGCTGCGGGCGGCGGGCGTGGACGTGTCGTATGTGCAGCGCGGTGCGGAGCCGACGACGCTGGCGGTGGCCTCGGTCGGCGCGGATGGGTCCGCCGCGTACTCGTTCTACGTCGAGGGCACCGCGGACCGGCTCTTCACACGGCCCGACGCGCTTCCCGAGGGCACGCGGGCGGTGTCCTTCGGCACCTGCTCCCTGGTGCTCGAACCGGGTGCGAGCGCGTACGAGGAGTTGCTGCGGACCGCGGCGGGGCAGGGCGTGTTCACGGCGCTCGACCCGAACATTCGCGCAGGACTGATTCCCGACCCGGACGCCTACCGGGCCCGTTTTTACTCCTGGCTGCCGTACACCGGGCTGCTGAAGCTGTCGGAGGACGATGCCGCCTGGCTGGGCGGCAGCCCGCGGGAGTGGCTGGCGGCCGGGCCCGCGGCGGTCGTGCTGACCCGCGGCGGCGACGGGCTGACGGTGCTGACGCGGCGCGGGGAGTTCACGGTGCCGGGCGAGCCGGTCGAGGTGGTCGACACGATCGGCGCCGGGGACACGGTGAACGCCGCGCTGCTGCACCGGCTCGCCGCGCACGACGCGCTCTGCGTGGACGCGGCGGCCGCGCTGGACGGGTCGCTCTGGTGCGACGTCCTCGGGTTCGCAGCCCGGGCCGCGGCGATCACCTGCTCACGGCCCGGCGCACAGCCGCCGTTCGCCTCCGAGGTGGTGGCGGGAGGCGCACCGGCACTGTCCTGACCTGCCGGCGCTCCGGCACCGCAGCGGTGCCGGAGCGGCCCGGCAGATTACCGGTACACGCCCCGGCCCGCGCCTCAGGCGGAGCGTTTGGCCGCCGCCCGCTTGCGTGTGCCGCTGGTACCGCTTCCCTTCGTCGCGGTCCTTGCCGTGGTCCTGGTCTTCGTCACCCGGGTCGTCGCGTCGCTGATCTGCTCCGGGTCGAGGATGTCCCGCAGGAACTTGCCGGTGTGGCTGGCCGGGATCCCGGCGACCTCCTCCGGGGTGCCCTCGGCGATCACCAGACCGCCGCCGCTGCCGCCCTCGGGGCCCATGTCGACGACCCAGTCGGCGGTCTTGATGACGTCCAGGTTGTGCTCGATGACGATCACCGTGTTGCCCTTGTCGACCAGGCCGGACAGCACCTTGATCAGCTTGCTGATGTCCTCGAAGTGCAGGCCGGTGGTCGGCTCGTCCAGCACGTAGACCGTGCGGCCGGTGGAGCGCTTCTGCAGCTCGGTGGCGAGCTTCACGCGCTGGGCCTCGCCGCCGGACAGCGTCGGCGCGGACTGGCCGAGCCGGACGTAGCCCGAGGCCGACCTCGTGGAGGGTGCGCAGGTGGCGGGCGATGGTCGGGCACCGCCTCGAAGAAGTCCAGCGCCTCCTCGATGGGCATGTCCAGCACCTCGGCGATGGACTTGCCCTTGTAGTGCACCTCCAGGGTCTCCCGGTTGTACCGCGCACCGTGGCAGACCTCGCACGGGCACGTAGACGTCCGGCAGGAAGTTCATCTCGATCTTGATCGTGCCGTCGCCGGAGCAGTTCTCGCAGCGGCCGCCCTTGACGTTGAAGGAGAAGCGGCCGGGCAGGTAGCCGCGGACCTTCGCCTCCATGGTCTCCGCGAAGAGCCTGCGGACGTGGTCGAAGACTCCGGTGTACGTCGCCGGGTTGGAGCGCGGGGTGCGGCCGATCGGCGACTGGTCGACGTGCACGACCTTGTCGACCAGGTCGTCGCCGTCGACCCGGGTGTGGCGGCCCGGGACACTGCGCGCGCCGTTCAGCTCGCGGGCCAGGTGGGTGTAGAGGATGTCGTTGACCAGCGTGGACTTGCCGGATCCGGAGACTCCGGTGACGGCGGTGAAGCACGCCGAGCGGGAAGGACGACGTCGATGTCCTGGAGGTTGTGCTCGCGGGCGCCGTGCACCGTCAGCCTGCCGCTTGCGGTCGACGGGGCGGCGGATGTCCGGGGAGCGGGATGGACCGCTTGCCGGCCAGGTACTGGCACCGGTGATCGACTCCTCGTTGGCCAGCAGCTCCTTCGAGCGAGCCGCAGTGCACGACCTTGCCGCCGTGCTCGCCGGCGCCGGGGCCGATGTCGACGACCCAGTCGGCGGTCTTGATGGTGTCCTCGTCGTGCTCGACGACGATCAGCGTGTTGCCCAGGTCGCGCAGCCGTACCAGGGTCTCGATCAGGCGGTGGTTGTCGCGCTGGTGCAGGCCGATCGACGGCTCGTCCAGCACGTAGAGCACGCCGACCAGGCCCGAGCCGATCTGGGTGGCCAGCCGGATGCGCTGGGCCTCGCCGCCGGAGAGGGTGCCCGCGGCGCGGTTCAGCGAGAGGTAGTCGAGGCCGACGTCGACGAGGAAGCGCAGCCGCTCGTTGACCTCCTTGAGCACCCGCTCGGCGATCTTCTTGTCGCGGGCGGCTGAGCTTCAGCCTGGCGCAGGAATTCCGCGCAGTCGCTGATCGACATCGCGGAGACGTCGGCGATGGACTTCTCCATGCACGGTGACGGCGAGCACGATCGGCTTGAGGCGGGTGCCCTCGCAGGTGGGGCAGGGCACCTCGCGCATGTAGCCCTCGAAGCGCTCGCGGCTGGAGTCGCTCTCGGCCTCCTGTGGCGCCGCTTGACGAACGGCATGGCGCCCTCGAACGGGGTGGTGTAGACCCGCTCACGGCCGTAGCGGTTGCGGTAGCGGACCTCGATCTGGGTCTTGTGGCCCGTGCAGCAGGGCCTTCTTGGCGCGCTGCGGCAGGCCGGCGAACGGGATGTCGGTGCGGAAGCCGAGCTCTTCGGCGAGCGCGTCGACCAGCCGGTCGAAGTACTCCTTGGTGTGGCCGTGCGACCAGGGTGCGATGGCGCCCTCGTCGAGCGACTTCTCCTCGTCGGGGACGATCAGCTCGGGGTCGACCTCCATCCGGGTGCCGATGCCGGTGCAGTCGGGGCAGGCGCCGAAGGGCGAGTTGAAGGAGAAGGAGCGCGGCTCCAGCTCCTCGAAGGACAGGTCGTCGTAAGGGCAGTAGAGGTGCTCGGAGAACATCCGCTCGCGCTGCGGGTCGTCCTCGGGCAGGTCGACGAAGTCGAGGATGACCATGCCGCCGGACAGGCCGAGCGCGGTCTCCACCGAGTCGGTGAGCCGGCGCTTGGCGCTGTCCTTGACGGTGAGGCGGTCGACGACCACCTCGATGGTGTGCTTCTCCTGCTTCTTCAGCTTCGGCGGGTCGGTGAGCTGGATGGTGGCGCCGTCCACCCGGGCCCGGCTGTAGCCCTTGGTCTGCAGGTCGGAGAAGAGGTCGACGAACTCGCCCTTGCGCTCGCGCACCAGCGGCGAGAGCACCTGGAAGCGGCTGCCCTCCTCCAGCTCCAGCACCCGGTCGACGATGGCCTGCGGCGACTGGCGGGCGATGGGCCGGCCGCACTCGGGGCAGTGCGGCTTGCCGATGCGGGCGAAGAGCAGGCGCAGGTAGTCGTAGACCTCGGTGATGGTGCCGACGGTGGAGCGCGGGTTGCGCGAGGTGGACTTCTGGTCGATGGAGACCGCCGGCGACAGGCCCTCGATGAAGTCCACGTCCGGCTTGTCCATCTGGCCGAGGAACTGCCGGGCGTAGGAGGAGAGCGACTCGACGTAGCGGCGCTGGCCCTCGGCGAAGATCGTGTCGAAGGCGAGCGAGGACTTGCCGGAACCGGACAGCCCGTGAACACGATGAGCGAGTCCCGCGGCAGGTCGAGCGAGACGTTCTTGAGGTTGTGCTCGCGAG
Organism: uncultured Actinomycetota bacterium; assembly: GCA_963761765.1. Taxonomy (GTDB): domain Bacteria; phylum Actinomycetota; class Actinomycetes; order Streptomycetales; family Streptomycetaceae; genus Streptomyces. The sequence continues at coordinate 319,815 of CAVXIJ010000006.1, forward strand.
CGCCACGGACGATGAGTCGGTCGGCCACGCCGGTCCGCACCTTTCTTGAGAGAACGAGAGGGGTGGGCCCCCTCCGACAGGTTACGGGGAGCCGCCGTCGGCGACGAGTGATGCCTGTGGGTGAGAGCCTGATGCCCGGCAGTGCATTCGGATGCCGACCCGGACTGCCAGCTGCTCGACTCAACCGAGCCTATAGCACGCGCATTCGATTTGCGGACGTCGGAGCGCCCGTCTTCACCCGAACGTGTGGCGGCGCTAGCGTCATGTCCCATGAATCCGATCACGTGCGCGACCTGGCGTCTGTACGCTGAGCGCTACGCGATCGGCTGCTCGCACGCGGTCGCCGCGCGCTCGACGACGCCGCGCTCGCGGCGCCGTCCCTGCTGCCCGGCTGGACCCGCGGCCATGTCGCTCGCCCACCTCGCCCGCAACGCGGACGCGCTGGTCAACGCTGCCTGGCCCGGCGACGGACCCCGATGTACGCGTCCGCCGACGGCCCGCGACGCGGACATCGAGCGGGACGCACCGCGCCCGTCGCCGAGCAGCTCGCCGACGTCCGCGAGAGTCCGCGGCCCGCTTCCAGGACGGCGGGCGCCGCAGCCGCCGACTGGTCGCGCACCGTGGAGCTGCGCAACGGCGTCACCGACGCGCGCCTCGGAGATCCCCTTCCGGCGGCTGGTCGAGGTCGAGCTGCACCACGTGGACCTCGGCGCCGGCTACCCGCTGGACGGCGCTGCCCGCCGACTTCGCCGACGGGCAGCTCGGCCTGCTCGCCGCGCGGCTTCGCCGGCCACGAGGGCGATGCCGGCGGCCGGCTGACGCGGCACGGCGGCGGCGACCTGGCACATCGGACGGCGCAGCGGGCGGCCCGAGTGACGGTCAGCGGGACCGGCCGCGGACCTGCTCGGCTGGCTCAGCGGCCGAAGGGACGGCTCGGGCCTTGCGACCAAGGGCGGAGCTGCCCGCACTGCCCGCTCTGTAGGGCACGGCCCGGCGCTCCCCCGCCGGTGGCACGACCGGCTGCTAGGCTGATGCCATGACATACACCGGACAGGTGACAGGTCGGCGGCCCTGCCGGACGTGCACGAGCTGCACGGAGCTGATGATCTCCAAGGTCGCGGTCGGCCCCATGGACAACAACGCCTATCTGCTGCGCTGCCGCGCCACCGGACGAGCAGCTGCTCATCGACGCGGCCAACGATGCTCCGACGCTGCTGGCGCTGATCGGCGACGACGGCATCGCCTCGGTCGTCACCACCCACCAGCACGGCGACCACTGGCAGGCGCTCGCGGAGGTCGTCGACGCCACCGGGGCGCGCACCTATGCCGGGCAGCGACGACGCCGAGGGCATCCCCGTGCCCACGGACGTGCCGGTGGCGGACGGCGACACGATCCGGGTGGGCCGGGTCGCGCTCACCGCCCGGCATCTGGTCGGCCACACGCCCGGCTAGCATCGCCCTGGTCTACGACGATCCGCACGGGCACCCGCACGTCTTCACCGGCGACTGCCTCTTCCCCGGCGGGGTCGGCAACACGGACGACGACCCAGAGGCGTTCAACTCCCTGATGGACGGCGTGGAGACCAAGGTCTTCGACGCCTGCCCGACGAGACCTGGGTCTACCCCGGCCACGGCAAGGACACCACCCTCGGCGCCGAGCGGCCCCACCTCGCGGAGTGGCGCGCACGCGGCTGGTAGCCATCCAAAGACGCAGCAGAAGGCTCACGACCGGACAGGTCGGCGGGCCTTCTTGTCGCACGGCAACTGCCTCTCGGGGGTCAGCTGCGGCCGGGTACCACAGACCGGCCAAAGGACTGTTCTCCGGCTCCCAGCGGTCAACGTCGCGGATGTAGCCGTCCAGGACTGGGCTGCCGTCCACGCGGCCGCTGGTGAGCCGGGAGCACCTAAACTCCGACAAGCCGATCCGGAACTACACCACCGTCACGTCGAGGCGCGCATCGCGGAGCTGGAGGAAGTCGCAGCGGTGAACGCGACCTTGTCCAGCCATACCGCCGCGCCCGCCCCGGACCGGACTCGGAGCGGGCACCGTTCTGTGAAGCGACCTGCGCATTCCCATTCGGGGGACCGGCTCTCGGCCATACGCTCTCCGTTATGACCACCGACCACACTGTCTGACACGCAAATGCGGGCCGCCTCGGGTAAGAGGGGCGGCCCGCTGCCCCGCCTGACCAACCCGGCCAGAGGAGATGTTCAGTGCCCAACGTGCAGACCGTCTGGACTTGGGAGAGCCGAAGCAACGGCTTCCCCCACACCGGCCCCCTGTGGCTGTCACCGGTCCTGTGGTCGCAAGAGCTCTTCGAGGAGTACGAGGACCCAGCCGAGGCCATCGGCGAGTACCTGTTGATGATCCAGACCGACTACCCGAACGCTCGCGAGGTTCCCTTGAGCTGGCAGGTCGCAGACCTAGGGGAGCGAGCCCCATTCCAGATCCACGATGGCAAGGTCGACGGCATGAGCATCGTCAACGGCTCGTTCGACGGCGACAACTTCCTGCACTACTTCACGTGGCCGGAATCCCAGACCACCGGCGAACGAACCGACTGGTACCGGCTTCCTGTGAAAGCCGGACGCGGCGCCCGGATGTGGACGGTACTTGACTGGCTGCCCCTCGCCCTGCAGCGCGCCGTCTCCGTCGACGTCCTCGGCCTCCTCGTCCGGCGGGTCGGGACGACGGCCGACACTGCGGCCGAACCGATGGCCACAGAGAAGCAGATCTCATATCTGACGAGCCTGTTGGGCAAGGCCGGCCGCGAGGTCGGTGCCGACGAGATCCGCGGCCTGAGCAAGGCAGAGGCGCACCGCCGTATCAGCGCGCTCGTCAAGCAACAGGACACGTAACCGTCCGACGCCGCGTCGGCCAGCGCGCGCCGGGCCACGGTCACGGCGCGCTCCGGGTCCATCGCGTGAATGTCTTGTCGGTGAGTCTACTTGTCGCACGGCAACTGCCCCTCGCGGGTCGGCTGCCGCCGGTCACAGTAGACCGGCCAAAGCGTTGTTCTCCGGCTCCCAGCCGTCGACGTCGCGGATGTAGCCGTCCAGGACCGGGCTGCCGTCCACGTGGCCGCTGGTAGAGCCGATGACCTTCCGGTCCTTGCCATGGCGCCTGGCCTCGGTGATGAGCCCGGCTCGCATGGAGTGTCCGGTGAGGTGGACGCCAAGGCCCGCGCGGTCGCCGGCCGCCGTGATGATGTTGCCGACGGACTGCGACGAGAGTCCAGCCCGGGTCACGCTGCCGGTGCGGTGCATCCGGCGGACGGCTGGAGTGTCCGGTTCCTCCAGGCGGGCCGCGTCCTTCCACTCCAGCCACGTGCGCACGGGGCACAGCCGCTCGTCCTCGGCGTACCGGATGCGCACCCGGCGCGGGTCAGTCTTGGACACCCGGACGTTGACGTACATCCCGAGGCCGCCGTGGGGCTCCATGCTGCGCACGGAGAGGCCGGCGACCTCGTGGCGGCGTCCGGCGATGGCGAAAGCGAGGAGCAGCGTCACGCGGTCGCGGAGGCCGGTCAGGCCGTCCGGGCACGCGGCGACCATGGCGCGCAGCATGGGCACGGTGACGGCCGGAGCCTTGCCCCGGCCGCGCGGCGCCTCCTGGTTCTCGGCCGCGCGCCGCTCCAGGTCCTTCAGCAGCTCCCGGGCTGCTTTTGTGTGGTCGGGGTTGATGACGACGCGGTACTCCTTCCGCAGCATCACCACGAGACCGGCCAACTTGCGGTCGATAGTCGTCGCGGCGAGCGGGCCACCGTCCTCGTCGCCCTCGCGCCACATCCAGTCGACGTAGTCCCGCAGCACGCCGAGGCGGACGGCGGCCGTCAGCGGCACGGCCCGCAGCGCGGCGTACCGGGTCCAGGTCTTCCAGTCGGAGGCGTAGCCGCGGCGGGTGTTCGTCGGGCGCAGCGTCTCGGCGTACTCCTCGGACACGACGTCCAGCGCATCGGGCCGGGCCGTCAGTTCGGGGCTGTACTTCTCGGGGAGCAGGACGGCGCCGGCGGTCGCAGCGAGGGGCGCAGACGAGGCGCGGAGAACCAACTCGGCACCCTGCTGACCTCTCTGATCCGTACTCACGACATGTGAGCATCACTCTGACCGGCATGGGGCACGTCGACGCGACGATCGTGTGGGCATGGGCCGAGGGCCGCCGCCCGCTCACCGTTCCCGAGGGCGACGACGGGACTGCGAACGCCGACTTCCAGCGCTACGCCCGGCCTCTCGGCATCCGCAGCTACGACCGCTCACGCGCCAGCAGGGCGGCACACTTCGAGGACTCCGGCGGTCGCGGGTACTACCAGCGCGGCCGGGACGGGAAACTGCACGAGGTCAGCACCGGCGAGCCGGTCGAGTTCGACAAGCACGGCAACCACGACGACTGAGCAGCCCTCCGACCTCGGCCGGAACGAAGATGTGGCCCCCGGACATCCCATGGGGCCACGCCCGTATGGCATCCGCGCGCCTCAGTCGCTTGTCCGCGCCCACTGGAGCTCAATGGTGGTCTGGTCGAACCCGGGGCCGCGCCGCGCCACCCGGTGCACCCTCAACCGCAGGCCCAGGCCGTCCAGGACCCGCCGCTGCTGCGGCACCGCGAGCACTTCCCACGTCTCCGCCGACCGTGGCCCCACGAGGCCGTCGAAAGCGTCGAGGTCGAAGGCCGGCCGCAACCGGCGCGCCTCGTTCTGCGCGTCCGTGATCTGCTTCGCCAGCTTCGCCGTGATGCGCCGCAACTGCTCACGGGTGATGATCCCGTCCGCGTAATCGTCCGCCGCCGCCTCCTGGCGCGCCTTCAGCCCCTCCGCCCGCTCCAGGGCGGCCAGGGCCGCCGAGTCGTCACCGCGGAAGACCTCGGCCGCCTCGGGCCGCGATAGCACCCCCACGACCAGGCGCCCCACGTACCGGTCGAGCGCTTCCTCGTTCCGGCCGACGCAGCCGCTCGCGTCGCAGACGTACGTCGGCTGCTTCTGGCCCCGCTTCGCGTTCCCCTTCAGCGCGACCCGGAGGACCGATCCGCACGGCACGCATGTGGCGACCTCGCCCCACGTCAGCAGGTGCTTCCGCGCCCCCGGCAGCTCCCGCACCACGGTCCGCTCCGCGAACAGGTTCCGCAGCTGCGCGTACTGCTCGTCCGTGATGAGCGCTGGCCATGCCGCCTTGTACTCCACGCCCTGGTGCACGCGCAGTCCCACGTTCGCCGGCCGCAGCGCAAGCTTCTTCACACTGGTCTTGTTCCACAGCGACCCGTCCTCGTTCTGCCCGACCGCCCGCCGCTTGAGCTGCATCCCGGCGCCGGGCGACGGCACACCGCGCTCGTTCAGGTCAGCCGTGATGCCGATGAGGCTGCCTCCGGCCAGCAGGCGCGTGACGATCTCCCGGACAATCCCGGCCTGTACCGGGTCCTCAACGTCATGGAATCCGCTCACCTGGCCTCGCGCGTCGTACTCGTACTGCCGCCGCCACCCGTAGGCCACGGCGCCGTTCGCCCGGCCCTCCTGGGCGCGTTCGAGGGCGGCCCGAGCCACCCGCTCACTCTTCACCTCGGACTCGGCGGTGTCGGACTCACCGAGGTTGGCGAGCTGTGACCGGTCCGACGCCTTCGCCATGTTGAACAAGCCGCCCGACTCGAACGCCACCCAGCACCCCGCGTGCCGCAAGTCCTCAATCGCCTGCGCCCGCTCAACACGGCGCCGCCACACGCGCGACGGATGGTAGCCAGCGACGATGACCCGAACGCCCGGTTCGCGGGCGGCCTCGATGGCGTCGGCCATCAGCCGGTCGTACTCGGGGCGTTCCTCACCCGAGTGCACGCTCACATCGTTCTCGACGTACTCGCCGCCGACCTCCCAGCCGTTCTCCTCAGAGAACGTCCGCAGGTCGCTCATCTGCCGGTTGACACCCCGTCGACGGTCGCGCGGGTCCTCGGAGATCCGCGCGTACAGGAAGACGAGGGTACGGCGCGCGAGCGTCTTAGTGTTCACAGTAGAGGACCCTAGGACTTCCCTGGCAGGGTCGGCAACACCTTCAAGGACCCGGAGGCCTTCACGCGTCTCATCCACGACGTGGAGACCAGGATCTTCGACACGCTCCCCGACGAGACATGGGTCTATCCGGGGCACGGCAAGGACACGACGCTCGGCGCCGAACGCCCGCACCTGCCCGAGTGGCGCGCACGCGGCTGGTGAGCGTCGGCGGACGGGCGGCGCCGGCCGCCAAAGGGCCCGCAGCGAAAACCCCATGCCCAGAAACCTCATGCCCAGATGGTGGCACCCACCACTGACAATCGGCCCCGCCCGCTTGTCGCGGCGGGCGTGACCAGGCCTTTACGCCGAGGCGGGCCGGGCGCCGGCCGACGGGTCCGGGCCAGGGGCGTCTTCACACGTGTGCCGCGGCGGGCGCCACGAGCGCCGCGATCCGCTCCACCGCGAACGCGTAGCCCTGGACGCCGCAGCCCGCGATCACACCGTCGGCGCGGCGTGAGACGTACGAGTGGTGCCGGAACTCCTCGCGCTGGTGGATGTTGGAGATGTGCACCTCAAGTACCGGCAGGCCGTCACAGGCGTACAGGGCGTCGAGGATGGCGACCGATGTGTGGGAGTAGGCACCGGGGTTGATGAGGATGCCGACGTGGTTCTCCCTGGCCTCCTGGATCCAGTCGACGAGTTCGCCCTCGTGGTTGGAGTGCCGGGCGTCCACCGTGCCGCCGTGGGCCGCGGCCGTGCGGGCGCACAGCGCCTCGACGTCGGCGAGCGTGTCATAGCCGTAGATCTCCGGCTGGCGCTTGCCCAGGAGATTCAGGTTGGGGCCGTTCAGGACCATGATCGGGGCGGTCGCGAGGGTGCGGGGCACGGGAACCTCCGGGCTTTCGGCAGTTTCTCCGAGACGGTCTATCACGGTGCGTTCGACCGGTTGCACGATGGTGCGCACGGCCGCCTGTCCCGACCCGTGCGCCGGTGGTTGCGCACCTCGTAGCTGTGACTTCAGTGGCTGGGTAGGGACTTCGGTCTTGAACCGGTCGAGTATCCGGCCGCCAGGAAGCTGGGTGCCGTCCCGGCGCGGCGACGGCCGCCGGCTTCCTGACGGGCGTACCGGGGCCGGGCCGCCGGCCGGACGGTGCTCGTGCGTGTGACCGGCGTGCGCTGCCCGCGCGGGCCTCCTGCTCAGCGGTTCCAAGGGTGACGGGCGGTGGCGACCTGGGCCAGCACCTGGTGGAACACCATGCTGTCGGATGGCACGAGCAGCGGTTCGTACGTCCAGGCGTGACCGACCCAGGGGTCCGCGAGGTGATCGTCGGGCACCGGGGTGAGCCGCAACAGCGCGCGCCAGAGCGGATCAAGCAGCGGGCCGTACGCCGTGGCGTCCTCGCGGGAGCCGATCAGCATGAGGTTGACGCCGACGCCCGGGCCTTCGTCGGCGAGGTAGCGCAGCTGGTTCACCGCATGGTCGTCGAAGCCGTGCGGGAAGTCGTGGACGATCAGCAGGTGCTGTGCGGTGTCGATATCGGGCGGCAGGGCGTCGGCGGCGGCACCGCGGGCGGCCATCTGGACGAGGTCCACACGCCGGGTCAGCTGGGCCAGCATCGCGGAGGCGCCCGCGGCGCCTGCCGCCGGAGGCCCGGCCAGGACGCCGGAGCGCAGCAGCGGGCTGAGTCCCTGGGTGCCGGTGCCCGCAGGGTCGATGATGTGCACGGCGAAGGCACCCGCGGGGTGCACGGCAAGCAGCCGGGCCGCGAGGGCGGTCGCGGTCTTCAGGGCGAGCCGGCGCAGTTCGTCCGTGTCGGCGAGCACGGCTGACTCGGCGCTGAGGCAGCCCGTGTCGATCCACAGGCCGCGCTCCAGCGGCAGCCGCGCCAGCATGGGGATGCGCAGCCGGGCGCTCTCGGGCAGGTGAAGGTCGCCCAGGCGCAGCGCCATCGGCGCCTCCTGGGGAACGCTGTAAGTGTGCCAGACCGGGTTGTCCCAACGGGCGTACGCGGCGGGCAGGGCGGGCTCGACGACCTCGGATTCGGCGGCGAGCTGGGCGAGGTCGCGGTCGAAGGCCTGCTGGGCCTGGGCGACCAGGACCTCGTACCGTTCGTGGGCCGCCTGACGGGCGGCGTCGCCCGCGCCGGAGAGGCGGCTGCGCGGGTCGGACAGGGCCTTGTCGAGCTCCTGCTCCCGTCGGGAGTCTGCGAAGTCGACGGCGCTGCGGTAGGCGGCCGTGCTGCGGGCCAGGTCCTCGAACATGCCCCACACCTGGTTGTAGAGCCGTTCGTCCATGGTCCAGCCGGTGGCGTCGCCCGCTATGGGCGGAGCGGGCTGTCCGGGCGGGGCGGGTGGTGCGGTGGGCGGCGGCGGGGGTGCGGTGGTACGGCGCGTGGGGTGGGAGTAGTCGATGGGGGCGCCTTCGGGCGCCGCCGGGGGCGCGCCGCTGTTGGACGCGCTGCTCTGTGGGGCGCTCGCGCGGTCTGCGGGCGGTTGCGGCGCCGTCGGGATGCCGCCTGGGCCTGCGGCGGGTCCTGCCGCGGCACCGGCCTCCTGGTGCGTCGCCCTGGTCTGGGTCTCACCCGGCGGGCGGGGCGGTGGGGCGGCGACGGAGCGGGCGAGTCCCTGGGCCACCGCGTCGTTGATGTCCGCGGCAAGCCGGGACGCCTCCGGGAGGCCCTGGTCGGCGAGGAGGTCGGCGAGGCCGCCTGCGTAGCCCTGGCCGACGGCGCGTACCTTCCAGGCGCCCTGTCTTCGGTAGAGCTCCACGGCGATGACGGCGGACTCGGTGTCCAGGCCGGTGATGGTGTAGCTGGCGATCTCGGTGCCGTCGAGTCCGGTGACGGCGACGAAGGGGGCCGCCACATCGCAAAAGCGGGGCGGGCCGCCGACGTCCTGGGGCAGCGCGAGCAGGATGCCGACCCGGTGCACGGTGTCCTGCACGGCATCGAGGTCGACGGCGAGGCGGTGGTCGGCGGCGGCCTGCTGGGACACCTTGAGTCCCGGCAGGGTGGGAGAGCCGGGATGGGCGACCTGGTCGGTGCCGAGCAGCTTGCCCTGGTCGTCGCCGAGGGTGGCGCCCGCCACGATCGGCTTGCCGACCGATATCCGGATTTCCAGACGGGTCTGGGTGAGGGGATGGTTCTGCCCCCTGACCAGCTCGGCCGCCATTCTTTCATCCCCTTTTTCGGTTTTACGCGCACTACTTCTGAACTTCGACGGCTGCACATGGGCCGCTCGGTGGTGGCGGCTGTCCTGAGCCCGTGACCGGGACCGGCGCGGGGGCCGGGTATCAGGGCGTGCCGGTGCACAGGCGCTCGTACCGAGGCGTGCCGGTGCACGGCCGCGGCTCGGCGGTCGCAAGGGAGCGCCGCCGAAGGCTCCGGCGCTGGCACGCCCGTGTGGTGTGAACAGGCGGGTGGGTGGGACCGCTGCTACGGGTGGACCGCTGGAGGCCGGGACCGGTTCACAGGTGCGGCAGGATCGCCGGCATGAGGTCCTGGAAGGTGCGGCCGTTGGAAGGGGTGCCCAGGGCCGTCATCTGCCAGCCCTGGCCCACGCGGTGCACCTTGGCCATGATCTGCGCGGTGTACGCTCCGCCGCCGTCGAGCGTGTAGCGGGCGAGCTCTTGGCCGTTGGTCTCGTCGACGAGGCGGCAGAACGCGTTCTGCACCTCTTGGAACGTCTGGCCGGTGAAGGAGTTCACCGTGAAGACGATCTGGTCGATGTGGACCGGGATGCGCTGCAGGTCGACGAGGATGGATTCGTCGTCGCCGCCGTGGCCCGCGCCGCCGACCAGATTGTCACCGGTGTGCCGCACGGAGCCGTCGTCACTGACGAGATGGCGGAAGAACACCACGTCCACGGGCTGCTTCTCGGCGAAGAGCACGGCCGAGGCGTCGAGGTCGATGTCCCGGGTGCGGGAGCCGAACAGGCCCCGCCGGGGCGCCGCCTTCCAGCCGAGCCCCATGCGCACCGCGGTCAGGGTGCCCCCGTCGTTCTTCTGCAGGCTGATGCCCTGTCCCTTGGACAAGTTGACCGTCACGCCCTGTTCCCCTCTCCGTCTTTCCCCTGTTGCCGCGCCCGGCGCGGTTCCCCTATATCGCGCGCGCCGGTGGCGTGGTGTGGTTGCGAGAACCCTACGCAGGCACCGTGACGGTGCCGCACCGCGGAGGGGACTTTGTGGCGGTCTTGCAACACACCGGAGCCGGGCTGATGTCCTGGGCAACCAGATGCGCGCGGGCCGCGTCAGGCGATTCCGGCCTCCTTCATCTGCCGGAGTTCCCTCTTCATCTCGGAGACCTCGTCGCGCAGGCGGGCCGCGATTTCGAACTGCAGGTCAGCGGCGGCGGCACGCATCCGCTCGGTCATCTCCTCGATCTGTCCGGCGAGTTCGGCGGCGGGCCGGTCGGTCGGTACCGGCTTCTTGGCGCCCTTGCCTGCCTTGCCCGCCTTCGTGGCCTTGCCCGCGGAGGCCACGGGTGCCTTGGCTCCCCGGCCGTCCTTGCTGCCGCTGCGGTAGCCGGTGCCGAGCAAGGCTTCGGTGTCGACCTCTTCGCGGGCGATGGTGGCGACGATGTCGTTGATCTTCTTGCGGAGGGGCTGGGGGTCGACGCCCTTGGCCTTGTTGTAGGCGAGCTGCTTCTCGCGACGGCGGTTGGTCTCCTCGATGGCCCGCTCCATCGCCGGAGTGATCCTGTCGGCGTACATGTGGACCTGTCCGGAGACATTGCGCGCGGCTCGGCCGATCGTCTGGATCAGGGAGGTGCCGGAGCGCAAGAAGCCTTCCTTGTCGGCGTCGAGGATCGATACCAGGGACACCTCGGGCAGATCGAGGCCCTCCCTCAGGAGGTTGATGCCGACGAGGACGTCGAACTCGCCGGACCGCAGCTCACGCAACAACTCGACACGGCGCAGGGTGTCGACGTCGCTGTGCAGGTAGCGGACCCGGATGCCCAGTTCGATGAAGTAGTCGGTCAGGTCCTCGGACATCTTCTTGGTGAGGGTGGTCACCAGGACGCGCTCGTCCTTCTCGCATCGGGTGCGGATCTCGTGCACCAGGTCGTCGATCTGGCCTTCGGTGGGCTTGACGACGACTTCCGGGTCGATGAGTCCGGTGGGCCGGATGATCTGCTCGACATGGCCGTCGGAGCGGGAGAGCTCGTAGGTGCCGGGGGTGGCCGACAGGTAGACGGTCTGGCCGATCCGCTTTTGGAACTCCTCCCACTTCAGCGGGCGGTTGTCGAGCGCGGACGGCAGCCGGAAGCCGTGCTCGACGAGCGTGCGCTTGCGGGAGGCGTCGCCCTCGTACATGGCACCGATCTGGGGGACGGTGACATGCGACTCGTCGATGACGAGGAGGAAGTCCTCGGGGAAGTAGTCGAGGAGGGTGTGCGGCGGTGACCCCGGCTGGCGGCCGTCGAAGTGCATCGAGTAGTTCTCGACGCCGGAGCAGGAGCCGATCTGGCGGAGCATTTCGAGGTCGTACGTGGTGCGCATGCGCAGCCGCTGGGCCTCCAGGAGCTTGCCCTGCTTCTCCAGTTTGCCCAGGCGCTCGCCGAGTTCGGTCTCGATGTCGCGGATCGCACGCTCCGTGCGCTCGGGGCCGGCGACGTAGTGCGTGGCGGGGAAGACGTGCAGCCGCTCGTCGTCGCTGATGACCTCGCCGGTGAGGGGGTGGAGCGTGGAGAGGGCTTCGATCTCGTCGCCGAACATCTCGATGCGGACGGCGAGCTCCTCGTAGACGGGGAAGATCTCGATGGTGTCGCCGCGTACTCGGAAGGTACCCCGGGTGAACGCCACGTCATTGCGCGTGTACTGGATGTCGACGAAGCGGCGCAGCAGGTCGTCCCGGTCGATCTCGTCGCCGACCTTCAGGGACACCATGCGGTCGACGTATTCCTGGGGTGTGCCGAGGCCGTAGATGCAGGAGACGGAGGCGACCACGACCACATCGCGGCGGGTGAGCAGCGAATTGGTGGCGGAGTGGCGCAGCCGCTCGACCTCCTCGTTGATCGAGGAGTCCTTCTCGATGTAGGTGTCGGACTGCGGAACGTACGCCTCGGGCTGGTAGTAGTCGTAGTAGGAGACGAAGTATTCGACCGCGTTGTTCGGCAGGAGCTCGCGGAATTCGTTGGCCAGCTGAGCGGCGAGGGTCTTGTTCGGCGCCATGACGAGGGTGGGGCGCTGCAGCTTCTCGATCATCCACGCGGTGGTGGCCGACTTGCCCGTGCCGGTGGCGCCGAGCAGGACGACGTCCTTCTCCCCTGCGCGGACGCGCTTATCGAGCTCGACGATGGCCGTCGGCTGATCACCACTGGGCTGGTAGGGACTGACGACCTCGAAGGGGGTGTCGTTGTCCCGGCGTAGCTGTTCGATCTCGGTTACGGGCCGCATGGCATCCACCGTACGACCCCCCACTGACAATGCCCCGATCGGCGGCTCTGACCTGTGGCTTCGCCAGCGGTGTCAACGGCGGTGCCCGGCACGGGGGCCGGTGGAGGACGCTTGTGTGCGGGTGCTGCGCTGGGCCGGCAGGACGGTGAGCCTACGGGCCGGTGCGGCCTGCGGGCGCTGTGCCCGCGCGGCGGCCACCAGCCGGGGGTCGAGCAGGACGACGGCCGTGAGCAGCAGCAGGAAAACGACGGGGCCGATCAGCATCAGGGCGAGCGCCTTCACAGGTGAGTCGCCGGATGAGGCGGCCGTGGTCCCGTACAGGCGGACGCGCACGGCCGCCATGCCCACATAGTGCATGCCCACTCCCGCGATGCCCATGGACATGCTGGCGCCCACGCCCCACAGCATTCCTTTGCCCCGTCCGGCCGCCCACAGGGCGCAGGTGGCGGCGGCGACGGCGATCAGCACGGAGGCGGTGACGACGAGGGTGTTGTACTCCAGACGGCCGTTTAGCCGGATGCCCGCCATGGCCAGGTAGTGCAGTGAGGCGATGCCGAGACCGGTGAGGGTGCCGCCGGTGAACAGGGCGGTGCCGGTGATGCCGCGGTAGCTGACGATGAAGATCCCGGTGCCGACCATGCCGATCGCGACCCCCAGGCTCGCGAAGCACGTCAGCATGTCGTAGCTGACCGTGGCGCGCGCGACGGAGAAGCCCGTCATCGCAATGGTGTGCATGACCCACATGCCGGTGCCGATGGCCGCGGAGCTCAGCGCGAGCCAGAGCGCCCGCCGGGGCCGCGTGCCCCTCAGGGACCTGGTGAGACAGCGCAGGCCGAGCGCACCGCCCCCGCAGGCCACCACGAACGCCACCAGAGGCGTGATCGGACCGTGGCCGAAGCCGTCGACCGTGGCGTACATGCGTGACAGCCCTCCATCCCGTCGTACCCGTGACGCCCGCCCGGATGCCCCGTGCGCATGTCGAGCCCCCACTCGCGCGCGGGCGATCCTCGCTGTGGGTCCGTGCGCCCGCGCCCCCATGGGCAGTTGATCGTTCTGGTGACCACGGGTGAGCTGAGAGTACGACCCGTCCCGGAACACATGAACGATATTCCGGCAAAGAAAATGAGCTCATCAGAAGCAGCCGATGTGATGATCCACTTCAGCCTCCTCGCTTCACTCCGTAGCCATGCGTTCACTCTACGGACATCTTTCGCCTGTCCCTCCTCGGCGGTCTGCTGTCACGCTCGTACCGAACGTGATCACACGAACGTGATCACACGACACCCTAGGAGTGCCCGTGCACACCCACGTTGCCGCAGCCACGACCGCCGCCCTGGTAGGGACCTGCGCCCTGCTCCTGCCCGCCCAGACCACTCCGGCAGCCGCGCCCGCGCCGACCGTCGTGGTGGCGCACCGCGGCGCCTCAGGCCGTGCGCCCGAGAACACGCTCCAGGCCGTCGACCAGGCCCATGACCTGGGCATTTCCTGGGTCGAGAACGACGTGCAGCGCACCAAGGACGGAGCGCTCGTGGTCATCCACGACACCGACCTGAAGCGCACCACCGACGCCGAGGACGTCTTCCCGGACCGTGCGCCCTGGCACGTCGGCGACTTCACCGCGGCGGAGCTGGCCCGTCTCGACGCGGGCAGCTGGAAGGACCCGCGGTTCAAGGGAACCCGCATCCCGACCCTCACTCAGTACCTGCGCCGCGTCCAGAAGAACGGCCAGAACCTGCTCATGGAAATCAAGGAACCCGAGCTGTACCCGGGCATAGAACACGACGTCCTCAAGGTGCTCGGCCACGAGAACTGGCTGGACAGGGGCCATGTGAAGCACCGGTTGGTGATCCAGAGCTTCAGCGCGGACAGCGTACGAACCGTGCACGCCCTGCGCCCCGACATCAAGACCGGCTACCTGGGGACCCCGCCCGTCGCCGACCTCGCCCGGTACGCCGCCTTCACCGACCAGATCAACCCGGACTACACGACGCTCTCGGCGGACTACGTCAAGGCCGTGCATGCACTGCACGGCGCTCACGGCGCACGACTTGAGTCGTACACCTGGACGGTGAACGACGCGGCGACCGTGCGACGCGTCGCGGGCTACGGGGTGGACGGCATCATCAGCAACTATCCGGACACGGTCGAAGCGGCCCTCGGCGCCCGCGGTGCGGCCTGCACGACCTGACGCAGTCCTGCACGACTCAGGTGGATTCTGCACACTCCGACCATGTTTCGCACGCCCGGTTCCGCGTCCCGGCCGCAGGGCGCGGGCACCGGGCGGTGCCGTCGCGGGCGACTGCCGTGCGTTGTCAGTGGCCCGCCGTAGGGTGGCCGGCATGGACATCGACGGGGGCCGGGAGCGCTCCGAGAAGCAGGACGGCACAGTGCACGGCACGGCACGGCAGGCGGCGCCTGACCCCGCCGTGTGGGCGGTCGTCGGTACGTCCATCGGTCCATTGCTGCTGGCGGCCACCGGGCACGGCCTGGTCCAGGTGGTCTTCCACGCCACGGACCGGGTGCGGGACAAGGCGCTCGGCAGACTGGCCGCACGGCTGGGCGCCGAGCCGGTCGAAGATCCCGACTCCCCGCTGCTGATCGAGCCCATACGCCAGGTGGCGGCCTATTTCGCGGGTGAGCGCCGCGATTTCGCCCTGCGGCTCGACTGGTCGCTGATCGCCGGCTTCCACCGCGCGGTGCTGCGCGAGCTCGCCTCCGGTGTGCCCTACGGCACGGTCGTGGGATACGGCGACCTGGCGCACCGGGTCGGCCAGCCGGGCGCGGCGCAGGCGGTGGGGGTCGCCATGGCAGCCAATCCGCTGCCTGTGGTCGTGCCCTGCCACCGGGTGGTCGAGAGCGACGGCGGCATCGGCGGTTTCGGCGGCGGCCTGGAGACCAAGCGGAAGCTGCTGGCCCTGGAGGGAGTCCTGCCCGAGCCGCTGTTCTGAGAGGACCGCCGCCAGTCCGTTGCCCCAACCGGCAAGGCCGACGTACCCGTCAAGGCGCTCGCCACCAGCGTCGACGGCAGCGTTTGGCGGGGCAGCCGTACCAGCGCACCCGTGTCCTGGCCTGGCCAGGTCCGGTGCGTGCGTCGCACGGCGGGCCGCGGGGAAGGTCTGTGCGACGCGGCGGATGCGAGGGCCACCGGCACCGCGCCGACGCCTCGGGCGACGCAGGCTCTACGGGCGGAAGATCGCTGGTACGGGTCGTCCGGGAGGCGCTCGCGGCCGGGCGTTTGGGCGTCGCGCCGGTGTCACGACGTCCGGTGGCGGCGCCCCTGTGGGAATTGCGCTCCAACGGCGGGTCGCGCCGCACGTTCCTCTTCACCGACGCACAGGCCCGCTCCGGTCCCACCTCGGGCGGGACCGGAGCCGGCTCGGCATGCGGTCCTGCCTATCGCCGCACGTCGTCGGAGGCGGCGAGCAGGGCCAGCTCGCCGCGGTGCAAAAGGCCCTCCCAGTCTCCCCGGGTCGAGACGCACGCCGCGCCGCAGAGGGCGCCGCGCTCCAGCCGGTCCTGGACCGGCAGACCGTCCAGCAGCGCGGAGAGGTAACCGCCCGCGAACGCGTCACCCGCTCCCACCGGGTCCACGCAGGTAACCTGCCGCGCCGCGACGCGCCTGAGCCCGTCCGGGCCGAGGGCCCAGGCGCCCCGGGCGCCGTCCTTGACGACGACTTCGCGCACCCCGCTCCCGCGCAGGTCCGCGGCGCGCTTTTCGACGGTTCGCGAGCCGCCGTCGGTGACCAGGTCGAGTTCTTCGGGGCCGGCGAACACGATGTCCGCGCGGGCCACGAGTGGACCGAGCACGGCGGCGGCCTGCCGGGGCGACCAGAGCGCGGACCGGTAGTTCACGTCGAAGCTGACCAGTGTGCCGTGCTCGCGGGCCAGGTCCAAGGCCCGTGCCACGGCACGCCCGGGGCCGGGTCCGAGGGCGGGTGTGATGCCGGTGATGTGCAGGACGGCCGCCGAGGCGATCACTTCCGGGTGCACGTCGGTCTCGTCCAGCCGGGAACCCGCGGAACCCGTCCGGTAGTAGGTGACGTACACCCGGTCCGCGGTGCGCTGTTGTTTGAGCATGAACGCGGTCGGTGCGGGTTCCGCGGTCCGTGCGGCATGGACGGCGATGCCCTCGCCGCGCAGCCCGCGCAGCACCATCCGGCCGGGGTCGTCGTCGCCGAGCCGGCCGATCCATGCCGTGCGGTGCCCGAGCCGGGCCAGGCAGACCGCCACGTTCGACTCGGCGCCGGCGAAGGACAGGCGCAGCGGCGCCCCGGCCGCCAGCGCCCCGGAGTGTGTGCCGGTCGCGGCGGCCAGGGTCTCGCCGAGCGTGACCACGCCACCCGCAGCGCGTGCCGTGGTCAGCATCGGGCGGCTCCTTCCGGGGCCGTCGCCGCGCGCGCCTGCCCGGCCCGCAGCGTCAGGTCCCGCACGGCGGCCGGGTCGGCCGGGGCGGCACGGCCGACCAGTTGCGCGCCGACGGCGACGGCGAATGCGCCCGCGTCCAGCCAGTCGCCGATACCGTCCAGGGCGACACCGCCGGTGGGCACGAAGGCCGTCGTGTCGAACGGGGCGCGGAGCTGGGCCAGGTACGCAGGGCCCAGCGTGCTCGCGGGGAACAGCTTGAGCAGGCGTGCTCCGGCGCGGGTGGCGGCGAGCACCTCGGTACCGGTGAACACCCCGGGCAGCGGTTCGAGTCCGGCCCGCAGCGCCGCGGTGACCACCTCGGCGTCCAGGCCGGGCGAGACGACGAACCGGCCGCCGGCCGCCGCCACGTCCTTCACCTGTGCGGTGGTGGTGATCGTTCCGCCGCCGACGACCATTCCCTCGTCGGCGGCGGCGCCGATCGCGTCCAGCCATCCGGGGGTGGTGGCGGTGACCTCCGCAAGACGCACTCCGCCGGCGGCCAGGGCGCGCAGGGCGTCCAGGGTGTGGGCGCCGTCGCGGTAGCGCACGATGGCGAGCACCCGGTCCTCGGCGAGCAGGTCGTACACCTCGTTGGTCACGATGCCCCGCCCGCGTCTCGTGGCGTCATCCGGGGGCTGCCGCCGCCGGCCGGCAGGTGGACGGTGTCCAGGCCGTGGGCGCCTTTCTGCTGGTCGTCGTCGTGCATGACGTCGGCGCTCCTTTCGTGTGTGGTGGGGCCCCGCGGTCACGCGCAGTGGAACTGCGCGTCGGCCCAGTCGCCGTGGTCGTTGCCGATGCCGTCGCCGCCGTCAGTGGTCTGCAACCCGACGTGCTGAGCGCCGTCGAGCGGCACGGTGATGCTCTGCGCGGAGGTGCCGGAGCGGAACACATCGCTGCTGAAGACGGTCTTGCCGTCGGCGACCACCGCGAAGCCGACCGAGCCGCGGGTGCCCTCCTCTTCGTCGTCCAGGCCGATGACGGCGGTCAGACTGGTGCACGCGCCGCCCAGGTCGTAGCCGACGCTGCCGGGTGTGTCCGAGACCGGGACCGTGCCCAGGCCCTTGGCGTAGAGCTTGCCGCCCAGGGTGAGGGCGTTGCCGTCACTGGCCAGGTCCTCTCCGGCGCTGTGGTCGCGTTCCACAGGGCCCCAGCCGTTGGTCGCGTCGGTCCACTGAAGGTCGCTCGCGAAGACATCGGCACTCGGAGGCGCGGCGACGAGCGGTGCGAAGGCCATCGCGAAGATGTGCAGCGCCGGGTTGTTGGGCAGTGTCACCATCGCGACGGTCTTGCCCTGGTCGGTGGGGATGGTGTTGTACGAGAGGGTGTAGTCGTCTTGGGCGTGGCCGGGTCCTTCGGGCCCGTTGTTGCCGGTGGAGGTGACGGCCGTCTGTGCGCCGTGGGCACGGGCGTCGGAGCAGCACCATTCGGGCAGCCCGAGCTGGGCCGACGAGGTGCTGCCGTCGGTGTAGGTGACGGTGGCGGTGCCGTAGCCGTTGGTGTCTGCGGACGCGCCGAGCACGGCGATCCGGCCCGTGCCGTGGAGTCGGACGGCCTGTCCCTGGGCGGAGATGTTGTCGGGTGCCCCGGCGGTGACGTCGGGCCAGGTGAACTCGGCCCCGTCGTGCTTGACGGTGCCGCCCGGGGTCACCCCTGCGGCGGCCAGCGCCTGGGCGGAGAAGCTGTTGCCCTTGCCGTCGAAGTCGCCGGCCTTCGTGTCGGTGTTGTCCGTGATGCCGACGTTGTTGTAGGCGTCAGCGACGGAGGCATAGGTGACCACGGCGTTGATCGAGCTGGTGGCCCCGGCCTTGTGCCCGTTCCAGGTGTAGTCGGCGTGCGCGGTGAGCACGTTGTCACCGGCGGCGGCCTGGGCCGGGACCGTGACGTCGTAGGTGGCGGTGACCGTGGCGCCCGCGGCGACGGACGTGGCGGGGTCCGACGTGGACTTCACCGCCCAGCCGCCCGGCGAGGTCAGCGACAGGTCGAGGCCGGTCATCGGCTTTGCGGAGTGGTTGGTGAAGCGCACGGTGGCAGTGTCGGTGCCGCCCGTCCACTGGTCGGGGCTCACGGTCAGCGTCGACAGGGCGCTGCCCACGTCGGCGGCCGAGGCGGGGCCGAGGTCGTCCACCACCAGGTTGTCGAGGGTGGCGGCGCCCTGTGCGCCGGAGTTCTGCACGAGCGCCAGGTAGGCGTCACCGGTGGCGGCGGTGGCGAACGTGGTGTCCAGGGAGGCGTGCGGCGCGGAGTGCTGGGGCGGCAGACTGTCGGTCCAACCCGACGGGCTCGGGCCCGGCGGCGGCGAACTGGTCAGCCCGCGGTCGGTGGTCTGCGCCAGCGGCAGGTCGACGAGGGGCTTATCGACGCCGTCCGTGGCGACCTGGAAGTCGTACACACCGCTCTGGTCGGCCTGGTAGTCCAACCGGACCCGGTAGACATGGCTCGGCTGCAGGCGGAGCGTGCCGGGCCAGGTGCGGAACTGCAGCCCGGCACCGTTGTTGATGGTCTCCAGCGAGTAGGTGCCGTCGATCGTGTCGCGGGTGTAGCCGGGGTTGTTCTCGGAGAGGATCTCGCTCGGTTCGCTGGACTGGCCGATGACGAACGGGCCGAAGCCGCCGCCGATCGGGTGCTCGAAGTCCTCGGTGGCGTAGTGGCCACCGGCCTGGTCACTCCCGCCGTCGTCGGCCTGCATCCGCACATCGGTGAACAGCACGGCGTCGGAGCCGGACCCTGTGCCGCCGATCAAGCTGAGCTTCGCCGAGGTGTGCCCGTGCTCCGGCACGGTGAACAGGACGTCGATGCGCTGGAACCGCTGCCCGGAAAGACGGTTGTCCTGGTCGTTCTGCGCCGGCGGCGGCGCGTCGATCGACCGCTGCACGGTCGGCCCGCCGTAGCCGCTGACCTGCAAGGTGGCTTTGCGGTCACCGGTGACGCTGACGTAGGCGGAGGCGGCGTAGGTGTGCCCGGGCCGCAGCCCGTCCACCTGCTGGCCGGCCTGCCCGTCGCCGGGGCCGCTGATCTTGAGGTTCTGGAAGCCGCCGGAGTCGGTGACGATCTGCACGCCGCTGGTGTCGCCGGTCGAGGAGGACGGCTTCCACGCGTCGAAGCTGTGGGAGAAGAACTCGCCGTCCTCGATGAGCGTTCCGGCGCCGAAGTCCACGCTCTTGGCCGTGTTGTCGGTGAGGAGAGGGGTACCGGTGTTGCTGCCGTGGGCGGTGCTGTGGGCACTGCTGTGCTGCGGCGCGAGCGGGCTGCCCGGGTAGACGACGTACGGGGTGTCGGCGGTGATCTTGATCGTCACCTTGCCGTCGTGCACGGAGACGGTCGTGGCCTGTGTCTTGCCGGTGTCGGTGAGCCGGTAGAGCTTGACGTCGTGCTGGTCCGCCCAGGAGCGCGGCAGGGTCCAGGTGCGGGCGTCACCGCTGTCGCTGTAGGCGTAGATCTTCTCCTCGCCCTGCGCGGACCAGGGCAGGAAGAGGTTCTTGCCGTCGCGCTCCAGCGCGCCGTCCTTCCAGATCTGCGGCGTCTTGCCGTTCATCGTGGACTTGACGCCGCCGGTGAAGTCGATCTGGTCGGGCTGCCAGCGGGTGATCTCAAAGCTCTGCAGGTACTTGGTGGGCAGGTTGTTGGTGAAGATCTCCGCGATCTCCTTGTTCACCGAGTTGGCGCTGTGCCAGCCCATGAAGCTGGCCTTGTTCTGCTCCCCGCCGAGCATCGGCTCGCTGCTCTGGATCCAGGAGTCGGCGTCGGAGTTGTAGATGAAGCGCAGGATCTGACTGTTGATGCCGACGTTGTCGTACTCGTTGGAGTCGTGGTACCAGGCGGCGTACGGCCATATATAGGTGGGGAACTCGGTGTAGATCGGCAGTCCGTGGCTGTTGACGGCGGAGGCCTCCTTCCACGCGTCCCAGTCCTCGCCGAAGAACGCGTCGGTGTAGATGAACCCGAGCCCGGGGACCTCCTTGAGCAGTGCGTCGATACGGGAGCCGAAGGCGCCGCTGGCCAGGTCCTTGGTCTGGTCGAGGGCGTAGTTGGTGTCGCCGTAGATGTACAGCGGGGCGCTGGTGTCGCTGGAGTTGTCCCAGCGGAACGCATGGGAACGCGGCGCGGACATCGCGTCGTTGATGTGCACACCCACGATGGTGTTGTACTTCTTGGCCTCGCGGACCACGGTCTTGATGTCGGTCAGACCGCCGGCGGCCTCGTTGTAGTGCCCCGCGTAGTCGAGGTGTGCCGAGTCGTGCCCCTGGTCCTGGTAGCCCTTCAGCTCGATCGACTGGCCGAGACCGTCGGTGAGCAGGTTGACCTTCTTGATGTCGTCGAGGGTCTTGATGAAGGGGTTCTGCGCCTGGCTCTCGAAGTTCAGCGCGATCTGCGAGACCACGTTGTTCTTGGTCTGGGCCGCGCCGGTGACCTCCGGCATGATCTTCCGGTAGGCGATCGCCCCGTCCTGCCAGTCGACCGCGGAGTCGCCGTTGCGGTCGCCGGTGAAGACGACCTTCTCCTCCGGGGGCGCGACGACATGGCCGTCCGGGCCGCGGTAGGTCCAGGAGTTGGACCACGCCGCAGTCTGCTTGACGCCGTCCGTCTGCGTCGTCTGCACCTTCAGATTGCCGTAGGTCTGGATGGAGTTGGACTCCAGCGCGGCGGCTACCTTGTCCGTGTTGAGCAGGACGATGCTGGCGGCCTGCGGCGCGTCGTCGACGGTCAGGTCGGCGACGGCCTTGACGGTGTCCAGGTCCGGTCCCGGCGCGTAGTTCGTGCGATACACGGTCGCGTCGGCGAGGGTGGCACCGGTCTGGTCGGCGCGGACGGAGAGCAGGTTCTGGCCGGGGACGGCGAACGTCTTCACCTTGGTGGCACCCGACTCGGTGACGCCGGTGACTTTCCAGTCCAGTACGTCCTGCTCTACCGCGATGCGGACCTTGACACTGACACCGATCGAGGCGAAGTCGAGCCGGTAGTCGGCGTGGTCGGCGGCGACGGTCGCGGTGACCTCCGGGGTGTAGCCGGTGCCGTTGATCTCCACCTTCGGCGCCGGCCCCGAGCTGCCGTGGACCACGCCGTCGGAGCCGTACCGGTACTGCTCGACCTGGGGGAAGTCCGGGTCGACGGTGGCACTGAGCTGTCCGGAGCGGATGACCGTGCCGTCCGGTGTCGAGGCGGCGACCGGCGGTGCGGTCAGTGCGGTGAGGCCGAAGGCCAGGACGGCGCCGGCCGTGGCGCCGGCCACGGCTCTCGGCAGGCGCGTTCTTCCGCTGCCCATAGGGGCTCCTCAGTCGATGAGATGGTGCGGTGGGTGGAGGTGTGCGATGGCGGGGCGAAGCAAGGTGCGGTGCGGGTTACTTCAGGCCGCCGGCGGTGAGGCCGGAGCGCCAGTACCGCTGGAGCACGAGGAATGCCACGACCAGGGGGATGACCGACAGGAAAGCGCCGGTGACGGTGACGTTGTAGGGCACGCCGTTGTTGAGCTCGGCACGCCAGCCGGCCAGGCCCACGGTGACGGGCTGGAGCCGGTCGTCGCTGAGCATGAGCACCGGCAGCAGATAGTTGTTCCAGCTGCCGACGAACTGGAACAGGAAGATCGTCACGAGTGCCGGCGACATCACCGGCAGGGCGATCCGCCAGAAGATGCGGGCCTCGCCGGCACCGTCGAGGCGACCGGCCTCGATGAGCTCGTCCGGTACCGAGGCGGTGGCGTAGATACGGGACAGGTACACGCCGAACGGGCTGACGATGCTGGGCAGGAACACCGCCCAGTAGGTGTTGACCAGGTGCACCGAACTGAACATCAGGTACAGCGGCAGGGCGAACAACGACGCGGGGATGAGGACGGCGCCCAGCACCACGTTGAAGACGGCACCCCGGCCGCGGAACTCGTACTTCGACAATGCGTACCCGGCCATCATCGAGAGGATGGTGCCGACCGCCGCGCCGCCGACGCTGTAGACGAAGCTGTTGAGCAGCCAGCGGCCGAAGATGCCGTCGCCCTCGTGGAAGACATCGCGGATGTTGGCCCACAGATCGAAGTGGGAGAACCAGAACCCGCTGGTCGTGAACAGGTAGCCCTTGTTCTTGGTGGCGGTGACGATCAGCCACCAAATCGGCAGCAGACTGTACAGCGCGGCGATCAGCATCACCAGCATCGCGCCGGTCCGGCCCGCGACCGAGGCGACGGGGATACCGCGGACCGCTTGCCGCCGGTCGTCGCCGCGGCGGGAGGCGGCATCTTGGGTCCGGGTGGTCATGGTGGTCATGCGTCGGCCGCCTTGCGCTGGGTGAACCTCAGGAACGCGAACGACAGCACGCAGGTGACGACCGCCAGGATGATCGACTGCGCCGCGGAGTAGTTGTAGTTGTTGACGTCCGCGGAGTGCTGGGCGGCGAGGATCGGGGTGTAGGACGAGGTGACGGTCGGTGCGACCCGGGCGAGGATGGCCGGCTCGCTGTAGAGCTGGGCCGTGCCGATGATCGAGAACACCGTCGTCAGTACGAGCGCCGGCCGCACCAGAGGGATCTTCACATGCCAGGCAAGACGCCAGCCGCGGCAGCCGTCGAGGTCGGCGGCTTCGGTGAGTTCCGGCGGGATGGCCTGCAGGCCCGAGTAGATGATCAGCATGTTGTAGCCGGTCCACGCCCAGGTGATCATGTTGCCGATCGAGAAGATCACCACGTGCGCGGACAGGAAGTCGACGTGCAGGCCGAAGTGGGCGATCGCGGACGCGTACGGGCTGACCCCGGGCGCGTACAGGAACGACCACATGATCGCCGCGATCACACCGGGCAGCGCGTAGGGCAGGAAGAGGATCAGCCGGAAGGTCTTCTTGAAGCGTGTGCTGCGGGCGTCCAGCAGCAGCGCGAGGACCAGCGCCAGGCCCAGCATCACCGGGACCTGTACGACGCCCAGCAGCAGCACCCGCAGGATCGACGACGTGAACACCGAGTCCTTCAGCGCGGTGGCGTAGTTGTCCCAGCCGGCGAAGGACGTCGTCGCGGCGCTCAGCCCGAGTCCGCTGCGTTGCAGTTGGAAGAAGCTCTCGTACAGCGCGTAGCAGATCGGGGCGATCATCGTGCCGGCGAAGAGCAGCCCGAACGGGAGCAGGAATCCGACGGCGGACCGCACGCGACGCCCCTGTGCGGTGCGTGGTGGTGCCGCGGGGCGGCCTTGGAGCGCCGGCTCGGGTGGCGGCGCGTGGGTCAGCGAGGTCATCTTGGGGTGGGTGTCCTTCCGGGACGGTGTGCGGGCTGCGCCGGATCAGCTGCCGGAGACCGACAGGCCCTGGCTCTTCATCGCGGTGACCGTCTTGGACTGGACGGTCGACAACCCGTCCGGGATGGTGCCCTGACCGCTGCCGGCCTGCTTGAGCACATC
Source organism: uncultured Actinomycetota bacterium (assembly GCA_963761765.1). GTDB lineage: Bacteria > Actinomycetota > Actinomycetes > Streptomycetales > Streptomycetaceae > Streptomyces. The sequence continues at coordinate 343,950 of CAVXIJ010000006.1, forward strand.
GGTGAAGTCCGACTCGACCTGGGTCATCGTCGGGCCCCACTGCCAGGTGGTGTTGGTGTGGGCGGCGGCGTCCTGGAACACCTCGTAGATGTTGGCTCCGCCGTAGTACGCCGACTTCTCGTTGACCGCCGGCAGTGCCATGCCGGACTTCGCGGCCGGGTAGATGCCGGTGTTCTTGATCAGGTTGGTGACGCTGTCCTTGTCGGTGCTCAGCCATGTCGCGAACTCGGTCGCGGCCTCGGGCTGGTCGCATCCCTTGAGCACCGCGGTCGACGAACCGCCGTTGTTACCGGCGGCTTTGTCTCCTGCCGTCCACTGCGGCATCGGCGCGACCGCCCACTTGCCGGACTGGTCGGGCAGGTTCTGTGCGATCAGCGGCGCGCTCCACACCGCACTGACCAGGACCGCCACATGCCCGGCGTTGACGTCCTTGAACCAGGTGTTGTCCAGCGGCGGCTCGCTCTTGGCGAGGTGCTTGTCCAACTGTGTCTGCCAGTAGTCCGCCACCTTCCTGGTGGCGGCGTCGGTGGTGCTGACCTGCCACTGGTTGTCGGCGGTGCCGAACCACTTGGCGCCGTTCTGCCAGGCCAGACCGGCCAGGTCGTAGGCGTCCTGCGGGGTGGTGGTGAGGTAGTTGTCCGGATCGGCGGCGTGGAACTTCTCCGCGGCGCTCTGGAATTCTGCCCAGGTCGTCGGAACCTTCAGCTTGTACTTGGTGAACAGGTCGGTGCGGTAGAACATCGCCTCGGGACCGGTGTCGACCGGCGCGCCGTAGGTGTGGCCCTCGATGGTGACCTGGTTCCAGGTCCAGTCGACGTACTTGCTCTTGGCGGGGTTCGCGTACTGGGACACATCCTGCAGGGCGCCGGCCGCGGCGAAGGTGGGCAGCGTCTCGTAGCCGACCTGGCCCAGGCACGGGGCGTTGCCCGCCTTGACCGCGTTCAGCATCTTCGCGTAGCCGCCACCCGATCCGGAGGCGGTCTTCTGGAAGGTCACGTGGATGTCGTGATGCGTGGAGTTGAACAGCGCGACCGACTTGTCGTAGCCCGGTGCCCAGCCCCAGAAGGTGACGTTCACCGGCTTGCCGGACGACCCGCTCTGCGTGTCCGACCCAGATCCGCACGCGGTCAGCCCGGTCAGCGCAACTACCGTGGTCAGCGCGGCCGTACACAAAAGGCGTCGAGATCTCATTGTCTGCTCCGTGGTTCCGTGGGAATGCGGCACCTCGCCGTGGCGGGCGCTGTGATGAGTGGACGATCAGTGGTGGTGGTCAGGGCCGTTCCGCGGTGAGCACCGCGAACTCCCACTGCGCGAGCGGCCGGCTCAGTTCGAGTACACCGTCGGCGTATCCGACCGGGTGCCGCTGTCCGCGGGCGGTGATCTGCACACCGTCGGCCGGTGCGGGCATACCGGCCGGCAGCCGCACGGTGACGGTGTCGACCTCGTCGGGGCCGCAGTTCCACACCACAAGACGCCAGCGGGCGCCGTCGGTCAGGACCTGCGGCACCAGCCAGGGACCGCCCGACACCCGCGCATGGCCTTCCGCGCCGAGCCAGTCCACGACGGCGGACAGCTGCGCGGCGCGCTGCGGCGTCATGCGCACCGCACCGGTGGCCGGCCACGGGCAGACCGCGACCCGTCCGCCGAGCGCATTGCTGTGCAGCACCAGACCAGGACCGACCGGGTGGCCGCCGGCGTCCACGATCCGGCTCGCGACCTGGGCGCCGGGCGCCAGGTCGCCGACGACGACCGGTGGATGGTCGTTGATGTCCGGGTCGACCGAGATCATCGCGCCCACCCGCAGCGAGAAGTCCGGGTCCTCGCAGATCTCGCGCACGGGCAGCGGGTCCGCCGGGCCGGTCCTGCGCACATTGCTCAGCCCGATCAGTTCCCCGTACCCGCGCTCGTCGAGGATGCGTGCCGCGCGGCCGTCCAGCAGCAGACCGCCGGCGAGCCAGTCGCGCAGGGTGGCGTCGGCGTAGGCCCAGGCGGACTCGCCCGCGATCGCGTTGACGGGCGCGTCGCCCCGCAGGGTGACGGCGTGGCCCATCGCGCCGAGCCAGCCGGCCCACTCGCGGTGCGGTACGACCAGCGAGCGCCAGCCGTCGGCGGACTCGTCCAGCCGGGCGGCCCGGCCGGTCTCCTCGGACCAGGGCACGCCGACACCGACGGTGCGCAGCGAGGTGTCGAAGGTGTCGGCCAGCCAGTCCAGGGCCGGCCGGACCCCGGCGAGGAAATCGGCGCGGCCGGGCTCGTCGTCGGGGTGGTTGGTCAGGAAGTCGTAGAGGCTGACCGCAAGACCGTCGCAGCCGAGGATGTGCGCGGTCGCCATCTGCGCGAAGGTCTGCCGGTAGGACTTGTTCCACTGCCCGTACGGCCAGCACTCGATCTCCGGATAGCTGACCAGGCCGGGCGGCTGCTGTGCGCGCTGGGCGTCCAGCAGTGCCGCGTACTTGGGCAGGCTCTCGCCGCCGGCGTCGGAGTAGCCCCAAAAGTGCGGCCTGTGCAGATCGAAGCCGGGCAGCCAGTCCGCCCAGCGCCGGCCCTCGGCCGCGTGCGCCTCGGGAGTGCTGGACATCAGGCCCAGGCCGACTCCGCGGGCGGCGGCGATCTCCTGCCAGGACCTGACCAGGTCGAGCTGGGTGCTTTCCCACATGTCCAGCCACAGCTGTCGCCACGGGTGCGGCGTGCCGGGCGCCGTACAGGCGGCGACCACTTCTTCACGGGTGGCGGCCACGCCGGACACCGTGGCGAACTCGGCCAGATGCAGCGGGCAGAAGCAGCCGCCCCACTCCAGCGGGCGTGGTTGTGCAGCCGGATGTCGTCCTCGATCCAGACCGCGGCCAGGTCCTCGGCGACGTAACGGCGCAGGGTCTCGGCGAAGTATGCGCGCCACCCCGGGTCCAGCGGGCAGACCACCACATCGGCGGCCCTCCCGCGCTGGTCGACCATCGGCTGCCAGTCGTCGCGCCGCGGGCGGCCCCAGTCGCAGTGCCCGAGGGTGTGGCCGGGGTTCAGGCTCACCGCGATGCCGGCTGCTCGTACGGCCGCGCGCCAAGGCCTGGTCCGGTCGAGCCAGTGACCGATCCGGTCGAGCGGCTCGTTGCCGTCGTTGAACTCCATGCCGAAGAGGAAGACGCAGAGCTCCTCGGCTCCGGTCCGCTCGGCCAGCCGCACCATGCGCTCGGCGACCTGCGCCGGCTCATCGGCCGGGTCTGCCTGGACCCGCAGCACATACCGCGTCCCCATCCGACTCACCTCCGCTCCCGCCACCGGGCGGGATGTCGTGCCACCTGCTCGGATGAGCCGGCGTTGCTCAGGGATCGTGTTACTTAGCAGCTATGTTGTCAAGGAGCGTTTCAAAGAAGCGGTGGCCCGCAGGAGTTACGGAGAGCAGAATCTCGTGTAGAGCGAAATCTTGAGCTAACATCGCAGCTAAGTTCAGGAAAGGGACCAGGATGACCCAGAATGCTCAGGACGACGGGGCCGCTGTTCACGCCGGCGCGCTTCCGGCGCGGCGCACCACTGTCGCCGAGCAGGTGGCCGCACGGATCGTCACGCTGATCGAGGAACTGCACCTGCGCCCGGGGGACGTCGTGCCCGCCGAGGGTGACCTGGCTCAGCGTTTCGAGGTCAGCCGACTCGCGGTGCGTGAGGCGATCAGGATATTGGCCGCCCGCGAGATCCTGGTCTCCAGCCAGGGGCGTCCCGCCCGCGTGACGGTGCCGTCCTCCCAGGTCTTCGGCCAGATGCTGGAGTTCCGGCTGCGGCAGGACTCGCTGCGGTTGGAGGACCTGGTGGACGCCCGCCGCGCGATCGAAGGGGCGCTGGCCCGACGCGCGGCCGAGCGGGTGGCAGCCGGGCAGGTCACCGTCCACAAAGCGGAGCTGCGGCTGGCCGAGATGGCCGAGGCGGTCACCGACCCGGCCCGGTTCATCGAACTGGACATCGCCTTCCACCAGGACCTGGCCGAACTCGGCGGCAACGGCATGCTGCACCTCGTCCTCGACTCCCTCGGCGGGGTGCTGCTGGAGTCACGGCGGTCCAGCTACACCGGCCGGTCCCGGCGCGGCGACAGCCACAGCACCACGATCACCGCCCATCGCGCCGTCCTGGACGCGATCCGCCGCGGCGACCCCGCCGCCGCAGCCGCCGCGATGGACGCACACCTTCTGGACACCGAACGCGACCTGCACGCCGCGAAGCGGGAGGAACGATGAGCACGCTACGCAGCCAGGAATGGCTGGGCGGCGACGTCAAGAACGGCTTCATAGCCCGCCACCACCTGCGGGCGATGGGCCTGGGACCCACTCAGTTCGACGGCCGCCCGATCATCGGGATCGCCACGAGCTGGTCGGAACTGAGCCCGTGCAACTCCCATCTGCGCACTCTCGCCGAGGCGGTCAAGCGCGGAGTGCTCCAGGCGGGCGGCGTGCCGCTGGAGTTCCCGGTGTTCTCACCGGGTGAGCCGCTGGTCCGGCCCACCTCGATGCTCTACCGCAACCTGATGGCCATCGACGTCGAGGAGGGCCTGCGCGCCAACCCGCTGGACGCCGCGGTGCTGCTGACCGGCTGCGACAAGACCACCCCGGCCGCGTTGATGGGAGCGGCCAGCGTCGACCTCCCGTCGATCCTGCTCACTGGCGGCCCCATGCTCAACGGCCGCTACCGCGGACGCCAGGTGGGCTCCGGCACCGATATCTGGCGGATGACCGAGGATCTGCGCAGCGGCAAGGCGAGCACCGAGGACTTCGCCGAGTTCGAGTCCTGTCTGAACCGTTCCGCCGGGCACTGCATGACCATGGGCACGGCCTCCACCATGGCCTGCCTCGCCGAGACGCTGGGAATGACCCTGCCAGGCGCCAGCGCGCTGCCCGCGGTCGACTCACGCCGCACGGTGCTCGCCGAGCAGACCGGGGCCCGCGCGGTCGAGCTGGCAGGATCCGACCTGCGGCCTTCCGCCGTCATGACCCGCGCAGCCTTCGAGAACGCGATCATCGTCAACGCGGCGATCGGCGGCTCCACCAACGCCGTACTGCACCTGCTCGCGATCGCCGGCCGGGCCGGCGTACCGCTCGTCCTCGACGACTTCCAAGCTCTCGGCCAGGACATCCCGCTGCTGGTGGACCTGATGCCCAGCGGCCGGTTCCTGATGGAGGAGTTCGCCTACGCCGGCGGGCTGCCCGCACTGCTGCACGAGCTGCGCAACCTGCTGCGGGCCGACGTCACGACCGTCACCGGCGGTGGCCTGCTCGACAGCGCACGCAAAAGCGACGACGCCACGGTGATCCGGCCGCTGACCGATCCCGTCCAGCCCGCCGGCAGCGCCACCGCCGTGGTCAAGGGCAGCCTCGCTCCCAACGGCGCTGTCATCAAGCCCTCGGCCGCCGAACCCCATCTCCTGACGCACACCGGGCCCGCACTCGTCTTCGACTCCCTGCCGGACTATCTGGCCGTGGCGGACGACCCGGAGCTGCCGGTGACCGCCGACACCGTCCTGATCGTGCGCAACCTCGGCCCGCGCGGCTACCCCGGCATGCCGGAAGCCGGAAACCTGCCCCTGCCCAAGGTGCTCCTCGATGCCGGCGTCACCGACCTGGTGCGCATCAGCGACGCCCGGATGAGCGGCACCGCGTTCGGCGCCTGCGTGCTGCACGTCGCCCCGGAATCCGCGGTCGGCGGCCCCCTGGCGCTCGTCCGCAGCGGCGACCTGGTCCGCCTCGACGTCCCCGGCGGCCGTCTTGACCTGCTGGTCGAACCGGCCGATCTTGACTTGCGCGCCGAGACATGGAGCCCGCCCGCACCGGCGGCCGACCGCGGCTGGACCCGCCTGTACGTCGACCATGTGCTCCAGGCCGACCAGGGCGTCGACCTGGACTTCCTGGTCGGCTCCAGCGGCGACACCCCGCCGAAGAAGGCGTTCTGACATGCTGCGCGGCATCTGCCCGGTACTCGAAACACCCTTCCACGCCGACGAGAGCGTCGACGAGGCCGGCTTCGGCCGGGTCGTCGACGCGATGACCGCGGCCGGCGTCGAATCGGTCATGTTCCCGGGCTTCGCCTCGGAGTTCCACACCCTCACCGACGCCGAGCGCCGACGCCTGACCGAGATCCTGCTGGCACGCAGCGCCCACGGCGGCCCGGCCGCGGTCGTCTCCATCCCCGACCACGCCACGGTCACCGCGGTGGCGAACGCCGAACACGCCGCCGAACACGGTGCCGCGGCGATCAACCTGCTGCCGCCGCACTTCCTCGGCCCATCCCGGGACGCGGTCCTGGCGCATGTGCGCGCCGTACTCGACGCCGTGGCCCCGCTGCCCGTCGTCCTTCAGTACGCCCCCGCGCAGACCGGCACCGCCCTGGACGCCCCGACCATCAAACAGCTCGCGGCCGACCACCCGAACCTGACCTGCGTCAAGGTCGAGTCGCAGCCGCCCGGCCGGCTGATCGCCGCCCTCGCCGCGGGGCCGCGGCCGCTGCCCAGCCTGGTCGGCTACGCCGGACTGCAACTGCCCGACGCGCTGCGCCGGGGCGCCGTCGGCGTTCAGCCGGGCTGCTCCTTCGTCGAGATCTACCTGGAGATCTGGCGCCGGTGGACCAGCGGCGACGAGCTTCAGGCACAGGCCCTGCACCAGCGGCTCGTGCCCTACCTGGCCTACTGGATGCAGCACGTGAACCTGATCGTGGCGGCGGAGAAGACGATCTCCGTGGCGCGCGGCTGGTTCGCCTCCGACACCTGCCGCCGGCCCGGCTGGCAGCTGGACACCGAGGAACGGGCGATGATCGACCGGTTCCTGCGCGAGTTCGCCGACTGCCTCCCGCCGAGGTTCTCATGACGTCGCCCGGCCACAACGCACCACCGCAGGTAAGAGGAGAGACCATGAAGTGGACGGGCAAAACGGTGATCGTCACCGGCGCCACCCGAGGGATCGGCGCGGCCACCGCCGAGCTGTTCGCCGGCTGCGGTGCGCATGTGATCGGCCACGGGCACGACGACGGCGCCGACGTGGTCGAAGGTATCCGGGCGGCCGGCGGCCGGGTGGACATCCTCACCGGCGACCTGCGCGACCCCGCGGAGGGCCGGCGGCTCACCGACTTCGCGCTGCGGCACACCGGCCGGGTCGACGTCCTGGTCAACAACGCCGGGGCGAATGTCTTCGCGGGCACCGTCGCGGCCGGTCTCGACGACTGGAACGACTGCCTCGACCTCGACCTGCGGGCGGTCTGGCTCGTCTCCCGCGCCGCCGCCGAGCACCTGGGCCGGCCCGCCGCGATCGTGAACGTCGCGTCCAGCCACGCCCACTCCACCATGCCGGGGATCTTCCCCTACAACGTCGCCAAGGCCGGCGTCCTCGCCCTGACCCAGTCCCTCGCGCTCGAACTCGCCGACCGCGGAATCCGGGTGAACGCGGTGTGCCCCGGATACATCGACACCCCGATCAACGAGGCCTACTTCGCCACCTTCGACGACCCCGGGGCCGAACGCGCCCGCGTCGAAGCCCTGCACCCGCTGCACCGCATCGGCCGCCCCGAGGACGTCGCCCGCGCCATCCGCTTCCTCGCCGACGAGGACGAGTCCGGTTTCATGACCGGCACCTCGCTGACCATCGACGGCGGACGCTCGGCGCTCATGCAGGACCCTTCCGACAGGTGAGCAGGCCTTTGGCCGTCGCCCGCTACCCGGGGACGGCGCGGATCACTCGATCATCCAGGTGCGTGCCTTCGACATGCGCCGACCTCCACCCGCGCCCCGGCCCGCCCGCACCCTTGAGACATCGGCGGGCCGTGCGTCGGCCGTCCTTTGCCCCAAGAGCCCTGAGAGCCCTGAGAGTGAGAACTCCCATGTCCTTCGCCCCCGTCGCCCTCATAGAGTGCGATCCCACCCGCGCCCGTGTCTTCGAGAACGGCTGGTCGTCGTTTGGTCCGAGCTCCGCCTACCCGGCGACGGCCACCTCCCCCCGGCCCGCGGCGCGGGTGTTCGAGATGTCGGTCTTCCGCGCCGACAGCCTGGCGCCCGCTACCGGTTTCCAGGGTGAGGGGCTGCTCGCCGTCGACCCCGGGGACGGCGGTCCTGTCCATGTGTTCACGGCGCCCGACGCGCGTGTCGAGTGCCCGTCCATCCGGGCCACCGCACAGGCCCAGGGCGTGCAGGTCAGCGCCGACGGCGCCGTCGAGCACACCGTCGACGACGGTCCGGGCGGTCTTGACTCCGTACTGGCCCGCTGGGCGGACCGGTACGCACAGAAGATAGGCGTGCGCGTCGCGGAGAGCTACCCGACCGGCTGGTGCCCGTGGTACCAGTACTTCACCGAGCTCACCGAGCGCGACATGTACGAGAACATCGACGCCATCGACGCACATGAGCTGCCCATCGACATGATCGCCGTCGACGACGCCTTCCAGAAGGAGATCGGCGACTGGCTCCAGCTCTCCGACCGGTTCAGCTCACTGAGCAGCCTCGTCAACCGGATCCACGCCTCCGACCGGCGCGCCGGTGTCTGGATCGCCCCCACGCTCGTCGGCGCCCGCTCCGACCTCTACCGTGACCACCCGGACTGGCTGGTACGCACCCCGGACGGGTCCGAGCCGCTGTGGCACGGTCACATCTGGAAGCAGGACCTGTACGTCCTCGATGTCACCCACCCCGGGGCGGCGGCCTACCTCCGCGAGGTCTTCCAGACCTGGCGCGGCCATGGTTTCGACTACTTCAAACTGGACTTCCTCGCCTCCGCGGCCCGGGTGGGCCGCCGCCACGAGGACGTCACCGCGCTCCAGGCGTACGCGACGGGGATCGACCTCATCCGCGACGCCGTCGGCGAGGACGCCACCCTGCTCGGCTGCGGTGCCCCGGTGCTGCCCTCGGTGGGCCTCTTCGAGGGGATGCGCATCAGCTGCGACATCGCCCCGACCTACGCATCGCCCGAAAACGACATCAGCGAACCCTCCCAGGCCGGTGCGGTCCTCAGCGGGCGCGGACGGGCGTTCATGCACGGTCGGTTCTGGCACAACGACCCCGACTGCATCATCGTCCGCCCCGAGGTCGAGCGGCGCGAGGAGTGGGCCCGCCACATCGAGCAGTACTCAGGGATCCGCGTCCTGAGCGACCGCGTGAACTCCCTCGACGACTGGGGCCTTAAGACCGCCCGGCGTCTGCTGACCCGCTCGACGCCCGATCCGCTCGTCCCGTCCACGCCCTGACGGCCGAATCCACCGGCACAGATGAGGTAACCGAGCGGATTCACCACCCCGCTCTCGCCGCCATCGCCCCTCAGGTGTCGTTCTCCGCCGAGCGCGCCGCGGACGAGGCTGCCGCGGGCGCCACGGGCGACCGGAGGCTCACCGCCCACGCCGTGGGACACGCGGCGCTCGCCGCCACCCGCACACGTACCGGCCTGCCCTCCTTCGCACCCGGTGCAGCCTGCGGGCCTGTCCCGGCTCGTGTGAAGGCCCTCCTTGCCCAAACCTCCACCGGCCACCTGGTCCCTGCGCTGCTGGTGGTGGCGCTCCTGTGCGGCTACGCCGGCGCCTCCGCCGTGACCGGGCGTCGGTGAGCAGCCGGGCGCGTCCTTACGGCTCTCCCCCACCGACTGGTCACCGTCCGCACTGGACGGTGACGCCTGGTTCCATGTGTCGGGCTATCTGCTCTTCTCCGCGTCGGGCCGGGCACTGATCCAAACGACAGTGGCCTCGGCACAGGAACGCGGGGTGCCGGTGAGCCTGGATCCGGCTTCGGCGGGTTTCCTCCGAGAGCTGGGCGTCAGCCGTTTCCTGTCGCGGGTGGATGGCGTAACGGCACTGCTGCCCAGCAGCGCCGAGGCGCGGCTGCTCACCGGCCTCACCAGCGACACCGACGCCGCGGCAGAGCTCAGCCTGCTGTTTTCGCTGGTGGTGGCCACACAAGGCACGAACGGCGCGCTGGTCGCGCGGCACGGCGCAGTCCAGGCCAGGGCTCCCGCCGTCCCTGCCCGGCCACGGGACTCGACAGGCGGCAGGTGAAGGCTGCCGGGCGGGCGCGCTGGCCGTCGCCCAAACCGGGACCAGACCGCCCACCCGAGCAGCAGACCCGACCCTCACGGAACAAGAAGACCACCACGAAGCAGATACTCAAAGCTGACAGCAACAACCACTCGTCCGGGTGACGGCAAAACCGCCCGATCCAACGTTATCCACAGGCCATCCCGCCGATCGGCCCGTACTGGCAGACTTTTCCCGTCAACAACACCGCTGCCTACAACAGCGTCGTCAGCAGCACCATCAAGGGCAAGGAGCCGTCACATGTCGATGGCAGGCAATCTGCGAAGGGTTCGAAGCCTTCGCGGAGTGAGCAGCCTGCGGGACATGGCCCGCCTCACCCGCAGTCGAAGCCGCGTCGTCGACTTGAGCCACCCCGCACGCTCCCCGCTCGGTTCCGCGGTAGTGAACTGCGTCACCTATCGCGGCGGTATCCGCCAGCCCGGCGACCAGGGCCTGACCGATGCGGTCGAGCGAGTCCGCAAGACCGGCGACGGATTCGTCTGGCTGGGACTGCACGAACCGAGCCAGCACGAATTCACCGAGGTGGCAGAGCTCTTCGGACTGCATCCGCTGGCGGTGGAGGACGCCGTCGACGCCCGCCAGCGGCCAAAGCTGGAGCAGTACGGCGACATCCTCTTCACCGTGTTCAAAACCGTCTGCTACATCGAGCATGCGGAGCTCACCGCGACAAGCGAAGTCGTGGACACCGGCGAGATCATGGTCTTCGTCGGCCCCGACTTCGTCATCACAGTCCGGCACGGGCGGCACGGCTCCCTCGGCCCGGTCCGCGAAAGCCTCGAAGCCGACCCCGCACAGCTCACCAAGGGCCCCGTGGCGGTACTGCACGCGATAGCCGACCACGTCGTGGACGAGTACCTGGCCGTGACCGACGCGGTCCAGGACGACATCGACCAAGTCGAAACCGAAGTCTTCTCCGCACGCGGCGAGCACACCGACCCCGGCCGTATCTACCAGCTCAAACGGGAGGTCCTGGAACTCAAGCACGCGGTACTGCCGCTGGGCCGGCCCCTACGGACGCTCGCGACCGAGCCGATACCCACGATCGCCCCCGAGATACGGGCGTACTTCCGTGACGTCGACGACCACCTGACGCGAGCCGTGGAACAGACAGCCGCCTTCGACGACCTGCTGAACTCGATCCTGCAGGCCCATCTGGCACAGGTCACCGTCGCGCAGAACGAGGACATGCGGAAGATCACGGCCTGGGCCGCGGTGATCGCCGTACCCACGATGGTCTGCGGCGTATACGGCATGAACTTCGACCACATGCCGGAACTGCACTGGCGCTTCGGCTACCCGCTCGTGGCCGCCGTGACCCTGACCGCCTGTTTCCTGCTGTACCGCGGCTTCCGGCGGAACGGCTGGCTGTAGCGGAAAAGCCAAACGGGCGGGCTGGAGCAGAACGAGCGGGCTGCGAAGCGGACAGCAGCACGGCAGAAACCGAGGTGAGGGGGGTGGGGCGGGGGGGAGGGGGCCCCGGGGGAGGAAGAGGCCGCCTACCAGAACGGCCCGCTCCACCGCCCCACTCTCACCGTGTCGCGTACACGTTCGTGGCCCACTGGGCGAGTTGACCCTCCTGGAGATGGCTGGCGAGGTCGGCCTCGCTGATCATGCCGACCATGCGCTTGTTCTCATCGATCACCGGAAGCCGACGGATCTGGTGGCCCTGCATCTCCTGAAGTACTTCGCTGACATCGGCGCTCGACGCAATCCAGCGCGGGGTGCCCTTGGCCATGTCGGCTGCGGTGGTCTTGGACGGATCGTGCCCGACAGCCACACAGCCCACCACGATGTCACGGTCGGTGAGCATGCCCATCAGTCGTTCGTTGCGGTCGCTGATGGGTAGGGCGCCCACGTTCAGCTCCCGCATCAGTTGCGCGGCCCGGTCAAGGGTTTCGTTGGCGGGGATCCACTGGGCGCCACGATGCATGATGTCTCCGGCGGTGGTCATGTATTACCTCCCAAGCCGGACGGCCGGCGCGGCGCAGGACGCGTCGCTGTGTCCCGGCTTCTTTATTGTCGCGGCCTTGGGATGTGTTCGCCAGTTGGTCTTGTACGGCGATGGCATGACGTGGCGGAGCGGCCGTCACGGGCTGCCTGCCGGTCGTACTGACAGCGCATCCGCTATTCGCCGATTCAAGGATTCAGTAGTTCAGGAATTCAGTAGCTCAGACACGGGTTCAGGGGTCCACGGGTTCAGGGGTCCAGAGATTCAGGGGTTCACCGTTCGCGGGTCTCTGGGCTCGGCCTGCGTCGCGGTGGATCCGCCGGTGCGGCAGAGGCGGGCAGCCCTGCCCCACCGGCGGAGAGGATTCAGCGCACTGAAGGCTTACCGTCCGTTCAGCTTCAGCGTGCTGTTCGTGCACCGTCCGCGCTGTCGCAGCCGATGCGGTCGCCGCTGAGGGCGATGTCGTCGATGCTTACGTCGTAGGCGGCCGGAGTGGGGTTGGCCTGGTAGAGCTGCCAGCCGAGCTTGACGGTGTTGAACTGGGGGAAGACGAAGTCGACGGGGTTGCCACCGTGGTTGTGCGTGTCGACGGTGAGGTCGGACTTCGCCTCACCGTCGATCCAGACGGAGATCCGGTTGTCGGTGGCGTCCATCTGCCATTCCAGGCACTGCCAGGCGCCTGCCTCGGCCGGTGCGGACTGCTGCCAGGCCGTCCAGTCGCCGGTCGGGCCGCCGTCGGAGCCGACGCCCCACAGGTTGGCGCCCGCGTCAGGCACGTACTGGCCGCCAAGCGGCCGGATGAAGCCGTCACCTTCACCGGTGGCTTCGGCGATCGTCCAGTGCGCCCAGTCCGGTGCGGTGGGGAAGGCGCCGACGCGTAGCCGGATGCGGCCCCAGAAGCTGTTGCCGGGCGGGTTGAAGTCGTTGACCTCCAGGAATGCGCTGCCGTTTCCCTGGGTGGTGATGTGCAGGTCCTGCCCGTCGGACGGTGCCGGTTCGACGGCGAGGGTGCCGTTGTTGCTGATGGTGTCCCAGTTGGGGCTCTGGGCGTTGCCGGTCGGCAGGGCGTCGAAGTCCTCGCAGAACAGCAGGGCTGTGTCGGCGCAGCCGGTCAGGGGCTTCTGCGGGTGGGGGTGCGGGTGTGCGTGGTGGGCGCCTGCCGCGCCCCAGGCCGCGGGGGCGGTGGCGATGAGCAGCAGCGCCGCGACGGTGGCCGGCACCGAGCTCTTCCTCATGACAGTAGGACTCATGACAGACGGTCTCCTGATCGTGTCGCCGCCCCGACTTGTGTCACAGGAAATGATCTGATCTTGACGTGTACGCGCCAGCGACATTACACGATCGATCGTGCACCGGGCCAGAAAGACACTCGGTACCGGCCAGGCCCGCACCCCGCGGACGCACTCCCCCGCGCCGCGGCCTCATCCGCCCGCCCGGTCCGTCCCGTCCCACCCCTGCCACGCCGGGCGCCGCGGATCGTCGGCCCGGACCAGTACGTCGGCCGTGCCTGCCGGATCCACCTCGGCCTCGTAGCGTTCGAACGCGGGAAGGGTCCAGTGCGTGTCCTGGGGTGTGCGCCGGCGCAGGGCACCGGGAGAAAGTTGCAGGTGGACCGTGAGGTCGAACGGAAACCAGTGGTGCAGGAGCAGCGGCCCGTGCAGCAGGAGCAGTCCGCCGGGCGACAGCGCGACACGCGGACTGCGGGTGGCCCGGTCCGTGACGGGGTCCCGCAAGTCGGGCAGCACCCGTCCGTCACCGCCTGCCTCCAGCGGCCCGAAGACCTCCCGCCACAGCGCGCCCGTGTCGAACCAGCCGTCGTAGTACGCGCCCGCGTCCTCGTGCCCGTACTCAAGGCGCAGGGACGCGGGCCGCAGAAACCCTTCCGTGCCGACTGCCAGCGCCGCCCTGCCAAAGGTCCGCAGTTCCTCGGCGACCCGGTCGGCCAACTCGCCCGGCCGCGCCGCGGGCGCCCCGTCGAACGCGATCCGCGGCCAGGGGCTGCCGTCCTCGGGCTTCAGAGAGGCCACTCGCTCGGCCAGCACGGCACCGAGCCTTTCCCAGGTGATCGCTTCAAGTCGCACCCGCCCCATGATGCCCCCGGCTCCCGGGCCCTCACCGCGCCGCCGTCCTTGTCCTTGCCACTCCCGTCCCGCCCGCGCCCGCCCAGACGATCGCACCGCCGCCGACGATTCGGGTGTCCGGCGACGTACCGTGGCAGAAAGCGTTGCTATATACGCCGCCGCCTGGGTATGAGGCCGAGCCCCGAGGCCATGCAGAGGCCGAATGATCCCAAGGTCAGGAAGACCAGGGAAGCAAGAGAATTCAGCGAAACCGAGGCAGCAGGGAGACCAAGCAAGCCAGGACCAACGAAACACCGAGGAATGCAAACGGGATCCGGCTATCAGCGAGTCCGAGCCCGCAATCAACCGAAGGAGCCGGAAGAACCGGGCGACCCGACGAACCAAAGCGAGCCCGTCCCGACAGCCCGTCCCAAAAGAACAACCTCACCCACTCACCCATTCACTCAAGGGGAAAATCATGGCCGACCCCAGGGGTTTTCTCCGCACCCGGCGTCGGGAATGGCCACGCCGTCCTATTGAGGAGCGGGTACACGACTGGGACGAGGTATACGCTCCGGGCGAGCTGCTGCCGATTGTCAGGGAGCAGGCCGGACGTTGCATGGACTGTGGAGTTCCTTTCTGTCACGAGGCGTGTCCGCTGGGCAATCTCATTCCGGAGTGGAACGAGCTGGTGGCCCGTGACGATTGGCGGGCCGCCGCAGAGCGGTTGCACGCCACCAACAACTTCCCGGAATTCACCGGTCGGCTGTGCCCCGCACCCTGTGAGGCGGGTTGTGTGCTCGCGATCAACCAGCCCGCGGTGACCATCAAGAACGTGGAGGCGGCCATCGCCGACCGCGCATGGGAAGAAGGATGGGTGCCGCCGAGGCCCCCGGACCGGCTGACCGGCAAGACCGTCGCGGTCATCGGGTCGGGACCCGCGGGGCTCGCCGCCGCACAGCAGTTGACGCAGGCCGGGCACACTGTTGCCGTGTTCGAGCGCGACGACCGGCCTGGCGGACTGCTGCGGTACGGCATCCCGTCGTTCAAGATGGAAAAGCAGCAGTTGGACAGGCGTCTTGAGCAGATGCGCGCGGAGGGCACGAAATTCCGGGTGTCGACGACCGTCGGCGAGGATGTGACGGCGGCCGAGCTGTGTGAGCGCTACGACGCCGTGGTGCTGGCCATGGGCGCCACCGCCTGGCGTGAACTGCCCGTTCCAGGTCGGGAGTTGGAAGGCATCCATCAGGCGATGGAGTATCTGCCGCTGGCCAATCGGGTGCAGCAGGGCGATCTTGCCGTCTCACCGCTGTCCGCGGCGGGGCGTGATGTGGTGATCGTCGGTGGCGGGGACACGGGTGCGGACTGTCTGGGCACGGCGGTGCGGGACGGTGCGCGGTCGGTGACGCAGCTCGATATCTACCCGCAGCCGGACGCCGAGCGCGACGAGGACGCCGAGCCCTGGCCGACGTATCCAAAGATCTACCGGATGTCGGCCGCACATGAGGAAGCACGCGAGTTGGGGACCGCGACGGCGGCGGACCTGGACGCGCGGCTGTTCGCGGCGTCGACCCTGCGGTTCAGTGGCGATGTGGCGGGGCGGGTGCAGGCGGCGCACCTGGTGGAGGTGGATGCCGCGCGTCGGCCGAGGCTGGGCACGGAGCGTGCGCTCCCGGCTGATCTGGTGCTGCTCGCGCTGGGGTTCTCGGGTCCGGATCGCGCCAACGGCTTCGTCGACCAGTTGGGTGTGGAGCTCGACGAGCGCGGGACGGTGACCCGTGACGCCGCCTTCGCGACGTCCGTACCGGGTGTGTTCGCCGCCGGTGACGCAGCGCGCGGCCCGTCGCTCATCGTCTGGGCGATCGCTGAGGGCCGTGCCGCGGCTGCGGCGGTGGATCAGCATCTGACGGGCACCAGGCGGCTGCCCGCGCCGATCGGGGCCTACGACCGGCCCATGGCCGTGTGACCAGAGTGCGCAGTGGCGCACAAGAAGCCAGCCCGAGGGAGTTCGGAAATAGTTCGTTCAGGGGCGCAATGAGGTGTTCAACGAGCACCGCATACTGTGCGCGGCATGAGGGACTCGTGGGTCAATTACGCGGAACGCCTCGGTTCCGATCTGCACCTTGAGCTGCCGGACCGTGAGAGCAGTGGCAGCAGTGGAAGCAAGGGCGGCCGGCGCGCGGCGCTCATCCGTGCGCTGCGCGACGCCGTGCGGACCGGACGGCTCGCACCGGGCACCAGGCTGCCGCCGTACCGTTCCCTGGCCGCCGATCTCGGCATGGCACGCAACACGGTCGCGGACGCCTACGCGGAGTTGATCGCGGAGGGCTGGCTCACCGCACGTCAGGGGTCGGGCACTCGGGTCGCCGAGCGTGCCGAGCCTCTGAGTCCGCGCGTCCGCACACCCGAGGAGCCCGCCGCCGCACGCCCGCGCAGGCCGCGCAGGCCGCGCCACGATCTGCGCCCTGGCAGCCCGGACCCGGCCTCGTTCCCGCGCACCGCGTGGCTGACCTCGTATCGGCGTGCGCTGCATGCCGCGTCCAACGAGGCGTTCGGTCCCGGAGATCCGCAGGGCCGTATCGAGTTGCGTGAGGCACTTGCGGTGTACTTGGCGCGGGCGCGCGGGGTACGGACGGATCCGGAGCGGATCGTGATCTGTACTGGTTTCGCGCATGCGCTACGGTTGCTTTTCGCCTGGCCGCAGGGCGGGGTGCTGCGGGGTTCGCTGGCGGTCGAGTCCTACGGTCTGAGCCAGCACCGTGAGCTGCTGACGGCCGCTGGCGTGCGCACCCGGCCGCTGCCGGTGGACGAGCACGGTGCGTGTGTGGACGGTCTGGCGAAGGAGCAGGCGGTGCTGCTGACGCCCGCGCATCAGTTTCCGATCGGGGGCTCGTTGCGGCCCGAGCGCCGCGCGGCCGTCGTCGACTGGGCCCGCAAGCGGGACGCGCTGGTTCTGGAGGACGACTACGACGGCGAGTTCCGCTATGACCGCAAGCCGGTCGGTGCCGTGCAGGGTCTCGATCCGGAGCGGGTGATCCATCTCGGTACGGTCAGTAAGAGCCTGTCTCCGGCGCTGCGTCTTGGCTGGTTGGTGCTGCCCGAGCGGCTTGTGGGGGCGGTGCGTGCGGTCAAGGGTGAGCGGGAGATCTGGTCGGGGGTGCCGGACCAGTTGGCGCTGGCGGACTTCATCGAGTCGGGGGCGTACGACCGTCATGTGCGGCGCATGCGACAGCAGTACCGGCGGCGGCGTGATCAGCTCGTGTCGGCGCTTGCGGCGCGTGCCCCGCACATCGGCGTCAGCGGCATCTCGGCCGGACTTCACGCGGTGTTGCGGCTGCCGCCCGGCACTGAGCCGTCGGCTCTGCGCGCCGCGCGGCGGCAGGGTCTCGCTGTGGACGGTCTGGCTGGCTTTCGCCATCCGGCGGCCACCATGCCGGCGTTCGACGGCCTGGTCGTGGGCTATGCGACACCGCCCGAGCACGCGTACGAGGCCGCGCTCGACGCGCTCTTCCAGGCACTGCCGCCGTGCACTCCGGATAAGGAAGAAGAGAAAAGCGAAACAGAACCAGAGACACAAACAGCGGAAACGGAAACGGAAACAGAAGCGTGTGAAGCAGCAGGAGAACGGAGCGGAGCGGAAAAATAAGAGTGCCGGCAATTCGTAGACCAGCGCACCGTTTCCAGCAGATACCACCGAGCAGGAATTATGTGAAGGGAATCGCGCGATCCCTATACCGTGACTCCGACCGCACGCCGTGACTCAAGGAAGGCGGCCGGTCACCGTCGACTCAAGGAGGCCGGTGCCGCGAGCGGCGCACGAACGGCCCACAAGCGACTCACTGACTGCGAGTCGCTCATGAGCCGGAGTCACCTTTCGGGACGGCTTCCCGAACAGTCTTTCAGGAGAGCAGGAAATCCGCCTCTCCCGCTTTGACACCCAGGATGAAAGCGGTGATTTCTCCGATGGTGTAGATGAGTGCGGGTCCGTCGGGATCGGCCGACTGCCGTACTGCCACTCGCCCGTCGGACAACTTCATCGCCTCAAGGCAATTTCCGCCGTTGCCGCCGCTCCACGGTTTGAGCCAGCCCTCGGTTCCGAGGTCCTTCGACGGCATTCCGTTGTATATGGGGGGTTCTTGCATTCACAGCTCCTTGCGGAGATCACGCAGGATCTCCTTTGTGCGATGTGCTGTGGCGGCGTGCGCCGCCATGCGGTCCATGACCTCAAGATGGGTCGCCACTTCGACGCGCGAGTCGAGGTAGACGGCACCGGTCAGGTACTCGCAATAGACCATGTCGGGAAGTTCCGGCACGGGAAATCGGAACAGCACGAATGGCCCGTATGTACCGGGATGCGGTCCCGATGCGAACTGGGCGATCTGTATCGTCACATGGGGCAGTTTCGACGCCTTCAGCAGGCGGTCGAACTGGCCGCGCATCACGTCCGCATCCCCGACGGGCCTGAGCAGCGCCGTCTCGTCCATGATGATCCACAGGCGCGGCGCGTTCTCACGGGTGAGCAGTGTCTGCCGCTGCATACGCAGCGCCACGTAGCGTTCGATGTCCTCAGGCCTGGTCTGGCCGATCGCGCCGGACTGCAGCACCGCGCGAGCGTAGGCCTCGGTCTGCAGCAGGCCAGGCACGAAGTGCGGTTCGTACGACCGGATGAGGCTGGCTGCCCCTTCCAGGCTGACGTACATCGAGAACCAGTCGGACAGGATGTCGTGGTACCGCTGCCACCAGCCGGGCTTGTTGGATTCTTCGGCGAGCGCAAGGAAAGCGTCCGCTTCGTCGTTCAGGATGCCGTAGGTTCTCAACAGCAGTTGCACATAGGGGATCTTGAAGGAGACCTCGGCCATCTCCATGCGGCGCACCGTGGCCGGAGCCACGTGCAGCACGCGGGCCGCTTCCTCCCGCTTGAGCCCGGCACGTTCGCGCAGGTCCTGCAGGCGCCTGCCCAGGACGACCTGACCAACCGTCGGCGCGGAGCGCGGCTCACTCACGTCCCCACCTCCACCTGGTCGGCGATACCGATTTCTGACTCTGGTTGCTGGTTCTGGTTTCTGATTCTGACCTACATATTCACGTATGCACGCCTGCATCTCACATAGCAGATGCCCCGACTGGCGCACTCGGTACGTGCGGCCCGGGCGGAGCGCCGGTTCCGGAGTCGGTCCGGTGCGGGCCAGGGACACCACACACGCAGGCTGTTGCGAGCAGTCTGCCATGGGGCTCTCACTCAGACACAGTGCACTCTGCACTTTTCAGAGTGGTACTTGCCAAGTGTTCCCGGCGGGGAGATAGTGGCAAGCGTGACTCCGTCCGTGCCGTTAAGAGCAGCAGCCACCGATACCGGGTTCGGCAGCGATACCGCAGCGGTGATTCGCCCGATAGATGCCGTCGTACGGCATCTCCGGTTCGAGATGACCGCCCATCCGGACGCTGCCGCACGGGCCCGGCGGATGACGCGTGCCTGGCTGGCTGCGTGGGCGATCGGTGAGGACACCTGCGATTCGGCCGCTCTGGTCGTGTCGGAGTTGGTCACCAACGCGATCGTGCACACCTCGTCCCGGCAGATCGTGTGTGAGCTGACCGACGAGTCCGAGAAGGTACGTATAGCGGTGTGCGACGAGGGGAGCGCGCCGGGTGAGCCGCCGTGCACCTCTACCCAACGTGCCGAGGAGGAGCGGGGCAGGGGCCTGCTCCTTGTGGCAGCGCTGTGCAGCGCATGGGGCGCCCATGAGAACGGGCTCGGCTTGCAGGTATGGGCGGATCTGCCACGGGGGGCAGACCGCCGTTCGGGGATCGAAGCGGACACCGTCCGCGGAACGGGGGCCGAATGGGTGTCATGACAGCACTGCCGATGAGCCTCGACACGCTTGTCGGCCTGGCGCGGAGAACCCAGCCGCGTGAGGCGGTTGCGGCGCGTCTTACCGTGCCCGCCGGGATGACCGCACCGCTCGGCTGCGACGCGGTCGCCATCCCTGCCGTCTACGGGCGCCGCGTACTGGACCGGCTGCCGCGGGTGGGATGCGTCTACGGCGACGGGACCTCTTGGTGGTGGATCGTGCCGTCGGACTCGGATGTGGCCCTGCAGTGGCCCGCGCCCGCCCGCTATGCCGCAGGCGCCGTGGTCCAGGACGCACGCCGGGCGCCTGATCTGATTCACCGTCCGGACGGCAGCGTGCCCTACACACCGCCGATCCCGCTCTACCTGGCGCTGTGCTGCCTCACGGGGGCCACGCCCGCCTGGTCGAGCGCGCTGTCCGCGTAACCGCACAGCCCGGCCGGATGACGTGACCATCCGGTCGGGGCGGCGGGCCGGGCTTGGCCGCCGCCCGGCCGGTCGTGCGCACGACGCTCAGAACGTACGTCCCACGCCGTCGTCGTACTCGTCGTGGTAGCGCACCCGGTCGCTGCCCGCCGGTGCGCCGAGCCCCGAGGAGCGCCCCGCCGGCTTCTCCCATTCCTGCTGGCGGCCCAGCGCCGTCAGATCGAGCAGGCTGTCGGTGGACCCGAGCGTGTCGGCGCCGCGGCCGTACGTCGAGTAGGTGTGGAAGACCCGGTCGCCGTCCCTCAGGAAGCAGCTCAGACCCGGCAGCTCGAAGGGCTGCTCGCCCCCGACGTAGTACTCCGTGCCCGCCTGCCGGTGCTCCTCCACCGTCCGGTAGTTGTAGGAAATGGGCAAGACGGCTTCGTCGAGGGTCACATGGAAGTCGTAGTTGAAGTCGCTCCCATACGACGAGTACCAGGGCAGCGTCCAGCCCATCCGGGCCCGGAACGGCTCGATCTTCGCGAACGACGCGCGGGAGACGGCGGTCATGCTGGTGCCGCGGGCCTTCAGGTGCGCCAGGTGCCCGATCTGGTCGACGAAGCCGGAGCAGGACGGGCAGCCCGCGTCCCAGTTGGGGCCGAACATGAAGTGGTAGACGATCAGCTGCGCCCGCCCGTCGAAGAGGTCGAGCAGGCCTACTTTGCCGTCCGGCCCCTCGAAGACGTAGTCCTTCTCGATCTCCACCATGGGAAGCATGCGCCGCTCGGCATTGAGCTCATCGCGCGCGCGGGTGGCGGCCTTCTCCTTGGCGAGCAGTTCCTTGCGGGCCGTGAGCCATTCGTCCCGCGAGACGATCTGCGGTAGCGCCATGTTTCTCTCCTCCGGAGTGTGGTCGTACAACCGGTCACCCCGGCGGCCACGAACCTCGGCACGCACGCACTCCGCAGCGACGCGCCCCGGTGGTGCCTGCCGGAACCGACCGCCCGGGCCACCTCCAGTACCGACCGTTCCGAGCGGCGAAACTCATCGGCCGACCGCGCCGACTCCTGACCATGCCGGCTACCGCGTGTGCTCGCGGTACTCCTGGCTGCGCTGTCCGTGACTGCGGTCGGTGAGCGCGGTAGTGATCCGCCCGCCCACGCTCCCTGCTCGCACCCACGCGCACTCCGCTGACTCCGCGCGGTCCGTGCCGCACCACACACCACACACCACACACCAACGCTGCAGAGGCGTGCGGGAGTTATGTGACAGACGGGAAGGCGGCACCTGACCGGGCGAGGCACGGGCCCCGGCATCTCATGGTTGTCCAAAGCCGCCGAGCCGTAAAGAATGCACATGACAAGTGCGGCTCACAAAGCCGCTCTCCCGTAGCACCACTGACCGAAGAGGACCCCCCACATGAGACGACCTCTCGTCGGCGCGTTCTGCAGCCTGCTGCTTCTCGGCGCAGCGGCCACTCCTGCGATGGCGACGGCCCAGTCCGGCCACGCCACCGGGCAGTCCGTGCATGCGGCCGCCCGCACCGGCACCGCCCCCAGCACCTCCGCGGGCGCCCGCGCGCAGGCCGCGGCCAAGCGCCACGTCAAGGTCAGCGCGGTCAACTTCGCGGGCACCGTGGCGCTCAGCAACTGCTCGGGGTCGCTGATCACCCTGCCGAACTCGCAGCCCACCGACCGCGGCCTGGTGCTCACCAACGGGCACTGCATCGAAACCGGCTTCCCCGCGGCGGGCGAGGTCATCGTCGACCAGCCCTCCACCCGCACCTTCGACCTGCTCGACGCGAACGCCAACTACGTCACGACGCTGCGCGCCGACAAGGTCGCATACTCGACGATGACCGACACGGACATCACGATCTACGAACTGACCAGCACCTATGCGCAGATCGAGAGCCAGACAGGCATCCAGCCCCTCGCCCTCTCCAACCAGCACCCCACCGCCGGTACCGCGATCACCGTCGTCTCCGGCTACTGGCAGGAGACGTACAGCTGCAACATCGACGGCTTCGTGTACCAGCTGCATGAGGGCGACTGGACCTGGAACGACTCGGTCCGCTACACCCCCGAGTGCCAGACCATCGGCGGCACTTCGGGCTCCCCGGTCATCGACAACGCCACCGGCAAGGTCATCGCCGTCAACAACACCGGCAACGAAGACGGCCAGCAGTGCACCATCGACAACCCGTGCGAGGTCGACGAGAACGGCAACGTCACCGTCCACCAGGGCACCAACTACGCCGAGGAGACGTACATCATTCCGGCCTGCGTCGGCACCGGGAACAAGATCGACCTGGACGCGGCGGGCTGCACTCTGCCGAAGCCGTAACCGTATCCGCAGCCATAGGCATGCGGGCGGCGGCGACGGCACAGCGGCGGCTTCCGCGGGCGGCGCCGTTGGCCGGCTGAGCGGAGCTGAGCTGAGGACACTCGGCTGTCGCCGTAGGACTCGGGCGGTTACCGCCCGTCCTTGGTGAGCCTGCCCGTCCGGGTGGCCGGTCGTCAGACCGGCCACCCGTCGTCTGCGGACGGCTCGCATGCCCGGCCGCAGGAAGCCGCTGACCAGGGCCAGGACTCAGGTCCGATGGCTTCGTCACGCCGATCTCTCCACCTCTTGGACCGCGGTCCGCAAGAGCTCTTCCGCGTCGCTGATCACGCGGGTGAGGATGCCGGGATCGGCGTCCAGGGCTGCGAGGAGGCCGTCGACGGCGCGCAGGCCGGCCTGTTCGAGGAGCCGCTTCTCGTTGGTGACCCATTCACCGCGGGCGGCGAGCACGGCGTGCGCGGTCTGCGTCGCGGCGACGGCGAGCGCGCCAGCGACCTCGGTGTGCCCGCCACGAGGGGCGTTGCCGTGCTGCGCGTAGTGCAAGACGGCCGACGCGCGGCCCCACCACTGCTCAGGCGCACTGCGCCGCAGCTCCCGGGGATATCCGTCCGGCCGGGGCGCGTGTCCCCGCAGTACGCGGTTGACGGCGAGTTCGGCGACGACGATATAACTCGGGATGCCGGCCAGATGGAACATCAACGGCTCGATATGGAAGCGCCCCGCCTCGGCCTCGGCAAGCTCGTGCTCGACGACGTCGAGATCCCGGTAGTGCACGTCGACGCGCCGCCCGTCGATCGTCAGCCACGCGCCCCCGTTGAACACGCCGCCGCCCCATCCGCCCAGCTCGGACGCCTCGCCCTGCCAGCCGATGGCACGCAGTTCGGCCGGATCGAAGGAGCCCCGGTAATAGACGGCGAGGTCCCAGTCACTGTCGGGCCCGTCCGTGCCCTGAGCGCGGGAGCCGCCGAGCGCGACGGCTTCGACGGTACGCAGGGCGGCGAGGCGGTCGGCGACGTGGCTGAGGAACGCGTCGTTGGCCATACAACTCATTCGGCCAGTTCTAACAGGCCACCCGGCGGAACGCTCCTGCATTTCGTGTTCGTTCCGAGCGCCTCGGTGGCGTCACTCGGCGCCCGGGCGCGGCCGGCGAATCCGCCCCTGGACACCGACGGCTACACCCAGTGCCTCGACCACCAGCAATGGCTGACCGGCTCACCCGCTCGGTGGACGGGTCGACGACCCCAGATACACGGAACCGACCTTCCCCGCCTGGATCACCGTCCCATGCTGCACGCCCCCGCTGATCGTGTTGTACGTATGGACACCCTGGTCCCGCCGGTCACGGGAGGTCAGCTCGTCGACGAGTGAGCGGAGTTCGGCAGCCAGCCCGGGATCGGTGCGCAGGGCACGGCGGAGGTGGTTGCGCCATTCCGCGCACACGTCCGACTCGGCCTCGTCATCCTCCGTGTCGCGGGCGGCGATCAGTTCCTCGCGAGCGGTCTCCAGCTGCGCCCGGACGGCCTCTTCCGCTCCCCCGCGAGCGCGCGAGAAGAACCGTGCCAGCCGGTCGCGCACCTGCTCCCATCCGTCGCCCACCATCCGCTGCACCAGCACCGTCGCACCCGACGCCGCCAGTGCGGTCAACTCCGGATCCATCAGACCCCCTTGATCACGGTGTCCAGCCACGCACGCAGTCCGGCGGCCGGCACTCCACGGTAGCCGCCGGACGGCCCGGACCCGGACCCATCCGGCCTGCTTTCTGCGCTGCCTGTCGATTTTCTACCCGTCGGGCGCCTCCGGTACAACGGGCAGCCGCGGGTGAGCGGAGTGTGCGCCAGGCGGCCCGTACGAGGCGTCCGGAAAGCAAGGAAAAGGGTTCGGGTCCCACGCCCCGGGACGACTAAAGTCGCAGGTATGGCTCCAGACTCAGCTTCGGACGGTACGGCACCGCAGGCGACCGGAACGCCGACGCCGCCAGAGCAGTCAGCGGCGGCGCGGCCAGCGGACGCGAAGACAGCGGACGCGAAGGGTGCCACTGCGGCAGCGGAGGGCGCCGCAGTGGCGGCACAGACGTCCGGCCCCGTGCGGGTGGACAGCTGGATCTGGTCCGTGCGGCTGGTCAAGTCCCGTTCGATGGCCGCTACCGCCTGCAAGGGCGGACACGTGCACGTCAACGGGGAGCGTGTGAAACCGGCCTACCACGTGAGAGCGGGCGACGAGGTACGGCTGCGGCACGCGGGCCAGGACCGGATCGTCGTGGTGAAGCGGGTCATCCGCAAACGGGTCGGCGCTCCGGTCGCCGCGCTGTGCTACATCGACAACAGTCCGCCGCCTCCGCCCCGTGAGGCCGTCGCCCCCGCGGGTGTCCGCGATCGCGGCGCGGGCCGCCCCACGAAGCGCGACCGCCGCGAGCTGGAGCGCCTGCGCGGCCTCGGCGGCGGCCCAGAACCGGTCGACAAAACGTAGTCCGCCGCACGGACGGTGACCGCCGGGACTGCCGAGGCTCCCGGACCGCACGGACCCGCCGGCGCCCTCGCCGGCCCGGCGGTCCAGGGCGCCGGCTTTGTACCCGTGCCGCTCACCGGGCACGGAAAGCCTGGCGCACACTGGAGAGGAAGGCGAGGAAGGAAAGGCGAGGGTGTGCGATGCGTACGGGCAATGAACCGATCACCGCGCGCAGCCCGCTGCGGATGCGCTTCTGGCTGAGCGTGTGGGGTCTGATCTGGACCACCGGCGGCACAGTGGCCTTCGCCCTCGCCGAACGCCCGGGATGGGCCGCGGCCTGTGCGGCGCTCTGGTTGATCGTCACGATTGATCTGGTGATCGTCGTGCGGCACATTCGGCAGGGACCGCATTACCAGCCCGGGCCGGACGTCCCGCCGTACGAGCCACCGTCCCCGCGCCGCTGACGTCACTAGGCTCGAATTACGACTCGAATCGTGCCGCTTTCACATACTGTGGCTGCGGGTCGAGCGCGGCGGCCAGTCTGAAATGGCGCAGTGCCTGCTCCGGCCGTCCCGCGCGCTCATAGGTACGGGCGAGCGCGAAATGCGCGAAAGCGTTGTCGGGCTCGCGCTCCAGGACCACGCTGAACTCCTGCTCGGCGGAGCGCAGCTGGGCAGCCGCGAAGTAGGCCCGGGCACGCAGCAGCCGAGCCGCGGTGTTCTCGGGGTGCGCTGCGACGACCTGATCGAGGAGCTTCACGGCACCACGGGGGTCGCGCGCGGCCAGCAGCTGTTCGGCGGCACGGAAGTCGATGACGTTCGTCTCTGGGGTACGTCCGGTGAATCCGCTGCTCTCGGGCACGGCTGAGTCCTTCCCTCACAGCGTGGTTCAACACCGGTGCGCACGGACGCTATTCCAATCCGTTTCACACCGTTCATTACATTTCCCAATGACTTATATCATTTCGCGCCGCCTGCGCTATTTCTTACCGTTCGACACAGGACGTCATCCGGATTCTGCATTCCGCCGCACACTCTCGGCATCGACCGCAGACCGGACGGCCTCCGTTTGGCCCCGCGCGACGCCACCCCCAGCGCCGCCCGCGTCAGCCCCGCACCGACGACCTAAGCGCCCGCGTGCGCCCTGCGCTGCAGGTCCGCCCCTACGGCGCGCACGGCGCGGCGGAGCTCATCGAGCGGAACGTCATTGTCGATCACGGTATCGGCGATGCCGAGACGCTTGTCGCGCGATGCCTGGGCGGCCATGCGGGCGCGGGCGTCCTGCTCGGTCATGCCGCGCAGCCGTACCAGGCGGTCCAGCTGGGTCGCGGGCGAGGCGTCGACGACGATGACGAGGTCGTACAGCGGCGCGAGGCCGTTCTCCGCGAGCAGCGGCACATCGTGCACGACGACGGCGTCGGCCGGCGCCGCCGCTTCCAGCTCGGCGGAGCGCTCCCGTACCAGCGGGTGCACGATCGCATTGAGCGCGGCCAGCCTGTCGGGGTCGGCGAAGACGATGGAACCGAGTCTGGGGCGGTCCAGAGTGCCGTCCTCGGCGAGCACCTCCTCGCCGAAGGCGTCAATGACCGCAGCAAGGCCGGGCGTTCCCGGCTGGACGACTTCCCTGGCGATCCGGTCCGCGTCGATCAGGACCGCGCCGCACTCCACGAGCAGTCGCGACACTTCGCTCTTGCCGGCGCCGATTCCGCCGGTCAGGCCCACTCTCAGCATGCTCCGCAGCTTACGACCTGGAGGGAAACAGCGAGCGGGCTCCCGACGCCTTGCGACTCGCTGATCCACTCTCTATGCCGAGGCCATTGCGTCGCCTCTTACGAGCGCACGCACCAGCCGCCGCCCCCGCTGATCGGACTCCGGTGACGCCACCAGCTCTCACCGAGCGCGCGCCACTGCCCTACTGTCGGGCGCCCATCGCTGAACCGGCCGGCGCGCGCCCTGCGCTTCTGCGACGCGCCCCGGCCGGTCCGGCTCAGCTCTCGCCCTCACGCTCCGCCAGGAACCGTTCGAATTCCTGGCCGATCTCGTCGGCGGAGGGGATATCGACCGGTTCGGCCAGCATGTTGCCGCGGGTTTCGGCGCCCGCCGCGGCGTCGTACTGGTGCTCAAGGCCCTGAACGAGGGAGACCAGTTCCTCGTCGCCCTCCTGGATCTGCCGGTCGATCTCGGTCTGGGTGCGGTGTGCCTCGGTGCGCAGGGCGTGTGCCACGGCCGGGAGCACCAGGCCGGTCGCGGCCGTGATGGACTCCAGGACGGTGAGCGCGGCGTCCGGGTAGGCGGAGCGGGCGACGTAGTGCGGGACATGGGCGGCGACGCCGAGCACGTCGTGTCCCGACTCGGAGAGGCGGTATTCGACGAGGCCTTCGGCGCTGCCCGGCACCTGGGCCTCGTCGAAGGGGCTGCGGTGGCCGGGGATGAGCTCCTTGCGATTGCCGTGCGGGGTGAGGCCGACCGGGCGGGTGTGCGGTACGCCCATGGGAATACCGCTGAAGGAGACCGACAGACGCACGCCGAGCCGGTCCACGATCTGGCCCACGGCCGCCGCGAAGCGCTCCCACTCCACGTCCGGCTCCGGTCCGGAGAGCAGGAGGAACGGTGCTCCGGTGGCGTCCTGGACGAGACGTACGTCGAGTGTGGGCTCCTCGTAGTCGGTCCAGCTGTCGCGACGGAACGTCAGCAGCGGGCGCCGGGCGCGGTAGTCCACGAGGCGGTCATGGTCGAAGCGGGCCACGATCTGGTGGGGCAGTGAGTCAAGGAGCCGCTCGACAATCTGGTCACCCGTCTCACCTGCGTCGATGTAACCGTCGAAGTGATACAGCATGACCAGTCCGGCCGACTCCTGGGCGAGAGCCATGTCGACGACGGCCAGGCCCTTCGGCTCCCATGCGTACAAACCCTGCGGATCAAGCACGATGACTGCTCCTCCTCACATCCGCCCTCAAGAACGTGCGGCGTCGCCGAGTCATTCCCCAACAGCGCCTCCAACCACGCCCAATCTGGTACGGACCTTGACGCGAACATGTAACACTTTTACGGTCTCGGGTACGACCTGTTCAGAAACGCGCCTCAAGTTCACACAGATGAACGACCGCCCTCCATGCCGGTGGTCTCCGGGTCCGATCCCCGGCCCCGCATAAGACCGTGACGCCTCCGTCCACTCCGGCATCCCCCAAGATCGATGACGGGAAGGTCCCCCATGCGCACCCGAACGCTGCTCCTCCCGCTGCTCGCCACCCTCGCCACCGCTGTCGCGGGCCCCACCGCGGCGCTCGCCGCCACTTCCCAGCAGGCGGCGACCATCGAAGTCACCACGGCGGCCGAGCTGAAGTCGGCGCTCACCAGCGCCGCGCCCGGCGACACGATCCACCTGGCCGACGGCACGTACACCGGCAATTTCAAGACCACCGTCCCGGGCACCTCCGGCGCCCCGATCACCCTCACCGGCTCATCCGGCGCGATACTCACGGCGAGCGGCGGCTACGGACTGTACCTGAACGGCGCCTCGTACTGGAACGTCGAGGGAATCACCATCACGGGCGGCCAGAAGGGCATCGTGATGGACTCGGCGAACGGGGTCGTCATCGACTCGGTGACCATTCACGACCTCGACATGGAGGGGGTGCACTTCCGCACTTCCAGCAGCGACGGCGTGATCAGGAACTCGAAGATCTACGACACCGGCCAGGACGGCCGCGGCATGGGCGAGGGCGTCTATGTGGGCACGGCCAACACGCTCACCGACAAGAGCGACCGCGTGCAGATCCTGGACAACACGATCGGCCCGGGTGTCGGCGGCGAGAACGTCGACGTCAAGGAGGGCACGACCGGCACGCTGGTGTCCGGCAACACCTTCGACGGCAGCGGTCTGACCGGCGCCAATTTCGACGACTCCTGGGTCGACGTCAAGGGCAATGACGTGATCGTCGAGAACAACAAGGGCACGCACACCACGAACGACGGCTACCAGACGCACACCCAGCAGGACGGCTGGGGCTGCGGCACGGTCTTCCGCGGCAACGTCTCCGACCTGACGGGCGCGGCGGGTGCGAACCAGCTCGCCGTCGACGTCACCAATGAGAGCGCCACCTGCCCGACCACGGTCTCCAGCAGCAACACGGTGACCGGCGGCAAGGGCCTGACCAACATCGACGTGACGGGCTGACGTCCCCGACCGGGCCACCGGTCACCAGGGACGGGATGGCGAACCGAGCTCTTCCTCCCGCGCACGCCACTGGGGCCCGCATCCGAAGATGCGGGCCCCAGTGGGTGTCCGTACGGGACTACTCAGTCCGAGCGGTGAGCGATCAGCTCTGGCCGCCGGCCAGCTTCTCCCGCAGTGCCGCCAGGGCCTCGTCCGACGCCAGGGCGCCGGAGTTGTCCTGGGACTCCGAGGAGTACGAGCCGCCGGTCGCGGCCGGAGCGGCAGGCTCGCCACCCTCGGCAGCAGCCTCGGCGTCCGCCTCGCGGGACTTGATGACCTGCGCCTGGTGCTGCTCGAAGCGCGTCTGGGCCTCGGCGTACTGCGTCTCCCAGGCCTCGCGCTGGGTCTCGTACCCCTCCAGCCAGTCGTTGGTCTCGGGGTCGAAGCCCTCGGGGTAGATGTAGTTGCCCTGGTCGTCGTAGGACGCGGCCATGCCGTAGAGGGTCGGGTCGAACTCGACCGAGGCCGGGTCGGCGCCGAAGGACTCGTTGGCCTGCTTCAGCGAGAGGCTGATGCGGCGGCGCTCCAGGTCGATGTCGATGACCTTGACGAAGATCTCGTCGTTGACCTGGACGACCTGCTCCGGGATCTCCACGTGGCGCTCGGCCAGCTCGGAGATGTGGACCAGGCCCTCGATGCCCTCGTCGACGCGGACGAACGCACCGAACGGCACAAGCTTGGTGACCTTGCCGGGGACGACCTGACCGATCTGGTGGGTCCGGGCGAACTGCTGCCACGGGTCTTCCTGGGTCGCCTTGAGCGACAGGGAGACACGCTCGCGGTCCATGTCCACGTCGAGAACCTCGACGGTGACTTCCTGACCGACCTCGACAACCTCGGACGGGTGGTCGATGTGCTTCCAGGACAGCTCGGAGACGTGCACCAGGCCGTCGACGCCACCCAGGTCCACGAACGCACCGAAGTTGACGATCGAGGAGACGACGCCGGAGCGGACCTGACCCTTCTGCAGGGTGGTGAGGAACGTCTGGCGAACCTCGGACTGGGTCTGCTCAAGCCAGGCACGGCGGGACAGGACCACGTTGTTGCGGTTCTTGTCCAGCTCGATGATCTTGGCTTCGAGCTCCTTGCCCACGTAGGGCTGAAGGTCGCGGACACGGCGCATCTCGACAAGAGAAGCCGGCAGGAAGCCACGGAGGCCGATGTCGAGGATGAGACCACCCTTGACGACCTCGATGACGGTACCGGTGACGATGCCGTCCTCTTCCTTGATCTTCTCGATGGTGCCCCAGGCACGCTCGTACTGGGCGCGCTTCTTCGAGAGGATCAGGCGGCCTTCCTTGTCCTCCTTCTGGAGAACAAGGGCCTCGATCTCGTCACCGACCTTGACGACCTCATTCGGGTCAACGTCGTGCTTGATCGAGAGCTCGCGGCTCGGGATGACACCTTCGGTCTTGTAACCGATGTCGAGCAGGACCTCGTCCCGGTCGACCTTCACGATGACGCCGTCGACGATGTCGCCGTCGTTGAAGTACTTGATCGTCTCGTCGATCGCGGCGAGGAAGGCTTCCTCGTTACCGATGTCGTTGACCGCTACCTGCGGGGTGGTGGCGGTGGTCTCGGTGCTGCTCGTCATGTGGGAAAGGGCTCCGGTACGGACATTGAAGTCGTAGGTACTGCATTACGCCGAGAGCCCTTTTCGCTCTGCCGAACCCAACAGTCCAAAGACGAAGCCCGTCCTGTCCACCGGCTCCAAGGAACCGGCGGAAAAGCCAGAGTCCGCCTCGATAACCGAGGGAACACATCAGCAGACGCGAGCGCAGCCTGCTCTGTCTGAAGCGCGCAGGCCCGCAGCGCAACTTGTAGCATACGGGGGCAGCCGGACAGGGTCAATGCACGAAGATGCACACCCGGGGCAGATCGCCGCAAACCCGGCACATGTCCCGTTGTCTCAGGCCACACGCGTCCCGCGGGCACACCCCAATGACCCATCCTCCCGGCGCGTCGCGCCACGGGCCCTGCAGCGGACTCGACCGGAGGATACGACGATGGAGCGCATCATCCAAGAGCGTGATCTGACCCGGTTCCCGCAGGATCCCGACGGCGTCTTCACCGGGGCGTCCGAGCCCGAGGCCACCCGGCGTGCGGCAGCCGGTACGGAGAGCAGCCGCGCCAACCGCGGCTGGTGGGACCGGAACGCGGACGAGTACCAGCACGAGCACGGCGCCTTCCTGGGCGACGACCGCTTCGTCTGGGGCCCGGAAGGCCTCGACGAGGCCGCGGCGGAGCTGCTGGGGCCGGCTGCCGGGTTGCGTGGCAAGAGCGTGCTGGAGATCGGCGCGGGCGCGGCCCAGTGTGCGCGGTGGCTCGCCGCACAGGGCGCGCGGCCGGTCGCCCTCGACCTGTCGTTCCGCCAGCTCCAGCATGCCCTGCGGCTCGCGGACGCGGGATATGAAAACGGCCCGGGCGCGGGCGATGCGGCCGGGGTACGGCTGGTGCAGGCGGACGCCCAGGCGCTGCCGTTCGTGGCCGGCAGTTTCGACCTGGCGTGTTCCGCGTACGGGGCGCTGCCGTTCGTGGCGGATCCGGGGCGGGTGCTGCGGGAGGTGCGGCGGGTGCTGCGGCCCGGCGGCCGGTTCGTCTTCTCGGTCACCCATCCGATCCGCTGGGCGTTCCCGGACGAGCCGGGCCCCGAGGGTCTGTCGGTGTCCGCGTCGTACTTCGACCGCACCCCTTATGTGGAGCAGGACGAGAGCGGCCAGGCGGTCTACGTCGAGCACCACAGGACGCTCGGTGACCGGGTGCGCGACGTGGTGGCCGCCGGATTCCGGCTGGTCGACCTCGTGGAGCCCGAGTGGCCCGCCTGGAACAGCCAGGAGTGGGGCGGGTGGTCTCCGCTGCGCGGGAACCTGATCCCGGGGACGGCGATATTCGTCTGCGAGGCCTGAGGAGCACCCCGGCGCCGGCGCCCGCACCGGCGCCCCGTGCCCTGTCCCGCCGGCGCAGGCGCCGCCGCACGCCAGCCCGCGGACGTCCTGGACACTGGGGCGCGTGATTCGGCGCGATGTTCTCGCTCAGCTACCCGTCCGCACCGCCCTGCCCGCGCTCGAAGCCGGCCTGGCGGCCCACGGCACCGCGGTGCTCTGCGCGCCGCCCGGGACCGGCAAGACGACCCTGGTGCCCCTGGCGCTCGCCGGGCTGCTGGACGACGACGGGCAGCACGGACCTGCCGTGGAGGCACTTGCCGCGCTCTCAAGGCGGTACAGACGGGTCGTAGTGGCGGAGCCCAGGCGCATCGCCGCCCGGGCCGCGGCGCGGCGGATGGCGTGGCTGCTCGGCGAGCGGACAGGGGAACGTGTCGGCTATACGGTGCGCGGCGAGCGCGTCATCGGGCCGCGGACGCAGGTGGAGGTGGTCACGACCGGTGTGCTGCTGCAGCGGCTCCAGCGCGACCAGGAGCTCGCCGGAGTCGACGCGGTAGTACTCGACGAGTGCCACGAGCGGCACCTGGACGCGGACACGGTGGCGGCGTTCCTGCTGGACGTGCGGGCCGCGCTCCGTCCGGAGCTGCGTCTGGTGGCCGCCTCGGCGACGACCGACGCCGCGGGCTGGGCGCGGCTGCTGGACGGGGCGCCGGTCATCGAGGCGCAGGGCATCGCTTATCCCGTCGGGACGGTGTGGGAGCCGCCCGCCGCGCCCGTACGGCCGCCGCACGGGATGCGAGTGGACCCGGCGTTGCTGAGCCATGTGGCGTCGGTGGTGCGCAGGGCGCTCGCGGAGCGGGACGGGGACGTGCTCTGCTTTTTGCCGGGCGTCGGCGAGATCGGCCGGGTGGCCGATCTCCTGGGGACGTTGCCGGGCATCGACGTCCTCCAGGTGCACGGTCGGGCTCCCGCGGCGGTGCAGGACGCGGTGCTCGCGGGTGGTGCCGGGCGGCGGGTGGTGCTGGCCACGTCCGTGGCGGAGTCGAGCCTTACGGTGCCGGGCGTGCGGATCGTGGTCGACTCGGGCCTCGCCAGGGAGCCCCGAATGGACCACGCGCGCGGCCTGAGCTCCCTCACGACGGTCCGCGCCTCCCAGGCGTCGGCGCGCCAGCGCGCCGGGCGTGCGGGTCGCGAGAGCCCTGGCACGGTGTACCGGTGCTGGGCCGAGGCGGAGCAGGTGCGGCTGCCGCGGTTCCCGGCGCCGGAGATCAAGGTGGCGGACCTGACGGCGTTCGCGTTGCAGGCGGCCTGCTGGGGCGATCCGGACGCGGGCGGTCTCGCGCTGCTGGACGCGCCGCCCGCGGGCGCCCTGGCCGCGGCCCGGACGGTACTGACGGCGATCGGTGCGGTGGACGCCACGGGCCGGGTGACCGGGCGCGGCACGCGGATGGCCGGCATCGGGCTCCATCCGCGCCTGGCGCGAGCACTGCTGGACGGGGCGCGCGAGACAGGTATACGGCGCGCGGCCGAGATCGTCGCCCTGCTGAGCGAGGAACCGCCCCGTGCGTACGGCGACGACCTGGCAACAGCCTGGCGCACGGCCCGCCGCGCGACGGGCGACGCGGACGGGGCGCGCCGCGGTGGCGGTGCCGGCGGGGACGCGTATGCGGCGCGCTGGCGGCGGGAGACCACACGGCTTGCCGCGGCGGCCCGGGCGGCGCTGCCGGGGAGCGAGCGCGGGCGGGATCGGGACGGCGGGCGCGGACACGGAGCCGAGGCCGGGCAGGAGCTCGGGGACGATGCGGCGGCCGGGGTGATCGCCGCTCTGGCGTTTCCCGAGCGGCTGGCCCGGGCGCGTGGTGACGGCTCGTATCTGATGGTGTCCGGCACCGCGGCCGAGCTCACGGCCGGCTCGGCGCTGCGTTCGGCCGCATGGCTGGCGATCGCGGTGGCGGACCGGCCCGTGGACCGGGCGCAGGCGCGGATCCGGCTCGCGGCGCCGGTGGACGAGGAGACCGCCCGCCGGGCCGCGGCCGCCCTGTACGCCGAGGGCGAGGAGGTCGGCTGGTCCGCTGCCGATGTGGTGGCCCGTCGGGTGACGCGCCTCGGCGCTGTCGAACTGACCGCCCGCCCACTGCGCGCTCCCGACCCGGGCCTCGTACGCGACGCCCTGCTGATCGGCCTGGCACGCGAGGGCCTTGAGCTGCTGCACTGGACCCGTCAGGCCCGTGAGCTGCGACAGCGGCTCGGGTTCTTGCACGGGCGGGCGACGGACACTGTCGGCGGGGACGGCGGGGGCGTACGTGTCGGCGGCGACTGGCCCGATGTGTCGGACGCGGCGCTTGTCGCGCGGGCCGGTGAGTGGCTGGAGCCCGAGCTGGGGCGGGCCGTGAGGCGGGCGGATCTGGCGCGGATCGACGCGGGCGCGTGTCTGCGGCGGCTGCTGCCCTGGGCGTCGGGTGAGGCGGCCCGGCTGGACGAACTCGCGCCGGAACGTCTGGAGGTGCCGAGCGGATCCCGCATCCGGGTGGACTACTCGGATCCGCGGCAGCCTGTTCTCGCGGTGAAGCTCCAGGAAATGTTCGGGCTGGCCCGAACACCCGTGGTGGCCGGTGTGCCGGTCCTCGTCCATCTGCTGTCCCCGGCGGGCCGCCCGGCGGCCGTCACCGCGGATCTGGCGTCCTTCTGGCGGGTGGGGTATCCGGCGGTACGGGCCGAGCTGCGGGGACGGTACCCGAAGCATCCGTGGCCCGAGGATCCGGCGCAGGCGCAGGCGACCCGCTTCACCAACGCGCGCGCCCGCCGGTGAACCACCAGGCGGGCGCACGGCGACAACGGCACCGGTAGGGCCGCGTATGCACGGCGGCCCGCACGAACCGAGCCGCCCGCACGGCTCGCGTCCCGCCGCCGCCCGCTACGGCCGGCTACGTCCCTGTTGCCTAGGGTCCGGTCGGTGACGCGCTCGGCGTCGGGGTCGCTACGGGCGGCTCGGTCGTGTCGTCCGCCGCGACCGTCAGCTCGATGTCGATCTGGGCGCCGCCGTCGGTGGTGATGCGGAGCAGGAAGGTGCCGGTGGTGTCGTCGGCGTAGAGGGCCGGGAGTTTCAGGACGCCGTTCTCGTCGGTCTTCAGGTTGTCGAGGGTGTGCACCGGCGAGCCGGTGGTGTCGTCCTTGAAGTACGGGCCCTTGTCGTTCGCGGTTGCGTCGTCCGCGGACTTGATGAGGGTGGCGGTCGCGGCGACGCCGGGTGCCACGGCTCCCTTGTAGGTGGCCTTGACCTCCACGGCGTTCGCGAACTGCTCGCCGGGCTTGCAGGTCAGGTCGTCATCGCTGGTCCTGGCCAGGGTGTCAGCGGGGCGCGGGGTGACGCTGGCGTCGAAGTCGAGCGCGGACGCGGCGCTTCCGACGACGGTGGCGCGGATGGTGAAGTCGCCGGCCTCCTCGCCTGCCTGCAGGACGGGGGCGGTGGCGGTGCCGTCGGTTCCGGTCTCGACCGTGGCGATGCTGCCGCCGCCCTGGAAACCGGTGTCGGTGACACCGACGATGGCGAACTGGACCCGTACCCGGCTGACCGGCTGGCTCTTGCTGTCCTGGGTGCGCACCTTCACGCGCCCGGCGAAGGCGTCGCCCGCGGTCGCGGTGAGCGTGCCGGTCCCGGCGTCCTTGATGCTGGTGACGGCCCCGGTGGGGGTCTGGTCGCCGCCCGAACCGCCGCCGGGGTCGGTGCTGCCCGGGTCGGAGGAGCCGGGATCGGAGCCGCCCGGAGGCTTGGAACCATCGCTCGGCTTACCCGGCTTGTCCGGATCGCTGGTGTTGCCCTGCGGGTGCGAGGCGCCCGAGGAGGGTGACTGGTCGCTGCGGTCGCCTGGCGGGACGCCCTTGCCGTTGGGCACCTCGTGGGTGCCTTTGCGGTAGTAGTCGTACCAGGACAGGACCGTGCTCAGGTAGTTCTGCGAGTGGTTGTAGGAGAGGATCGCGTGGTGCAGGCCGGTCGTGCCGGACAGGTCGCGGCCGGAGGCACACAGGTAGTCGGCGGCGGCCAGGGCCGCGTCGTAGACGTTGTTGGGGTTCTTGTCGCCGTCGCCGTTGCCGTCGGCGCCCCAGCCGTGGTGGTCGGGGCCGCCTTGGGACCAGGTCGACGGGATGAACTGCATGGGGCCCACCGCGCGGTCGTGCACCGGGTCGCCGTCGTACCGGCCGCCGTCGGTGTCGCTGATCTTCGCGAAGCCGTTGCCGTCGAGTACCGGGCCCAGGATCGGGGTGAGTGTCGTGCCTTTCGCGTCGACCTGGCCGCCGCGTGCCTGGCCCGACTCGACCTTGCCGATGGCCGCGAGCAGTTCCCAGCGGAGGTTGCAGCCCGGCTGGGACTTGGCGAGTGCCGCCTCGGCCTTCTTGTAGGCGTCGAGGACCGTGGCGGGTATGCCCGCCTCGGATCCGCCGGGCGTGGGGGGCCGGTCCGCGGCAGGCGGCGGAGTGGTGGGGCTGTTGAGCGGTGGCAGGGCCGTGTAGTACGGCGAGTCGCCGGTCGCCGACGAGTCGTCGGGGGCCGAGTCCGAGGTCTTCCCGTGCGCGGAGCCTCCGATCATGCTCGGCGCCTGGGACGCGGAGAGTGCCGCGATCGCGGCCGCGGCCAGGGCGGTGGTCGCTGCTCCCCTGCGAAGCCTCCTGCCGAAATGCGCCGCCATGCGCGCCCACCCCTCCGCTCGATCCGTCGTCTTCCGCCGTGCGCTCCCGCTCCCCGCACGACAACCCTCGTGACCCTACGGCAACTTCCTGTGCCCAGGCATCTGTTCACGCCCGGTTTTCACCGGTTTGATACATACGCCACAGCGTCGCAACCCGGTGTTCGCTCTGCGTCGCGCGGGCAGATGCCGCCCGCGCGGCACTGTCGCCCGAAGCCGCCTCGCGCTCCGGCGCCCTGCCTACTCGGCCGCTCAGGCCGCGGAATGCTCCCGCGCCGATGTCCCCGGCTGAGCGCCATTCTCAGTGCGCCGCAGCCTCCCAGTCCGGCCCCACGCCCACCGAGACGTCCAGCGGAGCACGGAGTTGGACCGCGGAGGACATCGCACGGCGGACGATCTCCTCGGCGGCGGCGCGCTCGCCCGGGGCGATCTCCAGGACGACTTCGTCATGGACCTGGAGCAGCATCCGGGACTTCAGCTTCGCTTCGGTCATGGCCCGGTCCACGTGCAGCATCGCGATCTTGACGATGTCGGCGGCGGTGCCCTGGATGGGGGCGTTCAGTGCCATGCGTTCGGCCATTTCACGGCGCTGACGGTTGTCGCTGTTGAGGTCGGGGAGGTAGCGGCGGCGGCCGAGCATCGTCTCGGTGTAGCCGGTGGCGCGGGCCTCCTCGACGGCGCGGTGCAGATAGTCCCGTACGCCGCCGAAGCGCTCGAAGTAGGTGTCCATCAGGCCGCGGGCCTCGGCCGCCTCGATGTTCAACTGCTGGGAGAGGCCGAACGCGGACAGTCCGTACGCCAGGCCGTACGACATCGCCTTGATCTTGCGGCGCATCTCCGCGTCGACATGGGACCTGGAGACGCCGAACACCTGGGAGGCGACGGTGGTGTGCAGGTCCTCGCCGGAGGTGAACGCCTCGATGAGGCCCGCGTCCTCGGAGAGGTGGGCCATCACGCGCAGCTCGATCTGGCTGTAGTCGGCGGTCATCAGCGATTCGAAGCCGTCGCCGACGACGAAGCCGCGGCGGATGGCACGACCCTCGTCGAGCCGGACCGGCACGTTCTGCAGATTGGGATCGGTGGAGGACAGGCGGCCGGTCGCGGCGACGGTCTGGCTGAAAGAGGTGTGGATGCGGCCGTCCGCGGCGATGGACTTGATCAGGCCTTCGACGGTGACCCGCAGCCGGGCCTGCTCGCGGTGGCGCAGCATGAGGACCGGCAGCTCGTGCTCGGTCTGGGCGGCGAGCCAGGCCAGCGCGTCGGCGTCGGTGGTGTAGCCGGTCTTGGTCTTCTTCGTCTTCGGCAGGGCGAGCTCGCCGAAGAGGACTTCCTGGAGCTGCTTGGGCGAGCCGAGGTTGAACTCGTGGCCGACGGAGGCGTGCGCTTCTTTGACGGCCTGCTGCACGGCCGCCGCGAAGGTCTGCTCCATGGCCTCCAGATGCGGGCGGTCGGCGGCGATGCCGTGCCGCTCCATGCGGGCCAGCAGGGCGGACGTCGGCAGCTCGATGTCGGTGAGCAGTCCGGCGGCGCCTACCTCGGTGAGCCGCTCGCCGAAGGCGGTGCCCAGGTCGAGGATGGTGCGGGCCTGCACCATCAGGGTCTCGGCCTCGGCGTGCTCGTCGGTGCCGAAGGCGAGCTGTCCGTCGACTTCGGCGGCGGGCACCAGCTCGCGGCCCAGGTACTCCAAGGAGAGCGCGTCCAGCGCGAAGGAGCGGCGGCCCGGCTTGACGAGGTACGCGGCCAGGGCGGTGTCCATGGTGACGCCCGCGATGTGCCAGCCGTGCTCGGCGAAGACCCGCATGGCGCCCTTGGCGTCGTGCAGCACCTTGGGCTTGGCGGGGTCGGCGAGCCAACTCGCGAAGGCGTTCTCGTCGGCCTGGTCGAGCTGGGCCGGGTCGAACCAGGCGGCGGCACCCGCGGCGGCGGCCAGCGCGACTTCGGTGACCGCGCCGGTGCCCAGCTGCCAGGTGTCGACGGTGGCCAGCCCGAGGACCGCGCCCGCGTTGCCGTGCTCGGTGAGCCAGGGCGCGAGCTCGCCGGTGGCCAGCACCGAGCCGTCCAGCTCGATGCCTTCGGGGGCGGGGGCGGGCTCGGCCTCGGCGGCGCCCGGGTCGACGGCGAGCAGGCGCTCGCGCAGCGACGGGTTGCGGATCTCCAGGGTGTCCAGGACCATCGCCACGGCCGTGCGGTCGTACGCGGCACGCTCCAGGTCGGTGACGGTCTTGGAGAGCTCGACGGTGCGGCTCAGCTCGGTGAGGCGGCGGTTCAGCTTGACGGCTTCCAGGTGGTCACGGAAATTCTGCCCAGCCTTGCCCTTGACCTCGTCGGCGCGGTCCACGAGCTCGGCGAACGAACCGAACTGATTGATCCACTTGGCGGCGGTCTTCTCTCCCACGCCGGGGATGCCCGGAAGATTGTCCGACGGGTCGCCGCGCAGCGCCGCGAAGTCGGGGTACTGCGCGGGCGTGAGCCCGTACTTCTCGACGACCTTCTCCGGCGTGTAGCGGGTGAGCTCGGAGACGCCCTTCGTCGGATACAGGACGGTGGTGTGCTCGCTGATCAGCTGGAAGGAGTCCCGGTCGCCGGTGACGATCAACACCTCGAAACCGGCCTCTTCCGCCTGGGTGGCGAGGGTGGCGATGACGTCGTCGGCCTCGAAGCCGTCGATGGCGAACCGCTCGGCGTGCATGGCGTCCAGGAGCTCGCCGATCAGCTCGACCTGGCCCTTGAACTCGTCAGGCGTGGTGGCGCGGTGCGCCTTGTAGTCGGGGAACTCCGCGGAGCGCCAGGTCTTGCGGGAGACGTCGAACGCGACGGCGAAGTGGGTGGGCGCCTCATCACGCAGAGTGTTCGCCAGCATCGACGCGAAGCCGTAGATCGCATTGGTGGGCTGGCCCGTGACGGTGGTGAAATTCTCCGCGGGCAGCGCGAAGAACGCGCGGTACGCCAGCGAGTGCCCGTCCATGAGCATCAGGCGGGGGCGGTCGTGCGCGGCCGTCTGCTGGGACGGCTTCCCGGTCGGCTTCTTGCTCTTCTTCGCTGCGTTCTCTGCCACGGGACCGATCCTGCCACGCGGGACTGACAGCGGACGCCACCCCGTCGGCCGTGGGCCCGCGGGCGGGCGGCGGCTGTGAGCGAACGGCACCGCGTGGGCGCGGGAACGTCCCAGCCGCGTGGCACGATCGTCAGGTGCGCTTCGTGCGGGAATAGCTGTGTGCTCGAAAGGGAGCCGAGATGGCCAGTAAGCCGCCCAAGGGCGATCCGGTTCAGGACGCTCCGCAGGTCGACCAGCCGCTCCATGCCGCCGCGGGGCTGCCCGCCGTCGGGCACTCGCTGCGCATCGCACAGCAGCAGATGGGCGTGCGCCGCGCCGCGCTCACCCTGCTGCGGGTCAACCAGAAGGACGGTTTCGACTGCCCGGGCTGCGCCTGGCCCGAGCCGGACGCCCGGCACACGGCGGAGTTCTGCGAGAACGGCGCGAAGGCGGTCGCCGAGGAGGCCACGCTGCGCCGGGTGAGCCCGGACTTCTTCGCCGCCCATCCGCTGTCCGACCTCGCCACCCGCAGCGGCTACTGGCTCGGCCAGCAGGGCCGCCTGACCCATCCCATGTACCTCGCCGCGGGCGCCGAGCGCTACGAGCCGGTGTCCTGGGAGCGCGCCTTCGACATCGTCGCCGAGGAGCTGACCGCGCTCTCCTCTCCCGACGAGGCGGTCTTCTACACCTCGGGCCGCACCAGTAACGAGGCCGCGTTCCTGTACCAGCTCTTCGCCCGCGAATTCGGTACGAACAATCTCCCGGACTGTTCCAACATGTGCCACGAGTCGTCGGGCTCCGCGCTGACCGAGACGCTGGGCGTGGGCAAGGGCAGCGTCCTGCTGGAGGATCTGTACCAGGCGGATCTGATCATCGTCGCCGGGCAGAACCCGGGCACCAACCACCCGCGCATGCTCTCCGCGCTGGAGAAGGCCAAGGCGGGCGGCGCGAAGATCATCACGGTCAATCCGCTGCCCGAGGCGGGCCTGGAGCGCTTCCGGAATCCGCAGACCCCCAAGGGCCTGACCAGGGGCACCGCGCTCACCGACCTCTTCCTGCAGATCCGCCTCGGCGGCGACCAGGCGCTCTTCCGGCTGCTGAACAAGCTGATCATCGAGACCGACGGCGCACTCGACGAGGAGTTCATCAGCGCCTACACGCATGGCTACGAGGAGTTCGCCGCCGCCGCCCGCGGAGCCGACTGGGACGAGACGCTGAGCGCCACCGGTCTGGAGCG
Organism: uncultured Actinomycetota bacterium; assembly: GCA_963761765.1. Taxonomy (GTDB): domain Bacteria; phylum Actinomycetota; class Actinomycetes; order Streptomycetales; family Streptomycetaceae; genus Streptomyces. Next base: position 385,084 of record CAVXIJ010000006.1, read on the forward strand.
GACGGTGATCGAGGAGGCCTTCGCCATGGTGCTGGCCTCCCGGCGCACCGTGATCTGCTGGGCCATGGGCCTCACCCAGCACAAGCACGCGGTGCCGACCATCCGCGAGTTGGTGAACTTCCTGCTGCTGCGCGGCAATGTGGGCCGCCCGGGTGCGGGCGTGTGCCCGGTGCGCGGCCACTCCAATGTGCAGGGCGATCGCACCATGGGCATCTTCGAGCGGCCCGCGCCCGCTCTGCTGGACGCTCTGGAGCGGGAGTTCGGCTTCGCCCCGCCCCGTGCGCACGGCCTTGACGTCGTACGGTCCATCCACGCGCTGCGCGACGGCACGGCGAAGGTGTTCTTCGCGATGGGTGGCAATTTCGTCGCCGCCTCGCCGGACACCGAGGTCACCGAGGCGGCGATGCGCCGCGCCCGTCTGACCGTCCACGTCTCCACCAAGCTGAACCGCTCGCACGCGGTCACGGGCGCGCGGGCGCTGATCCTGCCGACGCTGGGGCGCACGGAGCGTGATCTGCAGGCCGGCCAGGACGGGAGTGGCGCCGCGCAGTTCGTCACCGTCGAGGACTCCATGGGCATGGTGCACGCCTCGCGGGGCCGTCTTGAGCCCGCCAGCGCCCATCTGCTGTCCGAGCCGGCCATCGTGTGCCGTCTGGCGCGCCGTGTCCTGGGCCCCGGCTCCGCCACTCCCTGGGAGGAGTTCGAGAAGGACTACGCGACCGTGCGGGATCGCATCGCACGCGTCATCCCCGGCTTCGAGGACTTCAACGCCCGCGTGGCGAAGCCCGGCGGCTTCACCCTGCCGCACGCCCCGCGCGACGAGCGCCGCTTCCCCACCGCCACCGGCAAGGCCAACTTCACCGCCGCGCCGGTGACCTGTCCGAAGCTGCCCGAGAACCGGCTGCTGCTCCAGACGCTGCGCTCCCACGACCAGTACAACACCACGATCTACGGCCTCGACGACCGTTACCGCGGCATCAAGAACGGCCGCCGGGTGGTCCTGGTCAACCCGGACGACGCCGCCGCGCTGGGCCTCGCCGACGGGTCGTACACGGATCTGGTCAGCGAGTGGCAGGACGGCGTGGAGCGCCGGGCGCCCGGCTTCCGGGTGGTGCACTATCCGACCGCGCGCGGTTGCGCCGCCGCGTACTACCCGGAGACCAATGTGCTGGTCCCGCTGGACGCCACCGCGGACACCAGCAACACCCCCGCCAGTAAGTCCGTCGTGGTGCGCCTGGAACAATCAGGCATCGCCTGAGAGGTGGCAACACCAGGGTGCCCGGCGTGCGACGCCTGGCAGGCGCGCTGATCGGACTCCCTCGTGCCAGCGCCTGGGAGCATGCGTTCAGGCGGCGCGAAGGACGGGCGGCGCCGGCGTCCTGCGCACCGCACCGGCGCCCCATCACAGACACCGAACGGAGCATGGCCGATGGCCGAGCAGCACACCGCACAGCAGACCGTGCGCTTCCCGCAGGAAGTGATCGACGAGTACGCGGCCCTCGGAGTGGATCTGCCCACGTTGTTCTCCGCCGGTGCTCTCGGTGTCCGTATGGGCATCGAGATCGAGGAGGCCTCGGCGGAGCGCGTGGTGGGCACCATGCCCGTCGAGGGCAACACCCAGCCCTACGGCCTGCTGCACGGCGGCGCCTCCGGCGTACTGGCCGAAACGCTCGGCTCGGTCGGCGCCATGATGCACGGCGGCTCGCACAAAGTGGCCGTCGGCGTCGACCTCAACTGCACGCACCACCGGGCCGCCCGCTCCGGCCGGGTCACCGGTGTGGCGACCCCCGTGCACCGGGGCCGCTCCACGGCGACGTACGAGATCGTGATCAGCGACGACCAGGGCAAGCGGGTGTGCAGCGCCCGCCTCACCTGCCTGCTGCGGGACGCCGCGGCGGACGGCACCGCCAACTGAGCGCACAACACCGCGCCGCCCGCCCTCGGACCGGGTATGAACCTCCGGCAGGCAACGGACGTGCAGCCTGGCAGGAAGGTGAACCCGGCCAGGCGACGGACACACAGGCGGCCGGGACCTGAACAGGGCGCGCGATGGACGCGAGCCGGAGCTAAGGGGGCGCGGGTGCGAGCCGGAACAGGGGGATCGGTGTGAACGCCATCGGGCCCGTCGAACCGGGCCAGGACACCTATGACAGGGAGCCCGAAGCCCGGCGGCAAGGAGAGCTGTTACGCCGGCTCGGCCGCCGGCTGCGCGAGAGCGCGCCGCGCACCCGCCGTCTCGTCCTCGCCGCGGTGGCCGTCTGCGCCGTCGCCGCCGCCCTGCTGGTGCGGCTCGCCCAGCCGCCTCCGCCGCCCGCGCCCCCGCCGCCCTGGCCCTCACGCAGCGTGTCGGTGACGTATGCGGGCGCGATGAGTAGGACCGTTTCCGGGGACCGGCATCTGACGTTCAGCGTCACCCTCGCGAACCGGCCACCGGACGCCACTCCCGTGCCCCCGGTGACCGTGCTGCGGATCACCCAGCCCTCCCCCGCCCTCTCGGTCACCGCATCTCCCGCTCTCCCGTTCACCGTAAAATCGGGAACCCACCGCAGGGTCGTCATCACGATGAACATCCGGGAATGCGCAAAAGCGCCACGGAATGACGGACTTCCTTTTCTGGAAGTAACACTGCGTAATACGCGCGCAAAGCAGGACCTGAGTTTCATCCTCGGCTCCGCTTACGCGGCCGATCTATCCACCGCCATCACCGCGGCATGCCCGCAACCGGCGGTGTCATGAGCAAAGTCGGCCGACGGTCCTGCATCTTCTCAACCGCCAGACGAGCCACGGTGAAGCGTCGCCTCCCAGCCGCCCCTCGTTTAACGCCGCAATAGTCCGAGTCATAACAAGAACGTCACAGCATTGGCCAGAACACTCCACTACCCACAAAAGCCCGCTTAGAGTCACGGCCAGTCACCGCGCCCACCGGATTCATCGTCAGTTCGGTCCCAGCGCTCGACCCGGCCGCCCCACAAGGGGCGGCTGTGCCCGGAAAGGACTGATCGTGCGCCAACGTTCGCTCATAGCCATCACCGCAGCTCTCACCGCGGGGGCACTCACCCTTACGGCCTGTGGCTCGCGCGACGACAAGAACTCCGCGGGAGACGACGGTGGCAACACCACGGTCGTCATCGGCGTGGACGCCCCGCTGTCCGGCGATCTGTCCGCGCTGGGCCTCGGCATTCGCAACTCCGTGGATCTCGCCGCCAAACAGGCCAATGCGAAGAAATACGTCGACGGTGTCACCTTCAAGATCGAGCCGCTGGACGACCAGGCCCAGCCCTCCTCGGGCCAGACCAACGCGAGCAAGCTGATCGCCGACAACACCGTGCTCGGCGCCGTCGGCCCGCTGAACTCCAACGTGGCCGAGTCCATGCAGAAGGTCTTCGCGGACGCGCACCTCCTTGAGGTCTCCCCCGCCAACACCAACCCCGCACTGACCCAGGGCCAGGCCTGGAACGGCGGCACCAAGAAGCGCCCGTACGACACGTACTTCCGCACCTGCACCACCGACGCCGTGCAGGGCCCGTTCGCCGCGCAGTACTACTACAACCAGGCCAAGCTGAAGACGGTCTTCGTCGTCGACGACAAGAAGACCTACGGCGCCGGCCTCGCGGCGACCTTCAAGGACGAGTTCGTCAGCCTCGGCGGCAAGGTGGTCGGCACCGACCACGTGAACCCCGACTCCAAGGACTTCTCGGCCGTCGTCACCAAGATCAAGGGCACCAAGCCCGACCTGGTCTACTACGGCGGCGAGTACCCCGCGGGCGGCCCGCTGAGCAAGCAGCTCAAGGCGGCCGGTGTGAAGGCCCCCGTGGCCGGCGGTGACGCCCTGGAGACGGACCAGTTCGTCAAGCTCGCAGGCGGCAACAACAACGGCGACTACGCCACCTCCGTGGGCCTGCCCATCGAGCAGCTCGACTCCGCCAAGGCGTTCATCAGCAACTACGCCAAGGGCGGCTACAAGGACAGCTACCAGACCTACGGCGGCTACTCCTACGACTCCGCCTGGGCGATCATCGAGGCCGTGAAGAAGGTCGTCGACGACAACAAGGGCAAGCTTCCGGACAACGCCAGGGCCGCGGTCACCAAGGCGATGCAGAGCGTGTCCTTCGACGGCGTCACCGGCACGGTCTCCTTCGACCAGTACGGCGACACCTCGAACAAGCAGCTCACCGTGTACCAGGTCAAGAAGAACGCGTTCGCTCCCGTCAAGTCCGGTGTGTTCACCGGCTGATCAGCGTCGCCCGATCGACCCGGCCGCGCGGGGCGCCCACCACGGCGCCCCGCGCGGTGTCACAACCGGACGTACACCGTCCGCCATGCCCGCACAACACCGGAAAACACCGGAAACACGGAGGAGCGCGGTGCACGAACTGCCGCAACAGCTGGTCAACGGCCTGCTACTGGGGGCCATGTACGGTCTGATCGCCATCGGCTACACCATGGTTTACGGCATCGTCCAGCTCATCAACTTCGCCCATGGCGAGATCTTCATGACCGGCGGCTTCGGCGCCCTGACCGTGTGGCTGTGGCTACCGTCCGGTACCACCATGTGGCTAGCACTGCCCCTCATGATCGTCGGTGCTGTCATCATCGCCTCGCTGATCGCCATCGGCGCCGAACGCTTCGCCTACCGGCCGCTGCGCGGCGCTCCCCGGCTGGCCCCGCTGATCACCGCGATCGGGCTCTCCCTCGCCCTGCAGCAAGCCGTCTGGGCCTGGTACCCGAACGCGAAGTCGTCGCGGACCTTCCCTCAGATCCCCGGTGGCCCGATCGACATCGGCAGCGTCAGCCTGCAGACCGGTGACATCTTCCTGGTCTCCGCCGCCATCATCTGCGTGCTCTTCCTCGGCTGGTTCGTGCAGAAGACCCGGGTCGGACGCGGCATGCAGGCGACCGCTCAGGACCCCGACACGGCGAAGTTGATGGGTATCAACACCGACCGTGTGATCGTCGTGGCCTTCGCACTCGGCGCCGCCTTCGCCGGCATCGCCGCCGTCGCCTACGGCCTCAAGTACGGCGAGATCAACTTCAAGATGGGCTTCCTGCTCGGCCTGAAGGCCTTCACCGCGGCCGTCCTCGGTGGCATCGGCAACGTCTACGGCGCCATGATCGGCGGTCTGGTGCTCGGCGTCGCCGAAGCCCTCACCACCGCCTACATCTCCAACGTCCCCGGTATGCAGCAGCTCGGCGGCCAGTCCTGGGCCGACGTGTGGGCCTTCGTACTCCTCATCGTCGTCCTCCTGGTCAGGCCGCAGGGCCTCCTCGGTGAACGCGTCGCGGACAGGGCGTGAGAATCATGACTACACAGCCTGCACAGCCGATACAGACCACCGCCCCGGCCCGCGACGACGTCCCGCCCGCCGTGCCCGCCCGCAGCCGTCTCATACCGCTGCCCGAGAGTGCGGCCCGGGCCACCGCCACCGCGGGCGGCCTGCTGACCGCGCTGTCGGCGTTCCTCTCCTGGACCTGGACGGCCGCCTTCCCGGGTGATCTGACCGTCTACGGCTACCCGGGCGGCCTCCAGTGGCTGGTGCTGATCTCCGGCCTGCTGACCGTGCTGCTCGGCCTCGCCTCGTACGGGGTCAAGCCGCTGGGCTTCCTGGTGCCCTCCGGGGCCGACCCGGCGATCCGGCTCGCCGCGCTCGCCGCCTTCGCCACCGCCTGGTACACGGTCATCGCGATCGCGGCGAAACTCGGCGGGCTCGCCAACCTGGAGCCCGGCGGCTGGGTTGTCGCCGTCGTCTCCCTGGCAGCTCTCCTCGGAGCGTTCGCGCTGCCCTTCGAACCGCCGACCCACCTCCCCGTCGACCCGGAGGCGACCGGCTGGGAACACTTCAGGCACCGCACCCGTGCCGGGTTCGACACCTTCCGGGCCAGCTTCGCGGCTCCCGCCCCGCGCCCGCTGCGCAAGCTCCCCGCGACCGCCGAGATCCTCATCATCGTGCTGGTGATGGTGATCGGTCTGACCCTGTTCACCTACGGTGTCGGCACCGAGTACGACGAGCTGTTCATCGGCTTCCTGCTCACCGCGTGCTTCGGCTTCGCGGCGCTGACCAAGTCCGGGCTGGTCGGCCAGGTGTCGACGATCACCGCACGGCACCGCAACGTCACCCTGGTCGGGGCCTTCGTCGCCGCGGCGGCCTACCCCTTCACCCAGAGCTCCGACCAGTACACCACCATCGGCGTCCAGATCCTGATCTTCGCCACGGTCGCCCTCGGTCTGAACACGGTGGTCGGCCTTGCGGGTCTGCTCGACCTGGGTTACGTGGCCTTCCTCGGCGTCGGCGCCTATGCGGCCGCGATGGTGTCCGGGTCGGAGTACTCGCCCTTCCACGTGCATCTGCCGTTCTACGGGGCGCTCGTGGTGGGCGCCGCCGCCTCGCTGGTCTTCGGTGTCCTCATCGGCGCCCCGACGCTGCGGCTGCGCGGTGACTATCTGGCCATCGTCACGCTCGGGTTCGGTGAGATCTTCCGGATCACCGCCAACAACCTGGACGGCACCTCGGGCCCGGACATCACCAACGGTGCCAACGGCATCTCGTCCATTCCCGACCTGAACATCTTCGGCTTCAACCTCGGTGTGCCGCACGACATCGCCGGGTTCACCATCGGCCGCTTCGCCAACTACATGCTGCTGATGCTGGTCATCACGTTCATCGTGGTGATGGTCTTCCGACGCAGTGGGGACTCGCGCATCGGGCGCGCCTGGGTCGCCATCCGCGAGGACGAGACCGCGGCGCTCGCGATGGGCATCAACGGTTTCCGTGTGAAGCTGGTCGCCTTCGCCCTGGGCGCCTCGCTCGCCGGGCTCGCCGGGACCGTGCAGGCCCATGTGACGTACACGGTGACGCCCGAGCAGTACATGTTCGCCAACAGTGTGCCGCCCAACTCGGCGTTCCTGCTGGCCGCCGTGGTGCTCGGCGGCATGGGCACCATCAGCGGTCCGCTGGTCGGCGCGGCGCTGCTCTATCTCATCCCGAACAAGCTGCAGTTCCTCGGCGACTACCAGCTCCTCGCCTTCGGTATCGCACTCGTCATCTTGATGCGCACCCGTCCCGAGGGCCTGATCCCCAACCGGCGCCGTCAGCTCGAATTCCACGAGGCGGACACGCCGGTCGACGAAATCCCCGCAGTCCTCAGCAAGACAGGGGCCTGATCCATGACCACCGACACCACCACCCCGGCCGGCTCCGCCGCGGCGGCCCCGGCGGGGCAGACCGTGCTCGACGCACGCGGCGTCACCATGCGCTTCGGTGGCCTCACCGCCGTACGCTCGGTCGACCTGACCGTGGGCAGCGGCGAGATCGTCGGTCTGATCGGCCCGAACGGCGCCGGGAAGACCACGTTCTTCAACTGCCTGACGGGGCTGTACACACCGACGGAGGGCGAGGTCCGCTACCAGGGCACCGTCCTGCCGACGAAGTCCTTCAAGGTGACCGCGGCAGGCATCGCCCGTACCTTCCAGAACATCCGGCTCTTCGCCAACATGACCGTGCTGGAGAACGTGCTGGTCGGGCGGCACACCCGGACACGGGAAGGGCTCTGGTCGGCGCTGCTGCGGCTGCCGAGCTTCCACAGGGCGGAGGCCGCGAGCCGGGCCCGGGCAATGGAGCTCCTGGAGTTCGTCGGCCTCCAGGACAAGGCCGAGCAGCTGGCCCGCAACCTGCCCTACGGTGAGCAGCGCAAGCTGGAGATCGCCCGCGCCCTCGCCAGCGAGCCGGGTCTGCTGCTGCTCGACGAGCCGACGGCCGGTATGAACCCGCAGGAGACGCGGGCCACCGAGGAACTGGTCTTCGCCATTCGCGACATGGGCATCGCCGTCCTCGTCATCGAGCACGACATGCGCTTCATCTTCAACCTCTGCGACCGGGTCGCGGTACTCGTCCAGGGCGAGAAGCTGGTGGAGGGCGACAGCGCCACCGTCCAGCAGGACGACCGGGTCATCGCCGCCTATCTCGGCGAGCCCTTCGACCCGGAAGCCGGGACCGGCGCCGAGTCCACCGACGACGCTGACGGTGCCGACGCCGATGAGGACGACGCCGAAGACGCCGAAACCGGTGTGATCACCTCCGCGGGCACCGGTCCCGTAGCCAAGGAGAACGACCGATGACCGCACTCCTGGAAGTCGAAGAGCTCCGGGTCGCCTACGGCAAGATCGAGGCCGTCAAGGGCATATCCTTCAGCGTCGAGGCCGGCAGTGTGGTCACCCTGATCGGCACCAACGGCGCGGGCAAGACCACCACGCTGCGCACGCTCTCCGGTCTCCTCAAGCCGGTGGGCGGGCACATCCGGTTCAACGGGAAGGCGCTGCGCGGCTACCGGGCCGACCGGATCGTGGCGCTGGGCCTTGCGCACTCCCCCGAAGGCCGGCACATCTTCCCCCGGATGACCATCGAGGACAATCTCCGCCTCGGCGCCTATCTGCGCACGGACAAGGACGGCGTCGAGAAGGACATCAACCGCTCCTACGAGCTCTTCCCGATCCTCGGCGAGCGGCGCAAGCAGGCCTCGGGCACGCTCTCCGGCGGTGAGCAGCAGATGCTCGCCATGGCCAGGGCGCTGATGTCCCGACCCAAGCTGCTGATGCTCGACGAGCCCTCCATGGGCCTCTCGCCGATCATGATGCAGAAGATCATGGCGACCATCGTGGAGCTCAAGAGCCAGGGCACCACCATTTTGCTCGTCGAGCAGAACGCCCAGGCCGCGCTCTCGCTCGCCGATTACGGTCACGTCATGGAGGTCGGCAAGATCGTGCTGTCCGGCACCGGACAGAACCTCCTGCACGACGAATCGGTGCGCAAGGCCTACCTCGGCGAGGACTGACCGCCGCCCGCACACGGATGCCGACGGCCCGCCTCTTCCGGAAGGAGAGGCGGGCCGTTTCGTTCATCCGGGCATGTCCATGGCGTCGTGGTACCACCCTCGGCAACCGGCTCTGCCCCGGCAATAAGACCCGGGCGGCGCACAAGCGCGAGCCTACTGCCCTTGCTCCTTGGCCTTCGCGGCCTTCTTCTCCGCGGAATCCTCGATGACGGCCTCGGCGACCTGCTGCATCGACATGCGCCGGTCCATGGAGGTCTTCTGAATCCACCGGAACGCGGCGGGCTCGGTGAGGCCGTACTCGGTCTGGAGAATCGACTTCGCCCGGTCCACCAGCTTCCGGGTTTCGAGACGTTGGGTGAGGTCGGCGACCTCGTTCTCCAGCGCACGCAATTCCGTGAACCGCGAGACCGCCATCTCGATCGCGGGGACCACATCGCTCTTACTGAACGGCTTTACCAGATACGCCATGGCACCCGCGTCACGCGCCCGCTCGACCAGGTCGCGCTGGGAGAAGGCGGTGAGCATCAGCACCGGCGCAATGGACTCATCGGCGATCTTCTCGGCCGCCGAGATGCCGTCCAGCTTGGGCATCTTCACATCGAGAATCACCAGATCGGGCCGGTGCTCACGCGCCAGCTCGATGGCTTGCTCACCGTCGCCCGCCTCGCCTACGACGGCGTATCCCTCTTCCTCCAGCATCTCTTTCAGGTCGAGACGGATCAACGCCTCGTCCTCTGCAATGACGACACGGGTCGTCAGCGGCGGGACATGTGCCTTGTCGTCGTCGTCAGGCTGAGGGGACTCGGGGGCGGTCACGTGGACTCCTCGGGGCGGGGCAGGTTTCTGCTCGTAAGAGCCTACCCAGCTACGGTAGGGTGGTGGACCGAGGGGGTCGGTCATTCCCTTCTTTTCCCAGGCCCCAGTACTCCAACTGGTCAGAGAGGCCGCTCTCAAACAGCGGACAGTGTGGGTTCGAATCCCACCTGGGGCACTTTCTCTTACTTTCCAAGGTAAGCCTTTAGGTCGGGAATTCCTCTGGGGGCACGCCCAGGCTTTCTCGGTCGGCGGCGCATTCGAAGCGGCCGGAGACACACATACGGCCCGGCTTCCCCGACAAGGGCGAAGACCGGGCCGTCGCACCGTCCGCGTTTTTCCTACCGCGGACCGCACCTGCTACCGCTACCGTCCAGCGTCGTCCTCGCCGATGCGATGGACTCGGAGCAGATTGGTCGAACCGGGCAAACCGGGCGGAGATCCGGCGGTGATGATCACAAGGTCGCCCTTGGCGCAGCGCCCGATCTTCAAAAGCTCCTCGTCGACCTGCCGGACCATCGCGTCGGTGGAGTCGACGTGCGGGCCGACGAAGGTCTCCACGCCCCATGTCAGGTTGAGCTGGGCGCGGGTGGCCGGGTCCGGGGTGAAGGCCAGCAGCGGGATCGGCGAACGGTAGCGGGACAGGCGCCGGACGGTGTCGCCGGACTGCGTGAAGGCGACGAGGAACCTGGCGCCGAGGAAGTCGCCGATGTCGGCGGCGGCGCGCGCCACGGCACCGCCCTGGGTACGGGGCTTGCTGCGCGCGGTGATCGGCAGCAGTCCCTTGGCAAGGACGTCCTCCTCCACCGCCTCGACGATGCGCGCCATCGTCAGGACGGTCTCGATGGGGTATTTCCCGACGCTGGTCTCGCCGGAGAGCATCACCGCGTCGGTGCCGTCGATGATCGCGTTGGCGACGTCGGAGGCCTCGGCGCGGGTGGGCCGGGAGTTGTCGATCATCGAGTCGAGCATCTGAGTGGCGACGATCACCGGCTTGGCGTTGCGCTTGGCCAGGGCGACCGCGTGCTTTTGGACGATCGGCACCTGTTCGAGAGGCATCTCGACGCCCAGGTCGCCACGGGCCACCATGATGCCGTCGAAGGCGGCCACGATGTCCTCGATGTTCTCGACGGCCTGCGGCTTCTCCACCTTCGCGATGACGGGGAGGCGGCGACCCTCCTCGTCCATGATCCGGTGCACATCGCGGATGTCGCGGCCACTGCGCACGAAGGAGAGCGCGATGACGTCGGCGCCGGTGCGCAGCGCCCAGCGGAGGTCGTCCTGGTCCTTCTCGGAGAGCGCCGGAACGGAGACGGCGACGCCCGGGAGGTTCAGGCCCTTGTGGTCGGAGACCATGCCGCCCTCGATCACGACCGTGTGCACCCGCGGGCCGTCCACGCTGGTGACTTCGAGGGTGACCTTGCCGTCGTCGACGAGAATCAGCTCACCGGAGCTGACGTCCGCGGCGAGCCCGTCGTAAGTGGTGCCGCAGACCTGGCGGTCGCCTTCGGTGTCCTTCTCGACGGTGATGGTGAAGCTGTCGCCGCGCTCCAGCAGTACGGGACCTTCGGTGAAGCGGCCGAGTCTGATCTTCGGGCCTTGAAGATCGGCGAGGATCCCGACGTTGCGGCCGATCTCCTCCGAGGCCTTGCGCACGCGCTGGTAGCGCTCCTCGTGCTCGACGTAGCTGCCGTGGCTGAGGTTGAGGCGGGCTACGTCCATTCCGGCTTCGACGAGTGCCTTGATCTGGTCGTACGAATCAGTTGCGGGGCCCAAAGTACAGACGATTTTTGCTCGGCGCATGCATCGAGCCTAGGCCTTACCGACCAGTAGACAATTGGCCGCACTTGACTAGCCAACAACCTTTGCGTGAAAGGTTATTGACAAATGCTGAATTGTGCGCATGCCCGCTCTGATGAGCGCGCCAAGATGTCAACACCCGTGCGCCGTACGGGAATACCCGTACAGCGCCGTCGAAATCCTCAACTGGCGGCCGAAATCCTCGCCGTGCGGCCGTCAGAGTTGCGGAGGAAGCATCGTGAACCGTGCGATGACCTGAGCCTGGACGTGCTGCCGCTCGGGTTCGAGGTCGAGCGGGGCCGCTTCCGGGGCGCCGCCGGGCGCGGCGAACGCGCTCCGCATGGCACCTGGCGGGACAGGGCCGCCGTGGGCGGCGGCCTGTTCGGCGCCCGTGTCGGCGATCTCGACGAGCGCGGCGAGCGTGGTGCCGAGGGCGTCGGCGTATTCACGGGCCCGCTGCACCGCTTCCCGCACCGCCTGCTTGCGGGCTTCGCGGTGCACGGGCGAGGTGCGGCGCAGCGCCCAGAACGGGCCGGTGACCTGCGTCAGGTCAAGGTCGGCGAGTCGGGTGATGAGCTCGCCGAGCGCGGTGAAGTCGGTGAGCTCCGCGGTGATGCGGACATGCCCGTGGTAAGCACGGACGCGCTCCCCGCGGCCCATCTTGGTGAACTCGGGCCGGACCGAGAACGCACCCGTCTCCAGTGACTCCACGGCGTCCGGATACGCCTTGACCAGGTCGAGCACGGTCGCGTTACGGCGGATCAGATCGTCGAGCGCCGAGCGTCTGCTGGTACCACGGGCGCTGACGGTGACACTGATCCGGGCCGTCTCGGGGTCGGCCTCCAGGTACGCCTCGCCCCGGACCGCGATCCGGGGGGCTTGCGGGGTGCCGTAGGGGACGGACGGGCGGACGATGGCCCCGGGAATCTCTGCGGTCATGCCGTCACTGTGGCACTCTTCGGCGCCCCGGTGGTCCGTTTCGGGCCGACCGGAACACGCCCGCAGGCAGGCAGGCCGCAGGCCGGACTTCGCCCGATCTTCGCCCTGTCCGCATCATTTCGCCGGTAACCCCGAGGTTCACCTTCCCAGGCCGACTCCTCCATTTCCTTTGATTCACCTGGTTCACCCGATTCCGTCGATTCCTCTTGATTCCTCTCGATTTCCCTGATGCCGTATATGCCCTGATGGGTCATGGAGTCATCGGATCGCAACGCATCAGGGGTGTTGGCGAATGGGACGCCTGCGGGAGAATCTACGCGCGTTGTCACGTCGTATACGCCCTGCACCCCCTCCCCCATCACCTGACGAGGAGTAGAGATGTCGCTCGACCGAAGGACGTTCCTGGGCCGGTCCGCCGCCACCGGGGCGGGAGTCGCACTGGCGGGCGGCGCCGCCGGATCGGCTGCCGCCGCCACGCCCCGCCCGCGCGCCGAACGCCCCGACAGCACGGCCGCCGAGCGGCACTACTCGTTCACCGTCATGGGCACCACGGACCTGCACGGCAACGTCTTCAACTGGGACTACTTCACGGACAAGGAATTCGACGACGCGGACCACAACGACGTCGGGCTCGCGAAGATCTCCACACTCGTCGAGCAGGTCCGCACCGCGAAGGGCCGTGCGAACACTCTGCTGATCGACGCCGGTGACACGATTCAGGGAACGCAGCTCTCGTACTACTACGCACGCGTCGACCCGATCACCGCACAGCAGGGACCGGTACATCCGATGGCGCGGGCCATGAACACGATGGGATACCAGGCGGCGGCGCTCGGCAACCATGAGTTCAATTACGGCATTGAGCTGCTGCGGAAGTTCGAGGAGCAGTGCGACTTCCCGCTGCTCGGTGCCAACGCACTGGACGCGAAGACCCAGCGGCCCGCCTTCCGGCCGTATGTGATCAAACGTCTGCGCACCCCGCACGGCCGCGATGTGCGGGTGGCGGTCCTGGGGCTGACGAATCCGGGGATCGCCATCTGGGACAAGGCGAACGTGTCGGGGCAGTTGACCTTCCCCGGACTGCCCGAGCAGGCCGCGATCTGGGTGCCGAAGCTGCGCTCGATGGGTGCGGACGTGGTGATCGTGTCGGCGCATTCGGGTGCGGACGGCACGTCGTCGTACGGGGACCAGCTGCCGTATGTGGAGAACGCGGCGGCGCTCGTCGCGGAGCAGGTGCCCGGCATCGACGCGATCCTGGTGGGCCATGCGCACGTCGAGATTCCCGAGCGGCGGGTGACGAACAAGGAGACCGGGCAGCAGGTCGTGCTCTCGGAACCGCTCAAGTGGGGCCAGCGGCTGACGCTCTTCGATTTCGACCTGGTGTTCTCGCGCGGCCGTTGGACGGTTCAGAGCGTGGCCGCGCAGGTGCTCAATTCGAATACCGCGGCCGAGGATCCGGCCATCACCACACTGCTGACGCAGGAACACAAGAAGGTCGTCGCCTACGTCAATCAGGTCATCGGCACCTCGAAGACCGCGATGAACACCACGGAAGGCCCGTACAAGGACGTTCCGCTCATCGATCTGATCAACCAGGTGCAGGTGGACACCGTGCGGGCCGCGCTGGCGGGCGGGCAGTACGCGGACCTGCCGGTGCTCTCGCAGGCGTCCTGCTTCTCCCGTACCGCGCAGATCGCGGCCGGGGATGTCACCATCAAGGACGCGGCCGGCCTCTACCCGTTCGACAACACCCTGGAGGCACGGCTCCTGACCGGCGCGCAGGTGCGTGACTATCTGGAGTACTCGGCGAAGTACTACGTGCAGACCGCCCCCGACGCCCCGGTGGACCCGGCGAAGCTGACCAACGCGGAGAACACTCCGGACTACAACTACGACGTGGTGTCGGGTCTCACCTACGACATCGACATCGCACAGCCGACCGGTTCCCGGATCACCAATCTGCAGTTCCAGGGGCAGCCGCTGGACGACACGACTCAGTTCGTGTTCGCGGTGAACAACTACCGGGCCGGAGGCGGCGGCAATTTCCCGCATGTACCCGGCGCCCAGCAGGTCTGGTCGAACTCCGACGAAATCCGCAACACCATGATCGCCTGGGTGCAGGGCAAGGGCGAGCTCGACCCGGCGGAGTTCTTCACAGCGGACTGGCGGCTGACCCGGGACGGGGCACCGGTGTTCGGTTAGAGGTGGGGCGCCGGGCGGACGGCATACGGGACGTCCGGCGCACCGCTGAGGCCGAAGGTGGTGAAGGCGGTGCGGCGCGGCAGCGGGTACGGGTCCTTGCCGGTGACGGCGTTGAGGATGGTGGCGCTGCGCCAGGCCGCGAGGCCGAGGTCGGGGGCGCCGACACCGTGGGTGTGCCGTTCGGCGTTCTGTACGTAGACATGGCGCCCCGCGCGGGCGAGCGGCGGGTCGAGCACGAGCCGGTGGTGCTCGTCGACGAGGAGGCGCCCGCTGCCGTCCCTGCGCACCCGCGGCCCGAGCCCGGCGAGCAGCTGGTCCAGGGGCCGTTCGCGGTAGCCGGTGGCCAGCACGACGGCCTGGGTGACGAGCCGGGAGCGGGTGCCCTGCTGGGTGTGTTCCAGGTGGAGTTCCACCGCGCCCGCGTCGATCCGGTCCGCCGCGCGGACCCGCACGCCCGGGCTGAGCACCGCGTCCGGCCAGCCGCCGTGCAGGGTGCGCTGGTAGAGCTCGTCGTGCAGGGCGGCGATGGTGTCGGCGTCGATGCCCTTGTGCAGTTGCCACTGGCGCGGCAGCAGCTGGTCGCGGGTGTGCTCGGGCAGGGCGTGGAAGTAGCGGGTGTAGTCGGGTGTGAAGTGTTCCAGGCCGAGTTTCGAGTACTCCATCGGGGCGAAGGCCTCGGTACGGGCCAGCCAGTGCAGCCGTTCGCGTCCGACGGGACGGCGCTTGAGCAGGTCGAGGAAGACTTCCGCGCCCGACTGGCCCGAGCCGATGACGGTGATGTGGTCGGCGTCGAGAATGCGGTCGCGGTGGCGGAGGTAGTCCGCGGAGTGCAGCACGGGAGCCAGGTCCGGTGCGGCGGTTGCGGCCTGGACCAGGGGTTTCAGCGGCTCGGGCACGTGCGGGGCGGTGCCGGTGCCCAGCACGATGTTGCGGGTGCTGGTGATCCCCGAGGGTCCGGTCCTGGGCGGCGGCCCGTGCGTACCGTCACCGTCGGCACTCCCGCGGCCTTCGCTGTCGGCGCCGCAGAGCCGGGTGAAGCCGACGTGGAACAGCGCGTGTTCGTCGTCCCAGTGGATCGCGTCGACCCGGTGGCCGAAATGCAGCCCGGGCAGGTTCTCGCTCACCCAGCGGCAGTAGGCGTCGTACTCCGCGCGGTGGATGTGGAACCGTTCGGCGAAGTAGAACGGGAAGAGCCTCTCGATGCTGCGCAGATAGCCGAGGAACGACCACGGGTTCGCGGGGTCGGCCAGGGTCACCAGATCGGCGAGGAACGGCACCTGGAGGGTGGCGCCGTCGATGAGCAGGCCCGGGTGCCAGCGGAAGGCGGGCCGCTGCTCGTAGAAGGCGGTGTCGAGTGCACCGCGTGCTACGAGGGGGTGGGCGAGGGCGGCCAGGGAGAGGTTGAACGGGCCGATGCCGACACCCACCAGATCGCGGGGTGCGCGGGCGGGCCTGGGCGTGGCGGGCGGGCTCGACGCGGTGTGCGTCATCGCGGGGTGTGTCCTTCCACCAGTTTGAGGAGTGCGGTGAGGTCGCACGTGCGGGTGTGCGGGTTGAGGAGGGTCACCTTGAGCCAGAGCCGTCCGTCGAGCCGGGCGCGGCCGATGACGGCGCGGCCCTCGGTGAGCAGCCGCCGCCGTACGTGGGCGACATGGTCGTCGTCGACACCTGCGGGACGGAACAGGACCGTGCTGATGGCGGGTGTGTCGTAGAGCTCGAAGCCGGGGTGTTCGGCGATCAGCGCGGCCAGTTCACGGGCCTGGGCGCACACCGCCTCGGTGAGCGATCCGAGTCCGCTGCGGCCCAGTGCCCGCACGGTGACGGCGATCTTCAGGATGTCGGGGCGGCGGGTGGTCCGCAGCGACCGGCCGAGTAGGTCGGGCAGGCCCGCTTCGGTGTCGTCGTCGGCGTTCAGGTAGTCGGCGCGGTGTCCGAGTACGTCGAGATCGCGCCGGTCACGGACGGCGAGCAGGCCCGCGGCGGCCGGCTGCCAGCCGAGCTTGTGCAGATCGAGGGTGATGGTGTGGGCGCGGGCGAGCCCGGCGAGCAGCGGCCGGTACTGGTCGCTGAAGAGCAGGACCCCGCCGTACGCGGCGTCGACGTGCAGCCGGGCGCCCTCGGTCGCGCAGACGTCGGCGATCCGCGGCAGCGGGTCGATGAGGCCCGCGTCGGTGGTGCCCGCGGTGGCGGCGACCAGCAGGGGCGCGCGGGTGCGGCCCGGGCCGCGCCGGGATCGCAGCTCTGCGGCGAGCGCGACAGGGTCGATGACACCGGTGGGGGCGGGCACGGTGACGGGCGTGGGCAGGCCGAGCAGCCAGGCGGCGCGGTGCAGCGAGTGGTGGGCGTTGTCGCCGCAGATCAGCTGAACGGGGCCGGCGGAGCCGTGCAGTTCCCTGGCGAGCAGGAGGGCGAGCTGGTTGGCTTCGGTGCCGCCGGTGGTGACGAGGGCATCGGGGGCGTCGGCGGGCGGGGTGGCTGCGGGGGCGTCGGGCGCTTCGGCGGGGGCCGGGAACTGGTAGATCTCCGCGGCCAGGGCGTGCGTCAGCAGGGCTTCCAGTTCCGAGGCGGCCGGGGCCTGGTCCCAGGAGTCCATGGACGGGTTGAGGACGGACGCGGCGAAGTCGGCGGCGGCGGCCACGGCCAGCGGCGGGCAGTGCAGATGGGCGGCGCAGAGCGGATCCGCCGGGTCGGCGGCGCCTTCGGCCAGTACGCGGACGATGTCGCGCAGGGCCGCATGTGCCCCGGTGCCCTGCCGCGGCAGTGGCACGCCGACGGTTTCGCGTACCCGCGCCGCGACGGCCAGCGGTCCGCCGACCGGCAGGGGCCCACCGCGGATGACGGCGCCGTCGTGCAGCGCTTCCAGCACGGTGGCGAGCAACGGCCGCAGGGCCGCGGGGCCTTCTGCGCCCGAGGCGAGGGGCTGCGGGGTGCTCATCGGCGGTCCTTCGGTGAGGTGAGGGGGGAGTTCGGTGCGCGCGGGGAGAGAGTCCGGGTTCGGTCGGAGGTCAATCGGGTGCGCGGTCACGGTCGGTGGTGGGTGTGGCGGACCCTCAGCCTGGTGGCTCGCACCGGCCGTCCGATCCAGAATGGGACAACCCCGCCCGAAAGAAGTAAAGGCGCTCGGTTGACAAGCGGCACTGTGTTAATAGGCGGCGCGGTGCGCATCACCTGTGACGTGTGCGGCGTATCCGATGTGTCTTGGACCGGATGACACACCGCGGGACACACCGGAACGGGCACCCGGCGGACGCGGGCGGCGGCCACGGTCGCGGGACGCCGGGGCCGGGGCGGGGGCCCACACCGACGGTGGGCCGGCGGCGGTCGGCGGCGGATCACGGGGTGCCGCCGGCGGCGGGCCCGGTGCCCGGCGGACTGGATACCGGGCGAGGCCCGGTGGCCTGCCGGCAGCCGTCCCGGAGCTCGCGGGCTCCTCGTGCTGCCGGCTCCTCGTGGGCGGAAGGCGCAGGCCCCGGCCCCGCCCGCCTCGTTCGCCTCGTTCGTCTTACCTCTCGGCCGCCGCCTGCCGGACCCGAAGCGCCCGTGCCAGGTCGTCCAGCTTGTCGGCGAGGCCGCGGCGCAGGGCCGGCGTGGGATCGCCTTCGCGCAGGCACGCCTCACCCAGCCGCAGGGACTCGGTGTCGATGGCGTACACCGGGAACGCGGCGCGGACCAGCGCGTTGGCGATGGCGGGGCCGCGGCGGGCGGCGAGGGCGAGGGCCTCGGGGTAGTAGCGGGGCACGTACTCCTGCACGAGGGCGCGCTGCTCCGGCTGCCAGAAACCGCTCGCGGTGGCGGCGAACAGGTAGTTCGAGAGTTCGGCGCCCTCGCCGGGCGCGAACATGCGCTGCCAGGCCAGGCGTTTGGCTTCGGGGTCCGCCGCGGCGGCGCGGCAGCGGGCCGCGCCTTCCTGCCCGGTGGCGCTCGGATCGCGGTCGAGCTCTGCGGCGATGGCCGCCTCGTCGACGGCGCCGAGGACGGCGAGCCGGGCGAGGATCTGCCAGCGCAGCTCGGGGTCGAGTTCCGGGCCGCCGGGGACGGTGCCGTCGGCGAGCCAGGCGCGGATGGTCTCCGGGTGGGTGGCGGCATCGATGAGGTGGCGCACCGCGGTGAGCCTCAGGCCCGGGTTCTCGCCGCCTTCGGTGCGTCTGAGCAGGTCACGGCTGAGGTCGGTGAGGACGGCAACTCCCGCGGACCGCGCGTCGTCGGGAAGGTACCTGCGGGTGACGACCGGTGCGGCGAAGCCCAGGACGCCCTGCACGATGGCGAGGTCGCTCTCGTACGGCAGGTGGGTGCGGGCGGCGTCCAGGTAGGCGGTGGGGGCCAGTTCGCCGTCGCGGACCATGTCGCGTGCGGCGTTCCAGACGACGGCGCGGGCGAGCGGATCGGGCAGTCCGGACAGCGACTCCAGTGCGGTGGCCCAGGAGTGCGCGTCGAGGCGGACCTTGGCGTAGCCGAAGTCCTGGTCGTTGACGAGTACCAGGGCGGGGCGGGCGCCTTCACCGGTGATGCTGGTCAGGCCGGCCCGGGCGGGGAAGTCGCGCTCCCAGCGGGCGCGCGGCACGAGCCGGCCCGGCTTGCCCGGCTCGTGGGCGGCACGGTCGTAGAGGCCGATGCAGAGCCGGTGCGGACGCTCGCCGCTGTGCTGAACGTCCAGCGTCCAGGTGTCGGGCCCGCCGGCGAGGGTGGGAGTGAAGGTGTCGACACCGCTGGTGCGCAGCCAGGCCGCCGCCCAGGAGCGCATGTCGCGGTCGGTGTGCTGGGCCAGCGAGTCGACGAAGTCGGCGAGGGTGGCGTTGGCGAACTTGTGCCGGGCGAAGTGGGTGTTGATGCCAGCCAGGAAGTTCTTCTCACCGAGCCAAGTGACGAGCTGCCGCAGCACGGAGGCGCCCTTGGCGTAGGAGATGCCGTCGAAGTTGAGCAGTGCGGTGGCGGTGTCGTCGACGGCTTCGGGAGCGACGGGGTGGGTGGAGGGCCGCTGGTCGGCGTCGTAGCCCCAGGCCTTGCGGGCGACACCGAAGTCGACCCAGGCATCCTTGAAGCGGGTGGCCTCGGTGAGGATCTGGTAGCCCATGTACTCGGCGAACGACTCGTTCAGCCAGATGTCGTCCCACCACTTGAGCGTGACCAGGTCGCCGAACCACATGTGGGCCATCTCGTGGGCCATGACCAGGGCGCGGGTCTGCCGCTCGGTGTCGGTCACGGCGGAGCGGAAGACGAGCTCGTCGCTGAACGTGACCAGGCCCGGGTTCTCCATCGCGCTGGTGTTGAACTCCGGCACGAAGGCCTGGTCGTAGGAGTCGAACGGATACGGCTCCGCGAACTTCTCGTGGTAGCGGTCGAAGCAGGCCTTGGTGACGTCGAACAGTTCGTCGGCGTCGGTGTCCAGGTGGAGCGCGAGCGAGCGGCGGCAGTGCAGGCCGAAGGGCAGGCCACGGTATTCGGTGCGCACCGAGTGCCAGGGGCCTGCGGCGACGGCGACGAGGTAGGTGGGCAGCAGCGGAGTGGGGGCCGCCGTCCAGCGGCCGTCGCCGACGTGCTCGGTGCGGCCGTTGGCGAGGACGCTCCAGCTCTCGGGCGCGGTGACGGTGACGTCGAAGACGGCCTTCAGGTCGGGCTGGTCGAAGGCGGCGAAGACGCGCTGCACGTCCACCATGAACAGCTGGCTGTAGACGTAGGTCTCGCCGTCGGTGGGGTCGGTGAAGCGGTGCATGCCCTCGCCGGTGTGCGAGTACCGCATCACGGCGTCGACGCGCAGTTCGTGGCCGCCCGGCGCGAGACCGGTCAGCGGCAGCCGGTTCTCGTCGAGCGTACTCACGTCGAGCGGCTGTCCGTCCAGGGTCACGGAGCGCAGTTCCGCGGGCCTGATCTCGACGAAGGTGTCCGCGAAGGTGTCCGTACCGGCGGCGTCCGCGGCGTCCGCGCGGACGGTGAACCGGATGACGGTCCGGGAGTCGAAGGTCTCGTCACCGCGGGTGAGATCGAGGTCGATCGTGTACCGCTGGACGTCGAGGAGTCGGGCGCGGGTCTGCGCTTCAGTGCGCGTCAGTACGGACATGGGGGACATGCTGCCCGATGGTGTGCGGGCAGCACAGGTGCGGGTGCCCGGCGCGTGAGGGGCGAGGGCGCGAAGGCGCGCCGGTCGGAGCGGTGCCTCGCCCAGGAGCGCGGGGCGCTGCGCGAGGGGCCGGGACGGAGCCCGTAGGCCGCCACCGGCCCCCGCGCGGGCGGTCCGGCGGGGCGGTTCCGGTCGCGCCCGGGCCACCGCCGGCAAGTGGTCGTGCGCGCTTTTGCCCCTTGCGGGGCCGTGCTTGTGGTGGTCAGCCCAGTTCGAGGGTGGTGATGCCGAAGACGTGCTCGTGGGCGACCGGCCGGATCGGGCCGGTGTACATCCGGGCGGTCTCGAAGGACGGGGTGAGACCGGCCTCCGTCGCCAGAGCGAGGGCCGCCGGGTTGGACTCGGGGACGTCGATGGTGACCGGGGTGCGTCCGGTGCCCGCGGTCAGCGCGTCGAACAGGTCGCGGGCGTCGGCCGGGGTGTCGGCGAACAGCGGGCCGATGCGGAAGCTGCTGCGCGCCGGCCGCAGCACGCCGTACCCGGTCAGCCGGTCGCCCGAGACCAGCGCGAGCGCGCGGTGCCCCGGCGTAGTGAGCCACGCGGCGAGGAAACGGGGCCGGTCGGCGGGGTGGCAGGCGCTGTCGTATGCGGTGAGGAGGTCCGCGGGGACGGTGGCGGCGGGCACGATCTCCGCGCCCGACTTCGTCCGGGAAGTGCCCCCGGACTGCAGGACGTAGCCGGGCACGACACCGCTGAAGCGGTGGTTGCGGTGGGCGAGGATGAAGCCGGAGCGGCGGTAGTTGTCCTGCTGGGCGACGACGCCGTCCAGGCCGACGGTGCGGGCGCCGACCGTCGCGAGGGCGGCCCGCCAGGTGGCGAGGCCCAGGCCGCGCCCGCGCAGGTCGGGGCGGACCAGGTAGAAGCCGAGGAAGGCGTAGTCCGGGTCGTAGCGGACGACGGAGACCGCGGCGGCCGGCACGCGGTCGAGCAGGCCAAGATGGAAACCGTCGGGGTCCTGCGTGAAGAACGGGCCGCGGTCCGCGTGTCCGGGGTCCCAGCCCTCGTCGGCGGCCCACTCGACGACCCGGGCCCACTCCTCGGGCGTCGCACGCGTGAGTGTGAAGCGGCCGGCACCGTCCAAAGCCGCCAGCGCCGCGGACGACGGCTGCGGCTCCCAAGACGGCCTGCCGCCGGTCACCGCTGCCCCTCCCCCGCCGGCGGCTGCGTGCTGTCGGCGATGCGCTCGTGGTGCCTGATCACCTCGGCGATGATGAAGTTCAGCAGCTTCTCGGCGAACGCCGGGTCGAGCTTGGCGTCCTCCGCGAGGGCCCGCAACCGGGTGATCTGCTGGGACTCGCGGGTCGGGTCGGCGGGCGGCAGCCGGTGGACGGCCTTAAGGTGGCCGACCCGCTGGGTGCACTTGAAGCGCTCGGCGAGCATATGGACGACGGCTGCGTCGATGTTGTCGATGCTGTCGCGCAGGCTGCTCAGCTCGGCGCGGACCGCGGGGTCCGCGGTGGCACTGGACGCACTCGCGTCCTGTCCGGGCTGCGCTGTGTCGTCGTCCCCGGCGTCCCCTGCGGACACAGAGATCCGCTCGGCCTCATTGGCGTTGCTGGTCATCATGGTGGCAAACCCTAGTCCGTGGCGGTGTCAGGGCGAGACGGGCGATGGCCGGTTCGCCCGTCCGTGGCACCGCGGCGCGCCGCCGCGGGTGCCGGCCGGACCCCGCGCTCTTTCCGGGGGCGCGGTGCACCGGGCGCCGGATGGCACCGCGGATACGCGTCTAGAGTGGAAGCGGCGCCGTACGGGAGACGGTTGCGGCCGTCAGTGGGCGGGTGTGTGCGCCCGTGCCGGCTGTGCTGCCCGTGCGGTGGGCCTCGGGTGTCTCCTTGACGTGGACAGGGGTGCGGCATGGCCGACGGCGGTCCCGTACAGCACGGTTTCCCGCACCTGGACATGGTGCGCACCGCTCTGAGTGCCCTGTACCGGCGCCTGACGTACGACACCGTGCACGCCTTCGATGCGAGCGTGCTCCCCGCTGACGTGGCCTTCAGCGACCAGGACGACCTGCATCTGGGCGTGCTGCGGGTGGCCCGGGAGATGGTGCGGCACTACCGGCTGCCGGACGCCCGGATGATCGTCAGCTTCCGCGAGATGACCCATGCCGCCCATGTCGAGCTGGCCGCCGGCTCCGAGTACTTCATCGAGCTGAACGACCGGTTCCGCACCCACCGCCGGGATATCGGCGCCGCCCTCGCACACGAGGTGATGCATGTGTATCTGCACCGCCTCGACCTGTCCTTTCCCGACACCGGGGAGAACGAGATCCTCACCGACACCGCCAGCACCTATCTGGGCGCCGGGTGGCTGCTGCTGGACGCGTTCCGCGAGGACGGCGTCTCGTCGCAAAAGCTCGGCTATCTGACGCCCGAGGAGTTCGGCTATGTCCTGGCCAAGCGGGCGCTCGCGTTCGGCGAGGACCCGTCGGTGTGGTTCACCAGCCCGCAGGCCTACACGGCGTACACCAAAGGCATGGCGCTGGCCAGGCAGGACGAGCAGCAGCCGCCGCTGAAGGCCGCCGGATGGGCGGGCCGGCGGCGGTACGCGAAGGACCGGCGCTACTCCCAGGACCATGCCACGACATACCCGGCGAACGGCCCGTACACCTTCGACGGCCGCACCCCGCTGCGGGTCTCCTTCGACTGCCCCACCTGCCGGCAGCGGATCCGGGTGCCGGTGCGCGGCCGGGTGCGGGCCCGGTGCGGGCTGTGCCGGACGGTGCTGGAGTGCGACACCTGACGGAGGTGCCCGCGCACGGCGCCGCGGACCCGGCGCCCGACCTCCGCAACACAAAACACCAAATAGACACCCATAATCACGTGAATTTCATATTCATCCCTATTCTGTCCCCATGAAGCGTTTGGGCTGGTTGCTGCTCTCCCTCTCCCTGGTTCCGATCGTCACGGCCGCGGTCTATCTGACGGGGTACGCGTCCGGGTCCGGATCGGACGGCGCCCGGGACGGCGGGCAGCACCCGGGACGGCGGGCGGCGCACGCCGGCGCCCCGAGGGGTTCGGAGCAGGCGAAGGACGACGCGGCCGTCGCCGCGCGGCCGGCCGGACTCGCCGCACCCGTGCAGAAGGAGATCGCCCAGCAGATCGTGGCCAGCGCGGAGAACTCCACGCTCAACTGGCGCGGACAGTACGGCTACGCCGAGGACACCGGCGACGGCCACGGCTACACGGCCGGCATCATCGGCTTCTGCACCGGCACCCACGATCTCCTCGCCCTCATCGAGCGCTACACGAAGGATCACCCTGGCAACGCCCTGGCCCGCTACCTGCCGGCGCTGCGCGCCGTCGACGGCAGCAGTTCACACCGGGGCCTCGACCCCGGGTTCCCCGCGGCCTGGGCGAAGGAGGCCCGGCGGCCCGCGTTCCGCAGCGCCCAGGAGGCGGAGCGGGACCGGGTGTACTTCGACCCGGCGGTGCGCCAGGGCAAGCTGGACGGTCTGGGCACGCTCGGCCAGTTCATCTACTACGACGCGATGGTCCTGCACGGCCCGGGCACCGATCCCGACGGTTTCTACGGCCTGCGTGACGCGGCCAAGAAGAAGGCCGCATCGCCCGACGAGGGCGGCAGCGAACGGAGCTACCTCGACGCCTTCCTCGACGTCAACCGTGCCGCGACGAAGGCGCAGCGCGCCGACCACGACACCAGTCGTATCGACACCGCCCAGCGGGTCTGGCTGCGGGACGGAAACCTGTCCCTCGCCACACCGCTGAGCTGGCGGGTCTACGGAGAGACGTACCGGATTCCTGGACGGTCAGCGGCACCGGTCCCGTCCGCTCCTGCGGCGCGGAAGGCTGCCGGAGTGAAGGTGCACAAGACCGCCGGGTAAAGGTGCACAAGACCGCCGGATGAAGGTGGCGAGGGCCGGCCCCGTGGTGACGTGCGCCACACCATGGCGCACGCCACACCCTCACACGCCCCTCTTATACGCCCCCGTGTATGGCCGCGCCGTGAACAGACGCCCCCGGGGCTCCCACCACCACTGACCAGCATTTACGATGGGCACATGCTTGCACCCGCCCGCTATCTCTGTCTCGCGCTCTTCGCGAGCTCGGCGTGGTGCACCGACGACGGTCTCTGTCGCCGCTGATCCCTCGGCCTCGCGCCCCTGATCCGGCCACAGCCTCACGCTTTCGCCGCCCACACGGCCTCAAGCGCGCTGCCCGGCCGCCCCGGGCCGCGGCCACGGCCACGTCCCTTCCCCTATCACCACGCCACCCCGTCACGTCCCTGACCACCCGCGCCCCCGCGCACCGTCGATCCGCCCCCGTTCCCCGTACGTCCGCTCGCTGACGCACGACCATGGAGACCCCCGTGACCACGACCTCCCCTGCCGCGACAGGACCGCGCCGCGTGTCCGCCGCGCTGCTCGCCCCCGCGCCCACCAGCGCACCGGCCCCCGTATCACCGCCGGCCCCCGCGATACGCCGGACACCGCTCGTCGTCTCCGCGCTGATCGGGGCCGGACTCGCCGCCTACGTGTTCTCCGCGCACGGGGCCAAGCCCGGCGTCCTGCTGCTGCTCGGCCTCGGCCTCGGCTTCGCCCTCTTCCACTCCAGGTTCGGCTTCACCTCCGCCTGGCGGCAGCTGATAGCCGTCGGCAACGGCGCGGGGCTGCGCTCGCACGCCCTGCTGCTGGGCACCACCGCCACCCTGTTCGCGCTGATCATCGGCACCGGTACCGGTGTGTTCGGCTCGGTGCCGATGCCCTCGGCGCAGCCGCTCGGAGTGGCGCTGCTGGTCGGCTCGTTCCTCTTCGCCGTGGGAATGCAGCTCGGCGGTGCCTGCGCGTCGGGCACGCTCTTCGCGGTCGGCTCTGGACAGAGCTCGATCGTGCTGACCCTCGGCGGCTTCATCATCGGCTCGACCCTGGCGGCCTGGCAGTTCAGCCTCTGGAGCGATCTGCCCGCCTTCGACCCGTACCTGCTCTCCGACCACATCGGCTGGTTCGGCTCATGGGCGGTGACGATCCTGGTGCTCGCGGTGATCGTGGCGATCTCGCGCGTCGTGCAAAAGCGCCGTACGCCGCCGCCCATCGGCGCCGTGCCGTCGGCCCGAGGCCGTCTGGCGCGTGTGGTGCGCGGTTCGTGGCCGCTCGCCGCGGGCGCCCTGGTGCTGGCCGTGCTGGGCGGCGGCGTGCTGCTGGTGTCGGGCGGCGCATGGGGTGTGACCAGCGCGTTCGCGCTGTGGGGCAGCAAGGTCGTGGGCTGGCTCGGTGGTCATCCGCAGGGCTGGGCGTTCTGGCAGCAGCCCGCCAACGCCGCCATGCTGCACGGTCCCGTGCTCGCCGACAAGAACAGTCTGACCGACATCGGCATCATGGTCGGCGCGGCGGTCGCCGCCGCGGCCGGCGGCGTGTGGGTGCTGCACCGCGCGGTGCCGTGGCGCACCGCTGTCGCGGCCGTGCTCGGCGGCATCCTGATGGGCATCGGCGCCCGGCTCGCGGGCGGCTGCAACATCGGCGCGTACCTCGCGGGCATCGCCTCCGGCAGCCTGCACGGCTGGGTGTGGGGCGCCTGCGCCCTGCTCGGCACCTGGGCGGGCATCAAGCTGCGCCCCGCCTTCGGCCTCACCAACCCGAAGCCGAGCGACGGCATCTGCTGACCCCGCTCCCACCGCACGCAGAGGCGCCTTCCAGCCCGGGGGGCGCCTCTGCGTCTATCGCGTCCGGTCACCGACCGTGCGGGACTCCGAGAAGCCGGCGCGGCAAACGCACCGCGGCGCCCACAGGTCCGGTCGGGGACTGCGCAGGCGCCGCGTTTCAGTTCCGTACGCCGTTGTACGGGACGTGCTGGGTACGGGGTCGTTCATGGGATCCCCGTACGGAGGAATCGTACGTTTGACGGGAAACCGTCAGACCACCAGGGGGCGGTCCGTCGGGCGGATCGGGGACGGCAGGCCGCTCGTACCGGTGAGGTAGCGGTCCACGCCACGGGCGGCCGAGCGGCCTTCGGCGATGGCCCAGACGATGAGCGACTGGCCGCGGCCCGCGTCACCGGCGACGAACACCCCGGGGACGTTGGTCTGGAAGTCAGCGTCACGGGCGATGTTGCCGCGTGCGTCGAGCTCCACGCCGAACTGCTCGACCAGGCCGTTCTCCTGGTCGGTGCCGGTGAAGCCCATCGCCAGCGTCACCAGCTGGGCGGGAATCCTGCGCTCCGTGCCCGGCTTCTGGGTCAGCTTGCCGTCGATGAACTCGACCTCGGCGAGGTGCAGCCACTGCACGTTGCCGTCCTCGTCGCCCTCGAAGCGGGTGGTGGACGCGGAGTAGACGCGCTCGCCGCCCTCCTCGTGCGCGGAGGTCACCTTGTAGAGCATCGGGAACGTCGGCCAGGGCTGCCCGGCGCTGCGCGTCTCGCCCGGGCGGGGCATGATCTCCAGCTGGGTGACGGAGGCGGCGCCCTGGCGGTGCGCGGTGCCCACGCAGTCGGCGCCGGTGTCGCCGCCGCCGATGACGATGACGTGCTTGCCCTCGGCGCTGAGCGGCGACGTCACATAGTCGCCCTCCTGCACCTTGTTGGAGTACGGCAGGTACTCCATCGCCTGGTGGATGCCGTTCAGTTCGCGTCCGGGAACCGACAGGTCACGGGCGGTGGTGGCACCCGCGGCGATCACCACGGCGTCGTAGCGGCCACGCAGTCGTGCGGCGTCGGTGTCGCGGCCGACCTCCACACCGGTACGGAACTTCGTGCCCTCCGCGCGCATCTGCTGGATGCGGCGGTTGATGTGCCGCTTCTCCATCTTGAACTCGGGAATGCCGTAGCGGAGCAGGCCGCCGATGCGGTCGGCGCGCTCATAGACGGCGACGGTGTGTCCCGCGCGGGTGAGCTGCTGGGCGGCGGCGAGCCCCGCGGGGCCCGAGCCGATCACGGCGACGGTCTTACCGGAGAGCCGCTCCGGGGCCTGCGGTGCGACGCCGCCGTTCTCCCAGGCCTTGTCGATGATGGAGACTTCGACGTTCTTGATGGTGACCGGCGGCTGGTTGATGCCGAGCACGCAGGCCGCCTCGCACGGCGCCGGGCAGAGCCGGCCGGTGAACTCCGGGAAGTTGTTGGTGGCGTGCAGCCGCTCGGACGCCGCCGACCAGTCCTCGCGGTAGGCGAAGTCGTTCCACTCGGGAATCAGGTTCCCCAGCGGACAGCCGTTGTGGCAGAACGGGATACCGCAGTCCATGCACCGGCTGGCCTGCTTGCTGACGATCGGCAGCAGCGAGCCGGGGACGTAGACCTCTTTCCAGTCCTGCAGCCGCTCGGCGACGGGACGCGTCGGGGCGACTTCACGGCCGTGGTTGAGAAAGCCCTTGGGATCAGCCATTGGACGCCGCCTCCATCATCTTCTCGGTGGTCTCGGCCTCGGAGAGACCGGCTCGCTCGGCGGCGTCCTTGGCGGCGAGCACTGCCTGGTACGTAGCTGGAATGATCTTGCTGAAGCGGCACACGGCGATGTCCCACTCCGCGAGGAGCTTCGCGGCCACGGTCGAGCTGGTCTCCTCCTGGTGGCGGCGCACCGCGTCGTGCAGCCACTGCTTGTCGGCGTCGTCCAGCGAGCCGACCGCGTCTCTGCTGCCCTGGTTGACGTTGTCCAGGTCCAGGTCGATGACGTAGGCGATGCCGCCTGACATACCGGCCGCGAAGTTGCGCCCGGTCGGGCCGAGGACGACCGCACGGCCGCCGGTCATGTACTCGCAGCCGTGGTCGCCGACGCCCTCGGCCACCACGGTCGCACCCGAGTTGCGGACGCAGAACCGCTCGCCGGTGCGCCCGCGCAGGAAGAGCTCTCCGCCGGTCGCGCCATAGCCGATGGTGTTGCCCGCGATCGTCGAGTACTCGGCGAGGTGGTCGGCGCCGCGGTCCGGGCGGACCACGATGCGCCCGCCGGACAGGCCCTTGCCGACGTAGTCGTTGGCGTCGCCCTCCAGGCGCAGGGTGATACCGCGCGGCACGAAGGCGCCGAAGGACTGGCCCGCGGAGCCGGTGAAGGTGATGTCGATGGTGCCTTCGGGCAGTCCCGCGCCGCCGAACTTCTTCGTCACCTCGTGGCCGAGCATGGTGCCGACGGTGCGGTTGATGTTGCGGATGGCGACCTGGGCGCGCACGGGCTGGGCCTCGGCGCCGGAGCCGTTGCCCGCCAGGGCGTCGGCGGCGAGCTTGATCAGCTCGTTGTCGAGCGCCTTCTCCAGGCCGTGGTCCTGCTCGACCACACGGTGGCGCACCGCGCCGCCGGGCAGTTCCGGCACGTGCAGCAGCGGCGCCAGGTTGAGGCCCTGGGCCTTCCAGTGGTCGACAGCGCGGGTGGTGTCCAGCGTCTCGGCCTGTCCGACGGCCTCTTCGATGGAGCGGAAACCGAGCTCGGCCAGCAGCTCGCGGACCTCTTCGGCGATGAACTCGAAGAAGTTCACGATGAACTCGGGCTTGCCGGAGAACCGCTCGCGCAGCACCGGGTTCTGGGTGGCAATGCCGACCGGGCAGGTGTCCAGGTGGCAGACCCGCATCATGACGCAGCCGGAGACGACCAGCGGCGCGGTGGCGAAGCCGAACTCCTCCGCGCCGAGCAGCGCAGCGATGACGACATCGCGGCCGGTCTTCAGCTGTCCGTCGGTCTGTACGACGATCCGGTCGCGCAGGCCGTTGAGCAGCAGCGTCTGCTGGGTCTCGGCGAGACCGAGCTCCCAGGGTCCGCCGGCGTGCTTGAGGCTGGTCAGCGGGGAGGCACCGGTGCCGCCGTCGTGACCGGAGATCAGCACCACGTCGGCGTGTGCCTTGGAGACACCCGCGGCGACGGTACCGACGCCGACCTCGGAGACCAGCTTGACGTGAATACGCGCCCTGGGGTTGGCGTTCTTCAGGTCGTGGATCAGCTGGGCCAGGTCCTCGATGGAGTAGATGTCGTGGTGCGGCGGCGGCGAGATCAGGCCGACGCCGGGCGTGGAGTGCCGGGTCTTGGCCACCCACGGGTAGACCTTGTGACCGGGCAGCTGGCCGCCCTCGCCGGGCTTGGCGCCCTGCGCCATCTTGATCTGGATGTCGTCGGAGTTGACCAGGTATTCGCTGGTCACACCGAAGCGGCCGGAGGCGACCTGCTTGATCGAGGAGCGCCGCGCCGGGTCGTACAGGCGGTCCGCGTCCTCACCGCCCTCACCGGTGTTGGACTTGCCGCCCAACTGGTTCATGGCGATGGCCAGCGTCTCGTGCGCTTCCTTGGAGATGGAACCGTACGACATGGCGCCGGTGGAGAACCGCTTGACGATCTCGGAGACCGGCTCGACCTCCTCAAGAGGGATCGCGGGCCGGCCCGACGCGAAACCGAACAGGCCGCGCAGCGTCATCAGCCGCTCGGACTGCTCGTTCACGCGCCCCGTGTACTTCTTGAAAATGTCGTAGCGGCGACTGCGCGTGGCGTGCTGGAGACGGAAGACGGTCTCGGGGTCGAAGAGGTGCGGCTCGCCCTCGCGGCGCCACTGGTACTCGCCGCCGATCTCCAGCGTGCGGTGCGCGGGAACGATGCCGGAGACCGGGTAGGCCTTGGCGTGCCGGGCGGCGACTTCCTTCGCGACGACGTCGAGACCGATACCGCCGATCTTCGTGGCGGTGCCGTCGAAGTACTCGGCGACGAACTCCGCGTCGAGACCGACGGCCTCGAAGACCTGGGCACCGCGGTAGGAGGCGACGGTAGAGATGCCCATCTTGGACATCACCTTCAGCACGCCCTTGCCGAGTGCGTAGATCAGGTTGCGGATGGCCTGCTCGGACTCCATGCCGGGCAGGAAGGTGCCGGCGCGGACCAGGTCCTCGACAGACTCCATCGCCAGGTACGGGTTGACCGCGGCGGCGCCGTAGCCGATGAGCAGCGCGACATGGTGCACCTCGCGCACATCGCCCGCCTCCACCAGCAGGCCCACCTCGGTGCGCTGCCGGTTGCGGATGAGGTGGTGGTGGACGGCCGCGGTGAGCAGCAGCGACGGGATCGGCGCGTGCTCGGCGTCGGAGTGCCGGTCGGAGAGCACGATCAGCCGGGCGCCCGCCTCGATGGCGACGTCGGCCTCGGCGCAGATCTCCTCGATACGGGCCGCGAGGGCCTCGCCGCCGCCGCCGACCCGGTACAGGCCGGAGAGCGTCGCGGCCTTCATACCGGACATGTCGCCGTCGGCGTTGATGTGGATGAGCTTGGCCAGCTCGTCGTTGTCGATCACCGGGAAGGGCAGGGTGACGCTGCGGCAGGACGCGGCGGTGGGCTCCAGCAGGTTGCCCTGCGGGCCGAGCGAGGAGCGCAGCGAGGTGACCAGCTCTTCACGGATGGCGTCCAGCGGCGGGTTGGTGACCTGCGCGAACAGCTGCGTGAAGTAGTCGAACAGCAGACGCGGCCGGTTCGACAGGGCCGCGATGGGGCTGTCGGTGCCCATCGAGCCGATCGGCTCGGCGCCGGCCTTCGCCATCGGCGCGAGCAGGACGCGCAGCTCCTCCTCGGTGTAGCCGAAGGTCTGCTGGCGGCGGGCGACGGAGGCATGCGTGTGCACGATGTGCTCGCGCTCGGGCAGGTCCTCCAGCTCGATCTCGCCCGCGTCGAGCCACTCCTCGTACGGCTGCTCGGCGGCGAGGGCCGCCTTGATCTCGTCGTCCTCGATGATGCGGTGCTCCGCGGTGTCGACGAGGAACATCCGGCCGGGCTGCAGACGGCCCTTGCGGACCACCTTGGCCGGGTCGATGTCGAGCACGCCGACCTCGGAGGCGAGCACGACGAGGCCGTCGTCGGTGACCCAGTAGCGTCCCGGGCGCAGTCCGTTGCGGTCCAGGACCGCGCCGACCTGCGTACCGTCGCTGAATGCCACGCAGGCCGGGCCGTCCCAGGGCTCCATCAACGTGGCGTGGTACTGGTAGAAGGCGCGCCGCGCCGGATCCATGGCCGGGTGGTTCTCCCAGGCCTCCGGGATCATCATCAGCACGGAGTGCGGCAGGGAGCGGCCACCGAGGTGGAGCAGCTCCAGGACCTCGTCGAAGGTGGCGGAGTCGGAGGCGCCGGGGGTGCAGAGCGGGAAGATGCGGTCGAGGGTGCCCTCGCCGAACAGGTCGGAGGCCAGCTGCGACTCGCGGGCCCGCATCCAGTTGCGGTTGCCCATGACCGTGTTGATCTCGCCGTTGTGCGCGACGAAGCGGTACGGGTGGGCGAGCGGCCAGCTCGGGAAGGTGTTCGTGGAGAACCGCGAGTGCACCAGCGCGATAGCGGAGGCGAAGCGGCGGTCCGAGAGGTCAGGGAAGAAAGGTTCCAGCTGACCTGTGGTGAGCATGCCCTTGTAGACGATCGTGCGGGCCGACAGCGACGGGAAGTAGACCCCGGCCTCGCGTTCGGCGCGCTTGCGCAGCACGAACGCCTTGCGGTCCAGTGCGATGCCCTGCGCGCTGCCCGCGGCGTCGGCCACGAAGAGCTGGCGGAAGGCGGGCATGGTGGCGCGGGCCGTGGCGCCCAGCAGCTCAGGGGCGACCGGGACCTCGCGCCAGCCCAGGACGGTCAGACCTTCTTCGGCGGCGATCGTCTCGATCCGCGCGACGGAGTGCGGTCCCGTCTCGTCGAGGGCCGGGGCGCTCTCGTCGGCTCCGGTGGAGTCGGACGCGGCGGCCGGCAGGAAGGCGATACCGACGGCGTAGGCGCCAGCCTCGGGCAGGTCGAATGCGGTGACCTCGCGCAGGAACGCGTCCGGAATCTGGGACAGCAGTCCGGCGCCGTCGCCCGAGTCGGGCTCAGAACCGGTGGCACCGCGGTGTTCCAGATTCCGCAGTACGGTCAGCGCCTGCTCGACCAGCGCGTGGCTCGCCTCTCCGGTGAGGGTGGCCACGAAGCCGACGCCGCAGGCGTCGTGCTCGGTGCGGGGGTCGTACATGCCCTGCGCAGCAGGGCGAGCATCCATGAACCCCCAGGCGGGGGGCGCGTGAGGCGCGGAATGCTGGGACGGCTGGCGCGGTGTACGCATCGGCTCTCCCGTCGTCGTCGTGGCCAAGGGCACCTCCCAGACCTGGTCTGGGGTGCGGTTGCCGAGGGACGACTCTGGCCCTCTGCGAAATTTCGAGCAGGTTACATGATGGAACGTTTCCCAAAAATCGGATAACACGTTCCAGCATGCGGACATCACCGGCGATCGGCGTCCACCGATCGGGCAACGTAAGGGGTATCCGTGTGCAGCCGCACGACAATCCGCACGGACCCGCACAGACCGCCCATCCACGGGGACACCGACGGTAGGGACGAATACCAGCGATTACCAATGGTTGCCAATGATTACCAACGATTACGGACAAGATACGGAACCGTCGATCCGGGGTTCGGAAAGACAGCTCAATACAGCCCTATCAGAATCATACGGGCCTATATGGACCTACACGGACCTATACGGACAGATCATTGGCCGTAGATCCGGTGCACTCGTCGAGCTTCATTGCCCGCGGCGCTTAACGCTCATGCCCCGGGGCCGACATATTGAAACCGTCCGGTAACACCTGCTTATGCAGGCCGTAGCCTTCGTAGGCCATGGGCGAGCGGGAACGACACACTGGAATTATCCTACGGCCGCACCGATGAGACTGCCCAGCACGTACGTCACGCCCGCCGCGGCACCGCCCAAGACCAGCTGTCGCAGACCGCTGAACCACCAGGTCCGGGCGGTCACCTTGGCCACTACCGCCCCGCAGGCGAAGAGCCCGAGCAGGGCCAGCAGCACGGCGGGCCACAGCACGCTCGCGCCGAGCAGGTAGGGCAGTACGGGAAGCAGTGCGCCCAGCGCGAAGGAGCCGAAAGAGGATACAGCGGCCACGGTCGGTGAGGGGAGATCGCCGGGGTCTATGCCGAGCTCTTCCCTGGCGTGGATCTCCAGCGCCTGCTCGGGGTCGACGGACAGCTGCCGTGCGACCTCACGGGCCAGCGCGGGGTCGACGCCGCGGGCCTCGTAGAGCGCGGCCAGCTCCGCTTCCTCGTCCTTGGGGTGGCCCAGCAGTTCCCTGCGTTCGACGGCGAGCTCGGCCTCCACGAGCTCGCGCTGCGAGGCCACCGAAGTGTACTCGCCGGCGGCCATCGAGAAGGCGCCCGCGGCGAGGCCCGCGAGACCGGTGATGACGATGGTCTGCTGCGCCACGGCGCCACCCGCGACGCCCGTCATCAGGGCCAGGTTGGATACCAGTCCGTCCATCGCGCCGAATACCGCAGGACGCAGCCAGCCGCCGGTCACATCGCGATGCGTGTGGTTGTCGCGGTGCGCCTCGTGCAGCGATGCCTCGGTCTCGATGATGGACATACGTGCGGTACTCCTTGTCCTGCGGCCTTCCGGAGTACGAAAGTACGCACGAATGGCGTCGACCGCTAGCAAGGTAGGCCGTACTTACCTGCGTAAACGCGCCGCCTGGACAGGGCATCTGCCGGCGCGCTGCCAGGGGTCGCGATGGCCGCGCCCGACCGTCGCGGCGGCATGGATCAGCGGCGCCAAACACACAAAAGCCGCCCCCTCGGTCCCGGCGTGCATGACGGGATCAAGGGGGCGTGGCCGGAGGTGGTTTCGCACGGTGAGCGTGGCACCGCAGGTGGGAGCCTCGGTCAGGGGTTGCGGGCGGGCTCGGCGTCGGTGGTGGAGTCGGTGAGCTCGCCGGCGTCGGACGCGGCGGGCTCGGCCGCTACGGCACCGTCACCGTCGGTCGCTTCGTCGGAGGCATCCGTACCGCCGGCCTGAGCGGTGTCCGCGTCGGACGCGTCGTCGGCCTTCTCACCGGCGGCGTCGGCACCGTCGGCCTGCGCGTCGGAGGCGTCGGAGGCCTCCGTGGCGTCCGCGGCGCCCTTGACGGAGGCGTCCGAGATGTCCAGTTCCACGATCGTCTCGCGTCCGGGCCGCATCCGTGCCGACACCAGGAAGCCGATCACCGCGAACAGGAAGACGATGATCGCGGTCCAGTCGTTGAGCCGCAGGCCCAGGACATGGTGCGCGGTGTCCACGCGCAGGTACTCGGTGCCCGCGCGGCCCACGCAGTACGCCGCCACGTAGAGCGCCAGAACGCGCCCGTGCCCGAGCTTGAAGCGCCGGTCGGCCCAGATGACCAACAGGGCGACGAAGACGCACCACAGCGATTCGTAGAGGAACGTCGGGTGGTAGGTGCCGGGTACTCGGCCGCCTTCCGACGACGTGATCTTCAGCGCCCAGGGCACGTCCGTGGACCGCCCGTAGAGCTCCTGGTTGAACCAGTTGCCCCAGCGCCCGCAGGCCTGCGCGAGCGCCACACCGGGCGCCACCGCGTCGGCCCACGCGGGCAGCGGGATGCCGCGCCTGCGGCAGCCGATCCAGGCACCCACCGCGCCGAGCGCGATGGCACCCCAGATACCGAGGCCGCCCTGCCAGATCTTGAAGGCGTCGACCCAGTCACGGCCCGGGCTGAAGTACAGCTCGTAATCCGTGATCACGTGGTAGAGCCGGCCGCCGACGAGGCCGAACGGCACCGCCCAGACCGCGATGTCGGCTACGGTGCCGGGGTTTCCGCCGCGGGCGACCCAGCGCCTGCCGCCGAGCCAGACGGCAAGGAAGACGCCGATGATGATGCAGAACGCGTAGCCGCGCAGGGGCACGGGGCCGAGATAGAGCACTCCGCGCGACGGGCTTGGGATGAAGGCAAGGTCCATGGCAGAACCGACGCTACCGCGCCGGACAGCGAAGACGGGAATCCCCCTGGCTACGGCTGCATAACGGGCCGGGTCCGCCCAGGGCTCCTGGGACCGTGCCACCGGCCGCCGGGACACGCTGTGGACTTGCGCGACGCCCGGCCCGCGAACACGCTCCGTAGCCGCGCGGTGCCCCCGTCGCCGTCCCGATCCGAGGCCCGGCGCCGGGGGCGAGGAGGTGATCCGTGCCCCGGCAGCCGGGTCGCGGTCACGATTTTTCGGCCTCCTCGACCATTGCCTTCAGTTTCTGCGGGGTGAGCGGCGGCGCCTGGTCGCCGAAGAGGTTGGTGCCGTTGAGGAAGACGGTGGGAGTGCCGGGATACTTGTGATCCTGGAAGGCCTGGTTTGATTTGGCCACCCAGCTGTCGTGCGTGCCGTCGTTGACGCACTTCTTGAAGGCGGGGGTGACGAGGCCGGGGACCTTGCCCGCGAGGCGGATCAGGGTGGCGTTGTCGCCGTAGTCGTCCTTGCTCTCCTCGGGCTGGTTCGTGTAGAGCACGTCGTGGTAGGCGGAGAACTTGCCGGCCTGCTGGGCGCAGGCCGCGGCGTTGCCGGCGCGCAGGGAGCCGTTGCCGCCCAAGTTGTGGTCGATGAGGGTGACCAGGTGGTATTCGGCTTTGAGCTGGCCCTTGCCGGTCAGCTCGTGGATGGTCGGGCGGTAGGTGGCCTCGAACTGCTTGCAGGCCGGGCAGCGGAAGTCCTCCCAGACGGTGAGGGTCGACTTCGCGCTGTTCTGGCCGACGGGGATGGCGAGCTGGTCCTTGCCGGTGGCGCCGGTGGGAGCGACGACGGGACCCTGTGAGTCGCTCTTGGTGCCGTCGGCGTTGGCGGCGAGCACACCGGCGACGGCCGCCAGGCCCAGCACGCCGATGACGGCCGCTCCGGTGATCAGTGTCCGGCGGCGCTTCTCGCGGACCTTGTGGCGCTCCCGCTCGACCGCCAGCCGGTCGCGGGCCTGGCGTCTTCCCTCACGTCTGTTCTTGTCGTTCACACTCCGTGAACGAACCGGGGAGGCGCCAGCGCGCCTCCCCGGTCACAGGACCACTCGTACGTGTTACTCCCGGTGTACGCCACGGGCCAGCTCGCCGGCGAGGGCGCGCACGGCGGTCAGGGCCGTCTGGTGGTCGGGCGCGTCCAGGATCCGCTTGACGAAGGCGGAGCCGACGATGACGCCGTCGGCGAAGCCGGCGACCTCGGCGGCCTGTGTGGCGTTGGCGACACCGAGGCCGACGCACACCGGCAGCCGGGTGGTCGCGCGGGTGCGCCGCACCAGGTCCTTCGCCTGGCTGCCCACGGATACGCGGGTGCCGGTGACGCCCATCAGCGACGCCGCGTAGACGAATCCGCTGCCCGCCGCGGTGATGGTGGCGAGCCGCTCGTCCTTGCTGCTGGGAGCGACGACGAAGACCGTGGCGAGGTCGTGCTTGGCGGCATGTTCGCGCCACGTCGCCGACTCCTGGACGGGCAGGTCGGGCAGGATGCACCCGGCGCCGCCCGCGTCGGCGAGCTCGGCCGTGAAGCGTTCGATGCCGTAGCGGTCGATCGGGTTCCAGTACGTCATCACGAGCACCGGCTTGCCGGTCGCCTCGTGTGCCTCGCGCACCGTGCGCAGCACGTCCGCGATCTTCAGTCCGCCGCGCAGCGCGATGTCGTCGGCGGTCTGGATGACGGGTCCGTCGAGCACCGGGTCGCTGTGCGGCAGGCCCACCTCCATGATGTCGGCGCCGCCGTCGAGGACGGCCGTGATCGCCTCGATGCCGCCGTCCACGGTCGGGAACCCGGCCGGCAGGTAGGCGATGAGCGCGGCCCTGTTCTCGGCCTTCGCACGGGCGAGCGTGTCGTTCAGCAGCTGGATGTTCCCGCTCACTTGCTGTCCCCCTTGGTTGCTGCGCCACGGCCCTGCGCGGTGTCCGACGTGATCTCGGCGGTGTCGCGAGGCGCCGCCGGAGCGAGCGGTGTGACGGCCGCGTCCGCTTCGTACAGGCCGAAGTAGCGTGCGGCGGTGTCCATGTCCTTGTCGCCGCGGCCGGAGAGGTTGATGAGGATCAGACCGTCCTCGCCGAGTTCGCGGCCGACGTCCAGGGCGCCCGCCAGGGCGTGGGCGCTCTCGATGGCCGGAATGATGCCCTCAGTACGCGAGAGCAGCCGCAGGGCCTGCATCGCCGCGTCGTCGGTGACGGCCCGGTACTCGCCCCGTCCGCTGTCCTTGAGGAAGGCGTGTTCGGGGCCGATGCCGGGGTAGTCGAGCCCGGCGGAGATGGAGTAGGGCTCGGTGATCTGCCCCTCGTCGTCCTGCAGCACATAGCTGCGCGAGCCGTGCAGGATGCCGGGCTCGCCGGCGGTCAAGGTGGCCGCGTGCTCACCGGTTTCGATGCCATGGCCCGCGGGTTCGCAGCCGATGAGGCGGACGTCCCGGTCGGGTACGAAGGCGTGGAAGAGGCCGATGGCGTTGGAGCCGCCGCCGACGCACGCCACCGCCGCGTCGGGCAGCCGGCCGGCGCGCTCCAGGAGCTGGCGCCGGGCCTCGACGCCGATCACGCGGTGGAAGTCGCGCACCATCGCCGGGAAGGGGTGCGGACCCGCGACCGTGCCGAAGAGGTAGTGCGTGTGGTCGACGTTGGCGACCCAGTCGCGGAACGCCTCGTTGATGGCGTCCTTCAGCGTGCGCGAACCGGACTGCACGGCGATGACCTCGGCGCCGAGCATGCGCATCCGGGCGACGTTGAGCGCCTGCCGCTGAGTGTCGACCTCGCCCATGTAGATCGTGCAGTCGAGCCCGAAGAGGGCGCAGGCGGTCGCGGTCGCCACGCCGTGCTGACCCGCACCGGTCTCGGCGATCACCCGGGTCTTGCCCATCCGACGGGTGAGCAGGGCCTGACCGAGGACGTTGTTGATCTTGTGGGAGCCGGTGTGGTTGAGGTCTTCCCGCTTGAGGAAGATCCGGGCGCCGCCCGCGTGCGCGGCGAACCGCGGCACTTCGGTGAGCGCGCTGGGGCGTCCCGTGTAGTGGACCATCAGGTCGTCCAGTTCGGCGGCGAACGCCGGGTCGGACTTGGCCTTGTCGTACTCGACGGCCACTTCGTCGACGGCGGCGACCAGCGCCTCCGGGATGAATTTGCCCCGAACGCGCCGAAGTAGCCCTCGGCGGTGGGGACCTGACCCTGAGGGTCGGGGAAGAAGAACTCGCTTGGCATGGGTGAATACCTCATGAGGGCCTCGCGCGCGGGGCCCTGGGGTCGGTCTGGTCTGGTGGTCGGGGTCCCACCGGCTCGGCCTGAGTGCCAGGTCGGCGGGGACGGGGGCGCCTGCGGGTCGTCCGGGGCCGTGCGCCGCGGTGCTGGGTGTCCGGGTCCACTGCCCTCGCTCTGCTCCGGCACGGCAGCCGTCGGGCGGCCACCGGACCGTCCGGTGCCGGAAGGCCACGGGCCAGGTCACCTCTCGCGTGCCCGTGAGGCACGCAGAGCCGGCGGGAGAGAGCGGGACAGACGGACACGGTCCGCGACGTACGGTGCGCCGACGGATGCCCGCGCAGCCGGGGCACAGGGCCCCGAGGCCACGGGAGCTACCGGGCGCATGCCACGCGCACGCGGTGCGCAAACCGGACCGAACCCAGGGATCTGAGGCGGGTCAGCGGCTTGGGCGCCCGAGGCGCCGGGGCCATCGCATGCCGTTGACCTGGCCCGGTTCGTCGCCGATCACATAGCGGACGCGACGGCCGTGCACCCGCCGGGCGGGGGCGCGGCAGCCGCGCGGACGGCAGCCGCGGGCCAGCCGGGCGTACGCGTCACGTGCCACCGCACCGGCCGACGGCAGCGCGGGCAGGAGACCGGGCACCGGGTACGCGCCGGCCGCGGGGGCCGGGGCGACGGGGCCGAACGGGGCTGAGGAAGCCGCGGCGGAGACTGCCGTGTACCGGGCCGAGCCCGCCACCTGCCAAGGCCTGCCTGTGACGGCCACCGCTCGGGCAGGCACACCGACGACGGAGCCGGGAGCAGACCCGGTCCGGGGCGGTGGCATGTCCGAGGGGCCGTCGGCGGGCACGGACCGTCAGTCCCTTCCGTGCCGCAGGGCCGGGTGCTCGCCCGCCGCGACGAGGTCGCTGACGGCGGTCCTCGGGTCCTTGCCGGTCACCAGGGACTCGCCGACCAGGACGGCGTCGGCGCCCGCGTTCGCGTAGGCGATCAGGTCGTGCGGGCCGCGGACGCCGGACTCGGCGACCTTGATGATGCCCGGCGGGATCTCGGGGGCCACGCGCTCGAAGGTCGACCTGTCGACCTTCAACGTCTTCAGATTGCGGGCATTGACCCCGATGACCTTGGCACCCGCCGCGACCGCCCGCTCGACTTCTTCCTCGTCGTGCGCCTCGACGAGCGGCGTGAGTCCGATGGACACCGCGCGCTCGATGAGCGACTCCAGGGCGGGCTGGTCGAGGGCGGCGACGATCAGCAGCACGAGGTCGGCGCCGTGCGCCCTGGCCTCCCAGAGCTGGTACGACGTGACGATGAAGTCCTTGCGCAGGACCGGAATGTCGACCTTGGCCCGGACTGCTTCCAGGTCGGCGAGCGAACCGCCGAACTTGCGCTGTTCCGTCAGCACGGAGATGACGGCCGCGCCGCCCGCCTCGTAGTCGGCGGCCAGGGCGGCCGGGTCGGCGATCGCGGCGAGCGCGCCCTTCGACGGGCTGGACCGCTTGACCTCGCAGATCACCTTCACACCGTCGCCACGCAGCGCGGCGAGCCCGTCACGGGCCCGGGGAGCCCGCTGCGCACGCTCCTTGAGCTCGTCGAGGCTGACGCGCGCCTGCCGCTCCGCGAGGTCGGCACGGACTCCGTCGATGATCTCGTCGAGCACACTCACGCGAGCGGTCCCCTTTCCTGACGTACTGACGGCCTTCCCAAGGCTTTCCGGACACGCGATCCGGCACGCCCGCAGACTTCCTACGGCCCGGCGGCCGGGCCGGGAACCGTGACCCGGATCACCTCGATGTGAGGCAACCCGGCGGTCACTCTGATGGTATCCGCAGCGCGGCCCGGATCCTGCATCCGGTGGGCTGCGCTCTCACTACCTGGACATTCATGAATTGTTCAAGGGTGGAGCCAGCCACCGAAGGGCAAGTTCCGGACAATCGTGAAGGCCGCGAGCAGCACGCCGACCGCCCACAGCAGCACAGGCCCGGGCTCGACGGTCATCGGCCGCCCCTGGACCGTTCGCACGACCCATACGGCCCACAGCACCGCGAAGACAGCGCAGCCCACGACCGCGGGCGCATTGGCGCCGAGGGCGGCGGAAAAATCGCCGTGCACGAGCGCGTGGACGCTGCGCAGGCCGCCGCAGCCGGGGCACCAGAGGCCGGTGTAGCGCAGCAGCGGACACACGGGGTAATGGCCCGGCTCGTTCGGGTCGACGACGCCCACATAGGCAAAGGCGGCACAGACCGCGCCGAGCACTCCGCCCGGTACGAGCAGCCGCTCCCGTGCGCGGCCCGCCGCAGCCGGGCGCGCGGCAGAGGGCGCCCGGGGCGGCGCCTGGGGTGCGCTGAGCGGAACGAGATCGCTGGTCACGCGTGCAGTGTGCGCCCGGGAAGCCCGCGCTGCCCGTCGGCAGCTGCTGCCTCTGCTCTTGTCTATGCTCCTGCCGGCAACCGGCGGGCGGGTCCTCGCACGTCCCGCGCCGTCCCGGCCGGTGGACACGTGCCTGCTGCGCGCACGCCCGCACGGCCGCGTACGGACCCTTTGCCGGCCTGCGAGGCATGGCGGCGCATACGGAAGGCGGGCCCGGCACAAGGCCATGGCCCGCCTGTCACACGATTCGGCGCGGGTTACGCCGACCGGGGCGCCCGCGGTCGGCGTGGGACCCGGGAGGTCAGCTCTCCGACGTCGCCGGGCGCGGCTCCTGCCGCTTCTCCTGACCGAGACCGGCCATCCGCATGATGCCGCCGACGATCGCGCCAAGGAAGATAACGCCGACGCCGACCCAGAAACCGACGGGGCTGGCGATGACCATGAAGGCACCCGCGACGCAGAAGCCGACGAAGGCGATGATGCTGCCGGCCCAGGCGGCCGGGGTGTGTCCGTGACTGGTGCCCGCCATGACGTGCTCCTCTTTTTCTGGTTTTTCTGGTTTTTCTTGTTCTCAGGTCTCGCCGGTTCGTTCGCTGTCTGCGCCGTGCTGCACTCACGTGCGGCGATCGTTCCGGGACGTGCTGGTGCGGTGCCTGCGTCCGCGCCTACGGCGAAGGCGGCGACGCTCGCTGCTCATTCTCCCGTACGGGCCCCGCTGCACGAGCCCGGGGTGGCCGCGACGGAGGCGGCACGGTGCGCGGCGTCCCGCGACCCGTGAGCGGCCCTGCCGACCGCTGTCGTCGAAGAGGAAGTGCGGCTCAGGCCTCGTCCGCTGTCGGGTCCTCACCGCGGTCGAGGGCCTTCCACAGGTCCTCGGGCCGGTCGGGGTCGACGGGGCGGGAGGCGTGCGGGCGGCGGGTGGTGGTGCGCTCGTAGCGGCCCGACATGCCCGGCCAGCTCCGGCCGTAGCAGAGCGCGAGCAGGCCCGCGAGGAGCAGGAGGGCGCCGCCGGTGGCCGCGATATACGGCCAGGCGGTGTGACTCAGGGCCGCCACGGTGGCGGCCGTGTCGCCGGAGACCTGGGCGGCCTTCTCATCGAGCGCGGAGCCCGCCCAGCCGCCGGTGATGCCGAGGACCGCCGCGGCCACGGTGCCCGCGCCGCTCAGCGTGAGCAGGGCCGCGACCAGCATGCGTCCGGTACGGCGGACCGCGAAGACCGCGACGAGCGCGGCAAGGCCCACGATGGCGAGGGCAGCGGGCACGCCGGTGACGTCGCTGCCCTTGGCCGTCAGCGAGACACTGCCGCCGGCCACCGCGGCCGTGCCGCTGGCCCAGCTCTGCCGGGTCGCGAGAAGTGCCACGGCCGCGCCGACGGAACCGAACAGCAGGGCGATGGCCAGGCTGCGGCGTCCGCCTCCTGGCAGGCGCGCCCAGGGGGCGTCGGACGGCGCGGTCCCGGCTTGGTTACGGGGCTTGGGTACGGCATAAGTCACCCCCCCACTATCCCTCACGTCCGGCCCGAACCGGTCGCCCGGGGTGGCCGGACCTCTGCTGGAGCCCGCGCT
This sequence comes from uncultured Actinomycetota bacterium, assembly GCA_963761765.1. Classification (GTDB taxonomy): domain Bacteria; phylum Actinomycetota; class Actinomycetes; order Streptomycetales; family Streptomycetaceae; genus Streptomyces. The sequence goes on from CAVXIJ010000006.1 coordinate 427,602, forward strand.
CCGTTCGCACCGCCCGGCACCACAGCCCGTCGCCCGTGGTCAGCCGGCCGCGCCCCGTCTGCCGAGCCGGTTCGCCGTGTGGACCGCCCGCAGGACGGCGGCGGCCTTGTTGCGGCACTCGGTGTCCTCGGCGGCCGGGTCGGAGTCGGCGACCACTCCGGCACCCGCCTGGACGTAGGCCGTGCTGCCGCGCAGCAGGGCGGTACGGATGGCGATGGCGGTGTCGGAGTCGCCCGCGAAGTCCAGGTAGCCGACGCATCCCCCGTACAGACCGCGGCGGGCGGGCTCCAGCTCGTCGATGATCTGCAGGGCGCGGGGCTTGGGCGCCCCGGAGAGGGTGCCCGCGGGGAAGCAGGCGGTCAGGACGTCGTAGGCGGTGTGGCCCTGGGCGACGCGGCCGGTGACCGTGGAGACGATGTGCATCACATGGGAGTACCGCTCGATGGACATGAAGTCGACGACCTCCACCGAGCCGGGCGCACAGACCCGGCCGAGGTCGTTGCGGCCGAGGTCGACGAGCATCAGGTGCTCGGCACGCTCCTTGGGATCGGCGAGCAGTTCGTCGGCGAGCGCCTGGTCCTCCTGCGGGGTGGCGCCGCGCGGCCGGGTCCCGGCGATGGGATGCAGCACGGCCTGTCCGTCGACCACCTTCACCAGGGCCTCCGGGCTGGAGCCGACGACGTCGAAGCCCGACTCCTGGTCAGGGTCCACGGCGGGGAAGCGGAAGAGGTACATGTACGGCGACGGGTTGGTGGCCCGCAGGACGCGGTAGACGTCCAGGGCGCTGGCGGTGCAGGGCGTCTCGAAGCGCTGGGAGGGCACGACCTGGAAGGCCTCGCCCGCGCGGATGCGCTCCTTGATGTCGTCCACGGCCGCGCGAAAGTCCGGGCCGCCCCACTGGGCGGTGAACTCCGGCAGTTCGGACGGCGGGAGGGCCGCCGGGGGCTGCTCCACCGGCCGGGACAGGTCGGCCTCCATCGCGTCGAGCCGGGCGATGGCGTCCGCGTAGGCCTCGTCGACGCCGGTGGCGAGGTCATTGTGGTTGATGGCGTTGGCGATGAGCTGGACCGTGCCGTCCCAGTGGTCGAGGACGGCGAGATCGGAGGTGAGCAGCATGGTCAGCTCGGGCAGTTTCAGGTCGTCCCGCCCACCGGGCCCGACCTTCTCCAGCCTGCGCACGATGTCGTAGCCGAGATAGCCGACCATGCCGCCCGTGAAAGGCGGCATGCCCGCGGCCAGGTCACGCGGGGTGTGCAGGGTCTCGATGGTGGCGCGCAGCGCCACGAGCGGATCGCCGTCGATAGGGACGCCGACCGGAGGCGTGCCCAGCCAGTGCGCCTGGCCGTCACGCTCGGTGAGCGTACCGGCGGATCGGACGCCGACGAACGAGTAGCGGGACCAAGAGCGACCGTTCTCCGCGGACTCCAGCAGGAAGGTGCCGGGGCGCTCGGCGGCGAGTTTGCGGTAGAGCCCGACGGGAGTGTCACCGTCCGCGAGGAGCTTGCGGCTGACGGGGATAACGCGGCGGTCGGTGGCCAGCTTGCGGAACGTGTCGAGATCCATGGCGGGACCTTACTGGGCCTGGCGGGCCGGCAGATCCTGCTGGGCCGCCCCGGGTCGCCGGTCCTCGGGACGCGTGGCCGCGTCGGGGCCCTGCGCGGCCGTGCTGCCCGGCCCTGCGGGATGAGCTTCCAGCGGCAGTACATCGGCGTCGAAGCAGGTCCGGTCGCCGGTGTGGCAGGCGGCGCCGATCTGGTCGACTTTCACCAGGACGGTGTCCGCGTCGCAGTCCAGGGCGACGGACTTCACGTACTGCACATGGCCCGAGGTGTCGCCCTTGACCCAGTACTCCTGGCGGCTGCGCGAGAAGTAGGTGCACCGGCCGGTGGTCAGTGTGCGGTGCAGGGCCTCGTCGTCCATCCAGCCCAGCATCAGCACCTCACCGGTGTCGTACTGCTGGGCGATGGCGGGCAGGAGACCGTCGGCACTGCGCTTGAGGCGGGCGGCGATCGCGGGGTCGAGCCGGCTGGGCTGCGGGGGCGTGCTGGTCATGGGTGCCATTGTGCGGGATGGGTGCGACCTCACGGGCGGCCGTCCGGATCACGGGCGCCGGGCCGCCCGGGCCGCGGTGCGGGCACGCGGTGCGGGCCGCAGCCGTGCGGGCCGCAGGGCGCGGCCGTACGCTGGGGCCATGTCGACCCATGCCAAGCGTGAACGTCTCCTCCTCGCGGACCTGTTGGAGGCCTCGGGGCCCGACGCGCCGACCCTGTGCGAAGGCTGGCGCGCCCGGGACCTCGCCGCGCATGTCGTGGTGCGCGAACGCCGCGCTGACGCGGCGGGCGGAATACTGATCAAGCCGCTCGCCGCCCGCCTGGAACGCACGCAGGCGCAGTTCGCGGCGAAGCCGTACGAGGAGCTGATCCAGCTGATCCGTACCGGCCCGCCGCGCTTCTCGCCCCTCGCGGTCAAGCAGATCGACGAGGCGGTGAACACGGTCGAGTTCTATGTGCACGCCGAGGACGTGCGCCGCGCGCAGCAGGACTGGACGCCGCGCACGCTCGACCCGGTCTTCTCCGACGCGCTGTGGTCGCAGCTTGAGCGCTCGGCACGGCTGCTGGGCCGCAAGTCACCGGTGGGCCTGGTGCTGCGCCGCCCGGACGGCAGGACCACGGTGGGACGCCGCGGTGCGCCGGTGGTCACGGTGACCGGTGAGCCGGGCGAGCTGACGATGTTCGCGCTCGGCCGCCAGGACGTGGCCGATGTCGAGCTGGAGGGCGACCAAGACGCCATCGCCAAGCTGAAGGAGTCGAAGCAGCTCGGCATGTAGGCGGCGCACAGCGCTCCGTCCGCGCCCCGCCCCCGTTCACCCGGGCAGCTCCGCCCGCCGCAACTGCCGGGAGCAGAGCCCGAAGGCGCCGCCCGCCGCGCACACCGCCGCGCTGGCCACGAAGACCGGCGCGGTGCCCCACAGGCCGACGGCCATGCCGGTCAGCGGGAAGGTGAGCGGCGTGATGCCGAGGCTGAAGAGAGTGCTGGCGGCGGTGACCCGCCCGATGTACGCGGGCTCCGCGGCGGTCTGCGCGAGGGCGCCGCTGAGCGCGCCGCTCAGCCCGGTGAGCAGCCCGATCACCAGCGCCACAGCTATCGCCGCGGTGAGCTGCGCCACGAAGGCCAGCGCCGCGATGGCCAGCGCACCCGCGATGGCCCCGAGGGACAGCACGAGCCCCGCGCGCGGCAGCCGCCCCCGCACCGTGAGCAGCAGCGACGTGGCACCGGCCCCGACACCGAAGCCCGCGAGCACCCAGCCGACGCCCGCCGCACCCCAGCCCCGTGCGTCGGCGAGCAGGACCAGACCGATGTTGAGGGGGCCCACGAAACCGAGGTTGCTGAGGGCCGCGACGACGAAGAGCGGGGCGAGCACCCGGTGCCCGGCCATGTAGCGCAGTCCGTCCCGGAGTTCGTGCACAGCGGCGGCGGACCGCGCGGCACCCTCGGCGTCGGTGCGCGGCCGTGCGGCCGGAGCCGACCCGAAGCGGACACCGGTCAGCAGCGGGAGGGAGACGGCGAACAGCAGTCCGGCCGCCGCGAACGCCGCGGCGGGTCCGCCAAGCGCCACGCCGAGACCGCCCAGCGGGACACCCACCGCGTTGGCGGTGCGGATGGCGACGCCGCGCATGCCTTGCACCCGGGCGAGCTGGTCACGTCCGGTGATACGGGTCGGAAGGGCACCCACCGCGGGCATGAACACGGCGTCGACGGTGCCGAAGAGCAGGCCGAGCACGGCCAGCGGCCAGAGCCCGGGGCCGGTCGTGAAGAGCAGGACCGCGACGGTGAACACCGCGGCACAGCGCACCGCGTCACTGCCGATGACGACCCGGCGCGGCCCGAACCGGTCGGCGACCACTCCCCCGCCCAGCATCAGCAGCGCCCGCGGCAGGGCGCTGACCGCCAGGACGAGCCCGGCCTGCCCCGGAGTGCCGGCCTGCACCGCGGCCCAGGAAAGGGCGATGTAGTAGATGTTGTCCCCGAGGGCGGAGGAGGTGTAGGCGGCGAGCCAGCGCAGCACGTTGCCGTCGCGGTGGGCGGGACGGGGGGCGCTGGAGGAACGGGGCTCTGGAGCGTCGGCGTGCGCGGGCTGGGCGGCGGCAGGGGCGGCATCGGTCACGACTGAGCCTCTCTGTACGGGTCGGTACAAGCCTTCGGGTCGCGGCCGGACGGGCTCAGGAGCTCGTTCGGGAACGGTCTGCCGGGGTGGACGGGCCGTGGAGGTTTCGGCTGCGAGCGGGCCGTCGGGTGCGTGGCCCCCAGGTGCGGCGCAGCGCTCAGGTGCGGAATGGGAACCCGTACAGATGCAGCGCTACGTTCTCGCGCCCCTCGGTCGCACCGGCCTCTTCCGCGGCCCTGCCGCGCTCCTCGTACTGCCTGATCAGGCCGAGGATGTCCGTGGTGAGCGCGGACAGCTCAGCGGGAGTGAGGCGGGCCAGCGACTCGGACGAGGTGGCGGCGGAGCGCCACTCCTGGCTCCAGGCGGCCGCCTGGTCGAGATAGCCGCGGTAGAGGGCGTCGCGCTGGGCGAGCAGGGTGCGGGTGACCGCCGCGTGCGCGGCGGCCTTCTCCGGGGCGTCCCGGAAGTCCTCGTCGCGAAAGCTCAGGCCCTGCGAGGCGGTCTGCCACCAGCGCTCGCGGGCGTCCTCACGCGGCGCCTCGGCCGCTTCGATCAGACCGTGCTCCGCGAGCTTGCGCAGGTGGTAACTGACCAGCGAGACGGCCTCGTCGACCTGGCCCGCGAGTTGCGAGGCGGTCGCGGTACGGGCCACGTACAGCGCGCGGTACAGCTCGATCCGCAGCGGGTGGCCGAACGCCTTGAGGGTGTCGAGATCCGTGATCCTGCGGATACCGGACCCCTTGGCCAAGGGTTCCTCCGGTGCGCTCTCGGGTGCTTCCTGATGCCGCTCGTGCGGTCGCTCGTCCTTGCTTGCCATAGCCACACCGTAGATACGAAAGAAATATTGCACAACTAATATTGCGCAGTTTTTCTTTCACAGATACCGCCGAATCGTCCTGCGCACCCCCTGCGCAGATCCCGCCCCACACCGCCCTGCACGCCAGCCCGTTCGCGATGATCGACCTGGGCAGTCGGACGGCGCCGGCGGAGGCTGTGGCGGTGCTGGGCGCGCTGCTGTCCGGTGCCGGGCTCGCGGTGACCGTGCGGGAGCCCGCGGACGAGGAGCAGATGCTCTGGGAGAAGTTCGCCCTCCTGCTGCCGATCGCGCTGCTCACCACCCGGTACACGGCACCGATCGGCGAGGTCCGCGCCGCGCACCACGACGAACTGGCGGCCGTGGTCCGCGAACTGGCCCAGGTGGGCCGGGCGGCGGGCATCCGGATCAACGCCGATGATGTGCTCGCCGTCGTGGACACGGCGCCCGCCGGCCTGCGTTCCTCGATGCAGCGGGACAGAGCGGCGGACCGCCCGCTGGAACTCGACGCGCTCGGCGGCGCCCTGCTGCGCGCCGCCGCCCGTCACCGCCTCGCCGCGCCGGTCACGGCGCGCCTGGTGGCGGAACTGGGCGGCTGACGGCGCGTCGGCACCCTGGGTGCGTCGGTACCGGTACCTGGGGCCGAGCGACCTCGGCGGGCGGCGCCGGGCCGTATCGGGTGCGAGCCGGCGCACCGATGCGAACATCACGGGACGCCACCGCGTAGCGCTGGCAGAATGAAGGCGTGGCGCAACGGGGTGACATAGCGGTGACCGGGGTGTGGGAACAGCAGAGTCTGTGGTCGCAGGCGGCCGACGCCGCCAAACGCAAGGTGGGCAGAGCCCGCACGCTCAGCCTGCTGCTCGGGATCGCGGCGGCCGGCCTTGCCACCGGCGCGTCCCAGGCCATGGCGCGGGACGCGCACACCGGCAGGGTGCTGGCCTTTCTGGCTGCCGTCGCGGTCGGGCTCGTGCCGCTGGCCGCCGTGCGGTCGGGGCCGACTGCGGTGCAGGAGTGGACGCGGCTGCGATCGGCCAGCGAGGCGCTGAAGAGCGAGGTGTACACCTTCCTCGCCCGGGTCGGCCCCTACCGTGCCGACGAGGCGGTGCGGACGCTACTGGCCCGCACCGGGCAGATCACCACCGACGTCGCCGACCTGGCCGCCCACAGCGCCGCGCACACGCCCGTGGTCAGGGTCCCGCCCGCGGTCACCGGCATGGACTCCTACACGGCCGTCCGGGTGGCCGAACAGATCCGCGGCTACTACCGGCCGCACGCGGCGCTGATGGCCCGCCGTGCCGCCCTGGTGCGCCGCGTCGAGATGGGCCTCGCCTCAGGGGCGGCCGTGCTCGGCGCGGTGGCCTCCGTCTTCGGTGCCGGCTGGGCGTCGGCATGGGTCGCGGCCATCACCACGGTGACCGCCGCCGTCGCCGCCCACTCCGCCGCCGCCCTCTACTCCTACCAGCAGCTTGAGTTCGCCCGCACCGCGGCGGAACTGGAACGGCTGCTGGCCAACCGTGCCGCCGCGGACGTCCGCGAACCGGTGGAGTCCGCGGACGACGCCTTCGTCGAGGCGTGCGAGCAGGTCATCTCCATCCAGAACGAGGCGTGGATGGCCAAGTGGACGGCGACCTAGGGTCTTTCGTTCGGGTCAGGCCGGCACCGCACCGGTCGCCGACCCGTGGCTGCCGCCGGCTCAGCGCACCGGCTGCCCCGCCTCGCGCAGCGCCTGCTTGACCTGTCCGATCCGCAGATCGCCGAAGTGGAAGACGGAGGCCGCGAGCACCGCGTCGGCGCCCGCGGTGACGGCGGGCGGGAAGTCGGTGAGGCGGCCAGCACCACCGGAGGCGATCACGGGCACGCCGACCTGCCCGCGGACCGCGGCGATCATCTCGATGTCGTAGCCGTCCTTGGTGCCGTCGGCGTCCATCGAGTTGAGCAGGATCTCGCCCGCGCCGAGTTCCGCGGCGCGGTGCGCCCACTCGACGGCGTCGATGCCGGTGCCGCGCCGCCCGCCGTGCGTGGTCACCTCGAAGCCGCTGGCGGGGCCGCCGCCGAGCGTGGTGTCGGTGCGGCGGGCGTCGACCGACAGCACGAGCACCTGGCGGCCGAACCGCTCGGCGATCTCGCGGATCAGTTCCGGGCGGGCGATGGCGGCCGTGTTGACACCGACCTTGTCCGCGCCGGCGCGCAGCAGTTTGTCGACGTCCTGTGTGGTGCGCACGCCGCCGCCCACGGTGAGCGGGATGAAGACCTGCTCGGCGGTGCGGCGCACCACGTCGTAGGTCGTCTCGCGGTTGCCGGAGGAGGCGGTGATGTCCAGGAAGGTTAGCTCGTCGGCGCCTTCCGCGTCGTACACCTTGGCCATTTCGACGGGATCGCCCGCGTCGCGCAGGTTTTGGAAGTTGACGCCCTTGACGACCCGGCCGCTGTCCACGTCCAGGCAGGGGATGACTCGGACCGCCAGGCTCATGCCGTCGTGCCTCCTTGCCGGTCGGAGGGGTTCGCCGCGGCGGTGCCCGGGCCCCGGAAGGCTTCGAGTTCGACCTCGACCAGGATGCGCGGGTCGACGAAGCCGGAGACGACCACCAGGGTCGCGACGGGCCGCACCGCACCGAAGATCTCCCGGTGCGCCCGGCCGGCGTCGTCCACATCGCGGGTGTGGGTCAGATACATCCGGGTGCGGACCACGGACCCGGCGTCGAGTCCGAACGCGCCGATGGCCTCGATGGCATGGGCGAAGGCCACCTTGGTCTGCTCGTACGGGTCGCCCTCTCCGTAGAGGACCGAGTCCTTGAAGGAGGTCGTCCCGGCGACGAGGACCCGGTCGCCCGCTTCGACGGCCCGGGCGAAGCCGATGCTCTCCTCCCAGGGCGATCCGCTCTGCACCCGGCCTCCGCGGGGCGTCAGGTCCTGGTTCCCGGTCATGACGGCACCGGCCGGGAGACGGTAGCAAGGGCCTCTTCGAGGGTGAACGCCTTCGCGTACAGGGCCTTGCCGACGATGGCGCCCTCCACGCCCGCGGGCACCAGCGCGGCGATGGCCCGCAGGTCGGCCAGCGAGGAGACGCCTCCGGAGGCCACCACCGGACGGTCGGTCGCCGCGCAGACCGACCGCAGCAGCTCCAGGTTGGGGCCCTGGAGCGTGCCGTCCTTGGCGATGTCGGTGACCACGTAGCGGGCGCAGCCCTCGGAGTTCAGGCGCTCCAGCGTCTCGAAGAGGTCGCCGCCGTCGCGGGTCCAGCCCCGGCCGCGCAGGGTCTGACCACGTACATCAAGGCCGACGGCGATCTTGTCGCCGTGCTCGGCGATGACCTTGGCGACCCACTCGGGGGTCTCCAGCGCGGCCGTGCCGAGGTTGACGCGGGTGCAGCCGGTGGCGAGGGCGGCGGCGAGCGTGTCATCGTCACGGATGCCGCCGGACAGCTCGACCTTGATGTCCATGGCCGAGGCGACCTCGGCGATCAGCGCGCGGTTGTCGCCGGTGCCGAACGCGGCGTCCAGGTCGACGAGGTGCAGCCACTCGGCGCCCGAGCGCTGCCAGGCAAGGGCGGCCTCCAGGGGCGAGCCGTAGGACGTCTCGGTGCCGGACTCGCCGTGCACGAGCCGTACGGCCTGGCCGGCACGGACATCGACGGCGGGGAGGAGTTCTAGCGTACGGGTCCTGTCCATGGTCACAGGGTCTCAATCCAGTTGGTGAGCAGCTGGGCTCCGGCGTCGCCGGACTTCTCGGGGTGGAACTGGGTGGCCCACAGGGCGCCGTTCTCCACAGCGGCCACGAAGGGCTCGCCGTGCGTCGACCAGGTGACCTTCGGGGCGCGCAGCAGCGGATTGGTGCTTTCCATGATCCAGTGCTGGACGGCGTAGGAGTGCACGAAGTAGTAGCGCGCATCGGCGTCGAGGCCCGCGAAGAGTTCGGAGTCCTCGGGTGAGCGCACCGTGTTCCAGCCCATGTGCGGCACGATGTCGGCCTTCAGCGGTTCGACGGTACCGGGCCACTGGTCCAGGCCCGCCGTCTCCACGCCGTGCTCGATGCCGTTGCCGAACAGGATCTGCATGCCGACGCAGATGCCCAGCACCGGCCGCCCGCCGGACAGCCGGCGCCCCACGATCCAGTCGCCGCGCGCCTCCTTGAGGCCCTGCATACAGGCCGCGAAGGCGCCGACGCCGGGGACGAGGAGCCCGTCGGCGTTCATGGCCGTGTCGAAGTCGCGGGTGATCTCGACATCGGCCCCGGCGCGGGCGACGGCGCGCTCGGCGGAGCGGACGTTACCGAAGCCGTAGTCGAAGATGACGACGTGGGCGCTCAATTCCACACCTCCAGCCGGAGCACGCCCGCCACGAGGCAGAGCGCGGCGCCGAACGTGAGCAGCACGATCAGGCTCTTCGGCATCTTCTGCTTGACGAAGGAGATGATGCCGCCGCCGAGGAAGAGCCCGACCAGGATCAGTGCGGTGGAGGGAACGTTCATGACTAGAGGGCACCCTTCGTCGACGGGAGGATGCCCGCGGCCCGCGGATCATGCTCGCTCGCATACCTGAGCGCTCGGGCCAGCGCCTTGAACTGGCACTCCACGATGTGGTGGGCGTTGCGCCCATAGGGGACGTGCACATGCAGGGCGACCTGGGCCTGGGCGACGAAGGACTCCAGGATGTGCCGGGTCATGCTGGTGTCGTAGGAGCCGATCATCGGCGCCATGCGCTCGGGCTCGGTGTGCACCAGGTAGGGGCGGCCGGAGAGGTCGACGGTGACCTGGGCGAGCGATTCATCGAGGGGCACCGTGCAGTTGCCGAAGCGGTAGATGCCCACCTTGTCGCCGAGGGCCTGCTTGAAGGCGGCGCCCAGGGCGAGCGCGGTGTCCTCGATGGTGTGGTGCGAGTCGATGTGCAGATCGCCCTCGGTCTTCACGCTCAGATCGAACAGGCCGTGCCTGCCGAGCTGGTCGAGCATGTGGTCGTAGAAGCCGACCCCGGTGGAGACGGCGACCTGTCCGGTGCCGTCGAGATCGATCTCGACGACCGTGGAGGTCTCCTTGGTGGTGCGTTCCACTCGTCCGATGCGGCTCATCCGTGCTGCTCCTGCTCCTTCTTGAGTTCGCGCACCGCGTCAAGGAACGCGTCGTTCTCCTTCGGGGTGCCCGCGGACACCCGCAGCCAGCCCGGTACGCCGTTGTCCCGGACCAAAACGCCCCGGTCGAGGATCTGCTGCCAGGCCGCGTGGGCGCCGCCGGGTCCTTCGAAGCGGCCGAACTGGACGAAGTTGGCGTCCGAGTCGGTCACCGCGTAGCCGATCGTACGAAGCTCGGCGACGAGCCGGTCGCGCTCGGTCTTCAGCTGCTCGACGTACTTCAGCAGCGTGTCGGTGTGTTCCAGGGCCGCGAGCGCGGTGGCCTGGGTGACGGCCGACAGGTGGTACGGCAGCCGCACCAGCTGCACGGCGTCGACGACCGCCGGGTCGGCGGCCAGGTAGCCGAGCCTGAGCCCCGCCGCGCCGAACGCCTTCGACATGGTCCGCGAGATCACCAGGTGCGGCCGGCCGGCGAGCAGCGGCAGCAGCGACGTGCCATGGCTGAATTCGACGTACGCCTCGTCGACGATCACCATCGACGGCTTGGCGCGCTGCGCGGCCTCGTAGAGCGCGAGAACCGTTTCGGCGGGCAGCGCGTTGCCCGTGGGGTTGTTCGGGGTGGTGAGGAAGACCACGTCGGGGCGGTGCTCGGCGATGGCGCGGGAGGCGGCTTCGGGGTCGATGGTGAAGTCGGGCTCGCGGGGGCCGGCGATCCATCCGGTGCCGGTGCCGCGGGCGATCAGGCTGTGCATCGAGTACGACGGCTCGAAGCCGATGGCGGTGCGGCCGGGGCCGCCGAAGGTCTGCAGCAGCTGCTGGATGACCTCGTTCGAACCGTTCGCCGCCCAGACGTTCCGGGCGCCGACCTGGTGACCGCTGGTCGTGGTCAGGTAGGCGGCGAGCGCGGTGCGCAGCTCCACGGCGTCGCGGTCCGGGTAGCGGTTGAGGTCGCGGGCGACCTCACGGACCCGTTCGGCGATCCGTTCGACCAGCGGCTCGGGCAGCGGGTACGGGTTCTCGTTGGTGTTCAGCCGCACCGGCACGTCGAGCTGCGGGGCGCCGTACGGGGACTGGCCGCGCAACTCTTCGCGTACGGGCAGGTCGTCGATCCGGGTCGCGGCGGCTGCTGCCGGGGCACCGGTGGGGGTGTTGCTGGCGGTCACGCGCTGGGCACCTTCCATTCGAACCTCGCCTTGATCGCGGCGCCGTGCGCGGGCAGATCCTCCGCGTCGGCGAGCGTCACCACGTGGTGGGCCACCTCGGCGAGTGCCTGCCGGGTGTAGTCGACGATGTGGATGCCGCGCAGGAAGGACTGCACGGACAGACCCGAGGAGTGGCACGCGCAGCCGCCGGTGGGCAGCACATGGTTGGAGCCCGCGCAGTAGTCGCCCAGCGAGACGGGCGCGTAGGGGCCGACGAAGATCGCGCCCGCGTTGCGCACCCGCTGGGCGACGGCCGCCGCGTCGGCGGTCTGGATCTCCAGGTGCTCCGCGGCGTACGCGTCGACCACCCGCAGGCCCTCCTGAAGGCCGTCGACCAGCACGATCGCGGACTGCCTGCCCGCGAGGGCGGGCGCGATGCGGTCCGTGACGTGCTTGCTGGCGGCGACCTGCCCAACCAGCTCGCGCTGCACGGCGTCGGCGAGCTCCAGAGAGTCGGTGACCAGCACGGCGGCGGCCAGCGGGTCGTGCTCGGCCTGGCTGATCAGGTCGGCGGCCACGTGCACCGGGTCCGCGGTGGCGTCGGCGAGGACGGCGATCTCGGTGGGACCGGCCTCGGCATCGATACCGATACGGCCCTTGAGTAGACGCTTGGCGGCGGCCACGTAGATGTTGCCGGGGCCCGTCACCAGGTCCACGCCTGGGCAGTCCTCGGTGCCGTAGGCGAACATCGCGACGGCTTGCGCGCCGCCTGCCGCGTACACCTCGTCGACGCCGAGCAGCGCGCAGGCGGCGAGGATCGTCGGGTGCGGCAGGCCGCCGAAGTCGGCCTGCGGCGGGGAGGTGACGGCGACGCCGCGTACGCCCGCTTCCTGGGCGGGGACGACGTTCATCACCACGGACGACGGGTAGACCGACAGGCCACCGGGCACATACAGGCCCACGCGCTCGACAGGCACCCATTTCTCGGTGACCGTGCCGCCGGGCACGACGTGGGTGGTGACGTCCGTGCGGCGCTGCTCGCGGTGGACGAGCCGGGCGCGGGTGATGCACTCCTCCAGGGCGGCGCGCACCGCGGGGTCGAGGTCCGCCAGGGCCTTGCCGATCGCTTCGGCGGGCACCCGCAGCTGACGCGGGCGGACACCGTCGAACCTCTCTCCCCACTCGATGACCGCCGCCGAGCCACGATGATGCACGTCCTCGCAGATGGGCCGCACCTTCTCCAGGGCGGCTTCGACGTCGAACTCGGCTCGGGGCAGCAAGTCGCGCAGAGCGCCTCCCTCAGGGAGGGCGTCACCGCGCAGATCGATTCGGGAGATCACATGGCCAATTCTCTCAGACCCGGCAGCGCGCCCTCACGCCCGTATCACTGACTGATACACGCCCCTGCCGTCCCTGGATGCACTGATTCCGTCATCGATTGTCACCAGGAGCGTTCAAGCGGTCACGGATCGGGCATCACCTGGAGACACTCCCTCACCGCCAAGGGGCCTGGGAGGCACCCTGCCCGGGGCCCCACGGCACGGGAGAAGTACGAAGTTCGCTAGTAGCCGAGGTCCGAGTACGGAAGAGTGACCTTCGCCGGGCACGCGTCCGGTGCGCCGCGGGTGCCACCGGCACCCCGTCAGCGGCGGAGCCGCGCGGCGGGTCTGACCAGCGGGTCCGGCGTGGAGCCCGCCGGATCGGAGTCCGTCCTGCCGGGCTCCACCGGCCCTGCGGATCCAGCGGACGGCAGTCGGCATACGGCAGCGGCGGAACCGCGAAACCGTGTAAGCACAGCACATTCAGAAATCATCCAGACTCATCGATACAGGAAGCACGGGGAGGACGAGAAGTCGTGGTCGACGGCACCACTGCTACCCCCTTCGAGGAACTGCCGGACGGACTGACCAGCGCCGAAGTCGGCATGTGGCAGGCCTTCCGGAACGGGACGGTCTACAGCCTGCACAGCGGCGACCTGGCGGCCGACGACCCGCACGGCGGCCATCCCTGGGGGCCCGAGCGCAGCGTCCGGGCCCGCATCGTGGCCTGGCTGCTGCTGGCCGGGCCGACCGCGCTGCCGGGCCGGGTGGCGTCGCTGAAGCTGACGGGCGTGCAGATCACCGGCGTCCTGGACGTGGCGGGCGGCCGGGTGGTGCCGTACGTCGAGATGAAGCAGTGCCGCTTCGAGAAGGAGATCCTGCTGCCGGAGGCCCAGCTGACCACCCTGCGCATGGTCGACTGCGCCATACCGCGCCTGGAGGCGGCGCGGCTGCACACCGAGGGCGACCTGCATCTGCCGCGCTGCCGTGTGCAGAACGGGATACGCCTCACCGACGCGCACATCGGCACCGACCTGCTGCTCAACCAGGCCATCATCTACCGGGACCGGTACGGCAGGTCCATCGTGGGTGACGGACTCACCGTCGGCCAGGACTTCCAGGCCGAGCTGATGGAGTCGCACGGCGAGCTGAGCCTGCGCGGCGCCCAGATAGGTGTCTCGTTCAGCCTGCGCGGCAGCCGCCTGATCCAGGTGTACGACCGCCACGCGCTGAACGCCCCCCAGATGACGGTGGAGCGTTCCATCTACATGACTCCGCAGAGCGTCAACGACCCCACGCTCACCAGCGGCGCGACCCCCGCACGCGGCACACAGGTGCGGCGTTTCGAGTGCCAGGGCGGCATCCGGCTCGACGACGGCCGGTTCGGTGACGCGGTCGACATGGACCAGGCGCTCTTCCTCCTGGAGAACGACCAGGAGCTGTCCCTGCGCCGCATCCAGACACCGGAGCTGCGCTTCCTCGGCGAGCGTCCGGAGCGCGGGCGCGTGGTGCTGTCGGGTGCGCGGGTCGGCAACCTGGTCGACAAGTACGCGAGCTGGCCGCAGGCCGGCGGCCTGTCGATGGGCGGCTTCTCCTACGAGAACCTGGTTCCGCACGGCTCTTTCCCGCTGTCGCTGCGCCTGGAGTGGCTGGTCGCGGCCACCCCCGAGTACAACCCGGAGCCGTACGAGAAGCTCGCCGCCGTGCTGCGGGCCCGCGGCGATGACACGGATGCCCGTCAGGTCCTGCTCGCCAAGCAGCGCAGGCGCCGCGAGACACTGCCGATCGCGGCGAAGATCTGGGGCTACGCCCAGGACTGGACGGTCGCCTACGGCTACCGGCCGGGGCGTGCCGCGCTGTGGATGGCGGTGCTTTGGGCGGCCGGTGCCGTCGCGTTCTCGTACGCCGGGCGCTACCCGGTCGGCGATGGCCAGCATCCGGGCTGGAACGCCCCGTTGTTCGCCCTCGATCTGCTCATCCCGGTGATCGATTTCGGCCAGGAGAACAACTGGGGCCTGCTGGGTGAGTGGCAGTGGGCGGCGGCGGTCTTCATCTCGCTCGGCTGGATCCTGGCGACGACGGTGGCGGCGGGGGCGAGTCGACTGTTGCGCAGAGGGTGAGGGCGCCGGCGGCCGGGCCACACGGAGTGCGTCTGACGGTCTCTCGCACCCCGGAATCCGTCGCCGGATTCATCCCTGCGGGGGCAGCCGTGATTCATCCGTCAGTGGACACCGCGCCGCGCACGCACGCGGGCCATTAGGCTTGCGGCTCGTGACCACCGTCCGGCTGCCACTCTTCCCGCTGAACTCGGTGCTGTTCCCGGGCCTCGTCCTGCCCCTGAACATCTTCGAGGAGCGTTATCGCGCCATGATGCGCGAACTGCTCAAGACACCCGAGGGCGAACCACGCAGGTTCGCCGTCGTGGCGATCCGTGACGGCCACGAGGTCGCGGCCAGCGCTCCCGGTATGCCGGACCAGACGGCTCTTCCGGAGCGCGGCCCGGCGGCGGGCTTCGGTCCCGACCCGGTGAAGGCGTTCCACGCGGTGGGCTGCATCGCGGACGCGGCGACCATCAGGGAGCGTGCCGACGGCAGCTTCGAGGTGCTGGCCACCGGCACCACACGGGTGCGGCTGACGTCGGTGGACGCCTCCGGCGCGTTTTTGACCGCCGCTCTCCAGGAGCTGCCGGAGGAACCGGGAGACGAGGCGGGCGCCCTCGCACAGGGGGTGCTGCGGGCGTTTCGCGTGTACCAGAAGCGGCTGGCCGGAGCCAGGGAGCGGTCGCTGTCGACGGAGACGGAGCTGCCGGACGAACCGTCGGTGGTGTCGTACCTGGTGGCCGCGGCTGCCGTGCTCGACACGCCCACCAAGCAGCGGCTGCTCCAGGCACCGGACACCGCCTCACGGCTCCGTGACGAGCTGCGGCTGCTGCGTGCGGAGACCGCGGTCATCCGCAATCTGCCGTCGCTGCCCGCGACGGACCTGACCCGTGGCCCCACCAGCCTCAACTGAAACGGTGCGGGCCACGCCGGTACCACCACACTGACGCGCTCCGGTGCGCGGTGCGCAGGGGCGCACGCGCGGGGCGTGCGGCCGTTGCGGAGCATCCGTTTCCACCGGGCGATCGGCTGGGACCCGCAGCACGCACAGCGGACGAGCAGAACCGAGCCAGAAGGACCGATGGCGAAGAAAGCGCAGAAGACGCGCAAGGCACAGCAGGCGGGCGGCACTCCCGCGACGGTCGCACTCACCGCCGCGGGCGTCGAGTTCACGCTGCACTCCTACGAGCACGACCCCGGCCACTCCTCGTACGGCGAAGAGGCCGCCGAGGCCATGGGCGTAGCACCCGAGCGGGTGTTCAAGACCCTTGTCGCCGAGGTGGACGGCGCGCTCACCGTCGCCGTCGTCCCCGTCTCCGGCTCCCTCGACCTCAAGGCCCTGGCCGCCGCGGTCGGCGCCAAACGCGCCACCATGGCCGACCCGGCGGACGCCGAACGCACCACGGGCTACGTACGCGGCGGCATCTCTCCGCTGGGCCAGCGCAAAAGACTGCCCACGGTCCTGGACGCCTCGGCCGGCACCCACTCCACCATGTGCGTCTCCGCGGGCCGCAGAGGACTGGAGGTCGAACTCTCCCCCGAAGACCTCGCCGCACTCACGGCGGCCGTGGTGGCACCGATCAGCAAGACCTGACAGAACCGGCCCCGGCGCGGCCCACGACGCACCGCACGGCCCACACGGCTGCCGAATCCCGGTCCGGGCCGCCCCGTCGAAAAACGCTCACCGCTCCCGCGGATACGGCTCCTGGTTTCCCAGCGCCTGCGGCCCCGGGTCGCCCGAAATCTCCAGCTCCGGGTCCCGCGGCCCAAACAGCGCCGTCAGCCCGAGATACGCCAGCATGGCCGCCACCGGCCAGGCAAGCAGCGCTCCCTTCGCCTTCAACTCCAGCGGCGCATCGAACGTGACCCCCTTGCCCACCTGCTTCGCATGCGCCGCGACATCCTGCGCGGGCCCGAGCCAGATCCCCAGCCGCCAGGCCACCACCGCACCGAGCAGTGCTCCCAGGGCGAGTCCGACGACGGGCGCGATGCCGCCGTGGCGGCGCACCAGGAAGACGACCAGGGCACTGAGCACCCCGAAGCCGACGGCGAGCAGGGTGAACGTCCCGTCGACGCCGACCGCCTGTTCGCCCTCGCTGTCCTTGAGGTAGACCGCCTGGTCGTCCGCGAACAGCGGCACATGCGGCGCCAGCCACAACCAGAGCAGCCCGAGGAGCAACCCGCTCACCGCCAGCGCGACGGTGATCACGGCGGCGTGCCGTACTTCGCTCTTCATGCCGGGACCGTCCTCTCCGTACGGCGCGAGGGGCAAGGCTCCGGGTGCCTGAGGGACGCTGCCCTCCGGCCGGCCGGGGTCGTGCGCGGACTGGTGGTGCGGCGATGGAGTCAACGGTGCGGTCACCCTGACATCGTGCCAAACGCCCCTGTGGGCCGTGTCACCGGACGGCCGCCCGGCGGTAGGCCCACGTGGCGACGGCCAGCGAGACGACTCCGACGGCCGCGCACACCGCGAGGTCGAGCCCGACGGCGGACCAGTCGGGACGGGCCCCGAAGGTCCGCGCGAACGCCTCCACACCGTACGTCGACGGCAGCAGATCGCGCGCGTATTGGATGACCGACGGCATCCGCGCGGCGGGCAGCACCCCGAGCAGCAGCGCCGCCGACATGCCCAGCTGACCGAGGAGAGTGGCGAGTTCGGGGCGCGGCGCGAGCAGGCCGAGGGCCGCACCGAGGCCGGAGAGCGCGGCGCCCGCGAGCGGGATCACGGCCGCGAGCACCCACAGATGGGCCAGTGGCAACTGGAAGAGCAGACAGCCGACGGCCGCGGTGAGTACCGTGCCGGGCACCGTGAAGGAGGCGTACGCGGCGGCGGCGCCGAGCACCACGGCGGCGGGCGGCACAGGCAGGGTGGCGTAGTGGTCCAGGCCTCCGCCGGCCCGCAGCTGCCCGAAGTACTGGGCGAGCAGATTGAGCGCCACGAAGGCGACGACCAGCACGGAGGCCCCGGCCACAACGGCCTGCGCCCCGCTCGCGTCGTCCACCACCCCGCGCATCAGCACCATGATCCCCACGGACTGGAAGGTTGCCACGAACAGCAGCGGGATCCGGGCGACCCGGGCGCGGGAGAGCTGCGCCCGGTAGACGGCGTCCAGCGCGGGCAGCAGCCGGGCTCGCGGTGCGAGTGCGGCAGCGCCGCGCGTGTCGCGACTGCCCGCCACGGCGTCGACCAGCGCGGGGCGCCCACCCGTGGCGCCGTGCTCGCCGTGCTCGCCGCGTTCGGGCTGCTCGCGGTGCTCGACGTGTGCGTGGTTCTCGTCATCCGGGCGCAGTCCGCCGGGTCTGACCGGCGTGGCAGGTGCGCTCACCTTGCGCTGCTCCTGTTCGTCGCGGACGGGGGCCGTCGTAGCGAGCCCTGGAGGACGGCGGGGACCGGTGGACCGGCCCGGAGCGCCGGTGCGATGGGCCCCGTACGGCGCTGTCATGCCTTCACCAGGCCCTTGGCGGCGCTCGCGCTGCCGCCGAGCGCCAGGTAGACGTCCTCCAGGCTGGGGGTCGCCAGGGTGAAGTCGTCCAGTGCCGCGAAGGCGGCGCCGCCGGTGACGGCCGCGACGGCGCCGCGCGCCTCGTCGGGGGCGAGCCGCAGCACCCAGCGGCGGCCGGACTCGACGGCGGCGGGCCGCAGCGCGGCGACCTCCGGCACGTCGAGCGGCGGCGCTCTCGCGCCACACCAGCTCCACCCGTACCTGACCGCCGACGCGTTGCTTCAGCCCCGCCGGGGTGTCGCAGGCGATCACCCGGCCGCGGTCCAGCACGGCGACCCGGTCGAGCACGGTCTCCGCCTCGATGACGTTATGGGTGACAAGCAGCACCGTCGTGCCGTGCTGTGACCTGCGCCGATCGACAGCGGCCCACACCGCACGCCGGGCCACCGGGTCCATGCCGGTGGTCGGCTCGTCCAGGACGAGCAGCGGCCGTTCGCCGACGAGGACCGTGGCGAAGCAGGCGAGCCGCCGCTGACCGCCGGAGAGCTTCTTCAGCGCTCGCCCCGCGAGCGGGGTGAGGCCGAGCTCGTCGAGGACCGCGTCGCGCGCGGCGCGCGCCGCGCGGGTGGTCAGGCCGCGCAGCCGCCCGGTGGTCTCGGCGGCGAGCGCGACGGTCAGTTCGTCGAGCGCGGTGGACTCCTGGCCGAGGTAGGCGAGGAGGCGGGCAGCCCGCTCGGGGTGGCGCACGATGTCGTGGCCGAGGATGCGGATGTCGCCGCTGTCGGGCCGCATCAGGCCGGTCAGCTGGCGAACGAGGGTGGACTTGCCGGCGCCGTTGGGACCGAGCAGTCCGAAGACCTCGCCGCGCCCGATGTCGAGCCGCACTCCGTCGGTGGCCCGCACTCCGGGGCTCCCGGGCACGCCGCGGCGGGGACGGGTGGCGGGGTAGGACTTGACGAGATCCCGCACCGTGCAGACGACGTCGGTGTCATCCTCGGGCGGTGCGGTGCGCGTACTCACGAGGAACGAGCCTACGGGGTCGCACGGCTCACGGCGCGCCCGGGGCTCGCACGCCACGGCGCCCGTTGCGGCCTGCGCGGACGTCCGAAGGGGCGCGGACGCGGCCGCCTCGCGGGCCGATGGGACCGCCTGGCCGAAATACCACCGAAACGGCGCAGAACCGACGGGCGCAGTTCGGGCCCGCCGCTCGCGTAGTTTCCGCGCTCCTTCGGGGCGCCGGTGGCCGCTGGGGCACTGGTGGCCTCCGGGTGCCGGGAGGGGTCCGGTAGCGGGTCCGGTAGCGGGATCACTCCCCCGCCGGCGCGTGCTCCGCCATCGTCGGCACGTCGATCTCACGCCAGAAGCCCGCTCTGATGGCGTACCGGTCGTGCTCGTCGATCTGGTCGTCCTTGTGGGCGAGCAGACCGAAGCGGGCGGCGTAGCGCAGCAGCTCGCCGTCGACGCGGTGCGGGACGCGGGGGTACATGCCGGAGAGCGTCTGGAGATGGACAGGCTCGGGCAGCCGGGCGATCCAGCGGCGCGCGAAGACCTGCCCGACCTCGAACGGGTCACCGCCGACGGTGGTGATGTCCTCCTCGCGGTCCGCCCAGCGCTGCTCCGCGGTGGTCAGCTGGGCCAGGGTGGGCAGCGCGACGGCATCCGCGGACTCGGTCGCGGCGGCGGGCCGGTCGATCCAGCCCTTGTCGGAGGACCAGCGCAGCGTGGCATTGGCGGGCGGCGGTGTGCCGAGCCCCGCCGGGGCGCGCAGCGCGGCGAGGTCCTTGGGGGTGGGCACACCTTTGGCGGTGGGACCGCCGCCGTAGGACGAGCCGTTCACCTCGGCGGACGTGGCGCCGTCGGTGATCGGCGACGGAGTGCTCGGCAGCGGAGGGTTCCGCGGTGCTGAGCGCGGACTCGGGCAGCGGCGCGGAGAGGATCGCGGCGATCTCGGGGCGGGGCACGGGCGGGGGCGCGCAGACACCGCCGAGCTCCTTCGCGCGTACCGCCTGGGTGATCCAGGCCCGGTCGAGGACGCGCCGCTCGTCGGCCTCGGCGACCAGGTCCTCGGACTGGTTGTAGTCGCCGTCGGCGGCCTGCACGGCCCACAGATGGACGGCGACGCCGTGCTCCTTGGCGGCCATCATGCCCGGCAGCAGGTCGCCGTCGCCGGTCACCAGCACCACGTCGGAACAGGCGCGGTTGCGGGCCAGTTCGGTCAGCTCGGCGTGCATGGCGGCGTCCACGCCCTTTTGGGCCCAGCGGCCGTCGCTGCGGGTCAGAGCGCCGAGCCGGACGGTGACCCGCGGCATCACGCGCAGTCTGCGGTGCTCAGGCTGGGGCACGCGGTCCGGGGCGCCGTCGAACCAGTAAATGCGCAGCAGCGGACGCTGGGTGTCCGACTCCGCGCGCTCCCGCAGTCCCTGGATGAGGCCGGCGTGATCGACGGTGATGCGGGACCGTGAGGGCTCACCGGCGAGCAGACTCGCAGCAGCCCCCAGCAGATAGCCGGCGTCCACCAGGACGATGCAGCGGTCCACGCGATCCACCTTCTTCCCTGTTCTGTCCCGGTTCTTACAGGTTTCTTCGGGCTCTTGGGCCCGTCGTACCGCTCAGCACCCAAGCGGCCCGGACCGCCGGGTGCCGCCCGGTCCCGCACCGCCGAGGGTGCAGGTGCTCGCTCCGGGTTTCCCTGGAGTCTGCCCGACCACACGAGGGTTAACGGTCCGAACTCGATCTTCGGCGTGGCGTATCCGCGGGCGGCTCCCGACAAGCCTTGTCACACACGGTAATTATCCGACATGCACCACTTGAAACTCTATGTGAGTCTGGTTCCGGCCCCAGATCCCCCTAGGAGGCAGATCACCATGGCCAAGAACAAGAACCGCAAACAGGCCGGACGGCCGGAGCTCTCCCAACGCCTCGAAGGCGTGGGAAGTGCCCCCACCGCACGGGCCGGGGCACGGCAGCCCAAGTCCGCGGTGGCCGAGGCCAGGACGGACTCGCGCACCGAGTCGGCGGCCGGCCCCGCGCAGGGTGCCCGCACCAAGCAGCGCCGTTTCGGCCATAACTGAGGCAGTGCGCGGGGCCGACACGGCTCTGGCAGCACGCGAGGGGCGCACCCGTGATCGGGTGCGCCCCTCACTCTGTGGAACGGCCGCGGACCGCCTGGCGTGCGTCCGCGGGCCGGTCAGCCCGCCAGGCAGGCCGGGCCGAGCAGTACTTTCAGGTCACCGAAAAGGGCCGGATCAGGTTGGACGCGGTGCCGGTCCAGGCGGAGCACGGTGGTCTTCCTGACGCCCTGGAGCTTGATGCGCACCTCGCTGTGGCCCTTGTGGTGGCTGAGGATTTCACCGAGACGGCTGACCATGGGCGGCGTCACCTTCACCGTCGGGATGGTGATCACCACGGGGGCGTCGGCGCCCGCGTGCGACAGGTCGGGGACCATCAGCTCCATGGCGACGAGCCGCGGTACGTCCTCGCGCTTGTCGAGGCGGCCCTTGACGAACACCACCGCGTCCTCGACGAGTTGGGTGGAGACCAGCTGGTAGGAGGCCGGGAAGAACATGCACTCGATGGAGCCCGCCAGGTCCTCCACCGTCGCGATCGCCCAGGCGTTGCCCTGCTTGGTCATCTTGCGCTGCAGGCCCGAGATAATGCCGCCGATGGTGACGATCGCGCCGTCCGAGTAGTCGCCGCCGGTGAGCTGGCCGATGCCCGCGTCCGCCTTGTCGGACAGCACGTGCTCCAGGCCGAAGAGCGGATGGTCGGACACGTACAGGCCGAGCATCTCCCGCTCCTGGGCGAGCAGATAGGACTTCTCCCACTCCTCGGTGGTGAACTCCACGTCGAGTCCGAAGCCGGGCTCGCTGCTCTCCTCCTCGCCCATCCCGCCGAAGAGGTCGAACTGCCCCTCCGCCTCCTTGCGCTTGACCGCCACCACGTTGTCGATCATGGGCTCGAAGTGGGCGGTGAGGCCCTTGCGGGTGTGCTTCATCGTGTCGAAGGCGCCGGCCTTGATCAGCGACTCCGTGGTGCGCTTGTTGCAGGCGACCGCCTCGACCTTGTCGAGGTAGTCGGGGAAGGAGGCGTACTTCCCCTTGGCCTTGCGGGACCTGATGATCGACTCGACCACGTTCGTGCCGACGTTGCGCACCGCGCCGAGCCCGAAGAGGATGACGTCGTCGCCCTGGGCGGCGAAGTTGTGCACCGACTCGTTGACGTTCGGCGGCAATACCTTGATGCCCATGCGCCGGCACTCGTTCAGATAGACCGCGGACTTGTCCTTGTCGTCCTTGACCGAGGTGAGCAGCCCTGCCATGTACTCGGCGGGGTAGTTCGCCTTCAGGTAGGCGGTCCAGTACGAGACCAGGCCGTACGCGGCGGAGTGCGCCTTGTTGAACGCGTATCCGGCGAAGGGGACCAGGACGTCCCACAGGGCCTTGATGGCCTCGTCGCTGTACCCGTTCCTCTTGGCGCCGGCCTGGAAGATGGTGAAGTTCTTGGCCAGTTCGTCGGGCTTCTTCTTGCCCATCACGCGGCGCAGGATGTCGGCCTCGCCGAGCGAGTACCCGGCGACGATCTGGGCCGCCTTCTGCACCTGCTCCTGGTAGACGATCAGGCCGTAGGTGACCGCCAGAACCTCTTCCAAAGGCGCCTCCAGCTCCTTGTGGATCGGCGTGATCTCCTGCAGCTTGTTCTTGCGGAGCGCGTAGTTCGTGTGCGAGTCCATGCCCATCGGGCCGGGACGGTAGAGCGCCGAGACAGCGGAGATGTCTTCGAAGTTGTCGGGCTTCATCAGGCGCAGCAGCGAACGCATAGGGCCGCCGTCGAACTGGAAGACGCCGAGCGTCTCGCCGCGCTGGAGCAGTTCGAAGGTCGTCGGATCGTCGAGCGGGAGGGCCAGCAGGTCGAGGTCGACGCCCTTGTTGGACTTCACCATCTTGACGGCGTCGTCCATGATCGTCAGGTTGCGCAGGCCCAGGAAGTCCATCTTCAGCAGGCCGAGCGACTCGCACTGCGGGTAGTCCCACTGTGTGATGGTCACGCCGTCCGTGTGCCGCACCCAGACCGGGGCGTGGTCGACGATGGGCTCGCTGGACATGATGACGCCGGCGGCGTGCACGCCCATCTGCCGGACCAGGCCCTCGACGCCCTTGGCGGTGTCGATGACCTTCTTCACGTCCGGCTCGTTCTCGTACATCGCCCGGATCTCGCCGGCCTCGTTGTAGCGCGGGTGCGCGGCGTCGGTGATGCCGCTGAGGTCGATGCCCTTGCCGAGGACGTCGGCGGGCATGGCCTTGGTCAGGCGGTCGCCCATCGCGTACGGGTAGCCGAGCACACGCGCGGAGTCCTTGATCGCGTTCTTGGCCTTGATCTTGCCGTAGGTGCCGATCATGGCGACCTTGTCGGCGCCGTACTTATCCGTCACGTACCTGATCACCTCGACGCGCCTGCGCTCGTCGAAGTCGATGTCGACGTCGGGCATGGAGACGCGCTCGGGATTGAGGAACCGCTCGAAGATCAGGCCGTGCGGGATCGGGTCGAGGTCGGTGATGCCCATGGCGTACGCGACGATCGAACCGGCCGCGGAGCCTCGGCCGGGGCCCACCGCGATGCCGTTGTTCTTGGCCCACATGATGAAGTCGGCGACGACGAGGAAGTAGCCCGGGAACCCCATCTGGATGATGACGTCCATCTCGTACTCGACCTGCTTTTGCCGGTCGTCGGGGACGCCGCCGGGAAAGCGGCGCTCCATGCCGAGGCGGACCTCCTCCTTGAACCAGGTGATCTCCGTGTAGCCCTCGGGGATGTCGAACTTCGGCATGAGGTTCTTCGCCTCGAACATGCCGCTGGTGTCGATCTGCTCGGCCACCAGCAGTGTGTTGCGGCAGCCCTCCTGCCAGGCGTCCGAGGAGTCGACCGCGTACATCTCGTCGGTGGACTTCAGGTAGTAGCCGGTGCCGTCGAAGCGGAAGCGGTCCGGGTCGGAGAGGTTCTTGCCGGTCTGGATGCACAGCAGGGCGTCGTGCGCCGTCGCCTCGTGGGAGTACGTGTAGTGCGAGTCGTTGGTCACCAGCGGAGGGATGCCGAGCTTCTTGCCGATCTCCAGGAGGCCCTGGCGCACCCGGCTCTCGATCTCGATGCCGTGGTCCATCAGCTCCAGGAAGTACCGGCCCTTGCCGAAGATGTCCTGGTAGTCGGCGGCGGCCTTCAGCGCCTCGTCCTTCTGACCGAGCCGCAGCCGGGTCTGGACCTCGCCGGACGGGCAGCCCGTGGAGGCGATCAGGCCCTCGGACCACCGGGCGATGGTCTCCTTGTCCATCCGCGGCCACTTCTGCAGCCAGCCCTCGGCGTACGCGTCCGAGGAGAGCCGGAAGAGGTTGTGCAGACCGGTCCGGTTCGCCGCCCAGATGGTCTTGTGCGTGTAGCCACCGGAACCGGAGACGTCGTCGCGCTTCTGGTGCGGCTGACCCCACTGGATCTTGCGCTTGTACTGCCGGGACTCCGGCGCGACATACGCCTCGATGCCGATGATCGGAGTCACGCCCGCCTTCTTCGCCTGGTGGAAGAAGTCGTACGCACCGTGCAGGTTGCCGTGGTCCGTCATGGCGATGTGCGTCATGCCCATCTCCTGGCATGCCTCGAACATGTCCTTCAGCCGCGCCGCGCCGTCCAGCAGCGAGTACTGGGTGTGGACGTGCAGATGCGTGAACGGAGGCTTGGCAGACGATGCGGACGGTGACGCCACGGCGGGGGACCTCCTGGGGCACCTCCCAGCAACAGCTGGGGGAGAACGGACGAGGACAATGCTCAGGATCACGCTGCGTGCGCGGCCTGGAGCTGCGTGAACAGCGATGGACACGCCTGCCGGCGGGCGGCCCCATCGGCCCGCGGCCGGCCGGGACAGCCGGTCCGCAGGTTCGTCGGGACAGCGCGTCCAGTCAGCGTGGAATTCTACGTCCCGGCTGTGACATCGGCCCCAGGCGACCCGCTCCGTCTCGTTGTGTTCGGTGCGTATCTCACGCGCCCCGGCAAGCGAGGGAGGAGGGTGGGCGCGGGCACTCATGGGTAAGTTCGTGCGTTGACAAGGGCGGGCCCGCGGGCCCATTGCCCGCGTGCGGTCCGCCTGTGCTCCTGACCGCCGCGCAGGCGCCACCCCGCCGCCCGCCCGGTCGGTCGCGCCCGCACCGGTCGCGGCCGATCCGCACCCGACCACCGCACCAGGAGGCACCCACCGATGCCGGCTTCGCAGCTCACCGCCGAACAGCGAGGCGAGCAGATCCTCGCCGTCTTCGACACCGCCTTCGGCGAGCTCCTGGCCGCCGATCCGGCAGCCTTCCGGGTGAAATTCCGGAAGATGGCCGCCTCGGCATTCGCCTTCTACCGCGGCACGGCCAGCCTCTTCTACCACGACCTGACGGCCGACATCGGCTTCGGCGCCAAGCGCGGCGGCCCCTACCTGGACGAGTGCACCTCCCGCGTATGGATCCACGGCGACCTGCACGCGGAGAACTTCGGCACCTACATGGACGCCACGGGCCGCCTGATCTTCAACGTCAACGACTTCGACGAGGCCTACGTCGGCCCCTTCACCTGGGACCTGCAGCGCTTCGCCGCCTCGGTGGCCCTCATCGGATACGCGAAGGCGCTCAGCGACGCGCAGATCACCCAGCTCGTCCGGGTCTACGCCGCGGCCTACCGCGAGCGCATCCACGCGCTGTCGGCCGGCGCCAAGAGCGACGAGGTGCCGCCCTTCACGCTGGACACCGCCCAGGGGCCGCTGCTGGACGCGCTGCGGGACGCCCGCTCGCTGACCCGGTTCGGACTGCTTGAGTCGATGACCGAGATCCGCGACTTCGAGCGCCGCTTCGCGCCCGGCGGCGGCTCCATCGAGCTGGACGCGGCCACCCGCTACAAGGTGCTCGCCGCCTTCGACGGCTACCTGGAGACGCTCCCCGAGTCGTCCCTGACCCGCCCGGACTCCTACCGCGTCAAGGACGTCGTCGGCCGCCGCGGCATCGGCATCGGCTCCGCGGGCCTGCCGTCGTACAACGTGCTCCTCGAAGGCAACAGCGACGCCCTGGAGAACGACGTCGTGATCTACCTCAAGCAGGCCCAGACCCCCGCCGTCTCGCGGCACATCACCGACCCCGCGATCCGCGGCTACTGGCAGCACGAGGGCCACCGCACGGTGATCTCCCAGCGTGCCCTGCAAGCGCACGCCGATCCGTGGCTGGGCTGGACGGAGCTGGACGGCGCCGGACAGCTCGTCGCCGAGATCTCGCCGTACGCGGTCGACCTGGACTGGTCCGACATCGACGACCTGGAGGAGATCTCTGCGGTCATCGCCGACCTGGGAGGCGCGACGGCCACCATGCACGCCGCCGCGGACGACGAGAGCGGCCACTTTGAGCTCGTGCCGTTCTCCACGGAGCGCGCCATCGACGCCGCCATCGCCGCCGACGAGGACGGCTTCGGGGACCTCCTCGTCGACTTCGCGCACCGCTACGGCGCACGTGCGCGCAGTGACCACCAGATCTTCGTGGACCTGTTCCGCAACGGCCGCATCCCCGGCCTGGCGGCGGTCATCATGTGACCAGGGGCACACGTCCCGGCCCGCTCGCCGAACTCATAGGTACCTTTTAGGGGGTCCCTACAGCTTCACGTGGCACACTCGGCCGCGACCCAGGCAGCATCCGCCCCGCCCCCGTCCCGCCCGCCCCATGTCCCGAGGAACGCCCCGGGACGCCCCGGAGAGCAGTCGCCCCGTGCCCGCAGCGCAGATATCCGAGACGGCGCCCAGAGCGCTGCGCGCTGCGCTGTTCACGGCGCTCGTCGTGACGCTCTCCGCCGCCTCGCACGTGCTGCTGTCACGGGTCGCGCTGCCGCCCTTCACCGTCGCCGCGACCGCCGCCCCGGTTTTCGCCGTCGCCTATGCGCTGGCGGGCCGGGAGCGGAGCTTCACGGGGATCGCCGGGCTGCTGATCCCGCTGGAGCTGGCCGCCGACACTCTGTTCACCTCCGGCCAGCACCTCTGCTACGGCGAGGCGGGCGGCCCGGTCCGGGGCACGCTGCGCTCCGTCGGCTTCGACGTGCTCTGCGGGGGCTCGGGGGTCGGCACCCCGCTCGCCGGCGTGACAGGCGGCGACGAGAACCAGGCGCCCGCCCTGCTCGCGCACGCGGGCCCCGCCTCCTGCTGGCTGCTGCTCGCCACGCACCTGGCCGTCGGGCTGCTGTCCGCGGCCTGGCTACGGCGCGGCGAGCGGGCTCTGGCCAAGCTGATGCGGGCCGCCGCCTGTGCCACCTTCCGGCCGCTGCTGATCGCGCTGGCCACGGCAGCGCCGCACCGCACTCCGGTACGCCGCCGGCCGCGCCCCGTACACCGCTCGTGGGGCGCGCACGCCCGCCCATGGGTGCACTCCCTGGGACGGCGCGGACCACCGTGCCCGCGCGTATACGCCTGACCGTCGTATACGCCCGGACACCGCATATCCGCCCCAGCACCCACCGCACGGATCCCGTGCGCTTTCCCACGGAGAACATCACCATGAGCCAGAGGAACAGCCTGCAGGCGAAGACGGCGGCCAGAGAACGGCTGCGCGTCGAACGCGACCGGCAGGCCAAGCGGGCCAAAGCCAAGCGGCAAGTCTTGGTCGCGCTCTCCATCATCGTCGTCCTGGCGATCGTCGGCGGCGCCGCCTACCTGATCAAGCAGGCCACCAAGCCCGGTTACTGGGAGGCCGCCAAGAACGACAAGCTCGTCCAGCCCAAGAACACCAGCGGTTCCGACGGCACCACGGTGATCGTCGGCAAGGCGGACGCCAAGAACGTCCTCAAGGAGTACGAGGACCCGCGCTGCCCGATCTGCGCGCAGTTCGAGCAGGGCGTGGGCGGGGTGGTCCAGCAGGACGTCAAGGACGGCAAGTACAAGATCGAGTACATCGGCGCCACCTTCCTCGACCGCAACGGCGGCGAGGGCTCCAAGAACGCGCTCAGCGCCCTGGGCGCGGCCCTGAACGTCAGCCCGGACGCGTTCCTGCAGTACAAGTCGGCCCTTTACTCGACGAAGTGGCACCCCGACGAGACCAAGGACACCTTCAAGGACGACTCGTACCTGATCAAGGTCGCGAACACCGTCGACGCGCTGAAGAACAACAAGGCGTTCCAGAAGGACGTCAAGGGCGGCACCTTCGACAAGTGGGCGCTGACCCTGTCGAAGAAGTTCGACAACAACAAGGACGGCGTCACGGGCACGCCGTCCCTCTTCCTGAACGGCAAGAAGCTGGTCGGCTCCGACGGGCAGAACGCCCCGATGACCACCCAGGAGTTCAACGCGGCCATAGCCAAGAACCTGAAGAAGTAGTCCCGAGGCCACCGATGCCCGGGCCCGCCCGAGCGCCGGTGGCCGCCGGCCGTTCCTGACGGCCCTGGTCACCCCGCCGACGCCGTCGGCCGGAGGCGGCAGTGGACCGTACGGCGGCCGAAGGGCAGCAGGTGAACGTTTCCGCGTTCGCCCGCTCTCCTTCGGCCGCTGTCTTCTTTCGTCATCTGTCCGTTGCCGCTACTGCCCAGTAGTCTCACGGCTCGTGACAGACGAACTCAGCACAGCGAACTCCTTTGCACCGCGCCGCCGCTCGGTCGTCAAGGCCGCTGCCGCCACCGCCGTGCTCGCCCCCGTGGCCGCCGCGGCGGCCCTGGCCGTCACCGCACCGGGCGCCAACGCGTCCACCGCCGACGGCCCCGCCTTCCTGCACGGCGTGGCCTCCGGCGACCCGCTGCCCGACGGGGTGCTGCTGTGGACCCGGGTGACCCCGGTCCCCGAGGCCGTTCCCGGCTCCGGCACCGGCCCCGATACGGCGGTGAGCTGGGAGATGGCCGAGGACAGCGCCTTCACCACGGTCGTGGCCCAGGGCACCGTCACGGCGCGTGCCGGCGCCGACCACACCGTCAGGGCCGACGTAAGGGGCCTGCGCCCGGCGAGCGCCTATTACTTCCGGTTCCACGCAGGCAGTGCCGTGTCCCCGGTGGGCCGTACCCGCACCGCGCCCGCGGCCGGCGCGGCGGTGCCGGGCCTGCGCTTCGGGGTGGTCTCCTGCGCCAACTGGGAGGCCGGCTACTTCTCCTCGTACCGTCATCTCGCCGCCCGCACCGACCTGGACGCGGTGCTGCACCTGGGCGACTACCTCTACGAGTACAAGTCGGGCGAGTATCCCGCCGCCGAGTACACCGTGCGCCCGCACCAGCCCACGCACGAGATCCTGACGCTCGCCGACTACCGCATCCGGCACGGCGCCCACAAGACCGACCCGGACGTGACCGCTGTGCACGCCGCGCACCCCATGATCGCGATCTGGGACGATCACGAATTCGCCAATGACGCCTGGTCGGGCGGCGCCGAGAACCACACCCCGGACACCGAGGGCGACTGGGCGGCGCGCAAGGCGGCGGCCCGGCAAGCGTACTTCGAGTGGATGCCGGTGCGCCCCGCCACCGAGGGCACCGTCTACCGCCGGCTGAGCTTCGGCACGCTGGTCGAGCTGCACCTGCTCGACCTGCGGTCCTTCCGCTCCCAGCAGTCCTCGGTCGGCAAGGGCGACGTCGACTCGCCGGACCGCACCATCACGGGCCGCGCCCAGCTCGACTGGCTGAAGTCGGGCCTGAGTGCCTCCAGCGCGTCCTGGCAGCTGGTCGGCACCTCGGTGATGATCTCACCGGTCGCCTTCGGCTCGCTGCCCGCCGATCTGCTCGGGCCGCTCGGCGACCTGCTGGGCCTGCCCGCGGGCGGTCTCGCGGTCAACGTGGACCAGTGGGACGGCTATACGCACGACCGTACGGAACTGATAGCGCACCTTCAGGACAACGACATCTCCAACGCCGTGTTCCTGGCCGGTGACATCCATATGGCCTGGGCCAACGATCTGCCGGTCAACGCCGGAACCTACCCGCTGACGCCGTCCGCGGCAGCGGAGTTCGTCGTCACCTCCGTCACCTCGGACAACCTGGACGACATCCTGCACGTCCCCGCGAACACCGTCTCCACGGCCGCCGAGCTCGCTATCCAGGCCGCCAACCGGCATGTGAAGTGGCTCGACATGGACGCGCACGGCTACGGCGTGCTTGATGTCACTCCGGAGCACGCGCAGATGGACTACTACGTCCTGTCCGACCGTACCGACCCGCGCGCCACCTCGTCTTGGACCCGCTCCTACCGCACCTTGCGCGGCACCCGGAAGATCGAGCGGGCGGATGCGCCGGTGCGCTGAGCGGGCGCTGCCGAGCAGGAGAGGACCGGTGAACCGGTGAACTCCTGACCGGGACGGTCAGGAGGCCTCCAGGTCCGCCAGGAAGCCCAGCGCCGTCCGCCAGGTCTTCTCCGCCGCCTCGGCGTCATGGTCCGGCAGGTCGGGGTCGGTGTAGAGGTGGCCCGCGCCCGCGTAGCGGTACACCTCGACATCGGCTCCGGTCCTGCGCATCTGGAGATACCAGGCGCTGAGCCAGTCGTCGGTCTCGAAGGGGTCGGGTTCGGCGACGTGCAACTGCACGGGCAGGCCGTCGGCGCTCGCGCCCGCGGCGATGTCCGAGGTGCCGTGCAGCAGCAGGAGGCCGCGGGCGCGTTCGTCGCCCAGGGCCAGCGTCTGGGCGGTCGCGGCGCCGAGTGAGAAGCCCGCGTAGACCAGGCCGCGCTCGGAGTAGGGCGCCGCGGCGAGCACCGCACGCTTCAGCAGCTCGTCCGTGCCGATCTCGTCCCGGCACACCCTGCCGTCCTCGACGTTGGTGAAGGTACGGCCGTCGAAGAGGTCGGGTGTCCACACCGTGTGATCAGCCGCCCGCAGCCGGTCGGCGGCGGCGTGCACGGCGGGCCGCAGTCCATAGGTGGAGTGGAAGAGCATGATGTTCATGGGGACCATCGTGCCAGGCCGGGGGCTCCGGTTACGGTCGTGTGCATGGAGACCGTACTGCGTCCGCTGATAGCCGTCGGCGGCCCGGTCGTGGTCGCGCTCGTTTTGAGCTGGGCCGTCGACCGTCTGCTGCGGCGGGCTGACGCCCGCCACCAGGACACCCCGCTGTGGGACCTGCTGCGGCGCTGCCGCCAACCGCTGCTCACCGTCATGCTCAGTGCCGCGCTGCGCGGCTCATACCAGTTGCTCCGCTACGACCGGGTGCGCAGCCATCACGCGGCGCTCAGCCAGGTGCTGACGCTGATTCTGATCGGGTCGGGTGCCTGGCTGGTGGTCAGGGCCAGCTCCGCGGTGGCGGAGGCCTCGTACGCGAAGTACGCGACCTCGTCACGGGACGCCGCGCGGCTGCGACGGGTGCGTACCCAGGTCACGCTCATCATGCGCATCGTGACCGCGGTGGTGGCCGTGATCGCGACCGCGGCGATGCTGCTCACCTTTCCCGACCTGCGCGCGGTCGGCACGTCGATGCTGGCGTCCGCGGGAGTGATCGGCATCGTCGCCGGTGTCGCCGCGCAGTCCACGCTCGGCAACCTGTTCGCCGGATTCCAGATCGCCTTCGGTGACATGGTGCGAATCGGCGACACCGTGGTGGTGAGCGGCGAGTGGGGCGTCATAGACGAGGTCACGCTGACCTACCTCAGCGTGCGCACCTGGGACGAGCGCCGCATCACGATGCCCGTGTCGTACTTCACCAGCCAGCCGTTCGAGAACTGGTCACGCGGCGGCGCGCAGATGACCGGAACCGTCTTCTTCCACCTGGACCACCGCGCGCCGATCCCGCGGATGCGCGACAAGCTGCGGGACATCCTGCGCGACTGCCCGGCGTGGGACGGCCGCGACTGGGGCCTGGCCGTGACGGACAGCACACCGAGCACCATCGAGGTGCGGGCGATGATGACCGCGAAGGACGCCGCCGACATCTGGACGCTGCGGGTCACCGTCCGCGAGCACCTCATCCGCTGGCTGGCCGAGCACCACCCCTACGCCCTGCCGCGCATCAGCACGGGCCCGGCGGCGCCCGTACCGGCCGACGCACGGCACCATCCGCTACTGAAGGACGGCCGGGTGCCGCGGACGGGACTGGGATGATCAGCGGGGCGTGGCGGGCGTTCAGCGCAGGCTGCGGACGTCCAGATGGCGCAGCACGCGGTCGACGATGCCCGGGTCGGCGCCCGGCTCGCTGCGGGCGGCGAGCACCTCGTGGCGGGCGGCGGACAGCAGCTCGCCCTGCAGGCGCCTGACCCGCTTGAACCGCTGCACCCGGGTGACCTGCGCCGCGCGCCGTTCCTCCTCGCCGAGGTCGGGGCTGATCCGCAGCCCGATCTCGTACGCACGGTGCAGCAGAAGCTCGGAGAGGTCCTCCGGAA
Organism: uncultured Actinomycetota bacterium; assembly: GCA_963761765.1. Taxonomy (GTDB): domain Bacteria; phylum Actinomycetota; class Actinomycetes; order Streptomycetales; family Streptomycetaceae; genus Streptomyces. The sequence continues at coordinate 459,976 of CAVXIJ010000006.1, forward strand.
GCTCCTCCACCTCCTCGATCTCTCTCAGCCGCCGCCTGGCCGCCCGGGCGGCGCGCGCCGCGAGCTCCCGCTCGAAGGCCTCGCCCACCTCGTCGTCGGCACGCACGCCCAGCCGTCTGACCAGCCAGGGCAGACTGAGCCCCTGCACGACCAGAGTGGCCATGATCACACCGAACGCGATGAAGATGATCTCGTCGCGGTCCGGGAAGGGCGAGCCGTCGTCCATCCGCAGCGGGATGGCCAGGGCCAACGCGACCGAGGCCACACCGCGCATCCCGGCCCACCACATGACGATCGTCTCGCGCGGGCTGGTGGGGATGTCCTCGTCGTAGTCGCGCAGGGCGTGCAGCCGTTGGGTGAGCCAGCTCGCGGGCAGCAGCCACAGCAGCCGGACGAGGACGACCACGCCGACCACACCGGCCGCCCAACCGAGCAGTTCGCCCCAGCGGCCGGACGCGGTGTCGACGACGAAGCTGAGCTCCAGGCCGATCAGGCCGAACGCCACCCCGGTGACCAGGATGTCGACGACCTGCCAGAAGCCGGTTCCCACCAGACGGGCCATGACGTCGTCGGGACCGAGGGCGTACTCGGCGAGGAAGAGCGCGGTGGTGAGTACCGCGAGCACTCCGGAGCCGCCGAGCTCCTCCGCCATCACATACGAGGCGAAGGGCACCAGCAGGGTCAGGCCCACCTGGAGGGTGGGATCGCCGAGCAGGTCGATGAGCTTGTTGGCGGCCCAGCCGAGCACCAGGCCGACGGCCACCGCGACGACCGCGGAGAGCACCAGGTCGAGGGCGGCATGGCTGGCCGAGAACGCTCCGGTAACCGCCGCGTCGACGGCGACGTGGTAGAGCACGATGGCCGTGACGTCGTTGAAGAGCCCCTCGCCCTCCAGGATCGACACCAGCCTGCGGGGCAACCCCAGGCTTCCGGCGACGGCGGTGGCGGCCACCGGGTCGGGCGGCGCGACCAGCGCGCCGAGTGCCAGCGCGGCGGCCAGCGGCAGCCCCGGGACCAGGGCGTTCGCCACGAAGGCGACCGCGGCGGTGGTGACGAACACCAGGGCGACGGCGAGCAGGAAGATAGGGCGTTTGTTGGCCGTGAACTGCCGCCATGAGGTGCGCTGCACGGCGGCGTACAGCAAGGGCGGCAGCACGGCCGGCAGGATCAGCTCCGGCGGGATGTCGACATTCGGCACGAACGGCAGCAGGGCCAGCCCGACTCCGAGGAGGGTCATCAGGACCGGCGGAGGCAGTCCGAGGCGGCTTCCCGAGCGGGACGCACACCACGGCCCCGAGCAACAGGGCGAACAGCAGGGCCACCTGATCCACTGGGGGTACCTCCTGCGCCCGCAAAGGCAGTGGGGTGGGGGGCACCGCCCACGCCGTTGAGGCGGTGAGGGAGCTCCGGCCGGGTCTCGACGCTCAGGAATGATCAGCGCCCCAAGCCTGCCACGCCGACCAGGACGAAACAGCCTATGACGGACACGACTCCGGCGAACCGCACCAAGTCGGCCGCCGGTCGAAGCGGGTGACCGACCGGCTTGAGCGACCGGTTTCGCGGCCGGGAGCGACCGGTTTCAGGGCCGGGCTTGAGCCGTCGGCCCCGAGGCCTCTTTGGCGATCGGCCTTCTGACGTCGACCCTGCGGTCGCCCCGGCACCGGTCCGCGGGCAGGCGAGCGATCAGCCCGCGGGCCCGCGCCCGCCGGCAGGCCGCGGTGTCAGAATCCGCGCCGCATCGCCTGGTGCGCGCGGCCCGCTTCCTGGTACTCGGCTCCGTACGCCACGTACCCCAGCCGCTCGTAGAAGCCCAGCGCATGTGTCTGCGCATGCAACTCCACCGCTATGAGACCCCGCTCACGCGCCGCGTCCTCGATGCCGCGCACCAGCGCCGCCCCGACGCCGAGCCTGCGGGCCTCCTGCGCAACCGCGAGCCGTCCCAGGAGCCCCACTCCCGGCGCGCACCCGCTCGCACGCGCCGCCTCGCCGTGCAGCAGGCGGCCGGTGCCGAGCGGTATGCCGTCGGCACGGACGGCGATGACGTGCACGGCCCCGGCGTCGTACGCGTCGTACTCGACGTCCTCGGCGATGCCCTGCTCCGCGACGAAGACCTCCTTGCGGACCGCGAAGCAGGCCTCGCTGTCGGCCAGGTCGACGACCACCCGCACCACGACACCGGCCGGGCCGCCCACCTCACCGGTGCCGCTCATGCGCTCTCCTCCCGTACCCGGTCGAGAGCCTGCTGCAGGTCGTGCCGGGTAGGCGCTCTCGAACTCCACCCAGCTGCCGTCGCCAGGGTGCTCGAAGCCGAGCCGCACCGCGTGCAGCCACTGCCGGGTCAGGCCCAGGCGCTTGGCGAGGGTGGGGTCGGCGCCGTAGGTCAGGTCGCCGACGCAGGGGTGGCGGTGGGCGGACATGTGCACCCGGATCTGGTGGGTGCGCCCGGTCTCCAGCTTGATGTCGAGCAGGCAGGCCGCGCGGAACGCCTCGACCAGGTCGTAGTGGGTGACGGACGGCTTGCCCTCGGCGGTGACGGCCCACTTGTAGTCATGGGTGGGATGGCGCCCGATGGGGGCGTCGATGGTGCCGCTGGTCGGGATCCGGGTGGCCCTGCGACCAGGGCGTGGTAGCGCTTGTCGACGGTGCGCTCGCGGAACTGCTGCTTCAGCAGCTGTACGCGCACTCGGACTTGGCCACGGCCATCAGGCCTGAGGTGCCGACGTCCAGGCGGTGCACGATGCCCTGGCGCTCGGCGGCGCCGGAGGTGGAGATCCGGTAGCCGGCCGCGGCGAGGCCGCCGATGACGGTCGGTGCCGCTCCAGCCGGGGCTGGGGTGCGCGGCCACTCCGATGGGCTTGACGATCACCACGATGTCGTCGTCGTCGTGCACGATCTCCATGCCGTCGACGGGCTCGGCCACGATCTGCACGGGGGCGGGCGGCCCGCGGCAGCTCCACTTCGAGCCAGGCCCCGCCGTGCACCCGCTCGGACTTGCCGACCGCCGCGCCGTCGACCTGAGCACCTTTCCCGCGGCGGCCAGCTCCGCCGCCTTGGTACGGGAGAAGCCGAACATGCGGGCGATGGCGGCGTCGACGCGCTCGCCCTCCAGGCCGTCGGGCACGGGCAGGGTGCGGATCTCGGGAAGCGTGCTCACCCGTCGAGTATGCCGGACCCCACGGACAGTCCGGCGCCACGGTCACGCCGCCCGTGCACATCACCGCTCGTGGCGCCCGCTGATCAGCGGGTCGTCAGTCCCTGTGCACGGTGCCGTCCGGGTCGAGACCGCGGAAGGACAGGAGCACGATCAGGATGCCGCCGCACACGATGGCCGAGTCCGCGAGGTTGAAGACGGCGAAGTGCTTGGGCGCGATGAAGTCGACCACTTCGCCCTCGAAGATGCCCGGCGAGCGGAAGATCCGGTCGGTGAGGTTGCCGAACGCGCCGCCCAGCAGCAGACCGAGCGCGATCGCCCAGGGCATGCTGTAGAGCTTCCGGGAGATCCGGGCGATCACCAAGATCACCGCCGCCGCGATCGCCGTGAAGATGACCGTCAGCGCCTCGCCCATGCCGAACGCGGCACCGGGGTTGCGGATCGCCTCGAGGCGCAGCCAGTCGCCCGATCAGGTTGATCGGCTCATGGTGCTCCAGCTTCGCCACCACGATCAGCCTTGCTGACCAGGTCGAGCAGCGTAGGCGAAGGCCGCCACGCGCGAGGAGCACAGCGATCCGCCGCCTGCGCGCGGCCGGCGCCGCGGTCGCCCGCGCCGTCCGCCTCGGCGCCGGCCGGCCGTCCTGGCGTCCGGCCCCGGCCCGCCGGCTTCGGGGTCCGGCGTACCGATGATGCGCTCCGCCTCTGCCACGTGTGTCCCTCGGCCCTAGGTACCTGCCTGAAGACGAGGGTACGGCACGCCCCGACAGCAATCGCGCCTCCGGCGCCCCCTGGGACCGCACCCAGGCGGCGCTGACGCCCGCCGCCGCACCCCGGGAACGGCGCCCGGGCCGCCCGCTCCGGGCCCGGCACCGGCCCGGGCTGACGTCCGGGCCCGCTCAGCGGCGCTCCTGCTTCTGCTTGCACTCCACGCAGAGCGTGGCGCGCGGGAACGCCTGCATCCGGGCCTTGCCGATCGGGTTGCCGCAGCACTCGCAGAGGCCGTAGGTGCCCGCGTCCAGCCGCTCCAGGGCGTGCTCGGTCTGATCGAGCATCTCGCGGGCGTTGGCGGCGAGCGCCAGCTCGTGCTCGCGGGTGATGTTCTTGGTGCCGGTGTCCGCCTGGTCGTCGCCCGCGCCGTCGCCGGAGTCCCGCATCAGGCCGGCGAGCGCCGCCTCCGAGGACTCGATCTCGGCTCGCAGCCGCGCGACTCGGCGGTCAGCTCGGCCTGGCCTCCGCGACCTCCTCGGGCGTCCAGGGGTCCTCACCGGGCAGGACCGGCGAGCTCGCCGGCCGCGCCGCGGTCGCCTGCACCGCGGGCACCGCGGAGGGCTGCTGCCGCTGCCGCGGCCGTGCCGGCCGCCGTCTTCTTCGCGACCACCGTCTTGGCTCCCGTCTTCCTCGCGGCCTCGGCCGCACTCCTCGCCCGCCGCCGCGGCCGTCTCTCGCACGCGTCTTCCTTGCCGCGTCGTCGCTCTTGCGCCGCGGTCCTCTCCGGCGCGCTCTTCTTCGCCGCCGGCCTTCCGGCCCGGTCTTCGCCGGCGGCCTTCTTCGCCGCGGCCTCCTTCGCCGGCCTTCTCGGCCTCCTGCGCGGGCCTCGGCGCCGCCGACTTCCTGCGCTGCGGCGGAGATCCGCGGCCCCTGGTCTTCGCCCGGTGTCCCGGCCGCCGTGCCGCCAGTGGAGCCGCTGGTCACGCGAACGCTCTCCGCGGCGGTCTTCTTCGCCACCATGGCCGCGACCCCTTCACATAGTGTGATCTTGCTCGCGAATCGTGCTGGGACGATAAATCGACTCCAGCCCGCGGCAACGGGGCACGCCGCCGGTCCCGCCGCCCCGGCCGGCGCGGCGGCAGGTCTGCATCCGTTGTGCCCAGCTCCCCGCCCGGTAATCCGCCGCGCGGCCCCGCATCGCGGCGGCGATTCGCGTCCGGGGCTGCCGGCGCCCTCCCGGGCACCCCGGCCCGCCGCCGCCGCCGGAAATCCGGTCGGCCACGGTCGGCGCCGGCCCCGTACACTGGGCGCAGCGAGAGGCGTGGAGGGGACGAGTAGCGCCGCACGCAGCCATGAGCGACCCGGGGACGGTGTGAGCCCGGGGGCGTGCGCGGCGTGAAGATCACCCCGGAGCCGCCGGAAGAAAGCCCAGGCACGCGGACCACGCCACGGGCGAGTAGACCCGGCAGCGCGACCCCAATGAGGGGGCTCCCGGCACGTGCGCCGGCGGCCAAGGAGGGTGGTACCGCGGGGCCCCGGCTCTCGTCCCTCCGACGGAAGCGGAGCACGTGTCCGCCGGAGGAAGCCCGCCGATGAAGTCGTCGCCCCAGTACCGCCAGGTGCCCGCCCAGGTCGACCTGCCCGCCCTCGAGCACGAGGTGCTCGAGCTTCTGGCAGCGAGAACAAGGTCTTCGCCAGGAGCCTCGAGCAGTCCGAGGGCCGGCCCGAGTGGGTCTTCTACGAGGGCCCGCCGACCGCCAACGGCATGCCCGGCGCCCACCACATCGAGGCCCGCGTCTTCAAGGACGTCTTCCCGCGCTTCAAGACGATGAAGGGCTACCACGTCGCCGCGCAAGGCCGGCTGGGACTGCCACGGCCTGCCGGTCGAGCTCGCGGTCGAGAAGGAGCTCGGGCTTCAACGGCAAGCAGGACATCGAGGCGTACGGCATCGCCGAGTTCAACGCCAAGTGCCGCGAGTCGGTGACCCGCCACACCGACGCCTTCGCCGAGCTCACGAGCGCATGGGCTACTGGGTCGACCTGGACGACGCCTACCGGACCATGGACCCCGAGTACATCGAGTCGGTGTGGTGGTCGCTGAAGCAGATCTTCGACAAGGGCCTGCTGGTCCAGGACTACCGGGTCGCGCCCTGGTGCCCGCGCTGCGGCACCGGCCTGTCCGACCACGAGCTGGCGCAGGGCTACGAGACGGTCGTCGACCCCTCGGTCTACGTCCGCTTCCCGCTGACCTCGGGCCCGCTCGCCGGGCGAGGCCTCGCTGCTGGTGTGGACGACCACGCCGTGGACGCTGGTGTCCAACACCGCCGTGGCCGTGCACCCCGACGTCACCTACGTCGTCGCCACCGACGGCACCGAGCAGCTGGTCGTGGCCGAGCCGCTGCTGGAGCAGGCGCTCGGCGAGGGCTGGACGGCCGACCGGGCGAGCCTTCACCGGCGCGCGAGATGGAGCGCTGGACCTACCAGCGCCCCTTCGACCTGGTCGAGATCCGACGAGCGCGCCCACTACGTCGTCAACGCCGAGTACGTCACGACCGAGGACGGCACCGGCCTGGTCCACCAGTCCCCCGCGTTCGGCGCGGACGACCTCAAGGTCTGCCGCGCCTACGGCCTGCCGGTGGTCAACCCGGTCCGCCCGGACGGCACCTTCGAGCAGGACGTCCCGCTGGTCGGCGGCGTGTTCTTCAAGAAGGCCGACGAGGCGCTCGTCGCCGACCTCAGGCGCCCGCGGCCTGCTGTTCCGGCACGTGCCGTACGAGCACAGCTACCCGCACTGCTGGCGCTGCCACACCGCGCTGCTCTACTACGCGCAGCCGTCCTGGTACATCCGCACCACCGCGGTCAAGGACGCGCTGCTGCGCGGAGAACGAGCGCACCAACTGGTACCCGGACCGGTCAAGCACGGCCGCTACGGCGACTGGCTGAACAACAACGTCGACTGGGCGCTGTCCCGCAACCGCTACTGGGGCACCCCGCTGCCGATCTGGCGCTGCGCGGAGGGCCACCTGACCTGCGTCGGCTCGCTCGCCGAGCTCGGCGAGCTGACCGGCACACGACCAGTCGAGCCTCGACCCGCACCGCCCGTTCATCGACGAGGTCACCTTCGCCTGCCCGCAGCTGCGCGCGGCACCGCGACCCGCGTCCCCGAGGTCATCGACGCCTGGTACGACTCGGGCTCGATGCCGTTCGCGCAGTGGGGCTACCCGTACCGCAACAAGGAGCGTCTTCGAGAAGCCGCTACCCGGCGCAGTTCATCTCCGAGGCGATCGACCAGACCCGCGGCTGGTTCTACACGCTGATGGCCGTCGGCACCCTGGTCTTCGACCGGTCCTCCTACGAGAACGTGGTCTGCCTCGGCCACATCCTCGCCGAGGACGGCCGCAAGATGTCCAAGCACCTGGGCAACATCCTCCAGCCGATCCCGCTGATGGACCAGCACGGCGCCGACGCGGTGCGCTGGTTCATGGCGGCCGGCGGCTCGCCCTGGGCGGCCCGCCGGGTCGGCCACGGCACGATCCAGGAGGTCGTCCGCAAGACGCTGCTGACCTACTGGAACACCGTCGCCTTCCAGGCCCTGTACGCCCGCACGTCCGACTGGGCGCCGTCCGCCGCCGACCCGGCCCCGAGCCGACCGCCCGCTGCTGGACCGCTGGCTGCTCTCCGAGCTGCAACGCCCTGGTCGACGCAGGTCACCGAGGCCCTGGAGGCCTTCGACACCCAGCGGGCCGGCAGGCTGCTCTCCGCGTTCGTCGACGACCTGTCCAACTGGTACGTGCGCCGCTCGCGCCGCCGGTTCTGGCAGGGCGACCCGGCCGCGCTGCGCACCCTGCACGAGGTCATCGAGACGGTCACCCGGCTGATGGCGCCGCTGACGCCGTTCATCACCGAACGGGTCTGGCAGGACCTGGTGGTGCCGGTGACCCCGGACGCCCCGGAGTCGGTGCACCTGGCCGACCTGGCCGGAGGCCGACGCAGTCCGTGATCGACCCGGCGCTGTCGCGCGCAGATGGTGCTGGTCCGCCGGCTGGTCGAGCTGGGCCGCGCCGCCCGCGCCGAGTCCGGCGTCAAGACCCGCCAGCCGCTGTCGCGCGCGCTGGTCGCGGCCGCGGGCTTCGAGGCGCTCGCCCGAGGAGCTGCGCGCCCAGATCGCCGAGGAGCTGAACGTCACCTCGCTGCCGTCGCTCGTCCGCGAGGTCGGCGGCTCCCTGGTCGACACCACCGCCAAGGCGAACTTCCGGGCGCTCGGCAAGCGGTTCGGCAAGGGCGTGCAGGAGGTCGCCAAGGCGATCGCCGCGGCCGACGCCGCGGCGCTCTCGCTCGGCCCTGCGCGACGGGCACCGCCGTCGGTGGAGGTCGACGGCGAGACCGTCACGCTGGCCCCCGACGAGGTGATCATCACCGAGACGCCCGCGCGAGGGCTGGGCGGTGGCGTCCGACGCGGGCGCCACGGTCGCCCTCGACCTGGAGCTCACGCCCGAGCTGCGGCGGGCCGGGCTCGCCCGGGACGCGATCCGGCTGATCCAGGAGGCCCGCAAGAACAGCGGGCTCGACGTCGCCGACCGGATCGAGCTGCGCTGGCCGTCGACGGACGCCGAGGTCGCCGGCGGCGCTGGCCGAGCACGCCGGGCTGATCGCCGACGAGGTGCTGGCGACGGACTTCGCCGAGGGTGAGCCGGACGGCACGTACGGTGAGCCGTTCAGGGACGAGTCCCTGGCTCTCGCGTTCGCCTGCGCAAGGCATAGCCGACAGCGTTCGAAGGGACGCGGGAACCGCGCGCACAGCCGGTCACCGGCACGGGCGCGCGGTACCCGCGTCCCTTTTTGCTGCGCCGTCGCGGGCGAGGACGCCCGTCCGGCGGTGCGCCGAACCACGGCGGCCGGCCGGCCGGAAGCTGCCGCGATCCGGATGCGACCGCGGCAGCCGCTGAGAACATGACGACCTGCACACACCGTCGCCGTCGCGGCCGGCCGCAGAGCTCCCGGGCACTCTTGCGAGGCGCGTTCGGTCGAAGCGCCGACCACACACAAGGGCCGGGCCCCGGAAATCCGGGGCCCCGCCCTTGTGAATGCCGACTGTTGACGCCTACGGCGTCCGATCAGTTGTCGTCCTCGTCGATGAGGAATCCCCGCATCGGCGACGGCGCCTGCTGCATGCGGCTGGGGCCTGCGGCCGTACCGGAGCCATCGGCTGCGTCATCGCGGGCGACATCTGCTGCTGTCCGCCGTACGACGGTGCGGCCGGACCGCCGGCGACGGAGCCGCCCGCCGCCCATGCCGCCACCCATGCCGCCCATGCCGTTGCCACCCATGGTTGGTTGCCGTCGACGGTGCACCCGCACCGGCCGGAGCCATGGAAGGCGCGGGGACGGCGGCAGCGATGCCGTCGCGGGGGTGCGCGGCGGGGCCAGCGAGTCGTCGGCCTGGGTCTCCAGCTGGCGCAGCTGGCTCTCCAGGTACGACTTCAGGCGGGTGCGGTACTCGCGCTCGAAGCCGCGCAGGTCCTCGACCTTGCGCTCCAGCGTGGCGCGGGCGGACTCCAGGGAGCCCATCGCGACACGGTGCTTCTCCTGCGCGTCCCGCTCCAGCGCGTCGGCCTTGGCGCGGGCGTCCCGCTCCAGACCCTCGGCGCGGCTGCGTGCCTCGCCGACGATCTTGTTGGCCTCGGAGCGCGCCTCGGCGATGGCCTGGTCGGCCGTCTGCTGGGCAAGCGACAGGACGCGCGAGGCGCCGCCATCGTTGTGACCGCCCTGGCCGGGCATCTGCGGACCGCCGTGCCCCATACCGACGGGTGCCATCTGACCGCCAGGGCCACCCATCTGACCGGGGCCGCCCATCTGACCGCCAGGGCCGCCCATCTGACCGCCAGGGCCGCCCATGGGGCCACCCTGCATCGGTCCCGGGCCGTGTCCCTGCGGACCCGGGATATGGCCACCGGGTCCCGCGGGCAGCTGAGGCTGGCCGCCGGGCAGCTGGGGAGGACCGCCCATCGGGTGCTGCTGCTGCGGCTGCACCGGCTGCGGTGGTCCTGATATGGCGGCAGGTACCGGCCCGCCTGGTCGTTCCTGTGGCTCAGGAGGCTTACGCATCGCGGCCTGCTGCTGGCTCTGGGCAGCGGCGCGCGTGGCCGCGGAGAGCTTGGCCCGCAGGTCTTCGTTCTCACGCAGCAGGCGGGTCAGTTCGGCTTCGACCTCGTCGAGGAAAGCATCGACCTCGTCCTCGTCATAGCCTTCTCGGAGGCGGACGGTCGTGAACTGCTTGTTCCGCACATCCTCGGGGGTCAACGGCATCTCTTCACCTCAACGTAGTCGTCGGCATTCGGCAAGACCGTATCGTTCACAGCCGGCTCACGATGGAGATCAGGATGTAGACGATGATCATCAGTACGAAGAAGGACAGGTCTAGTGCCACGCCCCCGAGACGCAGCGGCGGAATGAACCGCCGCAGAAGCTTGAGCGGTGGATCGGTGACAGTGTAGGTGGCCTCCAGGACGACCACCATCGCCTTGCCAGGCTGCCATGCGCGGGCGAACTGGAACACGTAGTCCATGACCAGCCGGAAGATCAGCACGATCAGGAAACACATCAGCGCGATGTAGAGCACCTGCAAGAACACGCTCATTCCGCGCTTCCCTCTCCCCGTTTCGTGCCATGTGACTGGTCTTGCGTCTCAGCTCTGGTTGAAGAACCCGCCCTCTGCGATGCGGGCCTTGTCCTCCGCCGTGACATCGACGTTAGCAGGAGACAGCAGAAACACTTTCTGCGTCACCCGTTCAATGCTGCCATGAAGACCGAAGACGAGACCGGCGGCAAAGTCGACAAGTCGCTTCGCGTCCGTGTCGTCCATCTCCGTCAGATTCATGATCACCGGCGTGCCCTCACGGAAGTGTTCCCCGATGGTACGGGCTTCGTTGTAGGTCCGGGGGTGCAGCGTGGTGATCCGGTACGGCTCTCGTTCGGACACGACCTTGGGCATGATCACCGGTGCGTTCTTCTCCAGGCTCTGACGTTCAGGTGTGATGGACGACACGGGAGCAATACGCGCCGGACGTCCTGATTCCGCCGAAAGCGGAGCCGGTTCGCGATGAATCGATGACGCTGCGGAACGCACCGATTCATCCCTTTCGGGCTGATGGGACTGAAGAGGCTGACGGTGCTGGTGAGACGCGAGTGGCGCCTCATGCCGTCGGCGGTCCCGCTCCGGCTCAGGGTCGAGCTCGGGCTCGAAGTCGTCATCGGGGTCGAACCCCCGGCCGTCGTACCCATCGTCCTCCACGAGGCCGAGGTAGACCGCCATCTTGCGCATCGCGCCGGCCATGCTCTGCATCCTCCGCTCTGTGGTGGATCAGCGTGGTGGATCGGCTGATGCCAACCAAGTGCCCGCGATCCACGTGACCCGTCCCGGTCTTCTGGCCTTCTCCGCGTGTCCGATTTCTCCAAATTTGCGGAAAAGACCATATTTTGTGCTGTGGTCCGACTTCTTGGCGACGTTACCCGAGCCTGGGGCGGACTCCGAGTACCGCGGTACCGACGCGTACATGTGTCGCCCCGGCGGCCACGGCCTGTTCGAGGTCCGCGCTCATCCCTGCGGACACCATGTTCGCAGCAGGATGGGCCGAGCGCAGGGCGGTTGAGAATTCCCTCAACCGCTCAAAGGCGGCGCGCTGGCGTCCGGCATACGGTCCGGCCAGCGGCGCGACGGTCATCAGACCACCGAGCCAGAGCCCCGGCGCGTCGGCGATCAGACCGGCCAACTCCTCGATCTGCGCAGGAGAAACGCCCCCGCGCCCCGCCGGCCCGGCGCCGCCGACCTCGGCGGACGACTCCTCCCGCTGCTCGGCGTCGAGCGCGACCTGAATCAGACAGCCGATCTCCCGACCCGCGCTCTCCGCTTGCCGGGAGAGCGCACCGACGAGTTTCGGACGGTCGATCGACTGCACGACATCGGCATAACTGGCCACAGAACGCACTTTATTGGTCTGCAATTGACCGACGAAATGCCATGTAAGCGGCAGATCAGCGCATTCAGCGGCCTTTGATGCCGCTTCCTGATCGCGATTTTCGGCCACCTGCCGGACGCCGAGTTCCGCGAGAACCCGAACGTCGCTCGCGGGATAGGTCTTGGTGACCACGATCAGGGTCACCTCTTCTCGCCCGCGGCCCGCCGCCGCACAGGCCGAGGCGATGCGTTCCTCCACGGCCGCTAGATTCGCGGCGAGTTGTGCCTTGCGATCGGTCATGCCCCTCAGTCCAGCCAGACATAGCCCGCGAGCCGCCCGGTGGTGCGGTCTCGACGGTACGAGAAGTGGTCGGCCGACTCCAGTGTGCACACCCCGGACTGCTCGCGGTGGTGCACGCCGAGGCGCGCCAACTGGTCGTGCACCGCCGCGCTCACGTCGACGGCGGGGGTGCCCCAGGAGGTGGTGGCGAACGCGGCGGGCTCGCGGGCGGCGACTTCGGCGCGCATCGCTTCGGGAACCTCGTAGCACCGGCCGCAGACGGCGGGTCCGGTGCGGGCCAGGATCCTCTCGGGCGCCGCGCCGAGCCCCACCATGGCGTGCACCGTGGCGGGGACCACTCCGGCGACCATGCCGGGACGGCCCGCGTGCGCCGCGGCGGCGATGCCGGCCACCGGGTCGGCCAGCAGGACGGGCGTGCAGTCGGCGGTCAGGACGGCGAGGGCCAGGCCGCGGCGGGTGGTGACGACGGCGTCCGCCTCGGGCACCGGCCGCTCGCCCCAGGGTTCGTCCACGACGGCCACCGCGCGCCCGTGCACCTGGTTCATCCAGACCACGCCGGCGGGATCGAGACCGAGCAGGGCGGCGGCGCGTGCGCGGTTGCCTCGGACGGCTTCGGAGTCGTCGCCGACCGCGCCGCCGAGGTTGAGCTCCGCATAAGGAGCGGCGCTCACGCCGCCCCACCGGTCGGTGAAGGCGAAGTGCGCGCCGTCCGAGACGCTCACATCGGGTCCTGAGCGCGCCGTGCTCGTCGGAGCCTGTGCCGTCCGTGCCGCTCCCGCGCAGGGTGTGCCCGACGGGCCGGCCGTGCTCACGGTGCTCCTCGCGCTCGCCGGGTCGATGCGCCCCGTGGCCGGGGCGCCGTGCCTTCCTATCACGTCAGAAGTTTCCCACTGCCCCGCGGGCCTGGCAGCGGGCGCCCCCGGTCACTTGAGGAAGTCCGGAACGTCCAGCTCCTCGGCGGCGCTGTCCGGATAGGACCGAGGGGCCGGCGGGCCCTGCGAGGCGCCCGTCAGGTCACCGACCGGGCTGGGCTCCACCGGGGTGTGATCCTCGCGCGGGATGACGCTGCCGAGGCCGCCGAAGGCCGGGCGGGTCTCGCTCGGACGAGGTTCGCTGGCGCGGACCGGCTCATCGCGGCGGGCCGAGGACGATCCCTGGTGGCTGTCCCGCTTGGCGGGCGGCTGGCCGCCGTCGAAGCCCGCGGCGATCACGGTGACGCGCACCTCGTCGCCGAGAGCGTCGTCGATGACCGCACCGAAGATGATGTTGGCCTCGGGGTGCGCGGCCTCGCTGACCAGCTGGGCGGCCTCGTTGATCTCGAAGAGGCCGAGGTCGGAGCCGCCGGAGATGGAGAGCAGCACGCCTCGTGCGCCGTCGATGGAGGCCTCCAGCAGCGGCGAGGAGATCGCCATCTCGGCGGCGGCCACCGCACGGTCGTCGCCGCGCGCCGAGCCGATGCCCATCAGCGCGGAACCGGCCTCGGACATCACGGACTTGACGTCGGCGAAGTCGAGGTTGATCAGGCCGGGTGTGGTGATCAGATCGGTGATGCCCTGGACACCGGAGAGCAACACCTGGTCCGCGGACTTGAAGGCGTCCAGGACGCTGACCTGGCGGTCCGAGATGGACAGCAGTCGGTCGTTCGGGATGACGATGAGGGTGTCGACCTCGTCGCGGAGCTCGGCGATGCCGTCCTCCGCCTGGTTGGCGCGGCGCCGGCCCTCGAAGGTGAACGGGCGGGTGACCACGCCGATGGTGAGGGCGCCGAGCGAGCGGGCGATGTTGGCCACTACTGGCGCGCCGCCAGTGCCGGTGCCACCGCCCTCTCCGGCGGTGACGAAGACCATGTCGGCCCCCTTGAGGACCTCCTCGATCTCCTCGCGGTGGTCCTCGGCGGCCTTGCGGCCGACGGCCGGGTTGGCTCCGGCGCCGAGGCCGCGGGTGAGTTCACGGCCGACGTCAAGCTTGACGTCGGCGTCGCTCATCAACAGGGCTTGCGCGTCGGTGTTGATGGCGATGAACTCGACGCCCTTGAGACCGACCTCGATCATCCGGTTGATGGCATTGACACCACCGCCGCCGACACCGATGACTTTGATGACTGCGAGGTAGTTCTGCGGTGCTGCCACGTCGAAGGCCTCTCGCCTCGATTACGTGCCGCCGCGCGCTTGTTGCGCCGCGGCAGCGATGCCGAATGGGTCGGTTCGAACTGGGTCCGAACTGCCGACCCGAACCCTAACCGTGAAGTTTAGGGTTACCAGTGTGCCTGTTGCTGGGTTTCGTCTGACCCTTCGAAACAGGACACTAAGTCGACAAGTGGCGCCCGTTCAACGAACACGCCGAACCTCCCGTTTTTCTTTTCACCCTATGTGATCACCCGTAGCGCTGCACAACCAGGGTGCTGGCCTGCGATGACGGCCGTCAACTCCCTGCCACGGCAGGGGCCGTGGGGACGCTGACGTCGAAGTGCCTGGCGTGCGGAACTGCTTTCATGAGAGCGGTGAGCGCTCCGGCCTTCTCGGCACCCCGCTCATCGCTCCCCCACAGAACCACGCGGTCTTGGGTCAACTCCACGGAAATACTGTCGTATGAGCGGACTTTGAGTACGCGGGTGTCACGGGCGACGGCCACCGGAAGATCGCCGGCCACCCGTACCGCGGCACCGATCAGACGCCCGGGGCCGAAGCGCCGCAGACTCGCGGCACTGCTCGTATCGGGCCCTGCCGCCAATTCCAGCAGCGGAACGCCCTTGGGCGGCACGGCGACAGTCGCGAATGCCACTCCTTTCGCGTCCACTTCGGCGAACTTTCCGCCTTTCTCGATAAGCAGCGCAGGCGTCCGCTCGATCACTTTCAGTCCGATTCCATGCGGCCAGGAACGGACCACGTCGACCGAGTCGATACGCGGCAAAGTCCGCCGCAGCCGCTCGGCAATGACGTCACTGTCCACCGAAATCAGCGGCGAGCCAAGCCCGACGGCCGCCGCCTCGCGCACCTCGCCCGGCGTGAGCACCCGGGTGCCCGACACGCTGACGTGCTCCACCCGCAGCCAGTCCGAGCCGTACAGCGCCCAGCCGCCGAAGCCGCCCAGCAGCAGGACGAAGACCACGCACGAGGCGACCAGCCGGCGGCGGCGCACGGGACCGAGCAGCCGCCAGGCGCGCGGCAGGGCGGGCCGCCCCGCACGCGGCAGCCCGGTCCTGCGCCGCGGCCCGCGGCGCGGCCCTGACCCGGGCGGCCCGGCCTCCGGCTGCGGCCGCTCGCCCGGTCCTGCGGTGGTCGGTCCGGACACCTCTGCCTGCCTCCTGTCACTCCCCCGCTCTTCGACCGCACAGTGCCTTGAGCAGTGGCGCGTGACGTACCTCCGTCACGCCCCCCGGCGCCCCGCGATCGCCTCGTACACCATCCCGACCAGCAGTTCGTCGGCGTCCCTGCGGCCGAACTCGGAGGCGGCACGGGACATCTCGTACAGCCGGTGCGGATCGGAGAGCACCGGCAGCACATGAGCCTGCACCCACTCGGGCGTGAGCTCGGCGTCGTCGACCAGCAGACCGCCACCCGCCTTGACCACCGGCTGGGCGTTCAGCCGCTGTTCGCCGTTGCCGACGGGCAGCGGAACATAGGCGGCCGGCAGTCCGACGGCGGAGAGCTCGGCGACGGTCATCGCGCCCGCCCGGCAGAGCATCATGTCGGCCGCGGCGTAGGCGAGATCCATACGGTCCACGTACGGTACCGGGACGTAGGGCGGCATTCCCGGCATGTGGTCGACCTGTGGCATGTCGTTCTTCGGGCCCACCGCGTGCAGGATCTGGATCCCGGAGCGCTGCAGCACGGGAGCTACCCGCTGCACCACCTCGTTGAGCCGGCGTGCGCCCTGCGATCCGCCGGAGACCAGCAAGGTCGGGGCCTGCGGGTCGAGGCCGAACGCGGCGCGCGCCTCGGGGCGGACGGCGGCGCGGTCGAGCGTGGCGATCGAGCGGCGCAGCGGGATGCCGATATAGCGGGAGTTGCGCAGCTTGCTGTCCGGGGTGGACACGGCGACCTGCGCCGCGTACCGGGAACCGATCTTGTTGGCGAGCCCGGGACGCGCGTTGGCCTCGTGGACGACGATCGGCACCCCGAGCCGTTTGGCCGCGAGATAGCCGGGCAGCGCCACATAGCCGCCGAAGCCGACCACCGCGTCAGCCTTGGTGCGCTCCAGGATCTGCTCGGCCGCCTTGATCGTGCCGCGCAGCCGCCCGGGCACAGTGATCAGCTCGGGGGTCGGCTTGCGCGGCAGTGGTACCGCGGGGATCAGCGCGAGTTCGTAGCCCCGCTCGGGGACCAGACGGGTTTCGAGTCCGCGCTCCGTGCCCAGGGCCGTGATTCCCACGGTCGGGTCCTGCCTGCGCAGGGCGTCCGCGAGGGCGAGCGCGGGCTCGATGTGGCCGGCGGTCCCCCCACCGGCGAGTACGACATGCACCGAAATTCACCGCTCTCCGGACGAACGCGCGGTGGCGCGCCGTCGCATCGTGTTCCATCTGCGAGGCTCCCGGCCGCTTGGGCCGGCCGCACTGCCTCGTGCCGCCCACTTTCTACCAAAGACCTGCCTGCCGAAGCCGACCTGCCGCGTCGCAAGCGCCGCCCGCGCGGCCGGTTCGTCACGCGCGAAGGCGATCAGCAAGCCGACGGCGAACATGGCCGGCAACAGGGCCGAGCCGCCGTAGGAGAACAGCGGGAGCGGGACTCCGGCGATCGGCAGCAGGCCGAGCACCGCACCGACGTTGATCACAGCCTGGGCAGTGATCCACGTGGTCACGCCTCCCGCGGCATACCGTACGAACGGTTCTTCCGTGCGTCCTGCCACGCGGATACCCGCATAGCCTAGAGCCGCGAACAGGGCGAGGACCGACAGCGTCCCCGCAAGACCGAGCTCCTCTCCGGTGACGGCGAAGATGAAGTCGGTATGAGCTTCGGGCAGTTGGCCCCATTTCTCCACGCTCGCCCCGAGTCCGGATCCGAAGAATCCGCCGGAGGCCAGCGCGTAGATGCCGTGCACCGCCTGCCAGCACTGGTCGTCCGGGCCCGGCTGGGTGGCTCCGATGCAGCCGAGTCTGGACATCCGGTTGGCGCTGGTCGTGATCAGCAGCAGGCCGATCAGGGCGGCCACCGTGAACACCCCCGCGAACAGCCGCGTGGGCGCCCCCGCGAGCCACAGCAGCCCGAAGAGGATGGCGGTCAGGATGATCGAGGTGCCCATGTCGCCGCCGAGCATGATCAGTCCGAGCAGCATGAAGGTGGTCGGCACCAGCGGCACCAGCATGTGCTTCCACTGGGTGAGCAGCCTCTTCTCCTGCTTGCGTGCGAGCAGGTCGGCGCCCCACAACACGAGGGCCAGCTTGCCGAACTCACTGGGCTGGAGCTGGAACGGGCCGCCGATCGAGATCCAGTTCTGGTTGCCGTTCACCGCCATCCCTATCCCGGGCACCTGCACCAGCATCATCAAGAAGACGGAGGCGGCCAGCAGTGGATACGCGAGCGCGCGGTGCAGCCGCACCGGCATCCGGGCGGCTGCGAGCATCAAAACCGAGCCGATGACGGCCGCGAGGAACTGCTTGCGGAAGAAGTACGAGCCGGGTAGCGAGAGCTGCAACGCCCGGATCATGGAGGCCGAGTAGACCATCACAAGACCGAGTACGGTGATCAGCAGACTACTGCCGAGAATCACATAATAAGCGGTCAACGGCCGGTCCCAGGCCCGTCGAGCCCGCCGTACAAACCCTCCGAAAGGCACCCACCGGGGCACGCGTCCGGGCGTTCGGGCGTTCGGAGTTCGACGAGGCGCGGAAGGTTGCCCGGGCTGCCCGACCCGGCGTACGGGCGCGCGCCCGCCGCTTCTAGACACCAGCTCTCCCGCCGCGCGAGCAGCGTCCCCACGCACTGTGGGAGACCGTCCTCCTGGAGGTCTCCCACGGCTGCTCAGGCATGAGCGAAGACGACAGCGCCTGCCCCGCCTGAGAGGCCGTCGGGGAGGACCGGCACGACGCCGTACCACCGGCGGACAGCCGTCCGTAGAGCCCAAGCCACAACCCGCCCAAGGCGTCCCTCCCAAAGCATCCGGCACCCCGAACCCCACGGCCCGGCCGGCGTACCGCACAACCCGGCGAACCGGCGGCTCAGGCGCCTCCCACAGGAGTGAGCCCGCGGACCACCTCCGCGAACACATCTCCGCGCACGTTGTAGTTGGTGAACATGTCCATGGAGGCGCACGCAGGAGCCAGAAGCACCGTGTCCCCCGGCGTGGCGAGCCGCGTCGCCTCCCGGACCGCCGCCGCCATCGCCCCAGTGTCGGTCCGTTCGAGGTCCACCACCGGGACCTCGGGGGCGTGTCGCGCAAGCGCTTCGCGGATGAGGGCCCGATCGGCACCGATCAGCACCACCCCGCGCAGCCGCGGTGCCGACTTGACGACGAGTTCGTCGAAGGTCGCCCCCTTGGCGAGCCCACCGGCGAGCCACACGATCGACTCGTACGAGGCCAAGGAGGCCTCCGCGGCATGGGTGTTGGTCGCCTTGGAGTCGTCGACGTACGCGATGCCGTCCACGTCGGCGATGTGCTGCATGCGGTGTGCGTCGGGCCGAAAGGCCCGCAGCCCGTCGCGCACCGCACTGGCCGGGACCCCGTAGGCCCGCGCCAGGGCCGCCGCCGCCAAGGCATTGGCGATGTTGTGCGGGGCGGGCGGCTGGACGTCGGAGACCTCTGCGAGCTCCTGCGCCTGCTGGTGCCGCTGAGGTACGAAGGCCCGGTCGACAAGGACGCCGTCCACCACGCCGAGTTGGGAGGGCGCGGGTGCGAAGAGGGTGAACCCGACGGCGCGGCAGCCCTCTTCGACGTCGGCCTCCCGCACCAGGTCCTCGGTGGCCTTGTCGGCGGTGTTGTAGACGCAGGCGACCTGGTTGCCCTGGTAGATCCGGCCCTTGTCGGCCGCGTAGGCCTCCATGGAGCCGTGCCAGTCGAGATGGTCGGGAGCCAGGTTCAGCACGGCCGCGCTGTGCGCCCGCAGCGAAGGCGCCCAGTGCAGTTGGTAGCTGGAGAGTTCGACGGCCAGGACGTCATAGGGCTCACCGTCGAGGACGACGTCGATGATCGGGGTGCCGATGTTGCCGACGGCGGTGGTGCGCAGTCCGGCCGCGGACAGGATCGCGGCGAGCATCCGGGTCGTGGTGGTCTTGCCGTTGGTGCCGGTGACGGCCAGCCAGGGTGCGGCCGAGCCGCCCGCGATCCCGCGCAGCCGCCAGGCGATCTCGACGTCGCCGACGACGTCCACGCCCGCCTGGGCCGCCGCCGCGAACAGCGGCGAGGAGGGCTTCCAGCCGGGCGAGGTGACGACGAGGTCCGTGCCGGGCGGCAGGCTCGTGCCGTCGCCGAGGCGTACGTGGATGCGCTCGTCGGCGTCCTCAAGTCCGGCGGCCCGCTCGCGGTGCGCGGCGCTGTCGCCGCCGTCGACGACGGTGACGCGGGCGCCGAGGCCGGCCAGTGCGCGGGCCGCACTGATGCCGCTCACCCCGAGCCCCGCGACGGTGATGTGCTGCCCCGCCAGCCCGCTCGACGCCCACGCATTGGTCATTTCTCGGCCGCCCACCCTGCGTAGAAGAGACCGAGGCCGACGATCACGCACATGCCCTGGATGATCCAGAAGCGGACCACGACCAGGACCTCGGACCAGCCTTTGAGTTCGAAGTGATGCTGGAGCGGCGCCATCCTAAAGACGCGCTTGCCGGTGAGCCTAAAGGAGCCCACCTGGATGACCACGGACATCGTGATCAGTACGAAGAGGCCGCCGAGCAGGGCCAGCAGCAGCTCCGTGCGGGAGCAGATGGCGAGGCCCGCAAGAGCGCCGCCGAGCGCCAGGGAGCCGGTGTCGCCCATGAAGATCTTGGCCGGCGAGGTGTTCCACCACAGGAAGCCGAAGCAGGCGCCCATCAGCGCGGACGCCACCACCGCGAGGTCGAGCGGGTCACGCACCTCGAAACAGGCCGCCGGGTTGGTGAGCGTCATGGCGTTGGCGCAGGACTCCTGGAACTGCCAGACGCCGATGAACGTATAAGCGCCGAAGACCATCACGGAGGCGCCGGTGGCCAGGCCGTCCAGGCCGTCGGTGAGGTTCACGCCGTTCGACATGGCGAGGATCATGAACAGCGCCCAGATGACGAACAGCACCGGGCCGATGGACCAGCCGAAGTCGGCGGTGAAGGAGAGCTTGGTGGACGCCGGGGTGTTGTTCCGGCCGTCCGCGAACATCAGCGCGAGGACCGCGAAGCCGATGCCGACGATCAGCTGGCCCGCCATCTTCGCCTTGGCGCGCAGGCCGAGCGAGCGGCGCTTGACGATCTTGATGTAGTCGTCGAGGAAGCCGACCAGGCCCATGCCCGTCATCAGGCCGAGCACCAGCAGCCCGGAGAAGGTGGGCGGCTTGCCGGTGATCACCTTGCTGAGGAAGTAGGCGATGATCGTCGCCAGGATGAACGCGATGCCACCCATGGTCGGCGTACCGCGCTTGGCGTGGTGCTCGCGCGGCCCGTCGTCCCGGATGTACTGCCCGTAGCCCTTGCGGGCCAGCAGCTTGATCAGCAGCGGCGTGCCCACCAGGGTCAGGAAGAGACCGATGACGCCCGAGAACAGGATCTGGTTCATCATCGGGCGGCAACCTCGCCCTCGCCGCGCCCCTGCGCGCCTGATCCGCCGTCCGTCTCCAGCAGCGCGGTGGCCACCCGCTCCAGACCCACCGATCTCGATGCCTTCACGAGCACGACATCCCCCGGACGCAGTTCACTGCGCAACAGGTCGACCGCCGCCTGTGCGTCGGACACGTGCACCGACTCCTCACCCCACGAACCCTCGTTGTAGGCGCCCATGCGCAGCCAGGCCGCTTCTTGGTCCCCGACCGCCACGAGCTTGCTCACGTTGAGCCGGACGGCGAGCCGTCCGACCGCGTCGTGCTCGGCGAGCGACTCGTCCCCGAGCTCGGCCATCTGACCGAGCACCGCCCACGTGCGTCCCCCCTCAGCCCGCCGGGCCTCGCCCATCGCCGCGAGCGCGCGCAAGGCGGCTCGCATGGACTCGGGATTCGCGTTGTAGGCGTCGTTGACCACCGTCACGCCGTCCGGGCGCTCGGTGACCTCCATCCGCCAGCGGGAGAGGGTGCCCGCCTCGGAGAGCGCCTGGGCGATCTCGTGCACGGACATGCCCAACTCATGGGCGACGGCGGCGGCGGCAAGCGCGTTCGACACGTGATGCTCACCGTACAGGCGCAAGGTCACGTCGCTGCACCCGGAGGGTGTGTGAAGACGGAACGCGGGCTGTCCGGTCGCCGTGAGGCGGACGTTCTCGGCGCGTACGTCGGCTACGTCGGTTTTTTCGTGGTCTTCGGGTTTTTCGGGTTCGTTCGCCACTCCGAAGTACACGACACGGGCCTTGGTGCGTGCGGCCATGGCGCGTACCAGCGGGTCGTCCGCGTTGAGCACGGCGATGCCGCCCGCATCGGCGGCGGGCAGCGCCTCCACCATCTCGCCCTTGGCCTGCGCGATCTGCTCCCGGCCGCCGAACTCTCCGATGTGGGCGGTGCCGACGTTGAGGACGAGGCCGATCCTGGGCGGCGTCAGGCTGGTGAGGTAGCGGATGTCGCCGATGTAGCGGGCGCCCATCTCCAGGACGAGGAACCTGGTGTCCTCCTGGGCGCGCAGG